>NZ_LGUR01000094.1 GCF_001270495.1 Streptomyces viridochromogenes
CCGCCCTCGCCCGGGACCCCAAGGACAGCGGTTTCGCCCGGCAAGCACAGGCGGTGGGGGAGCTGGGGCGGGGCGTATGCCGTCAGCACTATGTCGGTGCCGAGACCGCCCTCGCGGGAGATGCGTGTCAGGGCCTGCTGGTGGAGCTGGTCGAGAGGGGGCCGGTGGCCGCTGCGGAGGAGCGTCGCCACGGCCTTCATATACGCCGGGCCCGCCACCGTACGGCGACTCGGCGGCGGCGCGATGCGGCCGTAGACCGCGCTGTTGCGCCCCGAGTCGAGGGGGTGCGCGCCCAGCCACTGCCAGGTCTCGGCGTCGGCGTGCAGGTCGAGGAGGAGGGATGTCGAACCCGGTGCGCGCAGGCGCAGTTCCTCACGGAACCAGTGCCAGGGAAAGCCGGTGTAGCGGACGGTCGACGGTGTCGTCCGGGCCAGCGCGAGGTGGGGCAGGTGCTGGCGGCGGTCGAGGTGGAGCTGGCCCGTGACGAAGACGGTGAGCGGGGCCGGGGAGGCCGCGGCGGCGCGCAGGCGGGTGAGGACGGCCTGCGGTTCCAGGGGGTCGGCGAGTTCCACGACGTTCGCCGTGTCCGTGCCGGACAGCACCGTCGGCGGCACGGCGGCGAGGACGGGGAGCACGGAGGCGGCGTCCACCAGACAGCCCTTGCCCGCCGGGGCGGCGGCCAGCAGCAGCACGGTTCCGGGCATCGGTCCCTCCCCATCCCCCGTCGATCACGTAGGCAGCACCGTAACCGCTGCGGCTGCAAAGCGGGATCTCAGGACTCTTTACGCCCGATTCCGTCCGTATTCCCCACACCAGTTCTCCTCCGCCGCACCGCGAACACCGTCGTGTCGTCGGCCAGATGCCCGTCGCAGTGCCGCAACGTGCCGTCCCGCACGAAGGCGACCAGTCGCCGGGGCCGGGCGAGGTCCGGGTCGGCGCCGACGGCGGCGGCGACCTCGGTGGCGAGCGGGTAGAAGACGTCGTCGCCGTTGCGGGCCTCGGTCACGCCGTCCGTGGTCAGGAGCAGGGTCTCGCCGGGGCGGAGGGGCACCCGGTGCACGGGCGGCGGGCCGTCGGCGGGGTCGAGTTCGCCGAGGCCGAGGGGGAGACCGTGGCCGGGCGGCAGGGACCGTACGCCGTCGGGGCCGACGACGAGCGGGCAGTCGTGGCCGAGGAGCACGGCCTCCAGCGCCTCCCGCTCGTCCTCGGGGAAACCGAGCAGCACGGCGGTGGCGAACCGGTCGCCGTCCTCACTGCCGAGGGCCTCGCGCATGCGGATGTGCCGTTGCATGCGCACCTCCAGGCGTTGGGCGACCGTCGTCAGGTCCGGCTCGTGGTAGCCGGCCTCGCGGAACGTGCCGAGCAGCGCGGCCGCCGCCTCCACCGCCCCCAGCCCCTTGCCCTGGACGTCGCCGAGGATGACGCGGGTGCCGTACAGGCCGGTCTGGATGTCGTAGAAGTCGCCGCCGACCCTGGCCTCGCTGTCGGCGGCGAGATACACCGCCGCGTGCTCCAGGCCGCCCCAGCCCGGTGGCAGCGGGCGCAGCACGGTGCGGCGGATGGTCTCGGCGACGTCCTGGATGTGCAGCATGCGCTGCTCACCGCGTACCCGGACCACGCAGGCCAGCGTGGCGAGGACGCCGCCGATGCCGGCGAGGACGAGGTCGGGGATGCCGGCCTGGTACTCGTGCGGCAGGGCGGCGTCCGCGGCGAGGTAGGTGGCGGGCGCGAGCACCGCGAACGCGGCCGTCCCCCACACCCCGCAGATCGCGGCGGCGATACCGGGCACCAACACGATCCAGGACAGGATCCGGAAGTCGCTGCTGGTCCTGAAGTCGACCGACACGATGCCGACGAGCAGCAGCAGCGGCGGCACCCAGGCGACACTGCGGCCGCGTACGCGCAGCAGCTCCGGCCGGCGGGCGCCCTCGCGCCGCGGGCCGGCCTCCCCGCCGCTGACGGCCCTCATGGGCCTCAGCCAAACACGCCGATCAGCGAGCCGCATCCGGGTACCGACTTGCCAGCGGCCCGCTTCAGGTGTGCCCTGGATGGCGGGGCGAGGAGAGAGGAGTGCTCTCATGGCTCATGCGGCACCCGCGCCCGGCGGACGGACGGGGACGGCGCGAACGGGCACGGCCGGCACGAGGGGCCTGCCCGATGTGTTCAGCGCGCGGACGCACCGCGTGATGAGCGTGGCCGTACCGGTCGTCATGGGGCTCGTCTACGGCTACTGGGCCGCGGCGAACCGGCGCTCCGGCGGCGAGATCACGGGCTGGAACCTGCTCTTCGGCTTCGTCACCGCGATCGCGTTCATGGCGCTCTACGTCGCCGTCCGGTACGTCGCCGCACGCGTGATCCGCGAGGTCCACGCGCTCATGTGGGGCACCTTCGCGGGCGGCACGTTCGGGTTCCTGTACAGCCAGACCGACGCGTCGGTCCTCAAGTCCTCGCTCATGGGGCTCGCGATCGGCGCGGTCTGCTTCGTCGTGCTGTTCTACCGCTACTACACGCACGAGGACGCCCAGGGCCGCCGTATCGCCTGACGGACGGACGTGGGTAGACGGGTCGGCCCCGGCCGCCGATGGCGCGCCGGGGCCGGCCCGTTCCCCTTCATCCACCCACCCGAGGTGCGGGGCTGACCGCGGACCTCGCATATCCATGAGACACCCGTTCGGGTGAACGCTCCACCGGAGAGCGGAATCGTGCGGCCGTATGCAGGCACGGGGCTGGCGTCCACACCCCCGTGCCCCTTGCCTGAAAGGGTGCTCACCCGGCTGCGGAACGCCCTGTCGGCAGCGCTGATCGCGCTGTCGTGTCTCCTCGTGCCGTTCGGCGCGCTGGCGGCGTGGGTGACGTACGGGCTGGCGGACACCGGTCGCTACATCACCGCGATGGCGCCGCTCGCCGCCGATCCGGCCGTGCAGGGCGCGGTCGCGGACACGGTCGGGGCCGGGATCATGCGGGAGATCGACCACCGGATGAAGGCGTCCGCGGCGTCGCCGACGTCCCCCGAGTCACCCGAGCCGCCCGAGCCGGACACCGTGCGGCCCTTCGCGCAGGACGCGGTGCGTTCCTTCACCCGGACCGAGGCCTTCCGTACGGCGTGGGAAGCGGGCAACCGGGTGGTGCACGACGCCGTGCTGAGTGCCCTTCAGGACGGACGGGAGCGCGCGGTCACCGTCGACCTCGCGCCGGTCACCGCGCAGATCAAGCGCCAGCTCACCGACAGTCACGTCCCGTTGGCGCACCACATCCCGGTCGAGCACACCGAGGTCGCGCTGCTCCCGGCCCATGAGGTGCACCGCCTCAGGAAGGGGTACGAGGTGCTCGAAGTCGCCGGCTTCTGGCTGCCCGTCGCGGCGGCGGTGCTCGCCTCCGCCGGCATCGCGGTCGCCGCCTGCCGCCGCCGCGCGGTCACGGCGACCGCCCTGGGCTCGGCCCTCGGCGGCGCCTTCCTGCTCCTCGCGGTCGCGATCGGCCGCCGGCTCACCCTGGCCGACCTGCCGGACCCGGCCCACCGCCCGGCCGCGGGCGCGATCTACGACGCCCTGACGGCGACCCTGCGCAACGTGTCCTGGCTCCTGATCGTCCTCGGCCTGACGGTCGCCCTCACCTGCCGCCTGGCGCACCTCCTCGCACAACACCGGCGAGTCTGCGCAACGCCCACCGCAGATCCGGCCCGGGAACCGAACCGAGCCCGAGCCTGACCGCGTCCGGGGTGCGGCTCGGATCGACCGCGAAGGCGGGCCCCGGCGTCACCGCGACGCCCCGCGCGGCCGCGGCTGCCGTGAAGGTGTCCGCGCGCCAGGGGGCGGGCAGCTCCCACCAGACGTGATAGGCGCGCGGGTCGGACCGGACGGTGAACCCGCGCAACTCCTCCTCGGCGATGCGCTGCCGACGCGCCGCGTCCGCCCGCTTCGCCGTGACCAGCCGCTCCACCGTCCCGTCCTCGACCCACCGCACGGCCGCCGCCACCGCGAACCGCCCCGCGCTCCACCCGCCGGACCGGACGGCCGCCGCCACCGCCTCGACGCGCTCCTCCGGTACGACGACGAAGCCGACGGTGAGACCGGGGGCGACGCGCTTGGAGAGGCCGTCGACGACATGGGTGAGGCCGGGCGCGTGGACGGCGAGGGGGTCGTCGTCCGTGAGGAAGGACCAGATGCGGTCCTCCACGACCGGGATGTTCAAGTCACTTGCCGTGAATGCCAGTTGACGTCTGCGTTCGGGGCTGGTCGTCACCGACGTCGGGTTGTGCAGGGTCGGCTGGAGGTACAGCGCGGCCAGGGGCGCCGTGCGGTGGACGGCGGCGACGGACTCCGGACGTGGGCCCTCCTCGTCGGTGGCCAGCGGCACCAGGGTGATGCCCAGCCGGGCGGCGATCTCCTTGACCACGGGGTACGTCAGCGCCTCGACGCCGACCCGGCCGCCGGGCCGGACCAGGGAGGCGAGGGTGGCGGCGACGGCCTGGCGGGCGTTGCCGGTGAACAGGACGCGGTCGGGGACGGGGCGCCAGCCCGGGGTGGCGAGGAGGGCGGCCGCCGCCTGACGGGCCTCGGGTGTGCCGGTGGCCGCGGCCGGGCTCAGGGCCTCGGTCAGGACGTCGGGACGCAGCAGCGGGGCGAGAGCCGGGGCGAGGAGCTCCGACTGGCCGGGCGCGGAGGGGTAGTTGAGTTCCAGGTTGACCGGCGCCGCGGTCGCGGCCTCGACCAGCGCCCGCCCGGTACCCGCCGGCGCGGCCCGCACGAAGGTCCCGCGGCCGACCTCGCCGACGACCAGGCCCCGCCGCACGAGTTCGGCGTACACCCGCCCCGCCGTGGACCCGGCGATCCCGCGCCGCCGCGCGAACGCCCGCTGCGGGGGCAGGCGTTCACCGGGCTTGAGCCGCCCGGCGGCGATGTCGTCGGCCAAGCGGTCGGCGAGACGCCGGTAGTCGTCCATCAGTCATCCATCCGGTTCACGAGCTCCCCCAGACGCGGCTTCCCCGGATTGCACCGAGGGCAAAGATCTTATTGCACCGAGCAGTTGGGCCGATCTAGGGTCGTCCACATGAGCCCCTTCCTCGCATACGAGGACAAAGGCGTCGATACGGCTTCGGCTGCGGCCGCGACCCCTCTTGTCCTCGTCCACGGCCACCCCTTCGACCGCACGATGTGGGCCCCGCAGATCGAGACCTTCTCCGCCACCCGCCGCGTCATCGCCCCCGACCTGCGCGGCTACGGCGCCTCCCCGGTCGTACCCGGCGTCACCCCGCTCTCCGCCTTCGCCCGGGACATCGAGGCCCTGCTGGACGACCTGAAGGTGGAGACCTTCGTGCTGGCGGGCCTGTCGATGGGCGGCCAGATCGTCATGGAGTGCTACGCCCGCTTCCCCGGCCGCATCCGGGGCCTGGTCCTCGCGGACACCTTCCCGGCGGCGGAGACGGCGGAGGGCAAGCGGGCGCGGGGCGCCATGGCGGACCGGCTGCTGCGCGAGGGCATGCGCGGATACGCCGGCGAGGTACTGGAGAAGATGGTCGCGCCGTACGCCGACGCCCAGGTCAAGGCCCACGTCCACCGCATGATGACGGCGACACCGCCCGAGGGCGCCGCGGCAGCCCTGCGCGGCCGCGCCGAACGCCCCGACTACCGCGACCTGCTGACCAGGGTCACGGTCCCCGCCCTGGTCGTCGTCGGCGCCGACGACGCCTACACCCCCGTGTCGGACGCGGAGGCGATGCACGCCGCACTCCCCGACTCGACACTGCGGGTCATCGAGGGGGCGGCACACATGCCGAACCTGGAGCGGCCGGGGGAGTTCAACGAGGCGCTGGGGGAGTTCCTGGTGGCGGTGGACGGATGACGGGTGCTCACTGACGGGTGCTCACTCGGGCGGATAGTCGCCCAGCATGTAGATGAGCGTGATGCCGACGAAGTACAGGCCGATCGGTACCGCGTGCCAGGCCCGGCCGTCCTCCCCGGTCAGTCGAAGCGCGACGAAACCCCAGTTGGCCAGCAGGGCGAGCATGACGGTGACATCGATGAGGGATATCGACTGCCACACTCCCGCCAGGAGTTGTCGTTGGCCTCGATACCTGTTCGCCAGCAGGACCAGGCACAGGACCAGGGAGCCGGCGCCGAAGCCGGCAGCCACCTGCCAGGTCGGGTACCGGCCGAGCTGCGTCCCGGACACCCACAGCGACGCCGTCGTGCAGCTCAGGATCAGCAGTGTGCCGATCCAGAAACAGACGAGCCCACTCCGAGTGATCATGACTGCGTCATCTCGATTCTCCCTCTCCCACTCGATGACCGGCGCCACATCATGCGCGCGCATCCCCGGGACCCGTCCCACCCGACGCAACCTTCGCCCCGCGACCCCCGTCTTTGAGGGAGGATTCGGGCATCCCACCCACGAGACCACCCACGACACCACTCACGAGCGGAAGGCCGGGACTTGGACACTGCGGCTGCCGAGTGGACGGCACCCCCGGACGGCAGGACCGGGCGGCGGGCCGGGCGGCGGGTTGGCGCATGGGCCGCCGGGCTGCTGTTCCTGGGGGTCGGCGTGGTCGTCGGCTGCCGGGTCGCCGACACCGACGGCATCACCCCCGTCCCGCAGTTCCTCGCCTTCCTGCCGTGGCTGCTCGTGCCGACCGGCTTCGGGCTGCTGCTCGCCCTGTACGCGCGCTGGTGGTTCGGCGTCGTGTGGGCCGTCGTCCTGCTCGGGCTGCTGGCGTGGTTCATCGAGCCGTACGGGAAGACCGGTCAGCCCGGCGGCCGTCCGCTCGTCTCCTTCCGGGTGCTGACCTCGAACGTCGAGTTCGGACAGGCGACCGACGCCCTCGTCGCCGCCGTCCGTCGCGAGAAGCCGGACCTCGTGTTCGTCCAGGAGTGCGAGTACACCTGCGACGCCAGGCTCAGGAAGGCCCTCGGCACCGACTATCCGCACCGGGCGGCACAGGTGGCCGCGGGCTCCGCGGGATCGGTGATCCTCAGCCGCTTCCCGCTCGACCCCGCCGGACCCGCCGACACAGTCACCGGCACCATGGCCATGCCCGGCGCCGTCGCCGACGTACGCGGACATGCCGTACGGCTCCAGCTCGCGCACCCCATGCCGCCGCTGCCCGGACACGTCGACCTGTGGCGCCGGGAACTCGGTGAGCTGCGGGACTTCGCCGTGGCGGACACGAGGTCGCCCCTCATCGTCGCCGGCGACTTCAACGCCTCCCAGGACCACGCCGCCTTCCGCCGCATCCTCGACACCGACCTGCGCGACGCCGCCCGGCTCACCGGCCACGACCGCACGCCCAGCTGGCCGGCCGACACCACCCCGGCCTTCGGGGCGCAGATCGACCACGTGCTCCTCTCCACCGGCCTCTCCGCCCGCGCCGCCCGCTTCCTCGACCTGGCGGGCACCGACCACCGCGCCCTGCTCGTCGACGTCACGCTTCACCAGCGCGGATGAGGCCGACGACGCGCTGAACAGGGGTGCTCATAATGGGCGCATGCCCCGCGAGTTCCCCATCGGCCTCACACCTCCCGACTGGCTGGTGCGGAACCTCCGGGCCCAGCCGGCCCCCGTCAACCGGCCCGCCGCGGTCCGCGCCGCGATCGCGATCGCCCTCCCGCTGGCCATCGGACTGGCCGTCGACCGCCCCTTCTACGGCGCCCTCGCCTCGATGGGCGCCCTCAACGGCGTCATCAGCGACACCGCCGCCGCCTACCGCGTCCGCATCCCCACCATCGCGATCCCCCAGCTCTTCGGCGCCGTCGGCGTCACCCTCGGTGCCGCGGTGTACGGCCACGGCTGGGCCGCCGTCGCCGCCGTCACCGGCGTCGCGCTGGTCTCCGGGATGATCTCGACGATCGGCGCGGTCGCCTCCGCGGCGGGCCTGGTCCTGCTGCTGACCTGCGTGGTCGGCGCGGGCCTTCCGATGCCGGGCGACTGGTGGCTGGCACCGCTGCTGATGTCCGGCGGCGGCCTGCTCGTCCTGCTCCTCGCGCTGCTCGCCTGGCCGCTCAGGTCGGGGGTGCCGGAGCGAGCGGCGGTCGCGGACACCTACCGCAAGGTCGCCGAACTGCTGGCGGCCGGAGGAGGGAGCGGCACCGGCAGCACCCTGGCGTACGACGACGCCCGGCACGCCGTCACCCAGTCCCTGAACCAGTCGTACGACATCATCCTCGCGCACCGCGCCCGCCATCACGGCCGCAGTCCCGAACTCACCCGCCTGCTGGCCCAGTTGAACGCCATCACCCCGGTCGTGGAGGCGGCCCCCGCCGCCCGCCTCAGCGGCCACCCCCTCCCGCCCGAGGTCCCACAGGCCGTACGGCATCTCGCCGACGCCGTGGAGACCGGCTCCACCGGCCCGACCGCCCTGAAGCTCCCCACCCCGGCCACCGAGACGGCCCGCGCGGTCGACCACGCCCTGCGCCACGCCGCCGACGTCGTGACCACCCCGGACGTCGACCCACGCGGCATCGACGACCGCCTCGGCCGCCCGGCCGCGCTCAGCATCCGCGCCGCCCGCGCCCTGCGCAACGTGACGCTCTCCGCCGCCTCCTGGCGCTACGGCCTGCGCCTCGCCCTGTGCATCGGGCTGGCCCAGACCCTGGTGTCGATCATCCCGGTCCCCCGCTCCTACTGGGTCGCCCTCACCATCACCTTCGTCCTCAAGCCCGACTTCGGCTCCGTGTTCTCCCGCGCCCTGCTGCGCGCCCTCGGCACGGTCGCCGGGCTGGTGATCGCGGCGGCGGTGCTCGCGGAGGTGCCGCGCGGCTGGTGGGACGTACCGGTGCTGTTCCTCCTCGCCCCCCTCGTCCCGGCCCTCACCCCGCGCGGCTACGGCTACCAGACGGCCGCCATCACCCCGGTGATCCTGCTCCTGTCCGACGTCCTGAACCGCCAGGGCACCGCACTGCTCCTGCCCCGCCTGGTCGACTCCCTGATGGGCTGCGCCATCGCCCTGATCGCCGGATACCTCCTCTGGCCGGAGAGCTGGCACACCCGGGTCGGCGACCGGCTCGCGGACGCGGTGGAGGACACGGCCCGCTATGTGGAGGGCGCCTTCGGCCCCGACGCCGTCGACCCCCCGGCCCGCGCCCGCATGCGCCGCCGCCTCTACCGCAACCTCTCCGGTATCCGCACCGAGTTCCAGCGCGCCCTGACCGAACCCCCGCCCACCGGCCGCCGCGCCGCCGCCTGGTGGCCCCTGGTCGTCGCCGTGGAACGCATCGTCGACGCGACGACAGCGGCCCGGGTAAGCGTGAAGCACGGCTCAGCTCCCCCGTCGGCAGCCGAGGTGACCCAGGTAGCCCTCCAGCTGCGGGAGCTGGCGGAGGGAGTCCGGAAGGCCGAGACCCTGTACGAGGTCCGCACGGACCTCACCGGCCCATCAGGCAGCGTCCTGGAGCCCCTGCGCCAGGAGGTGGCAGCGGCAAGAGCAATCGCCTCGCCTCATTAGGGCTGCCTGGGCGGCAACATCCCAGGGGCGCGGGGAACTGCGCGATCAACCACACCCAACCGGCAGCCGCCCGCAGAGCCAAGCCACCCGAGCTATCAGGCGCCCCAAAAGCCGGCGCGGCCGCCCCGTGCAGGAGGGCGACCGCGCCATGTGGGGGGTGGAACCGGGGCAGACCTATCGGCCGACCTTCTCCAACGCCTTGTCCATCGCGGCAGCGAACCCGTTGGCCCACAGCTGATCCACGCGGGCCCTCTCGTTCGCATCCGGGACGGAATTCGTGCAGGACGGGCCAGGCCCGCCCCCCGACATCAGCTCACTGCACGGCCCCTCGTAGTGGTCCGGCAGCCCCAGCACATGCCCCGTCTCGTGCGCGGTGACGCGAGTCGAGTCGTACTCCTTGTTCTGCTGGTAGTCGAGGAAGATATAGCCGTTGCCGTGACCGTCGGTCGAGGCATAGGAGCCGCGTG
Organism: Streptomyces viridochromogenes; assembly: GCF_001270495.1. Taxonomy (GTDB): domain Bacteria; phylum Actinomycetota; class Actinomycetes; order Streptomycetales; family Streptomycetaceae; genus Streptomyces; species Streptomyces viridochromogenes_A. Next base: position 9,907 of record NZ_LGUR01000094.1, read on the forward strand.
AGTCATTGCCCTCGCGGTAGGTGAAGTCGGCGTTCGAGCCCTGCTGGAGCTTGACGTTGGACACGGCACCGTTCCATATCTCGGTGCTGCGGGCTATCTGCGCGCTGAACGTCGGCGCCGCGGAGGCGTCGTAGGTGACGGTGACGGCAGCGGCGCTCGGATTCGCGGCGCGCTTCTCGGCGACGGACTTCAGGACCGCCTCGAAGAACGCCCGACTGGAGTCGGACTCAGCGGACTTGGCGACGTATCCGGCGTGGACGGGGGCCGCCGTCGCCGGAGCCGCCGTACCGAGACCGAGGGCCGCGACACCGAGGCCGACCGCCATCGCCGTACGGGCGGACAGGGACTTGGACATACGCATTGATGACTCCTAGGTGGGGGGTGAGTCGTCAAGGCGAGTGTCGGCGCCTGTGAGGCCGCTGTGATGATGGCAATCGGTGATAGCACGGCCCTATCGGGGTCCCAATTGGCAGGGGTCCGGGGGGATTTGTGCGGCTGGTGAAACCCGTTGTTCCGCTTTAGTCTCCGAGGGCATGGACCTTGAGGTCAGACACCTCCGCGCGCTGTGCGCCATAGCCGACACCGGCAGTCTGCACCGGGCCGCCCGCCAGCTGGGCGTCGCCCAGCCATCGCTCAGCACGCAACTGCGGCGGATCGAGCAGGAACTGGGCGGCGCGCTGTTCGTGCGCGCGAGATCCGGCTGCCGTCCCACCCCGCTGGGCCGTCTGGTCCTCAGCCGCGCCCGCCCGCTGGTGGCCGATATGCGTGCCCTGGTCGCCGAGGCGCGGGCGGCCGCGATGGGCGGTCCGGAGCTGCGGGTCGGTTCGACGGCGAGCAAGGCCCTCGCGGGCTGGCTGCGCCGGCTGCGCGGCCACGGCCAGGACCCGACCCTCCATATGAACGTCTCCCCGAACGCCCTGCTCCGCATGGTCGCCGACGGCCAGCTGGACGTCGCCTTCGTGCACGAGGTGGAGGGCTCCCCCCTGCGCATCCCGTCCGAACTCCGGCTACGCGTGTTGATGGAGCGGGAGCCGCAGTTCGTGTCTCTGCCGACCGACCACCCGGCCGCGGCGAAGGCGGAGGTCACCCTCTTCGACCTGGCCGACGACCGCTGGATGGTCGACCCGACGGTGGACGGCGAGTGGGACGCCGTGCAGCGGATGTTCCGCGCGGCCGGGGTCAGCCCCCAGGTCCTGCACGGCGACTACTACACGGCCGACGCCCTGGTCGCCACCGGTGAGGTGGTCGCCGTCTGCCAGCCGACCCACGCCGACAGCCCCACCATGGCGGTACGGCGCCTGTGCGGCGACCCGCTCGGCGTACGGCTGCTCCTCGCGGCCCGTACGGGGACGGACCTGGACGGCGTCTACCCCGCGCTGGAGGAGGCGTACTGGGAGGCGGCGCGGCAGGCACCGGCGTACCGGGAATGGCTGGAACACGACGGCGAGCGGCAACCGCCGGTCCCAGCACTCCCGTGACCGGTGTCCGTGGGGTCAGACGCCGATGTCGCAGCCGTCCTTGCGCCAGACCGCCACGACCGCCGGCCGGTTGATCTTCCCCGCCCCGTCCGGCCAGGCGCTCAGCGGCTTCTCGGCCGTCGCGCCGTCGATCTCGCCCGGGTGCTGCACGGCGACGAGCACCCGGCGGTCCTGGATGAGCGGTCCGCAGGTCTCCGCGCCCTTGGGCACGGTGAGGAACTGCTTGAGCTCACCACGCCGTTCACCGCGCGTAGCGACCCCGAAGAGGCCGTCGTGCGAGCCGAGCTGGTTGCCGTCGGTGGAGATCCACAGGTTGCCGTACGAGTCGAAGGCGACGTTGTCCGGGCAGGAGATCGGGGAGACGTCCTCCTTCGGGAACCCGGCGAAGTAGGTGGCCGGGTCCTCCGGGTCGCCCGCCACCAGGAACAGCGTCCAGGCGAACTTCTTGCTGTCGGCGCGGTTCCAGCGCTCGGTCAGCTCCAGGACCTGGCCGTGCTTGTTGGCGTTGCGCGGGTTGGCCTCGTCGGCCTTGGCGTTCGACCCGACACCGCGGTTGGTGTTGTTGGTGAGGGCGACGTACACCTTGCCGGTGTGCGGGTTGGGCTCGATGTCCTCGGGCCGGTCCATCTTGGTGGCGCCGACCTTGTCACCGGCGAGCCGCGTGAAGACGAAGACCTCGTCGGCGGTCATGCCCTCGACGTGCGAGACGGCACCGTCGGCGGTGGCGGTGGCCAACGGGATCCACTCACCGCTGCCGTCGAACTCGCCGTCGGCCGGAAGCTTGCCGGTGCCGTCGATCTCGATGGCGGGCGAGTCACCGGTGAGCTTGGCGACGTAGAGCGTCCCCTCGTCGAGCAGCGAGAGGTTGTGCTCCCGCACGGCCCGTGACTGGCCCTTCTTCATCCGCTTGCTGCCGATGAACTTGTAGAAGTAGTCGAAGCGCTCGTCGTCACCGGAGTAGACGACGGGGCGCCCGTCCTCGGTCAGCCGAACCGTGGCCCCCTCGTGCTTGAAGCGCCCGAGTGCGGTGCGCTTGCGCGGCTTGGAGGTGGGGTCGTACGGGTCGAGCTCGACGACGAACCCGAACCGGTGCGACTCGTTCGGCTCCTGGGCGACGTCGAACCGCTTGTCGAACCGCTCCCACTTGCGCTCGCTCGCGCCGGTGCCGAGGCCGTACCGCTTGTCGGTCGCGCGGGTGGCGTTGGCGAAGTACTGGTTGAAGTTCTCCTCGCCGTGCAGCGTGGTGCCCCACGGGGTGACGCCGCCGGAGCAGTTGTTGAGCGTGCCGAGGACCTTGGTGCCGGTCGGGTCGGCGGAGGTCTTCAGCAGGTCGGAGCCGGCGGCGGGCCCGGTGACCTTGAACTCGGTGGTGGCGGTCACACGCCGGTTGAGCGGGTGCCGCGGCACGGCGGTGAGCTTCCCGCTGCGCCGGTCCCCCTCGACGACGACGGCGGAGAGCCCGTGCGCGGCCCAGGCGACCTCGACCTGCTGCTTCGTCGGGTTGGCGGCGTCGTAGCCACGGAACATGAGCACTTCGTCGGTGTACTCGTGATTGGCGACGAGGATCTGCCGGTTGCGCTCACCCGGCAGCGGAAGGAGAGCAAGGAAGTCGTTGTTGTACCCGAACTGCTTGGCCTGGGCCTCGCCGGTCTGGTTCTCCGGGTCGAAGGCGGGGGCGCCGCGCAGGATGGGCTCGCCCCAGCGGATGACGATGTTCTGCGCGTAGCCGCCCGGGATGGTCACGGTGTCGGCGGTGTTCGGCGCGACGGGGCTGAAGCGCAGGCCACGGGCACCGCGCGAGAAGGTACCGCCGGTCTTCTCACCCACGGCGGCGGCCTCGGCGGCGTCCGCCTGCGGCGCGGCCACGGTGACGGTGCCGCTCACGGCGGCGGCCGCGGTGACGACGGCGGCGGCGCGCAGCGTCGTACGGCGGCTGACGGCTTCGGCGATGACGTCACCGACGTACGGGTTCGTGGTGGTGTTGGGCACCTCGTGGAAACAGGCGTCACCACACCGGAACCGGCAGGTCAGGGCGGATCGCCCAGCAGAGTGCGAATCACTGTTCGTTCGGACGATCGGCAACGGAATGCGCATGGTGTTTTGTTCTCCCCTTGCTTCCCCTTTAGTGCAGCGTGGGGGACGGTAGGGGCACGTTTGTGCGGGAGCGGGGCCGTCGGGTGAACTGAAGGTGAACTAGAGGTATCCGTACGACAGTTGAGGCCCTGCCCGCGGCGCACACCGCGGGCAGGGCCCTCCGCGGGACGCAAAGGAGGCCCAAGGACCAAAGGCGTCGCGCGCCCGTCAGGACTTCGTCCACAGGAGAACCAGGGCGAGGACCACCGCGGCGTGGCTGAGCGTGCTGAAGTCGTAGGTGTTGCCGGTCTCGGTGTCGCGGATGGTCGGGTACGGCCGGGTGGACGCGTCGTCCACCCACTCCGAACGGCCCGAGCAGGGTCAGGACGATCGCACAGAGGACCGTAAGGGCGACGGAGAGGGTCAGCTTCGCACGACTTCTTCCGGGTACGCGCCCGACCAAGACGCTGGCACTCATGCCCTCTCTCCAATACGGGAGGTGGCGGTCGGGCGCCCGCACAGCTGAGTCCTGAGACCAGCGGGAACGCTCCCAGACCGAACGAGTCATGAGCGTCAGCGATCGAGCAAATAGGCGTCAACCTTCCACCAGTAGACACAAATCGCCCCTTTGGTCGCACCTTTACCGTTTTCCTGCCTCACTCACCCCAAAAGGAACTCCGGAAAATCACCCACCGCACCCCAAACCACATGATCGAGAATTACTGATCGCGCTTGACGAAGTAATTGCCCGCGCGTCACGTGATGGCCACCTTCCTTACGCGACTGCAAACGATCACGCGTGGAAAGGGCGAGGGATTCACCTGGCGCGACGGGGACCTTGACGAAGACGCCTTCCCGTGACAGCCCCTCCCCAAGATCACCACCCGGGGCCGCTAACCTTACGTGTCCGTCCTGGCCAGGGATCTACGGGCATCAACTCACGCGAAGGGTTGCGCACATGGGCATTCTCACTCTCCTGCGGAACGCGTTCGGCCGGTCACGCAAGGGGCGTACCGCCGAAGCAGAGGGTGCGACTCCCGCGCCGGAACCGCAGGTCACAGTCCCGTCCCCGTCCCCGGAACCGCAGCCGACGGCCACCGCGCAGGTGCCGGAGCCGCGGGTACCGGAAGAGACGACGAGGCCGGAGCCGGCCCCGCAGGCCGACAACGCCGACAAGCTCGACAAGTCCGACGGAACCGAACAGGCGGAGGACGGAGAACACGAGCTGGTCTCGGCCGCGTTCGACAACGTCACGGTGCCGAAGGCGGCGGAGCCGGAGCCGGAGCCGGATGCGGTGGCGAAGGCGACGGAGGAAGCTCCGGTGACGGAAGCTCCGGTGGCTGAGGAGCCTGCGGTCGAGGAGCCCGCGACGGAAGCGCCGGTGGCCGAGGAGCCCGTGACGGAGACGGCGGCGACGGAAGCCTCGGTGGCTGAGGAGCCTGCGGTCGAGGAGCCCGCGACGGAAGCTCCGGTGGCCGACGAGCCCGTGACGGAAGCGCCGGTGGCGGAGACGGCGGTGGTCGAGGAGGCCGAGGCGGAGGTACCGGTCGCCGAGGAACCGGCGGCTGACGAGCCTGTCGCGGAGACGCCGGCGGTCGAGGAGCCGGTCGTAGAGGAGCCGACTGCCGAGGAGCCCGCCGCCGAGGTCGAGGCCGAGTCGGCTGCCGCCGAGCCTGCCGCGGAGGCGCCCGTCACCGAGGAGACCACCCCGGTTGCCGCGGCTGCGGAAGCGGCACCGGAGCCGGTCGCCGAGGTCGCCCCCGAAGCGACGCCGGAGCCCGAGCCCGTTGCCGAGCCGGCCGCCGAGGTCACGCCCGAGCCCGTGGACGAGGAGACCGCCCCCCACGAGCCCGCGGCCGCCGACGGTGGGGAAGCCCCACAGGGGCCACTCGCAGCCGACGACGAAAGCAGCACGGGTGGTGCGAGTGGGAACCCGGAGGCCGAAGGCGAAGCCGAGGCCTCCCCGGCCACGGTCACCCCCGCGGTCGAAGGCGAGGCCAAGCCCACGGCCCCCCACCTCCCCGCGGGCCTCCTCACCGCCTACAACTCCGCCGGCACGACCCTCACCAAGCTCGACCTCGCCACCACCCGAGCCAAGGTCTACCTCGTCCTCGACCGCTCCGCGAGCATGCGCCCGTACTACAAGGACGGCTCCGCCCAGGCCCTCGCCGAGCAGACCCTCGCCCTCGCCGCCCACCTGGACCCCGAGTCCACCAAGGTCCACGTCACCTTCTTCTCCACGGAGGTGGACGGCACCGGCGAGCTCACCCTCCCCGACCACGAGAACAAGATCGACGACCTGCACGCGGGCCTCGGCCGCATGGGACGTACCAGCTACCACGTCGCCGTGGAGGACGTCCTCGCCCACCACGCCAAGGAAGCACCCGGCACCCCCGCCCTGGTCGTCTTCCAGACCGACGGCGCCCCCGACGCGAAGACCCCCGCCACCCAGGCCCTGACCGACGCGGCGAAGAAGCACCCCACCGTCTTCTTCTCCTTCGTCGCCTTCGGTGACCCGGAGAACAAGGCCTTCGACTACCTCCGCAAGCTGAAGCTGGCCAACACGTCCCACTTCCTGGCCGGCGAGACCCCGAAGGAGCTCACGGACGCGGAGGTCTACGAGGGCATCCTGGCGAACTGGCGTCCGTAAACAGCGACGCCCGGGGGGTGGACGGCGGTCCACCCCCCGAAACGCGTGTGAGTCGATCTTCACGGGACCAGTAGGATTTCGACCATGGCGGCCACTGGATCCGAGAAGCAGGGTGGAAAGGCGTTCTACGTCACCACCCCCATTTATTACGTCAACGACGCTCCTCACCTGGGCCACGCCTATACGACCGTCGCAGGCGACGTGCTCTCCCGCTGGCACCGTCAGCGTGGCGAGAAGGTGTGGTACCTCACCGGCACGGACGAGCACGGTCAGAAGATCATGCGCACCGCGAACGCCAACGGAGTGTCTCCGCAGGAGTGGTGCGACAAGCTCGTGGAGGAGGCATGGAAGCCCCTCTGGGAGCACCTGGAGATCGCGAACGACGACTTCATCCGCACCACGCAGAAGCGGCACACCGACCGTGTGCAGGAGTTCGTCCAGGACCTGTACGACAAGAACGAGATCTACAAGAGCAGCTACGAGGGCCCGTACTGCGTCGGCTGCGAGGAGTACAAGCTCCCCGGTGAGCTCCTCGACGGCGAGGGCGAGTACGCGGGTCAGAAGCTGTGCCCGATCCACAAGAAGCCAGTGGAACTCCTCCAGGAGGAGAACTACTTCTTCAAGCTGAGCGAGTACACCGACAAGCTGCTCGCCCACTACGAGGCCAACCCGGACTTCATCCAGCCCGAGTCCGCGCGCAACGAGGTCGTGAACTTCGTGAAGCAGGGGCTTCAGGATCTCTCCATCTCCCGCTCGACGTTCGACTGGGGCATTCCGATCCCGTGGGACGACAAGCACGTCATCTACGTCTGGATCGACGCGCTGCTGAACTACGCCACGGCGGTCGGCTACAACGAGAACCCGGAGAAGTTCGAGTCGACCTTCCCCGCGGACGTCCACCTCGTCGGCAAGGACATCCTCCGCTTCCACGCGATCATCTGGCCGGCCATGCTGATGGCGAACGGCCTCCCGCTGCCGGGCAGGATCGCGGCCAACGGCTGGCTGATGGTCGGCGGCGAGAAGATGAGCAAGTCCAACCTGACCGGCATCAAGCCGCAGGACCTGACCTCGCATTTCGGCGTGGACGCGTACCGCTGGTACTTCCTGCGCGCGATCGCCTTCGGCCAGGACGGCTCGTTCTCCTGGGAGGACTTCTCCGCCCGCTACACCAGCGAGCTGGCGAACGACTACGGCAATCTCGCCTCCCGCGTGGCGGCCATGGTCGGCAAGTACTTCGGCGGCGAGCTGCCGGCTTCGGCGGCCGACGGCGACGCCGAGAAGGCGATCCACGACGGTCTGGCCAAGGCGGTCGCGGAGGCCGACCGGAAGATCGGTGAGGAGCTGGACTTCCAGGGCGGCATCCTGGCGGTCTTCGACTTCGTCAAGCAGGTCAACGGCTACATCACCGAGCAGGAGCCCTGGAAGGTCGCCAAGGACGACAGCGAGCAGGGCCGCGCCCGGCTCGCGACCATCCTCTACACCGCCGCGGAGTCCCTGCGTGCCGTCGCGGTCCTGTTGAACCCGGTCATGCCGGAGACCTCCCAGAAGCTCTGGGACTCCCTGGGCGCGGAGTCGTCCCTCGGCTCCCTCGCGGACCAGAAGGTCCAGGAGGCCGGCGACTGGGGCGGACTCCCGGCCGGTACCACGGTCACGAAGGGCGCTGTCCTCTTCCCGCGCCTGGAGGAGAAGCCGACGGCGTAGTAACGCACGGGGCAGTACGGCAGGGCAGGGCCCGGGAAGGAACTTTCCCGGGCCCTGCCCCGTGTGCCTCCCCGGTCACTTGAGGACGCCGGCCCCCGCGGTGGTCGCCAGCTCCGCCGCCAGGTTCCTCGCCGACGTCTGGAGCCCCGCAGTGAGCGTCGGCTTCCAGTTCACCGTCGTCTTGATCTTCTTCGAGCTCGCGGCGTTGTAGGCGGCCACGAGGTCGGTCGTCGTGCCGTTGACGAGGTTGCCGCCGCCGGCGATCGAGCCGGTGCCGTCGCCGCTGAGCAGCTTGGCGGGCTTGGCGCCGGACGGGAGTTTCCAGGCGTTGTGCTCGGCGACGACCTGGGCCTTGGCGCGGGAGTCGATGCTGTACTTCGGGGCGTAGCCGTTGAGCGTGGCCGTGTCGTAGACGTTGTTGTAGAGGTGGATCTGGCCGATCCGGGCCAGCGGCGCGCGCTGCACGATCCCCTTCCACACGTTGTGGTGGATGGTGACGCGCAGCTTGCCGGTGCTGTCGGTGTCGCTGCTGCCGATCAGCATCGTCTTGTCGTGGTTGCTGAACACGTTGCGCTCGACGGTCACCAGGTCGGAGCCGTTGGTGATGTCGAGGGCGCCGTCGTGGGCCTGGTACTTGCGGCCGAAGTACGACTTCTCGGAGCTGTCGAAGGTCGGCGCGTCCGTGAACGTGTTGTGGTCGGCCCAGACGTTGGTCGCGCCGCGCAGGGTGACGGAGTCGTAGTTTGAGTTCCACTCGCCGGACGAGCCGTCGGTCGGGTCCCACTGCGGGAAGCAGTCCTGGGTGTCGGCGAAGGTGAGGTTGCGGACGATGACGTTCTTCACGTTCTGCACCTGGAGGCTGCCGCCCTTGATGCCGGCGTTCGTGCCCGGGACGCCCACGATGGTGGTGTTGGCGGGCACCCGGAAGACGATGTTCTTCTTCTGCTTGTCCGCGGCGGTCTTGCGGGCGTTCTCCTGCGTCCCGGACGGCGCCTTCTTGCCGTAGGTCGCCGGGTCGTATGCCTTGAGGTAGGCGGAGAGCGAGTAGCCGGTGCCGGCGGCGTAGTCGGCGCAGGTCAGCTTCTTGCCGGCGTCGCTGGTGTTGGCGTCGATGGTGCCCTTGACCTTGATGATCCGGGGCGTGGTGTCGGAGACCGACCCGAGCGCCTTCACGAGCTGCGCCCGGGTGCTGACGGTGAACACATGCGCGGAGTCGGCCTTCGCGCCGCCCGTCGTACCGGAGCCCGAGGCCGCCCAGCCGTCCTTCGCGGGCAGGGACTGGTGGTACAGGTCGACCGGACCGGCGTTCGCGTTCAGCACTAAGACACCGGCACCGGTACCGGCGGCCAGGACGGCGGCGGTGACGATGACGGTGCGGCGCTTGCGGAGGGAACGGCGGTGGGTGGGGCGGGGGGAAGCGGATGCCACGAATGAGTCCTTACGTATGTGCTTCGGTGAGGCTCGCGCGCCGGCGAGCGGGCCCGCGTGAGCGGGCTTCCGATTCCTTCGTGGTCGCGGAGATCGGAAAGGTTGCCGTGGATTTTTTGGCTGACCGGTGCTCAAGTCGCGGACATCACGGGGATGTTGCCCATTGGGTTGGCATCGATCGCCCCCCACCGCCACCATGTCCCCCTTCACGACCGTATGGTTTCCGCCATGGCAGTCCCTGAGGTCATCCCGATCGCCTACGAGCCGCACGGCCGGACCGAGGCGATCGGCTGTTACGCAGACGGGCAGTTCATGGGGTCGGTCATCTACGCCTTCCCCAAGGGGTTCGACCTCGACACCGGCTGGGAAGAGCACAAACGCCTCTATTCGGTCCTGCACACCTTCGACTCCGAGGGCAGGTACCGCGACTCGGAGATCTGGTGCGCGGGCACCTGGGCCGAGCAGCAGCGCGCCCCGCAGGGCCCCGACTCGGTGCTCGCCCGCGCCCGCGCCCACCTCGCGACCCTGCTGCGCAGTCTCCCCCGCCGTACGTACACGGACATCGCGATCCGTCCCTTCCAACTCACCTTCGACGGGGTCCTGTTCGGCCTGGTGACCGGGGAGGACGACGGTGAGGCGTGGGCCGAGCTGTATCCGGACCACCTGGGCTTCGGTGCGCCCTGGGACGGTTCGTACGACACCTGATCGTTTGGGCCTCTATGCCTGGACGCCCCCGTGGCGCTGTACATTGCGAAGATCACGCAACGCCATCAAGTGGGGGGATCCATTCATGGCACTCTTCGGGAACGCGCACACCATCGACCAGGGGCAGGCACAGCAGGACTACGCGCGGCTGCTGGGGCACGGGGAGCAGGTGCACGCGGCGTACCTGCTGATACGGGACACCATCCTGTTCACCGACCGCCGGCTGATCCTGGTCGACAAGCAGGGCATCACCGGCAAGAAGGTGGAGTACCACTCCATCCCGTACCGCAGCATCACGCACTTCGCGGTCGAGACCGCCGGCACCTTCGACCTGGACGCCGAGCTGAAGATCTGGCTCTCGGGGTCGGCGACGCCGATCCAGAAGACGTTCACCAAGGGCGTCGACATCTACGAGGTGCAGGCGATCCTCACGCAGTTCGTGGCGAAGTAGGGAAGCCGGGAAGCAGGAAGCCGGGAAGTAGAGAAGCAGGGCCTCGCCTCGCCCCGATGTCAGGCGGCGAGGCCGAGCGCCAGGGCGCCGACGACGGGGGCGGCGTAGACGAGCGGGTACGGGATGTGTGCGTACCAGCGGGCCCTGGCCACGGTCACGGCGGCCCCGGCGAAGTAGAGGACCAGCCCGATCCCGGCCAGCACCCCGATCACCGGCACGAAGAGGCCGACCAGCAGGCCCACGGCGCCCGCGCCCTTGGCCAGCCCGAGCCAGGTCCACCACGAGCTGGGCACCCGGTAGTCGGTGAGCGCCCGCACGATCCACTCGGCGCGCATCAGCAGCACGGTGGCCGAGAATCCGGCCATCGCGGCGGCCAGGGCGGTGACGACGATGTGGGCGACGTTCATGGCGGGCTCCTCGGTGCGTGGAGAGTGAAATCGGGTGCGACGGGCGGTGGGGCGGCGGAGCGACGGTGTCCGCGTCATCCGTCCCTGTCACAGGACTGACGCCGGGCGGCGGGAGAGTGTGACGGCGAGGGCCACGCGTCTTTCGGGTACGCCGAAGGGCGGCATGTCGGCGGCACGTCCATCCCGGACCTGACCGCGATAATCGGGGCCACCATGCTGCCCCCGCACCGCGACCTCCTGTCCGACGTCCTCGCCGTCGGCGCCCGCTACCCACTCGTCCTGGCCGGCGACTGCGCCGTGCGGGCGCACGGTCTGACCGCCCGGCACGTGTGGTCGCTGGAGCTGGCGACCGAACACCCCGAGCCCATGGACCAGATCGCGGCGATGGTCCGCTACGGGCTGACGGAACGCGGCTGGCGGGTGCGCCCCCTGGACGCCGACCCGCTCTCCGCCCGGCTGCTCGTCACGGACCCCGACACGGGTGCGGAGCGCGCCGTGGACCTGCTGAAGGAGACCTTCTGGCGGCCCGCGGCACCGACCGGCCTCGGCCCGGCCCTGTCCCTGGAGGACCTCATCGGCACGAAGGTCCGGGCCCTGAGCGACCGCGGCGCCGTGCGCGACCTCGCGGACGTCTATCTGGCCGCGGCCCACTGGAGCTACCCCGACCTGGAGGAACTGGGCCGCCGCCACGCCTGGGACGAGTTCGACCTGGCGGACCTCCAGTCCCGCCTGGAGGCCACGGAGCTGTGGGACGACCGGGAGTTCGTCGCGGGCGGCCTGGACCCGGAGTCGGTGCCGGTGCTCCGCCGGTGGACGCTGGCGTGGGCGGACGACATCGCGGAGCGGCTGTTGGAGGAGGAGGCACTCAGGCCGCCGGCGGACGGGGAGTGACGATCCCCTGAAGGCCGCCCCGCCCCACCTCCTTCACCTGCGCGAACGCGCCCACTGCCCGGCATAAACCCCTGATAAGATCCGGCCACTTGTGCGAGGGCACGGGCCCTCGTAGGGGAGGGAACACCACGTGGGCAGACACGCCCCGAGACGGGGCGGGCTGACCGCCGCCGTCTCCTCGCTCGCGCTCGCCGTCGCGGCCGCGTCCGTCGTAGTCCTGTCGGAGGGTGGCGGCTCCGCGGAAGCGGCCGAAGCCGCCACCACCGCGATCACGCTGGCCGACCCCAGCACCACCACGCCGCGCGCCGACCGCCCCTACGTGGCCGGCGACAGCGGCTTCCTGCACCGGCAGACCGGCAGGGCCGGAATGCAGTGGACCGACTACGCGACGGGTCGGACCGTCACCGTCGAGAAGGCCGACGGCAGCGTCTACGCCCCGTCCTCGACCTGCTACTACATCGACTCCGAGTGCCGTCCGGCCTGGTACGGGTCGGACGGCGACCTGGTCGCCCTGCCGTCGTCGTCGGTGACGTCCTCGACCGTCACCCTCTGGGACCCGGCCACGGGCACGGCCAGGAACCTGAGCTGGCCCGGCTCCACCACGCACGGCTACTACCGGGCCCTGGCCGGGGACACGGTCGTCACCAGCTTCTCCCTGATCGACAAGGTCGACGGCGAGTGGCAGGCCCGCAAGGTGACCGGTGACCCGACGGCCGTGGGGGGCGACGACGTCCTCGCCGCGGACTCCTCGGGCGTGCTCTGGTCGGTCGACACCAGCAGGATCGGCTACATCGACGTCACCTCGGCCGTGAACACCGATGTGTTCGCCGACGCCACCTACGCCTCGCACTACGTGATGAGCGAGGACCGCATCGGCTGGTACCAGGAGGGCACCGCCGAGCTGCACCTGAAGTCCCGCGCCGACCTCAGCGCCGCCGAGCAGCTCGTCAAGCTGCCCGCGCACCCCGGCGCGCTCGACGGTGACCCGGTCCTGGTCGGCGACTGGCTGCTGCTGCCGCTGTCCTCCCGTGAGCTCGGCTCCAAGCTGCTCGCGGTCAGCGTCACCGACCCCTCGGTGCAGCAGACCCTGCTGACGAGCGCCGGCGAGTACGCGCTGGAGACCGGTGACGGCGGCGCCCTCGTCACGGGCGGCACCGACGCCACCGACTGGTGGGTGCAGCGGGTCGGCCAGGCCGAGGACGGCACGTTGAAGCTGGAGAAGGTCCGGCAGGCCCCGGCGGTGGAGAACGCCAAGACGGGCATCGCGCTCAGCCGCGGCAGCCTGCGCGTCGCCGAGGACGACCCGGCCAGTACCACCACGGACACCACTTCGGTACGCACCCTCACCACCGACGGCTCCACCGCCCTGACGGCGTCCGCCGCCACGGCGAGCGGCTCGATGTACGAACCGGTCTGCCCGTACGCGGGCACCAGCTGTGCGGCGCTGTGGGGCAACCTCTCCGCCGAGGACGTCTACCTGGACACGAACGGCGGCACCGACGAGGGCGAAGGGCTCGGCGACGACCGACTCAAGGCCATCGGCGGCCACTACCTGGACTTCGGCGGCAGGGGCGGCGCGATCGTGGACGTCTCCGACGACTACGCCGTCTACAACTCCGGCGGCACCACCCCGGCGCAGTACGTGGGCGAGTTCGGCCAGGGCCAGAAGCTGAAGCGGACCGTCCGCGCAGCCGCCCTGAACGGCTCGACCCTCTGGAGCGCCACCACCACCGCCGGCAAGCTCACCTCGTACAGCATCCCGCTGGCGAAGACGCTCTCCACGGTGACCGTGCCGGGCCTGGCCTGTGTGCCGAGCGAACTGCAGGCGGCGGGCCGCTGGGTGTACTGGGCCTGCGGGACGGACTCGGCCGGGGTGTACGACGCCAAGGCCGGTACGTCGAGGGCGGTCGCCCCCGGTGACGTGCTGCTCGGCGACGGCTTCACCGTCCGCCACGACCACGCCGCCCACACCCTGGTCCTCACCGAGTCGGCCACCGGGAGCACCCGGGTGATCGCCTCCGACCTGGCGGCCAACGGCCTGACGGCGGACCGCCGTTATCGCTGGACGGTCGACGAGTACACCGGCCTGGTCGCCTGGTTCGACGACTACGAGCGCACCCACGTCACGACCACCGGCATCGCGCCGTCCGCCGTGACGGCCTTCGAGACGTCGGCCGGCAGCTACGCGGCCCCGAACGTGCCCTTCGAGGCGGACTGGGTGCTGTCCCGCCCGGTCACCTCCTGGTCGCTCACCCTCACCTCCGTGCAGAGCGGCGCGACCGGCAAGGCCACCCGCACGCTCACCGGCGGCGCGACCCCGGACCGGCTGTCGGTGTCCTGGAACGGCAAGACGGCCGACGGGAGTTACTTCCCCAACGGCTGGTTCAAGTGGACCCTGAAGGCGACCGGCCTCGCCGCCGCCACGGAGAACACGGTCACCACCGGCGAGGCCTTCCTCCAGCGCGGAGCGCCGGTCCGCCGCGACTTCGTCAGCCCCGACGGCCCCGACGGCCGCGGCGACCTGCTCACCCTGAACTCCTCCGGCGGCCTGACCTTCCACAGCGGCACCGGCACGGGCAAGTTCGGCGACAAGTACACCGGCACCGGTTGGGCGACCACCATCACGGCCGTCCCCTTCGGCGACCTGAGCGGCGACCGCTGCAACGACGTCCTCGTGCGGTACAGCAGCGGCGCGCTGCGCCTGTACAAGCCGGGCTGCAATGCCGCGGTCAAGCCGTCGACGTCGTACACGACCCTCGCGACCAGCGGCTGGACGCAGTACAACGTGCTGACCTCGCCGGGTGACATCAGCGGTGACGGCCGCCCGGACCTGATCGCCCGCCATGCCTCCACCGGCACGGTCTACCTCTACAAGGGCACCAGCACCGGCAAGCTGGCGGCCCGCGTCAAGCTCTACGACAACTGGAAGGGCTACAAGAAGATCGTCGGCGTCGGCGACATCACGGGCGACGGCAGGCCCGACCTCCTCGCCCAGGACACCGCGAACACCCTGTGGCGCTACAACGGCAAGGGCGACGGCACCTTCGCCGCCCGCGCGAAGGTGTTCGCGAACTGGGGCGGCAGCTACAACGCCGTCGTCGGTCTCGGCGACATCACGGACGACGGCCGCCCGGACCTCGTCTCCCGCGACACCAGCGGCAACGTCTGGCGCAACAGCGGTGACGGGAAGGGGTCGTTCGGCTCGCGAACCCAGATCGCGAGCGGGTGGAGCGGCTACAAGTCCCTGACCTGACAGTGCGTTTGATGGAGGGGGGCGTGCCCTTCGGGGCCGCCCCCCCTTCCGCGTTCACGCTCGTGTCGAGGCCGTCTCCGGGACCGACGCTGCGGCTGTCCGCGTCCGGTGGATGAACGCCACGCCGCACACCGCGAGGACGGAGGCCGCGGAGAGGGTGTACAGGCCCCCGTTGGTGCTGCCCGTGGTGTCCTGGAGGTAGCCGAAGAGGGTCGGTGAGACGAAACCGCCGAGGTTTCCTATGGAGTTGACCAGGGCGAGCCCCGGCGCCGCGATCCTCAGGTCAAGCCCCGACTGGGCCATCGGCCAGAACAAGGTGGCCGCGCACTTCCCGCCGACCGCGGCCAGAGTGAGCGCGGCGAGGCCGAACCAGGGGGAGCCGAGGGTGGCCAGGAAGGTGCCGACCGCGGACAGGACGAGGGCGATCGCCAGGTACGGGCGGCGGTCCGGGGCGCGGTCGGTGAAGTGGGCCATCGTGTACATCGCGATCACCGCACAGATCCACGGTACGGCCGTGAGCAGGCCGACCTGGAAGGGCGAGAGCCCGCCGATGTCGTCGACCAGGCTCGGCAGCCAGAAGGTGATCGCGTACCCGGTGAGGGCCATCGCGAAGAACACCGAGGTCAGCAGGGCTACCTGGGGGTGCAGGATCAGCTTCAGCCGGGACGTCCTGGGGGCACGGTCACGTGCCTCCTTGTCCCGGGCGACCGCCTCGCTGAGCGCGTCCTTCTCCTCCTGGGTGAGCCAACGGGCGTCCTGGATACGGGAGACGAGGAAGAACCCGGCGATGAATCCGACCAGGATCGAGAAGGCCCCCTCCAGCGCGAACATCCAGCGCCAGCCGGCGATCCCGCCCGCCCCGTGCAGCTCCAGCAGCGCGCCCGTGATGGGCCCGGTCACGATGTACGCCGTGGCCGAACCGCCCAGGAAGATCGCGCTGGCCCGGCCCCGGCTGGAGTCGGGCAGCCACTGGGTGAAGTAGAGGAGCACACCGGGGAAGAACCCGGCCTCCGCGACGCCGAGCAGGAAGCGCAGGCCGTAGAACATCCACACGTTGTGGATGAAGCACATCGCCACGATCACCGCACCCCAGGTGATCATGATGCGGGTCAGCCAGACCCGGGCGCCGAACCGCTCCAGGAGCATGTTGCTGGGCACCTCGAACAGGGCGTACCCGATGAAGAACAGCCCCGCGCCGAGTCCGTACGCGGTCGCGCTGACCCCGACATCGGCCCTGAGCTCGTCCTGGACGAAGCCGACGTTCGTCCGGTCCATCTGGTTGACCAGCAGCATCAGCACGAGGATCGGCAGCATCCGGCGCAGGAACTTGCCTACCGCGCGGCGTTCGGCGTCGGGTATCACCGACGCCTGGGCGGCTTCCGACATCGTTGTCTCCCCTAGGTCGGTCGTACACATACTTGAACCAGAATCACGTACGCGGGCCCGGGGAACGTTACGGAGGCATCTCTTCAGGGTCAACGGCTTGAGCGGATGTCCATACATGTGAATACGGGGCGGACGTGTGTGCACACATCCGCCCCGCACCTCGTACATCCGCCGGTCAGGTACCGGTGTTGGTGGCCTCGGGGTCGACGCCCATTGCGCCGTAAACGAAAGTGGCTCGGAACCGGCACCGGTTCCGAGCCACCTACGGCTCTGCGAAGACCTCAAACACCTACTTCGGCTGCGGCTTGCGCACCGACAGGTGCAGCTCCTTCAGCCGCGCCTCCTCCAGCTCCGTCGGCGCGCCCATCATCAGGTCCTGGGCGTTGCCGTTGAGCGGGAAGGCGATCGTCTCGCGGATGTTCGGCTCGTCGGCGAGCAGCATGACGATGCGGTCGACGCCCGGCGCGATGCCACCGTGCGGCGGGGCGCCGAACCGGAGGGCGCGCAGCATGCCGGCGAACTTCTCCTCGACCGTGTCGCGGTCGTAGCCCGCGATCTCGAAGGCCTTGAGCATGATCTCCGGCTCGTGGTTCCGGATCGCGCCGGAGGACAGCTCGACGCCGTTGCAGACGATGTCGTACTGCCAGCCCAGGATGTCCAGCGGGTCCTGGGTCTCCAGGGCCTCAAGGCCGCCCTGCGGCATGGAGAACGGGTTGTGCGAGAAGTCGATCGCGCCGGTCTCCTCGTCCTTCTCGTACATCGGGAAGTCGACGATCCAGCAGAACCGGAAGACGCCCTCCTCGAAGTGCCCGGCACGCTTGGCGGCCTCGACCCGCACCGCGCCCATGATCTTCGAGACCTCGTCGAACTCGCCCGCGCCGAAGAACACGGCGTGACCGGCGGCCAGCGAGAGGCGCTTGGTCAGCTCGGCGACGTTCTCCTCGGTGAGGAACTTGGCGATCGGGCCGGACAGCGAGCCGTCCTCGGCCACCCGCACCCAGGCCAGGCCCTTCGCGCCCTGCGAGACCGCGAAGTCACCGAGCTGGTCGAAGAACTTCCGGGGCTGCGCGGAGACGTCCGGCACCGGCAGCGCACGCACGTGCTTGCCGGCGAACGCCTTGAACTCCGAGCCCTCGAAGATGTCGGTGATGTCGACGAGCTCCAGCTGGGCGCGCAGGTCCGGCTTGTCCGAGCCGTACTTCAGCATCGCCTCGCGGAACGGGATCCGCGGGAACGGGGACGTGACATGGCGGCCGCTCCCGAACTCCTCGAACAGCTCGGTCATGAGCTGCTCGATCGGCCGGAAGACGTCCTCCTGCTCGACGAAGCTCATCTCGACGTCGAGCTGGTAGAACTCGCCCGGCGAGCGGTCCGCGCGCGCGTCCTCGTCGCGGAAGCAGGGCGCGATCTGGAAGTAGCGGTCGAAGCCGGAGATCATCAGCAGCTGCTTGAACTGCTGCGGCGCCTGCGGCAGGGCGTAGAACTTGCCCGGGTTCAGGCGGGAGGGGACGACGAAGTCACGGGCGCCCTCGGGGGAGGTCGCGGACAGGATCGGCGTCGCCATCTCGTTGAAGCCCAGCGCCGTCATCTTGTGGCGAATGGCGCTGATCACCGACGTACGCAGCAGGATGTTGCGGTGCATGCGCTCGCGGCGCAGGTCCAGGAAGCGGTACTCCAGGCGCCGCTCCTCGTTGACCCCGTCCTCGGTGTTGATCGTGAAGGGGAGCGGGGCCGCGGCGCCGAGCAGCTCGACCTCGCCGACCTCGACCTCGACCTCACCGGTCGGCAGCTCCGGGTTGACGTTCTCGGTGCCGCGGGAGACGACCTTGCCGTCGACGCGGACCGTCGATTCCTTGGTCAGCTTGTCCAGGGCCTCGTACGCGGGCGTGCCGGGACGGGCGACGAGCTGCGTGATGCCGTAGTGATCGCGCAGATCGATGAAGAGGATGCCGCCCAGGTCGCGCCGATTGTGCAGCCAGCCACTCAGTCGGACGTCGGTGCCGACGTCAGAGGAGCGGAGCTCGCCGCAGGTGTGGGACCTGTACCGATGCATCGTCGTTTCATCCAGTCTTCGCGGATCGGGGGGCGTGTTTCACGTGAAACTTCCCCCAAGGGTACCGGGGACCCCAAGATCGGCTCCCCACCATTTCGCCGTGCCCATGGGCCCACCCGTGACCCCCTCCGACCGGATGCCCCGTACAGCTTCGGTGGCAGTCTGCGATCACCTCTTCTTACAGTGGGGCAATGCGCACTGGTGAGCCCCTGCCCGCCGTGGGGGAGGTTCTCGCCGCCCTCGCGACCGGACTGTGGCATTGGAACACCGCCACGGGACTGGTCACGGTCGACGCGGAGGCGGCACGGCTGCTCGGGCTGCCCCCTGAACAGGCCACGCTCAGCCAGGCCCAGGTGCGCTCCCGCCTGCACCCGGTCGACTGGAACGAGATCAGCGGGGTGATCCAGCTCGCCGTGGCCGAGGGCACTCTCGGCGAGGCACGGGTGCGGATCATGGACGAGCGGGGCCGGGTCATCCGGGTCGGCCGGAGCCGCTTCCACGCCGTCTTCGACCGCGCGAAACGGTCGTACGAGGTGACCGGCTCCCTCCAGGAGGTCACCGAACCGACGCCGGGGACCCCGGCCGGGCGTACGGCGGTCACCGGTGACTGGCGGCGCTCGCGGGAGGCGTTCCTGCTGGACGCGGGCCGGGCGCTGGCCGAGGCGCGGTCGACGGCGGAGGTGCTGCGGGTCGCGGCCGGGCTGTCGATGCCGGGGTTCTCACCGGACGGCCTCGCGGTGTTCGGCGTGACGGGTGACCGGCTGACGATCACCGGCCACCACGGCCATCAGCCCGGCGACGAGAGCCCCTTCTCGCACATGGCCCTGGACACCGACTACCCGGCCGCCGAGGTGGTCCGCACCGGCCGTGCCGTCTACCTCTCCACGCCCGAGCAGTACAAGGACCGCTACCCGCTCACCTGGCCGCTCGCCGCGCACTTCAACCGGCAGTCCTGGGCGTTCCTGCCGCTGACCGTGGCCGGCCGCACGATGGGCGCCTGGATGGCGGCGTTCACCTATCCGGTCGCCTTCACGCCCGACGAGCGGTCCGTGCTCACGACGGTGGCCCGCATGCTCGCCCAGGCCCTCTCGCGCGCCGAGGCCGCGGAGTCCGCGCGGGAGCTGACGGACGGCCTCCAGCGCTCGATGCTGCCCCAGCTGGGCCCCGAGATACCGGGCATGAGCGTGGCCGCGCGCTATGTCCCGACCGGCGGCGGGCTCCAGGTCGGCGGCGACTGGTACGACATGATCCCGCTGCCCAACGGCCGGTTCGCCCTCGTCATCGGTGACGTCCAGGGCCATGACGTCCGCGCGGCGGGCCTGATGGGCCAGCTGCGCATCGCCCTGCGCGCCTACGCCTCCGAGGGCCATCGCCCCGACGCCGTCCTCTCCCGCGCCTCACGCTTTCTGCACGGCATGACGTTCGGCTCCCTCGACGAGGACCCGTCCGAGCTGCGCTTCGCGACCTGTCTGTACGTCGAGGTCGACCCCGCGACCGGCCTGCTGGACATCGCCCGCGCCGGCCATCCGGACCCGGCGATCCGCATGACCGACGGCACGGTGCTGTCGCGTCCGACGGCGGGCGGCCTCCCGCTCGGCATCGACCCGGACGCCGACTACCCGACGACCCGGATCGCCCTGGAACCCGGCGAGACCATGCTGATCTGCACGGACGGCCTGATCGAGACCGGCGGCCACGACCTGGAGACCGGCTGGAAGCGCATCCGCACGATCCTGGAGGACCACGACGGCGACCTGGAGGCGCTCGCCGACGCCCTCGTCCAGGCCGTCCACGGCCCGTCCTCCCACCACACCACCGGCCCGCTCGCCGATCGGCGCGAGGACGACATAGCGGTACTGCTGCTGTGCCGGGAGGGGGAGGGCTGCGGCTGCGGCGGCACGGTGGCCGTCCGGCCGACGATCCGGCGCACCATGCTCACGGTGGCGCAGGACGAGCCGGAGCGGGTCGCGGTGGCCCGGCAGCAGCTGCGGGAGCTGCTGCACGACTGGGCCTCCGAGGACCAGGTGGACTCGGCGGTCCTGCTCCTGTCCGAGACGCTCACCAACGTTCTCGTCCACACCGACGCCGACGCCCTGCTCCTCGCCGAGGTCCGCGGCACTTCGGGCGACCGCCGGATCCGCGTCGAGGTGACGGACACCAGCGACGCCCTGCCGCACAAACGCCGCCCCGGAGAACTGGCTTCGTCCGGGCGGGGCCTGATCCTGATCGAGCTACTGGCTCAGGCATGGGGCGTGGACCCACGGGGCGAGGGCAAGAGCATCTGGTTCGAGCTCTACGAGGCGGAGGGCACCGACAATCCGGCGAGCGCCGCCGACCCTGCGGACTCCGAACCCGCGTAACGCCCCGGCCCGTTCGCCGACGCGCCGCCGCGCCCTGGCCGTAGCCCTGACCGTGGCCTGGCCCTGACCCTGACCCTGGCCAGGATCCGCGACTGGCCGCGAGCCCGGCGAACCCAGATACCGACCGAGCCACCGACGCCCAGCCCGGGGCGCGGGCCCATACGGCGAGGCGAAGAACAGGGCGTCCCAGCTCCACGAGGCCGAGGACGCCGAGAAGCCGGGCGAGGCGACGGGCTCTGCTGACTCCCAGGGCCCCCTAGCGCCCCAATTCCCCGCACAACACCGCGCCCCTGCCCCACGCCAGGACCCACGGCGGCCCGGGAGCCGCCCCGGACACCCCAGATACCGACCGAGCCACCGGCGCCCAGCCCTCGGGGCGCGGGCCTGCGGCAGGGCCAAGGGCGGCGGAGGGCCGTGGTTCGGGCTTCACGAGGCGGGCGGTGCCGTGGGCTGCGGGGTCGAGGGCGGCCCGGGTGGCACCGGGGGGTCCGGGGCGGCGTATCGCTCCCTCAGTTCGTTGACGACGCCGAAGGCGGCCGCGGTGAGCGGGACGGCGAGGAGCATGCCGAGGATTCCGGCCACGGACGCCCCCGCGGTGATCGCGACCATGACGACGGCCGGGTGCATCTGCACGGTCCGGCTCTGGATCATGGGTGTCAGCACATGCCCTTCCAGGACCTGTACGGCGAGGACGATGGCCAGCACCCACAGCGCGATCACGAACCCCCGGTCGGCGAGCGCGACCAGCACGGCGACCGCCCCCGACAGAAACGCACCCAGGTAAGGGATGTAGGCGCCGACGAAGACGAGCGCGCCCAGCCCGACAGCGCCCGGAACGTCGAGGACCAGCAGCCCGACGGTGATGCAGACGGCGTCGATGAGGGCGACGAAGGTGGTCCCCCGCATGAACCCCTCCACGGCCTGGAACGCCCGCCGGGCCATGGCCTCCACGACCTCCCCGGACCGACCCGGAACGACGGACCGCAAGGCGTCGGCGGCCCGGTCGGAGTCCCGCAGGAAGAAGAAGACGAGCAGCAGCGCGAGTACGGCCATGGCGATGGCCTCGCCCACGACGCTGACCCCGCTGATGACACCTGAGGCGGCCGTCCCGCCGAACTTGGTGAGCAGCTCCCGGGCATTGGAGGCGACGTCGTCCAGCGAGGTCCCGGCGGCCCCGAAGTGGTCGGCGAGATCCTCGGCCGCCTGCTTGAGCGCGGCGATGATCTGGTCGCCGGTCTCGACGATCGCGGCGACGACGATGTACACGGCCCCACCGACGACGGCCACGACGGCGACGCAGGTGAGCCCGGCGGCGACGGACCGGTTCACCTTGGCCTTCACCAGCCGCCGGTGCAACGGCCCGAGCAGCGCCGTCCCGAGCAGCGCGAGCAGCACGGGCACGACCGCCGTACTGAACTCCACGGCCAGCCGGATGCCGACGTAGACGACCCCGGCGACGAGCAACAGGACGACACACCAGGCGGCGAGCCGCCGGACGGGGTCGGGGAGCAGCGGGTTGGGGGCCTGCACGGTTCCAGCGGATCACGGACCGGGCGGGGCTGTCGTGCGCGGGCGGACCGGGTGGGTGACGGGTGCCGAAAGGCCCGGAGCCGCACCACAGGGCGCGGCTCCGGGCCTCGTCGGACCAGGACCGGGGGCAGGCGGGGCCTGGCGGGCGCCGGCGAGGGGCCGACGGGGTCAGGCCTCGGACAGCCCGCTCTCGCTCATCCCGTGCACCGCCGGGATCGTCCCCAGCCGGCCCTTCTGGAAGTCGTCGAAGGCCTGCTGGAGCTCCTCACGCGTGTTCATGACGAAGGGGCCGTAGTGGGCCATCGGCTCACGGATCGGCTGCCCGCCCAGGAGGACGACCTCCAGGTCCGGCGTGTGGGAGTCCTGCTTCTCGTCGGCGCGGACGGTCAGCGAGCCGCCGTCGCCGAAGACCGCCGTCTGGCCCAGCTCGACCGGACGGCGTTCCGCACCGACCGTGCCCCGGCCCGCCAGGACGTAGGCGAGGCCGTTGAAGTCCTCGCGCCACGGCAGGGTGATCTCCGCGCCCGGGGCGAGGGTCGCGTGGATCATCGTGATCGGGGTGTGCGTGATGCCGGGACCGGCGTGGCCGTCCAGCTCGCCCGCGATGACGCGCAGCAGCGCGCCGCCGTCGGGGGTGGTGAGCAGCTGGACGTTGCCGCCGCGGATGTCCTGGTAGCGCGGCGCCATCATCTTGTCCCTGGCCGGGAGGTTCACCCACAGCTGGAGGCCGTGGAAGAGACCGCCGGACATGACCAGGGACTCCGGCGGGGCCTCGATGTGGAGGAGGCCGCTGCCGGCCGTCATCCACTGGGTGTCGCCGTTGGTGATGGTGCCACCGCCGCCGTTGGAGTCCTGGTGGTCGAAGATCCCGTCGATGATGTAGGTGACGGTCTCGAAGCCGCGGTGCGGGTGCCAGGGGGTGCCCTTGGGCTCGCCCGGCGCGTAGTCCACCTCGCCCATCTGGTCCATCATGATGAACGGGTCCAGGTAGCGGTAGTTGATCCCGGCGAACGCTCGGCGCACCGGGAAGCCCTCACCCTCGAAACCGCTCGGCGCGGTCGTGACGGCGAGCACGGGACGGGCCACGGCCTCCGCGGGCGCGGCGACACGGGGCAGCGTCAGCGGGTTCTCGACGGTCACTGCAGGCATGTCGGTACCTCCTTGTGCGGCCAGTTTAGTTGAGCATTGAACTTTCTGCCACCCTCAACGGGCCGGACCCGCAGGACATTCCCTCCGGGCACAGCCGAAGGCCGGCACCCGGGTGGGTGCCGGCCTTCGTCACAAGGACCCGGTGTTTCGGGGGCGGCTCAGTGTGCCAGGAAGAGCCGGTACGGCGTGGTCAGACGGCCGCTTCGGGCTGCTTCTCGGCGGTACGGTCCGCCGTGGGCAGGTGCTCGGCGGCAGCGGGCAGGTGCTCCGCGACGGGGGGCAGGTGCTCCGCGACCGGGGGCAGGTGCTCCGCGACCGGGGGCTGGCTCTGATCGTCCGCAGGCCGGCTCCGCTCGTCCGCGGGCCGCCGCCGGTCGTCCCGCATCACCAGGGTCGCCAGCAGCGCCGCCGCCAGGACACCGATCGCGCTGACCGTGAAGGTGGTGGACATCGAGGCGGTGAAGGCCTCACGGGCCGCCGCGACCAGACCGGCGTCACCACCGGTCACCGCCCCGGCGATCGAGTGCTTCGCCTCCTCCGGCGCCCCCTCGGGCATCCGGTCCGCGTAGCCGCTCGACAGCAGCGAGCCCAGGATCGCGATGCCCAGCGCGGTGCCGGCCTGCTGGATGGTGTCGTTCAGGGCGGAGCCGACGCCCGCCTTTTCCTCGGGGATGGTGCCCATCAGCGCGGCGACCGCGGCCGGCATCGCCAGACCCGCGCCGAGGCCGAGGAGACCGAGCGCCACCGCCGGGACCGTGAAGCCGGAGTCCGCCGAGACCGTGGCCAGCAGGGCGAAGCAGGCCACCATCACCAGCATCCCCGCGAGGATCACCCACCGGTTGCCGTACTTCGCGGCGAGCTTGACGCCCACGCCGTTGCCGAGCAGGGCCGTGATCGCCAGCGGCAGGAAGGCGAGGCCCGCCTCCAGGGGCGAGTAGCCGAGCACGAACTGGAGGTACTGCGTGAGGACAAGCAGCAGACCGCCGTTGCCGATCTGGACGAGTGCCAGCGAGAGCGAGCCACCGCTGAAGTTGCGGTGCCTGAACAGGACCAGCGGAACCATGGGGGACTTGGTGACGTTCTCCCAGATCACGAACCCGGCCAGGGAGGCGAGCGCCACCACCAGGGTCACCGTGGACCGTCCGCCGAGCGCCCCGTGCTGCGGCAGCTCGATGATCCACCAGACCAGGGCCGTCATCCCGACCGCCGACAGCACCGCACCCAGCGGGTCCGCCTTCTGCCAGGGCGCCTTGGACTCCGGCATCAGCGTCAGACCGGCGACGACGGCGAGCGCCACGATCGGCACATTGATGAAGAAGATCGACTGCCAGGAGAAGTGCTCGATCAGTACGCCGCCCAGCACGGGGCTGCCGACCAGGCCGAGCATCGACACCGAGCTCCAGGCGGCCATCGCCTTGCCGCGCTCCTCCTCGTCGAAGACGGTGATGAGGATCGACAGGGTGGACGGCATGATCAGCGCCCCGCCGACACCCATCGCGACCCGGGCGGCGATCACCTCGCCGGGGCTGGTGCACCAGGTCGCGGCCAGCGAGGCCGCCCCGAAGAGCAGCAGCCCGATCAGCATCACCTTCCGGCGTCCGAACCGGTCGCCCAGGCTGCCGGAGGTGAGCAGGAGGCCGGCGAAGACCAGGATGTAGGAGTCCAGGATCCACTGGGTGTCCTGGGCGCTCGCCCCGATGTCCTCGGTCATCGCGGGCACCGCGACGGTCAGCGCCATGCCGTCGACGACCAGCACGAGTGTGCTCAGGCAGAGCACGATCAGGATCCACCAGCGGCGTGGATCGCGTTTTCCCCTGACATCCATGACGGTTCCCCTCCGGCTTCGTGAACACCGTTCCTTCGTTGCGAACACTGTACGCACATTGGAACAGTGTTCGCAACTACCGATTCCTGTACGCTCGATGCGAACGATGTACGCAGAGACATGAACGCGAAGGAGTGCCGATGGCCGCCAAACCGACGAAGCAGAGCCCCATCCCCTCCGTCTGGGCCCGCCCCCGGCGCGAGGCCGACCAGCCGACGCTCAGCCGCGCCACGATCGTGCGCGAGGCGGTCGTCATGCTGGACGCCGAGGGCGTGGAGGCGCTCAGCATGCGCAAGCTGGCCACCCGCCTGAACGCCGGTGCGGCCTCTCTCTACCGGCACGTGGCGACCAAGGACGAGCTGATGGAGCTGGCCGTCGACGAGGTCGCCGCCGAGACCCACGTACCGCCGGCGGACAGCCCCGAATGGCGGGCGGCCGCCGCCGAGGCGGCCGGCTCCTTCCGTGCGACGGCCCTACGCCACCCCTGGCTGTCCTCGGTCCTCGGCCAGGCGGGCCTCGCCTATCTCGGCCCCAACCTCATGTCGTTCTCCGAGCGCCTGGCCGCGCTGTTCACTTCCGCCGGGTTCGCGAAGCCGTCCGGCCCGATCGACACGCTCCTGTCGTACGTGATCGGCATGAGCACCACGGAGGCCGCCTGGCTCATCACGGTCGCCCGCTCCGGCGAGACCGAGGCCGACTTCATCGCCCGCCTGATGCCCGCCGCCCAGCAGGCCGCCGCGGTCCACGAGCACCTGGCCGAGGGCTATGCCGACGCCGTCTCGGCGACCGTGGACCCCGTGGCCCTGCGCGACGAGAAGTTCGCCTACGGCCTGGACGTGGTCCTCGACGGGCTGGCGCTGCGGCTGGAGGCGTGAAGGACGGGCGTAAGGGACCTGGCGCAAGGGACCTGGCGTAAGCGTCCTAGCCGCCGTACATCCGGCGCATCGCGAACTCGACCATCTGCTCCACGGCCTTCGCGTCGAAGACCATGCGGTGCTCGCCCTCCATGTCGAGGACGAAGCCGTAGCCGGTCGGGAGCAGGTCGATCACCTCGGCGCCGGTGATGACGAAGTACTTGGACTCCTTGCCCGCGTACCGGCGCAGCTCCTTCAGCGAGGTGAACATCGGGATCACCGGCTGCTGGGTGTTGTGGAGCGCGAGGAACCCCGGGTTGTCGCCGCGCGGGCAGTAGACCTTCGACGTCGCGAAGACCTGCTGGAAGTCCTCCGCGGCCATCTGCCCGGTGGTGAAGGCCCGCACCGCGTCCGCGAGCGAGGGCGGGGACGGCTCGGGGTAGAGCGGCGGCTGCTGGCCGTATCCGCCGACACCGCCGGCCATGGGCTGCTGCGGCGGGGCGTACTGCTGCTGTGCGCCGACGTTCTGGTCGTAGCCGTACATGGGCGCAAGAGTACCGAGAGCGGCCGGGGCGGCGGGCCGGTACGGGTGCGATGGCAGATCGACAGCGACTCGACAGTGACTTGACAGCCGCCGTCCTGGTTTCCCGGAGCTGCCGCTCATAGCGTTTGTCCCAGCGAGGGACCACCGCAGACAGGACCGCTCCAGCGAGGGGACAGCCATGCACCGCGACCACGACGACGAGGTCCATGAGCACGACAGAGGGCTCTCGTACGACCTTCCCGTGCTCGCCCGCCGCCGGATGATCCGGCTGCTGGCCGGGGCGGGTCTGGTCCCGCTGGTGGGCTGCACCTCGGAGGACGGGACGACCTCGGCGTCCGGCTCCTCGCCCTCCTCAGCCTCGTCGTCCTCCGCCGCCGACTCCTCGGGCGCCGAGTGCGCCACCATCCCGGACGAGACCGCCGGGCCCTTCCCCGGCGACGGCTCGAACGGCGTGAACGTCCTCAAGGAGAGCGGCGTCGTCCGCAGCGACATCACCAAGAGCTTCGGCGACTCCGCGGGCGGCACCGCCGACGGCGTGCCCCTGACCGTCACGCTGACGGTCGTCGACGCCGCCTCCGGCTGCGGGACGCCGAAGAAGGGCGCCGCCGTCTACCTCTGGCACTGCGACCGGGAGGGCGGCTACTCCCTGTACTCGGAGGGCGTCACCGACGAGAACTATCTGCGCGGCGTCCAGGAGGCCGACGACCGGGGCCGGGTCACGTTCAAGAGCATCTTCCCCGGCTGCTACGAGGGCCGTTGGCCACACATCCACTTCGAGGTCTACGGCAGTCTGGCCGACGCCACGGCGGCGACCTCCCTCACCAACACCTCGCAGCTCGCGTTCCCGAAGGACGTCTGCGACACGGTGTACGCCTCGGACGGCTACAGCCGGAGCGTGTCGAACCTCAGCCGGCTGTCCCTGGAGACGGACGGCATCTTCAGGGACGGCTACGACCAGCAGATGGCGGCGATGAAGGGCAGCGTGGCCGACGGCTACACCGCGACACTGACGGTTCCGGTGTGACCTGTCACAGATTGCGGATCGGGGTTGCGTCTTATTACTCGCGGGTAGCATCATCGTAGCTACTTGTTGGTACGTGAACTAGCGCGAGGATGCACACCCGGTGCCTCGCCGATCTCTCTAACGGAGCCGTCGCCATGGGGCACTACAAGTCGAATCTCCGCGACATCGAGTTCAACCTCTTCGAAGTACTGGGACGCGACAAGCTGTACGGCACCGGCCCGTTCGAGGAGATGGACACCGAGACCGCGAAAAGCATCCTGGAGGAGCTGACCCGCCTCGCCGAGAACGAGCTGGCGGAGTCCTTCGCGGACGCCGACCGCAACCCTCCGGTCTTCGACCCCGAGACGAACACCGCGCCGGTCCCGGCGTCCTTCAAGAAGAGCTACAAGGCCTTCATGGACTCCGAGTACTGGCGGCTGGGCCTGCCCGAGGAGATCGGCGGCACCACCTCCCCGCGCTCCCTGATCTGGGCGTACGCGGAACTGCTGCTCGGCTCGAACCCGGCCGTGTGGATGTACGCCTCCGGCCCGGCGTTCGCCGGCATCCTCTACGACGAGGGCAACGACGTACAGAAGAAGATCGCCCAGATCGCGGTCGAGAAGACGTGGGGCTCCACCATGGTCCTCACCGAGCCGGACGCCGGCTCGGACGTCGGCGCCGGCCGCACCAAGGCGATCCAGCAGGAGGACGGCTCCTGGCACATCGAGGGCGTGAAGCGCTTCATCACGTCCGGTGAGCACGACATGGAGGAGAACATCCTTCACTACGTGCTCGCGCGGCCGGAAGGTGCCGGTCCGGGCACCAAGGGGCTGTCCCTCTTCCTCGTCCCGAAGTACCTCTTCGACTTCGAGACCGGCGAGCTGGGCGAGCGCAACGGCGTGTACGCGACGAACGTCGAGCACAAGATGGGGCTCAAGGCCTCCAACACCTGCGAGATGACGTTCGGCGACCAGCACCCCGCCAAGGGCTGGCTGATCGGCGACAAGCACGACGGCATCCGCCAGATGTTCCGGATCATCGAGTTCGCGCGGATGATGGTCGGCACGAAGGCCATCTCGACGCTGTCGACCGGCTACCTCAACGCCCTTGAGTACGCCAAGGAGCGCGTCCAGGGTTCCGACCTCGCGGCCTTCGGCGACAAGACCGCCCCCAAGGTCACCATCACGCACCACCCGGACGTGCGCCGCTCCCTGATGACGCAGAAGGCGTACGCGGAGGGCATGCGCGCGCTGGTGCTGTACACGGCCTCCCTCCAGGACGAGATCCAGGTCAAGGAGGCCGCGGGCGAGGACGCCTCCGCGCTGGAGGCCCTCAACGACCTGCTGCTGCCGATCGTGAAGGGCTACGGCTCCGAGAAGGGCTACGAGCAGCTCGCCCAGTCGCTGCAGACCTTCGGTGGCTCCGGGTTCCTCCAGGAGTACCCGATCGAGCAGTACATCCGCGACGCCAAGATCGACACCCTGTACGAGGGCACGACCGCGATCCAGGGCCAGGACTTCTTCTTCCGGAAGATCGTCCGCAACCAGGGTGCCGCGCTGAACTCGCTCGCCGAGGACATCAAGAAGTTCCTGGCGCTCGGCGAGGGCGGCGAGGAGCTCGGCGCGGCCCGCGAGTACCTCGCGAAGGCGGCCGTGGAGCTGGAGGCGATCGTCGGCCTGATGCTGACCGACCTCGCGGCCACCGAGCAGGACGTCAAGAACATCTACAAGGTCGGTCTGAACACCACCCGCCTGCTGCTGGCCTCCGGTGACGTCGTCGTCGGCTACCTGCTGCTCAAGGGTGCCGCGGTCGCCGCCGAGAAGCTGGAGACGGCGTCGGCGAAGGACAAGGCGTTCTACGCGGGCAAGATCGCGGCGGCGAAGTTCTTCGCGGCCAACGTCCTCCCGGGCGTCACCTGTGCCCGCAAGCTCGCCGAGGGCATCGACCTGGACCTGATGGAGCTGGACGAGGCCGCGTTCTAGCGGGACGCCGGGGGGCAGGGGCGGGGGCCTACCGGCCGGGACGCGGGGATCTACCGGCCGGGACGCGGGGATCTACCGGCCGGGACCACCGCCGCACCGGCCGGGACACGGCAGCCAACCCGCCGAGACCGCCAGCGCTCCAGCCACCGGTGCTCGTTCCAGCCACCCGTCCCGCCCGTTCCAGCCACCCGTCGGGCCCGTTCCAGTCACTCACGGACAATCCACATCGCCCTTACGAGGGCCCGCTCCCCTTCACCGGGAGCGGGCCCTCGTACGTCGTTAAGGTGAACCCCATGAGCGCACCCCCCCGCTTCGATCGCGGCCACACCGACGACCTCATGTCCTTCCTGGCGGCGAGCCCGTCGCCGTACCACGCCGTGGCGAACACCGCCGAGCGGCTGGAGAAGGCCGGCTTCAGGCAGGTCGCGGAGACGGACGCCTGGGACGGGACGAGCGGCGGCAAGTACGTGCTGCGCGGTGGCGCGATCGTGGCCTGGTACGTCCCCGAGGGCGCGGCGGCCCACACGCCGTTCCGGATCCTCGGCGCGCACACGGACTCCCCGAACCTGCGGGTGAAGCCGCTGCCGGACACCGGGGCGCACGGCTGGCGGCAGGTGGCCGTGGAGATCTACGGCGGCCCCCTGCTCAACTCCTGGCTCGACCGCGACCTGGGCCTGGCGGGCCGGCTGACCCTGCGGGACGGCACGACGCGGCTGGTGAACGTGGACCGTCCGCTGCTGCGGGTCCCGCAACTCGCCATCCACCTGGACCGTTCCGTGTCGGCGGAGGGGCTCAAGCTCGACAAGCAGCGGCACCTTCAGCCCATCTGGGGCCTCGGCAACGACGTGCGCGACGGCGACCTGATCGCCTTCCTGGAGGAGACGGCCGGGCTGGAGGCGGGCGAGGTCACCGGCTGGGACCTGATGGTGCACTCCGTGGAGCCGCCGGCGTACCTGGGCCGGGACAAGGAGCTGGTCGCGGGCCCGCGGATGGACAACCTGCTGTCCGTGCACGCGGGCGCGGCGGCGCTGACCGCGGTGGCCGGCTCGGGCGCCGGACTGCCGTCCATCCCGGTGCTGGCCGCCTTCGACCACGAGGAGAACGGCTCGCAGAGCGACACCGGTGCCGACGGGCCGCTGCTGGGCGGCGTCCTGGAGCGCTCGGTGTTCGCGCGCGGGGGATCGTACGAGGACAAGGCACGTGCCTTCGCGGGCACCGTCTGTCTCTCCTCCGACACGGGCCACGCGGTCCACCCCAACTACGCGGAGCGCCACGACCCGACGCACCACCCGCGCGTCAACGGCGGGCCGATCCTCAAGGTCAACGTCAACAACCGCTACGCCACCGACGGTTCGGGCCGCGCGGTCTGGGCGGCGGCCTGCGAGAAGGCCAACGTCCCCTTCCAGTCCTTCGTCTCCAACAACTCGATGCCCTGCGGCACGACGATCGGCCCGATCACCGCGGCCAGGCACGGCATCAAGACCGTCGACATCGGCGTGGCGATCCTCTCGATGCACAGCGCACGGGAGTTGTGCGGCGCGGACGACCCGCATCTGCTGGCGAACTCGCTGGTGGCGTTCCTGGAGGGGTAGTCCGGGACGGGTGGGGTACCCGCCTCCGACCGGAACCACCGGACCAGGGAGGCGACACCTATGGGCCTCGGCGGATGCATCATCCTCATCGCCGCGGGAGCCATTCTCACGTTCGCGACCGACTGGGACATGGAGGGAGTCAATCTCGACCTGGTCGGGATCATCCTGATGATCGTCGGGCTGATCGGCGTCACGAC
Organism: Streptomyces viridochromogenes; assembly: GCF_001270495.1. GTDB lineage: Bacteria > Actinomycetota > Actinomycetes > Streptomycetales > Streptomycetaceae > Streptomyces > Streptomyces viridochromogenes_A. The sequence goes on from NZ_LGUR01000094.1 coordinate 41,419, forward strand.
GTTCAGCAGCATCGCCAGGCGCAGGCGCGTGGTGGTACCGCCCGCGACGCCGGTCGTCGGCGAGGAGCCCCACCACCACCGGCGTGACGGGTACAGCGACGGCTACGGCGTCTGAGCCTCCGTCCCGCTGTCCATCCCGGCCAGCACCAGCGGCAGCCGGTCCGTGCCGGTCCCGGTCAGGCGGACCGGCACGCCCCAGTCCTGCTGGTGGACATGGCACGCCGGGTACTCGTTGAGCGGGTCGTCGTCGCAGGACGCCGCCATCGCGGAGACATGCAGAACGCCCTCGGGGACAGCCGGATCGAGCTCCAGGGTGCGGGCGAGTTCGGCGTCCGCGCCCGCACCGGCGAGCAGCAGCTCGGGCGGGGTGGCGGAGACCAGGAGACGGGTCGACGGACCGTACCGCGTGTCCAGCTTCTGCCCCGGCGGAGCCTCGAAGATGACGTCCAACTGGATTCTGCCCGGGGCGACTTCGGTGGCGGCACGCCGCGTGCGATGGGCGACCGCCGCCACCCGCACGGCCTCCTCCGGCAGCCGCAGCCGCGTCAGCCGGTGCCGCGCCGATTCGACCACCACGATGTCGTCCCCGACGAGCACCGCGTCCGACGGCTCCCGCAGATCCGTGGCCAGGGTGGTGACCTCGCCGGTCGCGGGATCGTAGCGACGCAGGGCGTGGTTGTACGTGTCGCTGACCGCGACCGAGCCGTCGGGCAGGGCCGTCACCCCCAACGGGTGCTGCAGCAGGGCCTGTTCGGCGGCCCCGTCACGGTGCCCGAAGTCGAAGAGTCCGGTGCCGACGGCGGTGTGGACGGTGCCGTCCCGGTCCACCCGGCGCAGGGCCGACGTCTCGGAGTCGGCGAGCCAGAGGTGCTCCCCGTCGGGGGAGACGGCGAGGCCGGACGGCTGGGCGAACCATGCCTCGGCCGCGGGGCCGTCGACGAGGCCCTCATTGGTGGTGCCGGCGGTGATGGACACGGTGTCGTCGGCCGGGTCGTACGCCCACAGTTGGTGAACGCCGGCCATGGCGATCCAGAGTCTGTCGTTCCACCAGGCCACGTCCCAGGGTGAGGAGAGTTTGACGTCCCTCCCGGAGCCCGAGGTGGCCTCTCCCTGCATCCACTGCAAACCCGTCCCCGCGACGGTCGTGGTCCGGCCCGTTCCGGGATGGAACCGCCGGATCAGGTGGTTCACCGTGTCGGCGACCGCCACGGTCCCGTCCGGCAGGAGGGCCAGCCCCTGCGGCTCCTGGAACCGCGCTCGGTCCGGGGAGCCGTCCGTGGCGCCACGACTGCCCTGGCCGATCCGCCGCACGACCGTCTCCCCGTCCGGCTCCAGCTCCACCAGCTGATGCCGGGTGGTGTCACTGACCAGGAGGTTCCCGGAGGGCAGCAGCAGCGCCTTGCCCGGGAAGCGCAGCACCGTCGGCTCCGGCTCCGGCGCCACGTACGGCCCGTCGCCGCGCCGCAGGGTGCCCTTGGCCTCGTGCTCGGCCTCCAGCTCGCCCACCAGCCGCTCGATGGCGTGCACATGTCCCTCACCGGCGTGCTGCGCGACGACGTAGCCCTCCGGGTCGATCACGACGAGCGTCGGCCAGGCCCGCACCGCGTACTGCTTCCAGGTGGCGAGCTCGGGGTCGTCGAGCACGGGATGCTCCACGCCGTACCGCTCCACCGCGTCGACGACCGCCTGATGCTCGGCCTCGTGCACGAACTTCGGCGAGTGCACGCCGATGACGACCACGGTGTCCTGGTGCTTCTCCTCCAGCTCTCTGAGCTCGTCGAGGACATGCAGGCAGTTGATGCAGCAGAACGTCCAGAAGTCCAGGATCACGATGCGTCCCCGCAGGTCGGCGAGGCCGTACGGGCGGCCGCCCGTGTTCAGCCAGCCGCCCTTGCCGATCAGCTCGGGGGCGCGGACGCGGACGCGACGAGGCGCGGAGTCGTTCATGCCCCAAGGGTGCCACCGGGCACTGACAGTCAGCTCGGCGCCTGCCCTGCGGGACGGGGCTCAGCCCGTCGGCCTACACACGGCGTCGCGGAGCGGGCGGCGGGGAACGCCTCGTGTCATGAGATTCCTCGTACGCGACCGGCTCCTCGGCTTCGGTGACGACTACTGGATCGAGGACGACCGGGGCAACAAGGTGTTCCTCGTCGACGGCAAGGCGATGCGGCTGCGGGACACCTTCGAGCTGAAGGACACCCAGGGGTGCGTCCTCATCGACATCCACCAGAAGATGCTCGCCCTGCGCGACACGATGGTGATCGAGCGGGACGGCGAACCGCTCGCCACGATCCGCCGCAAACGGCTGTCCCTGCTGCGCAACCACTACCGGGTGTCCCTGGCGGACGGCAGCACGGAACTCGACGTCAGCGGCAAGATCCTCGACCGGGAGTTCGCCGTCGAGTACGACGGCGAGTTGCTGGCCGTGGTCTCCCGGCGGTGGCTGCACGTGCGGGAGACCTACGGCGTGGACGTCGTCCGGGACGACGCGGATCCGGCACTGCTCATCGCGGTGGCGGTGTGTGTGATCCACCTGGCGGAGAAGGAGCGGAAGGACGACTGAGGCCGGCTGGGGAGGCGACTGAGATCGGCTACCGGGGACGACTGGGGGTCGGCTGAGTCGGCTGGGCCTCTCGGGGGCACCGCGCGGCACACCCCCGCGCGTCACCCGCCGCCCTGTCACCACGCCACCGCACCACCCGCCCTCAGCGGCGCGGCGCCGCCAGCCCCAGCACCCGGTCCTTGAGCGCCGGGAACTGATCCCGCGTCACCGCGACCTTCCCCGGGTCGAACTCCACCGAGAGGACCTGCTCCCCCGCGCCGGCCTGCGCCAGCACCTCGCCCCACGGATCCACCACGATCGAGTGACCGGCCTGCGGAACTCCCGCGTGCGTCCCGGCCGTTCCACAGGCGAGCACGAACGCCTGGTTCTCCACCGCCCGCGCCTGAGCCAACAGCGTCCAGTGCGCCCGGCGGCGTTCCGGCCAGCCCGCCGGGACGATCAGGGTCTCGGCGCCGGCGTCGACGAGACCGCGGAACAACTCGGGGAAGCGGAGGTCGTAACAGGTGGCCACGCCGATCGTGGTCTCCGGCAGGCGCACCGTCACCAGTTCCTCGCCCGCGCCCATCAGCACGGCCTCGCCCTTGTCGAAGCCGAACCGATGGATCTTGCGGTAGGCGGCGACCAGATCACCGGAAGGGGAGAAGACGAGGGACGTGTTGTAGAGGGGGCCCTCAGGGTCTCGCTCGGGGATCGAGCCCGCGTGCAGCCAGACGCCCGCGTCGCTCGCCGCCTTCGCCATCGCCTCGTACGTCGGTCCTTCGAGCGGCTCGGCCTCGCTGCCGAACTCCTCGTAGGCGAAGGCGCCGGTGGTCCACAGCTCGGGCAGGACCACGAGGTCGGCGGACCCGGCCTGTTCCCGTACCAGCGAGGCGACTCTCACCCGGCGTGATTCGACTGATTCGCCCTCATTGACGTCGATCTGGAGCAAAGAGGCGCGCACACTACCACCGTCCTGGCATTCGAGCGGTCCACACGGGCTTCCCTACGGGCCTACGATCGTCACACGAAAGCACTGCCGGGGTGCCTGACAGCAGCGTAACTTAGCGTTTCAAGACACCCGCCGACAGCCGCCACCTCCCACTGGCAACGCCGCCGCAAACCGCCCGTGTACCGACCGCCGAGGGGTCCCGTTCCGTGAGTCTGCATCCCACCCTCCAGCCCTACGCCGACGCCTGGACCCACTCCATCGAAGCGATATCCGAGCTGGTGACGCCGCTTGCGGAGGGCGAGTGGAATCGGCGTACGCCCTGCCCCGGCTGGTCGGTCCGCGACGTCGTGTCTCATGTCATCGGCCTGGACTGCGAGATGCTCGGCGACCCGCGCCCCATCCACACGCTCCCGCGCGACCTCTTCCACGTCACCAACGACCAGCAGCGCTACACGGAGATGCAGGTCGACGTCCGCCGTCACCACACGGCACCGGAGATGACGTCCGAGCTGGAGTACACGGTCATCCGCCGCAACCGCCAGCTGCGGAACGAGTCCCGCGATCCCGGCACGAAGGTCCGCGGCCCGCTCGGCGCGGAGCTCACCCTCGAAGAGTCGATGCGAGCCCACGCCTTCGACATCTGGGTCCACGAACAGGACCTGCGCGCCGCCCTCGGCCGCCCCGGCAACCTCGACTCCCCCGGCGCGCACGTGGCCCGCGACGTCCTGCTCGGCAAGCTGCCCGAGGTCGTCGCCGCCAAGGCCGACGCCCCCCGCAGCTCGGCGATCGTCCTCGACGTCCACGGCCCGATCGAGTTCCTCCGCACGATCCGCATCGACATCCAGGGCCGCGGCACCCTCGAAACGGCCCCCGCCCTGGGCCCCGCCGCCACCCTCACCCTCGACTGGGAAACCTACGTCCGCCTCGCCTGCGGCCGCGTCACACCGGAGGCGGCGGCGGACCGCGTGAAGGCGGAGGGCGACACGGACCTGACGGCGGCGATCCTGCGGAACTTCACGGTGACGTCGTAAGCCACTCAGCCCGGGTGGGACGGGTAGGGGCGGCGGGGGGCGAAAACCGCTGTCGCCCACTCCGCACACCCGGTTAACGTCCCGCCGTGACCGACACCCGCACCGCCGCCCCAGCCGGCCACCCGCCGCGCCTGACCCGGCTCACCTTCCACGGCCCCCTGTCCGAGCCCCGGGCACAAAGCCTCGTCCACCGCCTCGCCCACACCGGCCCCACCACCGTCCTGGACATCGGCTGCGGCTGGGGCGAACTGATGCTGCGCATCCTGACCGCCGTCCCCGAAGCGACCGGCGTCGGCATCGACCTCAACGCCGAAGACCTCGCCCGAGGCCGCCGCAACGCCGAGGCCAGGGGTCTGGCGCACAGAGCCGAGTTCGTCGAGGAGTCCGCCATCGCGACCTCCCGCGGCCCCGCCGACCTGGTCCTCTGCCTCGGAGCCAGCCATGCCCTGAGCACAGCCGAGCCGCCCCAGCACACCACCGAGGCCCTCCGCGCCCTACGCGGCCTCGTCACCGACAACGGCCGCGTCCTGCTGGGCGAGGGCTTCTGGCAACGCACCCCGACCCCCGCCGAACTCAAGGGCATGTGGCCGGAAGCCTCAGCCACCGACCACCATGACCTCGCCACCCTGCTCGACCTCGCCGTAGCCGCCGGTTTCCGCCCGGAGTGGACCGAGACGGCGAACCCCGACGAGTGGGAGGAGTTCGAGTCCGCGTACCAGGCGGACGTGGAGGTGTGGTTGGCCCGGCATCCCGATCACCCTCTGGCCCCGGAGACCCGCGACCGTCTGGACCGCCACCGCGCCCAGTGGATGAGCTACCGCGGCGTACTGGGACTCGCGTATCTCACACTCGTCCCGGCCTTGTAGTGCCGGGTGCCGGCTCAGGCGGGGACGTGCACCGTCTCCACCCGGCTCGCGACCAGCCGTTCACGCTCCCTGCGCGCCGCCCGCTTACGCAGCCGAAGAATCTGGCTCACGCCCAGCGCCTGCAGGACGAACACCACCGAGAAGGCGACGGCGTAGTCGTCCCCGGTCGCGTCCAGCAGCACGCCGATCGCGAACAGCGTCGTCATCGAGGCCACGAAGCCGCCCATGTTGGTGATCCCGGACGCCGTCCCCTGCCGCTCCGGCGGATTCGCCGGGCGCGCGAAGTCGAAGCCGAGCATCGAGGCCGGCCCGCACGCGCCGAGCACCGTGCACAGCACGATCAGCAGCCACATCGGCGCGGTGTCGGCGGGCCAGGCCAGCGTCGTCGCCCACAGGACCGCCGTCGCCCCCACCGTGCCCAGCGCCAGCGGCAGTCGCGCCTCGTGGTGCCGGGCGACGACCTGGCCGTAGACCAGACCCACCACCATGTTCGACAGGACGACGAGCGTGAGCAGTTCACCGGCCGTCGCCCGGGACAAGCCCTGCGCCTCCACCAGGAACGGCATCCCCCACAGCAGCAGGAACACCATCGCCGGGAACTGGGTCGTGAAGTGCACCCACAGCCCCAGCCGCGTGCCCGGCTCCCGCCAGGAGGCGGCGATCTGGCGTCGTACGTACGCCGCACCCTGGTGAGGCAGCGGCTCCGGCTCGTGCCCCTCGGGGTGGTCCTTCAGGAACAGCAGCAGCAACACGAACACCACGGCACCCGCGCCCGCGCTGCCCGCGAACGCCGCCGTCCAGCCCACCCCGTGCAGCAGCCGTGCCAGCACGAGCGTGGAGACGAGGTTGCCCGCCATGCCCGCGAGGCCCGCGAGCTGGGCGATCAGCGGACCGCGCCGGGCCGGGAACCAGCGGCTGCCCAGCCGCAGCACACTGATGAACGTCATCGCGTCGCCGCAGCCCAGCAGGGCGCGCGAGGCGAGGGCCATGCCGTACGACGGGGAGAAGGCGAAGCCCAGTTGGCCCGCTGTGAACAGCACCACACCCAGGCCCAGCACCTTCTTGGTGCCGAGCCGGTCGACGAGCAGGCCGACGGGTATCTGCATGCCCGCGTAGACGAGCAGCTGGAGGATCGAGAAGGTCGACAGGGCCGAGGCGTTCACGTCGAAGCGGTCCGCGGCGTCGAGACCGGCGACCCCGAGAGACGTACGGAAGATGACGGCGACGAAGTAGACCGAGACGCCGATGCCCCAGACGGCGACGGCGCGGCGGCCGCCCGGTGGGTCACCCGGCAACGCGGAGGCCCTCATCGCTCCTCACCCCGCGCCAGGTGCGAGAACCAGCCGATGTGCCGGTGGACCAGCGCGACGGCCGCTTCGGCGTCCCCGGAGCGCAGCGCCTGAAGGATCTCCTCGTGCTCGACCAGGGTCTTGGCGATCCGGTCGGGGTGGGAGTGCAGGACGGCGACGCCCATGCGCAGTTGCCGGTCGCGCAGCTGGTCGTACAGCCGCGACAGGATCTCGTTGCCGCCGCTGCGGACGATCTCCGCGTGGAAGCAGCGGTCGGTGACGGCTGCTCCGGCGAGATCACCGGCCGCGGCCTGTGCCTTCTGCTGCGCGAGCAGCTCCTCAAGGCGCTCGATGAGCCCGGGGATCGCGGGCACGGCCTTGCGCGCCGCGTGCTCCTCGACGAGCATCCGGGTCTCCACCACGTCCTTGATCTCCTGCGCGGAGACCGGCAGGACCAGTGCGCCCTTCTTCGGGTAGAGCTTGATCAGCCCTTCGACCTCCAGCCGCAGCAGAGCCTCCCGTACCGGGGTCCGCGAGACTCCGACGGCCTCGGCGAGCTCGCCCTCCGTGAGAAGGGTCCCGCCCTCGTAACGCCGGTCCAGGACGCCCTGCTTGACGTGGGTGTAGACGCGGTCGGCGGCGGGGGGCTGCTTGAGGGGTGCGGGCGGTACGGGCGGTGCGGAAGGCATGCCCACAGCATAGATACAACACGTACGCATGGCGTGGACATTCCAGCATGCGGACCTCACAGCGGAATCTTCCGGCAAAGAAGCAACATCCACCCCAGGCGTTGCACAACCTTCTGTGCTAATTACGTGTCACACACGTGCGGCCCCACTTTCTTTCCCCTCCAACTCGGCCGCACTTTCGGGGCATTCGACGTAATCGGGGTATTTCAGTTGATCACCGCCATAAAGGGCATGCGTGTCCGTAGAGCCGCAGCCGTCGTACTCACGACCGGCGCGGTCCTCGCCTCCGGAGCCATCACCGCGGCTCCCGCGCAGGCTGTCACCACGCCCTCGATCACCGCCAAGGGCGGGTTCCTGATGAACAGCGCGAACGGCAAGACCCTGTTCACCAAGGCCGCGGACACGAAGAGGCTCACCGCCTCCACCACCAAGATCATGACCGCGAAGGTCGTGCTCTCACAGTCGAACCTGAACCTGGACACCAAGGTCACGATCAGGAAGGAGGTCAGCAACTACATCGTGTCCAAGGGCGCCTCGTCGGCCAACCTGATCGTCGGCGACAAGGTCACCGTCCGTCAGCTGCTGTACGGGATGATGCTCAAGTCGGGCTGTGACGCCGCGATGAGCCTCGCCGACAAGTTCGGTTCCGGCTCGACGGTCTCGGCCCGCACCAAGAACTTCATCGGCAAGATGAACACCATGGCCAAGAGCCTGGGCATGACGAACACGCACTTCGATTCGTTCGACGGCATAAGCAACGGCTCCAACTACTCGACGCCGCGCGACCTGACCAAGCTCGCCCGCAGCGCGATGAAGAGCTCCACGTTCAAGACCGTCGTGAAGACCAAGTCGTACACGGCGAAGACGATCACGAAGACGGGTGCCACCCGCACGATGGCGGCGTGGAACAACACCAACACGCTGCTCGGCTGGAACGGCACGCTCGGCATCAAGACCGGCTCCGGCACCGAGGCCAAGTACTGCCTCGTCTTCGCCGCCACGAAGAGCGGCGAGTCGGTGATGGGCGCCGTCCTCACCGCTCCCAACGAGGCCAGCCGCACGTCGGACGTGAAGAAGCTCATCAACTACGGCTACGCCAAGATCAGCTGACGCCTGCCCACCACAAGGGGGCTCACCGCGACCGAACGCGGTGAGCCCCCTCGTCATCCGGTTCAGGGTCCGCACAGGCGAAGCGCCACGTCATACACCTGCCGATGACATCCGGTAGCGCAATCCGTGATCTTTTCCCTCGCAATCGTGAACATTCTTGCGTGGGTTGGTATGTTCCATTTCCTCCGCCTTACCGTCCACGGCGGAGGTGGTTCACATGATCGAACCCAGCAAGCACCAGCCCAATCCGCGAGCACAGCAAGATGCGATCGATGTCAGCGACTTCGTGTACGCCGCTACGGGGGCCCGCGTACGACGGCTGACCATGCCGGACGGGGCGCACTGGTTCCCGGCGGTGGACGTGTGCAAGCAGTTGGGGCACACCAACTCTCGGCAGGCGCTCTCCGACCATGTCCCAGATGAGCACCGAGACATTCTTGAGACCGTAAGTGGAGCTTACGGTCTCAGCATTCCCGCAGGTAGAGAGTGGCGTCGAGACCTGAACGTCATCTCTCTCCAGGGTCTGATCCTCCTGGTCAACGCCTGCACGAAGCCCTCCTGCCTGCCCTTCAAGCAGTGGGCCGCCGAGGTGATCGAAACCGTTCAGCGCGAGGGTTCCTACACCCTTGAGGAAGCCGAGGTGCAGCCCGCCGAGCCGGGTGCTCCGATCGCGTACGCGATGCCGGAACAGGTCGTCGAGGCCATCGTCCGACTTGAGGAACGCAATCTTCAGGCCGACGAACAATTCGCCGACGCCCAGCACAAGTCACTCTCCCTGCAACGTGAGATGGCGCAGACGCAACGGGGAATGGCGGAGACGCAGCGCCAGATGGTGGCAATGCAACGGGAGATGGTGGAAACGCAGCGCGCCACCCTCACCGCGCTGCAAGCAATCGCCCAGGCCATGGACCGAATCGCCAACCGGCTCGACGTCCTGGCCCTCGACCGTCCGAAACCCGCCGCAACCGAGGCCGGGCACCCGACCACCGAAACCTTGCTGGCCGACTGGCGGCAGCGACTGTCCGTGACGTCGGACGTCTGGGCGGTGGCGGTGGTGATCGCGCCGGTACTGGTCGAGCACGGCGAGCTGCGTCAGCCGCTCGCGTCGATCGCGGCCCGTACGGGACTGTCGGTGCACCGTGTCAACGAGTGCCTGCGGCTGCTGCGCAAGCACGCCTGTATCCACCCCCGCGGCGCCAGCGAGGACGGGGAACCGATCTACGCGCTCGAGCACTCCTGACCGGCTTCACTGCAGAAGGGGCGGCCGCAACCGAAACTTGCGGCCGTCCCTTCTGCTTTCAACCTATACCGCCCAGCGCCGTCACGCCCAAGTGATCAGCCGCTTCGGCTGTTCCAGGATCGCCGCCACGTCCGCCAGGACCTTGGAACCCAGCTCCCCGTCCACCAGCCGGTGGTCAAAGCTGAGCGCCAGCGTCGTGACCTGGCGCGGCTTCACCTTGCCCTTGTGGACCCACGGCTGGAGCTTGATCGCGCCGACCGCGAGGATCGCGGACTCACCGGGGTTGAGGATCGGGGTGCCGGTGTCGACGCCGAAGACGCCGACGTTGGTGATGGTGACCGTGCCGCCCTGCATCGCGGCGGGAGTCGTCTTGCCGTCCCGTGCCGTCGACACCAGTTCGCCGAGCGCCTCGGCCAGCTGCGGCAGCGTCTTGGCGTGGGCGTCCTTGATGTTCGGGACGATCAGACCGCGGGGGGTCGCCGCCGCGATGCCCAGGTTGACGTAGTGCTTCTGCACGATCTCCTGGGCCGCCTCGTCCCAGGACGCGTTGACGTCCGGGTTCCGCTTGATCGCGACCAGCAGGGCCTTGGAGATGAGCAGCAGGGGGTTCACGCGCAGGCCCGCGAACTCCTTGTCCTCCTTGAGCTCCTCGACCAGCTTCATCGTGCGCGTCACGTCCACCGTCACGAACTCCGTGACATGCGGTGCCGTGAACGCCGAGCCGACCATCGCCGCCGCCGTCGCCTTGCGGACGCCCTTCACCGGGATACGGGTCTCGCGGGCCGTGTCGTACGAGGCCACCGGCGCCGGAGTGGCGGCGGGCGCGGCGACCGGGGCGGCCTGGGGCACCGGCTCGGCGGCCGGGGCCTGCGGGGCCACCGCCGCGTGGACGTCCTCACGCGTGATGATGCCGTCGGGGCCGGTCGGGGTGACCGTCGTCAGGTCGACACCCAGGTCCTTCGCCAGCTTGCGCACCGGAGGCTTCGCCAGCGGCCGGGGAGGCGTCACCGCAGCGGCGGGGCCGTGGCCGTTCAGCTCGGACTGGAGGGCCTGCACCGACGGGGAGGGCTCCTGGCGTGGCACGTCGGCCCCCTTGCGCGGGCGGCGCTTCGTCGAGGACGCGGCCACGCCGTAGCCGACCAGCACCGGCTGGCGGCCCTGGGGCTTGGCCTCCTCCGGCTCCGTCTCGGCCGGCGCCCGGACCTGGGCCTGGGCCGGCGCCTCGACGGCAGGGGCTGCCCCGCCCGCCAGGTCCACCGCGATGATCGCCGTACCGACGTCCACCGTCGTGCCCTCGGGGAAGTGCAGCTCGCGGACCACCCCGTCGTACGGGATGGGCAGTTCGACGGCCGCCTTGGCGGTCTCGACCTCGCACACCACCTGGCCGTCGGTGACCGTGTCGCCCGGCTGGACGTACCACTTGAGGATCTCGGCCTCGGTGAGTCCCTCGCCCACGTCGGGCATCTTGAACTCGCGCACGGACGCTTCCGTCATCGTCGTCACGACCCTCTCCTCAGTACGCCAGGGCACGGTCGACGGCGTCGAGTACCCGGTCCAGGCCCGGCAGGTACTCCTCCTCCAGACGCGCCGGCGGATACGGGGCGTGATAGCCGCCCACCCGCAGCACCGGGGCCTCCAGGTGGTAGAAGCAGCGCTCCGTGATCCGGGCGGCGATCTCCGCGCCCGAGCCGAAGAACACCGGGGCCTCGTGGACCACGACCAGACGGCGGGTCTTCTCGACGGAGGCCTGGATCGAGTCGAAGTCGATCGGGGAGACCGAGCGCAGGTCCAGGACCTCCAGGTTCCTGCCCTCCTCGGCGGCCGCGTCGGCGACCTCCTGGCAGAGCTTCACCATCGGGCCGTAGGCGGCCAGGGTGAGGTCCGAGCCCTCCCGGACGACCCGCGCCTTGTGCAGCGGGCCCGGGATCGCGTCGGTGTTGACCTCGGCCTTGTCCCAGTAGCGCCGCTTCGGCTCGAAGAAGATCACCGGGTCGTCGCTCTGGATGGCCTGCTGCATCATCCAGTACGCGTCCGACGGGTTGGACGGGCTGACGACCTTCAGGCCGGCCACGTGCGCGAAGAGCGCCTCGGGGGACTCCGAGTGGTGCTCCACGGCGCCGATGCCGCCGCCGTAGGGGATGCGGACGACGATCGGGAGCTTGACCTTGCCCAGCGAGCGCGCGTGCATCTTCGCCAGCTGCGTGACGATCTGGTCGTACGCCGGGAAGACGAAGCCGTCGAACTGGATCTCCACGACCGGACGGTAGCCGCGCAGGGCGAGACCGATCGCCGTGCCGACGATGCCGGACTCCGCGAGCGGGGTGTCGATGACCCGGCTCTCGCCGAAGTCCTTCTGGAGGCCGTCCGTCACCCGGAAGACGCCGCCGAGCTTGCCGACGTCCTCGCCCATGATGAGGACCTTGGGGTCCGTGTCCAGGGCGCGGCGCAGCGACTCGTTGATCGCCTTGGCCAGAGCCATCTTGTCCGCCATGTCAGGCCCCCTCTACGTCCGTGAACGACGCCTGGTAGGCGGCGAACTGGGCGCGCTCCTCGTCGACGAGCGCATGCCCGTCCGCGTACACGTTCTCGAAGATGGCGAAGTGGTCCGGGTCCGGCATGGCTCGGACCGCCTCGCGCACTCGTTTGCCCAACGCCTCGCTCTCGCGCTCCAGTTCCGCGAAAAATCCCTCGTCCGCGTGGTTTGAGGCCTCGAGATAGGCGCGAAGGCGCAGGATCGGGTCCTTCGCCTCCCAGGCCATACGCTCCTCGTCACCGCGGTAGCGGCTGGGGTCGTCGGAGGTGGTGTGGGCACCCATGCGGTACGTGTACGCCTCGACCAGCGTCGGTCCCTCGCCGCTGCGGGCCCGCTCCAGCGCCCACTTCGTCACGGCGAGGCAGGCCAGGACGTCGTTGCCGTCGACCCGGACGCCGGGGAAGCCGTAGCCCTGGGCGCGCTGGTACAGCGGCACCCGGGTCTGCTTCTCGGTCGGCTCGGAGATCGCCCACTGGTTGTTCTGGCAGAAGAACACCACGGGGGCGTTGTAGACCGCGGAGAAGGTGAAGGACTCCGCGACGTCGCCCTGGCTGGAGGCGCCGTCGCCGAAGTAGGCGATGACCGCGCTGTCGGCGCCGTCCTTGGCGATGCCCATGGCGTAGCCCGTGGCGTGCAGCGTCTGGGAACCGATGACGATCGTGTAGAGCTGGAAGTTGTTGCTGTTCGGATCCCAGCCGCCGTTGTTCACGCCACGGAACATGCCGAGCAGGTTCGTCGGGTCGACCCCACGGCACCAGGCGACGCCGTGCTCTCGGTAGGTCGGGAAGACGTAGTCGTCCTCGCGGGTGGCCCGGCCGGAGCCGATCTGGGCGGCCTCCTGGCCGAGCAGCGAGGCCCACAGGCCCAGCTCGCCCTGGCGCTGCAGGGAGGTCGCCTCGGCGTCGAAGCGTCGGGTGAGCACCATGTCGCGGTAGAGGCCGCGGAGCTCGTCGGGGGTGATGCCGGCGACGTACTTGTCGTACTCGGCGTTCTTGACGCGCTTGCCCTCGGGCGTCAGCAGCTGCACGAGCTCGGGGTCCGTGCTTGGCGATTTCCTTGCGGTTGTCTTGCCGGCCGTGCTCTTGGTACCGGCGCTGCGTCGCGGCTTTCGCGCGGCAGTGCTCTCCACGGTCACGTGTGCTCCTCCGTCGGTCCGGCTACCCGGGTTCGCCGGGTGCCAGTGCGGCTCACCTGAAGCCCTACGGACGCACAGGGTGGGTGCGGCTCGTTGGGGGACAGGCGTGACAGGTGCCCCGGCGAGCGCCCTGCAATAGGCACGTTACCCAGTGCTCCACATTTCTGTGAAACCCCTCCTGACCTGCGTTTTTGCTTGGATATCCAAGTAAATCGCGAAAGTCCGGAACAAGTCCTGGTCACAGCCTTGCAGGGGGCCGGAACAACGGCACGTTATATCGGTGACCCAGGTCACGGGAAGAGTCGCCGAGGGAGAGGTCACGGAAGTGGTGTGACGCTGGTCTCGGACGTGAAGGTGGAAAAGTCAGGTTATGCGTACAGAACGATCCGGCCATCCGCCGTAAACGGCACGCGCGCGTGGAGCCCGTTTCCGGGCCGCACGCGCGCGTGGCTGGGCTGTGGGGTGTCCACTCAGGCGCCGCCGCCGATGGCGCCGCCCGTCGGGGCCGTCGGCTCCTCCGTCGGCTCCTCAGTCGGCTCCTCGGTGGGCTCCTCAGTCGGCTCCTCGGTGGGCTCCTCCGTCGGCTCGGCCGTGGTCGGGTCCTCGGTCGGCTCGAACGTCGGGTCCTCGGTCGGCTCGTAGGTGGGATCCTCCGTCGGCTGGTAGGTCGGGTCGGTGCCCGTGCCCGTGCCGTCGTCGGTGACGTCGTCGGTCGGCTCCTGGGTCGCCTCGTCCGTCGCCTCGTCGGTCGCCTTGTCCTCGTCGGTGGTCTGCGACGTGGTCGGCGTCTGGGTGGTGTCGCCACCGCCGCCGCCACCGCCACCGCCGTTGTTCAGTGCCAGCGCGACACCCGCCGCGATGGCGATCACCGCGAGGACGGCGAGGATCCACAGCTTGCCGCGGCCGCTGCCCTTGTTGCCACGGCCCTCGAAGCCGCCGTCGTCCCCGCCGCCGTATCCGGAGGGCAGGATCGGCTGCGGGATCTGGGTCGTGCCGGAGGCCGGGGTGCCCGGGTGCCCCATGACGGTCGTGTTCGCGAAGCCTGCCGACGGGGTGTGCCGGCCCTCGTGCACGGCCACCGGGCCGGTGTTCCAGGTGCCGGTGTGGCCGCCCTGGTCGTACAGCATCTGCAGGCCGTACTGGACGAGGCCGCGCATCTCCTCGGCCGTCTGGAACCGGTCGTCCGGCTCCTTGGCGAGCGAGCGCATGACCAGGCCGTCGAGCTCCGGAGGCGTGGCGTCGGAGACCTCGGACGGCGGGGTGGGGATGTCCTGGACGTGCTGGTAGACCACCGACAGCGGGGTCTCGCCCGTGAACGGCGGCCGCAGCGCGAGGAGTTCGTAGAGCAGACAGCCCGTCGCGTACAGGTCGGAACGGTGGTCGACCGCCTTGCCGAGCGCCTGCTCGGGCGAGAGGTACTGCGGGGTGCCCATGACCATGCCGGTCTGCGTCATCGTCGACTGCGCGCCGTGCAGGGCGCGGGCGATGCCGAAGTCCATCACCTTCACGGCGCCGTTGTGCGTGATGATGACGTTGGCGGGCTTGATGTCGCGGTGCACGATGCCGTGCTGGTGCGAGTAGGCGAGCGCCTCCAGGACACCGGAGACGATGATCAGGGCCTGCTCGGGGCCGGGCGCCTCGGCGTTGAGGAGAAGGTCGCGGATGGTGCGGCCCTCGACGATCTCCATCACGATGTACGGCACGCTGTGGGCGCCGACGATGTCCTCGCCGGAGTCGTACACGGCGACGATCGCGTGGTGGTTGAGGCCGGCCACCGACTGGGCCTCGCGCGTGAAGCGGGCCTTGGACACCGGGTCCTCGGCGAGGTCGGAGCGCAGCAGCTTGACCGCCACGGTGCGTCCGAGGCGCACGTCCTCGGCCGCGAACACCTCGGCCATGCCGCCCCGGCCGAGTCTGCGGGTCAGCCGATAACGGCCGTCCCCGACAAGCCCGCCATTACCCCACATTTCCGGCGAGTCTGACATACCGCCGCCAGCCGCCTCGGGGTCGGACGGGCCCTGAGCGCGCTGCTGCTGTGCCATCAGTCCTCGCCGTCGTTTCTGCCCGCGGTGCGCGCGGTGTTGTTACGGTCTCCGTCGGCCACGCTACAGCCTCCGCGCAAGCCGCCGGTCCGAGACGGCCGCCTCAATCGGAAGGAGACGGACCGGCCATCAAACCGGTACCCCGTCCACTCGTGCAAATTCTGTGCACCGGCCGTACGACCCTTGTAACGCTTCCGCGACGCTCCCTTCGCGTACGGTCACGGAACGGGCACCGCGCTTGACCTGTCAGTGCCGTGGGGCAGACTTGGCCGGGAATAGCACATTGGATCACTCGGGATCACTCGATCCACCTCAATCGCAGGCGCCCGAGAGGCTACGGGGGACGCAGAACATGAGCCAGGACGGCGCGCAGGGCCGGTATGCGGGGCGGGCGTTGGCCGGCGGCCGCTATCAGCTGCGCGACTTGCTCGGCGAGGGCGGTATGGCCTCGGTGCACCTCGCGTACGACTCCGTGCTCGACCGGCAGGTCGCGGTCAAGACCCTGCACACCGAGCTGGGCCGCGAGCAGGCGTTCCGCGAGCGCTTCCGCCGCGAGGCCCAGGCCGTGGCGAAGCTCACGCACACCAATATCGTCTCGGTCTTCGACACCGGCGAAGAAGATCTCGACGGCACGACGATGCCGTACATCGTCATGGAGTACATCGAGGGCCGCCCGCTCAGCTCGGTCTTCGACGCGGACGTACGGCAGTTCGGCGCGATGCCCGCCGACAAGGCGCTGAAGATCACCGCGGATGTGCTCGCGGCGCTGGAGATCAGCCACGAGATGGGCCTGGTCCACCGGGACATCAAGCCGGGCAACGTGATGATGAACAAGCGCGGCGTCGTCAAGGTGATGGACTTCGGCATCGCGCGCGCCATGCAGTCCGGTGTCACGTCCATGACACAGACCGGCATGGTCGTGGGCACCCCGCAGTACCTCTCGCCGGAACAGGCCCTCGGCCGCGGTGTGGACGCCCGCTCCGACCTCTACTCGGTCGGCATCATGCTGTTCCAACTCGTCACCGGGCGGCTGCCGTTCGACGCGGACTCCCCGCTGGCGATCGCGTACGCGCATGTGCAGGAGGAGCCGGTGGCTCCGTCCTCGATCAACCGCGCCCTGCCCCCGGCCGTGGACGCGCTGGTCGCCCGCGCACTGAAGAAGAACCCGAACGAACGCTTCCCGAGCGCCGAGTCCATGCGCGACGAGTGCCTGCGCGTGGTCGCGTCCTTCCAGGCGGCTCCGCCCAGCATCGTGCCGGGCGCGCAGACGCAGAACGGCCAGGGTGTCGGCGCCTCGGTGTTCCCGCCGGTCGGCCAGACGCCTCCGCCCGCGGGCCCGGTCCAGACGCCGTATCCGCAGACCCCGCCCCCGAACCCGTACGGCACCCCGCCGCCGTCGATGCCCTCGCCCGCGTACGGCTACCCGCAGCAGCAGCCCGGCTACCAGACACCGCCGCCTGCCTCGTACTCCCCGCAGCCGGGCAACCCGACCCCGCCGCCGTACACCATGTCGCCCCAGCAGCGGCCCGGTTCGGGTGGCGGCAAGAACAACCGGCCGGTGATCATCGGCTCGATCATCGTGTCGGTCGTCGCGGTGGGCGGCCTGATCGCGGCTCTGACGCTGAGCGGCGGCGGCACCGAGGACGACGGCGGAGGAGGCGGCGACGCTACCGCCACGGCGTCGGAGTCGACGTCGAAGGCACCCGGATACCGGGCGGGGGACAGCGGCGACACGGTCGAGACGACCGAGTGCACCGAGCCGCGGGAGTCGCTCCTCGACCCCGACAAGGTGCAGATGCCTGACTTCTCGTTCAAGTACTGGCCGTCGGTGGTCAAGTGCCTCGACGCCGCGAACTGGAAGTACAAGAAGGTCGACGTCGACGAGAACACGTTCGGCGAGGGCACCATCATGCGGCAGTCGCCCACGGCGCGTATGGACATGGACCCGGACAACCCGCCGGAGCTGGAGTTCCAGGTCTCCACGGGCAATCCGGAGTGATCGCGCGAAAGCGACGCCGACGAAAGTGACGCCGGCGAACTGAAAGGGCCCGGCAGCAACGGCTGCCGGGCCCTTCGCGTACGCGTCGCACGCATCGGACGTCTTATGGGTGTCTTACAGGTACGGCCCGCCCTGGCGGTGTTCGCCACCCTCCTCGTGGCCACCGACTCCCGGCGGAAGGGCGCGGCGCATCTGCTCCAGCTGGGCGCGCGCGGCCATCTGCTGGGCGAAGAGCGTGGTCTGGATGCCGTGGAAGAGGCCCTCCAGCCAGCCGACCAACTGGGCCTGCGCGATCCGCAGTTCCGCGTCGCTCGGCGTCGCCTCGTCCGTGAACGGCAGGGAGAGCCGCTCCAACTCCTCGACGAGCTCCGGGGCCAGGCCGTCCTCCAGCTCCTTCACGGAGCTGGCGTGGATCTCCTTCAGCCGGACCCGGCTCGCCTCGTCCAGCGGAGCCACGCGCACCTCTTCGAGCAGCTGCTTGATCATGCTGCCGATCCGCATGACCTTCGCCGGCTGCTCGACCTGCTCCGTCACCGGGATCTCGCGGGAGTCCTCGTCTCCTTTGCCGCCGCTGAGCGCCATCCCGTCCTGGCCCACGACCAGGATCTGGGGGTTCTCGGACGACCTTTCGTTCCTCGGCATCTCCATGCCGCCATTCTCTCGCACCCGTACAGCTCATCATCGTGGTGCCCCCGGTGTGGGGTGATCCACCGTTTACGCCGGAGGAGATTCCGTGGAGCGGTGGGTCGCCGCCGTATGGACGTATCCGGGTTGTGCGCCGGTTCGGTCGGTTGGCGCAGTCCGGAATGCCGGGTACATCCAGTGCTGTGACGCTTGTTCCATGACTTCATGGCCGACGGTGGTACGCGGAGGGCGGGAGCGGCCGCGCGCTGCTTGCGGTGACCGGCGCGGCTTGTCGAGGGGGGCGCTGCGGACGGCCGGGACGCTGGGTGTGCTGGTGGCGGGGCTGGTCGTGGGGCCTTACGGGGCGGCCGGGACGGCGTACTGCTTCGAGGGCCCGCGTGGGCCGACCGCGTCCGGGGCGCCCTCCGGCCTGCCGGGTGCTTCGCGGACTCCCTCCGCGCCTACAGGTCTCCCTACGGCCGACTCCGAGAATTCCTCCAGCTCCGGTCCGGGCCGGCCCAGCCCCACGGCCGAGTCCCGGCCATCCCCCAGCGCCGCCGGTCCGTCCAGGTCCCCTTCGGCCTCCTCCGCCGGGTCGGGGGAGTCCGGGAAGCCCGGGAAGCCCGGGAAGCCCGGGAAGCCCGGCGGGTCCGGAAGGTCCGAGGAGCCCCGGCAGGACAAGCCGGGCAAGCAGGACAGGCATGCCGGGGCATCCCCCACCTCCAGTGCCCACGGGCCCGGCGCCTCCCGTCCCACCCCGTCCGACGAGCCCTCCCGGGCCGGGAGCCGGGCTGGTGAGGGGCGGGAGCGGCCGGGGCGGGAGAAGGGGCCGCTGGAGGACGAGGAAGCGGCGGCGCGGCAGGAGCCGTACGAGCGGGAAGGGGACAGGGACAGGGAGGAGGCAGACGGCGACGTGGGGAGACCGCCGCCCGAGAGTCCGGACGGCCCCGACGAGACCTCCACTGCTCCCCTCGCCCCGGCCGACACACCCGTACGGCAGCCCGTCGCGCACGCCGAGGACCCCGCCGAGCCCGTACTACAGGTCCTGCCGCTCGGTACCGGTCTGGTCCTCGTCGGGCTCGGTCTGGGTCTAGCTTTCGTCGGTCTCCGGCTGCGGCGCGGTTAGGGCCTGTCCGGCGGGTCGGGGCGGCCGAGAGGCGTTACGGCGCCACCAGGAGCACCTTGCCGATGTGACCGCTCTCCTCCAGCACCCGGTGTGCCTCGGCCGCGTCGTTCATCGGGACCTCGCGGTCGACGACCGGGCGGACATGGCCGGCGTCCAGCAGGGGCCAGACGTGCTCGCGTACGGCCGCGACGATCGCCGCCTTCTCACCGAGAGGGCGGGCGCGCAGGGAGGTCGCGCTGATGGCGCCGCGCTTGGCCAGGAGGGCGCCGATGTTGAGCTCACCCTTGACGCCGCCCTGCATGCCGATGATGGCGAGGCGGCCGTTGACGGCGAGGGCCTTGACGTTGCGGTCGAGGTACTTGGCGCCCATGTTGTCGAGGATGACGTCGGCGCCGGCCCCGTCGGTGGCCTTCTTGACCTCGGCGACGAAGTCCTGTTCCCGGTAGTTGACCAGGATGTCGGCGCCCAGCTCGGCGCACCGGCCGAGTTTCTCCTCGCTGCCCGCCGTGACGGCGACCTTGGCACCGACGGCCTTGGCGAGCTGGATGGCCATGGTGCCGATGCCACTGGAGCCGCCGTGCACGAGCAGGGTCTCACCGGGGCGCAGGTGGGCCACCATGAAGACGTTCGACCAGACCGTGCACACCACTTCGGGCAGGGCGGCGGCCTGAGTGAGGCTCACGCCCTTGGGCACGGGCAGCAGTTGGCCGGCCGGGACTGCGACCTTCTCCGCGTAGCCGCCGCCCGAGAGCAGCGCGCACACCTCGTCGCCGACGGCCCAGCCGGCGACTCCGGGGCCGAGCTCGACGATCCGGCCGGAGCACTCCAGGCCGGGGTAGGGGGAGGCGCCGGGCGGCGGGTTGTAGAAGCCCTGCCGTTGCAGGATGTCGGCGCGGTTGACGGCCCCGGCCACCACCTCGACCAGTACCTCGCCCTCACCGGGCACGGGATCGGGGACCTCGTCCCACACCAGCGCCTCGGGCCCACCAGGTTCGGGAATCGTGATCGCATGCATGGGACGGACGCTACTCCCCGGCCCGCACGCCTTGTCCCCTCGGTCCTGGGGCGGATCCGGTCGAAAATCCCGGTGCGGCACCGATGAGTTTGCGCGACCGTAAAAGTCTCCCCATGCATAGCCCAAGAACGCGGAAGGCCATCGGAAGGACCCCGAAGCATGAGCACGCAGACGACGTCCGGTCTCGCGATCGAGACCGCGGGCCTGGTGAAGACGTTCGGTGAGACACGGGCCGTCGACGGCGTGGACCTCGCGGTTCCGGCCGGCACGGTCTACGGCGTCCTCGGCCCGAACGGCGCAGGCAAGACCACCACGGTGAAGATGCTCGCCACCCTCCTGCGACCCGACGGCGGCGAGGCCCATGTCTTCGGCCACGACGTCGTCCGCGAGGCCGACGAGGTGCGCGGCCGGGTGAGCCTGACCGGCCAGTACGCCTCCGTGGACGAGGACCTGACCGGCACGGAGAACCTGGTCCTGCTGGGACGGCTCCTCGGGCACGGCAAGCACGCCGCGCGGGAGCGGGCCGGGCAGCTCCTGGAGGCCTTCGGGCTCTCGGACGCGGCCGGGAAACAGGTCAAGAACTACTCCGGCGGCATGCGGCGCCGCATCGACATCGCCGCGTCCATCCTCAACACCCCCGACCTGCTCTTCCTCGACGAGCCGACGACCGGCCTCGACCCGCGCAGCCGTAACCAGGTGTGGGACATCGTGCGCGCGGTCGTCGCCCAGGGCACCACCGTGCTGCTGACCACGCAGTACCTGGACGAGGCCGACCAGCTGGCGTCCCGGATCGCCGTCATCGACCGCGGCAAGGTGATCGCCGAGGGGACCAAGGGCGAGCTCAAGGCGTCCGTCGGCGCCGGGTCCGTCCATCTGCGGCTGCGGGACGCGGCGCAGCGGCCGGAGGCCGAGCGGGTGCTGCGGCTGACCCTGGACGCGGACGTGCAGTTGGAACCCGATCCCGTGGCGCTCACCGCCCGCGTCGGCTCCGGGGCGAGCAACGGCCAGGGCGCGGCGGAACAGGCCGCCCGCGCGCTCGCCGAGCTGGCCCGCACCGGCATCACCGTCGACAACTTCTCGCTGGGCCAGCCCAGCCTGGACGAGGTGTTCCTCGCCCTGACGGGACACGACACGCATGACGCCCCCGGCCACGACGACGGCAACGGCAACGGCAACGGCAACGGCAACGGCAGCAGCAAGGACGACAAGGACGAGGTGGCGGCATGAGCACCGTGACGCAGACCGAGAGCAGGGAACTCGCCCCCGTCAGCGCCGAGTCGCTCGCCGCGCTGCTGGTCTCCGGGGAACGACCGCCGCGGCCCAGCGCCTGGTCGGCCTCCATGACCTTCGGCTGGCGGGCGATCCTGAAGATCAAGCATGTGCCGGAGCAGCTCTTCGACGTCACCGCGTTCCCGATCATGATGGTGCTGATGTACACGTACCTGTTCGGGGGCGCCCTGGCCGGGTCGCCGAAGGAGTACATCCAGTTCCTGCTGCCGGGCATCCTGGTGATGTCGGTCGTGATGATCACGATGTACACCGGCGTCTCGGTGAACACCGACATCGAGAAGGGTGTCTTCGACCGGTTCCGTTCGCTGCCCATCTGGCGGCCGTCGACCATGGTCGGCTATCTGCTGGGCGACGCCCTGCGCTACACCATCGCGTCCATCGTGATGCTCACCGTCGGCATCATCCTGGGTTACCGCCCGGACGGCGGCGTCGGCGGGGTCCTCGCCGGGATCGCGCTGCTGGTCGCCTTTTCGTTCGCGTTCTCGTGGATCTGGACGATGTTCGGGCTGATGCTGCGCTCCGAGAAGTCGGTCATGGGCGTCAGCATGATGGTGATCTTCCCGCTCACCTTCCTGTCCAACGTGTTCGTCGACCCGAAGACCATGCCGGGCTGGCTCCAGGCCTTCGTCAACAACAGCCCGATCACCCATCTGTCCTCGGCCGTCCGCGGAATGATGGCGGGCGACTGGCCGGCGGACGAGATCGCCTGGTCGCTGGGGTGGGCGGGGTTGTTCGTGGTGGTCTTCGGGCCGATCACGATGCGGCTGTACAACCGCAAGTAGCCGGGCCGGACGTCGGAAGGCCCTTCAGCCCCCGGGCGTCAGACGGGCTTCATCCCCGGGGGCAGACGCCGGTCATCGGGTGCGACCTGACTGCCCGGCGTCGCCCGCACGATGGTGATGAGCCGGTCCGTCAACTCCAGTGTCCCGACGGCCGGATCGTCGTATCCGAGCACGCGGTGCCCGCGCAGGACGCTCACCACCAGGTCGTCCATCTCCCGCGGCTTCCTGCCCACCTCGGCCTTTATGACCGGTCGTTCGACGATGTCGAGCCCGCTGCCCTGCTGGATCAGGTCCTCCAGGACCATGCCGGCGGCGGGGCTGAGCACGGAGAGGCCGAGCAGCCGGCCGGCCGCGCTGGCGCTGGTGATGACCGCGTCGGCGCCGGACTGCTTCAGCAGCGGCGCGTTCTCCTCCTCGCGCACGGCGGCCACGATCTTCGCGCCGCGGTTGAGCTGCCGGGCCGTCAGGGTCACCAGGACGGCCGTGTCGTCCCGCTGGGTCGCGATGATGATCTTCCGCGCCTTGTGGACCTCGGCCCGCTTCAGGACCTCGCTGCGCGTCGCGTCCCCCGTGACCCCGGCGTACCCGTCCGCGACGGCCGCCTCGATCACCTTGGAACTCGGGTCGACCACGATGACCTGGTCCTTCCTCAGGCCCGTCGCACAGACGGTCTGAATCGCCGACCGCCCCTTCGTACCGAAGCCGACGACGACGGTGTGGTCGCGCAAGGTGGACCTCCAGCGGTTCAGACGCCATTCCTCGCGGGTCCGTTCGGTGAGGACCTCGAGCGTGGTGCCGACCAGGATGATCAGGAACAGCACTCGCATGGGCGTGATGACGAAGATGTTGGTGAGCCGGGCGGCGTCACTGACCGGGGTGATGTCGCCGTATCCGGTGGTGGAGAGGCTGACGGTCGCGTAGTAGAAGGCGTCGAGGAGGTCGACGGAACCGTCGGAGCTGTCGTTGTAGCCCTCGTGGTCGGCGTAGACGATCAAGGCGGTCGCCACGAGCAGCATCAGGGCCAGCAGAACCCGCTTGGCCACCTGGCGGAACGGATGCTCCACGATCTTCTTCGGGAGCTTCACCCGATAGGTCGCGACCCTCTCGTCCGCCTGACGGGCGATCGCGTCCTGGCCCGGAAGTTTCACGTGAAACACACCTCGATGCCGGCCATCGCCCAGGGCAGGTCGAGCAGTTCGGCCTCCTGACCGGCGCGGATCCCGCCCGGCGGTACGACGGCCACGGCATCGGCCGCCGCCATGCCCCGCAGCATGGCCGGACCGTGGTAGTGCAGGGGCACGGCATGGTCACCGCGCAGGACGACGGGGATGAGCCGGGTGTCGTACGGATGCCCGTGTGCCGCGTCCCTCAGCGGCAGCGTGTAGGGCTCCGGGGCGGGCCGGGCCGCCAGCGTGCGCAGCAGGGGTTCGGCGAGCGTGAGCAGGCCGGAGACGGCGGCGAGGGGGTTGCCGGGGAGGCCGACGAGGTGCTGGTTCTCCTTGATGCGGGCCAGCAGCATGGGGTGGCCGGGCCGCACCTTGACGCTGTCCACCAGGAGTTCGGCGCCGATGCGGCGCAGGGTGGGATGGACATGGTCGACGGGGCCGGCCGCGGTACCGCCGGTGGTGACGATGAGGTCGGCGGCGGAGGTGGTGAGCGCCTTGTGCAGGGCCTTGGCGTCGTCGCCGAGTCGGCGTACGGCCGTGACCTCGGCGCCGAGTGCGCGCAGCCAGGGCGGCAGCATCGGGCCGAGGGCGTCACGGATCAGCCCGTCGTGCGGGAGTCCCGAGGTCAGCAACTCGTCACCGAGGACGAGGACTTGGACGCGGGGGCGGGGGACGGCGGTGAGGGTGTCGTATCCGGCGGCGGCCGCCAGCCCCAGCACGGCCGGGGTCACGAGGGTGCCGACGGCGAGCAGGTGGTCGCCGCTACGGCACTCCTGGCCGCGTGGGCGGATGTCCTGGCCGGGCTGAACCTCCCGGGTGGCGTGCAGCTGGCCCTTGGTGTCGGTGCGGCCGTGCTCGCTGCGCAGGACGGCGGTGGTGTCCGGGGGGATGCGGGCGCCGGTCGCGATGCGGACGGCCTCCCCGTCGGTGAGCGGCTCCGGCTCGGCGTGCCCGGCCAGCACGCCTTCCTTCCGAACGGCCCAGGGGCCGGGGCCCGCGATGGCCCAGCCGTCCATGGCCGAGGTGTCGAAGGAGGGCAGGTCGGTGGAGGCGGTCAGGGGCGCTGCCAGGGCGAGGCCGAGGGCGGCGTCGAGGGGGACCGAGACGGGAGCGCGGCCGGCGGCCCGGGGGCCGGTCTGGGCGGCTCGGGCTGCGCGGGCGGCGATCTCGCGGGCCTCGGGCCAAGGGGTGGCTTTGTGGTGGCGATCCGACTTGTGCTGGTCCGGGCTGTGCCGATCCGCGCTGTGCCGGTCTGGCTCGTGCTCGTCCGGCTGGTGCCGGTCCGGCTGGTCGGAGCCCGTGGCGTGCGGGGCGGGTGCGGGGACGTGGTCGGCCGGGGTGTGTTGGCCGTTGTCTTCGTTCACGAGAGCGAGCACCTCCTCGACGTCGAGGTCCTCGGCGTCCTCGTCGGCCCGGATGCCGCGGGGGGTCATCCGGCGTCCGGACGGCTGTCGGGGACGGCGGCCTCGGTGGTGGCGTCGGGGGCCGCGGCGGACGGGGCGGCCGCGGCCTCTTCCGCCCAGCGCAGGGCGAGGGCGGCGGCCTTGCGGGAGGCCTCGGCGACGGCCTCGGGGCCGCCCTCACCGCCCTTGGCCTGCGCTGCCGCGTACCCGACGAGGAAGGTGGTCAGCGGGGCCGCGGGCCGCGCCACGCCGTGGGCGGCGTCACGGGCGAGGTCCAGCAGCAACTTGGTGTCGACGTCGAGGTCGAGGCCCAGTTCGTCCTTGACTGCGGAAATCCATTCATCCAACACGTGCCCATGCTCCCTGATGCGTGCCCTGGCGGTGGCGATGTCGTCCCAGGTGTCGCAGTCGAAGGACGCGACGGGGTCGGGGACGCGGACGAGACCGAGCGCGCCGGTCAGCCGGCGCAGGGGGAGACCGGTGAGGCCGTCGTTCCCTCGGGTGAGCGCGGCCAGTTCACGGCGCAGCACCGGCGCGCGGTACGCGGCGACAAGGGGCTGGTCGCGGCCGCCGACGTCGGTGAGCAGCGCGCCGTCGGCGCCGCTGGTGCGCAGGGCGGCCAGCAGCCGCCGTACCGTGCCCTCGTCGAGGAAGGGCAGGTCGGCCGAGAGGACGACGACCTGCTCCGCCGTGGTCTGCCGCAGCCCGGCGTCCAGGGCGGCGAGCGGGCCGCCGCCGGGCGGGTCCTCACGCGCCCAGGCCACCGGCCGCGCGGTCGGCCGGGGCTCGGCGACGACGACGGTGGTCCGCGCGTCGGCGCAGGCGGCGAGCACCCGGTCGAGCAGCGGGCGCCCACCGACACGCACCCCGGGCTTGTCCACTCCGCCGAGACGGCGCGCGCCGCCTCCGGCGAGCACGACGGCGTCGTACGCGACGTCGTGCCCGGCATCGGCGGCGTCCTGCGCGCCCGTCGGTTCGTACGCGGTCACCCCCCGAGTATGCGTGCCTCCGCGATCACAGGGAACGCAGGGGAAGCAGCGGGCCTCGGGGGATCCGTCACAACGTGCGCAGCAGC
Organism: Streptomyces viridochromogenes; assembly: GCF_001270495.1. Taxonomy (GTDB): domain Bacteria; phylum Actinomycetota; class Actinomycetes; order Streptomycetales; family Streptomycetaceae; genus Streptomyces; species Streptomyces viridochromogenes_A. The sequence goes on from NZ_LGUR01000094.1 coordinate 67,325, forward strand.
ACCGCCGGGTGTTCCACGCAGTCCGCCACGTACCGCAGGAAGCCGCCCGCCGTGCCGCCGTCGCAGACCCGGTGGTCGAAGGTGAGCGAGAGCTCGACGACCTGCCGCACCGCAAGCTCTCCCTCGTGCACCCAGGGCTTGGGGATGATGCGGCCGACGCCGAGCATCGCGGCCTCGGGGTGGTTGATGATCGGCGTGGAGCCGTCGACGCCGAACACGCCGTAGTTGTTCAACGTGAAGGTGCCGCCGGTGAGTTCCGCGGGTGTGAGGGTGCCCCCGCGGGCCGCCTCGGTGAGCCGGGCGAATTCGGCGGTCAGCGACTCCGCGTCCCGCGCGTGCGCGTCCCGCACCACCGGGACGACGAGTCCCCGCTCGGTCTGTGCCGCGAAACCGAGGTGCACATGGTCGAGCTGGATGACCTCCCTGGCCTCCATGTCGACCGTGGCGTTGAGCTCGGGGAACCGAGCCAGGGCGGCGGTGGAGATACGGGCCAGCAGGGCGAGGAGGGAGATCTTCGGCCCACCGGCGGCGTTCATCGCCGTCCGCGCCCGCATCAGCTCCGTGGCGTCGGCGTCCACCCAGCAGGTGGCGTCCGGGATCTCCCGCCGGCTGCGGGAGAGCTTGTCGGCCACGGCGCCGCGGATGCCCTTGAGGGGCGTGCGGATGCCGCCGAGGGGGGCGGAGGAGCGGACGGGGGCCTGCGTGGGCGGGGCGGCAGCGGAGGGGGCCGGGGTCGTCGGCGTCACCCGCGGGTGCGGCTCGGCCGGCGGCTGGGCCGTCCGTCCGCGCACCTCGGCGGCCCGCAGCGCGTACTCCACGTCGGCCCGCAGAATCAGCCCGTCCGGTCCGGAGCCGTGTAGCTCCCTCAGGTCCAGGCCGTGCTCACGGGCGAGGCGGCGGACGAGCGGGGAGATCACGGGTACGGGGCCCTCGCTGCGGTTCTCCTCGTCGGCCGGTGCCACGTCGGGACCGTGGCCGGCAGGGCCGTGCCCCGCCGCTGTGCCGACGGGGCGCGCGACGCCAGGGGCGGGGGCATGCTCGGCGGTCGCCGTGCCCTCGCGCGTCGCGGCACCGTTCGCCGCCATGCCCGCCGGCTGCCCCGCCGGTGTCGTCGGCGGGGTCGGCCGTACCCGCCTGCGCCGCGCCGGTGCCTCGGAGGTGCCGTACCCCACCAGCACGTTCCCGGAGCCCTCGGTCTCGGCGCCGGTGGCGGGCGCCCCGACGGCCACCGTCAGCAGCGGCGCGCCCACGGGAAGCTCCCTGCCCTCCTCGCCGAAGCGGGCCGTGACCACGCCGGCGTAGGGGCAGGGGATGTCGACCATCGCCTTGGCCGTCTCGACTTCGACGACCGGCTGGTCGACCGCGACGACATCACCGACCTCGACCAGCCAGCGCACGATCTCCGCCTCGGTCAGGCCCTCGCCGAGATCCGGCAGCCTGAACTCCAGCACCTGGGCCATCAGCTCTCCGCCTCCCACTGCAGACGCCCCACGGCGTCCAGGATCCGGTCCACGCCGGGCAGGTGGTGACGCTCCAGCATCGGCGGCGGGTAGGGGATGTCGAACCCGGCCACGCGCAGCACCGGCGCCTCCAGATGGTGGAAGCAGCGCTCCGTGACCCGGGCCGCGATCTCCCCTCCCGGTCCGCCGAACCCGCCCGACTCATGTACGACGACCGCTCGCCCGGTCCGCCGTACCGAGGCGCTGACCGTCTCGTCGTCGAACGGCACCAGCGAGCGCAGGTCGACGACTTCCAGGTCCCACCCCTCGTCCCGGGCCGCCTCGGCGGCTTCGAGGCAGACGGGCACGGACGGTCCGTACGTGATGAGCGTGGCGCTCCTCCCCGAGCGCCGCACCACCGCGCGGCCAATCGGTTCAACGCTCTGCGGGTCCTCGGGGTTCCAGGCGTCCTTCGACCAGTACAGCCGCTTGGGCTCCAGGAAGACCACCGGGTCGTCGGAGGCGATGGCGGCGCGCAGCAGGCCGTAGGCGTCGGCGACGGTCGCGGGCGTGACGACATGGAGCCCCGGAGTCGCCATGTAGTACGCCTCGGACGAGTCGCTGTGGTGCTCGACGCCGCCGATGCCGCCGCCGTAGGGAACGCGGATCGTGATCGGGAGCGGCATCTTGCCGCGGGTGCGGTTGCGTGTGCGGGAGACGTGCGAGATCAGCTGCTCGAAGGCCGGGTAGGCGAACGCGTCGAACTGCATCTCCACGACCGGGCGCAGGCCGTACATGGCCATGCCCACGGCCGTGCCCAGAATGCCCGCCTCGGCCAGCGGCGTGTCCGTGCAGCGGTCCTCGCCGAACTCCTTGGCGAGGCCGTCGGTGACCCGGAAGACACCGCCGAGGGTGCCGACGTCCTCGCCCATGACATGCACGGTGGGGTCTTCCGCCATGGCGTCGCGGAGCCCGCGGGTGAGGGCCTGCGCCATGGTGGCCGGCTTGACGGCGACGGTGGTCATCGGTGCGACCCTTCCGACTCGGCCTCGAGCTCGGCCCGCAACTGGGCCTGCTGTTCGCGCAGTTGCGGGGTGGGCTCGGCGTACACGTGGGCGAACAGGTCCATCGGGTCGAGCACCGGGTCCTGGTTCATGCGTTCGCGCAGGTCGGCGGCCATGGTCTCGGCGGCGTCGCGGGCGGCCTGGATGCCGGCCTCGTCGAGGAGGCCGCGCTCGGTCAGCTCGTGCTCCAGGAGGGCGATCGGGTCGTGCCCGCGCCAGGTCTCGACCTCGGAGTCCCCGCGGTAGCGGGTCGCGTCGTCGGCGTTGGTGTGGGCGTCGATGCGGTAGGTGATCGCCTCGATCAGCGTGGGCCCGCCGCCCGCGCGGGCGTGCCGTACGGCGTCGGCGACGACCTCGTGCACGGCGGCCGCGTCGTTGCCGTCGACCAGGCGGCCGGGCATGCCGTAGCCGACGGCCTTGTGGGCCAGCGACGGGGCCGCGGTCTGCTTGGCGAGCGGGACGGAGATCGCGAATCCGTTGTTCTGGACGAGGAAGACGACCGGCGCCTGCCATACGGCGGCGAAGTTCAGCGCCTCGTGGAAGTCGCCCTCGCTGGAGCCGCCGTCGCCGACCATGGCAAGCGCGACCACGTCGTCCCCCTTGAGGCGGGCGGCGTGCGCGAGACCGACGGCGTGCGGGAGCTGGGTGGCGAGCGGCGTGCACAGGGGGGCCACGCGGTGCTCGTGCGGGTCGTAGCCGGTGTGCCAGTCGCCGCGCAGCAGGGTCAGGGCCTGCACGGGGTCCAGCCCGCGCGCCACGGCGGCGAGGGTGTCGCGGTAGCTGGGGAACAGCCAGTCGCGGTCCTGAAGCGCCAGCGCGGCGGCGACCTCGCAGGCCTCCTGGCCGGTGCTGGACGGGTAGACGGCGAGGCGGCCCTGCTTCGTGAGCGCGGTCGCCTGCGTGTTGTACCGGCGGCCCCGCACCAGCTCGGCGTACAGCCGGCGCAGCAGGCCCGGGTCGGCCTTCGTCGCCGCCTCGGTGCCGAGGACGCGGTAGGGCTCGGCGTCGGGCAGCAGCGGCGCGGGGTCCATCCGGGGCTGCCAGGCGGGCGGCGGCGATGGCCGGTACGCGCCCCGCTGCTCCATGACCGTCATGACGGCACCTCCTCGTGGGAGTGGCTACGGGAGGCGCGGCTTCGGTGACGCGCCTCCCTACCGATTGTTCGGTCGCCGGCACATTTTGGCTACAGGCGGCCTCAGGCTGTGGACAAACGGTTCTCCACAGCCTCCAATGAACGCAGTACGTCCACGGAAGGAAGGTGGGGGGACATGTCGCCTGAACAAATGGCCGAGAGTCCGGACGGCGGCTCCCTCCTTCCACCACCCCGCCCGCTCGACGCCATCGATCAGGACATCCTCCAGATGCTCCAGTCCGACGGCCGCGCGTCGATACGGTCGGTCGCCGAGCGGGTCCATGTCTCACGCGCCAACGCCTACGCCCGCATCAACCGCCTCGTCGAGGACGGCGTCATCCGCGGGTTCGGCGCCCGCGTCAACCACGAGCGCGCGGGCCACGGAACGTCGGCGTACATCACCGTCAAGATCGTCCAGAACACCTGGCGCACGGTCCGCGAGCAGCTCCGCCAGTTGCCCGGCGCCGCGCACATCGCCCTGGTGGGCGGCGACTTCGACGTACTGATCCTGGTGCACACCCCCGACAACCGCGCCCTGCGCGAGCTGGTCCTCACCCGCCTCCAGGCCATTCCCGAGGTGCTCAGCACGCGCACGCTGCTGGTGTTCGAGGAGGAGGATCTGGAGCCGCAGGGCTGACCGGTCCGTCCCGGAGGTCAGCCGGAGGCCATGGCCATGCCCATGAGCACGACAGACGCCACGGAAAGGACGGCGGCGCAGGCGAGACCGGCGACGGCAGCGGTGATCCGCAGCATCCGCCCCGACCGATGACGCGGAGGGGTCCGGGCGATCACGAGGCGCTCCGCCGGCAAAGGCGCGATCCACCGTCGTTCGTCCGCGCCACCGTCGTGGCTGGTCGCGCCCACGCGGCGGAGACGCATGTCGATACAGCCCCGCGCCCAGGGCGCTGCCGCACCGCAGCTGACGTCGCTCCGACGTTGCCGGAGGCAGCCATCAGCCGGCCTGCAAAGCCCTCAGTGCTCCTTGCGCAGCCCTCCGAAGACCAGCCGCACCACCGTGTCCGCGACCTCGCGTTCGTTCATGCCACGGCCGTCCGGGCGATACCACTCCACGATCGAGTTGATCATCCCGAAGACGAGCCGGGTCGCCAGGCGCACCTCCACGTCGGCGCGCACCTCCCCGTCCGCGGCGGCCGCCTTCAGCAGTGCGGCGACCTGGTGGTCGAAGTCGCGGCGCCGTTCCAGGGCCCACCGCTCGGTGTCGGTGTTGCCGCGCACACGCAGCAGCAGCGTCACATAGGGCAGGTCGCCTATGAGCACCTCGACCATGCGCCGGACGACGTGTTCCAGCCGGTCGGCGGCGTGGCCCACGCGCGCGTGTTCCTCGTCGAGGATCCCGAAGAGCCCGTCGAGGGCGCGGCTGACCGCGCGGCGCAGCAGCTCTTCCTTGCCGGTGACGTGATGGTAGATCGACGACTTGGAGATGCCGGCCGCCTTGGAGAGGTGCTCCATGGAGGTGCCGTCGTAGCCGCGCTCGTTGAAGACCTGCACGGCCACGGAGAGCAGCGTCTCCGGGGTGTATGTGTCGCGCTTGGCGGTGGTCATGAGGTGTTGCCCTCCCGCTTGTCGGAGGCGTACGCGTGGCGGTACAGCGCGAGGGACGGCGCGTAGCGCCCGGAGGGGTCGCGCAGGTGCAGGTCGTCGAGGAGGGCGTACGCCCAGTTGCGGCCGAGCCTGCGACTCCACTCGAAGGGGCCGAGGGGGTAGTTCACTCCCAGCCGCATCGCCGTGTCGATGTCCTCCTCGGTGGCCACACCCTTGGCGACGGCGTCGTGCGCCAGGTCGACGATCCGTGCGACCGTGCGGGCGACGATCATGCCGGGGACGTCGCCGATGACGCTGACGTCCTTGCCAAGCGCCTGGAAGAGACCGGTGGCCTCGGCGAGGGTCTGGGGCGAGGTGTCCTGGGAGGCGGACAGGGCGATCCGGGTGGCCCGGCGGTAGTCGAGGGCGAGGTCGAAGTAGACGACGTCCCGGAACTCCACCGACGTCTGGCCGTCGGCGAGCGCGAGCTGGCCACCGCTCGGCAGCACCAGGCGGCTGCCGTGGTCCTCGTCCTCCTCGCGCACCGGGATGCCCGCCTCGCGGATCAGCGCGAGCAGCTCGGAGGCCGGGCCCAGGTCGCCCTCGGCGACAACGTAGGCGGGCGGCCGGCCCTTCTCCGCGGTGTGCGGCTCGTCGCGCTCGGCGCCCCCGTTCCCGTCGGAGTAGTCGTACCAGCCGTGCCCGCTCTTGCGGCCGAGCCGGCCCGACTCGACCAGGCGCCGCTGGGCGAGCGAGGGCGTGAAGCGCACGTCCTGGAAGAAGGACTCCCACACGGAGCGCGTGACGGACTCGTTGACGTCCTGCCCGATCAGGTCGGTCAGCTCGAACGCGCCCATCCTGAATCCACCGCACTCGCGCAGGACGGCGTCGATGGTGGCCGGGTCGGCTCCTTGCGCCTCGTAGACGGCGAAGGCCTCGGCGTAGAAGGGCCGGGCGATGCGGTTGACGATGAAACCGGGGGTGTCGGCGCAGGCGACCGGCGTCTTGCCCCAGGCCCGTGCCGTCTCGTACGCGCGCGTGGCGTACGTGACGTCGGTGGCGAACCCGGAGACGACCTCGACGAGGGGGAGTAGCGGGGCCGGGTTGAAGAAGTGCAGGCCCACGAAGCGGCCGGGCAGGCGCAGGGCGCCGCCGATCGCCGTGACGGACAGCGACGAGGTGTTGGTGGCGAGCAGACAGTCCTCGCCGACGATGCCCTCCAGCTCCCGGAACAGCTCCTGTTTGACGTCCAGGCGCTCCAGGACGGCCTCGACGACCAGGGCGCAGTCCGCGAGGTCGGCGAGCGACCCGGCGGGCAGCAGCCGGGCGCGGGCGGCGTCGCGGTCGGCGCCGGTGAGACGGTCCTTCTCGACGAGCCGGTCGAGGCGGGCGCCGATCGCGTCGGCCGCGGCCTGGGCGCGCCCTGGAGCGGCGTCGTACAGCCGTACGGGATGGCCCGCGATCAACGCGACCTGGGCGATGCCCTGGCCCATGGTGCCGGTGCCGACGACGGCCACGGGGCTGCTGAGGTCGAGTGCTGTCATGTGCGCGATCCTCCCGCACGGGGTTTTCCACAGATGCGGCGGACCCCCTTGAACCGACCGATCGTTCGGTTACTCTAACTCTGACCGCCTGTTCCTGCCCATGTTTCTGCCCCAGGTCATGAGCTCAACGGAGAGCTCTGGAAACGAGGAGTTGGTCCCGCATGGCCGCCGAACTGACCGCCCACGAGCTGATCGCCAAGCACCGGCCCACCCTCGACCAGGCGCTGGAGGCGATCCGCACCCGCGCGTACTGGTCCCCGCACCCCGAGCACCCCAAGGCCTACGGCGAGAACGGCAGCTTGGACGCGGCGGCGGGCAAGGCCGCCTTCGACGCACTGCTCGGAGGCCGCCTCGACCTCGGCCAGGCCGGCACGGACGGCTGGGTGGGCGGCGAGACCTCCCCGTACGGCATCGAGCTGGGCGTCGAGTACCCGCACGCGAACATCGACGAGCTGCTGCCCGCCATGCGCTCCGGCATGCGCGCGTGGCGGGACGCGGGCGCGGAGATGCGCGCGGTGGTCTGCGTGGAGATCCTCAAGCGGATCAGCGACCGGACGCACGAGTTCGCGCACGCGGTCATGCACACCTCCGGCCAGGCCTTCATGATGGCCTTCCAGGCGGGCGGCCCGCACGCGCAGGACCGCGGCCTGGAGGCCGTGGCGTACGCGTACGTCGAGCAGGTCCGCACACCCGACGCGGCGGAGTGGACCAAGCCGCAGGGCAAGCGCGACCCGCTCGCGCTCAACAAGCAGTTCACGCCGGTCCCGCGCGGCATCGCCATGGTCATCGGGTGCAACACCTTCCCGACGTGGAACGGCTATCCGGGCCTGTTCGCCTCCCTCGCCACCGGCAACGCGGTCCTGGTGAAGCCCCACCCGCGCGCGGTGCTGCCGCTCGCGCTGACCGTGCAGGTCGCGCGGCAGGTGCTCACCGAGGCGGGCTTCGATGCGAACCTGGTCGCGCTGGCCGCCGAGCGGCCGGGCGAGGGCATCGCCAAGACCCTGGCCACCCGCCCCGAGATCCGGGTCATCGACTACACCGGCTCGACCGTGTTCGGCGACTGGCTGGAGTCCAACGCCCGCCAGGCGCAGGTCTACACGGAGAAGGCCGGCGTCAACACGGTCGTCGTCGACTCGACGGACAACTACAAGGGCATGCTGTCCAACCTGGCCTTCTCCCTGTCCCTGTACAGCGGCCAGATGTGCACCACCCCGCAGAACCTGCTGATCCCCCGCGACGGCATCCGCACCGAGGAGGGCCCCAAGACCTACGACGAGGTCGTCGCCGACCTCGCCCGCTCGGTCGACGGCCTCCTCGGCGACGACGCCCGCGCGAACGCGCTGCTCGGCGCGATCGTCAACCCGGACGTCAAGGCCCGTCTGGAGGCCGCGGCGGGGCTGGGCGAAGTCGCCCTCGCCTCCCGGGAGATCGCGAACCCCGAGTTCCCGGACGCGGTGGTCCGTACGCCGGTGATCGTGAAGCTGGACGGGGCCAAGCCGGACGACGAGGCCGCCTACATGAGCGAGTGCTTCGGCCCGGTGTCGTTCGCCGTGGCGGTGGACTCGGCGTCGGACGCGGTGGAGTTGCTGCGGCGGACCGTGCGGGAGAAGGGCGCGATGACCGTCGGGGCGTACACCACCGACGACGAGGTCGAGGGCGCGATCCAGGAGGTCTGCCTGGAGGAGGCGGCCCAGTTGTCGCTGAACCTCACGGGTGGGGTGTACGTCAACCAGACGGCCGCGTTCTCCGACTTCCACGGGTCGGGCGGCAACCCGGCGGCCAACTCGGCGCTGTGCGACGGGGCGTTCGTGGCGAACCGGTTCCGGGTGGTCGAGGTGCGTCGGGAGGCCTAGGCCCGAAGCGCGCCCCCGGTGAGACTCCAGTGGTACAGCGTCATCGCCACGCTCGTCGCGAGGTTGTAGCTGGAGACCTGGGGGCGCATCGGCAGGGACAGCAAATGGTCGGCACGCGCGCGTAGTTCGGCCGACAGGCCACTTCGCTCCGATCCGAAGGCGAGGACGGCGTCGTCCGGGAGCTTGATGCCCCGGATGTCGTCGCCCTCCGGGTCCAGCGCGAAGACCGGGCCGGGCGGCAGCTCGTCCACGTCCAGCCGCTCCACCGCCGTCGCGAAGTGCAGTCCCGCCCCGCCGCGTACGACCGCGGGATGCCAGGGGTCCAGCGTGCCGGTGGTGACCACGCCGGTCGCGCCGAAGCCGGCGGCCAGGCGGATCACCGCGCCCGCGTTGCCGAGGTTGCGGGGGTTGTCGAGGACCACGACAGGAGCGGTGCGGGGGCGGTGCGCCAGCTTCTCCAGGTGGGCGGCGCGAGACGGTCGTACGGCCAAGGCGGCCACCGCGGTGGGGTGCGGGCGCGGCACGAGCGCCGTGTAGGTCGTCTCCGGGACCTCGGTCAGGAGTGCGGCCAGGGCATCCCGTACGTCCGGCGCCAGTTCCTCGGCGAGGGCGAGCGCGGCGTCCCGGTCGACGGCGACCGCCACCGGGATCTCCGCTCCGAAGCGCACGGCGTGCTTGAGGGCGTGGAAACCGTCGAGCAGCACCGAGGTGTCGGCAAGCCTGTTCCACGAGGTCACGGTCATGCCGTGAAGCCTACGTGCGCGTGCTCGGGGTTCTCCGGGGTGCGCGGTGCGGGGAGCTCCGTAGGGTCGTCCCCGCGCTTCGTCAGACGCGACAGGCCGCCACGCGCGCGTGCGGCCCAGTCGCCCAGGCGGCGCAGGAACGACGTCGGCAGGAAGACCGCGTCCGCCGCGATCATCGCCAGCGAGAAGAACGGCAGTCCGAGGACGACCGCGATCACGGCGTGCTCGGTGATCATCGCGGCGAGCAGGACGTTCTTGACCCGCCGGTTGAACAGCGTGAACGGGAAGGCGACCTGCACGATGACCGTGCCGTAGGTGATCAGCATCACCATCGTCCCGCTCGACGACAGCAGCTCGGCGAGACCGGGCCAGGGCGAGAAGTAGTCGAGCTGCAGCGGGTAGTGGACGGCGGTGCCGTCCTGCCAGCGGGAGCCCTGGATCTTGTACCAGCCGGCGGTCGCGTAGATCAGACACGCCTCGGCCATGATCACCAGCAGGGCGCCGTTGTGCACGATGTTGCCGACGACGTCGAGCAGGATGCGGGGCTCGGGGGTCGTCGCGCGGCGGCCCACGATCCACCACACGGCCTGCGACAGCCAGACGCCCCACAGGATCACCGGCACGGTCAGGTCACCGTCGAGGCGGCCCGCCACCGTCACCGAGACCAGCGCGGCCCCGAGCACGCCCCAGAGGGCCGGGCCGAGCCGGTCGGGCCGGGCCCGCTCGCCCCGCGCGCGTGCCTCGCGCGCGAGCCCGGCCCGGCGCTCGTCCAGCGACCAGACCCGGCCGCAGCGCGTGAACACGAGGTAGACGCACATCAGGTGCAGGACGTTGTCGCCGCCGTCGCCCATGAAGATGGAGCGGTTCTGGAGCGAGAGCACGCCCACCATGAACAGCACGGACATCGTGCGGGTGCGCCAGCCGAGCAGCAGCAGCACGCTGGTCAGGACGGCGAAGGCGTAGACGCTCTCGAACCAGAACTGGCTGTTCGACCAGATCAGGGCGGTGAAGGAGCCGTTCGTCCCGATCAGCTGCTGGGCCAGGTCGAAGTCCCAGGGACCGTCGGGTCCGTACAGCTCCTGGCGGTGGGGGAACTCGCGCAGCAGGAACAGCAGCCAGGTCGCGGTGAAGCCGATGCGGATGACGGCCGTCTGATAGGGGCCGAGGGCGGACTCGGTGACCCGGGCGATGGCCGCGGAGATCGCGAGGGCGAAGCGGTTCACCGGGCACCCTCCTCGGCCCCGCTGACGGCTCCGACCCCGCCCGCCCTGTCTGTTTTGCTCGCCTTGTCCGCCGACACCGACCACCATGGCAGCATCCGGTAGGTCGGCTTGTCCGAGACCTGCTCGTCGCTCCACTTCGGCGGGCGCACATTGGTGGTGCGGGAGCGGACCTGGACGCGTTCGAGAGCGCCGCCCTCGCCGGCCGCGTTCGCCCGGTCGAGGCGCAGCTCCACTATGTGCCGCAGATACGTCTCGGACAGGGCCCCACGCAGGCCCACGGGGCGGTTCTGGGCGTCATGCGTGGCGACGAAGAAGTCCCAGGCCCGGCGCAGCTCGTTCTGCTGGGTGTGACTCGGCAGCAGATTGCCGTCGATGGCCCGGCCGTCCTGGGCCGAGAGGTCGTACCAGCCGGTGGTGCGGGTGCCGCCGTCGGCCGTGCCGACCTGGGCGCGGACCTGCACCGCGATGTTCTGCTGCAGCGGGTTGGGGGCGAACAGCTTCCAGTTCTGTTCGAACTCCGGGTATATCCAGTCGTCGATCGCCTTGCCGTGCTGCTTGGTGACCGTGTTCGGCGGGGCGACATGCAGAAAGACCATGCCGGTGTGGACACAGACCGCGATGGCCACGACCGCGAGGGCGAGGGCCGCGCCGATCTGGTACCGCAGGGAGAGGGCGGCCACACCGGTGCGGGGTTCGAGGGCCGACGGGGCGGCAGCGGCGGGGGAAGCAGGAGGAGCGGGAGAAGTGGGGGAAGCAGGAGGAGCGGGCGAGGGCGCGACGGCGGACGGGGTGTCCCGCGGCTCCTCCCCCGGCCCGTGACGGGCGGCCGAGCCCGCGTCGTAGGCGTCCATGCTGCCCCGTTCCCTGATTCCGGTTCGTCTTCCCTCAGCGCTCGCACGGGAACGGTACTCAGGCCCACCCGCCGGGCACAGCCCCTGTCGGGCCGCCGTTGCCCACACCTTACGGGGGTCCGACGAGGACCATTCCCTTCTTCTAGAACCTGTTCTATCTTGACGCTCCGTCAGATCGCCGTGCGTGTGGAAGGGCAGGGACCGTGGACTTCACCTTCACCGAGGAGCAGCAGGCGGCGGCCGAGGCGGCACGCGGGGTGTTCGCCGGGGTCGCGCCGGACGCGGTGCCCTCTCCCGCGCTCACGCCGGGCGCCGTCGCCGACGACTTCGACCGTCCGCTGTGGGCCCGGCTCGCGGACGCGGACCTGCTGAGCCTGCTGCTCGCGGAGGAGCACGGTGGAGCCGGCCTCGACGCCGTCGCCCTGTGCCTGGTGCTGCGCGAGTCGGCGAAGGTACTGGCCCGGGTGCCGCTGCTGGAGAGCAGCGCGGCGATGGCCGCCGTCCAGGTGTACGGCGGATCCGAGCTGAAGGCCGGGGTGCTGACCCGGGCGGGGCGCGGTGAGGTCGTACTGACGGTCGCCGCGCACGGCCGCACCGGCCACGACCCGGCCGAGCTCGCGGTGACCGCCCGGCAGGACGGTACGGGGTGGGTGCTGGACGGGGTGCAGACCGCCGTGCCCTGGGCATACGGCGCCGATCTCGTCGTCGTGCCGGCCCGTACGGCCGCCGACCGGACCGTCCTCGCACTGGTGCCGCGCGCCGCGGAGGGGGTCTCGCTCGCCGAGCAGTTCTCGACCAGCGGGGAGCGGCTCGGGGAGCTACGGCTGGACTCGGTACGGCTCGCGGCGCGGGACGTCCTGGACGCCGAGGGCGCCTGGGAGTGGCTGCGGGAGCTACTGGCCACCGGCACGTGTGCGCTGGCGCTCGGGCTGGGTGAGCGGGTGCTGGGGATGACCTCGGACTACGCGAGCAAGCGGGAGCAGTTCGGGCATCCGATCGCCACGTTCCAGGCGGTCGCCGTGCAGTCCGCCGACCGTTACATCGACCTGCGCGCGATGGAGGCCACACTCTGGCAGGCCGCGTGGCGGATCGCGTCGGGGGCACCGGGGTCGCTGCCCGCCTCGGGAGACGTGGCCGTGGCCAAGATCTGGGCCTCGGAGGGCGTACGGCGGGTCGTGCAGACGGCCCAGCATCTGCACGGCGGCTTCGGCGCCGACGTCGACTATCCGCTGCACCGGTACCACGCCTGGGCCAAGCACCTGGAACTGGCGCTCGGCCCGGCGGCGGCCCACGAGGAGGCGCTCGGGGACCTGCTGGCGGCACATCCGCTCAGCTGACCTGCGGCCCCGGGGTGTGCCCTACAGCACGTACCCCGGCTGCCCCTCGTCGTCCAGCACAGGGCGTCCGACCGCCGCCCACACCTGCATACCGCCGTCGACGTTCACGGCGTCGATGCCCTGCTGGACGAGGTACATCGCGACCTGCGCCGAACGCCCGCCGGAGCGGCAGATGACATGGACGCGGGCGTCCTGCGGGGCGGCCTCGGTCAGCTCGCCGTAGCGGGCGACGAACTCGCTGATCGGGATGTGCAGCGCGCCTTCGGCATGACCTGCCTGCCACTCGTCGTCCTCGCGGACGTCCAGCAGGAAGTCGTCGGCCTTGAGGTCGGTGACCTCGACTGTGGGCACGGGAGATCCGAAGTTCATGGCTCCGACGCTACCTGACGGGCGCGGGGCGTTGGAGGGCTGTCTCCGCACCGCCTAGCCGAGCAGAGCCGCCAGCTCCGCTTCCCGCTCCGCCACCTGGGCCAGGAGCTGGTCGGCGATCTCGTCGAGGAGGCGGTCGGGGTCGTCCGGGGCGAGGCGGAGCATCGCGCCGATCGCGCCCTCCTCCAGGTCCTTCGCGACCAGCGTGAGCATCTCCTTGCGCTGGGCGAGCCATTCGAGGCGGGCGTAGAGCTCCTCGGCGGGGGTGGGGCCCTGCTCCTTGGGCACCGGTCCGGCGGCCCACTCCTCGGCCAGCTCCCGCAGCAGCGCCTCGTCACCGCGGGCGTACGCCGCGTTGACGCGGGTGATGAACTCCTCGCGCCGGGCACGCTCGGCCGTTTCCTGGGCGAGATCGGGATGGGCCTTGCGGGCCAGCTCGCGGTAGAGCTTGCGGGCCTCGTCGCTGGGCCGCACCCGCTGCGGCGGCCGTACCGGCTGGTCCGTGAGCATCGCCGCGGCCTCCGGGAACAGCCCCCCGCCGTCCATCCAGCCGTGGAACAGCTCCTCGACGCCCGGCATCGGCAGCACCCGGGCGCGCGCCTCGTCGGCCTTGCGGATGTCCTCGGGGTCGCCGGTGCGGGCGGCCGTGGCCTCGGCGATCCGGGCGTCCAGCTCGTCGAGGCGGGCGTACATCGGGCCGAGCTTCTGGTGGTGCAGCCGGGAGAAGTTCTCCACCTCCACGCGGAAGGTCTCCACGGCGATCTCGTACTCGATCAACGCCTGCTCGGCGGCCCGCACGGCCCGCTCCAGCCGCTCCTCGGGCCGCTCGGCCCCGTCCTCGGCCGTCACCTGCGCCTCACCACCTCGCTCAGCTCCACCGGCGGGCACCTCGGCACCGCCCCGCGTCCCCGCGTCAGCGGGCTCGGGCTGGGACTGCTCAGCTTCCGGCGTCGTCACCCGACCAGCGTAGGCCACGGGGGACTGCGTCAGCTGAGCCGAGTCCGGGCACTGCCGCTGGGACGGCACTGGCGTCGTCGCGGGCCTGCTGGGGCTGCCGCCCCGGACCCCGCTTCGGCCCTGAAGGGGCCTCGTCCTCAAACGCCGGACGGGCTGACTGGCGCCGACGGGCGTCGAGAGGCGAAGCCTCTCGTCCGCACCAATCCGCACCAGGTCACACCCCGACCTCCGCCGCGATCCGCCCGGCCCGCACCGCCGTGACCAGCGCGCTGTGGTCCGCCTCCGTGCGGTCGGCGTAGGTGACGGCGAACGTGGCGATCGCCTCGTCCAGTTCGTCGTTCTTGCCGCAGTAGCCGGAGACCAGTCGGGGGTCGGCGCTGTGGGAGTGGGCACGGGCCAGGAGGGCGCCGGTCATGCGGGCGTAGTCGTCTATCTGGTCGGCGGCCAGCGCGGCCGGGTCGACACTGCCCTTGCGGTTGCGGAACTGGCGTACCTGGAAGGGAAGTCCGTCGACCGTCGTCCAGCCCAGCAACACGTCGCTGACCACCTGCATGCGCTTCTGGCCGAGTACCACGCGCCGCCCCTCGTGTTCCGCCTCCGGCGCCTCGAAGCCGGCCGTCACCAGATGCGGGACGAGGACCGAGGGGCGGGCCTCCTTCACCTGGAGGACCAGTGACTCGCCCCGGTGGTCCAGGAGCAGGACGACGTACGAGCGGGTACCGACGCTGCCCGTGCCCACCACACGGAACGCCACGTCGTGCACGGTGTGGCGGGCGAGGAGGGGATGACGGTCCTCGGAGAGCGTGGTGACGTAGCTCTCCAGCGACGCCGCCACCGCCGCCGCCTCCGCGTCCGGTACCCGGCGCAGTACGGGCGGCGCGTCGACGAACCGGCGGCCGCCGTCCTCGGTCGGCTCCGTCGACTTGGCCGCGAAGCGCCCGCTGGTGTTGGCCCGCGCCTTCTCCGCGACCCGCTCCAGCGTGCCCAGCAGATCATGGGCGTCGGTGTGCGATACGAGCTCCTCGTCCGCGATCGCGTTCCACGCGTCCAGCACCGGAAGCCTGGCCAGCAGCCGCATGGTGCGCCGGTAGGCACCGACCGCGTCGCGCGCCGCCTTGCGGCACCTGTCCTCGTCCGCGCCGGCCTCCCGGCCCGCGAGCACGAGCGAGGTGGCGAGCCGCTTGAGGTCCCACTCCCAAGGGCCGTACAGCGTCTCGTCGAAGTCGTTCAGATCGATGATCAGGCCGCCCCGCGGGTCGCCGTACAGGCCGAAATTGGCCGCGTGCGCGTCGCCGCAGATCTGGGCGCGGATCCGGGTCATGGGGGTGCGGGCGAGGTCGTACGCCATGAGCCCCGCCGAACCGCGCAGAAACGCGAAGGGCGTCGCCGCCATCCGGCCGACCCGGATCGGGGTGAGCTCGGGCAGCCGGCCGAGGCTGGACTCCTCGACGGCGGCCACGGCGTCGGGGCGGTCGGCGTCGAGATCGAGAAGGGCGTGCTCACCGCGCGGCACCCGCCTGCGCAGCGCCTTGCCCTCCTCCTTGGGCGACCCGCCACCGGGCCACTCGGCGAAGCCGCGCACGCGGGGCAGCCGACGCGCCGCGGATTCCGACGACGACTGCGCTGCCCCCACGGCCGCCTCCGCCGTAGCTCCGGCACCGACCTCGGTCATATCGACCGCCTCCCCCGCTCCCGCACGACCACCGACACGAACATCAACTCGTGCCGACGTTACAACCGGTGGCCGAAACGCGTCAGACCCTGTGGACAACTCCGCCCCTGTGGACAACTCCGCGATTCCGGAAGACACGGTTGTGGAAACCTGACTGGCGACGCCCGGCTGTGGAAAACCCGGTCATGGAAGATCCGGCGGCGGAACGCCCGGCCACGGAAAATTCCGGTCCCGGAAGACCCGGTCGCGGAAGACCCGGTCCCGGAAGACCCGGTCCCGGTAGACGCGGCCGCGGAAGACCCGCTAGGAGAGCGACCTCAGCAGCCTCCCGACCGCTCCCCGTCCCCCAGATACGCCTTCGCCCACTCACCCAGCTCGGTCAGCGCGGGCCCCAACGCGGCGCCCGCATCCGTCAGCCGGTACACCACCCGCAGCGGCGGCCCCTCGTAGACCTCGCGCACCACCAGTCCCGCGGCGCCGAGCTCGGTGAGCCGGTCGGAGAGCATGCGCTCGCTGATGCCCGGAACCGCCCGGCGAAGGTCGACGAAGTAGGCCGGCCCTGCGGTCAGGACGGACACGATCGGGCCGGTCCAGCGCTTTCCGAGCAGCTGGAAGACCTGGGTGATCGCCGCGTCGACCCGCTTGCACGGCCCTACGTCGTGACTCTGCTCGCCCGCCATGCCTCTCAGGATACTGCCCTCTCGTACGGGGGTGAAAAAAAGTAAGTGACTGTGTTATCCATAGTCGAGTACGAATTTTCAGTCCCTGCGGGCAGCTGTCCGGGCCCGCTCCCATCCCCTCTGGAGACCCTCATGGCAACGCTCCTGCACATCGACTCCTCGGTCTTCCCGGCCGACGCCTCCTCCTCCCGGGCGGTCGCCGACGCCTTCCGGCGCACCTGGCACGAACAGCACCCCGAGGGCACGGTGATCCACCGCGACCTCGCCACGGACCCCGTGCCGCACATCACCGCCCACGCGCACACCGCCGGTTTCTCCGATCCGGCGACCCACACCCCCGAGCAGGCCGCCGCGTTCGCCGAGCGGGTGCGGCTGATCGAGGAGCTGGAGCGTGCGGACGCGGTGCTGATCGGCGCCCCGATGTACAACCTGACGATCCCGTCGACGCTGAAGGCCTGGCTGGACAACGTGGTCCTGTTCGGCCGTACGGCGGGCGACGCCCAGTCGGTCAAGGGCACCCCGATCACCGTCGTGGCCAGCCGCGGCGGCGCCTACGGGCCGGGCACTCCGCGCGCGGGCTACGAGTACGTGCAGAACTACCTGACGGCGGTGCTGGCCGACTTCCTCGGCGCCGACCTCGACTTCATCGTCCCGGAGCTCACGATGGCCCCGGCCGACCCGGGGATGGCCGACCTGGTCCCGCTCTTCGAGGCCTCCCGCGAGCGTGCCCTCGACGAGGCCGCCGCGAAGGCGAAGCAGCTGGCCCAGCGGCACGCGGCCTGACCGCGTCGGTGGCCACGCGCGCGTGGAGCCCCGCTCGGACGGCCCGGGCCCTACGCGCGCGGGCCTACGCACGCGTGGCGGGACCTACGCACGCGTGGCGGGGAGTCGACCACCACACCGGGCACCCGGCCTCACCAGCCTGCCCCGGAGTCGCCGACTCCCCGCACCGTCACACCGGTTGAGGAACCCGTTGAGGAACCGGTCGACAACCCCGTCGAGAGACCCGGCGGGTCCCCAGCCGGTTGCTGCCCCGTGGCCCCCTGCCCCATCGACGGCAGGCACAGCGCCACGACCAGCCCCACCACCGCGAGCACGGTGACCCGCGCCAGATGCGCGCCCCGGCCTCCGGTCACTCCCCCGAGCCGCGTTCCTCGCCCCTCACCCACGACCGACCCCCACCAGCCGGCCGGCCCGGCGAGCAGCCGTCAGCAGTTCCGTACGCCGGAACCAGGCGGCCAGAACGAGCGGGTAGACCAGGTACCCGAACCGCGTCGCCGGGATCAGGCACATCGCCAGCCCCAACCCGATCGCCAGCCGGTCCGCGGCCGCGACGACGGTCCGCGGCGGACGTACCGCCAACGACACCGCCACGCCGACGGCGGCGGCCGCGAGGGCGGCCATGGCGAGGACGGAGCCGCCGGGGACGTACGTGGCCAGCAGGTACCCGGGCAGTGGGCTGGCCGCCGGAGAGCGCACGTCGCCCTCACCGAGCGGGAAGAGCACCACATGCTCGACGAAGGCGTGCGGATCGGCCAGGGCCACCGGCACCACGGCCAGCGCGGCCACCAGCACGGCGACGGCACCGGCCCGCAGGGCGGCCCGACGTCCCGCGGTCACCGCGAGCAGCACCAGCCCCACCGGCAGCAGCGGCCAAGCCGTCCACTTCAGCGCGGCCGCGGCCCCCATCGCCAGCCCCGCCGCCGTACCCGACCCGCCCCGGCCCGCCAACGCCAGCCCCAGGCACATCAACCCGATCACCGGCAGGTCGACCCCGCCGACGACCAGCGGCAGCGCCACCGCGGGGAAGGCCGCGAGGAGAAGCGCGGCACGTGCGCACGACTTCCCTTCCGCCCCAGGGGAGTTGCACCCGGCGCGCCGTGCGGCGACCAGCATGCTCACCAGGAACACCGCGGAGAACCACACCCGGGCGTCCGCGATCGGCGCGCCGCCGAACAGCGCGTGGGGTATCCCGAAGAGCGCCATGCCGGGCAGGTACGGGTTGTAGTCGTCGAGGTCGGCCGGATGCGGCACGTAGGGGCTTCCGGAGTCCAGCAGCAAGCCGCCCGAGTGCTCGACGACGTGCACCTCCGACTGCGCGGCCCCCACCGCGATCACCAGCGCCAGCGGGACCACGACGGATCCGAGCAGCGCGGCGACCGCACCGCGCCCGCTCCAGGGGCGCGGCGACCGACGGGAGAGCTCCGCCGCGACCGCGTACCCGACGGCGGCGCAGACGCCCCAGATCCGGTGCGGGGTGAGGGTCGTGACCAGGGCCAGCGACAGCGCGAAGACCGCGCATCCGAGCCAGAACAGCACGTCGAGGCGTGCGCCGAGAGCACGGAGAGCCGGTCGGGACGGCTTACGGCCGTCCTGGACGGGCACCTGCCGGGCGGGGACGGTGCCGCCGGGCCGGACTCCGGCGACGACGGAGAGTGACTCGGTTGGCATCGGTGGGCTCCTCGGGGAAGGGGAGCTCCAATCTCGCGCCGAGGCACCGTCGGCCACCTCGGCCGAACGGTCACCGTTCGTAGCCCTCCCAGGGACCCGCTCAGCCGAAAGTCCGACCGCGCCACCGGGCCACCACGGCACCGCGCCACCGGGCCACCAGGCGACCGGCCGACGGGACGACGGGGCGACGGCCAGGGCCAGGGCCACCGAACCGCCGCCCACAGCTCACCGGCACAATCACCGCATGCATACGCTCTCTGTCGTCCTCGTCGCCCTCATGGCGCTGCTGCACGTCTACATCCTGGTCCTGGAGATGTTCCTGTGGCAGCGCGGCCCGGGCCGCCGCTTCTCCGGCTTCGACGCCGAGATGGCCCGCTCCACCGCGGCGCTGGCGGCCAACCAGGGGCTCTACAACGGCTTCCTGGCCGCGGGCCTGGTCTGGGGCCTGATCGCCGACGACCCGACCGGCTACCGCGTCCAGATCTTCTTCCTGTCCTGCATCGTCGTCGCGGGCGTGTACGGCGCGGCCACCGCCAACCGCCGCATCCTCTTCGCCCAGGCCCTGCCCGCCGCAGTGAGCCTCGCCGCGGTCACCGCGGCCGGCTGAGTCCCGTCCCCGGGCGCTTCCGGAGGAGCAGAAGCGTCATCCCGTACTGGGCCGCCGTACCGATGATCACCACGCGACCGGAGCCCCGGTACGGATCAAGGACGAGGAGGACCACTACCGCAGAGGCATGTCGGTCATGGCCAGAGCGGCCCAGCAGGCGGAGCCCGCATGGCTGGAGGAGGCACTGCGCGAACTGCGGGAGTGAGAGAGAGGACACACTCCGGCGCCACGCCGAAGATCAACAACCGGCGGCCGACCGCATGTAAGCATCATCACACCGGGGCCCGATGATCATCCCGAGAACGCCGAAACGGGCTCACCGTAATCACGGTGAGCCCGTTTCGCTGTGTGCGCGAGGGGGGAGTTGAACCCCCACGCCCTTGCGGGCACTGGAACCTGAATCCAGCGCGTCTGCCTATTCCGCCACCCGCGCATTGGGTGTGTCCTCGGGCCCTTCCCTTGCGGTCCGGCGCCTTCCGACACGCAGAACATTAGCACGCCGTCCAGGGTGGATTCACATCCCTTATCCCCAGGCAGCCGCCGTGCAGCCGCCCACCAGCGCAGTCGGCGCAACCCACCCGGCGACGACCGATCCGCGGCGCCCTCCGCTCCGTATCAACGAGTACCTGTTCACGTATCAACCTCGTACCGGTACCGCTCATCTCCCCAGGAGCCGGTCGGGGTCCACAGTCAGGTGCGGGACACTGGACTTCGGCCCCCTCTACGATCCATGGCAAGACTGTGTCCCTGAGGAGTTCGAAGGGGAGCTCCACAGGGAACTTCGAGGGCGTCGACACCCGTCGACCGTGCCGACAGGGGGAACCAGCCGATTCACCGGCGCGTGGATACGATCAGTAAGCAGTACCAGGTAAGGCAGTGCCCGCCCGGCGGGATGCAGGACGAAGGCAACGACGGAGGAGGTGCCCCATGGGAGTCCTGAAGAAGTTCGAGCAGCGTCTCGAAGGTCTGGTCAACGGCACCTTCGCCAAGGTGTTCAAGTCCGAGGTCCAGCCCGTGGAGATCGCGGGAGCGCTCCAGCGTGAGTGCGACAACAACGCCACCATCTGGAACCGCGACCGCACGGTCGTCCCCAACGACTTCATCGTGGAGCTGAGCACGCCGGACTACGAGCGGCTGAGCCCCTACTCGGGCCAGCTCGGCGACGAGCTCGCCGGCATGGTCCGCGACTACGCCAAGCAGCAGCGCTACACCTTCATGGGACCGATCAAGGTCAACCTGGAGAAGGCCGACGATCTCGACACCGGCCTGTACCGCGTGCGCAGCCGTACGCTCGCCGGCTCCACCGACCAGCAGAGCGGTGGCAGACAGGCTCCCGCCGCTCCCCCCGCCCCGGCCGGGCGGCCCGGTGGCGCCCAGGGCCAGGGCGGCTACGGCTATCCGCCGGCCGCCTCGCCCGCGGGCGCCCCGCCCATGCCGGCCGCGCCGCCCCCCGGCGGCCGCCCCGGTGGTTACGGCTACCCGCAGTCCGCGGGCGGCCAGCGACCCCCCGCCGCACCCGCGGCCGGTGGCCGCACCCGCTACTGGATCGAGATCAACGGCACCCGCCATCAGATCTCCCGCGCCACGCTCGTGCTGGGCCGCAGCACCGACGCCGACGTGCGGATCGACGACCCCGGCGTCTCCCGCCGGCACTGCGAGATCCGGACCGGAACGCCCTCGACGATCCAGGATCTCGGGTCCACCAACGGCATCGTGGTGGACGGGCAGCACACCACCCGCGCTACGCTCCGCGACGGCTCGCGGATCGTCGTGGGCAGCACCACCGTTATCTATAGGCAAGCCGAAGGGTGAAGCGGGGGCAATGTCAGAGCTGACCCTCACGGTCATGCGGCTGGGTTTCCTGGCCGTCCTGTGGCTGTTCGTGATCGTGGCCGTGCAGGTCATCCGCAGCGACCTGTTCGGTACGCGTGTCACGCAGCGCGGATCGCGCCGCGAGGCCGCCCGGCCGCAGCAGGCCGCACGACAGGCGGCGCCGCCTCAGCAGCGCGGCCAGCAGGGCGGCGGCCGCCAGCGCCGTAACGCCCCCAGCAAGCTGGTCGTGTCCGAGGGCACCCTGACCGGCACCACCGTCGCGCTCCAGGGCCAGACCATCACCCTGGGCCGGGCGCACGACAGCACGATCGTGCTGGACGACGACTACGCCTCCAGCCGGCATGCCAGGATCTACCCGGACCGCGACGGCCAGTGGATCGTCGAGGACCTGGGCTCCACCAACGGCACGTACCTCGACCGAACGCGGCTCACGACCCCGACACCGATTCCGCTGGGCGCGCCGATCCGCATCGGCAAGACCGTCATCGAGCTGCGGAAGTAGTACGACAATGAGCGAGCGGAGCGAGCACGCAGCGGCGGCCCCCACCAGGGGCCCCGGCGCGCTCCCGACCGGAGGGTGGGCACCGTGCGGATGTACCCGGAGCCGACGGGCGAGGTGCGCATGAGTCTGTCACTGCGCTTCGCCGCCGGATCGCACAAAGGCATGATCCGGGAGGGCAACGAGGACTCCGGATACGCCGGACCCCGCCTGCTCGCCATCGCCGACGGCATGGGCGGCGCCGCGGCCGGCGAGGTCGCCTCCTCCGAGGCCATCTCCACCATCGTCGCGCTCGACGACGACGTCCCCGGCTCCGACATCCTCACCTCGCTCGGTACGGCCGTACAGCGCGCCAACGACCAGCTGCGCGCCATGGTCGAGGAGGACCCGCAGCTGGAGGGCATGGGCACCACGCTCACCGCCCTGCTGTGGACCGGGCAGCGCCTCGGCCTCGTCCACGTCGGCGACTCGCGCGCGTACCTGCTCCGGGACGGCGTCCTCACGCAGATCACGCAGGACCACACCTGGGTGCAGCGCCTCGTCGACGAGGGCCGCATCACCGAAGAGGAAGCCACCACCCACCCCCAACGCTCCCTGCTGATGCGGGCGTTGGGCAGCGGCGACCACGTCGAGCCGGACCTGTCCATCCGCGAGGTGCGCGCCGGCGACCGCTACCTGATCTGCTCCGACGGCCTCTCCGGCGTCGTGTCCCACCAGACCCTGGAGGACACCCTCGCCAGCTACCAGGGCCCGCAGGAGACCGTCCAGGAGCTGATCCAGCTCGCGCTGCGCGGCGGCGGCCCCGACAACATCACCGTGATCATCGCCGACGTCCTCGACCTGGACACCGGCGACACCCTGGCCGGGCAGCTGTCCGACACCCCGGTCGTGGTCGGCGCGGTCGCCGAGAACCAGCAGCACCACCTGCACGACAACGGCATCATGCAGACCCCCGCGGGCCGTGCCTCCGGGCTCGGCCGCCAGGTGCCCGGACAGGGCGGCGGGGGCGGCGAGTTCGGCCCGCCCGGCTCCGGCGACACCACCGGGTACGTCCCGGCGGGCAGCTTCGGCGACTACACCGACGACGACTTCGTCAAGCCCGGCCGTGGCCGCAAGTGGCTGAAGAGATCCTTCTACTCGGCCCTCGCGCTCGCCGTCATCGGCGGCGGCCTGTACGGCGGCTGGCGCTGGACGCAGACGCAGTACTACGTGGGCGCCAACAACGAGCACGTCGCCCTCTACCGCGGGATCAGCCAGGACCTGGCCTGGGTCTCGTTGTCGAAGGTGGAGAAGGACCACCCCGAGATCGAACTCAAGTACCTGCCGCCCTACCAGCAGAAGCTCGTCGAGGACACGATCACCGAGGGCGGCCTGAAGGACGCCCAGACGAAGATCGACGAGCTCGCGCTGCAGGCCTCCGCGTGCAAGAAGCGGTCCGAGCAGCAGTCCGCCGAGAGCGACAAGAACTCCCGGACCGGCGAGGGCGAGGCCGGAGGCACCACGGGAACCACCCGTACCTCCCTTACGTCCAAGGCGACACCGACACCGAACCCGTCGGCGTCCACCAAGTCCCCGCCCCCGTCCACCTCCCCGACACCGACTGCGACTGCGACGCCAAGCCCCGGCCCCACTCTCTCGGAGGAAGAGCAGAAGGTCGTCTCGAACTGCGGTACGCAGTAGGCAAGCCGTGAGAGGCCCCGTCACACGATGAGCAGTACTACGAACCCGCCGACGCATCACACGTCCACGATCGGCGCCATCGGTGCGCCGAGCAGGCGCAACACCGAGCTCGCGCTGCTGGTGTTCGCGGTCGTCATTCCGGTATTCGCCTACGCCAATGTGGGGTTGGCGATCAATGACGAGGTACCGGCCGGCCTGCTGAGCTACGGAATCGGCCTCGGCCTGCTGGCCGGCATCGGCCATCTCGCCGTACGCAAGTTCGCGCCGTACGCGGACCCCCTGCTGCTGCCGCTGGCCACACTGCTCAACGGGCTCGGGCTGGTCGCCATCTGGCGGCTCGACCAGTCCAAGCTGCTCCAGCAGATCGGACAGGCCGGCGGCAAGGCGACCAACCAGCTGATCTACACGGCCATGGGGATCGCCCTCTTCATCGCGGTGCTGGTCTTCCTCAAGGACCACCGCACCCTGCAGCGCTACACCTACATCTCCATGGCCGGCGCGCTGTTCCTGCTGCTGCTCCCGCTGGTGCCGGGCCTCGGCGCCGACATCACCTACGGCGCCAAGATCTGGATCCAGGTCGGCAGCTTCACCATCCAGCCAGGTGAGTTCGCCAAGATCGTGCTGGCGGTCTTCTTCGCCGGCTACCTCATGGTGAAGCGCGACGCCCTCGCCCTCGCCAGCCGCCGCTTCATGGGCCTGTACCTGCCCCGCGGCCGCGACCTCGGCCCGATCATCGTCGTCTGGATGATCTCGATCCTCATCCTGGTCTTCGAGACCGACCTCGGTACGTCGCTGCTGTTCTTCGGAATGTTCGTCATCATGCTGTACGTCGCCACCGAGCGGACCAGCTGGATCGTCTTCGGTCTGCTGATGTCCGCGGCCGGCGCCGTCGGCGTGGCGAGCTTCGAACCGCACGTCAAGACCCGTGTCCAGGCCTGGCTCGACCCGATGCGCGAGTACACGCTCAGCCGGGAAGGGGTCCAGGACGGCATCGTCCACTCCGAGCAGGCCATGCAGGCCCTGTGGGCCTTCGGCTCCGGCGGCACCCTCGGCACCGGCTGGGGCCAGGGTCACTCCGAGCTCATCCGCTTCGCCGCCAACTCCGACTTCATCCTCGCCACCTTCGGCGAGGAACTGGGCCTGGCCGGCATCATGGCGATCCTGCTGATCTACGGCCTGATCGTGGAACGCGGCGTGCGCACCGCCCTCGCCGCCCGCGACCCCTTCGGCAAGCTGCTCGCCGTCGGTCTCTCCGGCGCCTTCGCGCTCCAGGTCTTCGTCGTCGCCGGCGGCGTCATGGGCCTCATCCCCCTTACCGGTATGACGATGCCCTTCCTGGCATACGGCGGTTCCTCCGTCATCGCCAACTGGGCGCTCATCGGCGTACTCATCCGCATCAGCGACACCGCGCGCCGCCCGGCACCCGCCCCCGCACCCAGTCCCGACGCTGAAATGACCCAGGTGGTCCGCCCGTCATGAACAAGCCACTGCGCCGGATCGCGATCTTCTGCGGCCTCCTCGTCCTCTCCCTGCTCATCCGGGACAACTGGCTCCAGTACGTCAAGGCCGACACGCTGCGGGAGGACCCCCACAACCGCCGGGTCCTCATCGCCCGTTACGCCACTCCCCGCGGCGACATAATCGTCGGCGGCAACCCGATCACCGGGCACACGGAGACCACGTCGGGCGACTTCAAGTTCAAGCGCACGTACAAGGACGGCGCCATGTGGGCGCCGGTCACCGGCTTCGTCTCGCAGGCCTACGGCGCCAACCAGCTGGAGTCCGTCCAGGACGGCATCCTCAGCGGCACCGACGACCGGCTCTTCTTCCGCAACACCCTCGACATGATCACGGGTAAGGAGAAGGAGGGCGGCAACGTCGTCACCACCCTCAACGCCGCCGCGCAGAAGGCCGCGTACGAAGGTCTGAAGAACCAGGGCGGCAAGGGCGCCGTCGCCGCCATCGAGCCGTCCACCGGCAAGATCCTGGCGCTCGCCTCCTTCCCGTCGTACGACCCCTCCACGATCGCCGGCGGCAGCACCTCCGACGAAGAGGCATGGAAGAAGCTCCAGAAGAAGAACAACCCCGACGACCCGATGCTCAACCGGGCGCTGCGCGAGGTCTACCCGCCCGGCTCGACCTTCAAGGTCGTCACCGCGGCGGCCGCGCTGGAGAACGGCCTGTACAAGACGGCGGACGAGAAGACGGACTCCCCGCTGCCGTGGACCATGCCGGGCACCGTGACGCCGCTGAAGAACGAGGGGGACATCCCCTGCAAGAACGCGACGCTGCGGGTCTCCCTCCAGTGGTCCTGCAACAGCGTCTTCGGCAAGATCGGCTACGACCTCGGCAACGACGAGATGCTGGAGCAGGCCAAGAAGTTCGGTTTCACCACCGAGCAGTTCACGCCGGTCCGCACCACCGCTTCGGTCTTCTCCGAGGACATGGCGCCCTCCGAGGTCGCGCTGTCCTCCATCGGCCAGTTCAACACCGCCACCACCCCGCTGCAGATGGCCATGGTCACCTCGGCGATCGCCAACAACGGCACGCTGATGAAGCCGTACATGGTCGACGAGCTCCAGACGCACAATTTCGACGCTCTGGAAAAGACCGAGCCCGAGGAGCTGAGCAAGCCGATGTCGGCGGAGAACGCGCAGATCCTGCAGTCGATGATGGAGACCGTCGTCCAGGACGGCACCGGTAAGAAGGCGCAGATCGAAGGGGTCAAGGTCGGCGGCAAGACCGGTACCGCCCAGCACGGCGTGGACAACAGTGAGAACCCCTACGCGTGGTTCATCTCATACGCCAAGCTCAGCGACGACAGCTCGCCGGTGGCGGTGGCCGTGGTGGTCGAGGACGAGAACGCGGTCCGCGACGACATCTCCGGCGGCGGCCTCGCGGCCCCCATCGCCAAGAGCGTCATGGAGGCGGTCATCGACAGCAAGAAGTGACCCCGCTCACGTCCCCTTCACATCGGTGCACGTTGCGATACCGGTCCTGTATCGGGTTACGGGCTTGGCCAGGTCACACAAGACGAGCCGGGTACGGTATGCCCGGACGGACCACCGCCACACCCACAAGGGTGACGGCGGGACCGACGGAGAGGGCTGGTAGGTAGCTATGGAAGAGCCGCGTCGCCTCGGCGGCCGGTACGAACTGGGCCAGGTGCTCGGTCGTGGTGGCATGGCGGAGGTCTACCTCGCGCATGACACCCGCCTCGGCCGCACCGTGGCGGTGAAGACGCTGCGAGCGGACCTCGCGCGCGACCCGTCCTTCCAGGCCCGGTTCCGCCGGGAGGCCCAGTCGGCCGCCTCGCTCAACCATCCCGCGATCGTCGCGGTCTACGACACGGGCGAGGACTACATCGACAATGTGTCGATCCCGTACATCGTCATGGAGTACGTAGACGGTTCCACGCTGCGTGAGCTTCTTCACTCCGGCCGCAAGCTGCTGCCGGAGCGCGCCATGGAGATGACGATCGGCATCCTCCAGGGCCTTGAGTACGCCCACCGCAGCGGCATCGTCCACCGCGACATCAAGCCGGCCAACGTCATGCTGACGCGCAACGGCCAGGTCAAGGTCATGGACTTCGGCATCGCCCGCGCCATGGGCGACTCCGGCATGACGATGACGCAGACGGCGGCCGTCATCGGCACCGCCCAGTACCTTTCGCCGGAGCAGGCGAAGGGCGAGCAGGTGGATGCCCGCTCGGACCTGTACTCGACGGGCTGCCTGCTCTACGAGCTCCTCACGGTGCGGCCCCCCTTCGTGGGCGACTCCCCGGTGGCCGTGGCCTACCAGCACGTCCGCGAGGAGGCCCAGGCCCCGTCCGTCTTCGACCCCGAGATCACGCCCGAGATGGACGCGATCGTGTTGAAGGCCCTGACGAAGGATCCCAACTACCGCTACCAGTCGGCCGACGAGATGCGCGCCGACATCGAGGCCTGCCTCGACGGCCAGCCCGTCGCCGCCACGGCCGCGATGGGCTCGGTGGGCTACGGCGGCTACCCCGACGACCAGCCGACCACGGCACTGCGCGCCACGGACGCCGGCTCCACGTCGATGATGCCGCCCATGAACCCGGACGACGGCGGCTACAGCTACGACGACCGCGTGGACCGGCGCCGCCAGAAGAAGTCCAACACCTCGACGATCCTGCTGGTCGTCGCCGCTGTGCTGGTCCTGGTGGGCGCGGTCCTGATCGGCAAGTGGATCTTCTCGGGCAACGGGGTGGCCAACGACACCACGACGGTGCCCGACTTCGTCAGCAACACCAAGGCGGAGGCGCAGGACTCGGCCACGAACGCCGAACTGAAACTGACCTTCACGCCGAAGCCCTGCGAGGACCAGGCCAAGGGCAAGATCTGCTCCCAGAACCCGGACGCCGGCCAGAAGGTGAAGAAGCAGTCCAAGGTCACCCTGGTCATCTCGACCGGGGCCCCGAAGGTGACCGTGCCGAGCGTGATCGGCCTGAGTCTGGAAGAGGCCAGGACAAAGCTCACGGGCGACGACTACGAGTTCGACATCAAGACGAAGACGCGTGAGGTGTCCTCCGACGATCCCGGCACCGTCCTCGACCAGGACCCGCCGCGCGGCGACGAGGTCGAGAAGGGCACGACGATCACCCTCACCGTCGCCAAGGAAGAGGCGAAGTCCACCGTTCCGGCGGTCCTCGGCAAGA
Source organism: Streptomyces viridochromogenes (assembly GCF_001270495.1). Lineage (GTDB taxonomy): Bacteria > Actinomycetota > Actinomycetes > Streptomycetales > Streptomycetaceae > Streptomyces > Streptomyces viridochromogenes_A. The sequence continues at coordinate 95,482 of NZ_LGUR01000094.1, forward strand.
CCTGTGACGAGGCGAAGGCACAGATGACGGCCAATGAGCTGGTCGGAACCTGTGTCGAGGTGGAGACCCAGGACCCGAACCAGGTTGGCAAGGTCATCAGCACCTCGCCGGAGGCCGGCAGCTCGGCGGACAAGAACTCCACGGTGACCATCCAGGTCGGCAAGGCCGCCGAGCAGGAGCAGGTGTCGGTGCCGGCCGTCACCCAGCAGTCGCTCAAGGACGCCAAGAAGGCCCTTGAGGACGCGGGTCTGACGGTGGGGAACATCACCGGTTCCCAGAACGACCAAGCCGTCGTCTTCAGCCAGGACCCCCAGGCGGGCACGCCCGTCGCCAAGGGCACGGCGGTCAACCTGGTCGCCTTCGACCAGGGCGGCAACAACGGCGGCGGCGACGGCGGCAATATCTTCGGCGGCGTGACCGGAACGTCCGCCCGCACGGAGGACTGACCGCCCCTCGTACGACTGAGCCCGGGTACCCCCTGAGGGTGCCCGGGCTCAGTCGTTTCTTGACGTCCATATCGCGAAATAATTGCCGCGGGAAATAACAAAAGGCAGTTATGCATCCCGCCCGGCTAAATCAGACTAAATGCAGGAGAAGAGCCGGGCCGAAAGCCCTCCATTACCCGCATCGGCATACGTAAATCCGTTGCTACCCCTTCACCTCCTGGCTAGGATCGTCACGCAAATCACATCACTCACTCACCGGGAATCCAGTTGAAGAAAGCAGTGGCTCGACTTTCGATAATTTTCGCCACCCTGGCGGCCAGCCTGTTTATTGCTCCTGCCGCGCACGCGGGGGCCTACGGCTGCGGTGGTTCAGAAATCGACACCTATGCCGTCAAGACGAACGGCGGGTCGGTTTACGGCTACATTCACCTCTACTACGACTCGTCAACCGGGGTGAACTGCGCCGTCAACGTGGCCAACAGCGCGGGCGGCTATGGGACGCCGACGTTCAAGATGGTCTACATGAACCGCTGCGTGGCCGGCACCAGTGCCGGTGGCGGCTGCACGGTCGACGTCGAGCGGCAGGACCCCCCGTTCGGGAGCTCCACCAAGTACTCCTACTACGGAGGCCCGGTTTCCTTCAACGCAGCGGGCCGCTGCCTCCTGATCGGCGGCACCATCGTGTCCCCGAGCGGCGGTGTGGCCAGCTACGCCAGCAAGGCGACGCACTGCGGGTGATGGCGCTTAGTTCCAGGCCGTGATTTTGTGCGTTGCACGGCGGAGCCCCTGGCCTCGGAGACGGTTCTTCGAGGTCAGGGGCTCCGCCACTTCACTGCTTCGCGCCGATGATTCTCTGCACATCGACATTGAGATCTTTTATCGTCGTGCGGGCTCGCTTGAGCAGATCTCGATGCTCTTCGAGAGCAACCTTCTGCTCCTCGGTTTCCACAGCCTTCCAGCTTTCGATGAACAGCGAATTCCGCTTGCACCGGACATCGTCCACTGCGGTGCGCACTTCTCCTGCCGACGGCTTGGTCAGATCGACCCACGAGGGCGGGGAGTCCTTCAGATTCCACGCCGGCTTCTCAATCACTTCTTCCGGCGTGTTGTAGCGGTACCCCGCTTCACGCATGCACTGGCTCCACTTCCGTGCAGCCCTCTTGACGATCTCGCTGTCGCGCGATTCCTTCCAGGCCGACAACGCGATGCGATCGACTTCGTCGGAGTAGGGGACGCTGATCCCCTTCATGCCCAGGGCGCGATACGCGGAACCTCGGCACCCGCCCTGCGGGACCTTCTTTCCGTCACTTCGCGAGACCTCCCCGGTGTAGACCTTGCGCGTCTCCTCCGGTATGCCCGCCGTCCGCTCGCGTGACTTCTCACGAGCCTGCCCGATCTCCGTCCAGCTCATTCCCTCGGGAGCCGGGGGGCTGTAGCCGAACTTGTCCACGAACCTTTCGTCCGCCACACCGTATCGGCGCGACGCCGCCGTAGCGGCGCCGGCTGGATCCGCCGGTTCGGGCCAGGACCCGCCGAATCCCTCGACACACTTCTTCGCAAGCACATAGATCGCGTCTTCCAAATCGTGCTTCTGTGCTTGAGTGAGGCTGTAAGTATCGAGCGGCAGTTCAGGTGCGGCGCCCCGGTAAAGCTCGGGCTCCGGCTTGATCGTCACAGCGGAAGAGGGCGTTCCGCTACTCGGTGACTGATCTGCGGTACACCCCGAAAGAACTGCTGCAACTGTGAGAAAAAGTGTCGCCGTGGAACTTCTTTTCATGGAAAGTGACCTGCTCATCACCGATGCTTACAGAAAACTGCGGCCTGCTCCACAGAGCAGGCCGCAGTCGATGGTCTGTGTGCTACCTGTCAGTACGGGCAGGTGGAGTTGCTGGAGAAGCAGTGCGAGCTCCAGGAGTTGGCCTCGCTGAGGTCCCCCCAGTTCTCCTTGGTGCCACCGGCCTGACCCAGGCCCAGTCCGCTGTAGTTCGCGAACTGCCAGAAGTAGACGTAGGTGTCCGGGTCACGGTTCCAGGTGGAGTTCACCGTGTTGTCGATGCCGACGTTCGTCCCGTAATACGTGCCGCTGTACGTCGGCTTGCTGTAGAGCGTGTCATAGACACGGCCCGTGGTATTCGAGGCGTCGTAGAGACAGACCTCACCGCCGTTCGAGCTTTCGCACACGCCGTTATAGCTGCCGGCGGAAGCGGTTCCGGAGAACACGCCGACAGCGAGAGATGCGGTTACTGCCGCAACTGAAAGGCGACGGAGCACAGCCATTCAAGCCCCCGAGAATGTGAAGGGTCGGGTAAGGAATTGTGCAGCCCGACAATATGACAAGCCTCGGGGCAAGATCAACCAATTTTCGAAAGCTCGTCCGAGGTTCCCCGGAGGGTTGCACCCTTTTGTGCCTGAATGACCTATCCTGGAACTACGGTTATCCACGGATCTGGCTAATACGGAATGCGGTATTCCTTATTTAGCGGGGGTCAGGCGTCACCGGAAATCGGTTCGCAATTTCGGACGAGCATCACCGAGAGCGGATCGCTCCTCGGTCATCGAAGGTCCTCGGTCACCCAAGGTCCTCGGTCACCGCAGCTCCTGCGGCGGCGTCCGCTCCGCGTCGACCTTCTCCACGCGCTCCAACTCGCCCCACACGATGTACCGGTACCGGCTCGTGTACACCGGCGTGCACGTCGTCAGCGTGATGTAGTGGCCCGCCTTCGTCTTCCCCGACTCCTTCGGGATGGCCGACAGGACCTTGACGTTGTACTTCGAGGTCTCGGGGAGAACGCCGTAGACCTTGTAGACGTACCACTTGTCCTTCGTCTCGAAGACGATCGGGTCGCCCTTCTCGACCTTGTGGATGTTGTGGAACTCCGCGCCGTGGCCGTCGCGGTGGGCGGCGAGGGAGAAGTTGCCCTTCTTGCCCGAGGTCGGCAGCGTCGCCTTGACCGGGTCGGTGTAGTAGCCCGCGACGCCGTCGTTGAGGATCTTCGACGTCGTGCCCTTCTCGACCAGGATGTCGTCCCCGCTCATCGTGGGGACGTGCAGGAAGCCGATGCCGTTCTTGGAGTCGAACTCGGCGGGACGACCGGAGTCCTCGTCGTCCTGGTGGGCCCAGATGTCACGCACCTTGTCGGCCTGCTTGGCCGCCTCACGGTCGGCGATGACGTTCGTCCACCACAGGGAGTAGACGACGAACAGGCCCAGTACCAGGCCCGCCGTGATGAGGAGTTCGCCGAACACGCTGACCGCCGTCGCGATCCGGCCCATGCCGCGGCGGCGTGCCGGGGGGCGCCGGGACGCGGCTGCCGTGTGCTCTTCGGTGCCGTCGGTGGTGGCTGCCACTATTCATCTGCCCTTAACTGACGAGCGCATCCGGCTTGCCCTTGCTGCGCGGCCGTTCCTCGACCATCTTGCCCCAGACGATCAACCGGTACTTGCTGGTGAACTCCGGCGTACACGTGGTGAGTGTGATGTAGCGGCCCGGCCCGGTGAAACCCGACCCCGGCGGAACCGGATCCAGCACGCTCACGTTGCTCGGCGACGTCACCGGGAGGATCGACGCCATCTTGTACACGTAGTACTTGTCCTGCGTCTCCACGACGATCGGGTCGCCCTGGGCCAGCCGGTTGATGTACCGGAACGGTTCACCATGGGTGTTGCGATGCCCGGCCAGCCCGAAGTTGCCGGACTTGGCGTCCGGCATCGGCGTCTTCAGCTTGCCCTCGCCGTAGTGGCCGACCATGCCCCGGTCGAGCACCTTCTTGTTGCTGATGCCCTCGGCGATCGGGACGACGACGTCCAGCTTGGGGATGTGCAGGATGGCGAAGCCCTGCCCCGGCTCGAAGGTCCCCGGGTTGCGCTTGCCGCTCGCCCAGTCGTCCTGAAGGCTGCTGGCCTCCTTGTCCGCCTGCGCGTGCGCCCGGACGTTCGTCCACCACAGCTGGTAGCTCACGAACAGCAGCATCAGCACGCCGGTGGTGATGAACATCTCGCCGATCGCGCGGCTGGCGAGCACTCCCGGGCTGGGCTTGCGGGCCCTGGCCTGTCTGCGGGCCTCCACCCGAGAGAGGGGCGCGTCGGAACTCTCCGAACCCGCCTCGGCGGCCTCCGACGACCCCCGGGAACCCCCATGACGCCCGTGACGCCGCTTGGCGGCCTTTCTGCGGGCCGCACGGCCACCCGTAGGGGTTCCTGTGGCGGAAGCGGCGGAAGAGGCGGCAGAAGCCGATATTGAGTCACCGGTGGGGGGCGGATCGGGTATCCGCAGAGCCACGGTCTCGTCGTCGGCCGGCGGTATGTACGGCTCCGCGTACGGCTCTTCGGACACGGCGGGCTCCTCAGCGCGGTGTCCCGCGGCTCCGTAACCCTCAGTCCCGTACACCTCGGTGCCGTAGGTGTCACCGCCGTGGCCGTGGTCGTAGCCGTGACCGCCGCTGCCGTAGCTGTCGGCGCCGTATTCCTCGGTTCCCTGCGCCTGCGTGACGTAGTCCTCCCCGCCAGGCCACTCCCCGAGCGCACCGGAACCCTCGTACGGCTGCTGCCCGTACGAGGTGCCCTGGTCGCCGGCGCCGCCGTAGGAATCCGTGAAGGACTCCCCGTAGGTGGCGCCGGACTCGCGCTCGGGGCGCAGCGCGGTCACGCCGTGGCCCTGCCCACCACCGGGGCGAGCCCCGCCGACCTCGCCACCGCACCCTGGTCGCCGCACTCGACCAGCCAGTTGGCCAGCATCTGGTGCCCGTGCTCGGTCAGTACCGACTCGGGGTGGAACTGCACGCCCTCGACGGGGAGTTCGCGGTGTCGCAGGCCCATGATGATGCCGTCGTGCGTGCGCGCGGTCACCTCGAGCTCGGCCGGCACCGTCCCCGGCTCGGCCGCGAGTGAGTGGTAGCGGGTCGCCGTGAAGGGCGTCGGCAGGCCCGCGAAGACGCCCTTGCCCTCGTGCTCGACCAGCGAGGTCTTGCCGTGCAGCAGCTCCGGCGCACGGTCCACGACACCGCCGTACGCCACCTGCATCGACTGCATGCCGAGACAGACACCGAAGACGGGCACCCCGGTCGAGGCGCAGTGGCGCACCATCTCGATGCAGACCCCGGCCTCCTCGGGCGTCCCGGGGCCCGGCGACAGCAGCACGCCGTCGAAGCCGTCCTGGGCGTGCGCGGTCGACACCTCGTCGTTGCGCAGCACCTCGCACTCGGCGCCCAGCTGATAGAGGTACTGCACCAGGTTGAAGACGAAGCTGTCGTAGTTGTCCACGACGAGGATGCGCGCGCTCACTGGTTGTCCACCGTCACATCGTTGAAGGGCAGCAGCGGTTCGGCCCACGGGAAGACGTAGTTGAACAGGACGTAGACAACGGCCACGACCAGAGCGAGCGAGATCAGCGCCCTCACCCACGCATTCCCCGGCAGATGCCGCCAGATCCAGCCGTACATGCCGTCCCTTCCGTCGCACCACGGCACCAGACTCACGCCGTACAGCCACCAGACTAACGGCGCAACGCCTCCGGTTTCCCGGCCTCCACAGGCTGGGTGGAGTCCAGATGCGCCCACACGATCAGCCGGTGGCTGTGGCCCCACTCCGGATCACACGTGGTCAGGGTCAGATAGCGGCCCTCACGCGTGTACCCCGACTTACGGGGCACAGCGTCGATCACCTCAATGTCCGAGGGCAGCGTTTTGTAAGGGCCTTTGTCGATCCGATACGTGAACCAGGTGGTCCCGTCGGTCAGGACCACGGCATCACCGGGGCGCAGCTGCGGGAAGTCCTTGAAGGGGTCGCCGTACGTACGCCGGTGGCCGGCAACCGAGAAGTTGCCCTTCTGGCCCAGCTGGGCGGTGTCCACGTAGTGGCCGAGGCCCTTCTTGAGGGTCTTTGCGGCGGTGCCTTCGAGTACCGGCTTGTTCCACGTGAAACCAAGGCGCGGGATGTACATGATCGCGAAGGGCTTGTCAGCGGCGTACGGGGCGGGCGTCGGCGGACTCGCCTGCGTGCCCTCGCCCGGACCGGCCTCGCTGCCGGGAGCCGCGGCCGTCGGGCGAACGGCCCCCTGTGCCCACTGCTCCTGTAACCGGTCGATCTGGTCGTCCATGACGTGGTCGGCCTTCACGCCGGTCCAGAACAGCACATAGACGACGAACAAGACGATCACGGCGCCGACGGTGATGCACAGTTCGCTGACGGTCCTGACGACGACGCGCACCGGCAGCTCCAGAGAGGGCTAGAGAGGGCTCACTCCACGGGCTTGGCGTACTGCAGATCCACTGTGCCCGAGTAACCCGGCAGAGTCACCGTCCCGTCCTCGGTGACTTTCCAGCCGAGACCGTAGACATTGACATACACCATGTAGTTCTGGATCGCCGGCGAGGCCGCGAGCGCCTTCTGCATCTTCTCCGGGTCCCCGACCGCCGTGATCTTGTACGGCGGCGAGTAGACCCGGCCCTGGAGGATCAGGGTGTTGCCCACGCAGCGGACCGCGCTGGTGGAGATCAGCCGCTGGTCCATGACCTTGATGCCCTTGGCGCCGCTCTGCCACAGCGCGTTGACCACGGCCTGGAGGTCCTGCTGGTGGATGACCAGGTAGTCGGGCTGAGGCTCGGGGTATCCGGGGAGCTTGGCGGTGGCGTCCGGCGGGGCGTCGTTGAGCGTGACCGAGATCGCCTCGCCCGACAGCTTCTGCGTCCCCGCGTTCCGCTCCAGCGCCGCCAACTTGTCGTCCTCGGCCTTGGTGCTGCCGTCGTCGCGCTCGGCCAGCGCCTCCACGTCGTCCCGCAGGACCGCGTTGGACTCGTTGAGCTGGCCGTTCTTGTGGCTGCGCTCCTGGATGAGGTCCGAAAGCTTCAGCAACGAGGCGTCCGTGCGGATGTTGGTGCCCTTGGCCGTGTTGAAACTGGTGAAGAATATGAGCCCGGCGAGAGCGAAGACGGCCGCGGTCAGCACCCGCACCGGCCGGAATCGGCCGCGGAGAGGACTGGATCCCGTCCCGGGGGAGTCGGCAGAATTGCTCAACGTACCCTTATCTCCTTCGACGCCGCGGAAGCACTACGCTAACGGACGCCCGGGGGAGCAATCAGAGTCCCCTTGTACGCTGCCCCGAGCCAGCCACAGTTCCCTGCGCGGCCACGCAGCGCATCGACAGGAGAGACCCTCGTGCCGAAGTCACGTATCCGCAAGAAGGCCGACTACACGCCGCCGCCGTCGAAGCAAGCGACCGCCATCAAGCTGAACAGCCGCGCCTGGGTCGCGCCCGTGATGCTGGCCATGTTCCTCATCGGCCTGGCCTGGATCGTCGTCTTCTACGTGACCGACGGTTCGCTGCCCATCGACGCTCTGGGCAACTGGAACATCGTGGTGGGCTTCGGCTTCATCGCCGCCGGATTCGGCGTCTCCACCCAGTGGAAGTAGCCGTCGAACGGGCGGTCACTTCGCGGTGAACACAGCTCTGCCCAGGGCTATCCGCTGAGTTATCCACAGCCGTTTTCCACAGTGTTGAAAAAGAAAGACGATCTGTGGATAACCCATCGACTGTTGACGCCGGTGTGACGGAACTACCGGCTGGACCCCCGTAACCGAAAACCTGTTCGCCCCCTGCCTGACCTGCGGAAACGCAGGTCTCTGACAGGGGGCACAGTTGTTCCCGCACAGTGTGCACAAGATCCGGCACCCGCTGTGGACAACAAGGGGGCTCAGGTGGAAGAAGGCCGTGCTCAGGTGAGCTGTGCAGTCCTGAGCACGGTCAGGAGCACCACGGCGGCCAGAACGAGAGCGGACGTTCCGTACTGCACGAGAGCGCGGTGCTCGCGTGGGGCGTGAACCATCGCGTAGCCCGTGATGACACCGGCGACGAGGCCTCCGATGTGGGCCTGCCAGGAGATGTTGAACCCAGGACTGAAGGTGAAGATCAGGTTGATCACCAGCAGGGCGATGATCGGCCGCATGTCGTAGTTGAGCCGTCGCATCAGGACGGCGGTGGCGCCGAACAGGCCGAAGATGGCACCGGAGGCGCCGAGCGTGGCTGTGGTCGGAGTGGCCAGCAGATAGGCGAGGGCGCTGCCCGCCAGACCCGAGACGAAGTAGACCGTGAGGTAGCGGGCACGGCCGAGGGCCGCTTCCAGGGGACCGCCGAGGAACCACAGGCTGAGCATGTTGAAGCCGATGTGCCATGGCGCCTCGTGCGTGAACATCGAGGTGACCAGGCGGTACCACTCGCCTCCCGCGACGCCCTCGGTGGGTGTGAACGGCGCCGGCGGCCATGCTCCGAGGAGGACGAGGTCGTTCAGGAGCGATTCGCTGGTCTGGACGGCGATGAAAACCGCCAGGTTGATCCCGATGAGGATCTTGGTGAGGAGGCGCGGGTCGGCGGTGACGGTGCCGCCGGCGATGGTGCGGGGACGGGAGGCGCTGGGGGCGTGTCCGGTGCCGGAGCCGCCGCGGACGCAGTCGGGGCACTGGAAGCCGACGGAGGCGCTGACCATGCATTCGGGGCAGATCGGGCGCTCGCAGCGGGTGCAGCGGATGCCGGTCTCGCGGTCCGGGTGGCGATAGCAGACGGGCAGGCTCTGGGCGTCCTGCGGGCTGCCTGCCGGCTGGTCCATGAGGTCCCCTAGGTCGTCGTACGCGGTGCGCGTCCCAGCACACCGCCCCGCTCATCCTTACGGACGAGCGGGGCGTTTGGTTCCCTGCGGGAGGTGTCGGACTCAGCCCTCGCGGGTCTCCACGACGACCGACTCGATGACGATGTCCTTGACCGGGCGGTCGGTACGCGGGTTGGTCTGGACGGTCGCGATGGCGTCGATGACCTTCTGGCTGGCGGGGTCGGTGACCTCGCCGAAGATGGTGTGCTTGCGGTTCAGCCAGGTCGTCGGGGAGACGGTGAGGAAGAACTGCGAGCCGTTGGTGCCCGGTCCGGCGTTGGCCATGGCGAGCAGGTACGGCTTGTCGAAGCGGAGGTCCGGGTGGAACTCGTCCTGGAACTGGTAGCCAGGGCCGCCGGTGCCGTTGCCCAGGGGGTCACCGCCCTGGATCATGAAGCCGCTGATGACGCGGTGGAAGACCGTGCCGTCGTAGAGCTTGGCCGTGGACTTCTCCCCGGTGGTGGGGTTCGTCCACTCACGCTCGCCCTGGGCGAGTTCGACGAAGTTCTTGACCGTGATCGGCGCATGGTTCGGGAAGAGCCGGACCTCGATGTCGCCTTGGTTGGTCTTCAGGGTGGCGTAAAGCTGCTCGGCCACGATCTGCCTTCCGTTGTCTTCCTGTGACCCCCCGATCCTCGCACGGACGGCGTCGCCCGTCCCCCGGCACTCGTTCACCCGCACGCAACCGGGCCGATTACTTACAGAAAACCCATCGAGTCGGTCCGTGGCGGGGGCGCGACGGAGAGAACCGTGGCATTGTCGACGACAAGCCACCGTTGCCCCGCATTGGTCCGTTATTGCACTTGATCAAGCACATCGGCACCCATATGCCCGCCCTCACATGCCGCAGAGCGTCCCGGCAGGCATGATCCGTAAAAGGGTGGAAAGTCGAAATACCGTACGCCACCGAGGAGGAGGAACCCGTGACCCGCATCGACAGCGTGCGCGCCGCGACCGGCTCGGCGAAGGACAGCGTGCTGCACGCCGCGGAAGTGGTGGCGCCCTACGCCGACACCGCCAAGGACAGGGCTACGCACTACGCCCACGAGGCACGCGTACGGCTCGCGCCGAAGGTGACGCAGGCCACCGAGCAGGCCCGCGCACAGGCTCTTCTGCAGTACGGCACGTATGTCGCGCCACGCCTGGAGCAGGCCCGTACACATGTGCCGCCGAAGGTCGACCACGCCGCCCATGAGGCTGCCGTCCGCACCCGCAAGGCTGCCCGGCAGGCCGCCGACTACTCCCGGCCGAAGCTGGAGCAGGCGGCGGCCGCGGCCGGACCCGTCAGGGATGAGGCCACCGCGCGCGGTGTCGCCGCGATGGCCGCGCTACGCGGTCAGGTCTCGCCGAAGGAGATCCAGAAGCTGGTCCGCAAGCATCAGCGGCGCGCCAAGGCCGGCCGTGCCGCGAAGGTGCTGGCGGTGCTCGGCGTCCTCGCGGGCGGCGCTTTCGCCGCCTGGAAGTGGTGGGACAAGCAGGCCAACCCTGACTGGCTGGTCGAGCCTCCCGCCGCGACCGAGGTCCCCGAGTCGGGCCATCTCACGTCGGTGGACGGCAGCGGCCAGTCCGTCCTCGACCCCGAGGTCCAGGCGAAGGAAGCCGAAGAGGAGGCCGCCCGGCGCGACGAGGGCCGGTGAGGTGAGAGCGATGACGTGAGGTGCGGTGACGGCCCGCGCATCGAACTGCGCTGTGGGGCGGGAGACTTGAGGGCCTCCCGCCCCACAGCGATGTTTCACGTGGAACATGGGTCACGGTCTGCGGGTGTACCGCCGAAGCGCCGTCCGCCGGTGAGTGTTTACGCCCTTCCGCACGATGACGTTTGCAACGGCCTGCACGTGAGGATTCCGCGCAGGTTTCCTTAACGGGCCGTATCCTTCTGATTACGCGACCACGTTCGTGCCAGCTCACGCAGGGACTCCGCATCCCAGCGCGCCCCCTGGCACCGCCTCTGCCATCTGCGCAACCACCCGCGGACTCCGTCCGCCTCGCTCGTTTGCGCAAATATCTGCAATGGCCGCACCTCCCCACCGCGTGACGCACGTCACTCAGCGAGTCGCTTCCGTTGGAGCCCGGGCATGCAAAGACCGGCCAGAGGCCATGCGGCGTCTGACCGGTCCGAGGTGTGGAGCCTAGGGGAGTCGAACCCCTGACATCTGCCATGCAAAGACAGCGCTCTACCAACTGAGCTAAGGCCCCGGAAGAGAAGCGTCCGACCGGAAGAACCACGTACCGGCGGGCGTCGCAGACCAGACTACCGGGTCGCCCCCCGTATCTCGCAAAAAGATTGGGGGTCCCGATGAACGACCACTCTCCGTAAGATGCTCGGCGTGGTTCGCTACAGCGAACCACAGTTTTTGGGGAAGCGATGGGGAGACGCAATGGACGCCGCACAGCAGGAAGCCACCGCAAGAGCGCGGGATCTGCAGCGGAACTGGTACGGGGAGCCGCTGGGGACGCTCTTCCGTAAGCTCATCGACGATCTTGGTCTCAACCAGGCTCGTCTCGCGGGGGTACTGGGACTGTCCGCACCGATGCTGTCGCAGCTGATGAGCGGTCAGCGGGCGAAGATCGGCAATCCCGCCGTGGTCCAGCGGGTGCAACTGCTCCAGGACCTGGCGGGGCAGGTGGCGGACGGCAGCGTGAGCGCGGCCGAGGCCACCGAGCGCATGGAAGAGATCAAGAAGTCGCAGGGGGGCTCGGTGCTGAGCAACACGACGCAGACGACGAGCAGTTCGGGCGCACCCACGGTCAAGAGGGTGGTCCGTGAGATCCAGTCGCTGCTGCGCTCGGTCGCGGCCGCCGGAGACATCATCGAGGCTGCGGACACCCTCGCCCCCAGCCACCCGGAACTGGCAGAGTTCCTCCGGGTGTACGGCGCCGGCCGCACCTCCGACGCGGTCACGCACTACCAGTCCCACCAGAACTGACTCCGGGGCCCGGTCGCCGAAGGGGGTTCGGCAACCGGGCCGACGGCCTACGTCCTGAGCGGCACGAGGGGTCGTGCGGCTCATCGGCGAGGTCACGCGGGGTCTGGTCGCGCGCGGTCTGATCACGACGGGCACGACGGGGGCGTGTCCCTCACCGTGGAAGGCGCGAACGCGGTTCAGCGAGGGGGAGTCATATCGCTCGTCGAGGGGGAAGCAAGGGGGGTAACCGAAGGGGGAGGAGCGACGCACAACCATGGGTGAGGTCTTCGCCGGCCGGTACGAACTGGTCGACCCGATCGGGCGCGGCGGCGTCGGTGCCGTCTGGCGTGCCTGGGACCACCGCCGACGCCGGTATGTGGCCGCCAAGGTGCTCCAGCAGAGTGACGCGCACTCTCTGCTGCGGTTCGTCCGCGAACAGGCCCTCCGGATCGATCACCCCCATGTACTCGCGCCCGCCAGCTGGGCCGCCGACGACGACAAGGTCCTGTTCACCATGGATCTCGTGGCCGGCGGTTCGCTGGTCCATCTCGTCGGGGACTACGGCCCCTTGCCGCCCTCCTTCGTCTGCACGCTCCTCGACCAACTCCTCTCGGGGCTGGCCGCGGTGCACGCGGAGGGTGTCGTCCACCGTGACATCAAGCCCGCCAACCTGCTGCTCGAAGCCACCGGCACAGGGCGCCCACGGCTGCGCCTGTCCGACTTCGGCATCGCCATGCGGCTGGGTGAGCCCCGCCTGACCGAGACCAACCTCGTGGTGGGAACCCCTGGCTATCTCGCGCCCGAGCAACTCATGGGAGCGGAACCGGATTTCCCCGCCGACCTCTTCGCCGTGGGACTCGTCGCCCTGTATCTGCTGGAGGGCGCCAAGCCTGACGTCAAAGCGCTCGTGCAGTACTTCGCCGAGCACGGAACTCCCAGTGCGCCCACGGGCATTCCGGAACCGTTGTGGCAGGTCGTGGCCTCGCTGTTGCAGCCGGATCCGCAGGCGCGGTTCCGCACGGCCACGGGTGCGCGCAAGGCGCTCGCCTCGGCCGCCGAGCTGCTGCCGGAACCCGGTCCCGACGACGAGCTCATCGAGATCTTCGACCAAATCGGGCCCCTGCCAACGGGGTTCGAGGCGGGCGGACCACTGAAACGCGCGCCTGGAGTCGAAGGTGACACGGGTGGCCTGCGGCAGTCCGGCACGGGCTCCGGACCCGGCTCCGGCCCTGCGGGCTCGGTCAACTCCGGCTCCTGGCCTATGGGTACCGGGTCGATGGCGCCCGACACCGGATCCGGGGCCACCGGCACCGACTCGGCGCCGAGGGGCACCACACCGAGCGATCCGCGCCAGGGCGTGGCCACCCCGGCCCCGGCTTCCGAGGAATCGTCCGTCCCCTCGCGGTCCGGCCCCAAGGACGGACCCCTCAGCATGTCGGACACCGGCAGCTTCCATCTGCCACCCCCGCCCACCGCCTTCTCCCCGCAGACTCAAACGCCCCCGCCACAGCCGCACCCGGCACACGTGCAGGCACAGGCACACGTACAGAACCAGCCACAGGGCCAGGGACAGGGCCAGACCGGCCAGGCGCACCAGGGCGCCCAGCACCGCTCGCCCCACACCTCTCCCTACGACACCACGCACGTCCTCGCCTCCCCTCAACCACGCGCACCGCAGTACCCGACTCAGCCCCCGACGCCGGTGCAACACCAACGCGTCGATGCCTCTACTGCTTCGTACACCGCTCAGAGCCCACAGGTTCCACCTTCGGCGCCCTCAATCGCGCAGCCGCACCGCCGCGGCGGCCACCGCGCCGCCCGCCGCAGAGCCCACGGCCTGGCACGGCGCCGTCCCGGACCGCCCGCCAAAGTGGCCGTACCGCTCCTGCTGCTGGCGCTGGCCTGCTACGCCGTGGGTTTCTGGGCGCTGACCCGCATCTGAGTCCGCCGAGGCCTCGCCGCTGTCCCTCGCGCTGTCCCTCCGCTGCCCCGCCCTAGACGGCTCCAGCCCTCCGTCGAGCCACCACCGTCCACACCCCCAGCACCACCAGCACCACAGTCCCCGTGCCGATCCCGCTCACCGCGAGCACGGTCATCGCAGCGTCACCGCCGCCCCCGGCTCCGCTCCCGGCCCCACCCCCGGCAGCAGCCCCCCAGTCACCTGTCCCCGCCTCGATGACGCCCCGCGGCTCAGGTGCCCCCGCGTATGCGGGGCCGGACTGCGCCGCACCCTCCAGCCGCACGCGCAACGTCAGCCGGAACGGCCCCTCGCCGAACTTCTCGGCAACTCCAGCCGCGAGGTGCACGACGAGGTAGTAGGAGCCGGCGAACCGCATCGCGCTGAGCGGGGCGGGTCCGGCGTACCGGTTCTCGTACGTGACCGGCGGCAGGGGATCGAGTTCGGCGGTCTTCTGGCGGCCGTCGTAGGTGGCGCTCGCGTCGTCGACGAAGCCGTGCACGGGGTTGTAGAGCGAGAGATTCAGGGCGCCGCCCGCGTTGCCGGCGCCGCTGTTCGAGCTGCCCAGTTCGGCGGTGGCGTACAGCTGGCGCCCCCAGTCGAGCGGCACCTTGTAGAAGAGCGTCCGGCCGGGCTCGATGTCGGAGCTCCAGACGCCGGTGCCGATGGATTCCGCCGCCGCGAAGCCGGAGCCGCCCTCGCGGCGGGTGGCCTCACCGGTGAGGGGTGCCTGCGAGGCGGAATCCCAGGCCTCGGGGGCCGTCGTCGCGCCGGTCTGCCTCAGGGGCGGCTCCGAGGTGGCGAAGAGCTCCAGGTCCCAGGTGCCCGGCGTGGAGGTTGCCGTACTGACGCGCTCGACGATCACGTAGTAGGTGCCCGCGGTCTCGCAGCGCGACCGCTTGACGGAGATCTCGCGCGCGCCCCACGCCGCGATCGGCCGCGGGGTGCTGACGATGCCGAAGGTCTTGGTGCCGGAGGAACAGGAGCGGCCGTCGGAATCCTCCACGGAGACCTTGATCCCGTCGCCCGCACGGACGGTGCTGCCGGGGGCGGGGATGGCGGTCGCGGAGACATATACGTCAGAGACGGCGTCTAGTTCGAGGCTGTAGTACGTCCTTCCGTCGCTCGGCAGGGAGCTCCGGTACGTCGCGCCAGGTGTGAGGGGTGCGGCGTCCGAGGTGCCCGCCGCACCGGTGACGGACCGGGCGTCCGGCGCGAAGGCATAAGGGCTGGGGGTGCCGGCCGCGAGTGCGGACCCGCCCGGCAGGGCGGCTGTCGTGCACAGCAACAGCGCCCCTACGACGGCCACGCGCGCGCGTGCCGGGAGATGACCGCGCCGCACCTTCGCCCGGCGCCACCGCGCCGTACGCCGCCGCCTCATCACGCGCCACCCCTCGTCGCCGCCGGACCATGGACCGTCGCCCATCCTGCCCAGCCCGGCCGCTCGCCACCCACCCAATCCGTACGACCGTCCGATACGCCCGTCTCTAAGGGCTCCGAGCGGCTCCCGCAACTCGAAGTCATGACGCTGCGCGGCCCGATCACGCCAAGGACCCCGATCAAGCCAGGACCCGGAGCGCACACGCACCCCGGGCACACACGCACCCCGGGCACACAAAACCCCGACCGCTGGGCGGCCGGGGTCTGCTTCAGATTCCGATGTGGTGACTCACGAACCCGTGGGCACGGAGTCAGTCGCCTCCGTCCACAGATCCTGCTCGGCGCGATCCGCCTGGATCTGGCGGTACACGAGGAGCCCGCCGATGGCGGCCAGTGCGACCAGGAGAAGCTTCTTCACCGCGCGACCTCGTCTTTCCTTGACGTAGGGGACCTCTGGCGCCCGACTATACACACCGACCGATACCGATCGGTGACCTGCGTGGGCGCTCAACTTCCGTCCGGAACACCGCAGTAGAAGCGGATTACATCGCTCCGATCGGAGGGTGATCACACCCCGACAGACGGTGACTTCGCTCCCCTTCCTCCACCTTTCCGCACTCTTCGTGCTTCTTGCGCCCATTCGAGTGGTGTTCATCTGAAGATCGCCGCGTCATGGGCGTCGGTCCATGACTTCTCGGCCCCCATACACATCATGAGGAAAGTACGCAAATCGCCCAACCCGAAAGTGAGGGGCCATGACCCGAAACACGGTCATGAAGCTGTGGACCACCATCGTCACCGCCTTCCTCGCGCTGTTCACGGCGCTCGGCTTCGTCTCGACCACCTCCGCCGCGGCGGTACCGCACACCGAGACGTCCCGCAAGAGCAACAGCGACGACAAGGACCGCAGCGCGGAGCTGACGGTGCCGGCGATGCCCCAATGGGCCTGGTCCTATGCGAGGGCGCTGCCTCCCACGATGAAGCAGCGCATCCGAGCCGAGGCCCACGGCAAGACCCCCAGCTGCCGGCACCGCCCCCTCTCGGACACGGAAGCGGCAGCGGACGCGGCCACCTCCGGCTCGGCCACCCGGGAGTGCGCACACGCCGGCTCCTCGGGGCAGCCACTCGTTCCGCACCAGCGTTGAACCGACGGCTCGCCCCTGAGCCGTCACCCCTTATCCCAATGCGCAAGGCCTGTTGACTGCAGACCGCTCGTTCACAGCGAGCTTGCTTACCCAGTACCGCTTTCGCCGTACCGCTCTTGCAGCACCGCTCATGCAGCACCGCTCACGACGACGGCCCCTATGGCGTGCTTCATCCCTCTTGGACGATGTGCCGGAGATAGGCCCACGGATCATTGAGGTAGCGCCGCCAGTGGTCGACGATTTCCAGATCCCGCCAGTCGGCGGGACGCATTCCGTGGTCGCCCACCTCGATGATCTCGGCGCCGGGCAGCGCCGTCAGCACGGGTGAGTGCGTGGCGCAGATGATCTGCGCACCGGAACGCCCCAGTTCATGCAGATGCCCGACCAGTTGAAGACAGGAAGCGAAGGACAGCGCGGCCTCGGGCTCGTCCAGGACATAGAGCCCCGGCTCCTGGAACCGCTCCCGGAAGGCCATCAGAAAGCCTTCGCCGTGGCTCATCTCGTCCGCGGCCCCGGACAGCCTTCCCGTCTCCTGTTCCCGGCCCAGCGCGTCCAGCGCGGTCTCCGCCCGCAGAAAGAAGCCTCTGCGGCGCGTCCGAGGCCCCCGCAACATACGGCGGCCGGCCGGCGTCGCCTCGAACCGTATCCGCCCGCCCAGCGCCGACGGCTCACGCCGACTCGCGTACTTGTAGCCCGCGGATCCGCCCCAGGAGTCCAGGCCGAACCCCTCGGCCAGCGCCTCGACGAGGGTCGACTTGCCCGAGCCGTTCTCCCCCACCAGGAACGTCACCGGCGCGGTGAACTTCAGGCCGTCGTCCAGCAGCTGCCGCACGCACGGCACCGACCACGGCCACTGGCCGCCTTCCTCCAGCTCGCCCTCGGCGACATGCGCGTATGCCCGTTCGACGATCATTGCGTCAGGCTCTCATCCGCCACTGACAACCGGACATGCGAAAGACCCCCGGGCCGTGTGGACCGGGGGTCTTTTCGCTGGTGGGGCTAACAGGATTTGAACCTGTGGCCTCATCCTTATCAGGGATGCGCTCTAACCAACTGAGCTATAGCCCCGCCGCGCTCTGCGGTGTGTGTGCCGCGCGCTGACTCCTGAAGATTAGCGCACGACCGGGGCAGTCCCAAAATCGGTTGTCGGGGGACGGTCAGCCGCGGTTTAGCAGCAGGTCACTCGTCCTCGGCCAGCGTCAGCTCGACGCCGCCCACGAAGCCGGCGGAGAGGTTGTAGATGAACGCGCCGAGTGTCGCCAGCGCGGTCGCGAGGACGACGTCGATGACCGCGATGATCGACGTGAACGTCAGGACGTGCGGCAGCGACAGGAAGGACTGCAGGTCGAAGCCGTTCGACTCGTTGGAGCCGGTCGCCTCGGAGATCGTTCCGCCGACCGTCGAGAAGACGCCCATCGCGTCCATGACCATCCAGAGCACCGCGGACGCGACGATCGTGCAGATGCCCAGCGCGATGGAGAGCAGGAAGCTGACCTTCATCACCGACCACGGGTCGGCCTTGGCCACACGCAGGCGCGCCTTGCGGGTACGGGGCGTCGTGCTCGCTCCTGTGCGCGGCCGACGTGCGGCACTCGCCGGAGCGGGCGTCTGGTAGGCCTGCGGCGGGTGGTAGGGCCCGGCGGGCTGCTGTGCCTGCCGTTCCCCGGGCAGCGGCGACGCCGGCGCCGCGGAGGCCCCCTGCTGCGCCCCCGTGGGGGCGGACTGCGGCTGGGGCTGCGGCTGGGCACCCGGTCCGGCCGAGCCCGCGCCGGCCGCGTACTGCTGGGGCTGGGGCTGCGAGCCTCGGGTGTCCGTCACGGTTCCCCCCTGGGATCCAGGTGCGCCTGACGAGGGCGAGTCCTTCGCCGGCGACTTGATCGCCTTCAGCTGGGTGGTGTGCGTGTCCGCCGCACGCGCGGCGGAGCCACGGCCGCCGCCGTCCGTCTCCTTACCGGCCGTAGAACCGGTCGAGGTTCCGGACGATCCGGCGCCCGTGGCTCCGCTCACGATGACTCACTCCTCGTGCTACTCGGCCGAGGGTGCCTCACCCTCGTCCGTGCCGATGGTCTCGACGGCACCCTCGGCGGTCTCGTCGACGGCCACGTCGCCGTCGACCTCCTCCGCCTCGCGTCCCGCCTCGGCGTTACGTGCGATACCTACGACGGCATCGCGCTTGCCCAGGTTGATCAGTTGGACGCCCATGGTGTCACGGCCCGTCTCCCTGACCTCGTTGACTCGCGTGCGAATCACACCGCCGCCCAGCGTGATGGCGAGGATCTCGTCGGTCTCCTCGACCACCAGCGCACCGACGAGCGAACCGCGGTCCTCGACGATCTTGGCGGCCTTGATGCCGAGGCCGCCGCGACCCTGGACGCGGTACTCGTCGACGGGGGTCCGCTTCGCGTACCCGCCGTCGGTGGCAGTGAACACGAACGTACCGGTTCGAACAACATTCATCGAGAGCAGCTCGTCTCCCTCTCGGAAGCTCATGCCCTTGACACCGGAAGTGGCACGGCCCATGGGACGCAGCGACTCGTCCGTGGCCGTGAACCTGATCGACTGGGCCTTCTTGCTGATCAGAAGCAGATCATCGTCGGCCGAGACCAGTTCGGCGCCGATCAGTTCGTCGTCGGAACCGTCCTCGCGCTCACGCAAGTTGATCGCGATCACGCCGCCGGAGCGGGGCGAATCGTAATCCTTCAGCGGCGTCTTCTTCACAAGTCCGCCCTTCGTGGCGAGCACCAGGTACGGCACCGCCTCGTAGTCACGGATCGCGAGGATCTCGGCGATCGCCTCGTCCGGCTGGAAGGCGAGCAGGTTCGCCACGTGCTGGCCACGCGCGTCACGGCCGGCATCCGGGAGCTCGTACGCCTTGGCCCGGTACACGCGGCCCTTGTTGGTGAAGAACAGCAGCCAGTGGTGCGTCGTCGAGACGAAGAAGTGGTCGACGATGTCGTCTTCCTTCAGCTTCGTTCCGCGTACGCCCTTGCCGCCCCGCTTCTGCGCGCGGTAGTCGACGGTCTTGGTGCGCTTGACGTAGCCGCTGCGCGAGACCGTGACGACGATGTCCTCCTCGGCGATCAGGTCCTCGATGGACATGTCACCGTCGTAGGGCACCAGCATGGTCTTGCGGTCGTCGCCGTACTTCTCGACGATCGCGGCGAGTTCCGCACTGACGATGCCGCGCTGGCGGACCGGCGAGGCCAGGATCTCGTTGTACTCGGTGATCTTCGCCTGGAGTTCGTCGTGCTCCTGGATGATCTTCTGGCGCTCCAGGGCGGCCAGCCGGCGCAGCTGCATCTCGAGGATGGCGTTGGCCTGGATCTCGTCGATCTCCAGGAGCTCCATCAGGCCCCCGCGCGCGATCTCGACGGTGTCACTGCGCCGGATCAGCGCGATGACCTCGTCGATGGCGTCCAGGGCCTTCAGGAGGCCGCGCAGGATGTGCGCCCGCTCCTCGGCCTTACGCAGACGGAACCTCGTACGGCGGACGATGACCTCGATCTGGTGCGTCACCCAGTGGCGGATGAACGCGTCCAGGGAGAGGGTGCGCGGGACGCCGTCGACGAGCGCCAGCATGTTGGCGCCGAAGTTCGTCTGCAGGTCCGTGTGCTTGTAGAGGTTGTTGAGTACGACCTTGGCGACCGCGTCCCTCTTGAGCACGATGACGAGGCGCTGACCGGTACGGGAGCTGGTCTCGTCCCGGACGTCCGCGATACCGCCGATCTTGCCGTCCTTCACCAGGTCGGCGATCTTCTGCGCGAGGTTGTCGGGGTTGACCTGGTAGGGCAGCTCCGTGACCACCAGGCACTGGCGGTTCTGGATCTCCTCGACCTCGACGACCGCGCGCATGGTGATGGAGCCGCGGCCGGTCCGGTAGGCCTCTTCGATGCCCTTACGGCCGACGACGAGTGCCCCGGTCGGGAAGTCGGGGCCCTTGATGCGCTCGATGAGGGCGTCGAGCAGCTCCTCGTGCGAGGCCTCCGGGTTCTCCAGGTACCACTGGGCGCCGGCCGCGACCTCGCGCAGGTTGTGCGGCGGGATGTTGGTGGCCATGCCGACCGCGATCCCGGCCGAGCCGTTGATCAGCAGGTTCGGGAAGCGGGCGGGCAGGACGGTCGGCTCCTGGGAGCGGCCGTCGTAGTTGTCCGTGAAGTCGACGGTCTCCTCGTCGATGTCACGGACCATCTCCATCGACAGCGGCGCCATCTTGCACTCGGTGTAGCGCATGGCCGCCGCCGGGTCGTTGCCCGGAGAGCCGAAGTTGCCGTTGGAGTCGACGAGCGGCATGCGCATCGACCACGGCTGGGCGAGGCGCACCAGGGCGTCGTAGATGGAGGAGTCGCCGTGGGGGTGGTAGTTGCCCATGACGTCGCCGACCACGCGGGCGCACTTGTAGAAGCCGCGCTCGGGGCGGTAGCCGCCGTCGTACATCGCGTACAGGACGCGGCGGTGGACGGGCTTGAGGCCGTCCCGGACGTCGGGCAGCGCACGGGACACGATGACGGACATCGCGTAGTCCAGGTACGAGCGCTGCATCTCCGTCTCGAGCCCGACGGGCTCGACGCGCTGGGCGATGTCGCCGCCTTCTTCAGGCGTGAGGGGGGTGTTCTCGTCGGCCATTGCTGGTGAAGATCCTTCCTGGTGCGGTCAGCTGAGACCGACTCAGATGTCGAGGAAGCGGACGTCCTTGGCGTTGCGCTGGATGAACTGGCGGCGGGCCTCGACGTCCTCGCCCATCAGGACCGAGAACAGGTCGTCGGCCTGCGCGGCGTCGTCCAGGGTGACCTGGCCGAGGACCCGGTGCTCCTGGTCCATCGTCGTGATGCGCAGCTCCTCGGCGTTCATCTCACCGAGACCCTTGAAGCGCTGGATCGAGTCCTCGCGGACGCGCTTGCCGCGCTGACGGCCCATCTCCAGCAGCGCGTCGCGCTCGCGGTCGGAGTACGCGTACTCGACCTCGTCCCGGCCCCACTTGATCTTGTAGAGCGGGGGACGGGACAGGAACACGTGTCCGGCCTCGACCAGCGGCCGCATGAAGCGGAACAGGAAGGTCAGCAGCAGGGTGTTGATGTGCTGGCCGTCGACGTCGGCGTCCGCCATCAGGATGATCTTGTGATAGCGCAGCTTCTCGATGTCGAAGTCCTCGTGGACTCCGGTGCCGAAGGCCGAGATCAGCGCCTGGATCTCCTGGTTCTGGAGGATCTTGTCGATCCGCGCCTTCTCGACGTTGAGGATCTTGCCTCGGATCGGGAGGATCGCCTGGTACTCGGGGTTGCGGCCGGACTTGGCCGAGCCGCCGGCGGAGTCACCCTCGACGATGAAGATCTCGCACTTGGTCGGGTCGTTCGACTGGCAGTCGGAGAGCTTGCCCGGCAGGGACGCGGTCTCCAGCAGGCCCTTACGACGCGTCAGATCACGGGCCTTGCGGGCCGCCACGCGCGCGGTGGCCGCCTGGATGCCCTTGCGGATGATGTCCGCCGCCTCGTTCGGGTTGCGGTCCAGCCAGTCGTTGAGGTGCTCGTAGACGACCTTCTGGACGAAGGTCTTCACCTCGGTGTTGCCCAGCTTGGTCTTCGTCTGCCCCTCGAACTGGGGCTCGCTCAGCTTCACCGAGATGATCGCGGTCAGACCCTCGCGGATGTCGTCACCCGTGAGGTTGTCGTCCTTCTCGCGCAGCAGCTTCTTGTCGCGCGCGTACTTGTTGATCAGCGAGGTCAGCGCGGCCCGGAAGCCCTCTTCGTGCGTACCGCCCTCGTGGGTGTGGATGATGTTCGCGAAGGAGTACACGCCCTCGGTGTAGCTGCTGTTCCACTGCATCGCGACTTCGAGGGAGAGGCTGCGCTCCTTGTCCTCGGCCTCGAGGTCGATGACGGTGGGGTGCACCACGTCTCCCTTGCGGGAGTTGAGGTACTTCACGAAGTCGACGATGCCGCCCTCGTAGTGGTAGTCGACCGACTTGACCTCGGCGCTCTCGTCCGCGCCCGCCTCGTCCGCGCCGGACGTCGCCTTGGCCGACTCCCGCTCGTCGGTGAGTTTGATCCTCAAACCCTTGTTGAGGAACGCCATCTCCTGGAAACGTCGCGAGAGCGTCTCGAAGGAGTAGTAGGTGGTCTCGAAGATGTCCGGGTCGGCCCAGAAGGTGACCGAGGTGCCGTGCTCCTCGGTGGCCTCGTGCTTGGCGAGCGGGGCGGTCGGGACGCCGAGCTTGTAGTCCTGCGTCCAGCGGTAGCCGTCGGTCTTGACCTCGACGGCGACCTTCGTCGACAGGGCGTTCACCACGGACACGCCGACACCGTGCAGACCGCCGGAGACCGCGTAACCGCCGCCGCCGAACTTGCCGCCCGCGTGCAGCACGGTCAGCACGACCTCGACGGCCGGCTTGCCCTCGGACGGCACGATGCCGACCGGGATGCCACGGCCGTTGTCCACGACCCGTACACCGCCGTCGGCGAGGATCGTCACGTCGATCGTGTCCGCGTGCCCGGCCAGCGCCTCGTCGACGGAGTTGTCGACGACCTCCTGCACCAGGTGGTGAAGTCCGCGCTCACCGGTGGAGCCGATGTACATACCGGGTCGCTTGCGGACCGCGTCCAGACCCTCGAGGACGGTGATGGCGCTGGCGTCGTACGAGGCGGTGACCTCGCCGTTCGACGAGGTGACCGCGCCGTTGGCGCCGGCGTCGGTGGACGGGATGTTCTCGTTGGGGTTGCCGGAATCGGCCACGAAGCGCCCTTTCTGGCACAGCACCAGCCAAGCTCGTCGGCGGGTTGCCGGAGCGGCTGCGGCATGTTGCGTTGGTAAGCCTTGATCAGCGTTGCTCAGCTTGTCCCGGACGGTCCCCACGATTGGGGCGGGATTAGCCTCCAGTCTACCGGTAGCGCCGACAGTGATGGGGGTTTGCCGGTACCTGAGTCCGCATGTGCCGCCCTGAACCTGGCTCGGCCGACTCCCGATATGCGGATGGGGGCTCAAAGAGGCTCACAGAGCCACTCAGCGCTTCCGGCCGTCAACCCTTGGCTACTTCGGAGTCAGGTCGCGATTCGCGACCGCGTGCGGTAGTACGACGAGGAGGTCGCCGACGGCACTTCGGGACCGCCGACAACTACTGATGTGATGTCGGTCACCTGTGGCTTACGGGGCTTCGGGGGCCTCTGTGACGGCGGCTCGGCCGGCCCTGGCCCGGCCCCGCTCTGCGCGGAACCCGCCCTTCGCGGACAGGCCGATCACCCGTCACGCGTCACCCGATACCTGGCGCCCGTCACCCGTAGGTGTCGCCGGGCCCCGTGCTGCCAGGCGCACGCAGAGGGCCGTAGCGGCGAGCAGGACCGCCGGGGCCCTGCACCTTGATCTGCCGCACCGCGCCATGGCCGAGGTCCTCGTTGAGGCGGGCGACCAGCGTCGGGGCGAGCAGCCGCAGGTTCGTCGCCCAGGCCGTCGAGTCGCAGCGCACGACCAGGATTCGCTCGTCCTCGTCGTACTTCTCCGGCACGCAGTGCTTGGCGACGTCCTCGCCGACGATCTGTGGCCAGCGGCCCATCACACCGCCCACCGCGGCCGGGGTCTCCCAACCCCGCTCGGTGATCAAGCGGTTAATGGCGGAGCCGAGCGCCACGGGGTCGCGGCCGTCTGCCCGCGCGCCGGAGCGCAGGCCGCCGCGCCGCGCCTGCTTCTTCTGCCGCGCCGCGTCCCCACGCGCGCGTGCCTGCTCCTTGGCCGCCCTGAGCGCCACGCGCGCGAGGTCGACGCCGGAGGGCTCGGGGGTCTTCTTCGGGGCGTTCTCGGACGCCTTGTCGGACGGCCGGTCGGACGGGCTGGGGGACGGACCGTGGGACGAGTTCTCGCTCATACGCGCTCCACCGTCCCCTCGGCCACCGTGTACCGCACCCCGGTCAGTACGTGCGGTACGTCGTCGTCGACCGCGGCGGTCACCAGGACCTGCTCGCCGGGCGCGACCAGCTCGGCCAGGCGCTCGCGGCGCCGGGTGTCCAGCTCCGCGAAGACGTCGTCGAGGACCAGTACCGGTTCGTTACCCTCGGCCCGCAGCAGGTCGTAGGAGGCCAGACGCAGCGCCAGCGCGTAGGACCAGGACTCGCCGTGCGAGGCGTATCCCTTGGCGGGCAGCTGACCGAGTTTGAGAAGCAAATCGTCACGGTGCGGGCCTACGAGGGTGACGCCCCGCTCGATCTCCTGCTTGCGGGCCTCGGCGAGCGCCGCCATCAGCTGCTCGAAGAGATCGTCGCGCGTGTGCGCCTCGCCGGGAGCCGACGGCTTGTAGTCCAGGGAGACGGGGCCGCCGCCGGGCGCCAGCTGCTCGTACGCCTTGTCGGCGAGTGGCTGGATCGCGGCGATCAGATCGAGACGCTGGGCGAGCAACTCGGCGCCCGCGCGCGCGAGATGCTGGTCCCAGACGTCGAGGGTGGACAGGTCCATGGACCGGCCGCCGTGCCGACGGGCCAGCGCGGCCGACTTCAGGAGGGTGTTGCGCTGCTTGAGCACCCGCTCGTAGTCGGAGCGGACGCCGGCCATGCGCGGGGAGCGGGCGGTGATCAGCTCGTCGAGGAAGCGGCGCCGCTCGCCGGGGTCGCCCTTGACCAGGGCGAGGTCCTCGGGCGCGAACAGGACGGTCCGTACGATCCCCAGTACGTCACGCGGTCTGACCTGCGAGGACCTGTTGATGCGGGCCCGGTTGGACTTGCCCGGGTTGAGCTCCAGCTCGACCAGCTGCTGCCTCTCGCCCTGCCGCACCTGCGCCCGGATGATCGCCCGGTCGGCGCCCATGCGGACGAGGGGAGCGTCGGAGGCGACGCGATGGCTGCCGAGGGTGGCGAGATAGCCGACGGCCTCGACGAGGTTGGTCTTGCCCTGGCCGTTGGGACCGACGAAGGCGGTGACGCCCGGGTCCAGCGGTACTTCGACCCGGGCGTACGAGCGGAAGTCGGCCAGCGACAGATGCGTGACGTGCATGGTCGTTCGCCGACCTCCCCCAACGTGTGCTTCAGCTTTCCCCAGTTGTGGACAACCGGGTCACTCCCGAGGGTGCCAGGGTGCCATCCCCAGGGTGTGGATTACTTCTTCTCATTTCCGACGGTCGTTCCCGACGGCCGTTTCCGACGATGGTTCTCGACGGTTACTTCGACTCGACCGCGTGGCCGCCGAACTGGTTCCGCAGCGCCGCGATCATCTTCATCTGCGGGGAGTCGTCCTGGCGGGACGCGAACCGCGCGAACAGCGACGCGGTGATCGCCGGGAGCGGCACCGCGTGGTCGATGGCGGCTTCCACAGTCCAGCGTCCCTCACCGGAGTCCTGTGCATAACCCCTGAGCTTGTCCAGGTGCTCGTCCTCGTCGAGGGCGTTCACCGCGAGGTCCAGCAGCCAGGAACGGATGACCGTGCCCTCCTGCCAGGACCGGAAGACCTCCCGGACGTCGGTCACGGAGTCGACCTTCTCCAGCAGCTCCCAGCCCTCGGCATAGGCCTGCATCATCGCGTACTCGATGCCGTTGTGGACCATCTTCGCGAAGTGCCCCGCACCGACCTTGCCGGCGTGCACCGCGCCGAAGTCGCCCTCCGGCTTGAGGGCGTCGAAGACCGGCTGCACCCTGGCGACGTGCTCCGCGTCGCCGCCGTACATCAGCGCGTAGCCGTTCTCCAGGCCCCAGACGCCGCCGGAGACGCCACAGTCGACGAAACCGATGCCCTTGGCCGCCAGTTCCTCGGCGTGCTTCTCGTCGTCCGTCCAGCGGGAGTTCCCGCCGTCCACGACGACGTCGCCGGGCTCCAGCAGCTCGGCGAGCTCGTCGATGGTCGACTGGGTCGGGGCACCGGCCGGGACCATCACCCAGACCACGCGCGGCCCGGGGAGCTTGCCCACAAGCTCTTCCAGGCTGTGGACGTCCGCGAGGTCCGCGTTGCGGTCGTATCCGACGACGGTGTGGCCGGCGCGGCGTATCCGCTCGCGCATGTTGCCGCCCATCTTGCCGAGGCCGACGAGACCGAGCTCCATCAGTTGTTCCTTAGGTTGCTGTGGCGTGTGGGGCACCTGCGTGCCCACGTACGAGCCTAAACCCGGACGCACGCGCACATCCGTGGGCATAGGCGCTCATACGTACGCCCTCACCTGCGTCTTCATCCGACAGGTCGTCCCCAGGTCCGGTGATCCACCGGACCTGGGGACGCTGTGGACAACCGCGACGCCAACGGCAGCAGGTCAGCCGCTCAGTCGCACCGGCATGATCAGGTACTTGTAGGCCTCGTCCGCCTCGGCGTCCAGCGCCGGCTTGCCGCTGAGCAGCGCGGGCTTCGTGGAGGTCGTGAAGGACAGCTGGGCCACCGGGGAGTCGATGGCGCTCAGGCCGTCCAGCAGGAAGGTCGGGTTGAAGGCGATCGACACGTCGTCGCCCTCCAGCTGGGCGTCGACCCTCTCCACAGCCTGTGCGTCGTCGCTGGAACCGGCCTCCAGGATGAGCACGCCCTGCTCGAAGCTGAGCCGCACCGGGGTGTTCCGCTCGGCAACCAGCGCCACACGCTTGACGGCCTCCACGAAGGGGGCGGTCTCGATGACAGCCACGGAGTTGAACTCCGTCGGGAACAGTGAGCGGTACTTCGGGAGGTCGCCCTCCAGGAGACGGGTCGTCGTACGACGACCGGCGCCCTCGAAACCGATCAGGCCCTCGCCCGCACCCGAGCCGGACAGCGCCAGCGTGACGCTGTCACCGCTGGTGAGCGCCTTGGCGGTGTCCAGGAGCGTCTTGGCGGGGACCAGGGCGACCGCCGAGGCCTCCGGGTTCTCCGGCTTCCACAGGAACTCGCGGACCGCGAAGCGGTAGCGGTCGGTCGACGCCAGCGTCACCGTGTCGCCCTCGATCTCGATGCGCACGCCGGTGAGGACGGGCAGCGTGTCGTCGCGACCGGCCGCGATGGCGACCTGGGCGGCGGCGGAGGCGAAGACCTCACCGGGCACGGTGCCGGTCGCGGTCGGCATCTGCGGCAGTGCCGGGTACTCCTCCACAGGCAGGGTGTGGAGTGTGAACCGCGAGGAGCCGCAGACCACGGTCGCCCGTACACCGTCTGTGGAAATCTCCACCGGCCGGTTGGGGAGAGCGCGGCAGATGTCGGCCAGCAGGCGGCCGGAGACCAGGACCGTGCCCTCCTCGTCCACCTCGGTCTCCACGGACACGCGCGCGGAGACCTCGTAGTCGAAGCTGGACAGGCTCAGCTGGCCGTCCTCGGCCTTGAGGAGGAGGCCGGCGAGGACAGGCGCCGGCGGACGGGCCGGGAGGCTGCGCGCCGCCCAGGCCACGGCCTCCGCGAGTACGTCGCGTTCCACCCGGATCTTCACTGTTGCCGCCTCCTGCTGTTGCCGGCGCTTCTCGGCCTGCCTGGCTTCGTCGTCTGTCTCGGTGTCGTCGGCCCCAGTGAGGGGAAGGACACCGGGAACAGTCTGACGCACCCCACTGACAGTAGGTGCCTCTCGGGGTCAAGTCGTGACGAGGGGCAGCCGGGAGCCGGACAGCGAGTTGTGCACAGGACCCACTTCGAAACGGATTCCCAGCTCTCTCTAGTTGGGAGTAGTAGTAGGGCCTGTGGATACCGTGGATAACCCCGTTTTCCCAGCTCAGAGCGGAAATTTTGTCCACGGGTCCTGTGGGCGACGGCGGTGGACAACCGGGCGTATCTGTGGAGAACAGAAAGTTCTGCACACCCCGTGCACAGGTCGAGGCGACTTCTCCCCAGCGCCGTCCCCAGCTTTACCCACCTTTCCCACAGGCCAACCCGGCACCTTCGTGTGACGCCTTTCACTCGGGTCGGTGAGAGGGCGCGTCGCGTTGCCGAACAGTGGACAGCGATGTGGAGAAGCTGGGGATTGCTGGGGACAACCGGCCGCATCCTGTGGGTTGCCGGTGGACAACTCGATGCACAGCCTGTGGATCTTTTCGCTGTCCACAGGCTGTGGAGATCGTTCGTCCACGAATCCACATGCGGTTGACCTGGTCTGATGGTCGCTCAGCAGGTGCCGCTGTGGACACAGTCTGGACAACTTCCCAGTCCCCAGGGTGTGGACGCGAGAAAGTCACCAAATCTGTGGAGAGTGGCCGTAACTCGGCAGCTAATCGAACAGCCGGTGTCCGGACGTTCGGCCACGGCATCGCGAGCGGCACCACGAACGGCATGACGAAGGGCGCCCCCGGAACCTCCTCCGGGGGCGCCCTCGGCGTCGTACGACGGCTCTTGCGGCCGCCCTCAGGCCAGTCTCAGGCCGCTCGTCGGCACGCTCCGTCAGCCGTTCTTGATGCGGTTGGTCAGCTCGGTGACCTGGTTGTAGATGGAGCGCCGCTCGGCCATCAGATTGCGGATCTTGCGGTCGGCGTGCATCACCGTGGTGTGGTCGCGGCCGCCGAACAGCGCGCCGATCTTCGGCAGCGACAGGTCCGTCAGCTCACGGCACAGGTACATGGCGATCTGGCGGGCCGTGACGAGCTGGCGGCCGCGCGAGCTGCCGCACAGGTCCTCGACCGTGAGGCCGAAGTAGTCGGCGGTCGCGCTCATGATGGCCGTCGAGGTGATCTCCGGTGTCGCGTCGTCGCCGCCGGGGATCAGGTCCTTGAGGACGATCTCCGTGAGGCCCAGGTCCACCGGCTGCCGGTTCAGCGAGGCGAACGCCGTCACCCGGATCAGCGCGCCCTCCAGCTCGCGGATGTTGCGCGAGATGCGGGAGGCGATGAACTCCAGCACCTCCGGCGGGGCGTTGAGCTGCTCCTGGACCGCCTTCTTGCGGAGGATCGCGATGCGCGTCTCCAGTTCGGGCGGCTGGACGTCGGTGATCAGACCCCACTCGAAACGGTTCCTCAGCCGGTCCTCCAGCGTGACCAGCTGCTTCGGCGGCCGGTCGCTGGAGAGCACGATCTGCTTGTTCGCGTTGTGGAGGGTGTTGAAGGTGTGGAAGAACTCCTCCTGCGTCGACTCCTTGTCCGCCAGGAACTGGATGTCGTCGACGAGCAGGATGTCCATCTCGCGGTAGCGCTTGCGGAAGCTGTCGCCCTTGCCGTCGCGGATGGAGTTGATGAACTCGTTGGTGAACTCCTCCGAGCTCACGTAACGCACGCGCGTGCCGGGATACAGGCTGCGCGCGTAGTGCCCGATCGCGTGCAGCAGGTGCGTCTTGCCGAGCCCCGACTCCCCGTAGATGAACAGGGGGTTGTACGCCTTCGCGGGCGCCTCGGCGACCGCCACCGCGGCCGCGTGCGCGAAGCGGTTGGACGCGCCGATGACGAACGTGTCGAAGAGGTACTTCGGGTTCAGACGTGCGGTCGGCTCACCGGGCCCGGGCGCCGGCGCGGGCTGCGCCGCCAGCGGGCCGGGCGCGCCGGTGGTCGGCAGGTTCGAGCCGACGGGGCCGCCGCGGTGCACATGGCCGGAGCCGGACGGCGGCTCAGGCCGGTCGCGGCGGGCGTCGCGGTCGTAGTCGGAGCGCGGCTGGTCGTAGTCCGGCCGCTGCTGCTCGTACTCGGGGCGGTGCTGCTCGTAGTCAGGACGGTGCTGCTCGTAGTCGGGGCGGTGTCCGTCGTACGACTGCCGCTCCATCGGCTGCGGGCGGTAGTCCTGGGTGGGCGCGCCGTAGGAGTCCTGTGCGTAGGAGTCCTGCGACGGCGAGGCGTACGGGTCCCGCTCCGGGAAGCCGAGCCGCTGTTGCTGCCAGCCGTACTCGTCCTGGGTCGGGCGGGGCCAGCTGCCGGGGCCGGGCTCGGGGCGCTGGTACTCGCTCGGGTAGGCCGGGCGGGCGGTGGGCAGCGGGTCGTTGGGCGCGCTCCCGCGGTCGTCGGCGCGGTGGCGGCCGTAGCCGTCGTACGAGGGGAGCTCGGGCTCCTCGTAGCGCGGTTGGGGCGGGGCAGGGGGGGGCGGGGGGGCCCCCCCCGGGGGGTGGGGGGGGGGTCGGGCGGGGGGTGGGGGGCCCCCCCCTCAGGGTCTCGCTGACGATCGGGGCCAGACGGCCCTCCAGTACGCCCTTCGCAAATTCGTTCGGTACGGCGAGGAGAGCGGTGTCGGCGACCAGCGCGAGCGGCTGGCAGCGCCGGATCCAGTGCTCGTCCTTCACCTCGACGCCCTGCCCGCGGCCCTCACCGAGAAGTTGCTCGAGTACTCGTGGCCACACTGCGGCAAGATCGGCAGGTACGTCAGCCACAGGGCACGCTCTCTCACGGGTCCCACGAACGTGTGATGGTGGGACGGGTCGGGATTCAAAAGGGATGGAGCCAGATTCAAGGGGACAAGGGAACGAATCGGAGTTCAGCCACGGTAGTCAGGGCGGCGGGTGCGGTTCAAGTTGTTGTCCCCAGGCTGTGGATAGTGTCTCCCCGTGACCTCTGGTTTGACCGGATGGCGTAGCCGCGCGTACCGTAACCAGGTCGAGTTGTCGATGGCTGCTGCCGCCTGCCTCCGATGGGCA
Source organism: Streptomyces viridochromogenes (assembly GCF_001270495.1). Classification (GTDB taxonomy): domain Bacteria; phylum Actinomycetota; class Actinomycetes; order Streptomycetales; family Streptomycetaceae; genus Streptomyces; species Streptomyces viridochromogenes_A. The sequence goes on from NZ_LGUR01000094.1 coordinate 126,398, forward strand.
CAGATCGCCTCGGGTGATCGGGAAGCGGTGCACTCGGGCGTAACGCGAGCTACCTCGTGGGCGCACGGTGACAGCCAGGACGGCACCCGCCAACACCGATTTCTTTCTGGAGCCCCCGAGTGAGCAAGCGCACCTTCCAGCCGAACAACCGTCGTCGCGCGAAGACCCACGGCTTCCGCCTGCGGATGCGCACCCGTGCCGGCCGCGCGATTCTCGCGAACCGTCGCAGCAAGGGCCGCGCCAGCCTGTCCGCCTGATCCCGATCAGGTCATGACGTCGTGCTGCCCACCGACAACCGGCTGAGGCGGCGCGAGGACTTCGCGACCGCGGTCCGACGAGGACGCAGGGCAGGACGCCAGCACCTCGTCGTCCACCTTCGTAGCGGTGCCATGGACCCGCACGCGCCTGGGGAGAGCGCTCCCCCGACGCGTGCGGGTTTCGTCGTGAGCAAGGCTGTGGGCGGTGCGGTCGTGCGGAACAAGGTGAAGCGCAGGCTTCGCCATCTGATGCGCGACCGAGTCGACCAGCTGCCCCCCGGTAGCCTGGTAGTCGTACGAGCGCTGCCCGGTGCGGGTGACGCCGACCATGCACAGCTGGCCCGAGACCTGGATGCCGCTTTGCAGCGGCTCCTGGGAGGGGGCGCGCGATGAAGTACCCACTGCTGGCCCTGATCAAGCTGTACCAGTGGACGATCAGTCCGCTGCTCGGGCCGGTGTGCAAGTACTACCCGTCGTGTTCCCATTACGGATACACGGCGATCGACCGGCACGGTGCGATCAAGGGCACGGCGCTCACAGCCTGGCGCATCCTGCGGTGCAATCCGTGGTCGCTGGGCGGTGTGGACCATGTACCGCCACGCAAGCGCCCGCGGTGGCACGAGTTGCTGCGCAACGCTTGGCGCGCACGCAAGGGCGGGCCCTCCGCCGCGGAAACGGCCACCGAAGAGAATGTTCCTTCGGGCCCGGCCGCAGAGACCTCGCCCCATGCCCAAGGAGCATGATTAGTGGACACGATTGCCAGCCTCTTCAGCTTCATCACGACACCCGTCTCATGGGTCATCGTCCAGTTCCACAAGGTGTACGGCGCCATCTTCGGCGACAACACCGGGTGGGCCTGGGGCCTGTCCATCGTGTCCCTGGTGATCCTGATCCGTATCTGCCTGATCCCGCTCTTCGTGAAGCAGATCAAGGCGACCCGGGCCATGCAGACGCTGCAGCCCGAGATGAAGAAGATCCAGGAGCGCTACAAGAACGACAAGCAGCGTCAGTCCGAAGAGATGATGAAGCTGTACAAGGAGACGGGCACCAACCCGCTCTCCTCGTGCCTTCCCATCCTGGCGCAGTCGCCGTTCTTCTTCGCCCTCTACCACGTGCTCAACAGCATCGCCAACAACGACACCATCGGTGTCATCAACCAGAGCCTGCTGGAGAGCGCGCAGAAGGCGCACATCTTCGGGGCTCCGCTGGCCGCGAAGTTCACCGACAGCTCCGCGGACGTCGCGGCGCTCGAGGCCTCGCTGACCACGGTCCGGATCGTGACCGCGGTCATGATCGTCCTGATGTCGGCGTCGCAGTTCTACACGCAGCGTCAGCTGATGACGAAGAACGTCGACACCACGGTGAAGACGCCGTTCATGCAGCAGCAGAAGATGCTGATGTACGTCTTCCCGGTCATGTTCGCCGTCTTCGGCATCAACTTCCCGGTCGGTGTCCTGGTCTACTGGCTGACCACCAACGTGTGGACGATGGGCCAGCAGATGTACGTCATCCGCAACAACCCGACTCCGGGTTCCAAGGCCCAGGCCGCGTACCTGGAGCGGCTCACCAAGCACGTCACGCAGCACGGCAAGGCCCGCAAGCGCAGTGAGCGTGTCATCGTCAAGGCGATCGTCGCCAAGGGCCGCGACCGTAACGAGTACGAGCGCAAGTTCATCAACGGCCTGACCAAGGCGGGTCTCGTGGCGCAGGCCGACGGCAGCGTGGTGCAGGGCGAGAGTTCCGTCGCCACCGTGACCGAGGACGGTACGCCGACCGCGGCTGGTGCCCCCAAGCGTCAGCAGCCGAAGCGGCAGAGCAAGTCCCAGCGCCAGTCCGGCAGTGCGAAGCAGGCCGGTGAGCCGACCACCTCGCTCCAGAAGTCCGACGAGCCCGAGGACGCCCAGCCCGGCGCTGCCAAGAAGACCACGCAGAAGCCCGGCGGCAGCACCCGCAGCAAGGCCCAGTCCGGGCAGCGCAAGGGTGGCCCGCAGCGCCCCAAGTCCCCGTCCAAGAAGTAAGAAGGAGCCCATCCCGTGACGGAAGGCACCACCTCCGCCGCCGCCGAGGGTGCAGACACCCTGACCCGCCTGGAGCAGGAGGGCGAGATCGCGGCGGACTACCTCGAGGGTCTGCTCGACATCGCCGATCTCGACGGCGACATCGACATGGACGTCGAGGCCGACCGCGCCGCTGTCTCGATCATCAGCGACGCGGGCGGCCGAGACCTGCAGAAGCTGGTCGGGCGTGACGGCGAGGTGCTGGAGGCACTGCAGGAGCTCACGCGCCTGGCCGTGCACCGGGAGACCGGGGACCGCAGCCGGCTGATGCTGGACATCGCGGGCTACCGGGCCCAGAAGCGCGCCGAGCTCTCCGAGCTGGGTGCCAAGGCAGCCGCCGAGGTCAAGAACACGGGCGAGCCCGTGAAGCTGAAGCCGATGACGCCGTTCGAGCGCAAGGTCGTGCACGACGCGGTCAAGTCCGCGGGCCTGCGCAGCGAGTCCGAGGGCGAGGAACCGCAGCGGTTCGTCGTCGTGCTCCCCGCCTGATCGGCCCGTTCGTTCCCCCGGCCCCGTCTGCCCGCAGGCGGGGCCGAACTTTGTCAGCCTGATAGTTCTGGTGGTTCTGGTGTCGGCGCTCGGTGCGCCGGCGCATACGGAAGGACGGTCCCCCGTGACGGAGGCAGCGGAGCTTCCCCCTGCGCCCGAGCAGGCACGTGAGGTGTTCGGCGATCGCTACGCTGATGCGGTCCGCTACGCCGAGCTGCTCGCCGAGGCGGGTGTGCAGCGCGGTCTGATCGGCCCGCGTGAAGTGCCCCGCCTGTGGGAGCGGCACCTCTTGAACTGCGCGGTGCTCTCCGAGGTCGTGCCGGAGGGGGTGACCGTGTGCGATGTCGGCTCGGGCGCCGGCCTGCCCGGCATCCCTCTGGCCCTCGTCCGGGAGGACCTGAAGATCACGCTGCTTGAGCCACTGCTCCGGCGCACCAACTTCCTGACCGAGGTCGTGGAACTGTTGGGCCTCGATCATGTGACGGTGGTGCGCGGCCGTGCGGAGGAGGTCATGGGGAAGCTGACCCCGGTGCATGTTGTCACCGCACGAGCCGTGGCGCCGCTGGACCGACTGGCCACCTGGGGAATCCCTCTGCTGCGACCGTACGGCGAGATGCTCGCCCTCAAGGGCGACACCGCCGAGGAGGAGCTCAAGAGCGCGTCCACGGCGCTGAGCAAACTCGGTGCTGTGGAGACGTCCATCCTGCATGTGGGCGAGGGAGTGGTGGATCCGATGTCCACCGTCGTCCGCGTGGAGGTCGGGGAGAGCCCGGGAGGTGTCCGTTTCGCAGCGAAGCGTGCGAAGGCGGCCCGGTCGAGCCGGGCACGACGCAGGCGCTGACGGAGGGCAAGAGCCGCGTATCGAGTTCTGGGCAAAAGAGGTGCCCTTCCCGGGGATTTCCCCAGGGAAGGGCACCTCTTTTTTGTGTTTCCGGACTACTAAAACAACAGACCCCGAATTTACCGGTCGACGCAGTAGTCCGAAGCCAGGGAAATGGAGCGGCAGACCCGCTTGATGGTCACCGTGCCGCCGTCACCACTGTACGTCGTGGTGCCCTTGCCCTTCTTGTTCCACAGGGTGAAAATCCTGCTTCCGTGGCCGCTGCGCGTGTACTGCACGTAGACCTCGTTGTCGTCGTCGGCCAGGTCCTTGACGGCGGCAACGCCGTGGTCAGCGTTGGTGCGGTACGCCTGTCCCCAGATGGCCTTGACGTCCTGGTCGGCGAAGGCCGGCGTGGTGGCGGTCAGCATTCCGATGCCGATGACTACGGCAGCCGTGCGCGCGACATTCCTGGTCTTCATGGTGCTCCCCGTAATGCTTTTCTTTGATCAATTCGATGAAGCGGAGAGCGCGCGAATGTACTACCCGTAAATGGTGCCGGATTGGTCGACGTCCGGTGCCCCCCGATTCATTTCACACCCTACCTCGTTGATTCCCCGTCGAAATTCTCACGATAAATACCTTGAGGTGCATTTGGGTTGTATGGTGCGAGGGCGTTTCTTCCCGAAAGATCGCGATCGTCCCGCCCTGCGAGGGGGTGCCGGCTGTGGCAGAGGTCTCATATGTGGCGGCTGGGCGGGGATGGTGACACTCTGTCGACGCTCAGGGTGTACTCCGTAAAAGGGTACAAAACTACTCAGGGTGGAGTGTCGTGAAGCATTTTGGGATGACGCTGGCATCGTGTTTCACGTGAAACGTCGCTCACTGCTGCACGGCATCATCAGTCGCGGCCGCGCCGCGGCCGAACCTCGAGACCGAAAGCCCCTCGGTTCTCTCGGAGAGGGGGCTTCTGACGACGCTCCGTCCCCCCTGAGGGGCATGGAGTTGTCCACAGAGGTGGATTTCTCCACAGAACACCAGGCCTCACTGGTTCACGACCCCGAAGGCATGGGAGGCTCTGTTCATTGCGAGCCTGAAGTCGAGGAGAGTGAATCCTTGCGGTCCGACGCCAACATCGCGGGACCGATGACCGATCCGGTCCCCGGTCCCCGTACCGAGTCGATGGGGGAGGATGTTTCACGTGAAACACCGCCCCCGATGGACGACACTCCCATCGGTCGTGCTGCCCAACTGGCGGTGGAGGCTCTAGGCCGCGCCGGCGAGGGCCTGCCACGGCCCGAGCAGACCCGCGTCATGGTGGTCGCCAACCAGAAGGGGGGCGTGGGCAAGACGACGACGACCGTCAACCTTGCCGCGTCGCTGGCCCTTCACGGCGGCCGGGTGCTGGTCATCGACCTCGACCCGCAGGGCAATGCCTCCACTGCTCTGGGGATCGACCACCACGCAGAAGTCCCCTCCATCTACGATGTGTTGGTCGAGAGTAAGCCGCTCGCTGAAGTCGTTCAGCCGGTCCCTGATGTCGAGGGCCTCTTCTGTGCCCCTGCCACGATCGATCTCGCCGGTGCGGAGATCGAGCTGGTGTCTCTGGTGGCACGCGAGAGCCGACTCCAGCGGGCGATCCAGGCATACGAACAGCCGCTGGACTACATCCTCATCGACTGTCCGCCCTCGCTCGGCCTGTTGACGGTCAACGCGCTGGTGGCCGGGCAGGAGGTCCTGATCCCGATCCAGTGCGAGTACTACGCGCTGGAGGGCCTGGGCCAGCTATTGCGCAACGTCGACCTGGTGCGGGGGCACCTCAACCCCACTCTGCACGTCTCGACGATCCTGCTCACCATGTACGACGGCCGGACGCGGCTCGCGTCCCAGGTCGCGGACGAGGTACGGACTCATTTCGGTGACGAGGTGCTGCGGACGAGCATTCCCCGCTCGGTGCGTATCTCCGAGGCGCCGAGCTATGGCCAGACGGTGCTGACTTACGATCCAGGATCGAGCGGTGCCCTGTCGTATCTTGAGGCGGCACGCGAAATCGCGCTGAAGGGTGTCGGGGTCAATTACGACCCGACGCACGCCCACATCGGCGCCCAGAGCAACCCGAGCATGGCGGAGGGCATCCAGTGAGCGAGCGACGGAGGGGTTTGGGCCGTGGTCTCGGCGCACTGATCCCTGCTGCACCGACGGAGAAGACGGTGCCCCCGGCTGCGATGGGGGGCGCTGCTTCCACGTCCCCGGCCGCTGTACCGGTGCTGAGTGACCGTGGGGTGGCCGCGGCCAAGGTGGCCACACTGCCGCCTGTTTCACATGAAACCGAGGAGCCGGTGCTCAACGGCGCCGTCGAGGCGCCCGCACCTCCCATGGGCGCCCACTTCGCGGAAATCCCCCTCGACGCGATCACGCCCAACCCGAGGCAGCCGCGTGAGGTCTTCGACGAGGATGCGCTGCAAGAACTCGTCACCTCCATCCAGGAGGTCGGGCTCCTCCAGCCGATCGTCGTACGGCAGATCGGCCCCGCACGCTACGAACTCATCATGGGCGAGCGGCGCTGGCGGGCCTGCCGTGAGGCCGGGCTCGAAGTGATCCCGGCGATCGTGCGGGCCACGGACGACGAGAAGCTCCTCCTGGATGCCCTCCTGGAGAACCTGCACCGCGCTCAGCTGAACCCCATCGAAGAGGCGGCTGCCTACGATCAGCTGCTGAAGGACTTCAACTGCACGCATGACCAGCTGGCAGACCGCATCGGCCGTTCTCGCCCGCAGGTCTCCAACACTCTGCGTCTGCTGAAGCTCTCGCCCAAGGTCCAGAACCGGGTCGCCGCCGGTGTGCTCTCCGCCGGACACGCGCGGGCGCTTCTCTCCGTCGACGACCCGGAGGAGCAGGAGCGGCTGGCCTACCGAGTGGTGGCCGAGGGGCTCTCGGTCCGCTCCGTCGAAGAGATCGTGACCCTGATGGGCTCCCGCCCGCAAAAGACCCAGCGCTCCAGAGGGCCGCGGGCCGGCTCTGTCCCCTCTCCGGCGCTGTCCGACCTCGCGACCCGGCTCTCGGACCGCTTCGAGACGCGGGTGAAGGTCGAACTGGGCCAGAAAAAGGGCAAGATCACCGTCGAGTTCGCCTCCCCGGACGACCTTGAGCGGATCCTCAGCACGCTCGCTCCGGGCGAGAAGCTGGCGCTTCAGAAGAGTCTCCTGGACGGTGACGCGGACGAAGCCGAGCTCTGAGCTCGGTCTCGGGGTGTCCTTCCGGCCTACCCACGCGGGCCGTGTCCGGTGTGTACCGGAACACGGCCCGCACCTTTGCTTTCTGACGGTATCGATGGAATCGCTTCGTGGATACGATGCGTTCGGGTATGGCGCATCCACCTGGCAAGACCTCTTAGGGGAGGCGGGGTCCATGCGAACGGTGAGTCGCACCGGACTGGTGAGCGCGGGTCTTGGGCTGGGCGCGGTCGGCGGGTTCGTCGGCAGCCTGCTCAGGGAACGGAGCGCCCTGACAGCCGCTCGCGAAGCCGCGGGCGAAGGAAGCGAGGATCAGCCTTCATGGGGCGTCGGCTCGTACCGCTCACGCTGGACAACCTTCCGGACCTTCCCAAGCGCTGCCGCGCGTGTGTCTTCTGGGAGTTGGACCCGGTCAGCGGTGAAGCCGCGGTAAGAGCCGGAACCGCCGCCCTGGAGAAGGAATCCTGGATCTCCGCCGTCCTGCTGGACTGGGGCTCCTGTGGTCGGGTCGTCTACGTCGACGATGTGCCAGTGGGCTTCGTGCTCTACGCGCCTCCGGCTTACGTCCCCCGCGCGACGGCGTTCCCCACGAGTCCCGTGTCGCCGGACGCGGTGCAGCTGATGACCGCGTTCATCATGCCGGGCTACCAGGGCCAGGGACTGGGGCGAGTGATGGTCCAGACGGTCGCCAAGGACTTGCTGCGGCGGGGCTTCAAGGCGATCGAGGCCTTCGGAGACGCGCGCTGGAAGGAGCCGGGGTGTGTCCTGCCTGCCGACCATCTCCTGGCCGTCGGCTTCAAGACGGTGCGCCCGCACCCCGCCTTTCCTCGTCTGCGGCTGGAAGTGCGGACTGCGCTGTCCTGGAAGGAAGACGTGGAGATGGCGATCGACCGGCTGCTCGGGGCCGTGCAGAAGGAACCGGCGTTGAGGCCCCTCTAGAGCTAGGGCGTTCCAGAGCAGGCGCCGCTAAAGCGAATGGGCCAACCCCCTCGGGTTGGCCCACTCGTGTTTCACGTGAAACGTCACTCGGCGATGAAGTCCTCAAGGTCGCGGAGGATCGCGGCCTTCGGCTTGGCGCCGACGATGGTCTTGGCGACTTCGCCGTTGTGGTAGACGTTCAGCGTCGGGATGGACATGACGCCGTACTTGGCGGCCGTACCCGGGTTCTCGTCGATGTTGAGCTTGACGATCTCGATCTTGTCACCGTGCTCGGCGGCGATCGCCTCAAGGGACGGCGCGATCTGGCGGCAGGGTCCGCACCAGGCGGCCCAGAAGTCCACCAGGACGGGCTTGTCGCTCTTGAGGACGTCCTGCTCGAAGGAGTCGTCGGTCACGTTCTTCAGGGTGCCGGCCACGGCGGGCTCCTTAACTGGTTGATGCGTGGGGCGGATGGGGGTCAGGCGGGGGTCAGACAGAGGTCTTCTCGGGCTCGGCCTGCTCCTCGTCCGCGAGGGCGGCGAGGAAGCGCTCGGCGTCGAGAGCGGCGGAGCAGCCGGTACCGGCCGCGGTGATCGCCTGACGGTATGTGTGGTCGACCACGTCGCCGGCGCCGAAGACACCGGTCAGGTTGGTGCGGGTGGAGGGGGCGTCGACCTTGAGGTAGCCCTCCCCGTCCAGCTCCAGCTGGCCCTTGAACAGCTCGGTACGCGGGTCGTGGCCGATCGCGATGAACAGGCCGGTGACCGCCAGGTCCGAGAGCTCGCCGGTCTTGACGTTGCGCAGCTTCAGACCGGAGAGCTTCTGCTCGCCCTGGACTTCGGCGACCTCGCTGTCCCAGACGAACTTGATCTTCGGGTCGGCGAAGGCGCGGTCCTGCATCGCCTTCGAGGCGCGCAGGGTGTCGCGGCGGTGGACGATGGTCACCGACTTGGCGAAGCGCGAGAGGAAGGTGGCCTCCTCCATCGCGGTGTCGCCGCCGCCGATCACAGCGATGTCCTGGTCCTTGAAGAAGAAGCCGTCGCACGTGGCACACCAGGAGACGCCGCGGCCGGAGAGGGCGTCCTCGTTCGGCAGGCCGAGCTTGCGGTGCTGCGAGCCGGTGGCGACGATGACGGCCTTCGCCCGGTGGACCGTGCCGGCGGTGTCCGTGACGGTCTTGATCTCACCGCTCAGGTCCACGTTCACGATGTCGTCCGGGACGAGCTCGGCTCCGAAGCGCTCGGCCTGGCCGCGCATGTTGTCCATGAGCTCGGGGCCCATGATGCCGTCCTGGAAGCCAGGGAAGTTCTCCACCTCGGTCGTGTTCATGAGCGCACCACCGGCGGTGACGGCACCCTCGAACACAAGCGGCTTCAGCGACGCGCGCGCGGTGTAGAGCGCCGCCGTGTAGCCGGCGGGCCCGGAACCGATGATGATCACGTTACGGACATCGCTCACGGCTTGATTCCTCGTCTCTGGACTGCGTCGTCGGACCGGGGGAGCCCCTTTCAGAACTCTCACCCCACCCAACGGATCCTAAGGGGCGCGCATTCCCACTGTGTCCGGGCACACGGTCATGCCACACCGTGGGGGTCCAACTCAGGACGGAGACGAATCGCCGGGTGCTCAGGAACGCGGGTAGGAGTCCTTCAGCAGCACCTTGGCCGTGGTGGATGATGCCTGCTTCACACAGGTCGCATCCATGACGTAGACCGTGACTCGGCTGTCATTGGCGGCATCCCGCAACACGACGAGCAGAGCGTCCTTGCCTTGGTAGACGCCTTCCTCAGTGGCGAGCGCCGCGTCGTCGCGGCCGATGCCCTTCCTGACACACTCGGGCACTGTGATCTCGCGCAGGATCTGAGGGCTCTCGGTGTCGGGCTCGCCTACCGCACCCAGACTGCGTTCCGGCTTACGGGAGTCACCCGAAGAGCCCTCGCTCTTGGCGAGAAGGTCGGCGACCTGATTCTCCAGCTTCGCCGCGGAGAAGGTGTCGTTGCCGGTCTGCCCGCCGTCGGCCGATGGGCCGGCCCCTCCACCCATCAGTGAGGTCAGCAGCACGGAGCCGAGCCCCAGGGCGGCGGCCGTGAAGGCGGCGCCGAGGATGGCCACCTTGCGACGTCCGGCCTTCTTACGATTCTTGCGGCCGGGACCGGTGGTCGAGGAGCGGGCGTGGCCTGCGGGGCGGTCTGCTGTAGCCGATGTTTCACGTGAAACATGGACGCTGTCGCCGGCGCCCGAGGCCGGGCGGGCGTCCCCGAGGAGGAGTGTCGCTTCGGTGTCATCGGGCGCCGTGGCGTTCAGCAGAGCCTCCGCGGCGAGCGCGGCATCGATGCGTCCGGCGACATCGGCAGGCATACGTGCGGGGCCGGGCAGGGTGCCGAGCAGTTCCCGGATTTCCTCCAGGGAGGCGTGGACGTCCGCGCACAACTCGCACTGGTCCAGATGCCGCCGTAGGTCTGCTGTCCTGGACGGAGGGAGAAGGCCCTCGGTGAGGTCGGAGATCTCGGCGACGTCCGGGTGCCCGGCCGTGTCCGTCGTGGAAGTCACGCTCGCCCACCTCCGCCCTTCACTGCAGCTGAATCACTCGGCCCGGTATCTCGCGGATCCGTGGCCGGTGGCCCCGTGGGATGTGGACCCGCTGCCGGTGGGACGGATGTCCCCTGCGTCCGGTTCCGCCTCTCGCCGGAGTCCTTGCCCCCGCCGGCGCTTTCCGGCCGTAGATGGGTCAGGAGCGGCAGGAGTCTGGCTCTACCTCGCGCGCATCGGCTCTTGACCGTGCCGGTCGGTACATCGAGGACCCGGGCGGCTTCCGCGACCGGGTATCCCTGCATGTCCACCAGGACGAGCGCCGCACGCTGGTCCGGCGGAAGCGTGCCGAGTGCCTCCAGCAGCTGCCGGTGCAGATCGTTGCGCTCGGCCGGAGCGGACGCCTCCTCGTGGGGCTCCAGCAACTGCTCCAAGCGCTCGGTGTCGTCGACGGGGGAGGTCTTCCGGGAGGCCGCCTTGCGGGCGCGGTCCAGGCAGGCGTTCACGGTGATCCGGTGCAGCCACGTCGTGACCGCCGACTGGCCCCTGAAGGTGTGGGCGGCCCGGTAGGCGGATACGAGGGCGTCCTGGACGGCGTCAGCGGCTTCCTCGCGGTCGCCGAGCGTACGCAGGGCCACCGCCCAGAGCCGATCGCGGTGACGCCGCACGAGCTCACCGAAGGCGTCGGGGTCGCCCTTCACGTGGAGGGCTAGGAGATCCCGGTCGCTCGCGTCGCGGTGAGCGGTGCCATCTGCCATCGGACCCCCTCCCCTTGGATCTCGTGAGTTCTAGCCGGTGAACTTCAGGTCGGTGACGGCCTGCTTGTATCCGGCGCCGCTGTACTGGTCCCCGTTCGCATGGGGCATGGCGGTCAGCCATACGAGAACGTACTGGGTCTTCACCGGCTTGGTGACCTTCACCGTCGCACTGGTGCCGCTCGTCGTGACGCTGCCGATCTTTTCCATCGAGTCCAGCGACGAGGGTGTCAGGGAGTCCGAGGCGTAGAGGGAGACGGTCGTGTGATCGCCGGGGTACAGAAGCCCTATCGAAGCGGCTGACACCGTCTGAGCCGAGCCGAGGTCGTAGACGATGCCGACCCCCGACTTGTAGGCGGTGATGTCCGGACCGTCGATGAAGCTCTTGCTGCGCCAGTACGTCGAGCTGTCGCCGTCGTACGTCTTGCCCACGTCCTCCGGCGCCTGGGCCCCGCCCTTGGCGACGAACTCCTGGGCGTTCTGGATCTTTATCGGCTTGACCGGCTTGGCCTTGTCGCTGTTCTTGTCGTTGTCGTCCGTCGTCTGCGTCTGGTTGCCGTCCTCGGACTTGCCGCCCTGGTCCATGAGCGCGTCCGCGAGCTGCCAGCTGCCGAGCCCCAGGGCAGCGATCAGGAGGGCCGAGACGGCCCACTTGAGCGCCCTGCCGGTGCGGCTCTGGAGTGGGGGCGGCGGAGTCGGTACCGGCTGCGTGGCACCCGGATGTGGCGCCTGGCGGCCGTAGGTGCCCTGCTGGTACGTCGTGCGCTGATAGTCCGGCGGGGCCGTGAACGCGGGCTCCGGTGGGCGAATGCGCGGCATCTCGCCGATCGCCTTCACCAGCTCCTCCGGCGTCGTGCACGCGGACTCGTGCCGGGACGCCGTCGCACCGTCGTTGACGAGGGCACGCATGGCCAGCTCGGACAGGCCACGGTGGACGCCGGCGCGCACCTGGTCGGGGGCGATCAGGCCGACGTCCTTCGGCAGCCCCGACAAGCCGTATGCGTCGCTCTCGTACGGCCAGCGCTGGGTGAGCGCGGCGTACAGCAGGGCGCCGATGGCCTCCGTGTCGGTGCGCTGCGGGGTGTCGGAGCTGACACCGCGCAGCGCGGCGTTCACCGCGAGACCGCGGATGCGCCACTGGCCGGTCGACGTGCGCAGCACGGCGTTCGGGTTGAGGCGGAGATGGGCCAGGCCCTCCCGGTGGGCGGCGGCCATGGCTGCGGACACCTGGGTGACCATCTGGTAGGCGTCGTACACCTCCAGCGGGCCCGGGGCGAGCAGCGTGCTCAGTTCGGTGGCGTCGGGGAGCCACTCGTGGACGACGTAGACGAGGTCGTTCTCCTCGACGGCGTCGAGGACCTGGACGAATCGGGGGTCACCGAGCAGCGCGGAGGAGCGGGCCGAGGCCAGAACGGACCGGGCCCGGGCGTGGTCCGCGGGCAGGATGTGGACGCCGACGGCGCGACGGAGCTTCTCGTCGACCGCACGCCAGCTGCTGAAACCGTCCAGACGGGTGACGCACTCCTCGAGGCGGTAGCGTCTGGCGAGCTTGTGGCCGCTGTGCAGCTCGGGCGGTGAGGCTTTTCCGGGACCTTCGGTCCCGCCACTCCCCTGTGCCTCGTCGATGTCCGTGTCCTGCTCCCGATTCTTGGCCACCCCGTCGGCCGTGGACTGGTCCGCCTGAGCGGTCAGCGGCTCGTCGCCGCTGTTGTCTGCCACGTCGACGGCAGCCGTGCTCCGTTCCGCCACCGTCGTTCCTGCCTCCCCATCCATTGCGCGCCGTTCGACTCCGTGCGCGCCGTCCGACGCCGAACCAATTGTGCCCACAGTCCGCCGCTATGCACGACACACGATGGCGGACGATGGTTGTGCGCGTACCCCCGCCTCAGCGGCCCAGGCGCCCGCGGACCATGCCGACCAGCGAGTTCAGCTCCTCGATCCGCATCCGGCGGGCGGCGACGAAGAAGATCCCGATCAGCACGGCTCCACCGGCCAGCAGTGCGGCGAACGAGCCGAGAACGCCCTGTCCCAGGGTCTGGGCGATGCCGTAGCAGGCCGCACCGCTCAGCAGCGCCGCCGGCACCGAGGCGATGCAGAGTCTGGCGTATGTCCGCATCACGCGGGCGCCGTCGAGGTCGCCGCCGAGCTTCTTGCGCAGTCGGCTCCAGGCGACGCCGACGCCGATCGCGTAGGCCAGGCCGTACGAGGCGGCCATGCCCACCACGGCCCAGCGGGCCGGGATGACGAAGTAGCAGGCGGCCGACGCGACGGCGTTGACGGCCGCCACGATCACCGTGTTGTAGAAGGGGGTCCGGGTGTCCTCATAGGCGTAGAAGGCGCGCAGGACCACGTACTGCACGGAGTACGGAATGAGGCCGAGGCCGAAGGCCATCAGCATGTAGCCCATGTTGGTGGCCTCGCTGGTGCCCGAGGAGCCGAACATCAGCGTGCACATCGGGATGCCCAGGCCCAGGAATCCGAAGGCGATGGGGACGATCGCCACCGCCGTCGTGCGCAGCCCCTGGGAGATGTCGTCGCGTACGGCACCGCTGTCGCCCTCCGCCGCCGAGCGCGAGAGGCGCGGCAGCAGGGCGGCCATCAGGGAGACGGTGATGATGGCCTGCGGCAGACCCCAGATGAGCTGGGCGTTGGCGTAGGCGGCGAAGCCGGTTCCGTCGACGTCGGAGTCGACTCCGGCGGCGGTGGACAGCTGGGTGACCACGAGGGCACCCGCCTGGTTGGCCAGGACGAAGAGGATCGTCCACTTGGCGAGCATCGCCGCCTTGCCGAGACCGTGGCCCTTCCAGTCGAAGCGCAGCCGCAGCCGGAAACCCGTCTCACGCAGGTACGGGATCATCGCAAGGGCCTGGACGACCAGGCCGAGCAGGACACCGATGCCGAGGAGTCGCTGGCCCTCCGGGGGGATGTTCGTGACGGCCATGCCGGAGCGCTCCGCGGTGCCGTACACCCAGAGGAACATCCCGAGCGTCACGATGATGACGATGTTGTTCAGGACGGGCGTCCACATCATCGCGCCGAACTTGCCGCGGGCGTTGAGGATCTGTCCCATCACCACGTGGACGCCCATGAAGAAGATCGAGGGCAGGAAGTAACGGGTGAAGGTGACGGCCACCTCGTTGGCGGCGGGGTCGTTGGCGACGGGGGTGGACAGGGCCCTGACCAGGAGCGGCGCGCCGAACATCGCGAGTGCGGTGAGTGCGGCGAGCGCCACCATCACCAGGGTCAGCAGGCGGTTCGCGTAGGCCTCGCCGCCGTCCTCGTCGTCCTTCATGGCACGCACCAGCTGCGGCACGAAGACGGAGTTGAGGCCGCCGCCCACGGTCAGGATGTAGATCATCGTCGGCAGCTGGTAGGCGACCTGGAACGAGTCACCCAGCAGGCCGAGGCCCAGTGCCGAGACGATCATCATGGAGCGGACGAACCCGGTGAGCCGGGACACCATCGTGCCGGCCGCCATCACGGCGCTCGACTTCATCAGTCCTGCGGCCCGCCCGCCCTTCTTCGGCGCGGACGCTGGCGCGGACGCCGGAGCAGGTGCCTGGGCGGGCGCCGAGGGCTCGGTGGCGGCAGGCGGCGTAGGCCCTTGATACGGCCCCGCCGTGGGCGCCGGGGAAGGCCCCGGAACCGTCGGCGGCTGGTACTGCGGATGACCGCCCTGCTGCTGGTCCCGGAAGAGGTGCGCGAAGGCGTCGTGCTCGGGGCGCTCCTCGGCGGAGTGCGAGACGAGGTCGTCGACGCCCACGTACTGGGTCGTGCGGGGGTCGTCGCCGTACGGCAGGTACTGGGTCGGGCCCTCCGGCTCGGGCGCCGGGGTCTGCGCCCACACGTGCGGGTCGGGGGCGTACGGCGACTGGGGCGGCTGGGCGTAGAGCGACTCGGGCGGCTGGTACGTGCCCGGTGGGGGCGGCGGGTGGGCGGCGCGGTCGTACAGCGCCTCGGCGACCGGGTCCTGGGCGGAGAGGTCCTGCGCCCGGTAGGGGTCCTGGTCGTAGGCGTCCTGGAGGTACATGTCCGCGGGGTGTTGCGGCGGTACCTGGCCGTGCTCGGGCGGCGGGCCCTCGGGGTGCCCCGTGGGGCCCGCGGGCTGGCCGCGGTCACCGTCGTACGGCGCGTTCATGGTTACCCCACCTCATCGTCCCGGGCCCACCGGCCACGACATCGCTCAACGGTCCACTCTCTCACCCGTGCCGGACGGGTCGGCGCTTTCCGCTGCGGTGTCCGGTGCAGGGTCACTCGGCTGCTCCGGGGCGTCTGCCCGGGTACCGGTGTCCGACTCTTCCTTGCGGAGTTCCTCGGGCGTGAGACCGTGCCCGGGGCCTTCCGGGTTCTCCGGATCGCCGTCGGATTCGCTCGCCTCCTGGGAACCGTCCTCCTCGGCCGCGCGGGCCGCCGCGCGCTTGCGCTGCGTGTACATACGGAATCCGGCGAGGACGAGCAGAAGGAAACCGCCGCCGATGACCAGCATCACGGTGGCCGTGAACTCGGTGACCTTCACGTCGAAGGTGACGGGTGCGCCGTAGCGCTGGCCGTCCTCCGTGAACAGCTGGGCGACGACCCTGGCCTGGCCGTTGGCCTGAGCCGACGTGGTGAACTTCACGGTCTGGCTGTGTCCGCCGGAGACCGTGACGCGTTGTTCGTCGAAGGACTCGCCGCCGATCTCGAGGCGCCGCGGGCTCTGCGAGGTGAGCCGCAGCACCAGGTGATCGACGCCCTGGACGAGATTGTTCTGCACGGTCACGGGGATCATGGCACTGCGGCCGGAGAGCTTGGTCTCCGACTTCTCGATCAGCGTGACCTGCCCGGCCAACGAGTCGACGTAGGCCTCGATGCCGTTGCGGTAGTCCGCTGCCTCCGCGGAGCGGCCGCGCCACGACGTGGACATCTCGCGGTTCATGGCCCGCCCGAAGGGGGTCACCACCCGGGACTGCTTGGTGAGGATCACCTTGAACTTGTCGAGCTTGTCCTGTGTCGTGGCGACCTGCTCGAAGGCCGATCGCGGCAGCTGCTGCTTGCGCAGCGAAGACGGGTAGGTGGAGGCCGCCGGCACCTTCGTGGTGGCGCTGGAGTCCGGCTTGGCCGTGGCCGCGGTCGTGAGGTCCTGGGACTGGGACCACGTGCCGTCCTGGAGCGCCGAGACCGCCTCGGCCATCGCCTGGGCCTGGCTCGTCGTCGGCATCCGCTGTGGGGCTACGACGATGCTGCGCTGCTTGTTCGTCTGGAGGTCGAGGGCCAGGCTCTGGGCCAGGAACCTCTGCACGGCGAGCGTCGAACTCGATGCCTTCGTCAGGTTGCCCTGGAATGCCGTCGACATCCGTGCGTCCGCGACGACCGCCGTCGTACCGCCGCCGATGGGGCGGGCCGCGGAGGGCGTGTAGGGCAGGCCGCCCGTCTCCACGAGGCTGTCGTTGCGAGCGATCACCTTGTCCGCGCCGGCGGAGGTGGCGACCTTGACGATGGACGGGTCGACGGCGCCGTTCACCGGCCAGGCGAAGTCGGTGGTCGGCTGCACGTGGAGGATCGAGTCGACCGTGTCGGCGGCGACGTCGGTGGCCTCCTTGAGGTGGTTCAGGGAACCGGTGACGTTGGTGCCGTTGTGCGCCAGGGAGGCCAGGTCGGGGTCGGCGAAGGGCAGGGCGACGACTTCCTTGTCCTGCACCGCCTCCTGCAGTTCGGCCAGCCACTGCGCGGCGACCGTCCGATAGCCGCCCGGCCTGGTCGTATCGCCCTCGCCCTGGACGCGATAGCTCTCTGTCATGGCATCCACAGAGGCCAGCAGGTCGGGGTCGATCACCCAGGTGATGTCGAGCTTCTTGCCCAGCGACACGAGCTGCTGCAGTCGGCCGCCCGGGGAGATCTCCTTGGCGAGGTCGTCATCACGGAAGACCGGTGTCTGTGACTCGTCCGACCCCGTCTGCGCGGTCATGTGGGAGGAGGAGACGAGCGGCCACAGAACGGTCGTCCGGGTCTTCGTGCCGGCTTCGTCTGGCTGCCATGGCAGGAACGTCCGCTGGATGCCGAGCACCTGGTCCCACGGCTGAGCGGACGTCTCGCCGGACAGCGAGACGGCGAACTGGTAGACCCCGTCCTCTCCCAGGTCCAGCTTGTCGACCGGCACGGAGATGCTGAAGGGCTGGGAGACGCCTGGAGTGAGCTTGGAGAACTCCTGGGAGTATTTTCCGCCCACCGGGGCTCCGTCGAGGCCCTCCTGGTAGCTGGTACGCGCGGCGACCGTGTCGATGGCCGAGCGGGTGTTCAGGGGCGCCCCCAGGCGCAGGTCCACCTGTGCTTTCGTGACCGCCTGCTTGCCCTGGTTGGTCACCGTGCCGGACACGGTCAACGTGTCGCCGTCACCGGGGACGGTGGGAGTGAGCGAGTCCACAGCGACAGCCACCGAGCCCGAGCCGGAAGCGGCCTTCAAGGAGTCCTGCCCGGCGGCGTACGTCGGGGCGGGGGCGGACAGCTGGAGCATGCCTGCCAGCAGAGGCGCCCCGGCGAGCAGTGCTCCGGTGCGCCGCATCCACCGGCGGGCAGGTGAGGGAGTCATCCCCTGGAAGTCTGCCGCCTCGGCCACGCGCTCGCCCGTCCCTCGTCGTCGTCAGTGGTCGTCGGAATGTGCGTCCACGCATGGTAACGATGCGCGCTGAGGGGAAGTGCCGCGGTCTCCACCACAAGATCGGTTCGGACCGTCGTCGTGTCCCGTATGTGCCCCTATAAAGGGGAGCGTTTTCGTACGTCGCAAGGGCAGGCATTGTGCGTGTATTGACGGAGCTGTCTGTGCCCTCGGATGTGCACCTTTAATGGAGGCGCTCCCGGTCGCCCGGGCCACGTACCCTCTTTTGTTGTGCCGAACGCCAACGAAGACAAGCCCAGCGCCCTGAGTCAGGCGCAGCACCGTGCGGTGAGTGAACTGCTGCGGGTTGCCCCTGTCGCCGACGACCTCGCCCGCCGTTTCCAGGAGGCCGGGTTCTCACTCGCCCTGGTCGGCGGGTCGGTCCGGGACGCGCTGCTCGGCCGGCTCGGCAATGACCTGGACTTCACGACCGATGCCCGTCCCGAGGACGTGTTGAAGATCGTGCGCCCGTGGGCGGATGCCGTGTGGGAGGTCGGTATCGCTTTCGGTACGGTCGGCGTACAGAAGGAAGCCCGCGTCGGCGACGCTGATCGGTGCTTTCAGATCGAGGTGACCACCTACCGATCGGAGGCGTACGACCGGACCTCGCGCAAGCCCGAGGTGTCGTACGGCGATTCGATCGAGGAGGACCTCGTCCGGCGTGACTTCACCGTGAACGCGATGGCCGTCGCGCTTCCGGAGAAGGAGTTCGTCGACCCGCACGGCGGTCTGGAGGACCTGTCGGAGCGTGTGTTGCGTACGCCGGGCACTCCCGAGGAGTCCTTCTCGGACGACCCGCTGCGCATGATGCGGGCGGCGCGCTTCGCGGCACAGCTCGACTTCGAGGTGGCTCCCGAGGTCGTCGCGGCCATGAAGGACATGTCCGGCCGTATCGAGATCGTCTCGGCGGAGCGGGTGCGGGACGAGCTGAACAAGATGATTCTCTCGGGCCACCCACGCAAGGGTTTGGCCCTGCTGGTCGACACCGGGCTGGCCGACCACGTGCTGCCCGAGCTGCCGGCTCTGCGTCTGGAGAGCGACGAGCACCACCGGCACAAGGACGTGTACGAGCACACGCTGATCGTTCTGGAGCAGGCGATGGCGTTGGAGGAGGAGGGGCCCGACCTGACCCTCCGGCTGGCCGCGCTGCTCCACGACATCGGCAAGCCCCGCACGCGCCGCTTCGAGAAGGACGGCCGGGTCTCGTTCCATCACCACGAGGTGGTCGGCGCGAAGATGACGAAGAAGCGCATGACCGCGCTGAAGTACTCCAACGAGCTGGTGAAGGACGTCTCACGTCTGGTCGAACTCCACCTGCGGTTCCACGGCTACGGCACGGGAGAGTGGACGGACTCCGCAGTTCGCCGCTATGTCCGTGACGCAGGCCCGCTCCTGGACCGCCTCCACAAGCTGACCCGCTCAGACTGCACCACGCGTAACAAGCGCAAGGCGGCCGCGTTGTCCCGTGCTTACGACGGACTGGAGGAGCGGATCGCTCAGCTCCAGGAGCAGGAGGAACTGGACGCCATCCGCCCCGACCTCGACGGCAACCAGATCATGGAGATCCTCGGTGTCGGGCCAGGGCCGGTCATCGGGCGGGCGTACAAGCACATGCTGGAGCTGCGGCTGGAGAACGGGCCGATGGGGCCCGACGAGGCAGCGGCGGCGCTCAAGGAATGGTGGGCGCAGGAGTCGGAGGCCTGAATCGAGCCGACACGCGAAGAGCGGCGCCATGTTTCACGTGAAACATGGCGCCGCTCTTCGATGTTTCACGTGAAACGACGACGCGTGCAACGACGGCCGCCAGAAGCAGCCTGAGTCAGATCAGACGCTCTTGAGGCACAGCAGGAACTCGTCGTCGCTGGTGCCCGTCTTCATCGTCTCGGTGTAGAAGCTGGTGGCCCCCTCGACCTTGCCGCACTCGGTCTCGGCGGTGAGCTGCGTGTAGTGACCCTTGACCTTCTTGAGCACCTTCACCTCGGCGTCGGAGGAGGAGCAGTCCACGACCTCCAGGGCGTCGTCCGATACGGACGACGACGGGGCCTTCAGGCAGTCGCCCACGGCGGCGTTCTTGGCGTCGTCCTGGCTCATTATGTAGCCGACGATCATCATGCCGGCGACGATCACAACGGCGCCGACGGTCTTGATCGTCTTGAAGCTGACCCTGCGACCCGGCTGCTGTGGCGGAACCGGCGCATACGGCGCCGCGCCCTGCTGGGGGAACCCGGGCTGGCCCGGCTGCTGCGGGTAGCCACCCTGGGGCGGGTACGGTGCCTGGGCCTGGGGCTGGCCGTACGGGTTCTGGCCCTGGGCGAACGGGTTGCCCTGGGGCGGCGGAGTGGTCACTTGGGGATCCCCCTAGAACGTGGGTGCGTGGCGCGAACTAAGCGCGGAAATAAGACGCACGTAAGTTACCGGTCCCCTCTGACACCGGAGTCGCCAGGAGTGGCTCTGTGTCATTGATGTGACACGGACTGGCGTTCAAAGCGGGCCATAGTCGCAGCAACTGCCGCGTAGATAACGGCGACTGTGACCACGAGCGGCACGGAGCGGCCGTCCGGCGGCAGCATCAGGGCGGCTACACCTGCGGCGCCGACGAAGGCGACGTTGAACAGCACGTCGTAGACGGAGAAGATCCGGCCACGGAAGCCGTCCTCGACCGAGGACTGCACGATCGTGTCCGTCGCGATCTTCGCCCCCTGGGTCGTCAGGCCCAGCACGAATGCCGCCACCAGCATGGGAGTTGCGGCGAACGGGAGGCCGAGTGCGGGCACCAGGAGCGCGGCGGCCCCCGCGCACACGGCGATCCAGACGCCCGAGCCCAGCCGTCCCACAGCCCAAGGGGTCGCCACCGCCGCAGTGAAGAAGCCGGCGGCCGACATCGCCAACGCCAGCCCCAGCAATGCGAGTCCGTCATCGGCGTTCGAAGAGAAGGCGTACCGGCAGAGCATCAGCAGCATGACCAGCAGGGCGCCGTAGCAGAAGCGCATCAGGGTCATCGTGAACAGAGCCCAGGCGGCCTCTCGGCGAGGCGGGGTGGCGAGATGACGTACGCCCGCCGCCAGGTCGCGCGCTGTGCCGGACAGGGCCGCCGCGAGCCCCGGCTGCACCAACTCGCGATCGGGGCCGAGCAGTTCCGGTGACATGCGCAGCGACGCCAGCCCTGCGCACAGGTACAGCACGGCTCCCAGAAGGACCACGGCCGCATCGGAGTCCCACGCCACCAGCCGTACGACGAAGGCCAGGCCGGCGCCCGCGGCCGCGGCGAGCGTTCCGGCGGTCGGGGAAAGGGAGTTGGCGATCACGAGCCGCTCTTCGTCGACGACGCGCGGCAGTGCCGCGGACAGGCCGGACAGGACGAAGCGGTTGACGGCGGTGACGCACAGGGCGGAGACGTAGAAGAGCCAGTCCGGGACTTCGGTGATGATCAGGGCGGCCGTCGCCGAGGCCAGTACGGTGCGCGACAAGCTGCCGTAAAGCAGCACCTGGCGGCGGCGCCAGCGGTCCAGGAGGACGCCGGAGAAGGGGCCCACCAGGGAGTACGGCAGGAGCAGTACCGCCATCGCGGAGGCGATCGCGGCGGCCGAGGTCTGTTTCTCCGGGGAGAAGACGACGTAGGTGGCGAGCGCGGTCTGGTAGACGCCGTCCGCGCCCTGCGAGAGCAGACGTACGACGAGCAGGCGCCGGAAGTTCCGGAAGCGCAGCAGGACCCGCAGGTCGCGTACGACGGACATGGGGCACAGCCTCACATATGGGGAGGGTCCCCGGGCGGTACAACCCCGGGGACCCTCAACAGCTCTGGCAGGAGCGTTCTAGTGCGGCGCCGTCGGCTTAGCGCTCGACCTCGCCCTTGATGAACTTCTCGACGTTCGTGCGCGCCTCGTCGTCGAAGTACTGGACCGGCGGGGACTTCATGAAGTAGCTCGACGCCGACAGGATCGGGCCGCCGATGCCGCGGTCCTTGGCGATCTTCGCGGCGCGCAGGGCGTCGATGATGACGCCGGCGGAGTTCGGGGAGTCCCAGACCTCGAGCTTGTACTCCAGGTTCAGCGGGACGTCACCGAAGGCGCGGCCCTCGAGGCGGACGTAGGCCCACTTGCGGTCGTCGAGCCAGGCAACGTAGTCGGACGGGCCGATGTGGACGTTCTTCTCGCCGAGTTCACGGTCGGGGATCTGCGAGGTGACGGCCTGCGTCTTGGAGATCTTCTTGGACTCCAGGCGGTCGCGCTCGAGCATGTTCTTGAAGTCCATGTTGCCGCCGACGTTCAGCTGCATCGTGCGGTCCAGGACGACACCGCGGTCCTCGAACAGCTTCGCCATGACGCGGTGCGTGATCGTGGCACCGACCTGGGACTTGATGTCGTCGCCGACGATCGGGACGCCCGCCTCGGTGAACTTGTCCGCCCACTCCTTCGTACCGGCGATGAAGACCGGCAGGGCGTTGACGAAGGCGACCTTGGCGTCGATGGCGCACTGGGCGTAGAACTTCGCCGCGTCCTCGGAGCCCACGGGCAGGTAGCAGACGAGGACGTCGACCTGCTTGTCCTTGAGGATCTGGACGACGTCGACCGGGGTCTCGGCAGACTCCTCGATGGTCTCGCGGTAGTACTTGCCGAGGCCGTCGAGGGTGTGGCCGCGCTGGACGGTCACGCCGGTGCGCGGCACGTCGCAGATCTTGATGGTGTTGTTCTCGCTGGCGCCGATGGCGTCCGCGAGGTCGAGGCCGACCTTCTTCGCGTCGACATCGAAGGCGGCGACGAACTCGACGTCACGGACGTGGTACTCGCCGAACTGGACATGCATCAGGCCGGGGACCTTGGACGCCGGGTCGGCGTCCTTGTAGTACTCGACTCCCTGAACCAGCGACGCGGCGCAGTTGCCGACGCCGACGACGGCTACGCGAACCGAACCCATTCCGGTTGCTCCCTGTGTGTACGAGTGAGGCCCTGACTGGGCTCTCACGTGGCGGTGTCGCCGGGCGAATCCGTCCCGGGGGTATCCCCGGGACGGGGCAGATCGCCCGGCTCTCCAGATGTGGTGTCCTGCTGAGTGGGCCCCCCGGAAGCGGAACCCTTCAGGTCCCGCCCGGCCCGCTCGCTCTCGATGAGCTCGTTCAGCCAGCGCACTTCGCGCTCCACGGACTCCATCCCGTGGCGCTGGAGCTCAAGCGTGTAGTCGTCGAGGCGCTCCCGCGTGCGGGCGAGAGAGGCGCTCATCTTCTCCAGGCGCTCCTCCAGCCGGCTGCGACGGCCCTCCAGCACGCGCATGCGCACGTCCTGCGGGGTGCGTCCGAAGAAGGCAAATCGGGCAGCGAAGTGCTCGTCCTCGTACGCGTCAGGGCCGGTCTGCGAGAGCAGTTCCTCGAAGTGCTCCTTACCTTCTGCCGTCAACCGGTAGACGATCTTGGCGCGACGCCCTGCGAGTGGTGCGGCGAGGGCGTCCTCGGTGGTGCTCCCCGGTTCCTCGATCAACCAGCCGTTGGCGACCAGCGTCTTGAGGCAGGGATAGAGCGTGCCGTAGCTGAACGCACGGAACACGCCCAGCGACGTATTGAGTCGTTTGCGCAGCTCGTAGCCGTGCATCGGGGATTCGCGGAGCAGTCCGAGGACGGCGAACTCGAGGATCCCGGAACGTCGGCTCATCCCCTCGCCTCCTCGTCATATCTCGCGCTGATGTATCGACTCGATACATCAAGACGATAGAACGGCCTCCCGGACGCGACAAGTGGGGGAACGGTGAACGGGATCACATCAACGATTCATGTGGAGCGAGTTGCCTGATTTGGGGTGAAGTTCGGGGCTAGTGGGGCTTTGACGGTGCGTAGTCTGTGCGCCATGCACAGCACTGGGAACCGAGTGACGCCTGAGGGCGTCGTCGTCCTTGGTGCAGTACGGGTGAATGCGGAACCGACCGCATCCGTACTTCGGGGGGACCGGAAATCAGCCGCCGTTGTCAGGCGCGCAGGGGTGCGCCTGCCCGAGGAGTAGTCGTTCGATGAGCGAGCACCGTCGCAAACCGCCGCAGCCGCAGGGAGGCGGACGTG
The DNA here is from genome assembly GCF_001270495.1 of Streptomyces viridochromogenes. Lineage (GTDB taxonomy): Bacteria > Actinomycetota > Actinomycetes > Streptomycetales > Streptomycetaceae > Streptomyces > Streptomyces viridochromogenes_A. Next base: position 150,130 of record NZ_LGUR01000094.1, read on the forward strand.
CCGCGACCCGACGCGGCCAGGCCGGCTTGTCCTCCGGCCGCCGAGCGGCACCGCGAGGCGCCACCGGATCTCCTTCCGACTCGTACGGGTCGGGTACCAGCGGTTCGGATGGCGAGGAACGTCCGTATGGCGGACGCGCCGAGGCACGGCGCGCTGCCCAGAGAGGCGGAGGCAGCCGCCGTAGAGCGGCCGAACCGGCCCGGGGCGGCCGCCGTGGCGCTCCCGGCGGGCCGAACGGCCCCGGGCGCGGCAGAGGCCGTGGGGGCCCGCCCGACAAGAAGCGGCTCATCGACTATCCACGCGCGGGCAAGTACGGCGCGGCGCGCTGGGTGCCGTCGTGGCGGCTGATCACGGGCATCTTCCTCGCCTTCATGGGTGGCCTGGTCGCTGCGGCGGGCATGGGCTACGCGATGGTGGACATCCCGAAGGCCCAGGACACCGCCCTTGCGCAGAACAACGTCTTCTACTGGTCCAACGGCAAGCAGATGGCGGCGACCGGCGGTCAGACGAACCGCCAGCTCGTGAGCAACGGCGAGATCCCGAAAGAGATGAAGAACGCGGTGGTCTCCGCCGAGAACGCGTCCTTCTATGACGACAAGGGCATCGACCCGGCCGGTATCGCGCGGGCCGTCGCCAACATGGCGAGGGGTGGCGAGACGCAGGGTGGTTCGACCATCACCCAGCAGTTCGTGAAGAACGCCTACCTGAGCCAGGAGCAGACGCTCTCCCGGAAGTTCAAAGAGCTGTTCATCTCCATCAAGGTGAACCAGAAGATGACCAAGGACGACATCCTCGCGGGTTATCTCAACACCGCCTACTACGGCCGCAACGCCTACGGCATCCAGGCTGCGGCCCAGGCGTACTTCGGTGTGGACGCCGAGAAGCTCACTCCCTCGCAGTGCGCTTTCCTCGCTGCCGTACTGAAGGGCCCGAACTTCTACAACCCCGACGGCGGTGTGGGAGCGAATGCCTCCAAGGAGGCAAACACCAAGCGGGCCAAGGAACGCTGGGCGTGGATCCTGGACCGCATGGTCGAGGTCAAGCGCATGACTCCGGCGGAGCGGGCCGAGGTCGGCGACTTCCCCACGTTCAAGAAGCAGAGCTCCAACCTGTCCGGTCAGTCCGGCTACCTCATCGACATCGCCAAGGAGTACGTCGCCAAGAAGGCGGGTCTGTCCCCCGAGGACCTGGAGAAGGGCGGCTACCGCATCTACACGACCTTCGACAAGCAGAAGGTCAACGAGCTGGCGGCGGCCGTCGAGAAGACGCAGAAGAGCTTCCTCGACCCCAAGAAGCGCGAGAAGGACAAGTACGTCCAGTTCGGCGGCGCGTCGGTCGACCCCAAGACCGGAGCCATCGTCGCGCTGTACGGCGGAGAGGGCTACAACAAGGGGCACTACTCCAACAACGCCAACACCCTGGGTGTGCCGGTCGGATCGACCTGGAAGCCCATCGTCCTGGCCGCCGCGATGAAGTACGGGACGTACGAGACCAACGGAAAGGCACTCTCGCCGTTGGCCAAGTACAACGGCAACGACCTCCTTGAGATCAAGGACCAGAACGGCGACCCGATCATGGGCGATAACGGAAAGCCGTTCCGCCAGAAGAACGAGGGCACCACCGCCTGGGGCGAGGTGACGCTCAGGAAGGCCATGGAGCAGTCGATCAACAGCCCGTTCGCGCAGCTGGGTATCGACGTCGGCTTGACCAGGACCCAGGAGATGGCCAAGGACATGGGCATCTCGGAGGCCTTCTTCGACAAGGCCAACCTCAGGAACGTGTCCTTCTCGCTCGGTACGTCGACGCCCAGCGCCATCCGTATGGCGGACGCGTACGGCGCCTTCGCTAACGACGGCAAGCACTTCGAGCCGTACTCCGTCACGAAGGTGGTCCACGAGGGTAAGCCGCTCGAAGGGTTCGAAAAGCCCGAGGAGCAGCCCGCCATGGAGGCGAACGTCGCGCACAACGTGACGGACGTCCTGGAGAACGTGGTCCAGAACGGCACCGGCAAGAAGGTCGCGGACATCGGCTTCCCGGTGGCCGGCAAGACGGGTACGACCGACGAGAACAAGTCGGCGTGGTTCGTCGGCTACACCAGGGAACTGTCCACGGCCGTGACGCTGTTCCGCACGGACCCCGCCAAGGGCAAGCTGCTGTCCATGAACGGCACGGGTGGTGTGACGTCCATCCACGGTGGTGACATCCCGGCACAGGTCTGGAAGGACTACATGGTCGAGGCCATGAAGGGAGTCACTCCCGAGGCCTTCCCGCCGGCCCAGCCCATCGGTGAAATCATCAACGACACCCCGACCCCGAGCGCGATTCCGACTCCCACGGAAACCGTGGAGGAGAGTCCGAGCCCCACGCCGACGCCGTCCGAGTCGCTGACGTCGCCGTCGCCTACGGCGACCGAGACCTGCGGCGAGTTCGACTGGCAGTGCAACAACGCCAACGGCGGACAGAACGGCGGCTCAGACGGGGGCGCGACCTCATCGCCGACACCCACGGAGACGGAGACAGACAACTCGGGAGGTAATGCCAACGGCAACGGAGGCATCTTCGGCGGGTCGTCAGGCTAGATCGGCAGGCTCACGCGACGCGAGAAGGCCGGTGGCCGGCACCCACGACACAGGGTGCCGGCCACCGGCCTTTGCCGCTCCTACGGCCCACCAGACGGCGGCCTGTTTCACGTGAAACGTCGGTTTCACGTGAAACACTCAGCCATCGCGCGCCCATCGCCCCCGCACTGTTCTCAGACTGGTACGGCAGGATGTGCCCCATGCCCAGTGCAGAGACGACGCCCACGAGCGTGCACGAGCCCGACATGGTGCGGCCGACCAAGGAGGACGAGGTCGCCGCCAACGGGAGTGAGCTGATCGGCGGCCCCATCGGGCGGCGTGCCCTGCTCGGGACGTCCTGGTGGACTCCCGTGCGGATCATCGCGCTCGTGGCGATCGGCATGTTCGCCCTCGGCCTGGTCCAGAAGGCGCCCTGCTACAACGGCGCCTGGTTCTTCGGCGCCAGCTCGCAGTACACGCATGCCTGCTACTCGGACATCCCGCACCTCTTCCAGGGGCGTGGCTTCGCTGACGGGCTCGTGCCGTACTTCGACAAGCTCCCCGGCGACATGGAGTACCTCGAATACCCGGTGCTGACCGGTGTGTTCATGGAGGTCGCCTCCTGGCTCACGACCGGTAGCGGCACCATCCAGCACCAGGAGCAGTGGTACTGGATGGTCAACGCCGGGATGCTGATGGCGTGCGCGGCCGCCATCGCGGTCTGCGTGACGCGCACGCACGCCCGGCGCCCCTGGGACGGACTGCTGGTCGCCCTGGCGCCCGCCTTCGCGCTGACCGCGACCATTAACTGGGACCTGCTGGCCGTCGCCCTGACGGCAGCCGCGATGCTGATGTGGTCGCGCGGCCGCGCTCTCGCCTTCGGCATCCTGCTGGGGCTCGCCACGGCCGCGAAGCTCTATCCCGTCTTCCTGCTGGGCCCGCTGCTCGTCCTGTGCTGGCGTGCGGGCAAGTGGCGGGACTTCGGGAAGGCGCTGGGCGGTACCGTCGTCGCCTGGCTGGTCGTGAACCTCCCGGTGATGCTCCTCGCCTGGGACGGGTGGTCGCAGTTCTACCGGTTCAGCCAGGAGCGGGGCGTCGACTTCGGTTCCTTCTGGCTGATCATGGCCCAGAACTCCACCGATCCGCTGAGCACGGAGACCGTCAACACGCTCGCCACACTGCTGATGCTGCTGTGCTGTGTCGGCGTCGCCGCGCTGACGCTCACCGCGCCGCGACGTCCACGTTTCGCCCAGCTGGCCTTCCTGATCGTCGCGGCGTTCATCCTCACCAACAAGGTCTACTCGCCGCAGTACGTCCTGTGGCTGGTCCCTCTGGCCGCGCTGGCCCGGCCGAGGTGGCGGGACTTCCTCATCTGGCAGGCGTGCGAGGTGGCGTACTTCCTCGGGATCTGGCTGTACCTCGCGTACACGACCAGCGGGAACGCCCACAAGGGACTGCCGCCCGACGGCTACCACTGGGCCATCGCCGTACACCTGCTGGGGACGCTGTACCTGTGTGCCGTCGTCGTACGGGACATCCTCATGCCGGAGCGCGATCCCGTGCGCCGGAGCGGCGACGACGATCCCTCGGGCGGGGTCCTCGACAGGGCGGAGGACGTGTTCGTGCTCGGCCCCGCGGCCCATCCTCCGCGGCACGCGGCCCACTTCGACGGGCCGCCTGTGGAGTGGGGCGGCCGGGGGGCGACGAGCGACGGTTCGCTCTGAGCGAACAGGTCGTAGGGAGCAGACGCGAAAGGCCGTACACGGGTTCCTCCGTGTACGGCCTTTCGCTGTTACGGCGTTCCGAGCGGCGGACGCTCAGCGGTCGACGAGCCGGTCGAACTGCGTCGTGGTGTGGCGCAGATGGGCGACCAACTCGTCGCCGACCTTCGGCTCGGGGGCGTCCGCGGGGACGAACAGGATGGAGACCTGCATGTGCGGCGGCTCCGCGAACCAGCGCTGCTTGCCGCCCCACACGAAGGGCGAAAGGTTCCGGTTGACCGTGGCGAGGCCGGCCCGGGCCACGCCCTTGGCGCGCGGCATGACGCCGTGCAGGGCCTTGGGGGCCTCCAGACCCACCCCGTGCGACGTACCGCCCGCGACGACCACCAGGAAGCCGTCGGAGGCCGCCTTCTGCTGCCGGTAGCCGAAGCGGTCACCCTTGGAGACGCGCGTGACGTCCAGCACCGCGCCGCGGTACTCGGTGGCCTCGTGGTCCCCCAGCCACAGCCGGGTGCCGATGCGGGCGCGGAAGCGGGTCTGCGGGAACTGCTGCTGGAGGCGGGCGAGTTCCTCGGCCTTCAGGTGGCTGACGAACATCGTGTGCAGCGGCAGCCGGGCCGCCCGAAGGCGGTCCATCCAGCCGATGACCTCCTCGACGGCGTCCGAGCCGTCGGTGCGGTCCAGCGGCAGGTGGATGGCGAAGCCTTCGAGCCGGACGTTCTCTATGGCGGCGTGCAGCTGCGGCAGCTCGTGCTCGCTGACTCCGTGCCGCTTCATCGAGGACATCACCTCGATGACGACACGGGCGCCCACGAGGCCGTACACGCCGTCCACCGACGACACCGAGCGGATGACCCGGTCCGGCAGCGGCACCGGCTCCTCGCCGCGCCGGTACGGCGTCAGCACGAGCAGGTCGCCGCCGAACCAGTCCTTGATGCGCGCGGCCTCGTACGTCGTGCCGACGGCGAGGACCTCGGAACCCAGACGCGTGGCCTCTTCCGCCAGCCGCTCGTGCCCGAACCCGTAGCCGTTGCCTTTGCAGACCGGGACGAGGCCCGGGAACTGCTCCTGCACGTGCTTGTGATGCGCCCGCCAGCGCGCGGTGTCGACGTAGAGCGTGAGCGCCATGGCCGGACCTGGAACCTTTCTCGTGGCTGCGGTGTATCAGAGGTATGGAAGCTATCGACGGTGCAGCTGCTGACGGTATCGAAGCAGAGAGCGCGAGGTCAGCGACGCGACATGTAGATGTCGAGCGCCTTGTGGAGCAGCTTGTTGAGCGGGAAGTCCCATTCCCCGAGGTACTCGGCAGCCTGCCCGCCGGTGCCCACCTTGAACTGGATCAGGCCGAAGAGGTGGTCGGTCTCGTCCAGCGAGTCGGAGATGCCGCGCAGGTCGTAGACGGTCGCGCCGAGCGCGTAGGCGTCTCGCAGCATCCGCCACTGCATCGCGTTCGAGGGCCGGACCTCACGGCCGATGTTGTCGGAGGCGCCGTAGGAGTACCAGACATGTCCGCCGACGATCAGCATGGTCGCCGCCGACAGGTTCACGCCGTTGTGCCGGGCGAAGTACAGCCGCATGCGGTTGGGGTCCTCGGTGTTGAGGGCCGTCCACATGCGCTGGAAGTACGACAGCGGGCGCGGCCGGAAGTGGTCGCGCACGGCCGTGATCTCGTACAGGCGCTGCCACTCCGCGAGGTCCTCGTAACCGCCCTGGACGACCTCGACGCCGGCCTTCTCGGCCTTCTTGATGTTGCGCCGCCACAGCTGGTTGAAGTTCTTGTGGACCTCTTCCAGGGACCGGTTGGCCAGCGGCACCTGGTAGACATAGCGGGGCTGTACGTCGCCGAAGCCGGCCCCGCCGTCCTCGCCCTGCTGCCAGCCCATACGACGCAGCTTGTCGGCGACCTCGAAGGCGCGCGGCTCGATGAAGTCGGCCTCGATGTCGCGCAGCCGCTTCACGTCCGGGTTCTGGATGCCCTGCTTGATGGAGCCCGCCTCCCAGCGCCGGATGATCACCGGCGGGCCCATCTTCACGGAGAAGGCGCCCTGGTTCTTCAGATGCGCGAGCATCGGTTCCAGCCAGTCGGTCAGATTCGGCGCGAACCAGTTGATGACCGGGCCCTCGGGCAGATAGGCGAGATAGCGCTTGATCTTGGGCAGCTGCCGGTAGAGGACGAGCCCCGCGCCGACGAGTTCACCGCTCTTGTCGAACCAACCGAGGCTCTCCGAGCGCCACTCCGCCTTGACGTCCGCCCAGGCCGGGACCTGCATGTGGCTCGCCGACGGCAGGCTCTGGATGTATGCCAGATGCTGCTCGCGACTGATCGTCCTCAGGGTCAGGCTCATTCGGGGCGCTCCTCGGGCTGGTGTGTCCCCATGGGTACAGGGGCTCCGGCTCTCGCGCCGAAGCCTACTGCGCCTTTCGAGCGCCCCGACTGGGCGTACGGCAGCTTCGCCCCGGCCTGGTGGCCGCCGAGGCGTTCGATGGAGCGCTATTCGGTGTTCTACCGGTGTTCGGAGGACAAACTCCGTGGCCGGTGTGGGGAGAGCAGTGCCCCTGGCGTCAGAAGACCCCGCCGAAGAGGCCGCCGTGCGCCATGCCGAGGAAGAAGCCGACCGCCGAGGCGCCGAGGCCGATGATCAGTCCGAAGCGTTCGCGGGTCGTCACCGAGATCCACTGCCCGTACGCGCCGGTGAGGATTCCCACCAGGCCGGTCCAGGAGCTGAGCAGGTGCAGGTTGTGGAACATCGCCGTGACGAAGGCCGTGATGCCCAGCACCAGGGTCACCACGAGCAGGGTGTCCTGGAGAGGGTGGGGCTTTCCGTCCGTGGCGAAAAGACCTCCGACGGTGTTGGGTCGCAATGCCTGTGCCATAGGGCACCTCCTGCGGAAGGCGGCGCATCGTAGCGCCATACACACCCGATGTGTACAGATTGTGGGCGACAGCGGCCGGATTTCAACCGGACGCCGGTGTGCGGGTACTGTGTAGCGTCTGCACCGGTGTCTGCCCGGGCCAGCTCGGGGAAACCGCGAGGTCACCCCCGATTGTCAGTGGCGGCCGATACCGTTGCGTACGCATCACGACCCTCCTGCCACGGAACGACCGTGGCCGCTGAGTCCAAAGGAGGTGGGTTCCACATGCGTCACTACGAGGTGATGGTCATCCTCGACCCCGATCTGGAGGAGCGCGCTGTCGCCCCTCTGATCGAGAACTTCCTCTCCGTCGTCCGTGAGGGCAACGGGAAGGTCGAGAAGGTCGACACCTGGGGCCGTCGTCGTCTCTCGTACGAGATCAAGAAGAAGCCTGAGGGCATCTACTCGGTCATCGACCTGCAGGCCGAGCCTGCGGTCGTCAAGGAGCTCGACCGCCAGATGAACCTGAACGAGTCGGTCCTCCGGACCAAGGTCCTCCGCCCCGAGACCCACTGAGCTTTCCCGCTCAGCTGATCTCGGGATTCGAGTAGCAGCACAAGCAGCCAGCAGCAAACCCGCCGAGAGGTTCCCCCATGGCAGGCGAGACCGTCATCACGGTCGTCGGCAATCTTGTCGATGACCCCGAGCTGCGCTTCACCCCGTCCGGTGCGGCGGTCGCGAAGTTCCGTGTCGCGTCCACCCCCCGCACCTTCGACCGTCAGACCAACGAGTGGAAGGACGGCGAAAGCCTCTTCCTGACCTGCTCGGTCTGGCGTCAGGCGGCGGAGAACGTCGCCGAGTCGCTCCAGCGAGGCATGCGCGTCATCGTGCAGGGCCGGCTGAAGCAGCGGTCCTACGAGGACCGTGAGGGCGTCAAGCGCACGGTCTACGAGCTGGACGTCGAGGAAGTCGGCGCCAGCCTCCGCAACGCCACGGCCAAGGTCACCAAGACCTCCGGTGGCGCTCGCGGTGGCCAGGGTGGTTACGGCGGCGGTGGCGGCGGCTGGGGCGGTGGCTCCGGTGGCGGCCAGCAGGGCGGTGGCGGTGCTCCCGCCGACGACCCGTGGGCGACCGGTGCTCCCGCCGGTGGCCAGCAGGGCGGCGGCGGTGGCGGCTGGGGTGGAAACTCCGGCGGCGGCGGTGGCGGCGGCTACTCGGACGAGCCCCCCTTCTAGGCCTTCGGGCCAGGCCTGCGGGCCGGTCCGGGTCAAAGGGCGGGTCGTACCCAAACTTCTTGATCACACAGGAGAAACACCATGGCGAAGCCGCCTGTGCGCAAGCCTAAGAAGAAGGTCTGCGCTTTCTGCAAGGACAAGGTCACGTACGTGGACTACAAGGACACGAACATGCTGCGGAAGTTCATTTCCGACCGCGGCAAGATCCGTGCCCGCCGCGTGACCGGCAACTGCACGCAGCACCAGCGTGACGTCGCCACGGCCGTCAAGAACAGCCGTGAGATGGCGCTGCTGCCCTACACCTCCACCGCGCGATAAGGGAAGGGTGACCGAGACATGAAGATCATCCTCACCCACGAGGTCTCCGGCCTCGGCGCCGCGGGCGACGTCGTTGACGTCAAGGACGGTTACGCTCGCAACTACCTGATCCCGCGGAAGTTCGCTATCCGCTGGACCAAGGGTGGCGAGAAGGACGTCGAGCAGATCCGTCGTGCTCGCAAGATCCACGAGATCCAGACCATCGAGCAGGCCAACCAGGTCAAGGGCCAGCTCGAAGCGGTCAAGGTTCGTCTGGCCGTCCGCTCCGGCGACGCCGGTCGTCTCTTCGGTTCCGTCACCCCGGCCGACATCGCTTCCGCGATCAAGGCTGCTGGTGGCCCCGAGGTCGACAAGCGCCGCATCGAGCTCGGCACGCCGATCAAGACCCTGGGCGCTCACGAGACGTCCGTGCGTCTGCACCCCGAGGTTGCCGCCAAGGTCAACATCGAGGTCGTCGCGGCCTGACCGCTGCGTTCGGCTTGTACAGCTGAATGAAGGGGCCGTACCCGCTCGGGTACGGCCCCTTCGCTGTGTGGAGAGCGGACTGTGTCCCAGGCAGCAGAAGCGCGTCTGTTTCACGTGAAACAGCGTGTTTCACGTGAAACAGTCAGCGCGTCGCGCCCGTGACTATCCAACGGCCCGAGCGGGAGCGCATCCAGAGCGTCAGCATGCGCATCGTCATCATCAGCGTCATGGCCGCCCAGATCGCGGTCAGGCCGCCGCCGAGCGCCGGGACGAGCAGCGCGACCGGAGCGAACACCGCCAGAGTGAGCACCATCGCCCAGGCGAGGTAGGGGCCGTCGCCGGCGCCCATGAGGACGCCGTCCAGGACGAAGACGATGCCGCAGATCGGCTGGGAGATCGCCACCATGAGAAGGGCGGGCAGGGCCGTGTCCTGGACGACCGCGTCACTGGTGAACAGGGGCAGGAAGAGCGGCCGCGAGATCACCACGAGTAGTCCAAGTGCGACGCCGACTGCGATGCCCCACTCCACCATGCGGCGACATGCGGCCCGGGCGCCCTCGGCATCGCCGGCGCCGAGGTACCGGCCGATGATGGCCTGCCCGGCGATGGCGATGGCGTCCAGTGCGAAGGCGAGCAGGCTCCACAGCGACAGGATGATCTGGTGAGCGGCGATGTCGGCGTCTCCGAGTCGCGCCGCGACGGCCGTGGCAATCATGAGGATCGCCCGCAGTGAGAGGGTGCGGACCAGCAGGGGTACGCCGGCCTGTGCGCAGGCCCTTATCCCCGCCGCGTCGGGGCGCAGGGAGGCACCATGCTCGCGGGCACCGCGAACGACGACCATGAGATATATCGTGGCCATGCCGTACTGGGCGATGACGGTGCCCCAGGCGGATCCCGCGATGCCGAGGCCGGCGCCGTAGACGAGGACCACATTGAGGACGGCATTGGCGACGAAGCCTGCTCCGGCGACATAGAGCGGTGTCTTGGTGTCCTGTAGTCCACGCAGGACGCCGGTGGCGGCCAGCACGACGAGCATGGCCGGGATGCCGAGTGCGGAAATCCGTAGGTAGGTGGTTGCGTACGGGGCCGCTGTGTCCGAGGCGCCGAAGAGTTCCACGAGGAACGGTGCCGTGGGCAGGACGACCGCGACGACGACGGAGCCGAGCAGCAGGGCCAACCAGATACCGTCCATGCCCTGGCGGATGGCGGCCTGGAGGTCGCCGGCTCCTACGCGTCGGGCAACGGCCGCTGTGGTGGCGTAGGCGAGGAAGACGAAGACGCTGACGGCTGTCATGAGAAGGGCTGAGGCGACCCCGAGGCCGGCGAGCTGTGCAGTGCCGAGATGGCCGACGATCGCGCTGTCGGCCATGACGAAGAGGGGCTCGGCGACGAGTGCGCCGAAGGCCGGAACGGCCAAGGCGACGATCTCTCGGTCGTGCTGTCGCCGGGCGGCCTTGGGGGTCGCGGGAGCCTGTGTCATGACCACCAATCTAATCGTCCACAGGTAAGAGATGCAATGATGTTCTGACCCTTACTTGACGTCTCGTTGTGTGTCCTTCCGCGCACTGTTCGAAGGGATCTTGGTCCGACCGGGAAAGTTTTTCTTCTGCACAGCCGGTGGACGGTAAACACGCAGGTCAGAGGTGCAGTGTGGGAATCGATCGGAGCTTGTTCACAGGGCTGTCCACCGTGTCGTGCACAGGTTTTGCGGAGTTCTCCACAGCATCCGGGCCGTCGTCCACATGGCCTGTGGATAACCAGATTGGCTGACGGTGCCCGCGGGCCTACCGTGGTCCGGCGCCCACTCCGTCCGTCGGCCGGGAAACCCTCACAAAACCGACGTGCCAGAACCAGAGTTGGGCCTCTCGAATGTCAGTGGCGTGCCGTAGAACTGAGGGGCACGGCGAGGTCCGCTCGGCGGACGGGAGGAGGTGGCTCGGTGAGTATTTCCGAGCCCTTGGACGACCCGTGGGCCGACAGCGGTCCCAGTGATCGTCTGCCCGCCTCCCGCCGGCGTGGTGACGGTGGCCGGGGACGCGACGAGCAGCATGATCGCGGCCGGGACAGCGGTCAGTGGGACGGCGGCGGTTCGGCCTTCGAGCGAGTGCCGCCGCAGGACCTTGACGCCGAGCAGTCCGTTCTCGGCGGCATGCTTCTGTCCAAGGACGCCATCGCCGATGTCGTCGAGGTCCTCAAGGGCCACGACTTCTACAAGCCTGCGCACGAGACGATCTTCCAGGCGATCCTCGACGTCTACGCCAAGGGCGAGCCGGCCGACCCCATCACGATCGCCGCTGAACTCACCAAGCGCGGCGAGATCAACAAGGTCGGCGGTGCCTCGTATCTCCACACCCTCGTCCAGACGGTGCCGACGGCGGCGAACGCCGAGTACTACGCGGAGATCGTCCACGAGCGGGCCGTCCTGCGCCGACTCGTCGAGGCCGGCACCCGCATCACGCAGATGGGGTACGCGGCCGACGACGACGTCGACGAGATCGTCAACCGCGCCCAGGCGGAGATCTACGCGGTCACCGAGCAGCGCACCAGCGAGGACTATCTGCCGCTCGGCGACATCATGGAGGGCGCGCTCGACGAGATCGAGGCGATCGGCTCCCGCACCGGTGAGATGACCGGGGTGCCCACCGGGTTCACGGACCTCGACTCGCTCACCAACGGCCTGCACCCGGGCCAGATGATCGTCATCGCTGCCCGTCCCGCCATGGGTAAGTCCACGCTCGCGCTGGACTTCGCGCGGGCGGCGTCGATCAAGAACAACCTGGCGAGCGTCATCTTCTCCCTGGAAATGGGGCGCAACGAGATCGCCATGCGCCTGCTGTCGGCCGAGGCGCGCGTGGCCCTGCACCACATGCGCTCCGGCACCATGACGGACGAGGACTGGACCCGCTTGGCGCGCCGGATGCCCGAGGTCTCGGCGGCGCCGCTCTACATCGACGACTCCCCGAACCTGTCGATGATGGAGATCCGAGCGAAGTGCCGTCGGCTGAAGCAGCGCAATGACATCAAGCTCGTGATCATCGACTATCTGCAGCTCATGCAGGCCGGTGGTTCGAAGCGTTCCGAGAGCCGTCAGCAGGAGGTCTCGGACATGTCCCGTAACCTCAAGCTTCTGGCGAAGGAGCTCGAGGTCCCGGTGATCGCGCTTTCGCAGCTCAACCGTGGCCCCGAGCAGCGCACGGACAAGAAGCCGATGGTGTCCGACCTGCGTGAGTCCGGCTCCATCGAGCAGGACGCCGACATGGTGATCCTGCTGCACCGCGAGGACGCCTACGAGAAGGAGTCGCCCCGGGCAGGCGAGGCGGACATCATCGTGGGCAAGCACCGTAATGGCCCCACGGCGACGATCACGGTTGCCTTCCAGGGCCACTACTCACGATTCGTGGACATGGCGCAGACCTGATCGCGGACCGCACCCGGCAGTATGAGTTCCCGGATCCAGCTTCGGTATATGAACTCGACTCCCTCTGGCCGGCAGGGTGGACTGGGGGAATGACGACACCTCAGGAAGCGCTGCTCCCCGCCACGCGCCGGGCGTTGCTGCACCGTATCGCCGTGGCCCAGGCCGAAGGACGTGCGCCCTCGCTGGTCGCCGCGGTTGTTCGGGACGGCCGCGCGGTGTGGCATGGATCGCGTACCTCGATGGACGGGCACGCCCCGGACGAGAACGTGCAGTACCGCATCGGCTCGATCACCAAGACCTTCACCGCCGTTCTCGTCATGCGACTACGTGACGAGGGCCTGCTGGACCTCGGTGACCCGCTGGAGAAGCACCTTCCGGGCACCGGTGCCGGGGAGTGCACCATTGCCGAACTGCTCGCACATACCAGCGGGTTGGCGGCCGAGTCACCAGGGCCCTGGTGGGAACGGACCCCTGGATCCCTACGGCCCGAGCTCTCCGATGTCCTGGGTGAACAGCCTTTCGTGCATCCGTCCGGCCGCCGCTTCCACTACTCGAACCCCGGCTACACGTTGCTGGGCGCACTGGTCGAGAAGGTGAGAGGGGCCTCGTGGGAGGACGTGCTCCGGTGTGAGGTGCTCGAACCGCTGGGGCTGAGCCGGACGAGTACACGGCCGCAGGCGCCGCACGCGGGTGGCTGGGCGGTGCATCCCTGGGCCGATGTGATGATGCCCGAGCCCATCGAAGACCTCGGCCGTATGGCACCGGCTGGTCAACTGTGGTCGACGACCGATGACTTGGCCCGGTTCGCGGCCTTCCTGATCAAGGGCGACGACCGTGTGCTGAGCGCCGATTCGCTGCGGGAGATGAGGACGCCGGCGGCTCCGCCGGAGGCGGCGGACGTGGCGAGTGGCTATGCGTACTGCCTGGGACTGGAGATCCGGCATCAGGACGGCAGGACCCTCGTCGGCCACACGGGATCGCTCCCGGGTTTCCTCGCCTGCCTCATGGTGAGCGTGGAGGACGACCTGGCCGCCGTCGTCATGGCCAACTGCACATCGGGGCCCCTCGCGTTCTCGGTCGCCGCCGACCTGGTCCGTATCGTCGCCGACGCCGAGCCGCGCATCCCCGAGCCCTGGCGCCCGATGCCCGAAGCCGACGCGGGACTCTTGGAGTTGGCCGGCCAGTGGTACTGGGGGACGTATGCCTTCGCCCTGCGACTGACCGCCGACGGACTGGTCTCGCTGGAGCCGTTGTCCGGCAAGGGGCGCCGCTCGCGATTCCGGCCCAACGGTGACGGCACATGGACGGGCTTGGAGGGGTACTACGCCGGCGAGCTCCTGAAGGCTGTACGACGCCCGGACGGGGCGGTGGACCACCTGGACCTCGGGTCGTTCGTCTTCACGCGCCAGCCGTACGACGAGGGGGCTGCCGTGCCGGGCGGAGTGGATCCGGACGGGTGGCGGGGGAGCGGTTCGTTCTGACGGTCCGGAGAGGTGCCTGTTTCACGTGAAACAGGCACCTCTCCGGGTCACAGCTGGAGCTTGAAGCCCACGTGTGAGGCCGTGAAGCCGAGACGCTCATAGAAGCGGTGGGCGTCAGTACGGGTGTTGTCGGAGGTCAGCTGCACCAACTGGCAGTTCTGACGCCGGGATTCAGCGACAGCCCACTCGATGAGTTCCGTGCCCAGGCCGCTGCCGCGCTCGTCGGTGTGGATGCGCACGCCTTCGATGATGGAGCGGGTCGCGCCCTTGCGGGAGAGCCCGGGAATGACCGTGAGCTGGAGCGTGCCGACGACGCGGCCCTCGCGGAGGGCGACGACCAGGTGCTGGTTCGGGTCGCTGCTGAGCCTTTCCCATGCGGTCAGGTACGGCGTCAGATCGTCCGTTGACTCGCGCTGGGCGCCCAGCGGATCGTCCGCGAGCATGCCGACGATCGCGGGGATGTCATCGGCGACGGCGGCTCGTATCTCAAGATCTCCCATGACCGCACCTTATGCGGGCGCCGAGAGCGACTCCACGACGCGGACCAGCGGGGCCAGCTGGGGGTTCTCCGCGGCCTTGTCGAGGGCCTCGCGCAGGGCCTTGTCATTGGTCGGCCGTGCCGCTTCCAGGAGGCGGCGGCCTGCTTCGGTGATGTCGGTGTAGATGCCGCGGCGGTCGGTGGGGCAGAGGTAGCGGGAGAGCAGGCCACGGTCTTCGAGGCGGGTGACGAGCCGGGTGGTGGCGCTCTGGCTGAGGACGACGGCGTCGGCGACCTGCTTCATCTGGAGGTGGCCGCCTTCGCCGCTGTGCTGGCGGCTGAGGACGTCGAGC
>NZ_LGUR01000095.1 GCF_001270495.1 Streptomyces viridochromogenes
ATCGTGCCCGGCCTGAAGGGCGCGCTCGATGTGCGCCTCGATCCTGCCGTGCAGCAGGGAAAGGGCGCACCAGCCCTGGGCGAGCGCGGTGAGCGCGGGGTCCGTCGCTGTCATGGCGTGTTCCTCCATCCCGGGGCGGCTGAAGCCAGAGTAGAGCAGGATCGCAATAGGCTGCGCTTGCAAGTATCACGCGTCTGCAAGTATTGTTATCACGCGTAAAGCGCTCCTGCAATCTTCTGGAAGGTGCATCCCTTCATGCCTCTCGCGCTTCTGGCCCTCGCGATCGGGGCCTTCGGAATCGGGACGACCGAGTTCGTGATCATGGGTCTGCTGCCCGAGGTCGCGGGCGACTTCGGGGTGTCCATCCCCACCGCCGGCTTTCTGGTGACCGGCTACGCGCTCGGCGTGGTCCTCGGCGCCCCCCTGATGACCGTGCTCGGCACCAAGGTCTCCCGCAAGCGGATGCTGATGCTGCTGATGGGGCTGTTCATCGTCGGCAATCTGCTCTCCGCTCTCGCCCCCGCGTTCTCCGTCATGCTCATCGGCCGTGTGGTCGCCTCGCTCGCCCACGGTGCCTTCTTCGGCATCGGCTCGGTCGTCGCGGCCGATCTGGTCGCCCCGGACAAGAAGGCCGGTGCCATCGCGATGATGTTCACCGGCCTGACCGTCGCCAATGTTGTCGGCGTCCCGCTGGGCACGTTCGTCGGACAGTCCATCGGCTGGCGCGTCACCTTCGGCATCGTCGCCGCGCTCGGGGTCGTCGGACTTGCCGGCATCGCCAAGCTCGTCCCCGACATGCCCAAGCAGCAGGGTGTACGCCTGCGCCACGAGCTGGCCGCGTTCAAGAACGCCCAAGTTCTGCTCGCCATGATGATGACGGTCCTCGGCTTCGGCGGCGTCTTCGCGGCCATCACCTACATCGCGCCGATGATGACGCACGTCGCCGGCTTCGCCGACGGCTCCGTCACCTGGCTGCTGGTCCTGTTCGGGCTCGGCATGGTCGGAGGCAACCTCGTCGGTGGCAAGTACGCCGACCGAGCGCTGATGCCCCTGCTGTACGTCTCCCTGGGTGCCCTCGCCGTCGTGCTCGCGCTGTTCACGCTCACGGCCCACAACAAGGTCCTCGCGGCCGTCACCATCGCGCTGATCGGAGCCCTGGGCTTCGCCACCGTCCCCCCGCTGCAGAAGCGCGTCCTCGACCAGGCACACGGCGCCCCGACACTGGCCTCGGCCGTGAACATCGGCGCCTTCAACCTCGGCAACGCGGTCTCCGCCTGGCTCGGCGGCATCGTCATCGCCGCCGGCTACGGCTACACCTCCCCCAACTGGGTGGGCGCCGCCCTCGCCGCGGCCGCGCTGCTGCTCGCTTTCCTCTCGGCCGCACTGGAGCGACGCGACGGAGCATCCTCCAGCACCGTCGTCACGGGTACCGCGCCCGCCGAGCAGCGAGCCGTCGTACACCACTGAGCCGACCCATGTGCGAGGTCAGGGCCGCCCCCGCACATCCGGCACCGCGACAGTCCACCTCAGCACCACACAGCAAGGAGACCCCCATGAGCACCACCCTCGCCGTCGCCCCCTTGACCACCCAGGACGCCGACCTCCTCGTCGCCGCCGCCCACCGGGCCGCCGAGGCCGCCGGGGTGACAGCCAGCGTCACGGTCCTGGATGCCGGAGGCCATCTGCTCTCCTTCCGGCGGGACGACCGAGCCGTGCTGATCTCCGGAGAGACCAGCACCCGCAAGGCCTACACGGCACTCCAGCTCGACACCCCGACCGCCGATCTCGTCGACGCGGTACAGCCCGGTGGCCTCTTCCACACCCTGCCCACCGCGCTCGACCGGCCGCTGCTCTTCATCGCGGGCGGTGTGCCGATCCATCGGGACGGTCGGCTGATCGGCGCGATCGGGGCGGGCGGTGGCGCGCCGGAGCAGGACCACGCCTTCGCAACGGCCGCGATCGAGGCCCTGGCCTGACGGCACACCTCCGCATCACGTGACGGCGCCTGCGTCTCGATGAGGAAACGCCGGCCCCCGCGGGGACCGGCGTTTCCCATGAGCACCACACTCGCGGCTGAGTGCCTCAGCCTGCCGCGACGGTCAGCGGAGCGAACCGCCGTGTCCAGTCACCGGGCAGTTCCGAGATGCCGGAAGTCATCACCGAGTTGAAGGTGACGGAGGCCAGACCGTGCTCCTTCGCCCAGGCCAGCAGCTCCTCATGGCGTACGTCGATATCGGTGCGCAACGGTCGGGCGGTGTGGGCGGCGAGGGATGCGATGAGCGCCTTCGCGGTTGCCGTGTCGCGGGCGATCATTGGGCCCACGACCTGGGTGGCCATGTTGGGCCAGGCGCCCGCATAGCCGATGATCCGGCCTTGTGCCTCGGCGACGCGCAGTTGGTCGACGAAAGCGGGCAACCGCGTGATGATGTGCGTGCGATCGGCGCCGAACACCTCCTCGTCGAGCCGGAGGATCGCGCTGAGGTCCTCAGCGGTGGCCGCACGCGTGGCGACCGAGGGCTCCGCGACGCCGGGCCTGAAGTGCCCGAGCAGCATCTCCGCCCGGCCGGTGACCTTGAAGCCGAGTTCCTCGTAGAGCGGCTGGCCGTATGGCGTCGCGTGCAGCGTCAGCGGTGTCGTGCCCATCGCGGAGATGACGTGCTGCATCAGTCGGCGTCCGATGCCCTGGCGGGCATGACGCTCGGCGACCAGGACCATGCCGACGGCCGCCAGGTCGGGGCGGTCCTGCGGTCCGTACTGCGTGACGACACAGGCGCTGACGAGCCCGCCGGCGGGGTCGTCGATCCCGTAGCCCTTCCCGGCTGTCAGGAGGAACCCCCACTTGTGTTCCTCACGGGGCCAGCCCCGTTCCTCGGACAAGTCGGCGCAGGCGGTGAGGTCGCGAGGCGTCAGACGGCGGATGGGCAGAGCGGCGAGGGAAGGAGTCGGCACGCAGGTCAGGCTGTCTGACGACTGCCCTGGTCGTCCAGCCGTTTCCGAGGAGACGTACGAGCTTTTGGCCATGTCATGGTTCACCGCGCAACGTGCAGATGGCCGCTGGGTGTTTCACGTGAAACATGGAAGAACGACGGGAGTCCATCGCGTACGTGGGGACGAGCACTTCCCGAGCTCTGCGGCGATCGTCGCACTGTTCACGATCTTCACCCAGGGGAGCGACAGGACATCCCGTTAGCCTCATGGCCCATGGCGCGACTTCACCTCTTCGATCTCGACGGCACGCTCCTGCACGGAACGTCCGCCCCCGTGGAGATCTCACGTCAACTCGGGTTGGAAGCGGAGACCGTGGCGCTCGACCGCGAGATCTCCGCGGGGCTGATCGGGCCTCCCGAGTATGCGAGGCGGGTCCACGCACTCTGGGCCGATCTCACCGAGGCCCATGTGGCAGCCGCTTTCGAGGGCGCTCCCTGGCTGACCGGGATCCGCGAGGTCTGGGAGGAGATCAGGGGACAGGGTGACTACTGCGCCGTCGTGTCGCTCTCACCCTCCTTCTTCGTGGAGCGGCTGACGGGCTGGGGCGCGCACGCGGCCTATGGTTCCCGGTTTCCAGCCGTGCCGTTCACCCAGCCCGTCGACCCGGCAGGAGTTCTCAGCGCCGCGGCCAAGGTCCGGATCGCCGACCACCTCTGCGAGGAGTTCGGGGTGACCCGGGCCGAATGCGTTGCCTATGGCGACTCGCTGTCGGACAAAGATCTGTTCAGTGCCGTCCCGGTCTCCGTCGCGGTCAACGCGGACCGCCACCTGACCGGACTCGCGACCCACTCTTATATGGGGATGGATCTGTGGGAAGCCTATGAATTGGTGCGCAGCAGCCGGTAATTGAAGGAATTACCCGTTCGCCCCCTGGCCCCATTCGTGAGGGATGAAGGGGGGACTTGTGATCGGGGCCGCTGCCGGTATGGTCGACTCCGGTTCGTGTCCGAGCTGTGATGGAGACGCGCAGCTCGGATCGAGCGCAAGGCACCGCAGCCTAACGGGACGGAGAGATCGAAGACCCGCGTTCTCGGTAATCCGACCGGGCGCCCATACACGATGGGATGCTGCGGTGAGAGTACTGCGGCCAATGTCACACTCTCGCCTTACTTGTCCGTACCGGGTGTGAATACAGGTTGTATGTGGCCGTATTGATTGCGGCAACGAACGGGGAATGCAAGCCATCGCGGGGGAAGCAGGCACCTTCCGATCGAGGAAGTGCGCAGACCGACTGAAAGATGTTCGAGGCGAGGCACACCATGGACGCTCCGACCACCACGTCGGCCGACAACGGCACTTCCGGCGGCGGGGGCGGCTGGTTCACGCCGCGCAAGCAGCCGACGACGAATCCGGGCAGCGAACAGGAGACGGCCGAGGGCAGCCGCCTGGCGGCGATGCGCCCGGTGGGCAGGTCGGCGCCGGGCCACGACACGGCCCCGACACCTCAGGACGGCACACAGCCCGCCCCGACGGCCACCCCGGCGGATCCCGGCCTCGCGCCCGCCCCACCGGACCCGGCTGAGCGTCCGGCCCCCGAGCGAGGGGCCCCGGCCGCGATACCGACCCCCGGCCCGCCCGTCCCGAGTCGGATATCGCCCACGGGATCGACGTCCTCCCACGCCCCGTCCCCGGAGCAGGCCCCGCAAGCCTCCGCCCAGGCGACCATCGCACCGCCGGAGATATCGGGCCTCACCCCTCTCACCACGCCCTCCGCCCAGGTACGCGGGCCGATCCAGCGTCCGTCAACGGCCCAACCCCGCGTGGTGGGGATCGCGT
>NZ_LGUR01000096.1 GCF_001270495.1 Streptomyces viridochromogenes
GTCGTGCTCGCCACCGCCGGCACCCTGCTCACCACGGCCCCCACCGCCTCCGCCGCCGTGACCTGCACCTCGCCCGTCTTCAAACGCCAGTTCTTCGCCAACACCACCTTCTCCGGCACCCCGAAGAAGACGGACTGCGACACCACCATCGACCAGAACTGGGGCACCAACGCCCCCGCCTCCGGACTCCCCAAGGACAACTTCGCCGTCCGCTGGAGCGTCACCCGCGACTTCGGCTCCGGCGGCCCCTTCACCCTCACCGCCTCCGCCCTGGACGGCATCCGCGTCTACCTCGACGGCACCCGCAAGATCGACCTGTGGAAGAACACCTCCACCACCGTCTCCAAGACCGTCAACATCACCATCCCCGCCGGCAAGCACACCCTCCGCGTCGACTACGCCAACTGGACCGGCAGCGCCAAGGTCAAACACACCTACACCCCCCGCACCTCCGCCACCATCGACAAGGTCAAACCCCTTGCCCCGACCGGGACTTCGGTCTCGTACGACACAGCCACCGGCAAGACCAAACTCACCTGGTCCAAGAACAAGGAGATGGACCTCGCGGGATACCGGGTCTACCGCCGCCTCAAGGGAGCCGCGTTCCCCGGCACGCCCCTCGCGACGACCACCGCCACCGCCTCCACCACCTACAC
>NZ_LGUR01000097.1 GCF_001270495.1 Streptomyces viridochromogenes
ACAGCGGCTACGAACTCTGCGAGAACACACCCCTGCGCAAGGGCAGCGAGGAGTACCTCCACTCGGAGAAGTACCAGCTGCGCCCCCGCGACTGGGCGGCGGCCGAACGCGAAGGCCGCACCATCACCCCCCTGATCACCCAGCTCAACGCCGTCCGCAGGAGCCACCCCGCCCTGCACCGGCTCCGGAACCTGCGCTTCCACCACACCGACAACGACGCCCTCATCGCCTACAGCAAACGCACGGGCCCGGACACGGTCCTGGTGGTCGCGAACCTTGATCCCCACCACACCCAGGAGGCCACGGTCTCGTTGGACATGCCGCAACTCGGCCTGGACTGGGATGCCTCCCTGTCCGTGCACGACGAACTGACGGGTGAGACCTTCCGCTGGGGCAGGACCAATTACGTACGCCTGGAGCCCGGCAGGGCCCCCGCGCACGTGCTCCACGTCCAGGCATCGCCACCGCAGATCGGAGGGTCCCCCGCGTCATGACCGTCAACGAGCCCGTGCTGGACACCTTCGAGGACACTCCTGCCAAGGACCGTGACCCGGACTGGTTCAAGCGCGCCGTCTTCTACGAGGTCCTGGTCCGCTCCTTCCAGGACAGCAACGGTGACGGCGTCGGCGACCTCAAGGGCCTGACCGCGAAACTC
>NZ_LGUR01000098.1 GCF_001270495.1 Streptomyces viridochromogenes
CCGCACCCTCGACTTCGAAGAACACTTCAAACGCACCACCGACGGCCGCGGCGTCGACGTCGTCCTCAACTCCCTCGCCGGCGACTACGTCGACGCATCACTCCGACTCCTGCCCCACGGCGGACGGTTCATCGAGATGGGCCGGACCGATGTACGGGCGGCGGCCGAGATCGCCGAGCGGCACCCGGACGTCGCCTACCACCATCTCGTGCTGCACCGGGTGGACGCCGAGCTGGTCCAGCGGATGCTGGGGGAACTGGTCGAGCTGTTCGAGCGGGGCGTACTGACGCTGCCGCCGCTGACCACATGGGATGTGCGTGAGGTGCCCGTCGCCTTCCGGGAGATGAGCCAGGGCAAGCACATCGGCAAGAACGTCGTCGTGTTGCCGCGTGACTTCGAGCCGGACGGCACGGTGCTCATCACGGGTGGCACGGGTTCGCTGGGTCGGCTCGTGGCGCGTCACCTGGTGGAGGAGCGCCAGGTCAAGCACCTGCTACTGGCCGGTCGTCGGGGGCGGGATGCCGAGGGTGCCGCGGAACTGGAAGCCGAGCTCACCGCACTCGGAGCACAGGTCCGGATCGCCGCCTGCGACGCCGCCGACCAC
>NZ_LGUR01000099.1 GCF_001270495.1 Streptomyces viridochromogenes
CCGCACCCTCGACTTCGAAGAACACTTCAAACGCACCACCGACGGCCGCGGCGTCGACGTCGTCCTCAACTCCCTCGCCGGCGACTACGTCGACGCATCGCTCCGACTCCTGCCCCACGGCGGACGGTTCATCGAGATGGGCCGGACGGACACCCGCGACCCCGAGCAGATCGCGCGGCAGTACGCGAATGTGCGGTACCAGGCGTTCGTGCTGGCTCACCTCGACAAGGACCTGATCCAGCGGATGCTGGGGGAACTGGTCGAGCTGTTCGAGCGGGGCGTACTGACGCTGCCGCCGCTGACCACATGGGACGTACGGGAAGCGCGCGCCGTCTTCCGGGACATGAGCCAGGGCAAGCACGTCGGCAAGAACGTCCTGGTCCTGCCCCAGGCCATCGACCCGGAGGGAACCGTACTGATCACCGGTGGTACCGGGACCCTGGGGCAGTTGGCGGCTCGTCAGATGGTCAGCGAGCACGGTGCTCGCCATCTTCTGCTGACGAGCCGTCGGGGGCGGGATGCCGAGGGTGCCGCGGAACTGGAAGCCGAGCTCACCGCACTCGGAGCACAGGTCCGGATCGCCGCCTGCGACGCCGCCGACCAC
>NZ_LGUR01000100.1 GCF_001270495.1 Streptomyces viridochromogenes
GGAAGCCCGCCCCAGGATTCCTCCCGCGCAGCTCGTCGGCATGCTCCGCGCGCTCGCCGACGACACCCGCCTGCGCGCCCTCCGGCTGATCGCCGAACGGCCGCGCAGCACCCAGGAGTTGGCTCCGCTCGTCGGCGTCAGCGTTCGCTCTCGCGACCGGGCTGCTGTGCGGGGGCTCGATGATGCTGGCCGGCGGCGACTCCTCGTTCGACGCACACGGCCTGACCGTCCTCGCGGTGTGCTGCGCCGCCGGCGTCGGCGGGATTCTCGCGGCCGGCGGCCTGAGCCGCCCCCTGCTGCGCTCGGTCACCCGGCAGGCGGGGGCGCGCGGGGAGTGATGCCGTGGGTGCCGGGCCCGGCCAGGCCCGGCACCCATGCCGCCCGTGGTCGGCCGCGGGCGAGCTCACTGCCGGTCTCCCGCCCGCCCCGGCCGTGGGCGTAGCCGACGACCTGCCGGCGGAGTGTCTCATCGACGGCCCTGTTTACCTTCGGTGGTGACGAGAGTCGTGAGGGTCGTCGACACTCGCGTGAAGGAT
>NZ_LGUR01000101.1 GCF_001270495.1 Streptomyces viridochromogenes
GAACAGGCGCCGGGTGTGGTCAGCGGCCAGGCCCAGGACGAACCCCGACTCGCGGTGCTCTTCACCGGCCAGGGAAGCCAGTACCCCGGCATGGCACAGGCTCTCACCAGCAGCTTCCCCGTCTTCCGCGACGCCTTCGAAGAAACCTGCACCCATCTCGACGCGCACCTGACCGGGCACGCCCCACACTCGGTCGCCGACGTCGTCCTCGGCGAACACGGCGAGCACGGCGACCTGATCCACCAGACCCTCTACACCCAGCCCGCCCTCTTCGCCATCGAAACAGCCCTGTTCCGACTACTGGAAGACCTCGGGCTGAAGCCGGACTTCCTCGCCGGACACTCCATCGGCGAACTCACCGCCGCCCACTGCGCCGGCATGCTCACCCTCCCCGACGCCGCCGCCCTGGTCGCGGCCCGCGCCCGCCTCATGCACACCCTCCCCACCGGCGGCGCCATGCTCACCACCACCGCCACCGAAACCGACGTGAGGGACTTCCTGCCG
>NZ_LGUR01000102.1 GCF_001270495.1 Streptomyces viridochromogenes
CACCACCAACGGAACCAAGCCCACAGCGGGCGCGGTCATGTCCCCCTGCTCGCTGGTCACCGGCTCCGGCGGCTGCTCCAGGATGACGTGCGCGTTGGTGCCGGACACGCCGAAGCCGGAGACAGCCGCACGGCGAGGCCGGTCGTTCTCGGGCCACGGTCGGGCTTCGGTGAGCAGCTCCACATGCCCGGCCGACCAGTCGACCTGCGGGGAGGGTTCGTCGACGTGCAGGGTGCGGGGCAGCACGCCGTGCTGCATCGCCATGACCATCTTGATGACACCGCCGACGCCGGCGGCGGCCTGCGTATGGCCGATGTTCGACTTCAACGAGCCCAGCCACAAAGGCTGTTCGGCGTCGTGGTCCTGGCCGTAGGTGGCCAGCAGCGCCTGCGCCTCGATCGGATCGCCGAGCGTCGTGCCCGTGCCGTGAGCCTCCACGGCGTCCACATCCGCACCGGTCAGCCCCGCACTCGCCAACGCCCGCCGGATCACCCGCCGTTGG
>NZ_LGUR01000103.1 GCF_001270495.1 Streptomyces viridochromogenes
ACCCGCTGCTCCTCAGCCGGCTCCTCCTCACCGTCCTCCACGGAATGCTCCGCGCTCTCCCCCGCCACCTGCGCGAACAAATCCTCCTGTGTGTAGTCGCCCCCCCCCCTGACCCCGACCCAAAGCACCCGTGCACCACCCGTCGGATCCCCGGACCCTCCACACCCTCCAGACCCCGCAGACCTGACCCGCACCAACGGCAACGGCTCCACCGCCTCCAACCCCGGATCATCAACCCGAAACGTCCGCACCCGCCCCGGCTCCGACTCAGGCGTCTCGAACCGCACAGTCACCCGCCCGACCCCACTCCCCTGCCCCCACCCATGCCCATACTCGACGTGCCGCACATCGTGCCCCGCAACCCACCGCCGCTCCACAGGCCCCGCCACCCGCTGCTCCTCAGCCGGCTCCTCCTCACCGTCCTCCACGGAATGCTCCGCGCTCTCCCCCGCCACCTGCGCGAACAAATCCTCCTGTGTGTAGTCG
>NZ_LGUR01000104.1 GCF_001270495.1 Streptomyces viridochromogenes
GTCCCATCCCCAGGGGCTCCGCCCCTTCAACCCCACCAGGGGGCTCCGCCCCCTGGACCCCCATCGGCCCTGAAGGGGCCTCGTCCTCAAACGCCGGACAGGCTGAAAATGCCCGGACCGACGCCGCAAGGTGACCGCCGACCCGCCCTGAGGCGAAGCCGACCGCGGGTGGGCGGGGGGTTAGGGATGGCTGCCCTCGGCCTCAAACCCTGGACGGGCTGAAGATGCCCAGACCGACGCCGAAAGGTGACCGCCGGCCGCCCCGAGGCGAAGCCGGTTGCCGGTGGCCTCGGCCTGAAACGCCGGATGGGCCGGATGGGCCGGACGTGACCGGGCCGGCGGCGAGAAGTGGCCGTGCGCCCGGCACCTGGATGGCGTACCCCCGCGGCGCCGCAGTCGCCCACGGCGGCAAGGGGACGCGTCGGGGGGTGTCCGCCCGCAGAGTCCGGTGTCAAGGAACAGCACCTCCTGGCAGTA
>NZ_LGUR01000105.1 GCF_001270495.1 Streptomyces viridochromogenes
AATCATGGGCGTCCTCCAAGAACGCTTCCCCAGCCCCACCCCCGTCGGCCCCGAACAACTCGCCGAACTGCGCACGCTCAACGAGATCGTCGGCTTCGTACTGGAGCTGGGCGGATCGGGCGCGACGACCGCGACCACGACCCTCGCCGAAACGAGCACCTCGGTGTCTGCGGCCGCCACGGCCGACGATGTGCGTGGCGCTCTCCTCGACGTCGTCTCGGCGAAGACCGGCTACCCCGCGGAGATGCTCGACCTCGGCATGGACGTCGAGGCCGACCTCGGCATCGACTCCATCAAACGCGTCGAAATCATGGGCGTCCTCCAAGAACGCTTCCCCAGCCCCACCCCCGTCGGCCCCGAACAACTCGCCGAACTCCGGACGTTGGGTGACATCGTCGGTTTCGTCACCGGACTGTCCGAGGGCCCCGCAACCGACGTGCACACGACTGT
>NZ_LGUR01000106.1 GCF_001270495.1 Streptomyces viridochromogenes
CTCCAGGCCGCGCCCGCCCCCGCCTACGCCGACGCTCCACCCCCCGGCAACCCCTGGCAGAACTACGACCCCTGGTCCCGGGAGGTCCACCCCGCCGGCCCTCTCCAGCAGACCGGCACCGCGGTCGTCACCGACGAACAGCGGCGCAAGCGGGGGAGGAAGGCCGTCCTCGTCGGTGTCCTGCTGCTCGCGCTCGTGTCCGGCGGCGTCGGCGGGATCGTGGGGGCGTACTTCGAGCGCAACGGTGGAGTGGGGGACGTGGAGCTGCCGCAGGCCGCGGCCGAGCCCACCGGGCGGGCGCCGGACAGTGTCGCGGGGATCGCCGCGCGGGCCCTGCCGAGCGTCGTGACCCTGCATGTGAGCGGCAGCGACGAGCAGGGCACCGGGACCGGGTTCGTGCTCGACGACCGTGGTCACATCCTCACCAACAACCACGTGGTCGAACCCGCGGGCGACGAAGGCGAGATATCGGTGACCTTCCACAGCGGGGACACCGCCGAGGCCACCGTCGTCGGCCGTGACAGCGGCTACGACCTCGCCGTCGTCAGGGTCACCGGCGTCAGCGGCCTCGAACCCCTGCCGCTCGGCAACTCCGACAACGTCCAGGTCGGCGACCCGGTCGTCGCCATCGGTGCCCCGTTCGACCTGGCGGGCACCGTCACCTCCGGCATCATCAGCGCCAAGGAGCGGCCCATCACGGCCGGCGGCGAGAGCGGCGACGCGAGTGATGTGTCGTATGTGGACGCGTTGCAGACCGACGCGCCCATCAACCCCGGCAACTCCGGCGGTCCCCTTCTCGACGCCCGGGCCCGGGTGGTGGGCATCAACTCCGCCATCCGTTCCGCAGGCAGCGGTTCCGAACTCGACGGCGGCCAGGCAGGCTCCATCGGCCTCGGCTTCGCCATACCGGTCAACCAGGCCAAGCGCGTCGCCGAGGAGCTGATCAACACGGGCCGGGCGACCCACCCGGTCATCGGCGTCACCCTCGACATGGACTACACCGGCGACGGAGCCCGCGTCGGCACCAAGGGCAGCGACGGCGGCTCGGCGGTCACCGGTGGCGGCCCCGGCGACAAGGCCGGCATCAAGCCGGGTGACGTCATCACCGAGGTCGACGGCCAGCGCGTCCACTCCGGCGAGGAACTCATCGTGAAGACCCGCGCCCACCGCCCCGGCGACCGGCTGGAACTGACCCTGGAGCGCGGCGGCAAGGAGGTCAGGATCTCGCTGACGCTCGGCTCGTCGAGCGGGTCCTGAGACTCACAGAAACATCACACCTAACGTCGCCCGGCCGCCCCGCTTATGCCCTGACAAGGCAAACAACGCGGAAAACCGCACGCCCACCGCATTCGGAGGCCTCGGGACAGTACCGGTCGTAGCGGATCGCCGGGTACCGTGGATCCGGCCCGGACCACGGAAGACCCGCAATCGACCACTGAGGGCCGAGGACCGAGGACATCGCAAGGAGCTTCAGGTGTTCAATGACATAGGACCGCTCGAGCTGGTGACGCTCGTCGTCCTCGCCGTGCTCGTTTTCGGTCCGGACAAGCTCCCGAAGATGATTCAGGACGTCACGCGGACGATTCGCAAGATCCGCGAGTTCTCGGAGAGCGCCAAGGCGGACATCCGGTCGGAGCTCGGCCCGGAGTTCAAGGACTTCGAGTTCGAGGACCTCAACCCCAAGACGTTCATCCGCAAGCAGCTGGACAACGACGAGCTGGGGATCAAGGAGATCCGTAACGGCTTCGACCTGAAGAAGGAGATGGCCGAGGTCGCCGACGCCGTCCACGGCCGTGACGCGGAATCGTCGTCCTCGTCCTCCTCTTCGTCGTCGTCCGCGGGTTCCCCCGGCGGCGCCATCGACATGACGAAGAAGCCCGAGAACCCCCGCGAGGAGCGCCCGCCCTACGACGCGGACGCCACCTGAGCCGTACGGGCTGAGCCGTACGAACACACGGGCGGGCCGCCGCCCGCACGTGACGCTTCTCATACTCCGCGCGGGTCGCGCACGGCCTGAAACACGCCCCCTGTGCGCCTCGCGCGCCGGGCGCTTTCCATACTGCTCGGATCGGTGTGGCTATGCTGCCGAGTTGTTGTGCGGACCGGACGAGTACGCCCGAAGGGGGGCGGGCCGGGCTGGTCCGGCGAGAACGAGGAGGCGTCCGGGCACATGGAGACGACGAGTCAGACATCGAGTCGGGCAGTCGCGCAGGAACCGGCCGTGGAGAGCGGACAGCAATTCCCCTCCGCCCGGCGCACGGTCGACGGCTACCTGCTGGCGCCTTTCCCGTGGTACGGCCTCGACGAGGCCTTCACGGGGCCGCGCTGGCTGATGCAGGTCGGCATGGCGGCCGACGGGTCCGTCGAACACGGTTCGACCGGGCACGGTGACGAGCCCTCCGTACGGAACGAGGCGACGGAGGACCGGGAGAAGTTCGCGGTGGTCGTGACCGTCGCGGCGAACCCGTCCCGGCGGAGCGCCGACGGTACCGGGCTGCTGGAGGCCACGTCGGTGTCCTCGGCGGCGTGGCTAGCCGGGGTGGGGTTGCTGTCCTTCACCTGGCCGGGGCAGATGGATCACTCGCTGCGCGACGACTGGCTGGAGCAGCAGACGGAGACGGCGTGGGCGCTGGCCGACGATCTGGACGGTCCGGACTGGTCGACGCTGTCCCTGCCGGTGGACGGGGTGCCGACGCCGTTCCACTACCGGGAGTCCGAGTTCGGGTGGGTGCTGGCCGGCTCGACCCAGGAGAGGGTGCATGTGGGGGCGTACGGACGCGGTATGAGTGCGTACGGGTTGGCCTTCGCCAAGATCAAGGACATTTCCGAGTACGCATGACAAACGCGTACGCATGACAAAGGGGCGCCGCGGGTTGTGCGGCGCCCCTTTCGCCGTAGGGCTCTGCGGAGCCTCTTAAAACTTGTTGCGCGGCGTGATGCCCAGGGACAGGCCGGACAGGCCCCTCTGTCGTCCGCCCAGCTTGCCCGCGATCGCGCGCAGTGCGGAGCCGGCCGGGGAGTCCGGGTCGGTCAGGACCACGGGCTTGCCCTCGTCGCCGCCCTCGCGGAGGCGGACGTCGATGGGGATGTTGCCGAGGACCGGGACCGTCGCACCGGTCGTGCGGGTGAGGCCGTCGGCGACCACCTGGCCGCCGCCCGTGCCGAACACGTCGACCATCTCGTCGCAGTGCGGGCAGGGCAGGCCGGACATGTTCTCGACCACGCCGACGATCTTCTGGTGGGTCTGGACGGCGATGGAGCCCGCGCGCTCGGCGACCTCGGCCGCCGCCTGCTGCGGGGTCGTCACGACCAGGATCTCGGCGTTCGGGACCAGCTGGGCCACGGAGATCGCGATGTCGCCGGTACCGGGCGGCAGGTCCAGGAGCAGGACGTCCAGGTCGCCCCAGTACACGTCCGCGAGGAACTGCTGGAGTGCGCGGTGCAGCATGGGGCCGCGCCAGACCACGGGGGCGTTGCCCGGCGTGAACATGCCGATGGAGATGACCTTCACGCCATTGGCGGAAGGCGGCATGATCATGTTCTCGACCTGGGTCGGACGCCCGTCGGCGCCCAGCATGCGCGGCACGCTGTGGCCGTAGATGTCGGCGTCGACGACGCCCACCTTCAGGCCGTCGGCCGCCATCGCCGCGGCCAGGTTGACCGTCACCGAGGACTTGCCGACGCCGCCCTTGCCGGACGCGACCGCGTACACGCGGGTGAGCGAGCCGGGCTTGGCGAAGGGGACCTCGCGCTCGGCGGTGCCGCCGCGCAGGGCGTTCGCCAGCTCCTTGCGCTGCTCGTCGCTCATCACGTCGAGCGTGACGTCGACACGCGTGACGCCCTCGACCCGGGACACAGCGTCCGTCACGCGCTGCGTGATCGTCTCGCGCATCGGGCAGCCGGAGACCGTCAGGTACACGGTGACCGCGACCGCACCGTCCGCACCGATCTCCACCGACTTGACCATCCCCAGTTCGGTGATGGGGCGGTTGATCTCGGGGTCGTTCACCGTCGCCAGTGCTTCACGCACCGCGTCTTCCGTAGCCATAAGGACGATGGTACGGCGCGGCAGCCATGCCCGGGTAAGCCCGTCAGCGGTCGTCTACGTCACGTCCCGGCGACCGATCTGCCGGGAATACCCCGGGCTCGCGGTGACCGTTGTGCCGCTCCTCCAGCTCTTTCGTCAGGTCCTGGAGCTCCGAGCGCATCCAGTCGCGGGTGGCCACCTCGCCCAGGCCGATGCGCAGCGCCGCGATCTCCCGGGTCAGGTACTCGGTGTCGGCGATCGACCGCTCGTTCTGCTTGCGGTCCTGTTCGAGGTTGACCCGGTCGCGGTCGTCCTGCCGGTTCTGCGCCAGCAGGATCAGCGGGGCGGCGTAGGAGGCCTGCAGGGACAGGACCAGGGTGAGGAAGATGAACGGGTACTCGTCCCAGCGCAGGTCGCTCGGTGCGGCGATGTTCCACAGCACCCACACGACGATCACGACCGTCATCCAGACGAGGAACCGCCCGGTGCCGATGAAGCGGGCGATCCGCTCCGACAGCCGTCCGAAGGCCTCCGGGTCCCACTCGGGCAGGATGCGGCGCCGTGGCGGCCGGGGTTGGTCGAGGCGTGCGCGGGGCGCACGGGTGGTCGCGGTGGCGCCCGATGCCACGCGCTCGCGCGTGCCTTCCCGCTCAGGAGCCATGGACCGCCACCCCCTCGCCCGTGTCCTCGTCCAGGTGGAACTCCGTCTCCCGCCAGTCCTCGGGCAGCATGTGGTCCAGTACGTCGTCCACGGTCACCGCGCCCAGCAGTGACCCGGACTCGTCGACGACGGGCGCCGCGACCATGTCGTACGTCGCGAAGAACCCGGCGACGACCGGTAGCGCGGCGTCCGGCTCCAGGGCTTCCAGGGCCTCGTCGACCATCGAGCTGACCAGGGTGTACGGCGGGTCGCGCAGCAGGCGCTGGAAGTGGACCGTGCCGAGGTACTTGCCGGTCGGCGTCTCGTCGGGCGGGCGGCAGACGTAGACCTGGGCGGCCAGGGCGGGGGAGAGGTCGGGGTTGCGGACGCGGGCGAGGGCGTCGGCGACCGTGGCGTCGGGGCGCAGGATGATCGGCTCGGTCGTCATCAGACCGCCGGCCGTGTGCTCCTCGTACGCCATCAGGCGCCGCATGTCGGCCGCGTCGGCGGGCTGCATCAGGCTCAGCAGCCGCTCCTGGTCGTCCTCCGGGAGCTCACCGAGCAGGTCGGCCGCGTCGTCCGGGTCCATGGCCTCCAGGACGTCGGCGGCGCGCTCCTCCTTCAGCTTGCCGAGGATCTCGATCTGGTCGTCCTCCGGGAGCTCTTCCAGTACGTCGGCGAGGCGGTCGTCGTCGAGGGCGGCGGCGACCTCGGCGCGGCGCTTGGGGGAGAGGTGGTGCAGGACGTTGGCGAGGTCGGCGGGGCGCAGCTGCTCGAAGGTGGCCAGGAGGCTCTCGGCGCCCTGCCCCTTCTCCTCCGCGGAGAAGCCGGTGACGGCGGACCACTCGACGGTCAGCGACTCTCCCCTGGCCCGCCGGAAGGCGCCGCTGCGGCCGCCCTTCCGTACGAAGATCTTGTCGATCTCCCAGTCCCGGCGGGCCGGGAGCTGCCCGACCGACAGATCGAGGACGGTGACCTCCTCGCCGGTCTCCACGAGGGTGACGCGCCGGTCGAGGAGCTCCCCGAAGACGAGGCGCTCGGTGGGGCGCTGCTCGAAGCGGCGGACGTTGAGCACGCCGGTGGTGATGACCTGGCCGGACTCGATGCTGGTGACGCGGGTCATGGGCAGGAAGATGCGGCGCCGGGTGGAGAGTTCGACGACCAGGCCGAGCAGCCGTGGGGGCCGCCTGCCGACGCGCAGCATGACGACCAGATCGCGGACCCGGCCCACCTGGTCGCCGTTCGGGTCGAACGCGGCGACGCCGGCGAGGTGCGAGACGAAGATCCGGGGAGCGCCGGCTGCCATGGCTGATGCTCCTTTGCGTGCGGGGTGTGCAGTGTTGCTGTCGCGGCTGCGCTGCCGTGCCGCATTTCCGAATTGCCCGCTCGGGTGAGCTTCAGGCTAGCCCGTCCGGATCCGATACGCCCTGGTGAGCGGTCCGGACGGACCGGCTCCGCCGTGGCCCCGACTCCCCGGTACGCTGCGGTACGCCGCTCGGGTCCCACAACAGAAAGGCAGCCCCACCTGTGACTGCGATTCCTCAGGGTCGTACTCGCCGGGCCGCGCTGGTGACGGCCGTCTGCGCCCTGGTTGTGTCGGGAACGGGGCTGACGGGATGCAGTGAGGACCCGGACGAGGGCACGAACGGGGTCGGCAAGCTGCCGGTCGCCGAGATCCAGCGCAAGACCCGTACGGCGGCGGACTCGGCCGAAGCGGTGCACCTGTCCGGGAACGTGGCTGCCGGCGGGCGCACCTACAGGCTCGACATGCGGCTGAAGGCCGACGGTGCCACTGGGTCGGTCACCGCGCAGGGGGCCACCTTCCAGCTGCTGCGGATCGGCGAGCAGCTGTACCTGAAGGCCGACTCCGGTTTCTGGAGCGACGCGGGCAACGACGGCAAGGCGGACGCCGGGGCCGTGGACAAGCTGAACGGCAAGTACGTGACGGTGCCGCAGGGCGACCCGGCGTACAAGAAGTTCAGCGGCTTCACGGACAAGGACGTCCTCCTCGACGGCCTTCTGACGCTGCACGGCAAGGTGGCGACCGACGGCCACCACGAGCAGGCGGGCGTCCGCACCATCCGCATCACCGGAGACAAGGGCTCCGGCGGCACCCTCGACGTCTCCCTGGAGGGCGAGCCGTACCCCCTGCTGCTGACCCGGGCGGGCGGTGGGGGCACCCTGACCTTCTCCGACTGGGGCAAGGACTTCGCCCTGGAGAAGCCGAAGAAGGACGACACGGTGGACTACGGCAAGCAGCTGCCGACGTCGTAGCAGCGCCCCCGAAGGGGCGCGGGGCTGTGACATATGCGGCTCTGCCACGTGGGCGCGACCGGCCACAACGGCGCAGTAGGCGAAAGACGGCCTATCGCGGACCGCTCAACGCCGCTTTCTCTTGAGCAGCAGCCGCGGCAACCCCGCAGGGATCGGCTGACGCGTAGTCGCCGGCGACGGCAGCGGCGCCTCCGCCAGCGACCCGTCCGGCAACGCCCCCGTCGCACCCGTCGGCTCCAGCCGCAGCACCCGGCACTCACGCGCCCAGCGCTCCGGCATCGCCTCGCCGTCGGGGGCGTTGAGCCGCTTGCCCTTCAGCTCGGCGACCGTCGCCTCCCACGCCTCGGAGCCCGCCCCGAGCTCGACGACCCTCGCGGTCCAGGAGACCAGCCGGCCCCCCTTGTCCTTGCTGCGGACCGTCACCTCGGCCTCGCCCCCGTCGGCCAGCCCCGGCAGCGGCTGCTCGCCCGGACCGTCGCCGACGACGCACGCCGCACCCTCGTGCCACGCGTGCCACAGCGCCCGGGCCGGGACACCGGGGCCCTTGACCCAGATGAGGCCGGACTTCTTGGTGGCCTCCTCGACGAGGGCCTGGTCGAGCAGCTCGCTTGTCATGGCCCCCAGCCTATCCAGCCGGATCCGGCCCGCTCAGAGCCAGCCGTTCCGCTTCAGCGTGCGGTGGATGCCGAGGCAGATCGCCACGGTGATGCTCATGATCACCGGGTAGCCGTACTTCCAGTGCGTCTCCGGCATGTAGTCGAAGTTCATGCCGTACACACCGCACACCATCGTCGGTACGGCGATGATCGCGGCCCACGACGTGATCTTCCGCATGTCCTCGTTCTGGGCGACGGACGCCTGCGCGAGGTTGGCCTGGAGGATCGAGTTGAGGAGCTCGTCGAAGCCGATGACCTGCTCGTGCACGCGTGCGACGTGGTCGGCGACATCCCGGAAGTACTTCTGGATGTCCGGGTCGATCAGCCGCATCGGCCGCTCGCTCAGCAGCTGCATCGGACGCAGCAGGGGCGAGACCGCGCGCTTGAACTCCAGCACCTCGCGCTTGAGTTGGTAGATCCGGCCCGCGTCCGTGCCGCGCGGCGTCCCCTTGCGGCCCGGCGAGAAGACCTCGGTCTCCACCTCGTCGATGTCGTCCTGCACCGCGTCGGCGACGGCGATGTACCCGTCGACGACATGGTCGGCGATCGCGTGCAGCACGGCCGACGGGCCCTTGGCGAGCAGCTCGGGGTCGTCCTGGAGCCGGTGCCGCAGCGCCCGCAGCGAGCCCTGCCCGCCGTGCCGGACGGTGATGAAGAAGTCCCGGCCGGTGAAGCACATGACCTCGCCGGTCTCGACGACCTCGCTGTTGGCGGTGAGTTCGTCGTGCTCGACGTAGTGGATGGTCTTGAAGACGGTGAAGAGGGAGTCGTCGTAGCGCTCCAGCTTCGGGCGCTGGTGCGCCTGCACGGCGTCCTCGACGGCCAGCGGGTGCAGTCCGAACTCGCTGGCGATACCGGCGAATTCGGCCTCGGTCGGCTCGTGCAGGCCGATCCACACGAAGCCCCCGTCGCGTCGCACCTGACGCATCGCCTGGTGCGGGGTCAGCGGCTGGTCGGTCTCCAGTCGGCGGCCGTCGCGGTAGACGGCGCAGTCGACGACGGCGGAGGGGGTCGCGGGGTCGCGGGTGGTGTCGTACACGCCGCTGTCCTTGCGCAGCGAGACGCGGGAGGGGCGGACCACGGCACGCAGGTCGCGGATCATCGACATGAGCAGGCTCCTTCGCAACGGGCAACGAAGCGTGAAGAACCGCAGCACGGTTGGAACTACCCGGAATGGGGACGTCCTGGCCTCAGGATGTTTGGCACGTCCACAAAGCGGGGAGCACCGCACCGTTGCGGTGATGGGCTTCGTTGCTGATTCAGATCGGGCCGATCAGGCAAAGCGAAACGAAGTGCTCTTCCGTGTGAGGACGCAAGCGTGAAAGGACGGCGGTCAGCCGGAGCGGAACAGCCGGATCAGCTACATCAGCGGCGGGAAGAGCGAGTGGTACTGCACGGTCGACTTCGATCCATGACAGCCCCACCTCCTCCGGCCGGTCCCTCGTAAGGGACGTTCCATACCCCGTCAGGGGTTCCCCGTAGGGGAGTCCATCAGGCGTCGGGACTCGATCGCGACGCTTCTGCGTGCTGCCCCGAACACCGGGCAAGAGTATCAGCCGACTGAAGTGTCAAGGCGCTGCTTTGCCGGGTACTGACGAGTTCTATGCTCGCCGCATGGCTGATGTTCTTCCTCTGGTCGAGGCCCGGTTGCGCACCGCGCTGGGCGAACCGGACGCGCGCGCGGCGGTCACCTTCCTCGGTACGGACCGCATCGAGGTGCTCCGTTTCCAGGAGGGCGACCTCGTCCGCTACGCCACGCTCGGCATGTCCGCGCAGCCCATGAGCGACCCCACCGCGATGGTCGCCGACCCGGTCAAGGGGCCCCGCGCCGAGCTGATCCTCTCCGTACGGGCCGGGCTCGCCGACACCGACAAGGCGCTCCGCCCGCTCGCCGTGCTCGCCGCGTCTCCGCAGGTGGAAGGTGTGATCATCGCCCCCGGCGCCTCCCTGGACGTCGGTGAGCCGCTGTGGCCCGGCGCCCCGTTCACATCCGTCCTGGTCGCCGAGCCGGGCGGCCTGGTCGAGGACCTGGAACTCGACGAACCGGCCGACCCCGTGCACTTCCTGCCGCTGCTCCCCATGACGCCGAACGAGGCCGCCTGGAAGCGTGTGCACGGCGCCCAGGCCCTCCAGGAGCGCTGGCTGACGAGCGGGACGGACCTCCGGGATCCCGCCCGTAAGTCCGTCCCGCTGGAGTGAGGAACCTCACCAACCGGTGGCTGAAAACCGTCAGTTGGCGAACACGGTGACGCTGTCCTCGGTCGCGTGCCGCGTCTCCAGCTCCTCCGCCTCGTGGGTGAGCGCCCCGCGTCGTACGACGGCCACGAGCGCGCCCGCGACAGCCGTGACGGCCGCCACCACGAACGGGACGCGGAGGCTGCCGGTCCACTCCTCGATCCTCGGCGCGAAGTAGGGCGCGGCCGCCGCCGCGAACCAGCGCACGAAGTTGTAGCCCGCGCTCGCCACCGGGCGCGGCGCGTCCGAGACGCCGAGGGCCAGCTCCGTGTAGACGGTGTTGTTCACGCCGATGAACGCGCCGGACAGGATCGTGCAGACGACGGCGGTGGTGTGGTCGCCGTAGCCGAGGACCAGCACGTCCACGGCGAGTAGCAGCAGCGAGCCGCCCAGCACCTTCAGCGAACCGAACCGCTTCTGCAGGCGCGGCGCCACGATCACCGAGAACACGGCGAGCAGGACACCCCAGGCGAAGAACACCGCACCCGACCGGTACGGGCTCATGTTCAGCACGAACGGGGTGAAGGCCAGCACGGTGAAGAACGTGTAGTTGTAGAAGAACGCCGAGGCCGCCGCGGACGCGAGGCCGCCGTGGCCGAGGGCCCTGAGCGGGTCCAGCAGCGAGGTCTTGCGGGCCGGCTTCGGCTGTTCCTTCAGGAACACCGCGATGCACAGGAAGCCGACCGCCATCAGAAAGGCCGTACCGAAGAACGGGTAGCGCCAGCTGGCGTCCCCGAGCAGCGCGCCCAGCAGCGGCCCGCAGGCCATGCCGAGGCCGAGGGCGGACTCGTACAGCAGGATCGCCGCGGCGCTGCCTCCCGCTGCCGCGCCGACGATGACCGCGAGGGCCGTGGAGACGAAGAGCGCGTTGCCGAGCCCCCAGCCCGCCCGGAAGCCGACCAGTTCGCCGACCGAACCGGACGTGCCCGCGAGCCCGGCGAAGACGACCACGAACGCGAGGCCGAGCAGCAGGGTCCTGCGGCCGCCGATCCGGCTGGAGACGAAGCCGGTGACCAGCATCGCCACGGCGGTGATGAGGAAGTACGAGGTGAAGAGCAGGGAGACCTGGCCGGCCGTGGCGTGCAGGCCGCCGGCGATGGACGGCAGGATCGGGTCGACGAGTCCGATGCCCATGAAGGCGACGACGGACGCGCCGGCCGTCGCCCACACGGCCTTCGGCTGCCGCAGGATGCTGCCCGCTCCCGCGTCGAAGGGGTCCATGACGTTTCTCCAATCCGCACCGAGGTAGCTGGCGGCTACGCATAGTATGTTAGCTAGGCTAATTAATGCAAGCTACATCTATATCGGCCAGGTGGACCGGTTCCGTCCGGACGGGTGATCGTCCTTGACGTGACGCACAAGGGGTAGGACCGTGGGGGCCTATGAGGGGCGAACCCAGTTGCCCGAAGTGTGGTGGCCGGGTCAGGGCTCCCGGACTTTTCGCCGACGCCTGGCAGTGCGATGTGCACGGCACCGTGCATCCGGTGCAGCCCGTGATCCCGCCCAGCGTCGAGGCCCTCGGTGTGGTCGTGCATCGCACACAGGTGCCGGTGTGGATGCCGTGGCCGCTGCCGATCGGCTGGCTGTTCACGGGTGTCGCGAGTGCGGGCGACGACCGCAGCGGAGGCCGTGCGACGGCTGTGGCCTGCTCCGGACCTGGCCCGCTCGGCGGTATGGGCGAGATGATCCTCGTCGCCGAGGAGCTCGGCGTCGGGCTCGGTGCGCGCTACGCCGGCATCGACGGCCCGGATCCGGGGTCGTACATGAACGTCGAGAAGCCACCCCAGGCCAAGGTTCTCGCCGCCGGGCGGCCGACGCCGCTGTGGCATGTGTCGGGTACGCCCGACGACCGTGCCGTGTTCGCGGGAGAGGCGCTCGGGGTGTGGCTGTGGGCGGTCGTGTGGCCCGAGCAGTCGGGGTTGCTGATGTACGACGAGCTGGTGCTGACGGATCTGCGGGATGCGGGGGCCGAGGTGGAGTTGGTGCCCTGCGGAGCGTTGTCGCCGCGCTTGCTCGGGCCGTAGCGCCTACGGGGGTGGGGGGTTCGGTTCGGGGGCGGCTGCGGGTGGTTGTGGGTTGCTCGCGCAGTTCCCCGCGCCCCTGGGGGCGTGTGTGTAAGGGGCGTATGGCTGTGCGGGTGTGACAGGGGTCGTTGAAAATGCGGTTATCCTTGAGCGTCCCCTGCTTGCCGTCCCCTGACTGGAGTCCGTGTCGTGCGTATCGATCTGCACACCCACTCCACCGCTTCCGACGGTACGGACACGCCGGCCGAGCTGGTGCGTCATGCTGCCGCGGCCGGGCTGGACGTCGTGGCGCTCACCGATCACGACACCACCCGTGGGTACGCCGAGGCGATCGCCTCGTTGCCTCAGGGGCTCACCCTGGTCACCGGTGCCGAGCTGTCCTGTCGTATCGACGGGATCAGCATGCACATGCTGGCCTATCTCTTCGACCCCGAGGAGCCGGCGCTGCTCGCCGAGCGGGAGCTGGTGCGGGACGATCGGGTGCCCCGGGCCCAGGGCATGGTCGCCAAGCTGAACGAGCTGGGCGTGCCCGTCACCTGGGAGCAGGTGCTGCGGATCGCCGGTGATGGTTCGGTCGGCCGGCCGCATGTCGCCTCCGCGCTGGTCGAGCTCGGTGTTGTACCGACCGTGGGGGACGCCTTCACCGAGGACTGGCTGGCCGACGGCGGGCGGGCTTTCGTGGAGAAGCACGAGACCGATCCGTTCGAGGCGATCCGGCTGGTCAAGGCGGCGGGCGGGGTGACGGTGTTCGCGCATCCCGCCGCGAGCAAGCGGGGCCGTACGGTGCCGGAGTCCGCGATCGCGGAGATGGCCGCGGCCGGGCTCGACGGCGTCGAGGTCGACCACATGGACCACGACCCCGACGTACGTGCGCGGCTGCGCGGGCTCGCCAAGGAACTCGGGCTGCTCGCGACCGGGTCCAGCGACTACCACGGCAGCCGCAAGACGTGCGTGCTCGGCGAGTACACGACGGACCCCGAGGTGTACGGCGAGATCACGCGACGGGCGACCGGAGCGTTTCCCGTCCCGGGGGCCGGCGGAGTCTGAGGTCTCTCACCCACAGGTCCCTTTCCTCTCACCCGGCGCTGCAGGCTGTGGCCACCCGTTCCGCCATGCGGAACGACTGCCCACAGCGGTGGCCCCCTGCACAAGGCTCTCTCACCCATGTTCGACCTCGCCGTCTTCGGCTCCCTCTTCCTGACCCTCTTCGTCATCATGGATCCCCCCGGGATCACCCCGATCTTCCTCGCGCTCACCGCCGGCCGACCGGCCAAGGTGCAGAAGCGGATGGCCTTCCAGGCCGTCTGTGTGGCGGGCGGGGTGATCACGGTCTTCGGGCTCCTCGGCCACCAGATCCTCAACTACCTGCATGTCTCCGTCCCCGCGCTGATGATCGCGGGCGGGCTGCTGCTCCTGCTGATCGCGCTCGACCTGCTCACCGGCAAGACGGACGAGCCCAAGCAGACCAAGGACGTCAACGTCGCCCTCGTCCCGCTGGGCATGCCGCTGCTGGCCGGGCCGGGTGCGATCGTGTCGGTCATCCTCGCCGTGCAGAAGGCGGACGGCATCGGCATGCAGGTGTCGGTGTGGACGGCGATCCTCGCCATCCATGTCGTGCTGTGGCTCGTGATGCGGTACTCGCTGCTGATCATCCGAGTCATCAAGGACGGCGGCGTGGTCCTGGTGACGCGGCTCGCGGGCATGATGCTGTCGGCGATCGCGGTGCAGCAGATCATCAACGGCGTCACGCAGGTGATCCGGGGCGGCTGAGCCCGACGTATGCGCGAAGCCCCCGTACGGCATGGGTGCCGTACGGGGGCTTCGAAGCTTCTGCGGTGATCCGCGTCTGTTATGAGGCCGTGGTCTCGGCCGGTCGGATCCACAGCCGCTGCCCGATCGCGGCGGCCTGCTGAACGATCCGGTTGACGGAGGCGGCGTCCACGACGGTGCTGTCCACGGGGGTCCCGTCGAACTCGTCGAGTCGCATGATTTCGAAGCGCATGGCTTCTCCCTTCGTCTGGTCATCCTCCTGAGGAGAACTACTGGGTTACACACGTATGCAACGAGCTTCGTGTTACAAACATTCCCTACGCTAAAGAAATTTTTCGAACGACTAACTACTCACTGGTAAGCGGTCGCTGAGGGATCAAGAGGAGACTGACCGGGACCGGTTGTGTTCGCAGCGTGACCGCCGGGACAATAGAGACGATGAACGACGACCTCGCGGCACTCGCCGCCCGCATCGACCGCACCAACGAGCTGCTGCAACGCATGCTCGCCGAGGTGGCGAAGACGCCCTCCACCCATGCGATCTTCGTCGACGCGGGCTATCTCTACGCGGCCGCGGGGCGGCTGGTCGCCGGGACGGAGGACCGCCGGGCCTTCGATCTGGACGCCGAGGGGCTGATCGAGGCACTCATCGACCGGGCCCGCACGATCTTCGCGGACAGCCGGCTGCTGCGCGTCTACTGGTACGACGGCGCGCGGCGCCGCATCCACACGGCGGAACAGCAGTCGATAGCCGAGCTTCCCGACGTGAAGGTGCGGCTGGGGAACCTCAACGCCAACAACCAGCAAAAGGGCGTCGACTCACTGATCCGGACCGATCTGGAGTCGCTGGCCAGACACCGCGCCATCAGCGACGCGGCGCTGCTCGGCGGCGACGAGGACCTGGTCTCGGCGGTCGAGGCGGCGCAGGGGTACGGGGCGCGGGTGCACCTGTGGGGCATCGAGGCACCGGAAGGCCGCAACCAGGCCGAACCGCTGCTCTGGGAGGTCGACAGCCAGCGCACCCTCGACCTCGACTTCTTCAAGCCGTACGTCTCCCGGCGCACGGCCGCCGCATACGAGGCGGCGGGGTCCCGGCCGACCCGGGAGGACGTCCGGTTCGTCGGCGCGCAGATCGCGGCGAAGTGGCTCGCGGCGCGCGGGCGGGAGTCGCTCGTGGAGCTGCTGCCCGGGCATCCGTATCTGCCCGGGTCAGTCGACCAGGACCTGCTGGTGGAGGCGGAGGGACTGCTGCAGTACTCCCTGCGCGGGCAGGCGGACCTGCGGCGGGCGCTGCGGGACGGGTTCTGGGAGCATCTGCAGACGCAGTACTAGGCCTCCGCCGGGCGGGAGGCCGCGCTGTCGACGGTGTCCCAGAAGTCGGCGACGGCCTCGGCCGTGCGCAGTGGCTGGTCGGCGTTGGGGGAGTGCTCGGCGCCGGGAATGACCGTGCGGCGGGCGTTCAGCCGGGCGGCCATGTCGTCGAGGACCGGGACCGGCCAGGTGTCGTCGCTGGCGCCCGACAGGACGTGGAAGGGGAGCGGCAGGGCCGCGAGTTCGTCGACGCGGTCCGGCTCCGTGCACAACTGGCGCCCTGTGGCGAGGAGTTGAGCGGGCTTCGTGCCCAGCCAGCGGCGGCGCAGCAGGTCCTCGCCGCCGATCCCGCGGGCCGGACCGCCGACCTCCTCGGGCGGCCCCATCGCGCGGATCGCCTCCCACGTCTCGGCCATGGTCATCACCGCGAGCGCGTCCCGCAGGAGCTTCACGCGCTGCTGCTGGGAGTCGGAGATCTGCGCGGGGCCCGACGCCATGAGGGTGAGCGAGCGGAACGGCGCGTGGTCGAGCAGAACGGCGGCCCGGGCGATCTGGCCGCCCAGGGAGTGACCGAAGAGGTGGAGGGGCCCGTCGAGGTTGCCGAGGGCTGCCGCCTGGGTGAGTACGTCCCTGGCCAACTCGCCCCGCGCGTACGCCGATTCGTCGTGCTCCGGCCCGTCCGACTCGTGCTGCCCCCGCCCGTCCACGGCGACCGTACGGTAGCCGCGCGCCGCCAGCGGCTCGTGCATCAGCGTGAAGTCCTCCTTGCTGCCGGTGAACCCGGGGAGCAGCAGGGCGACACCTCGCTGCTCGACCCCGGGGGCGGCGGGGGAGTCGACGACGGCGAACGTGCCGCGGGAGGTGTGGAGGGGGTAGGCGCGGGCGTTCGGGGGCGGCGTGAAGACGGGTTCGGTGGTCACGGGGGGAGGGTAGCCGCTGCACCGCCAGACCCCCAGCCGCAGGCCCCGGGAACGCCGACGGCCCGGCCCCGCGCTGGGCGGGACCGGGCCGTCGGACGGGAGATCAGCTCTCCACGGGCTCCGTGGCCGCCGCGGCAGCCGCGGTCTTGCGGGTACGGCGCACCTTGG
This sequence comes from Streptomyces viridochromogenes, assembly GCF_001270495.1. Classification (GTDB taxonomy): domain Bacteria; phylum Actinomycetota; class Actinomycetes; order Streptomycetales; family Streptomycetaceae; genus Streptomyces; species Streptomyces viridochromogenes_A. The sequence continues at coordinate 16,026 of NZ_LGUR01000106.1, forward strand.
GCTTCACCTCGGCCGTACCGTCGGCAGCCGCCACGCTCGCAGCGGTCGCCGCGGCCTTGCGGGTACGGCGGCGAGGCGCGGGCTCCTCCGTGGCCACCGGCTCCTTCGTCGCCTGGGCCGGGATGTCGGCGGCCGGGGCGGCGGCTTCGGCGGGGGCCGCGGTCTTGCGGGTGCGGCGTGCCTTGGGCTTGGCCTCGGTGGCCTCGGCCGTGTCGACGGCGGCCTCGGCGGCAGCGGTCGTCTTACGGGCGCGGCGCGGCTTGGCCTCGGCGGCTTCCGGCTCCGCGGCTTCCGGCTCCGCGACGGTCGCCGCGGCCTTGCGCGTACGGCGCGGCTTCGCCTCCGTGGCCTCGGCCGTGTCGACGGCGGTTTCGGCGGGGGCCGCGGCCTTGCGCGTACGGCGCGTCTTGGGCTTGGCCTCGGTGGCCTCGGCCGTGTCGACGGCAGCCTCGGCGGCGGTCGCCGCGGTCTTGCGGGTGCGGCGTGCCTTGGGCTTGGCCTCGGCGGCCTCCGGTTCCTGGGCCGTCTGGGCCGTCTGGGCCGGGATGTCGGCGGCCGGGGCGGCGGCTTCGGCGGTCGCCGCGGTCTTGCGGGTGCGGCGCGTCTTGGGCTTGGCCTCGGTGGCCTCGGCCGTGTCGACGGCGGCCTCGGCGGCAGCCGTTGCCTTACGGGTCCGGCGGCGCGGCTTGGCCTCCGCGGCCTCCGGGGTCTCCTGGGCGGCCTCGGTGGTGCCCTCGGCCGTGTCGACGGCGGTCTCCGCCGGGACCGTCGCCTTGCGAGTGCGGCGGCGCGGCTTGGCGGCGGGAGCCTCCTCGGACTCCGCGACCCGGGGAGCCGCAGCGGCCTCGGACGGCTGCACGGCCTCCGTGACCTTCGTAGCCTCCGAAGGCTTGGTGGCCTCGGCCTCGGACGTCGTCCCCGCCTCCGCCGAAGTCGCCTTCGGCTCCGCCGACTTGCGGGTCCGGCGGCGGCGCGGCTTGGCCGACGCCTCCTCGGTGGTGTTCAGGGACGAGGTGTCCAGGGACGTGCCCTCAACCGTGGCGACGGCCGCCTCTGCGGCCTCCGCGGGCTCGGGCGCCGCGGACGTGGCCGTCACGGCCGTGGTCGGCTCCGTCGCCCCGCCGCGCGTGCGGCGACGGCGGCGCGGGGTGCGCGGCGCGGTCACGGCCTCCGCCGTGGTGGCCTCGACGGTCTCGTCCGCCGCCGCGGGTCCGGCGGCCGCCGCCGACGTTCCGTCCATCGATGCTCCGCCGCGGGTCCGGCGGCGGCGACGCGGCGTGCGTGCCGAGCGCTCGCGGTCCGGCGAGGACGAGCGGGACTCGTCCCGGCCGCCCCGGCCACCGCGACCGCGTGCACCGCGCCCGCCGGTCTCGCCGAGGTCCTCCAGCTCCTCCGCCCCGAGCCCGGCGCGCGTGCGCTCCGAGCGCGGCAGAACACCCTTGGTGCCCGCGGGGATGTTCAGTTCCTCGAAGAGGTGCGGGGACGTGGAGTACGTCTCCGGCGGGTCGTTGAACTTCAGGTCCAGCGCCTTGTTGATCAGCTGCCAGCGCGGGATGTCGTCCCAGTCGACGAGGGTGATCGCGATGCCCTTCGCACCCGCGCGGCCGGTGCGGCCGATGCGGTGCAGGTACGTCTTCTCCTCTTCGGGGGACTGGTAGTTGATGACGTGGGTCACGCCCTCGACGTCGATACCGCGTGCGGCGACGTCGGTGCAGACGAGGACGTCCACCTTGCCGTTGCGGAAGGCACGCAGCGCCTGCTCGCGGGCGCCCTGGCCGAGGTCGCCGTGGACCGCGCCGGCGGCGAAGCCGCGCTGCTGGAGCTGGTCGGCGAGATCGGCCGCCGTGCGCTTCGTACGGCAGAAGACCATGGCCAGTCCCCGGCCGTCGGCCTGCAGTATGCGCGCGACCATCTCGGGCTTGTCCATGTTGTGCGCGCGGTAGACGAACTGCGCGGTGTTCGCGACCGTCGCGCCCTCGTCGTCCGGCGCCGTGGCACGGATGTGGGTGGGCTGCGACATGTAGCGGCGCGCGAGGCCGATGACCGCGCCCGGCATGGTCGCCGAGAACAGCATGGTCTGGCGCCGGGCCGGCAGCATGTTGATGATCTTCTCGACGTCGGGCAGGAAGCCCAGGTCGAGCATCTCGTCGGCCTCGTCGAGGACGAGCGCCTTGATGTGCTTGAGGTTGAGCTTCTTCTGGCCCGCGAGGTCCAGCAGTCGGCCCGGGGTGCCGACGACGACGTCGACGCCCTTCTTGAGGGCCTCGACCTGGGGCTCGTAGGCCCGGCCGCCGTAGATGGCGAGAACGCGTACGTTGCGCACCTTGCCCGCGGTCAGCAGGTCGTTGGTGACCTGCGTGCACAGCTCGCGTGTGGGGACGACGACGAGCGCCTGCGGGGCGTCGGTGAGGGCCTCGGGCTTGGCCCGCCCGGCCTCCACGTCGGCGGGGACGGTGACGCGCTCCAGGAGCGGGAGACCGAAGCCCAGCGTCTTGCCGGTGCCGGTCTTGGCCTGGCCGATGACGTCCGTGCCGGAGAGGGCGACGGGGAGGGTCATCTCCTGGATGGGGAAGGGGGTGACGATGCCGACGGCCTCAAGGGCCTCGGCGGTCTCGGGAAGGATTCCGAGCTCTCGGAAAGTCGTAGTCAGGGTGCTGCCTCTTCTGTGTACGCGGTGCGAGGCGAGCGCGGGGGTCTTGACGGACCGTGCCGGGGACGTCGGCTGCCTTACGGGCTTGGCCGTAGGGCACGGGACCACTGCCGACGCTCTAGCGCTCGTACCGCTGAGGGGGTCCCTCCGGTCGTCGTACGCAGAGTGCCGTACGACCGGGGAGGGCTGTCGGGTCGGAGCCGATCGGGCCACCGACCGGGCATCCTCATAACGTGCGGCCCGTCGAATACGTCAAGGTACTCAGCGGGCGCATTACCACCATACCCCGGAAACGCGCACATGCGATGGCCGAATTGGTCACGTAGTCGGCGTCACAGTGATTGACCAGGGACTTCCGTGACACGGCGGGCGGGCTATTGTGCGCTTCATGACGACGCCTGACAACACCTCCGCCGTCCCTGACCCCTCCGACTCCCCTGCCGAACACACCGGGGTCGCCGCCCAGGACTGGGCGCGGGCCTCCGCCGACCCGCAGTACCGGGCCGCTGTCGTGGACCTGCTCGGCGCGCTGGCCTACGGAGAGCTGGCGGCGTTCGAGCGGCTGGCGGAGGACGCGAAGCTGGCGCCGACGCTGGCGGACAAGGCGGAGCTGGCGAAGATGGCGTCGGCCGAGTTCCACCACTACGAGAAGCTGCGGGACCGGCTCACCGAGATCGGGGCGGAGCCGACGCAGGCCATGGAGCCCTTCGTCGCCGCGCTGGACGGGTTCCACAAGCAGACGGCGCCTTCCGACTGGCTGGAAGGGCTGGTCAAGGCGTACGTCGGCGACTCGATCGCCAGCGACTTCTACCGGGAGGTCGCGGCGCGGCTCGACTCGGACACGCGTGGGCTGGTGCTGGCCGTGCTCGACGACACGGGGCACGCGTCGTTCGCGGTGGAGAAGGTGCGGGCCGCGATCGACGCGGATCCCCGTGTGGGCGGGCGCCTCGCGTTGTGGGCTCGGCGGTTGATGGGGGAGGCGCTGTCGCAGTCGCAGCGGGTGGTCGCCGACCGGGACGCGCTGTCGACGATGCTGGTGGGTGGGGTCGCGGACGGGTTCGATCTCGCGGAGGTCGGGAAGATGTTCTCGCGGATCACCGAGGCTCACACGAAGCGGATGGCTGCGCTGGGGCTCGCTGCCTAGGGGGCGCCCCCGCTCGGTCTGGGGGCTGGCGCCCCCAGGCCCCACTGTCGGCCCTTCGGACCTCGTCCTCAAACGACGCCGGACGGGCAGAAACGCCTCAGCTCTCCGGCGGCCGGTCGTTCTCGGAGTTCACGCGGTCGCCGAGTGGCGGCGGAGTCTTCCCGCCGGGCGTACCAGCAGGGAGAGAGAGGCGGCGGAGACGACCGCCGAGCCGATGAGGATCACGAAGAGGTTGCCGAAGTCCAGTGCGGTGTGGGTGATGAAGGCGCCGAAGAGGGAGCCGGCGACACCGGTCGGCAGGACCAGGGAACGGGTGGGCAGGCGGTGCGGCAGGCGGTGGGCGGCGGCCCACGCCAGGGCCAGGCCGAGGATCGCGGAGCTGAGCGCTTCCAAGAGCATGCTGGGGTCCCTCCCACATGGCCGACCTGCTCGAAACGGTCGTAGCCCGTCATACCCCTGACCTGCGGAATGCAATCCTCCTCTGTGATCGACTTGTGCTCCGTCCGTGGAGGAATCCCGGTTGGGTAAGCGAAGCGTGGGCGGACGGGGAGCGCGGACAGACGAGAAGCGCGGACGGACGGGAGGGGCCCGGCGACCGTGGTCACCGGGCCCCTCCCGTCTCGCCTGTCTGCCGGGCGCCTTCTTACAGCGCGCCGAAGCCCACCTTGCGCGGGGCCGGCTCGCCGAGCTCCACGTAGGCGAGGCGGTCGGCCGGGACCAGGACCTTGCGGCCGTGCTCGTCCACGAGGCTCAGCAGCTGCGACTTGCCGGCGAGCGCCTCGGACACCGCCCGCTCTACTTCCTCGGCACTCTGACCGCTCTCCAGAACGATCTCGCGGGGCGCGTGCTGCACGCCGATCTTGACCTCCACGGCTTTGTCCCTCCGACGGTCAGTGAAGTGCGCGACCTTCCGCGCCGTACCCAGCACACATTAGCCCGGTGAGGGGACGTCCACGCTCCGCCCAAGAACGCCAGGAGCGAACAGCGGGCGGGAACAAACGCCTCAGTGGTGGTCGGTGCCGTGCAGCGGGAAGCCCGCGATGCCGCGCCAGGCCAGGGACGTCAACAGCTGCACCGCCTCGTCGCGCGGCACGCTGCGGTCGCTGTGCAGCCAGGAGCGGGCCACGACCTGGGCGAGGCCGCCGAGACCGGAGGCCAGCAGCATCGACTCCGCGCGGGAGAGTCCGGTGTCCTCGGCGATGACGTCGCGGATCGCCTCGGCGCATTCGATCGTGACCTTGTCGACGCGCTCGCGCACGGCCGGCTCGTTGGTCAGGTCCGACTCGAAGACCAGCCGGAAGGCGCCGCCGTCGTCCTCGACGTACGCGAAGTACGCGTCCATCGTCGCCCGGACGCGCTGCTTGTTGTCGGTCGTCGACGCGAGCGCGTTCCGTACCGCCTGGATCAGGGACTCGCAGTGCTGGTCCAGCAGGGCGAGGTACAGGTCGAGCTTGCCCGGGAAGTGCTGGTAGAGCACCGGCTTGCTGACGCCGGCGCGCTCGGCGATGTCGTCCATCGCGGCAGCGTGATAACCCTGCGCGACGAAAACCTCCTGGGCGGCGCCCAGAAGCTGGTTCCGTCGGGCACGGCGCGGCAGGCGAGTGCCCCGCGGGCGTGCCGCCTCTGTCTGCTCGATGGCTGTCACGCCGCCTCCCAATGTCGTCCACATGCGGTATGCGCCGCGCCGCCATCGTACTTTTCGGTAACCCTGCTGTGCGCGGTGCGAGCGCAGAATTTCACGGACCGGACAGTGGCGAAAGTCGTGCAGAATGTTTGAAATCCGGTCGGAACGGGCAAGAAACTGCCTCTCTCCTGCTCAACGGCACTCTCTTCCGTGCCCGGAGGTACCCGCGTTCGTGCCCGGCGGCCCTCTGCGCCGCCCGCGGTCACCGGTAGTCGTCCTCGTCGGTGGAGACCACGCGCGCCTGTTCGATCAGATCGGCCTCGCTGGCCCGGTCCTGGTCCGCGTCGGTCAGCCGGTCGTCGCGGTCGGGCCTGACGTCGGTGTGCTGCTCGGCCGCGTCGGCCACGGGGGCCTCGACGTCGAACTCCTCCGCCTGTTCGGTGTCGTCGTCCACGAACGTGTCGGGGTCGCTGGGGTCGACGGTCATGGCGGGCTCCCTTCCTAGAACGTCCCCGTGGGGCACAACGGCCCTGGGTGAAGCAGGGGTCCACATACGGGTGCCCTGCGTACGAGCCTAGGAGACGCCGGTTCCGGACGCTATGCGATCTGTGGGGGATCTGCGGGCAATTCGGGCGTGCTCCGGACGGCTTCCGTGATGGTGGTGCGGGTGGCCGGGTTCCCGGTGCGGAAACTGCCATGTACGTGTCGACTTGTGACGGCGAACACATGAACCAGTGCGTGATCGTCTCGTAACATTGCCGCATGTCTTCGACCGAGCTCCCGTCAGCGCCGGCCGCCAATGTGCTTCCCAAGGTGTCGACCGTCAGGGTCGCGAAGGGGGAGCGGCTGCGCTCGGTCGGGCTGCCCGGGATCACACTGACGGTGCGGTCGAGACCGCCCGCGCGTGGGGGGCTGCCGCCCGCGCTGTACGTCCATGGACTCGGTGGCTCCTCGGAGAACTGGTCGGCGCTGATGGAGCTGCTCGAGGGAGAGGTCGACTGCGAGGCGGTCGACCTGCCGGGCTTCGGCGACTCGCCGCCGCCGGACGACGGCGATTACTCGATCACCGCGCACGCACGCGCGGTGATCCGCTATCTCGACGCGTCCGACCGGGGGCCCGTGCACCTCTTCGGCAACTCCCTCGGCGGCGCGGTCACCACGCGCGTCGCCGCGGTACGTCCCGACCTGGTCCGTACGCTCACGCTCGTGTCGCCCGCCCTTCCCGAGATCCGCGTCCAGCGCAGTGTCGTGCCCACGGCGCTGCTGGCGGTGCCCGGCGTGACGGCGCTCTTCACCCGGCTGACCAGGCAGTGGACGGCTGAGCAGCGGGTCCGTGGGGTGATGCACCTGTGCTACGGCGACCCCGCGCGCGTGTCGCCGGAAGGATTCACCAACGCCGTCGAGGAGATGGACCGGCGGCTGCAACTGCCGTACTTCTGGGACGCGATGACGCGTTCCACGCGCGGGCTGGTCAACGCCTATACCCTGGGCGGCCAGCACGCGTTGTGGCGCCAGGCCGAACGGGTGCTGGCACCGACGCTGCTCATCTACGGCGGCCGCGACCAGCTCGTGGGCTACCGCATGTGCCGGAAGGCCGCGCGCAGCTTCCGTGACTCCCGTCTGCTGAGCCTGCCGGATGCCGGGCACGTGGCGATGATGGAGTACCCGGAGGTGGTCGCGCGGGCGTTCCGTGAACTCCTGGCGGAGGCGGCGGAGTCGGAAGGGACGGCGGAGTTGGCGAAGTCGGAAGAGGCGGTGACGGTGGGGCGTGTTCGGGGCGGGGCCCGGGACAGGAGCGCCGCCGCGGGCGAGGACGAGGCCGTGACCGAGAACGCGGGGAGCTGAGGCGCGACGTGGGACGCCACAGCCGCCGCGGGCCCGCCGCCAAGCCCAAACGCGACACCGCGGACACGACCGCACGACAGGACTCCCGGGGAGCACTGCCGGAGACGGGTGCGGCCCAGTGGGGGCCGTCCGGGCCGGGTGCGGCTCCGGGCGCGGGCCAGAGCGGTTGGCCGCAGTCCGGCGGCCCCGGTGGTCGCCGGGCGCCGGGCGCCTATCCCCCTCGCCAGGGGATGCCTGCCCGTGGGGCACCGGCCTACGGCGGGCGGGGCTTTCCGGACGGCACGCCCGCGCGAGGGGTTCCGAGGCTGCCCGACGGCACGCCCGCGCACGGCTTTCCGAGGTTCCCGGACGGCACGCCCGCGCAGGGGGTCCCGCGGCTGCCCGACGGCACGCCGGCGCACGGCTTTCCGACGTTCCCCGGCGGCACGCCGGCCCATGGCACCCCGCAGGCCCGTAGCGGCCATCCCCAGCAGCGTGAACCCGGTGGCGGCTGGGGCGAGTTGAGCGGGCGTACCGGGGTCGCGTACGGCGTTTCCCCGGCGGTCGGCGCCCCGCCCCGGACCGGCGTTCCCCTGCCGCGGCCCCGGCGGGCATCGCCGTCCGAAGGGCCCAGGCAGGAGTACCTGGAGGCCTTCGACGGGGACGTCGACGTCTTCGCACCCCGTACGTCCGAGACCGCGCACACCTCCGGCCCGTACGCCTCCGTCACCGAATGGGACACCCGGACCGGTGCCGGTGACGAGGCCGCGAACGACGTCGATCCCGACCTGGACGACGACGCGCCGCCGTCTGGTGAGCCCGTGTCGGCGAAGGGCGGCAAGGGCCGGACCTTCTCCGGCATCGCGGCTGCCGCCGTCGTCACCGTGCTCGCCGTCGTCGTCGCCGGGCAGGTCACGAAGGGGCAGGACGATGGCGACGTACAGTCGCAGTCCGCCGCCGATCAGGCGCGGGACGCCCGTGACTCGGCCTCGCGCGGGGACGGGCGGCCGACGCCGTCCGGTATGCCGAGCGCGACGCCACTGACGTACGAGCAGAAGATGGGCGAGAGGTACGCGCTGAGTGCCACGCTCGAGGGCTCGGGGAAGTTCGAGGCGATCCCGGGGGTCGACAAGGCGCCCGGCACGGGGCAGAAGTTCACCTATCGCGTGGATGTGGAGCAGGGGCTCGGACTCGACGGCGAGCTCTTCGCCGAGGCCGTGCAGAAGACGCTCAACGACGACCGGAGCTGGGCCCACAACGGGGCCAATACCTTCGAGCGCATCTACACCGGCAAGCCGGACTTCGTGATCACGCTGGCCAGCCCTGGCACGACGGCCGAATGGTGCGCCAAGTCCGGTCTGGACACCACCGTCGACAATGTGTCGTGCGACTCCGCCGCCACCGAGCGCGTCATGATCAATGCGTACAGATGGGCGCAGGGATCGGAGACGTACGGGGACCGCATCCACGCGTACCGGCAGATGCTGATCAACCACGAGGTCGGCCACCGGCTCGGCTACCCCCACGTGACCTGCGACAAGGACGGCGATCTGGCCCCGGTCATGCAGCAGCAGACCAAGTTCCTCGACCACGGCGGGATCCACTGCCGACCCAACCCCTGGGCCTACCCCGGGAGTTGACGGGTGACTCATGAGTCACATTGACATGTGCAGCGAGTTCATACATATTTCTGTACATGTTGACCCGTCACGTCTCCTCTCGCGCCGCCATCGAGCTGGCGCTCATTGGCGTGACCGCACTGTGCGTGGCCGACATTCACTGTCGCTGACGCTCGCCCCTGGGCGTTCGCGTCGCGATCTTCTTCCCTTCTTGTGAGCCGCTGCCGGGTTTCCCGGCCCGCGGCTCGTTCGTGGACCTCCGACGACCGGCGCCAGGGCAGACGTCTGTTCAAATCCGTCTCACTCCGCGTCAATCCGTCTCGCTATTCGAGACTCATTCCTTTCGAGAGGTCGTCTCCGATGCGTCAACCGTCCGTCATTGCGCGCCGCGTGGCCGCGGCATCCGTCAGCCTGGTCGTGGCAGCGGGCGCCGCCGCCTGCGGGCCTGAGGACAACGATGCCAAGAGTGCCGGCGGCGACTCCACGCCCCACAAGGGCGGCACGCTCACGGTCCTGAACTCCGGTCCGCAGCAGGACTTCGATCCCGCCCGTCTGTACACCTCCGGCGGCGGAAACGTCCCTTCCCTGGTCTTCCGTACACTCACCACCCGCAACCGCGAGAACGGCGAGGCCGGCGCCGAGGTCGTCCCCGATCTCGCCACCGACACCGGGCGCCCGAACAAGGACGCGACCGTGTGGACGTACACCCTGAAGAAGGGCCTCAAGTACGAGGACGGCACCCCGATCACCTCGGCCGACATCAAGTACGGCATCGAGCGCTCCTTCGCCCCCGAACTGTCCGGCGGTGCGCCGTACCTGCGGGACTGGCTGGTGGGCGCCGCCGACTACCAGGGGCCGTACAAGGACAAGAAGGGCCTCGACGCGATCGAGACGCCGGACGACCTGACCATCGTCTTCCATCTGAACAAGCCCGAGGGCGAGTTCCCGTACCTGGCCACGCAGACGCAGTTCACGCCCGTTCCGCAGGCCAAGGACAACGGCACCAAGTACGAGCAGCACCCGGTCTCTTCCGGCCCGTACAAGGTCGTCAAGAACGAGAACGACGGTGAGCGGCTCACCCTGGAGCGCAACACTTACTGGTCCGCCTCGACGGACGCCGAGCGCAAGGCCTACCCCGACAAGATCGACGTACGGTCCGGGCTCGACTCGTCCGTGATCAACCAGCGACTGTCCTCGTCCCAGGGCGCGGACGCCGCCGCGGTCACCACGGACACCAACCTCGGCCCGGCCGAACTTGCCAAGGTGACCGGGGACAAGGACCTTGCCTCCCGCGTCGGCACCGGCCACTTCGGCTACACGAACTACATAGCGTTCAACCCGACGGTCAAGCCGTTCAACAACGTCAAGGTGCGGCAGGCGATCTCGTACGCCGTCGACCGGTCGTCCGTGATCAACGCGGCCGGCGGTTCCGCACTGGCCGAGCCCGCCACCACCTACCTGCCGAACCAGAAGTCCTTCGGCTACGAGCCGTACGACCTGTTCCCGGCCGGTAAGGCGGGCAACCCGGCGAAGGCCAAGGAGCTGCTGAAGGAGGCCGGTTACGCGAACGGGCTGACCGTCACCCTGACCCACTCCAACGCCAAGGACTTCGAGACCAGCCCCGAGATCGCGACCGCGGTCCAGGACGCGCTGAAGAAGGCCGGCATCACGGTCAAGCTGCAGGGGCTGGAGGAGAACGACTACTCCGACAAGATCCACAACGTGAAGACCGAGCCCGGCTTCTTCCTCGCGCACTGGGGTGCCGACTGGCCCTCCGGCGGTCCCTTCCTCGCCCCGATCTTCGACGGCCGGCAGATCGTCAAGGACGGCGCGAACTTCAACACGGGTCTACTCAATGACAAGTCGGTCAATGCCGAGATTGACGCGATCAACAAGTTGACCGATCTTGACGCGGCCGCCAAGCGGTGGGGTGCGCTGGACAAGAAGATCGGCGAGCAGGCGCTGACCGTGCCGCTGTTCCACCCCGTCTACAAGCGGCTGTACGGGGAGGACATCAAGAACGTCGTGATCAGTGACTGGACCGGCGTTCTGGACATCTCCCAGGTCGCGGTGAAGTAGCGCCGTGAGTGAGGCAGTTCTCGTTGTCGAGGCTCCCGGGGTGTCTGCTCCGGGGGCCTCGGGGGCTCGTCAGTTCTGGCGGCGGCTGCGGACGCAGCGCGCCGCCCTCGTCGCGGCGGCCGTCGTCGCGCTGCTCGTCCTGGTCGCGCTCGCCGCACCGCTGCTTACCGCGATCGAGGGCCAGGACCCGACCACGTACCACCCGTCCCTGGTGGACTCCGCGCGCGGGGGTGTGCCCATCGGGTCGTTCGGCGGGGTGAGCGCCGACCACTGGCTCGGGGTCGAACCGCAGACCGGGCGGGATCTGTTCGCACGGCTGGTGTACGGCGCCAGGGTCTCCCTGGGGGTCGCGCTGGCAGCGACCGTCGTCCAGGTCGTCATCGGTGTCGTCGTGGGCGTCGCGGCCGCGCTCGGGAACCGATGGGTTGATCAACTGTTGAGCCGGTTCACCGACATCATCGTGGCGATGCCGTTGATGATCATGTCGTTGGCGCTGCTCGCGATCGTGCCGTCGAGCTTCCCGCGGCCCGTGCTGGTCGCCCTCGTCATCGGTCTGATCGCGTGGGGCAGCATCGCGAAGATCGTGCGCGCCCAGACGCTCACCCTCAAGGAGCTGGACTACGTCTCCGCCGCCAGGCTCAGCGGCTGGGGCTCATGGCGGATCGCCCGCCGCGAACTGCTGCCCGGGGTCGCCGCACCGGTCATCACGTACGCGGCGCTGCTCGTCCCGGCCAACATCACCGTCGAGGCCGCCCTGTCCTTCCTCGGTGTCGGCGTGAAGCCGCCGACACCGTCCTGGGGACAGATGCTGACCGCGGCCGACGTCTGGTACCAGGCCGCCCCGCAGTACCTGCTGCTGCCCGCCGGGGCGCTCTTCGTGACCGTCCTCGCGCTGACCGTCCTCGGCGACGGCGTGCGCACCGCGCTCGACCCGCGTGCGGCCTCGCGGCTGCACGTCGGCACGGGCCGCAAGAGGGAGGCCAAGGCATGAACGGCTTCGGAGGGTTCGCCCTGCGCCGCCTCGTCGGCGCCGTCGTCACCCTGTTCGCCATCTCGGTGATCGTCTACGTCGTCTTCTACGCCACCCCCGGCAACGTCGCCCAGATCACCTGCGGCCCGCGCTGCTCGCCCGCCCAGGTGCAGCAGGTCGCGGAGCAACTGCACCTCGACGACCCGCTGTACGTGCGCTACTGGCACTTTCTGGAGGGCCTGGTCGCCGGCCAGGACTACTCGACCGGCACCGCGGTGCAGCACTGCTCCGCGCCGTGCCTCGGGCTGTCGTACCAGAGCGACCAGCAGGTCACCGCGTTGATCCTGGCGAAGCTGCCGGTCAGCCTGTCGCTCGTGTTCGGCGCAATGGTGCTGTGGCTGGTCCTCGGCGTCGGCACCGGCGTCCTGTCCGCGTGGCGGCGCGGCCGCCTCACCGAGCGGCTGCTGACCGGCATCACGCTCGCGGGCGTGGCCACGCCGGTCTTCGTCATCGGCCTGGTCCTGATGATCGTCGTCTGCGGACAACTGCGGCTGCTGCCGTTCCCGCAGTACGTCGCCTTCACCGACGACCCGGAACAGTGGGCGTGGAACCTGTTGCTGCCCTGGCTCTCGCTCGCCCTGATCGAGGCCGCCGCGTTCGCCCGGCTGACCCGGGCGGCGATGCTGGAGACGCTCGCCGAGGACCACATCCGGACCTTCCGGGCGTACGGCGTGAGCGAGCGGTCCGTCATCGGGCGGCACGCGCTGCGCGGGGCGTTCGCGCCGGTCATCGCGCTCAACGCCAACAACTTCGGCAGCGCGGTGGGGGGCGCGGTACTCACCGAGACGCTCTTCGGCCTGCCGGGCATCGGCCAGGAACTGGTCCATGCGGTGGACGTGGTCGACCTTCCCGTCGTCGTCGGCATGGTCCTGGTCGTCGGCTTCTTCGTGGTCGTCGCCAACGCCGTCGCAGATGTCCTGTACGCGGTGGCCGACCGACGGGTGGTGCTCACATGAGTCTGGTGAACGTCACGGACCTGACGGTCGAGTTCGGGTCCCTGCGTGCTGTGGACGGCCTCTCCTTCCGACTGGAGCAGGGCGCCGCCCTCGCCCTCGTCGGCGAGTCCGGCTCCGGCAAGTCCACCGTCGCCTCCGCCCTGCTCGGGCTGCACCGGGGCACGGGAGCGCGCGTCGGTGGTGCGGTCGAGGTCGCCGGTGTCGACGTGCGGGAGGTGTCGGACGAGGGACTGCGGCGGCTGCGTGGCAAGAAGGCCGCGATGGTCTTCCAGGACCCGCTGTCGTCGCTCGACCCGTACTACGCGATCGGCGACCAGATCGCCGAGGTGTATCGCGTGCACACGCGTGCGTCGCGGCGAGCGGCACGCGCGCGTGCGGTGGAGGTGCTGGACCGGGTTGGAATTCCGGACGCGCCACGGCGATCCCGTTCCCGCCCGCACGAGTTCAGCGGCGGCATGCGCCAACGCGCCCTCATCGCCATGGCGCTGGCCTGCGGGCCCGACCTGCTCATCGCCGACGAACCGACGACGGCGCTCGACGTGACCGTCCAGGCCCAGATCCTCGACCTGCTGCACACGCTGCGCGAGGAGACCGGCATGGGGCTGCTCCTCGTCACGCATGACGTGGGGGTGGCCGCGGAGAGCGTCGACCAGGTGCTGGTGATGCGGCACGGCCGGGCGGTGGAACACGGGTCGGTCACCGCCGTACTGGGATCGCCCGCGCAGCCGTACACCCGCGAACTGCTCGGCGCGGTCCCGCGCGTGGACGCGCCGCGAGCCGTTTCCGCGGTGGCGGAGAGCCTGGTGGAGGGGGCGGCGGAAAGGCCGGCTGAGGCGTCCGTGGAGGCGTCCGTGGAGAAGCCGGCGGAGGTGCCGGCCAAGGCCCTGGCCAAGGTGTCGGCGAAGGTCTCCGTGAAGGACCGGGCCGAGCCCGTCCTGGAAGCGACCGGCCTCCGGCGTGAATTCGGGCGCGGGAAACGGGCGTTCACGGCGGTGGACGACGTGTCGCTGAAGATCCACCGCGGCGAGACCCTCGGGGTCGTGGGGGAGAGCGGCAGTGGCAAGACGACCCTGGGGCGCATGCTGGTCGGGCTCCTGGAGCCGACGGCCGGCGAGGTCCGCGACGACGGCCACGCGCGCGTGGGTGTGAATCCCGCGGTGCAGATGGTCTTCCAGGACCCGGTCTCCTCCCTCAACCCCCGCCGCAGCGTGGGCGAGTCGATCGCCGACCCGCTCCGCGCGCGTGGCGAGTCGGACGAGGGGCGCATCCGCGGGCGCGTACGGGAACTGCTGGAGCGCGTGGGGCTCGAAGCGGCGCATTACGACCGCTATCCGCACGAGTTCAGCGGTGGCCAGCGCCAGCGCGTGGGCATCGCGCGGGCGCTCGCCGCCGACCCGCGCGTCATCGTCTGCGACGAGCCCGTCTCCGCGCTGGACGTGACCACACAGGCCCAGGTCGTCGCCCTGCTGGGCGAGTTGCAACGCGAACTCGGACTCGCGCTCGTCTTCGTCGCGCACGACCTCGCCGTCGTACGCCAGGTCAGCGACCGGGTCGCGGTGATGCGGCGCGGGCGGATCGTCGAGGAGGGGCCCGCCGACGAGGTGTACGACAACCCGCGGGACCCGTACACCGAGCAGCTCCTGGCCGCCGTACCGGCACTCGACCCGCGGATCGCGGCACAGCGGCGGTCCGCGCGACGGGAGTTGGCCACCGCGTGACCCTCTGAGCCCTCCGAGCCCTGCGGGCCGTCCGAGCCGTTCAGGTGTGACGATGCGTGCGCGTTTGATCTCCTAGCGCGACGGAACGCGACCTGCACGGGAAAGTTACGACCGTTCACCCCTTTTGGTGGCGCGATGGACAACCGTCCGTCGCGCCACAGCCTTGTCCGCATACGTTCGTCCCGCTGTGAGCCGCCGGGGGAACGGCGGCTCCCCTTAGGGAGATCGGGGGTGTGCTCGTGCGCATCGGACTGATTGCGGAGGGTGGCTATCCGTATGTGAGCGGTGACGCCAGGCTCTGGTGCGACCGGCTCGTGCGCGGGCTCGGGCAGCACGAGTTCGACATCTACGCGCTCAGCCGCAACGAGCGCCAGGAGGACGAGGGCTGGGTCCCGCTGCCACCGCAGGTCAGCCGGGTGCGCACGGCGCCGCTGTGGGCGGCCGAGGACGACGGGGTCGTGTACGGGCGCCGCGTGCGCCGCAGGTTCGCCGAGTACTACGGCGAGCTGGTGGCCGCGCTCTGCGCGGGTGGCGCCACAGGCGCATCCGGGGCTTCCGGGGTTGCTGGTGCTTCCGAGGACGCGTCGGCCACTGAGGCGGACCGTTTCGGCAACGCGCTGTACGGGCTCGCCGAACTCGCCCGCGACGAGGGCGGCCTGGTGGGAGCGCTCCGCTCCGAGGCCGCCGTACGCGCCCTTGAGCGCGCCTGTCGGGCTCCGGGCGCCCTGCGAACGGCGCGTGAGGCGCGCGTCCCCGATCTCCTGGCCGTCGCCGCGCATCTGGAACGCGCACTGCGCCCCCTCTCGCTCGACTGGTACGAGGACGACGGCCTGGGCTCGGTCGACCTGTGCCACGCCACGTCCGGTGGCGCCGCGGCCCTGCCCGGCCTGCTCGCCCACCACTTCTGCGGCGTACCGCTGCTGTTGACCGAGTACGGCGTCCGCCTGCGCACGCACTACCTGGCCGCCCCCGAGGCCTCGGCCGCCGTACGCTCCCTGCTCGCCGCCCTCCACGGCAGGCTCGCCGCCGAGACGTACGCCCGGGCCGCCCTCATCACTCCCGGCAACGGCCACGCCCGCCGCTGGCAGGAGCGCTGCGGCGCCGACCGCGCGAAGCTCCGCACCGTCTACCCCGGCATGGACGCCTCCCCCTTCGCGGAGGTCGGCGAGGCCCCGGAGGGCTCGGACCCGGACTCGCTGGTCTGGGTCGGCCGTATCGAACCGGCCAAGGACATCGTGTCGTTGCTGCACGCCTTCGCCGAGGTACGCAAGGAGGAGCCGAAGACCCGCCTGCGTATCGTCGGCGCCCCGTCAGGCGCCGAGGGCGCCGCCTACCTCGGCCACTGCAGGGCGCTGGCCGCCCAGCTGTTCCCCGACGAGGCCGAGGGGCCGCACACCGTCGGCGACAACCCCGTCTCCTTCGAGGAGATCGGCGGCCCGGAGATCCCGACCCTCGCCGACGCTTACGCCTCGGGCGCCGTGGCCGTCCTGTCCAGCGTCGTCGAGGGCTTCCCGATCGGCCTGGTCGAAGCCATGTTCAGCGGCCGCGCGACGGTGTCCACCGACGTCGGCGCGGTCGTGGAGGTCATCGGCGGCACCGGTCTCGTCGTACCGCCGCGCAATCCGCGGGCGCTCGCGGAGGCCTGTGTGGCGCTGTTGCGCGACCCCGAGCGCCGCGCGCGTCTGGGCGCGGCCGCACGCGCGCGTGCGCTCGAACTGTTCACCGTCGAGCAGAACGTCGCAGCATTTCACGGCATTTACCTGGAGATCGTCTCGCGCACACCGGTCCGCCGCCTCGCCCTCGACGAGGCCGGAGACCCCCTGCCCTTCGCCGTCCCCGCCGAGGCCCACGTCCCCGGCCGCTGGACCGAGCGAACGGCACGCCTGGTGGCCCGCGGCGGCCCGGCCCGACCGCCGGGAGCCCCCGTACGCGCCACCGCGCTGCCCGCGGCGGAGGGAGCGCTATGAGCAGCGGCCTGGGCGGACTGGACCGCCCCGGGGCTCCGACCAGCCCGGGGACCTGGGACGAGCGGTCGGAACCCACCACCGGCCCTCGATCGACCCCCACCCGCCGTACCGGAGCGGACCCCGTCAAGGCGCTGATGCACCGTCACCGGGACCTGTGTGAACGCGCGGTGGACCCGCTGGAGATCGCCGCCGGCCTGGAAGCCCACGGCATCAGCGACCGCACCGCCTCCCGCTTCCTGCACCGGGACGTCTTCTCGCTCGCGGAGGAGATGTACGCCCGAGTGTCCCGCGGCGCCGAAGCAGCGCCCGGCCCTGCGCCCCTCGCCACTCCCCGCGCACGGGCCGACTGGATCCTCCTCACCCTCCTCCCCGGAGTCCTGTGCGCGGCGGCCGTGACCGCCCTGCATCTCACCCACGGCCAGTCCCGCCTGATCGCGGCCGCCTCGGGAGCCCTCGCCGTTACGCTGGCCCTGCGCGCGGCCCTGTCCCGAGGCCCCCTCGCCCCTACGGACCGCAGACACCCGACCACCGCCCGGGTCTCCTGGCTGGTCGGCTACGCCCTTCTCGGCGACGGACTCCTCCGGGCAGCCGCCACCGGGGGCCCGGACGCCCTCCCCACCGGCGCCGCCGAAGGCCCCTGGCCCCTCACCACCGCCCCCGTCCTGGCCCTCACCCTGTCCTGCGTCCCTGCGGCCTGGTGCGCCCACCTCCTCGCCGTACGAGCCCGCCGCAAACTCTCGTCCAGCCGAGCCCTGGCGGAGTTCGCCACCTCCGCGAAGCCCCTGCTCCTGGGCGCGTTCACCCTCTACCTCTGCGCCCTGGCAGCCCTCCTGGCCATCGCCACCACCGCCCTGGACCAGCCGTCCACCTACCCCCAGACCCTCACCCTTGGCGCGCTTCTCTTCCTTTGCCGCCTCCTCACCAGCCACGGCTTCACCCACGCCCCGGTGCTCGTCCTCACCGCGGCGGCCTCGGCCGAGGCAACCGCCCTGGCCGCCCTCTTCGCAGCCCGCCTCCCCGGCTGCGCCTGGCTGGCCACCCCCGTCCAGGCCCTCATCGACACCGGGGGCCAGGCCGCCATCCCGACCATCGCCTGCGGCACGGCCGCCCTGACCCTCCTCCTGCACGCGACACGCACCCTCACGAGGGCATCGGCCCATGCGACCCAGAACCAGCCGTGAAGCCCGGCAACCGCACGCGCCGCCGCAGGCACAACAGCCCGCACCGCGCCACAACCGGAGGCATCACCACCTCGACCCCTCCGTCTGAGACCCCCTGAAGGAGAACCCCAAATGATCACCTCCCGACCCGATCACCCCTCGGCCGCGGGAGCCGCCCGATGAGAGTCCTGCTGATCGGAGCCAACGGCTACCTCGGCCGCTTCGTAGCCGACCGTCTCCTCGCCGACCCCGCCGTCCAGCTCACCGCCCTCGGTCGTGGTGATGACGCGGACGTCCGCTTCGACCTCGCGTCCGGCAGCCCCGGCGCCCTCACCCGCTTCCTCGACGCGGTCCACCCCGGCGTCGTCATCAACTGCGCCGGCGCCACCAGGGGTGGTGCCCGCGAACTCACCCGTCACAACACCGTCGCGGTCGCCACCGTGTGCGAGGCCCTGCGCCGCAGCGGTTGTGGGGCCCGCCTCGTGCAGATCGGTTGCGGCGCCGAGTACGGCCCGAGCCAGCCGGGCTCCTCCACGGCCGAGGACGCCGTCCCCCGCCCCGGTGGCCCGTACGGCGTCAGCAAACTCGCCGCCACCGAACTGGTCCTGGGCTCCGGCCTGGACGCCGTGGTCCTGCGGGTCTTCTCGCCCGCGGGCCCCGGCACCCCCGCCGGCTCCCCGCTCGGCCGACTCGCCGAGGCCATGCGCCGCGCCATGCAGTCGGGCGACGGTGAGCTCAAACTCACCGGCCTCGGCGCCCAGCGGGACTTCATCGACGTCCGCGATGTGGCCCGCGCCGTCCATGCCGCCTCCCTGTCCGCCGCTCAGGGCGTCATCAACATCGGCTCGGGCCGTGCCGTCCGCCTCCGCGACGCCGCCGCCGTCCTCGCCCGCGTGGCCGGCTACGGCGGCGCCCTCCATGAACTCGACGGCCCGCCCGGCCCATTGCGCCCGTCCATCGGCCACCCCCGTGCCGAC
Source organism: Streptomyces viridochromogenes (assembly GCF_001270495.1). GTDB lineage: Bacteria > Actinomycetota > Actinomycetes > Streptomycetales > Streptomycetaceae > Streptomyces > Streptomyces viridochromogenes_A. The sequence goes on from NZ_LGUR01000106.1 coordinate 34,774, forward strand.
TCGGACCACGTGATGCACGCGACCCATGCGGTCCACACCGCCCACACGGGCCAGTCCGCCCCGGTCGTGTACCCGTACCCGGACGGCTGCGGCAGCTGGCAGCAGGCCGACGTGCGCACCGCACGCGACCGGCTCGGCTGGCGCCCGCGGATCAACCTCGAAGAGTCTCTGGGCGATATCTGGATGGAGGCGGCATGCCGTATCTGACCGGCACCACGCCCACCACAGCAAGCACGGATTTCCGCACCGGCCTCGGCGTCCCCGGCTATGCACACCCCCTGCTCGCCCCGGCCGAGTGGGGGGAACTCACCCGCCCCGGCACCCCCGTGCACTGGGTCGTCCTCAACGTCGCCGACGGCCCCGGCGCCCGCCCCGACCCGCACTGCCTGCAGGCCGTCGGAATGCTCCGCAACGCCGGAGTCCGCGTCCTCGGCCACCTGGACGCGGCTCACCTGAACACGGCCCGCCTCGACACGGCTCGCCTCGACACGGCCCGCGGCGCCCGTGCCTTCGGCGAGGTGATCTCCGAGGCCCATCGCTACCTCGACTGGTACCGGGTCGACGGCTTCCTCCTCGACCGCTGTCCGACCGAGCGCGCCGCTCTGTCCGAGGTCCGCCGCACGGTCAGCACGCTGCGCGCGCTGCGTGACGAGGTGCACATCGTCCTCGGCCACGGCACCCATCCCCACCCGGGCTACGCCGAGTGCGCCGACCAGTTGGTCACCTTCCGCGGCTCGTGGAGTGACTACCGCTGGTCGCAGGTGGCCGAGTGGACGGCCGACTACCCGCCCGAGCGCTTCTGCCACCTCGTCCACGGCGTGCCCCTCGGCCACCTCGACGAGGCACTGCGCATCGCCCGCTGGCAGGGCGCCGCGACCATCTGGTTCACCGACCGCACGGACGGTGGGCGCACCGACCCCTGGGAGACCATGCCCGGCTACTGGGACGAAATCGTCTCGCGGATCGGAACAGGTGTCTCGGAATGAAAAAGGCCATGGCACTGTTACGGAGAGAACAACCGTAGTGATCGACCGACCAACGGAGTCCCCGTGTCGCTGCCACCCCTGGTCGAGCCGGCCCCCGAGCTCACCGTAGACGAGGTTCGCAGGTACTCCCGCCACCTGATCATCCCCGATGTGGGGATGGACGGGCAGAAGCGGCTGAAGAACGCCAAGGTGCTGTGTGTGGGCGCCGGCGGCCTGGGCTCGCCGGCGCTGATGTACCTGGCCGCCGCGGGCGTCGGTACGCTCGGCATCGTGGAGTTCGACGAGGTCGACGAGTCGAACCTGCAGCGCCAGATCATCCACAGCCAGGCCGACATCGGCCGCTCCAAGGCCGAGTCCGCGCGCGACTCCGTCCTCGGCATCAACCCGTACGTGAACGTGATCCTTCACGAGGAGCGGCTCGAGGCCGACAACGTGATGGACATCTTCAGCCAGTACGACCTGATCGTCGACGGCACGGACAACTTCGCCACGCGTTACCTGGTCAACGACGCCTGCGTGCTGCTGAACAAGCCGTACGTGTGGGGCTCGATCTACCGCTTCGACGGCCAGGCCTCCGTCTTCTGGTCCGAGCACGGCCCGTGCTACCGCTGCCTCTACCCGGAGCCCCCGCCGCCCGGCATGGTCCCCTCCTGCGCCGAGGGCGGTGTGCTGGGTGTGCTGTGCGCGTCCATCGGCTCCATCCAGGTCAACGAGGCCATCAAGCTTCTCGCCGGCATCGGTGAGCCGCTGGTCGGCCGCCTGATGATCTACGACGCCCTGGAGATGCAGTACCGCCAGGTCAAGGTCCGCAAGGACCCGAACTGCGCCGTCTGCGGCGAGAACCCGACCGTCACCGAGCTCATCGACTACGAGGCCTTCTGCGGCGTCGTCTCCGAGGAGGCCCAGGAGGCGGCCGCCGGCTCGACGATCACTCCCAAGCAGCTCAAGGAGTGGATCGACGACGGCGAGAACATCGAGATCATCGATGTCCGCGAGGTCAACGAGTACGAGATCGTCTCGATCCCCGGCGCCCGGCTGGTCCCGAAGAACGAGTTCCTCATGGGCACCGCCCTGGAGACCCTCCCGCAGGACAAGAAGATTGTCTTGCACTGCAAGACGGGTGTCCGTAGCGCGGAAGTCCTCGCGGTCCTGAAGTCCGCGGGCTTCGCCGACGCCGTGCACGTCGGCGGCGGTGTGATCGGCTGGGTCAACCAGATCGAGCCGCACAAGCCGGTCTACTGAACAACCCCCTTGGCGGGCTGCGGAGTTACTCCGTGGCCCGCCATTTTGCTGGGCTTTCGCTGTCGTTGCTTGTCGTCATCTGTCGTCGTTGGCCACCCTCGAACGGCCCACAGACGGCCCGGCAGCGGGTGTGTGACCTGGCGCAACGCACGGCCCGGAGGGTGTTCGTGGTGGCCCACGTTCACCATCGGCAGTAAGCCACGGCTGCATCATCGCCAGACTTGTAGCGCGGCCACCGAACCCCCGTCGGGTCCGTGGCCTCAACCTTGCGCACGGTCTCGATCAGCCCGCGCGGCCCGTCAGTCTGAAGCGTGGTGAAGACGTCGGACCAGGTCGCCATGCTGTACTCCGTGACCAGCCGCGATACGCCGTCCGACATGACGGCCGCAGCGTGGATGCCTGTCTGCGATGTCGTGCCAGTCAAGGCATGCTGAGCCGCTTCTGGACTCGATGCGGCCACCCAGTAGCCCTCTGGAGTGTTGCGTACCTGCCGCTGCGCGAGTACGAGCCGCTGTAGGGCCTCCCTGTGCCCTGGCGTGTGGGTCTGGTGGCGCTCAACTTCGGCTCGCAGGTCTGTCAGGACTCCGTCCACACGAACGTCCGTGATCAGGGTGTGGCCCTGGGGTCCGTCAAGAACAATGGGCGAATCGGCTAGGACGAGGTGGTCAAGAACGCCGTAGTGGTGTCGCAGGATCGCCACCGTCGCCGATGGGGTCCCGGGGTTGCGGAGGTCGCATTCGGGGTGTGCCGCCGCCACGCGTTCGAGAGCATCCGCCAGCCCGTCCGAGAGCGGCCGGTCGAGATCTGCCAGAGCGGCCACGAGGTGCCCGCCGAGGTGGGAGACGTACCACGGGACGCCGTGACGGCATCCCGTGGTCAGCCCGGCCGTACTGAGTCCATCGAGCACCACAGCGAGCGTAGGAGTGCCAGCCACCCAATCTTCGTTCGGATTGGCTCCGCCGGCTTGCGTTTCAACACAGACGCGCATGATCAGCTCTCGTGTCGGTACAGCGGGGTGACGCGACGGCTCTCCAGCACTTCCAGGGTGTCGGGGTTGTAGCGGCAGGAGATGAGTGCGGAGAAGCGTCGCGTACGAACCTCTCGGTACAGCTCTGCCAAGTGGTGCTCCAAGTAGTGCACGACTCCGTTCGCTCCGATTGCGTGGATGCCTGCGATGTACAGAAACGTCCCACGGCCGTCCAGACGCGGGAGCCGTCCGATGTAGCCGAAGTCGCCTGCTGAGCCGTCCTCATCCATCGGGGACCGGTAAGTCTCGCCCGTCTTCTGGTCTACCAGGTGCCAGGCACGGTCCTTCTCAAACCGCAGGTTGTGGTCCCCCTCCAACACCTGGGCGACGATGGGCGACAATCGCGGACCGCAGATGACCACGTGGTTGTCACGGTTGAGATTGACGATGCCGGAGGGTGGGATCACCTCGTACTGCGCTTCGAGCTTCATGCCGCCAAGAAGCTTGCGCAGGTGCTCGAAGTTGTCGAGATCCTCCCGGACTACCACCGCACTCGGGTTCTGGTCCGGCCCCTTACCTGCCTCAACCTTGCCGCCCAGTGACACCGTCACCATGTCCGTGCCGAAGAACACCCGCTCTGGAGGCGGCCCGGCGGAGGCCAGTTGTCCAACTCGCCCTCGGCTCACGCCCAGATGACCGGCGATCTCTGCCTGCGTCATGCCTGACGCCTGCGCCTCTTCGATGGCCTCGCGGCGAATGCGGGACAGCTCCAGCACCCACCTCTGATAGGTCGCCATCAGGTCGATTGCGGCTTTGGCTCGCTCGACCGGGACCGCGATGTCAGCGACCTGCTTCATGTCGTCGTGCACGCCTCTCCAATCTCCGCCTAGGGGGGCTAACGAACTGTATCGCGAGAGGGGGTTGCGCGCAGCCTCGGGTTTGCCTACGGTACCTAACAAGCGAGACGGCAACCCCCCCTAAGCAAAACGGGGGAGCGCCCTCTTGTGGGGTTTGACCTGCATGAACGGCGCCCGGAGGAAAGCCCGCAGGGGTGAGTACGAAGGCAGCGCCATTTGGTTGAGAACTGAACAGAGGACGCACCGCAACCTGCACATGGGGAGAGCGGCCGTCAGAAGCATCAGGCAACAGCGACAAGCCGTAGGCCCTGCCGCACGAGCAGCAAGCACCTTCTCCCATGCCGTCCCTACAGGGCGGACAAGCGATCCACACGTGCGGTGAGACAAGGGCAAAGATCGCGGAGCCCCGCAGGCAGCCTGACCGGTTCGAGTCCGGTCCGGGGCGCTGGCCGCCGATTGCGGCCCCTCGCACCTCTTGTGTGCGGCATTCACCCTCATCAGTCGAGAGGAACCCGATGTCTGAGCGCATGAAGAAGCAGGCCGAGAAGAGCCGTGAGGCCGCCCGTGTCGTGCGTAGTCGCGGCAACGAGGACAGCGCGCGGCGGATGGAGTCCTACGCCGACGAGCTGGAGTCCGGCCGCGTCACCGACGTGACCGACACGGTGAGCGGCCTCATCTCCTGGGCCTTCCGCCGCTGATCCATCTGCTGCCCGCGCACCCCCGGAGATTAGGCCCTCCGGGGGTGCTGTTCGGGCCGTTCACCACCCCTGTGAGAGGAACACGACCCAATGAAGACCATCGTCACTGTTCAGGACGCCGTTACCGCGTTCGCCGACTTCATCGAGCCGACGGACGCGGAGCTGAACGCGATCGAGTGGGAGATGCCCGTCATCCTGGCGGAACGTGACCTGCTCGACGCGCAGATCACCACCCTGGACCGCACGCCGAACGAGGTGGACACGCAGCGCATCCGCCGGGCTCGCCGTCGGCTGCTCGCCGCCCGCCGGGACCTGGCGAACGTGCCCCCGTCGGTACGCCGGCACGCCGGGCACGGCTCGTTCCTGCCGGAGGTGGGAGCGTGAGCGCCACCGACCGGACGTTGACGGACGCCCACGCTGAGGTGAAGGCGGAACTCGCGCGGACCGACACCAAGACGGGCCTGTTGCTGGCGTTCGTCGGCGCCGTCCTCGCCGGGTCCTGGACTATCGCCCGTGACCTGCCCCTGACCGTTCCCGCCGCCGTGGTGGGCGGGGTCGGTATGGCGCTGCTGGTCGGCGCGGCCGGACTGCTGCTGCGCTCGACGCGGCCGAAGCTTGGCCCGCACGGCTTCCCGCTGTGGGCCACCCTCACGGCCGAGGAGATCACCGCCACCGTCTCCACCGACCTCGCCGCCGATATCGCCGGGCTGTCCCGGCTGGCGGTCGCCAAGTTCACCGGCCTGCGCCGCGCGGTCGACCTCACCCTGACCGGCGGCGCCCTGCTCATCCTCGCCGCCCTGCTCACCGCCGGGGGCGCCTGATGAACCGCACCAGGCTGACGAAGGTTCAGATCGGGGTGCTGGCTGCCGCGTTCGTGCCGATGCTCGCCACGGGCGTGTTCGGCGGGATCGGCACCTACAGCAATATCGGTCACTCCTACGGCAAGGGCACCGCGCTCGGTGCGCTCGCGGCTGGTGAGGGTGCCACGGCCGTGCTCGCCCTGGTCCTGCTGGGCTTGACCATGCTGGGCCAGTCCTCCCCGCGCATCGTGCGGGCGGGGTTGTGGGTTCTGCCGGCCGCTGCCGCTGTCATGGGCGCGATGGCCGCTCCCGACCTGGGCCGCACGGTCATCTACGCCTTGACCCCGATGGGGATGTCCGTGTCGGCGGAGGGCATGGCGTTTCTCGCCCGGCGGATCGTGGTGCACACCGACGGCCGTGACGCGGAGCACGAGCGGCGCACCGCCGACCTGGTCCAGGCCCTCGCCTACCACCGAGCCCGCGCCACCCAGCACCCGACTGAATGGGTCAGGAAGTGGTCGGAGCTCAAGTCATGGCGTCTGGCCCGCAGGGTCGGTGTCGGGGATGTGGCGCTCGGATCGAGGCTGCTGGACGTCCAGCGCGATCGGGTCACGGCCGGTGCGGACGCCGCACTCGCGTCAATGTTCGGCGGCGTCATCCCCACCGCCGCCCTCGATCCGACCCCGGGCGCGAATGCGGAGGAATCTACCGAGACCGTGATGAAACGGTCTATGGCTGAGCTGCGGGAATCGACCCCAGACCCGGTAGTGACGCTCACCCGACTTCCGGTGCCGGAACCGGTCGCAGTCGACCTGGGCAAGTCGATTCCTCCGCTCAAGCCCCTGCCCGCGATTCCCGCTCCGATCGAGCCTGCGGTGCGGCGGACGGTTCCGGCGGAGTCGACCCGGCCGCGCGGGGCGACTGGTCGCCTTCCCGAGGCGGCCCGATCGCCCCGGCCAAAGCGGACGCCGGATCAGTTGCTCGATGAGGCACGTAAGGCGACGGCCGACTGGCCGGACGCGAAGGTGACCGGCGAGGGCATCCGCCGCGCGATCCACACTTCGCCGGCCAACGCGCGGATGCTGCGGGACACACTCCTGGCGGAACGGGCCGCCAAGGGGGTGGCGGCATGACGGACCGCTACGTGATCGGGCGAGATGGGGTGTTCGCCACCCTGTGGGACCGCCAGGACCGGCGGTTGGTGATCGAGAACTCGACTGAAGAGCACTGTCGCCGGGCGCTGGACAGTCTGACTGCCGTGTCCGTGGAGCCTCCGCAGCAGAGCAGCGAGGCGACCTGATGGGGGCGCTGCCGGTGTTCCGGTGGCGCCTGGCCCCGGACGGCTACGCCACCCGCCGCCAACTCCGTGCACGGGGTCTACGGCCTGGTGGGCAGGGTGTGGCGGCTCAGTTGGAACGGCCACGCCGACGGCGGGGGCCGCTGGTCGCCTACCTGTACCGCATCGACTGCGCGAAGCCGGTACGGCCGATGACCCCGGCGAAGTGGGCGGCTCTGGCCAAGGCCAACGCCGCCCGCCGCCGCTGCCCAGCCTGCCGCACCGATGCCGGATACGTCATCCCCACCTCGCTCGGCACCTGCGTGCCCTGCGCCTTCCCTTCTACCTCTCCTAGGAGTGCGTAATGGGCAACTCGGACATCCGCCGCCTGGACAAGGAGATCCGGCGGACCACGAACAAGCTGGAAGCCGTGCAGCGGGGCGAGTGGTGGCCGCTGACCAGCCGCGAACGGCTCGCCATGACCCGCGCGATGGCCCAAGGTGCCCGCAGCATCCACCGGGGCAACAGCACGGCCGGTGCGGAGGACCGGATGGACTCCATCGGTTCCGCTGTCGAGACCCGGCTGAACGCGGAGTTGACCGCCCTGTACGGCGAGCGCCAGCGCCTCATCACCGAGGCCGCCCGCGCCAAGGCCGCGAAGAAGTCTTCCCGCTGGTTCTGACCAGCCGCAATCGCCCGGGGTGGCCGCCCCTGCCACGGACACGGCCACCCCGGCGATTCCTCCTCAACTCCCGCCCCGATCAGGGCAGTCAGGAGAACCCCCAGCATGACCGAGAACGTCATCCACCTCCACAAGCCCACCGATCCCCCCACGGGCGAGAACACCCCGACCGTGGTGCCGGACGCCCCGTCGACGCGGCCGGTGCCGTTGTGGGTGCGCTCCGGCCGCGCCATCAAGACCGCCGCCACCCACGAGCGCACCAAGACGGTGGGCCGCGCGGTAGCCCGCCACGGCCTCTACACCTTCAACGGGGGCCGGATCGTGGCCCGCCGCACCTGGGACGTCCGCACTGGTGCCCGCTACGAGCGCATGATCCGCGCGGCTGAAGCCGCGGGGAACAACGAGCTGGCGGAAGAGTGGGAGGAGCGGCTGCAGCGCTTCCGCGACGCCCGCCACCGCCGCCGCATGGACCTGCTGCACTCCCCGGTCCAGGTCGCCAAGGGCGCCGCCGTCGGAACCGGCATGGGCATCGGCGTCCTGGTCGCCCTCGGGGTCGTGATGGCGCTGAACACCAAGGACGTCGCGGACGTCATCACGCCGCTCACGGCCACCATCGACTTCATCGGCCTGCTGATCCGGATCGTGCAGGTCGTGTGGGGTCCCGCGCTCACGATCGGACCGTTCCTGGCCCTGCTCGCGCTGTGGGCCGTCGGCAGCAAGCAGCAAGCCGCACCCCAGTGGGCGCTCCCGGCGAACGTCCGCTCCGGCGAGGGTGAGCCGATCACCCCGTCCATCGTGGTCAAGGCCCTGCGCGACCTGGGCATCCCCGCGATGCGCAACGCCATCAAGGAAATGGGCGACGCCGGCGCGTCCATGCTCGGACCCATCACGATCGCCGGATGCGGAGTTGAGGTCGACGTCACCCTGCCCTCGGGGGTGTCGACGAACGAGGTACAGCAGCGCCGCCGCAAGCTCGCGGAGAACCTCACCCGGCACGAGCACGAGGTGTTCATCACCATCCCCACCGCCGCCCGCACGGTGCGGTTGTGGGTGGCCGACTCGGGTGCGCTCGATGAGCCGATCGGCCCGTCGCCGCTGGTCACCGACGAGACGATGACCGCCGACTACACCAAGGGCAAGGCCCCGTGGGGCCAGGACCTGCGCGGGGATGCCGCCGCGCTGAGCCTGTACCAGCGCCACCTGCTCATCACCGGCCTGTCCAACCAGGGCAAGACCGTCGCCCTACGCTCCCTGGCCCTGTGGCTGTCGCTGGACAAGTCGGTGCAGTTCCTGATGGGTGACCTCAAGGGCGTGGGCGACTGGGGCATGTTCGACGGCCTCGCTGACACCCTGATCCAGGGGCCGACTGATGAGCACGTGATCCAGGTGACCGAGATGGTCGAGGGCGCGGTCGACGAGATGAACCGGCGTCTGATGGCCGCGCCCGGAACGCAGTTCCCGCCGCTGATCGTGCTGGTCGACGAGGCGCAGGTCGCGTTCATGTGCCCCCTCAAGGATGAGGACAAGCGCCCGTACGGCGGGGCGAAGGCCAACTCCCGGTACTTCATGGCCGTCCGCAAGATCCACAATCAAGGCCGTGCGGTCAACGTCCTGATGTGGCAGGGCACCCAGGACCCCACCAACGAGAACCTCCCCAAGATGGTCCGCGAGGGCGCCCACACCCGTGCCTCCCTCGCGCTGGGCACGGAGTCGCAGGCCCGCATGGCGCTCGGGGACAAGGCCGTCGACGGCGGCGCCGCCCCGAACCTGCTGCGTCCCGGCCTGGATCAGGGAACCCTGGTCCTGGCCTCCTCCGGTATCGACATCCCGGCCGGACAGTCGTCCATCACGGTGCGCACGCACTACGTCGACGACGACGCGGCCAAGGCCATCACCGCCCGCGCCAGGGCCCTGCGCGACGGCGTCACCACCCTGCACGCCATCGAGCGCGGCGAGGACCGTGACCCGCTCGCCGACATCGCCGCCGTCGTCGGCGACGCACCCCGCGTGCGGACGAAGGACGTGCTGGCACGGCTCGCCACACGGAACTCGGACGCCTACGGCTCATGGTCGTTCATCGACCTCAAGCGCGTCCTGGACGACGCCGGAGCCGAGCCGTACAAGTCCGACGGCGTCATGGTCGTCGCCCGCGAACGCGTCCTGCGCGCCCTCGCCAACCGCGACACCGACGGTTCCGCTTCCGACGCCGGATGACAGGGAGCCGACCCCGCCCGGGTCAGGGAGGCAGGGAGAACTCCCTGAACGCCTCCCTGACCCGCCTCCCTGGCCCTGACCTGCATGAATGATCGTTCAGGGAGGCAGGGAGGCACCCCAGGTCAGACCCCTGAAACCCCCTCCAGACGCCTCCCGCAAGGGGGTGTCTCAGCCTCCCTGACCCGTCTTCGGAAGGGATTCCGCATGTACCCCGAGCCTGCCCGCCACGCCCCCGCCCACGGGGCCGTGGAAGTCCACCAGCCCACCCCCATCACTCCCGCCGCCGTGACGTCGGCGCCGCTCGTTCCCGTCCAGCCGGGCACCGTCCCGGCGGTGGCGAGTGTGGTCCTGCCGGACGGCCGTGTCGTCACCGGATACGCCATCGAGCCCGCCAAGCCCGAACCGGCCGTCGCCAAGCCGCCCGTCTCCCGCGCGGCCGTGAACGTCGCCCTCGGGGGCGTCGGATTCCTCGCCGTGTGCGGCGGACTGCTCTTGCTGACCACGTTCATCACCGCCCTGACCGCACTGATCACTCAGCTCATCACGCTCGCCGCCGTGATCTTCGGCGGATGGATCGCCGTGCAGGTCTTCAGCGCGAGCGGCCACAAGAGCGGAACCACGGTCAACATCCGCAAGGCCGTCATCAAACGCAACAAGTTCTACGGCTGACAGGAGACCAACCACCCATGCTCCGACTCCGCATCAAGGTCATCGAATGGCCCCGTCGGGCCATCGCCATAGTCGACACTCCCCGCCCCGACTGCCCGCTGTGTCACGGCAACGGCGGCCATAGCTGGACCTGCGTCACCCACGACGGCGAGTACGACGGCACCGACTTCGAACTCTGCACGTGCTGGAACGACGAACTGCGCATCGTCCTGCTGCCCCTGCCGCGCTGGACGCGCCGGACCCCGCCAGGCGGCTACAGCGACGAACCGCCCTTCTAGCTACGCCAAGGGCGGCCCCCACCTCTCGCCAAAGAACGCGGGGCCGCCCTTGTCTCCAGTCCTCAACAGACCTGTTGGAGGTCTCCCAGCATGACCCAACAGACCCCCATCCGGCGAGTGGCACTCAGCCTCGCCGCCGCCGGACTCCCCGTGTTGCCGCTGCGGCCGGCGAAACTGCCGTTCGGGAACTGCCCCTCCTGCAAGCACAGCATCTGCGGGGACCGGCCCAACATGAAGGTACCGGGCCCCTGCCGCTGCCCTGCTCCGTGCCACGGATGGGCCGCCGCCACCACCGACCCACACGTGATCAGCTCGCCCGCGTGGTCGACGGCATGGCGCCACGCCGTGACGGTCGCATACCACCCCGGCGGGGCCGGGCTGACCGTCGTCGATCTCGACAACGCGGAAGCCATCGCATGGGCCCGCGAGACCCTGCCCGCCACCCGCACCGTGCCCACGACGCGGGGTGAGCACTGGATCTACCGGGGCACCATGTCGTCCGCCAACGCGGTACGGCCCGGCGTCGACATCAAGTCCCTTATGCAGTACGCCCGTTGGCTCGGTCCGGGCATGGGTGCCACGGCCGCTCTCCCGGACGCTGTGCGCACTCTGGCAGTAAAGGATCCGACCGTGGCCCGCAGGGCGCCACAGGCGCTCACAGTGCCCCTGGGGGGCAAAAGCGGAGAATGCCGACACCGCACGCCCGCCTTCCTGGACCGTGGCATCGCCATGGCGGAGCAGCGCATCACCGAAGCCCGCAGCGGCGTGCACGCCACGGTCTACCGCACGTTCCTCGTCGTGCTGTCCACGCACGGCCGGTGCGGCTGCCTCACCGACGCTCATGTCGCCCGGCTGTTCGCCGCTGCTCAGGCCAAGGGTGAAACCGCCCGGCACTGCACCGACGCGTGGACCAACGCCCGCACCGCACTGGGGATGTGACTGTGTCCGACGACGACGAGAAGACTCCCGCCCGCAAGGTCATCACCGACTACGCGCAAGCGCACTTCCGGTACTTCCGCACCATCGACGGAACCGTCTACGCGCAGAGGAAGGGCCACCCCGTCGCCCGCCCGATCCGCTCCCAGGGCACCACCGGAAGCCACCGCCAGGAACTCATGGTCGGCCTCTTCAAGGACGGCATCGGCGTGTTCAACGGCACGGCACTCAAGGAGGCACTCGACTTGATCGAAGCACTCGCCCTGACCGAGGACGTACAGCCCACCCACATCCGCGTGGCCCCCGGGTTCGACGGGGCGACCTGGCTCGACCTGGGGCGGACCGACGGCAAGTCCGTCCGCATCCACCCCACCGGCTGGGACGTCCTCACCCCCGACCCGCAGGAAGTGTGCTGGCGGCGCACCCAGCTCACCGGGGAACTGCCTCTGCCGGCCAAAGACACCAACGGCAAGGGCATCGATCTCCTGCTGCGCCTGTGCAACTTCGATAGTACCGAGACCCAATGCCTGGCCATCGCCTGGCTCATCGGCTGCCTGGAACCCTCCGTGCCCGTCCCGGCACCGTTCCTCACCGGCCCCCAGGGCGCGGGCAAGTCCACCGGCGGCCGGATGCTCGTGCGCATCATCGAAGGGATGAGCGGTGACCTGCGCAGGGCCCCGAAGGACGAGGAGAACATGATCACGGCGGTGGCGGCCGGGTGGGTCACCGCCCTGGACAACCTCTCCCATCTGCCCCCGGATCTGTCCGACCTGATGTGCTGCATCGTGACCGGTGCCGAGAGCATCAAGCGCGCGTTGTTCACCGATGGTGACGTCGTGCGCTCCCGCTACCGGCGCCCCATGCTGCTGACCGGTATCGACGTCGGTGTCATCCGGCCCGACCTCGCCGAACGCCTCCTGCCGCTGCGTCTCGTGCGACCTAGGGTGCGGCGGACCGAGGCAGAGCTGTGGGCGGAGTACGCGGAGATCCTGCCGGTCGTTCTCGGCTCCCTGCTGGACCTGACAGTCAAGGTGCGGGCCGCTCAGGCGGACACCCCCACCGACCTGCGGATGGCCGACTTCGCCCACCTGTGCGCACAGCTCGACGCGGCCACCGGCTTCAACTCGCTGGCCGCCTACCGGGCCAGCCTCGATGACCTCAACGACGACGTCATCGAAGGAGACCTGCTGGCGCAGACGGTCCTGAAGCACGCGGCCGGGCTCGATGAGGGAGCGGAAGTCCGTATGACGTCCTCGGAATGGCTGCACTGCCTCACCACCCTCTACAGCGGGGAGGAGTGCCGTCCCCTGCCCAAGGGCTGGCCCACCACCGGCAAGGTCCTCTCCGACCGTCTCAAGCGGCTCCAACCCACCCTCGCGGCACGCGGCGTGCTCATCGACTGGGGACGCACCAGCGCCGCCCGCTACATCGAGATGACCCGGGCCGCCGCGCTCACCCTCCACCAGCAGGAAGCGGCGTTCTGACCGCATCGGCTGGACAAGCAAGAGGAGCACCCCGCGCGGCGCATGGTGCTCCTCTTGCTGTTTGGCGGCAGCCGCCGCTAGTCGTGCCGCTGCGCGGCTCCGCATTCACGTTCTGAGCCGCGCACGACCACAGACACCACCCCTCCCGTTTTCCTAAGAGAAGAGTCTCTGCGTCACTCACGTCACCAGCCACCTGCTTCCGGTTGCTGACCAGCGGTTACGGCCGTGACGCAGACGGCCCACCCCAGCGTCACGGCCCGTCATCTGTGTCACAGGTGACAGAGCCCCGCGCCGCCCTGTGACACGCCCCCAACTGCCCGCGTCACCACATAGACGCAGGTCAGAGCCCTAAATGACGGGTGTGACGCGATGACGCAGAAATCCGAGCCTCGGACAGACGCACGCCCCACCGGCCCTCGCCCCGGCACCCGAACCCCGCCGCAGGACACCTCACCCCACCCCACTACGGACATGAGGAGTCACCCCACCATGGCCAGCAAAGAGCCGACCGACCCGCGCGCCCTCCTACGCGGTGGCCTCCCGGACTGCTATCTCACCCCCGAAGACCTGGTCGTCATGTTCAAGCTCCCGAGCGTTGAAACCGTCTACCAGTGGCGACGCAAGCGCATCGGTCCGCCCGGTTTCCGCGTCGGCCGCTACATCCGCTTCAACCCCGCCGCCGTACAGGCGTGGGAGGCCGAACGCACCGCCCTCGACGACGCGGCCTGAGCCTGCCGCACCCCGCACCACCCAACCCACCGGGGAGGGCCACGACCGTGGCCCTCCCCGCCCCATGTCCAGAAGGGACCACGCCCCACATGGCAGGCCACATCCAAGACCGCTGGTTCAAGACCGAGACCAACTCCGCTGGCAAGACCGTCCGCGTCAAGTCCGACCGCCACGGCACCGGCCTGCGCTATCGAGCCCGGTACGTCGGCCCTGACGGCACCGAGAAGTCGAAGAGCTTCCCCGACGGACAGAAGCGCATCGCAGAGAAGTGGCTGTCTGGGATCGAGGCGGACATGACGCGCGGGGAGTACATCGACCCGAGCGCCGGTCGCCTAACGGTCCGGCAGCACGGGGAACGGTGGCTGGCGTCCCTCACCATGGACCCCGGCACGTTCGTAGGCACCGAGCAACGCATTCGCCTGCACGTGCTGCCGCACCTGGGGAGTCGCACGCTCGGCTCGCTGAGGCCGGTTCACATTCGCGAGTGGCTGCGGAAGCTCCAGGATGGGGGAGTGGCCCCCACCTATCAGCGTGTCATCTTCGCGAACCTGTGCACCATGCTCACGGCCGCTGTCGATGACCGTCTGATCCCACACAATCCGTGCCGGTCGTCGTCCGTGAAAGCGCCCAAGCTGGACCCCCGCCGGATCATCCCGTGGCAGCGTGAGCGTGTATTCGCGGTGCGATCGGCTCTGCCGGAGCAGTACCAGACCATGGTGGACTTGGCCGGCGGGTGCGGCATGCGGCAGGGCGAAGTGCTCGGACTGGCGGTCGACGACCTGGACTTCATCGAGGGTGTGGTGCATGTGGTCCGACAGGTCAAGTTGATCCGCAACCGCCCCGTGTTCGCGCTACCCAAGGGCAGCAAGACGCGCACCGTCCCGTTGCCGGAGGCTGTTGCCCGGTCGCTTGAGGAACACATCACCCAGCACCCGCCCGCCGCCGTGACGCTGCCGTGGAGGGCCGTCGACGGCCCACCGGTCACCGCAACCCTGCTCTTTCAGGGTGGACAGGGAACTGCGGTGAACCGCAACGACTTCAACCGCTCAGCATGGCGCCCGGCTCTGGACTCGGCAGGCGTGCCACGCGGCCGTGAGAACGGCATGCACGCGCTCCGGCACTTCTATGCCTCCGTGTTGCTGGACGCAGGGGAGAGCGTCAAAGCTCTGTCTGAGTACTTGGGGCACTACGACCCCGGCTTCACGCTGCGGACGTACACGCACCTGATGCCGAGCAGTGAGAAGCGGACGCGGGAGGCGGTGAATCGGGCCTTCGACGGCGGCACGGATGCCGATGACGGCCCCACGGCGGCCCAGGCGGCTTGAGGATCGGGTGAACGTGCAGGTCAGGCCGTAAGTGGCCTGACTTGCCGGTCTACTGAGCGGACGGCCTCGCCGGTAAGGCGAACTCGGCTCCAACGGCGGGGGGTTGCGGCCTGCCCCGGGGGGGGGGGCCCCCCCCCCCGCCTCCGCTCCCCTTGCCGTACGCGCCATGGCCCTCGCCCTTCCACGTGAGCATCACGCCGACGCCCTTGCCCAGTTCGGTCGCCATCCTCCGCGCGCCCTCGTAGGGCGTTGCCGGGTCGCCGGTGGTGCCGACCACCAGGATCGGTGCCGCACCCGGCGCGCTCACCTCCGGGGTGTCGTACTGCCCGGCCACCGGCCAGTCGTGACACCAGCCCCCGATGTCCCAGCCCAGCATCGGGCCGAACACGGGCGAGACCTTCTCGAACCGCGGCAGCAGCTTCTTCGTCTCCTCGACCGTCGGCCGCTGCTTGTCGTCCAGGCACGATATGACCCGTTGCGAGTGGGACCCCGTGCCGTAGCGGCCCGACGCGTCGCGCTCGTTGTAGCTGTCGGCGAGCGCCAGGAGTTCCGAGCCGTCGCCCTGCTCGGCCGCCTCCAGGGCGCTGGTCAGCGTCGGCCAGCTCGCCTTGCTGTACAGCGGCCGGATCAAGCCGGTCAGTGCGAGTGTCTCCGTGAGCTTTCGCTCGGACGACGTCGACAGCGGAGCGGCATCGATCCGCTTCAGCAGGTTCACGATCTTCTGAGTGCCCTCTTCCGGGCCCTGGCCGGTGGACCGGAGGTAGTTGTTCAGCGCGCGTTGGAAGCCTCGGGTCTGGTTCTCGGCGTGCCCCGCGGTGTCGGCGCTCGGGTCGGCGACCGCGTCAAGGATCAGCCGTCCGACGTTCTTCGGGAACAGGTGGGCGTAGACGCCGCCGAGTTCGGTGCCGTAGGAGATGCCGAAGTAGTGCGTCTTCGTGTCGCCGAGGACCTGGCGCATCAGATCCATGTCGCGAGCGGTGTCGGTGGTCGACACATGTGCCAACAGGGCACCCTCGGACTCCTGGCAGCCCTTGCCGAAGGCGGCGGCGTCCCGGAAGTACGCCGTCTCCTCGGCCGGGGTGTCCGGCGTGATGTCCACGGACTCGGAGGCCTGGATCTCCTTGTTGCCGCGGCAGCGGACGCCCTCACTGGCGCCGACCCCGCGCGGGTCCCAGCTCACCAGGTCGTACCGCTCGCCCAGCTCGGACGCGCTGGTGGCGTACCACGGCAGCGTGGACGTCCCCGAGCTGCCGGGGCCGCCGAAGTTGAACAGGAGCGAGCCGATGCGGTCGTCGCCCGTGGCCTTGGAGCGGATCAACGCGAGGTCGATCGTCCTGCCCGCCGGTTTCGCCCAGTCCAGCGGCGTTTCGAGCGTCGCGCACCGCCACTCGTCGCCCGGCGCGGGGGAGTCCCTGGTGGCCTTGCAGCGCCCCCAGTCGAGTTTTTGCGAGGTCAGTGAGGACGGCAGTGGGGTCGCCGAGCCGGCGGGATCGGCCGATGAACTCGTGCCGTTCGTCTCTCCCTCGGCATCCGCGCTGTCCGACGAGCCGCCGGTGCAGCCCGTCGCCAACAGGGCAGCTGCCGCTGCCAGTGCAGCCCACCGTACGAGACGCGCCATGTCACTTCCCCCCTCGCAGGCCGTCCGCACCGTGCCGCGGATGGCGGTCAGGCCATAGTAGGCAGATTGCGAATAGGCCGTTGCGGCCTGTGGATAACTCTCTGACCTGCGAATATTCGCTTCCGTGGTGGTCTGCTTTCCCGAGGTGATCCGCTTCGCGTGCTGGTTCCGCTTTCCGTGCTGGTCCGCTTTCCGTGCGTCCGCTTCCCGCAGCCATCTCAGGAGCAGACCGTGCCGGCCGTCGGCACCTTGCCGTCCAGCAGATATCCGTTCACCGCGTCCTGCACGCACTTGTTCTTGCTGTTGTAGGCCCCGTGCCCCTGACCCCTGTACGTCAGCTCGACGCCCACCCCTTCGCCCAGTGCCTCCACCATCCGCCGCGCGCCCTCGTACGGTGTGGCCGGGTCGCCCGTGTTGCCCACGACGAGGATCGGCGCGGAGCCGGGCGCGCTGACGTCGGGATGGTCGGCAGCACCCGCCACGGGCCAGTCGGTGCAGCTGAGCATGGCCCAGGCGAAGGTGTCGCCGAACAGGGGCGAGGCGGATCGGAACTCGGGCAGCTTCTGCTCGACGAATTCCGGGGTGTACCGCGGTTTGTCGTCGGCGCAGTTGATCGAGATGTTGGCGGCGGTGATGTTGCTGTACTCGCCGTTCTCGCCGCGCCCGTTCAACGAGTCGGAGAGCAGCATCAGGATCCTGCCGTCACCGTCGTACGCCTGCTCCAGACCCTCGGTGAGGTACTGCCAGAGGTCCTGCGAGTACAGCGCCTGCACGATGCCGTTGGTCGCGGCGCTCTGTGTCAGCTCGCGCGGGAAGATGCCCTGGATCGGCTTGCTGTCGAGGTCCTTCAGCAGCTTCGCCATACGGTCCTTGACGTCCTGGGCGGTGTCGCCGATCGGGCAGTCCTCGGTCTTGGACGTGCAGTCCTCGGCGAAGTTGTCGAGCGCGACCTGAAAGCCCTTGACCTGTCCGAGCGAGCCCTGTTCGGAGTTCAGCGTGGGGTCGACCACCGCGTCGAAGACCGCGCGGCCCACCTTCTCGGGGAACAGGTGGGCGTAGACGCCGCCGAGTTCGGTGCCGTACGAGATGCCGAAGTAGTGCAGTCTGTCGTCGCCGAGGACCTGGCGCATCAGATCCAGGTCACGGGCCGCGTCGGTGGTGCGCACATGCGGCAGCATCCCTTCGGAGTTCTCCTCGCATGCCTCGTTGAACTCCTTGGTGTTGTCCAGCAGTTCGGTCCGCTCGGTGGCGTCGTCCGGCGAGGTGTCCTGCTGGAAGTAGGCGTCGAGCTGCTGGTCGTTCTCGCACAGCACAGGCGCGCTGCGGCCGACCCCGCGCGGGTCGAAGCTCACGAGGTCATAGCGGGTGCGCAACTTCTCGTACCCGTCGCCGAAGGAGGGCAGTGTGGTGACGCCCGAGGCGCCGGGCCCGCCGAAGTTGAAGATCAGCGAGCCGATCCGCCGGTTCACGTCGCCACTGGTCCTCGCCCGGATCAGCTCGATGTCGATCGTGTCGCCCTTGGGGGCGTCCCAGTCGCGGGGCGCCTTCATCGTGGCGCACTGCCATGACCCGCCGTCCGGCAGAGGCGACGGGCTGCCCGCGCCGCCCTGCGCCTGGGAGGGGGCCGGGCAGTCCTTCCAGCTCAGCTTCTGGGCCGTCAGATCCTCGTTCCCGGAGTCGTCGGCGCTACAGCCCGCCAGCAAGGAGGACAGCAGCAGGGCAGCGGCGGTCAGGGCAGCAGCACGCATCCGGGGCGGGTTCGGCATGATCCCATCCTGCGGTCGTACGTGGTGGGGCGCTCGGGGCGCGAGCCGTACGAGGTACGGCGGCGCCTCACCCGCTCCGTGCCTGTTCCGTGCCTGTTCCGTGCCCTTACAACGTACGACGCCATGCTCCGCGCACCACAGGACGAGGGCTCGCCGCTCGTCGGCGCGCTACAGCGCGCCCTTGCGGGTCAGGTGGTTGAAGGCCAGCCAGCCCGGTAGCACCGGCAGCCACAGCGTCAGCATTCGGAAGAGCAGCACCGAGGGTGCGGCGACCTCGCTGGGCAGGCCCACGGCGATCAGACCGACGGTCAGGGTCACATCCACGGCGCCCACGCCGCCCGGGGTCGGGGCCGCCGAGCCGAGCGCGTTGCCCGCCAGGAAGACGACGGCCACGCTGGCGATGCTGAGGGAGGTCCCCTCGCTGCCGAACGCCCGGATCGAAGCGTCCAGACACATCACGAAGCAGGCGGTCAGCAGCAGCATGCCGCCGATGCCGGTGACCAGCTTCTGCGGCCGCTGCAGCACGTCGAGCATGCGCGGCACGACACCCGCGAACAGCGACCTCACGCGCGTGACGACGAATTTCCGCAGGAACGGCACCGAGGTCACCACGAGCACCAGCACCGCCACCGTCAGCAGCCCCGCGATGACCGTTCGGGACGGCGAAAGCGACGGCGTCTTCTCGGTGCCGGTCAGATAGCCGAAGGCCAGCAGCATCAGGATGTGGCAGCCGAGCCCGAACAGCTGCGACGCGCCGACGCTCGCCACCGCGAGCCCCGGACGCACTCCCGCGCGCTGCAGGAAGCGTGTGTTCAGGGCGACCCCGCCGACCGCGGCCGGTGCGACGATCTTCACGAACGACCCGGCGACCTGCGCGGCCACCGTCCGCCGGAACGGCACCCGCTCGGGCACGAACCCGAGCAGCGCCATCGCCGCCGCGAAGTAGCTGGCCGCCGAGAACAGCACGGCGGCGGCGACCCAGCCCCACTGGGCGTTGGCGATGAGCGGGCCGAACTCGATGTGCGTGAGCTGCGTCAGCAGGAAGTACGCGGCGATGGCGCCGGCGATGAAGCTGATCAGCGTGCGCGGCCGAACCCGCTCGAGTCGGGCCGGTTCGACCGGTGCCTGCGGCCTGATCCGCAGCACCTCGTGGCGGATCTGGGTGAGCAGATCCTCCTCACGCGCCTCGTCCAGAGCCTCGTCGATGGCCCGCTTCTCGGCCCGCGCCTGCGCCCGTACGGTCTTCTTGTCCGGCTTGTCCGGCTTGTCCGGCCTATCTGCCTTACCTGGGGTATCGGGCTTGTCCAATACCGACTCGGTGTCGCTCGGGGCTTCCTCGCTGCGGGCCTGTTTCGCGTGCTTGGACGCCTCCAACACCGCCTCGCGTTCGCGCTGGGCCCGTTCCCTGGCGAGTTTGCGCAGCGTCGCGCGCGTGGAGCGGCTCAGGGCGATGGGCTGGAGCATCGGCAGGCAGTCGGCCACCGCGTCGGGGCCGAGCACGCTCACCGCGGAGGCCGCGGCGCGCTCGGCGCCCACGCGCAGGCCGAGGGTCACCAGCAGCTGGGAGATGTCCATGCGCAACAGCAGATTGTTCGCCGCGATCTCGCCGATACGCAGGTCGGTGATGATCACCTTGCCGGAACGATCCACCAGAATCGCGTCACCCACCAGCCTGCGGTGGGCGATGCGCCGGGACTGCAGCGCCTTGACCTGGAGCCAGGTGTCGCGCAGCAGCTCGTCGGTGATCTCCTCGTCCGACAGCGAGTCCAGGGTGTGGCCGCCGGTGTGCTCGTAGACCAGCATGACGGCGTCCGGGCCGAGCTCGGAGGTGGCGATCAGCTTGGGTGCGTTGGCGCCGGCCGCGATGGCCGCGTAGGCGAGCAGCGCCTCCTGTTCCAGGGCCTGGCGCAGCGACTGGAGGCTGCTTCGGGTGGCGAAGCCGCGCAGCGTCAGATTGCGCCACGCGCGATAGAAGAAGCCCTGCGCCTGCTGCTCCCGGTCGACCACCGTCACGTCGAGCGGCGGACCGTCCTCAAGGGTGACGAAGTAGCGCCGGCCGCGGTCCCCGGTCTCCTGTGTGTCGGAGATCTCCTCACGGGCCGCGCTCACCGGGCGGAAGCCGACGTGCCGGAGGCCCGCCATCAGCGTCCGTCCGGTGGGACGGACGTTCGGCGAGCCGACCGCGTACAGCGTGCCGTAGGCGACGGCCCAGCCGATCAGCAGCGTCAGGAGGATCGAGAACGGCGTGGTGTAGCCGGTCACCAGCATGGAGAAGGCGTACAGGACCAGAACCGCCCAGAGGACCGCACGCCAGCGGGGTCTACGGGACATGCCCACGGCCGTCATGTACGCGATGACCGGTGCGAGATACCCGTGCACCGGGTCGGTGAGGGAGCCGATGTCGCCGGGCGAGGGCTGGGTGAGGGCGTCCCGGATGGACTCCGGGGCGGCCCGCGCGACCCACAGGTCGGTGGCGAGCGTCACCCCGTGCGCGAGCACGGCCGCGAGGACGCCGTCGGCGATCCGAAGCCCGTCGCGCTTGATGAGCCGCTCGATCGCGAAGGCGACGGGTACCAGGAGGATCGCGATGCTGGACACGAGCCCGGCCATCTTGCTGAACACGTCGGGCGCCTGGCCGGTGCCCTTGTTGATGTCCTGTTCGAGGCCCGAGGTGGTGCCGTGCGCGAACGCGGCGATCGCGAGCAGCAGCACGATGCCCAGCACGCCCACGAGGAGCCGCATCAGGTCGGAGGGCCGGTGCACGCGCGCGGGAAGGAGCGGTTCGTCGCCCTCGACCTCGTCGATGTGTGCCTCGTCCAGGTCGTCCAGGTCGTACGCGGCCTGCTGCCCCTCGTCGGCCTGTTGCCCCTTGTCGGCCTGGTCGGCGTTCGCGGTGCCGGGGCGCGACGAAGCGTCAGAGGTGCCTTCCGTGCCCTCCGGGTGCGCACCCTGCTGCTTCATCGTCTCTTCTTGATCTCGTATCACCAGTCACCGCCCGCACGATGGTGGCATGCCCCACCGACACACGGGGGCATCAGGGTGCAAACGCGGGGGCGCACAGTCTGCCCGAAGCTCTGCCGCAGGGCGAGACATACGCACAGTGGCCAGCGCGTCACATTGTCGGTGGGGTGGGGCAGGATGGACCGGATGAGCGAGGAGAACCTCCCGGACGACACCCGCGCGGAGTACGGCGCCGCCTACTCGGAGCACCCGGAGCGCCTGGGGCACCCGGACGCGCTTCCGGAGTACGCCGAGCGCGTCCTCGAGGTCGCCGACCTGGTTCCGCCGGGTCGCGTCATGACGTACGGGGACGTCGCGGAGTGGCTGGAGGAAGGCGGTCCCCGCCAGGTCGGCCGCGTGATGGCCCTCTACGGGGGCGCCGTTCCGTGGTGGCGGGTGGTCCGCGCGGACGGGGTTCTGCTGCCCGGCCACGAGCTGAGGGCGCTGGAGCACTACCGCACGGAAGGCACGCCCCTGAAGGAGGCGGGCAGGGCCGCCGAGGGCCACCTGCCGCGCCTCGACATGAGACGGGCGCGATGGGACGGCGGCGAACGCGCACAGGGTCACACCTGACAGCTTCCGCCATCCGACGGGCCGCCGTGTGACCTGTGATCCGTACGGGGGAAAGGGGGCACGTCCGTGACATGACGTACGTTCGAGAGTCGAGGGACGCACGTGCCACAAGTGAACTGAGGGATGAATCGGAAGCCCTGCTTCCGCACCACCCCTCGGCGTAGCGTCGGCTGCGCGTGTCCCCCTCACCCCGCGGCCACCGCCCCTCCACGCGCGAGGGGCGGCCCACCCGCCACCCGACCACCACCCGTGACCGACGGCGTTCCGCGCCGGCAATGACCACCTGCACATCCACCAGGACCGGCGAACCACGTGAGCTCCTCTTTCTCCACCAGGCGCCTGTCGCACCCCCAGGTGCGACAGGGGGCCCGTGGCGCTTACCGGCTGGTGCGCACCCCTGTCGTCCAGGCGGCTCCCCCTCGTCTGGACGCCGCGCAACGCGCGGTGGTTGCCCACGCGAACGGCCCGCTGCTCGTTCTCGCAGGTCCGGGCACCGGCAAGACCACCACACTCGTGGAGTCGGTGGCGGCCCGCATCGCCCGTGGCGGGGACCCCGCGCGCATCCTGGTGCTCACGTTCAGCCGCAAGGCGGCCGTGGAACTGCGCGACCGCATGGCACTGCGCATAGGAGCGGCCCGTGCGCCCCGGGCGACCACGTTCCACTCCTTCTGCTACGCCCTGGTCCGCGCCCACCAGGACACTGACTTGTTCGTCGAGCCGATGCGGCTGCTGTCCGGCCCCGAGCAGGACGTGACCGTAAGGGAGCTGCTCGCGGGCCAGCCGGACCTGGAACGGCTCGGACTCGCGCACGTGCGCTGGCCGGACGAACTGCGCGCCTGCCTGACCACCCGCGGCTTCGCCGACGAGGTCCGCGCGGTCCTCGCCCGCAGCCGCGAACTGGGTCTCGGTCCCGACGCCCTGGACGACTTCGCCCGCCGCATCGGACGCCCCGACTGGCGCGCCGCGGCGTCCTTCCTCGCCGAGTACCTCGACGTGCTCGACATGCAGGGCGTTCTCGACTACGCCGAACTGGTCCACCGCGCGGTGCTCCTCGCCCGGCGCCCCGAGGCCGCCCGGCGACTCGCCGCGCAGTACGACGCCGTTTACGTCGACGAGTACCAGGACACCGATCCGGCCCAGGTACGGCTGCTGCACGCCCTTGCCGGCGGCGGCCGCAACCTTGTCGCCTTCGGTGATCCCGACCAGTCGATCTACGCGTTCCGGGGCGCCGATGTGAACGGCATCCTGGAGTTCCCGCACGCCTTCCCGCGCGCGGACGGCCGCCCCGCACCCGTCGAGGTCCTGAGCACATCCCGCCGCTCCGGCGCCGCCCTGCTGTCCGCGACCCGACTGCTGACCCAGCGCATGCCGCTCACCAGGCTCCCGGCCGAGAAAGTGCGCGCCCACCGGGAACTCGCCCCGGTCCGTGAGGGCGGCCGCGTCGAGGTCTTCACGTACCCGACACCCGGCACCGAGCTGGACAACATCGCCGACATCCTGCGCAGGGCGCACCTGGAGGACGGCGTGCCCTGGGGCGAGATGGCCGTCCTGGTGCGCGCCGGGTCGCGCTCGATCCCGACGGTGCGCCGGGCGCTCACCGCCGCCGGAGTGCCCTTGGACATCGATGGAGACGACCTGCCCCTGCGGCACGAGCCGGCGGTGGCACCGCTGCTGACGGCGTTGCGGGCGGTGGCCACGGCGGAGGCGCAGCCCGCGCGGGGCGACGGCGGCGTCCGTACCGGCGATGGTGATGCTCGTACCGGGGAAGCGGCCGGAACCGAGACCGAAGCCGAAGACGGAACCGGGAGCGAAACCGAGACCGAAGCCGAGGACGAAACCGAAGGCGATGCCTCGGCAGGCGGGCCCGCCCCCGGTGCCTCCTGGCTCGACACCGAGACCGCCCTCACCCTGCTCGCGTCCCCCCTCGCCGGCATGGACGCCGCCGACCTGCGCCGTCTCGGGCGCGCCCTGCGCGACGAGGAGCGGTCGGCGGGCAACCCCATGCCGCCGCCCTCGGACGAGCTGCTCGCGCGGGCGCTGGCCGAGCCGGAGCGGCTGGCGGTGCACGACCCCACGTACGCGCGTGGCGCCCAGCGCCTCGGCGCGCTGCTCCGCAAGGCCCGTGAGCGCCTCGCGGGCGGCGGTACGGCCGAGGAGGCGCTGTGGGACCTGTGGGAGGGCACGCCGTGGCCCACGCGCCTGGAACGGGCCGCCCGCCGCGGCGGCGCGGCCGGACGCAACGCCGACCGCGACCTCGACGCCGTATGCGCGCTGTTCGCGACAGCGGCCCGCGCGGAGGAGCGCACCGGCGGTCGGGGCACCCTGAACTTCCTTGCGGAGGTCGAGGCCGAGGACATCGCCGCCGACACCCTCACGCGGCGTGCCGTACGCCCCGACGCCGTGCGCCTGATGACCGCGCACCGCTCCAAGGGGCTGGAGTGGCGCTTGGTCGTCGTTGCCGGTGTACAGGAGGGTCTGTGGCCGGACCTGCGCCGACGCGGCTCCCTGTTGGAGGCCGACCGCATCGGCCGCGACGGACTCGCCGAACCGCTCACTCCCGGTGCCTTGCTGGCGGAGGAGCGTCGCCTGTTCTACGTCGCCGCCACGCGCGCGCGTGAGCGCCTCGTCGTCACGGCGGTGAAGGCCCCGGCGGACGACGGCGATCAGCCCTCACGCTTCCTGACCGAACTCGGCGTCGAACCCAGGGACGTGACGGGCCGCCCGCGCCGCCCGCTGTCCGTCGCCGCGTTGGTCGCCGAACTCCGGGCGACGACGGTCGACCCGCGCGCTTCGGACACTCTCAGGGAGGCCGCCGCACGCCGACTGGCCCGGCTCGCCGCGCTCGCCGACGAGGACGGCCGTCCGCTGGTCCCCTCCGCGCACCCCTACCGCTGGTGGGGCATGTTCGAACCGACCGAGTCCAAGGTGCCGCTGCGCGACCGCGACCAGCCCGTAGTGCTCTCCGGAAGCGCCCTCGACCAGCTCGCCAACACCTGCTCCCTTCAGTGGTTCCTGGGCCGCGAGGTGAAGGCCGACGCGCCCGCGACCGTCGCCCAGGGCTTCGGCAACGTGGTGCACGTCCTCGCCGACGAAGTCGCCTCCGGACACACCCCGGCCGACCTCGCCGTCCTCATGGAGCGCCTCGACTCCGTATGGAACGCGCTCGCCTTCGACGCACCGTGGAAGTCGGCGCAGGAGAAGGACAACGCGCGCGTGGCGCTCGAACGCTTCCTGAAGTGGCACGTGATGGACCGCGCGGGCCGCACACCGGTGGCCAGCGAGCACGACTTCGACGTCACCCTCGAAGCGGGCGACTTCGAGGTGCGCATCCGTGGCCAGCTGGACCGCGTCGAGGCCGACGGCGAGGGCCGTGCCTACGTCGTCGACTTCAAGACCGGCAAGCAGGCACCCAGCGCGGCCGAGGTGGCCCGCCACCCGCAGCTCGCCGTCTATCAGCTCGCCGTCCGCGAGGGCGCCGTCGACGAGGCCTTCGACGGCGTACGCCCCGAGCCGGGCGGCGCCGAACTCGTCCAGCTGCGCCAGGGTGCCGCCAAGCGGGACGGCGGCGAGACGCTGCCCAAGGTGCAGCAGCAGGAGCCGTTGGACGGCGCCGAGGGGGAGTGGGTCGGCGACCTGCTCGCCACGGCCGCGGGCAAGGTCCTCGACGAACGGTTCACACCCACCGCGGGCCAGCACTGCACCCACTGCGCGTTCCGGGCGTCGTGCAGCGCGCGGCCCGAGGGGCGGCAGGTGGTCGAGTAGGTCGGCGGCACGTGGTCGAGCGACCGGAGCGGTCGACTGACGGGAGTGACCGATCGCACCACCCCTGCTGACCTGTGCTTCTTCCGGCCCGACGGGCGATACGGCATCGACTGTCAGTGCCCGCCGCTAGCCTCTCTGAGGTGCCCGCCCGTATCACTGATCCCGATCAGCTCAAGGAGCTCCTCGGCATCCCCTTCACTCCGGAGCAGACGGCCTGCATCATCGCGCCGCCCGCCCCGCAGGTGATCGTGGCCGGAGCCGGCTCGGGCAAGACGACGGTGATGGCGGCGCGCGTGGTGTGGCTGGTCGGCACCGGCCAGGTCGCCCCCGAACAGGTCCTCGGCCTGACCTTCACCAATAAGGCCGCCGGTGAACTCGCCGAGCGCGTCCGCAAGGCGCTCGTCAAGGCCGGTGTCACCGACCCCGACGTCATCGACCCGGACAACCCACCCGGCGAGCCGGTGATCTCGACGTACCACGCCTTCGCGGGCCGCCTGCTCACCGATCACGGCCTGCGCATCGGCCTCGAACCGACCTCCCGCCTGCTCGCCGACGCCACCCGCTACCAGCTCGCCGCGCGCGTGCTGCGCGAAGCCCCGGGGCCGTACCCGGCCCTCACCCGGTCCTTCGCCGACCTGGTGAGCGACCTGCTCGCCCTCGACTCCGAGCTCGCCGAGCACCTCGTAAGGCCCGAGGCCTTGCGTGCGTACGACGCCGAGCTGCTACTCAGCCTCCAGGGGGCCAAGCTCACCAACGCCGATCTGCGCAAGGTCCCGGAGGCGGCCGCGGCGCGTCGGGAACTCGCCGACCTCGTGGTCCGCTACCGCGCCGCCAAGAGGGAGCGCGATCTGCTCGACTTCGGCGACCAGATCGCCCTGTCGGCGCAGCTCGCCGGCATCCCCGAAGTGGGCCGTATCCTGCGCGACGAGTTCCGCGTGGTCCTCCTGGACGAGTACCAGGACACCTCGGTCGCTCAACGCGTCCTTCTTGCGGGCCTGTTCGGGGACGGCACCGGCCACCCGGTGACCGCCGTCGGTGACCCCTGCCAGGCGATCTACGGCTGGCGGGGCGCCTCCGTCGCCAACCTCGACGACTTCCCCGAGCACTTCGCGCACGGCGACGGCCGCTCCGCCACCCGCCAGGCGCTCAGCGAGAACCGCCGCAGCGGCGGCCGCCTCCTGGACCTCGCCAACGGCCTCGCGGAGCCCCTGCGCGCCATGCACGCGGGTGTGGAAGCCCTCCGCCCGGCCCCGGGAGCCGAGCGCGACGGCACGGTCCGCTGCGCCCTCCTGTCCACCCATGCAGAGGAGATCGACTGGATCGCCGACTCGGTCGCGCACCTCGTCCGCACCGGCAAGGAGCCGGGCGAGATCGCCGTCCTGTGTCGTACGGCGACGGACTTCGCCGAGATCCAGGGCGCGCTCGTCGCCCGGGACGTCCCCGTCGAGGTGGTCGGCCTGTCCGGGCTGCTCCATCTGCCCGAGGTCGCCGACCTGGTAGCCGTCTGTGAGGTCCTCCAGGACCCCGGCGCCAACGCCTCCCTGGTCCGCCTGCTCACCGGCCCGCGCTGGCGGATCGGCCCGCGCGACCTCGCCCTCCTGGGGCGCCGCGCACGGCTGCTGGTCTCTCACGCGCGCGTGGACGGCGACGACGACCCGGACCGGCGGCTCGCCGAGGCGGTCGAGGGGGTCGACCCCGCCGAGGTGATCTCGCTCGCGGACGCCCTGGACACCTTCCTGGAGACGCCGCTGGACGGCGACGGCGACACCGACGGGCTGCCCTTCTCACCGGACGCGCGCGTGCGGTTCGCGCGCCTGGCCACCGAACTGCGCGACCTGCGCCGCTCCCTGTCCGACCCGCTGATGGACGTCCTCCACCGCGTCCTCGCCGTCACCGGCCTGGAGGTGGAACTGTCGGCCTCCCCGCACGCGCTGGCCGCCCGCCGCCGCGAGACCCTGTCCAACTTCCTCGACATCGCCGCCTCGTTCGCGGCCGGCGACAACCAGGCGAGCCTGCTCGCCTTCCTCGCGTTCCTGCGCACCGCCGCCCAGTACGAGAAGGGTCTCGACAACGCCCTCCCCGGAGGGGAGAACACCGTCAAGGTGCTCACCGCGCACAAGTCCAAGGGCCTGGAGTGGGACGTCGTCGCCGTCCCCGGCCTGGTCACCGGCACCTTCCCCAGCACCCAGGGCCGCGAGAAGTGGACCGCGCAGGGCAAGGTGCTGCCGCACGAACTGCGCGGCGACACCGCCACGCTCCCCGACGTCGCCTCCTGGGACTCCCGCGGCCTGAAAGCCTTCCACGAGGCCATGAAGGATCACCAGCACACCGAGGAACTCCGCCTCGGCTACGTCACCTTCACCCGCCCCCGCTCCCTGCTCCTGGGCTCCGGCCACTGGTGGGGCCCCAGCCAGAAGAAGCCCCGAGGCCCCTCCGACTTCCTGCAGGCCCTGTACGACCACTGCGCGGCCGGGCACGGCGAGATCGAGGCGTGGGCCGACGAGCCGGCCGAGGACGAGGAGAACCCGGCCCTGCACCGGGAGAACGCCGAACAGGTATGGCCCCTGCCCCTCGACGAGGCCGCCCTGACCCGACGCCGCGCGGCCGCCGAGACGGTCCTGGCCCATCTGGAGAGCCTCACCTCCCACGGGGAGGACCACCCGGCCGCGACCCACGCCCCAGACACGTACGACGATCCGGACTGGCCTCCGCCACCGGACGACGAAACCCCGGCCGACGAGTTCTCCCACGAGTTCCCCGACGAGCTCTCCGAGGAGAGCGACCCCTTCGAGAGCGACCGCGCGTTCGAGGAGGGCCCCGGCGACTGGGACTCCTGGACCACCGACCGCCCGCACATCCCGCACCAGGCGGTATCCCCGGAACCCCCCGCCGAGCCACCGGCTCGCGTCCACCCCACGGAACCGGAACCACTCACCCCGGAGGAATCCCGCACCCTCGCCTCCTGGGACCGCGACCTCGACGCCCTCACCGGGGAACTTCTGCGCGCCCGCGCGCGCGTCACGGACGTCCCCCTGCCCGCGTCGCTGACCGCCTCCCAGCTGCTCCGGCTGGCCGCCGACCCGGACGGGTTCGCGCAGGAACTCGCGCGCCCCATGCCGCGCCCTCCACAACCCGCCGCACGCCGAGGCACCCGGTTCCACGCTTGGGTCGAAGCCCGCTTCGAAGAGCTGACGCTGCCCATGCTGGAGCCGGAGGACCTGCCCGGCAGCGAAGCAGAGATCGCCGACGAGCGGGACCTGGAGGCGCTCAAGGACGCCTTCGAGCGCACCGAGTACGCGCAGCGCACGCCGTACCGGGTAGAGACCCCGTTCCAGCTCGCGATAGCCGGCCGCGTCGTGCGGGGCCGTATCGACGCCGTCTACAAGGAGGGCGACGGCGACGGGGCGACGTACGAGATCGTCGACTGGAAGACCAACCGCACCCGCACCGCCGACCCGCTCCAGCTCGCCCTGTACCGGCTCGCCTGGGCCGAGCAGCAGGGTGTGCCGCTGGAGTCGGTCAACGCCGTGTTCCTGTACGTCCGCAGCGGCGAGGTCGTGCGCCCGGACGACCTGCCGGGCCGGGCCGCACTGGAGCGGCTGCTGACCCGGGAGCCGGTCGCCGAGGCGGAGTGTGAGGAACCGCCCACCGAGGATGTCGGTGCGGGCCGATAGGCTCGTGACCATGAGCCTGACCCCGGACAGCGCCGTCCGTACGTACATCGAGCAGCACAGCACCGCCTTCCTCGACGACCTCGCCGAGTGGCTGCGCATCCCGTCCGTGTCGGCCCAGCCCGACCACGCTCCCGATGTACGCCGCAGCGCCGACTGGCTCGCTGCCAAGCTCACCGAGACCGGCTTCCCGACCACCGAGGTCTGGCCGACGCCGGGCGCGCCCGCAGTCTTCGCCGAGTGGCCCTCCGACGATCCCGCGGCGCCCACGGTCCTCGTCTACGGCCACCATGACGTGCAGCCCGCCGCCCGCGAGGACGGCTGGGACAGCGAGCCCTTCGAGCCCGTCGTCCGCGAAGGGCGCCTCTACGCGCGCGGGGCGGCCGACGACAAGCGCCAGGTGTTCTTCCACACACTCGGCCTCCGTGCCCACCTCGCCACCACCGGCCGCACCACCCCGGCCGTCAACCTGAAGCTGCTGATCGAGGGCGAGGAGGAGTCCGGCTCCCCGCACTTCCGCGCCCTCGTCGAGGAGCACGCCGAGCGGCTCGCGGCCGACGCCGTGATCGTGTCCGACACCGGCATGTGGTCCGAGGACACCCCGACCGTCTGCACCGGCATGCGCGGCCTCGCCGAGTGCGAGATCCGGCTGTACGGCCCCGACCAGGACATCCACTCCGGCTCCTTCGGCGGCGCTGTGCCCAATCCCGCGACCGCGGCCGCCCGCCTGGTCGCCGCCCTGCACGACGAGCACGCGCGCGTGGCAATCCCCGGCTTCTACGACGGCATCGTCGAACTGACCGACCGCGAGCGCGAACTCTTCGCCGAGCTGCCCTTCGACGAGCAGCAGTGGCTGCGCACCGCCAAGTCGTACGCCACCCGCGGCGAGGCCGGCCACACGACCCTGGAGCGCATCTGGGCGCGCCCGACCGCCGAGGTCAACGGCATCGGCGGCGGCTACCAGGGCCCTGGCAGCAAGACGATCATCCCGTCCTCCGCCATGGTGAAGCTCTCCTTCCGCCTGGTCGCGGGACAGGACCCCGACCACATCGAGAAGGCCGTCCGCGGCTGGGCCGACGCCCAGGTACCCGCCGGGATCCGCTGCGAGATCGCGTTCGCCGGGGCCACGCGCCCGTGTCTGACACCGCTGGACCACCCGGCCCTGCAGTCCGTCGTACGCGCCATGGGCCGTGCCTTCGAGAGCCCCGTCCGCTTCACACGCGAGGGCGGCTCCGGACCCGCCGCCGACCTCCAGGACGTCCTGGACGCCCCCGTCCTCTTCCTGGGCATCTCCGTCCCCTCCGACGGCTGGCACGCCCCGAACGAGAAGGTCGAGCTCGGCCTGCTCCTCAAAGGCGTCGAGACCACCGCCTACCTGTGGGGCGACCTGGCCGCGAACTGGCGCCATGCGCCCTGACCCACCCGGGCCGTCCGGAGGGGCATCGCACACGGGGCACACTGAGAAGGCCGCCCCGCACCACCGAGCCCACCCGCACCCGGTCGCCTCCCTTTGCACGTCCCGTCGATCCGCCTGCCGAAGTACACCGTTCCACTGGGGGAGTTGGAAGCACCTGTGACCACCTCGACCGACCACACCGCCGACCGACCCATCTCTCTCACCGCCCCGAGCGGCATCGACCGCGCAGCCCACCACCGGCTCGACGAGGCATGGCTCGCGGCGGCATGGAGCCACCCCACGACCCGCTGCTTCGTGGTTTCCGGCGGACAGGTCCTCATCGACGAGACGGCGGACGGGCGCACTGAACTCGTCATGATCCCCTCCTTCGAGGCGCCCCTCACCGAGGCGCACCGCTACTTCCTCGGCATCGACGAGGACGGCGTCAGCTACTTCGCCCTCCAGAAGGACGCACTGCCCGGCCGTATCGACCAGTCCGCGCGCCCGGCCGGCCTGCGCGAGGCGGGCCTGCTGCTGTCGCCGCGCGACGCGGGCCTGATGGTGCACGCC
The DNA here is from genome assembly GCF_001270495.1 of Streptomyces viridochromogenes. GTDB lineage: Bacteria > Actinomycetota > Actinomycetes > Streptomycetales > Streptomycetaceae > Streptomyces > Streptomyces viridochromogenes_A. The sequence continues at coordinate 66,273 of NZ_LGUR01000106.1, forward strand.
GTCGGCCTGGAGAACTGGCAGCGCACCCACCGCTTCTGCTCCCGCTGCGGCGAGCGCACCGTGATCGCAGCGGCCGGTCACATCCGCCGCTGCCCCGCCTGCGGCGCCGAGCACTACCCCCGCACCGACCCCGCGGTGATCATGGCCGTCACCGACGAGGACGACCGCATCCTTCTCGGCCGACAGGTGCACTGGCCCGAGGGTCGCTTCTCGACGCTCGCCGGTTTCGTCGAACCCGGAGAGTCCATCGAGCAGGCGGTGCGTCGAGAGGTCTTCGAGGAGGCCGGTGTCACCGTCGGTCAGGTCGAGTACGTCGCCAGCCAGCCTTGGCCCTTCCCGTCCAGCCTCATGCTGGGCTTCATGGCCTGTGCCACCTCCACCGAGGTCCAGGTCGACGGCGACGAGATCCACGAGGCCCGCTGGTTCTCCCGCGAGGAACTGCGCGCCGCCTTCGACTCCGGCGAGGTCCTGCCGCCCTACGGCATCTCGATCGCGGCCCGCCTGATCGAGCTCTGGTACGGCAAGCCGCTGCCGACGCGCAGCGTCTAGGCGTCAAGGAACAAAGGGAAAGGGTGGCCGTCCCGACTCGGGACGGCCACCCTTTCCCTTTGTTCCTCTTGGCTTGGCGTCGATCACACGCTGATCTTCTGCTTCACCTGAGCCAGCGACGGGTTAGTCAGCGTCGAACCGTCCGCGAAAAGTACGGTCGGGACCGTCTGGTTTCCGCCATTCGCCTTCTCGACGAACGCCGCGGACTCGGGGTCCTGCTCGATGTTGATCTCGGTGTACGCGATGCCCTCGCGCTCCAGCTGCTTCTTCAGTCGCTGGCAGTAGCCGCACCACGTGGTGCTGTACATCGTCACAGTGCCCTGCATGTCTCGCGCGCTCCTTGGGTGGCTCGGGGAACAGGTCGTCCAGAGAGGGAACGTACGCGACCGGAGCCCCATTCCCGCCCGGGGTATCCCCGGCCACGTGACGCCTGCCGCATCAGTACGACTATCGATGCCTGCCTGTGGACAACCGGCACAGCCGTCTCCGGCGACCTGGCAGCATGGCCATGTGACAGCAGCAACGCACTCCACCCTCTTCCCGCAGGTACCGGACTCTGCCGACGCGGTGCTCGAAGGGCTCGACCCCGAGCAGCGCGAGGTGGCCACGGCCCTGCAGGGTCCGGTGTGCGTGCTCGCAGGCGCCGGCACGGGCAAGACCCGGGCGATCACCCACCGCATCGCCTACGGCGTGCGCGCCGGCATCCTCCAGCCCTCCAGCGTGCTCGCCGTCACCTTCACCAACCGCGCCGCCGGAGAGATGCGCGGGCGACTGCGCCAGCTGGGCGCCGCCGGGGTCCAGGCCCGCACCTTCCACTCGGCCGCCCTGCGCCAGCTCCAGTACTTCTGGCCGAAAGCGGTCGGTGGCTCCCTGCCCCGGCTCGTCGACCGCAAGATCCAGCTCGTGGCCGACGCGGCCGCCGCCTGCCGCATCCGCCTCGACCGGAACGAGCTGCGGGACGTCACCGCCGAGATCGAGTGGTCCAAGGTCACCCAGACCGTCCCCGCCGACTATCCGCCCGCCGTCGCCAAGGCGGGCCGCGACGCCCCCCGGGACCCGGCCGAGATCGCCCAGATCTACAACGTCTACGAGGACCTCAAGCGGGACCGCTCGGTCATCGACTTCGAGGACGTCCTGCTGCTCACCGTCGGCATCCTCCAGGACCGCCACGACATCGCCGACCAGGTCCGCTCGCAGTACCAGCACTTCGTGGTCGACGAGTACCAGGACGTCAGCCCGCTGCAGCAGCGCCTGCTGGAGCTGTGGCTCGGCGACCGGGACAACCTGTGCGTGGTCGGCGACGCCAGCCAGACGATCTACTCCTTCACTGGAGCAACCCCTGACCATCTGCTCGACTTCCGCACCCGCCACCCCGGGGCCACCGTCGTCAAGCTGGTCCGCGACTACCGCTCGACGCCCCAGGTCGTGCACCTCGCCAACGGCCTGCTCGCCCAGGCCCGGGGCCGCGCCGCCGACCACCGCCTGGAACTGGTCTCCCAGCGGGACCCGGGTCCCGAACCCGTCTACACCGAGTACACCGACGAGCCCGCCGAGGCCGAAGGCGCCGCCCGCCGTATCCGGGAACTCATGGACTCCGGCGTCCCGGCCGCCGAGATCGCCATCCTGTTCCGTACGAACGCCCAGACCGAGACCTACGAGCAAGCCCTCGCCGACGCGGGCGTCCCCTATCAGCTGCGGGGCGCCGAGCGGTTCTTCGATCGTCCCGAGGTGCGCAAGGCCGGCGTCGCCCTGCGAGGCGCGGCCCGTTTCGGCGGCAACGACTCACTCCTCGACGACGCCGTCGACCTGCCCTCGCAGGTACGAGCGGTGCTGTCGGGGGAGGGCTGGACGACCCAGCCCCCGGCCGGCTCGGGCGCCGTCAGAGAGCGCTGGGAGTCGCTGGCCGCCCTGGTGAACCTCGCCCAGGACTTCGCCGCCGCCAAACCCGGCGCCACCCTCGCCGACCTCGTCGCGGAGCTCGACGAACGGGCGAACGCCCAGCACGCCCCGACCGTCCAGGGCGTCACCCTCGCCTCCCTGCACTCGGCCAAGGGCCTGGAGTGGGACGTCGTCTTCCTGGTCGGGGTGGCCGAGGGCATGATGCCGATCACCTACGCAAAGACCGACGAGCAGATCGAGGAGGAACGCCGTCTGCTCTACGTCGGCGTCACTCGCGCCAGACAGCACCTCCATGTCTCCTGGGCGCTCACCCGTGCGCCGGGCGGGCGCCCGAACCGCCGCCCCAGCCGCTTCCTCGACGGACTGCGCCCCGGCTCGACCAGCACCGCCGGACGCGGCGCAGCCGTCGGTTCCGGAGGCGGAGGCGTCGAGCGCGGCTTCACGAGCAGACCGGATGCAGCCCCGAGACGCGCCCAGCGCACCCCGGCCCGCTGCCGTGTGTGCGGGCGCACCCTCACCGACGCCGGTGAGATGAAGCTGATGCGTTGCGAGGGCTGCCCCTCCGACATGGACGAGGGCCTCTACGAACGGCTCCGCGAATGGCGTGGGGTCCAGGCGCGCCTCAGCGGCCAGCCGGACTTCTGCGTCTTCACGGACAGGACCCTGATGGCGATCGCCGAGGCGGAGCCGATCAGTCCGGTTGAGCTGTCCCGCATCCCGGGCGTCCTCAAGCGGAAGCTCGACCGCTACGGCGCCGATGTGTTGGCCATCTGCGCAGGCCAGGAGGTTGAGGAGGCCGCCGACGGGGAATGACACGAACTCGTCGAAAAAATAGTTTGCGCATGCCCCAGCAATCCCCATAGGTTCTTAGCCACGGGAACGGAGGCCTTCTCGGAGGCCCCAATTCCGTGTTCTACTTGCATACCCGTCGGACTGGTTCACCCCAGTCCCCCGAGACGCCGAGAGGAGGCGAGTCCAGTGATCAGCATCAACACCAGCTCCATCAGCATCGTGAAAATGACCGATCGCTCGGTCGTCGCCTCCCTGTGCATGCTCGGCGCCTCGAACCAGGGCACCGGTCTGTCCGGCATTCGTGCCGTCCGCCCGGCGTCCGCCCTGTCTCTCGCGGGTCTTCCCGTCCGCGAGGGCAATGAGCGACCGACCAAGGCACTGGAAGCGGCAGTAGAGGCGAAGGCGCAGGCCTATGCCTTTACGGCGACCGGTGCCGGATTCCGGAAGCAGACGACGCAGCACCACCAGATGTGGGCCTTCCGTGGGCCAGAACCCTGGAGTGATCCAGCCTGATCGCCGATCAGGCCGGCGCCTTCAGGGCCGCGGAACCCCATCCGGGATCCGCGGCCCTTCTGTTTGTCCCTGAACAGGGATGACGGAGCGAAGGGGCCTCGGGACAAGAAAGACCCGGTACCAGCCGCCACCCGGTCCAACAGGACCGGAACGACCAGACGAGGAAGACGAACCGTGCAACTCGAAGCGCACGCCCCGTCCGTACCGCCCGCAGACGTGATCCCCAAGCCCGGCCTCACGGAGGACGCCACCTTGATCCCCCTCACCGCGCTCACCGCGCTCGACGACGCCATCGAGAACCTCGGCGTGCCCGTCCCCTGCCGTTCCTACGACCCGGAGGTCTTCTTCGCCGAGTCGCCGGCGGACGTCGAGTACGCCAAGTCCCTCTGCCGCACCTGCCCGCTGATGGAGGCATGCCTCGCCGGCGCCAAGGAGCGGCGTGAGCCCTGGGGCGTCTGGGGTGGCGAGCTGTTCGTCCAGGGTGTCGTCGTTGCCCGGAAGCGGCCGCGTGGTCGCCCGCGCAAGAACCCGGTCACGGCATGAACACCGCAGGAACGATCGACCGCCCCCTCACGCACGACCCCCAGAAGCAGGCCCCGATGAAGCCGTCCACCCACGAACTCGCAGGCTCCGCGCCTGAAGACCTCACCACCAGTAGCGCGAACGACTCGCGTCAGAACAGGAACCGAGAGATGCAACTCATCCAAGAAGCCCTGGCACGTGCGCATATGCACGAGCGACAGCATGAGGCCGAGCGGGAACGCCGGGCCTTGCGCCTGGTGACCGCTCGCCGCATGCAGCGCAGGGCGGAGCGCGCCTCGCTGCGCGCCCGCCGTGCGCTCGCCATGGCGGTCATGCAGTAACCGACCACACCGTCAGACGGTGGCTTCCCGACCCGGGAGGCGTTAGCTCCTCGCGGGGGCCGGTCCGTGCGAACGGACCGGCCCCCGCGGTGCGTTGTGCCCGCTGATGAGTGAGGGACGGCGGTATCGTCGCCGAGTGACGAGTCCTTCCGGAGGCAGTGACAACGGCGGCTCCGCCGCGGAGCGTCAGCTCCTCGTGTGCGCCCGCTGCGGCACCCGGGCAGAGGCCCCGCAGCCCACGTGGACCTGCTCCGTGGAGAACGGCGCCCGCCACTACATCTGTGACACCTGCTCCCGCGAGAACCTCAGAGCGATCGAGGGGCGGCTCGACTCGGCCTGGTGGTAGGCCCGGCTCAGGCCTCGGCCGCCGACTCCTCCTCGTCCGTCAGCTCGTCCGGAACGAATCCCGGCAGCCACTCCTCCAGTTCCTCGCGCAGCCGTACCGTCGCGCCCAGTTGGCACAGCACCCCGATAGTGCTCAACGTCACCCGGTGGATCAGGAGGTACGCAGGGGGCAGGTTGAGCTGCTTGCCCAGTTGGTAGGCGGGGGAGCGCGGGTCGGCCACCCGGGCGGCCTGGCTGCGCATCCAACCGCGGGTGAAGGTGAACTCGTCGATCTGGGCCGGTTCGATGATCGGCAGGAGGTAGTCGAGAACGGCGTCGGGGTCCAGGTCGATGGATTCCTTGACGAAGCCCTCGGTGCGGAGAAGGTCGTAGACGGCGTCCGCCTCCCCGTCCAGGGTCATGCGCAGGGACTCGCCGATGGGGGTCGGCAGGCCGCCCGGGAGGCGGTCGACCGTGCCGAAGTCCAGGACACCCAGCCGCCAGTCGTCCTCACCGTCGGGGCCGCCCGGCAGGAGACGGAAATTGCCCGGGTGCGGGTCGGCGTGCAGGAGACCGGTGCGGGCCGGGCCGGAGAAGAGGAAGCGGGCCAGGAGCTGGCCGGCGCGGTTGCGCTGCTCCTGGGTGCCGTCCGAGATCACCTCCGAGAGTGGGATGCCGTCGATCCACTCCGTGACCAGGACCTGATCGCACTGCTGGACCACCGCCGGTACGACGACATCAGGATCGTCGGCGAACTCCTCCGCGTGCGCCTGCTGGGCCTGCGCCTCCAGGGCGTAGTCCAGTTCCTCGGAGACCCGGTCCTTGAGCTCCGCGATCAGTGGCTTGATGTCCATGCCGGGAATCAGTGGACCCAAGAGCCGGGCGAACCTGCTCAGTTGGTTCAGATCGGACAGGAGGGCCTCGCCGGCTCCCGGGTACTGCACCTTGACCGCCACCTCGCGGCCGTCGTGCCAGACTCCCCGGTGTACCTGGCCGATCGAGGCCGCTGCGGCGGGCTTGTCCTCGAACTCCAGGAACAGGTCGTGCCAGTCCTCGCCGAGCCGCTCCGCCAGCACCGTGTGCACGGTGCGCGTCGGCATCGGGGGTGCCGCCTCCTGGAGTTTGGTGAGCGCCGCGCGATAGGGGCCGGCGATCTCCTCGGGCAGGGCCGACTCGAAGACGGACAGGGCCTGGCCGAACTTCATCGCGCCGCCCTTGAGCTCGCCGAGCACCTTGAACAGTTGCTCCGCGGTGCGCTGCTGAAGCTCGCGGCCCACGATCTCCGCGGACTCGCCGACGATCCGCTTGCCCAGTCCCCAGGTCGCCCGCCCGGCGAAGCCGAGCGGAAGCGCGGCGAGCTTGGCGGTACGGGTGACCGCCTTGCGGGGAAGATCAGACATGCGCCCTCCAGGTCCCAGCCAGCCGCTCCGAGTCTGCCTTACGGCGTAACTCCGTCGACGGCCGTTGCTCCGCCATTGTCTCGTGCGAACCCTCGTCCTCGGAGGGGTGTTCTCCCTCACCTTTCTCCGTGGCGCCGCACGGGCATGCGGGGTGCGCCCATACCGGCCGGGCGTGCCAGCTCAGCCCGGGTAGGGACACCTCCCAGCGTGCACCCGCGCTCGACGGAATCCGACCGTCCAGGAAGGCGAGGGCGTGTGCGGCGGTCAGTCCGGCGACTGTGGTGGCCAGCGCGAGATCGCAGGGCGGCACCTGGCGCGCCCTGCCCGAGCCCGAGCGCCACTGCGCGACCAGGCGGGGCCAGGCCGGGTCCCGGTCGGTGCGCCCTTCGTGGAGGCAGCCGGCGCAGCCGGTCTCGCCGGGCAGGACGAGCGGGCCGACCACGCCGGTCCCCTCCACGACGCCGGCGTACAGATGGGGTGTACCGGAAATGATGAGGGGCTCGGCGACGGACGGGGACGGGGCGTGCACGTCGACGTCGTCCCGCGGCGCGATGATCACCAGCGAGTGGCCGGTGCCGTCCAGGCCGGGGGGTGACTGGGAGCCCCGGCGTGGTGGGCGGTCCGGTGCGCAGCGGCGTGCGGCACGTCGCGCGGCCTCGTCCCTGCGGTCGCCGATCGCCTCCGGTGGCAGCCCGCCCGGCGAGACGTCCCACGGCTCGACCCGGCCGACGTCCCGCACGTCGACCTCGCCGACTCCCGCCCCCGACAACAGCGAGGCCACCATCGCACCCACCCGGCCGGCACCCCTCACCTGAACGCGCAGTGAGCGGCGCGCGGCCAGGCGGTCCATCGCCTCGCCCGGCTCGGACGTGACCAGGGACAGCGAGGCCAGATCGGGGCGCAGCCGGTCCAGGACCTCCTTCTTGCGTCGCAGGGCGTTGCCGGCCGGGCCGCCGCCCTTCGCGTCGTCGAGGAGCCCGGCACCGGCCAGTCGCCGCACCAGCCCGTCGACATGGCCGTCCGGCAGGTCCATGCGGTGGCCCTCTTCCCGCAGCAGCTCCAACCCGCGGGTGCCGTTGAGCAGATCGAGAAAGCTGCCCGTCGCCGTGTCCATCGGACCCAGCGTCAGCGCGTGTGCCGGAGTCATCCCGAATTGCACGGTGTTGAGATCCCGCCAGCCGCGCCTGAGAGCGGGCTTCACCAGCGGAGCCGCCGGAGTTGCCGGAACCGCAGGAATCGTCGAGCCTTCCGGAACGTCCTCCGGAACCGTCGAAACGGTCGCATCCGTCGCTTGCATGAACAGGCCCCCGTAGCCATCGTGGAACGTCCCCGTGTGCCGGTGGAGCTCGGTCGTAGCTCCGCCGGTGACTGCCAGCATGCCCCGACCCGGCGCCCGGCGCCGAAAGTTGTCCACAGGCGGTGGATATTCGTCGTACAAATCAAACGCATGGTGGGGGATCGGCATCGAACCGTCCCGGAGTCGGGACTTCCCCCATGTGCAGCGGGTAACGTCGGGGCGTGTCCGCCGACCCACTGCACCGCGCCGGAACGCCACAGCGCCGTACGACGAGCCCTCCGTCGAGCGGCTCGGGGGCGAGCGCGATCGAGGTCCGCCGGAGCGCCCGGCGTCGCCGGACGGTCTCGGCGTACCGCGAGGGCGATCGCACCGTCGTGCTCATCCCCGCCCGGATGTCCGAGGCCGAGGAGCAGCGCTGGGTGAGCGTCATGCTGGACAAGCTGGCGGCCCAGGAGAGCAAGCGGGTCCTCGGTGACGCGGAACTGGCCGAACGTGCCGAGCGGCTGTCGGACCAGTACTTCGACGGCCGAGCCCGGCCCAGCTCGGTCCGCTGGGTCACCAACCAGAACACCCGCTGGGGTTCGTGCACCCCGGCCGAGGGCAGCATCCGTCTTTCGCACCGGTTGCAGGGCATGCCCGAGTACGTCGTCGACTACGTCCTCCTGCACGAGCTCGCGCATCTTCTGGTGCCCGGTCACGGACCGCGCTTCTGGCGGCTGCTGGAGGCGTATCCCCGTACCGAGCGGGCGAAGGGCTATCTCGAAGGTGTGGTCGCCGCCGAGCGGCTGCCCCATCTGCCAGGCGCCCGCGAGGAATGACCGCTCCCCAAAGCGCGCCCGAGGCCGCTCCCTGACAGCCCTCTGAGGCTTCCCGGTGGCTCCCCGGAGGCGTTACTTCCGCTTCGGCCGGACGAGGGTTGTGTACCGGGTCTGTACCGGCTTCGCTCGATGTCAGAGTTTGCCGTTAGCCTGGCGCGACGCACTCACATTCGGGATGGGGGACGGTCGTTACGCATGGCCAGGGAATTCCAACGCGGCCACAAGGCCAGGATCAGTGACCTCACCACGGGCACCGATCTGTACGTAGGTGTACAGATCTCAGCTCCAGGGCTGACCTTCGACATCAGCTGCTTCGGTCTCGACGCCGACGAACGGCTCTCGGACGACCGCTACTTCGTTTTCTTCAACCAGCCGAAGTCCCCCGAGGAGTCCATCCAGCTCCTCGGCGCCCAGGCGGGCGACACGGAGTCCTTCCGGGTCACGCTCGACAAGATCCCCCCGCAGATCCAGAAACTGTCCTTCACGGCGACGATCGACGGCGCCGGACAGATGTCGCAGATCAGCCCCGGATACGTCCGTATCGTGGCGGGCGGCGAGGAGGTGGCCCGGTACGCCTTCAACGGCTCGGAGTTCTCCACCGAACGCGCCGTGATGCTGGGCGACTTCTACCTCAAGGACGTCTGGCGGTTCGCCGCGGTCGGCCAGGGCTTCGACGGCGGTCTCGACGCGCTGCTGAGGAACTTCGGCGGCGAGGTCGCCGACGAGGAGACGCCGGCCGCCCCGCAGCAGGCCCAGCAGCCTCAGGCCGGTGCGGCACCTGGCTTCGCGCCGCCCGCCCAGGCCACCGCGCCGCCCGCGTTCGGTGCCCCGGCCGCAGCGGCACCGGCTCCCGCGCCTGCACCGGCTCCCGCGCCCGCCGCGCAGGGCTTCGCGCCCCCGCAGGGCGCCACCCCGCCGCCTCCGGCTCCGGCGCCCGCCCCTTCGGTGCATGCCCAGCCCACCATCGTCGCGCCCATGACACCGCCCGGTGGCACCCCGCCGCCTCCCGCCCCGGCACCCGCGCCTTACGGCCAGCCCGGACAGCAGGCGCCGTACGGCCAGACTCCCGCTCCGACCGCCCCGCCGCCGCCCGGTTACGGCCAGCCCCCGGCACCGCAGGCGCCGGTCCCGCCGCCCGGTTACGGCGGCCAGCCGACGCCCCCTCCGGGCTACGGTCAGCCGACTCCGCCTCCGGGCTACGGCCAGCAGGCCCCCTACGGGCAGGTTCCGGGCCAGCAGGCGCCGTACGGAGCCCCGCAGGGGGCACCTCAGGGCGCCCCTCAAGGCGCCGCCCCGCAGGGCCCCGGTGTGGCCGCCGCGCTCCAGCAGTTCAAGGAGACGCCCACCGGCCAGCGCTGGACGCAGCAGAACAAGAAGCTGGTCCGGGTCGACCTCGGCATCGGCGGCCATCCCGTGCTCGCCCGGCAGGGCAGCATGGTGCTCTACCAGGGCAAGGTCGACTTCAGCTACAAGGGCGCCGGGTTCGCCGGCCGGGTCGTCGGCAACGCGACCGGCCAGGAGATGCAGCTGATGCGCTGTACCGGCCAGGGCCAGGTGTTCCTCGCCGAGAACTCCACGATGCTCCACCCCATCGAGCTCCAGGGCGACGGCATCTGCGTCTCGGCCGAGAACGTCCTCGCCTTCGACGAGAGCCTCCAGTACGAGGTCCGCCGCATCGAGGGACACGGCATCCCCGGCGGCGCGCTGTTCACGATGCAGTTCACGGGCACCGGCACGATCGTCGTGAAGACGCACGGCACGCCCGTGGTGCTCCCGGTCACGCCCACCACGTTCGCCGACTGCAACGCTGTCGTGGCCTGGTCGGCCGCCTCCCAGGTGGTCGTTTCCAGCCAGGTACGCATGCGCCGCAACGCCTACCCCGGCGACACCGGAGAGAGCGTCAACCTCCAGTTCCGCGGCGCGCCCGGCAACTTCATCGTCGTCCAGCCGTACGAGATCTGAGGGAGAGCCCGTCATGAACCAGCCGCTCGCGGGCTACGCCCCCGCACCCGTCACCGCCCGCATGGAGAACCACGGCAACCACATGCTGAAGGTCGCCATGCAGACCGGGAACGACCTCTTCGCGCGCGTGGGCTCGATGGTCGCCTACGAAGGCTTCGTCCAGTACGAGCCCAACCCGCCGGCCGTGCGCCAGATCGCCAAGGACTGGATGACCGGCGAGGGCGCGCCCCTGATGAAGTGCACCGGCGACGGACTGCTCTACCTCGCCGACTACGGCGCCAACGTCGTCGTCATCAACCTCAACGGCGACGGGATCTCCGTCAACGCCACCAACCTGCTCGCCTTCGACGCCCATCTGACGTGGGGCGTCGAGCGGGTGAAGGGCCTGGCGAAGTTCGCCGGACAGGGCCTGTGGAACACCAAGATCTCCGGGCAGGGCTGGGTCGCGCTGACCTCCCGGGGCAAGCCGATCGTCGTCGACTGCGGCGGTGGCGAGGACGAGACTTACGTCGACCCGGACGCGCTCGTCGCCTGGTCGCCCAACCTCAAGGTCAAGGGCAAGCGCAGCTTCAAGGCGCAGTCGCTCATCGGCCGGGGCAGCGGCGAGGCCTACCAGATGGCCTTCTCCGGCCAGGGCATCGTCGTCGTCCAGCCCAGCGAGGACAGCACCGACCGTCTCCGGGTCCGGGGCTGAGGGGGAGCCAGAACGCCATGCAGAGTCCGCTTTTCGCCTACAACGACCAGCAGACCCAGGACCGCTGGAGCCTGCAGAACAAGCAGATGCTCCGCGTCGTCCTGGAGGGCCACGACGACATCCTCGCCCGCAAGGGCACGATGGTCGCCTACCAGGGCCTGGTCGAGTTCGACGCCGAGTACCAGAGCAACCAGCAGGGACGCGCGCGTGCGCACACCGGCGAGGGCCTCGACCTCATGCGCTGCCACGGGCAGGGCACGGTCTACCTCGCCAACCTCAAGCAGCACGTCCATGTGGTGGAGGTGGAGCAGGACGGGCTGACCGTCGACAGCAGCTATGTGCTGGCGATGGACTCCTCACTGCACCACGACGTCATCGCCGTGGACAGCCTCTACGGCATCTCCGGCTCCGGGAAGTACCAGCTCCACATCACCGGGCGCGGCAAGGTCGCCCTGATGACCTCGGGCATGCCGCTGATGCTCCAGGTGACGCCCGACAAGTACGTCAACTGCGACGCCGACGCGATCGTCGCCTGGTCGACGAGCCTGCGCGTGCAGATGCAGGCCCAGACGCACTCCTCCGGGGTGTGGCGGCGCCGCGGCAACACCGGCGAGGGCTGGGAGCTCAGCTTCATGGGCACCGGTTACGCGATCGTGCAGCCCAGCGAGCTGCTGCCGCCGCAGAACGCCCAGGTCGGGTCCGGCCTCTCTGCCCAGTACGGCATGGGGCAGCAGGGGGCCCGGGGGCAGAACCAGGGCAACGTCTGGAGCTGACCGTCCGGAAAACAGACGTAAGGGGCGACCGCCATGGCAGTCGCCCCTTACGCATGCCCGAAGCATGCAACGAAGGTCACAGCCGCGCCCGCGTCGCTTCCAGCAGGCGTACGACCGACTCGTCGGCCACCTCCGCCACCTCGTCGTAGGCGAACCAGCGCAGGTCCAGCGACTCCTCGCTGATCGCGTGCTCGGCGTCCGGTGGTGCCAGGACCGCGTACTGCACGTCGAAGTGCCAGTGGCAGGGTGCCGGGATCGGATGCCGGTCGAGCCGCACCGGGCCGCCCGGCAGCAGCGACAGACCGGTGACCCCGGACTCCTCCGTGGCTTCGCGCAGGGCCGCGGCCGCCAGGGACTGATCCTGCGGCTCGCAGTGGCCGCCCATCTGCAGCCACAGGCGCAGCTTCTTGTGGAGGGTCAGCAGCACGCGCCCGCGCGACGGGTCGATCACCAAGCCGCTCGCGGTGATGTGGCCGGCCTCGCAGGACTTCCACATGCCGTCCGGATGAGCGGCGAGATGATCCAGGTATGCCTGGCGCAACTCGTCCTGGTCCTCGTACCCCTTGAGTACGAGGACCGTGTCGTCGTACAGGCTCATTCGGCGCCGTCGCCCTTGTCGTCGTCCTTGTCGCCCTTGTCGTCCTTCTTCAGGTCCGGCTTCCCGGTGGAGCCGCCCGCCGCCTCGCCGAGCATCTTGTCCAGTTCGGAGAAGTCGATCTGCTCGCGGTGCACGAAGCCGTCCGGGTCGTCGAGGTCGGACGCCGTCGGCAGCATGTCCGGGTGGTGCCACAGGGCGTCGCGGCCGTCGACGCCGCGCGCGTCCGTGAGCGAGGCCCACAGCCGGGAGGCGTCACGCAGGCGACGCGGGCGCAGCTCCAGGCCGATCAGCGTGGCGAACGTCTGCTCCGCCGGGCCGCCCGAGGCGCGGCGGCGGCGCAGCGTCTCGCGCAGCGCGTCCGCGGACGACAGACGCGGCTTGGCGGCAGCGTGCACCACTGCGTCCACCCAGCCCTCGACGAGCGCCAGAGCCGTCTCCAGACGGGCCAGTGCCGCCTTCTGCTCCGGCGTGTCCTCCGGCTGGAACATGCCCTGCTGGAGGGCGTCCTGCAGCTGCTCCGGATTCTGCGGGTCGAACTGGCCGACCACGTCCTCCAGCTTGGCCGTGTCGACCTTGATCCCGCGCGCGTAGCCGTCGACCGCGCCGAACAGGTGCGAACGCAGCCACGGCACGTGCGCGAACAAGCGCTGGTGGGCCGCCTCACGCAGAGCGAGATACAGCCGCACCTCCTCCTTCGGCACGCCCAGGTCCTTGCCGAATGTCTCGATGTTGATCGGCAGCAGCGCGGCCTTGCCGACCGGCCCGAGCGGCAGGCCGATGTCGGTGGAACCGACGACCTCGCCCGCGAGTACGCCGACGGCCTGCCCGATCTGCGTGCCGAACATGGCGCCGCCCATCGAGCGCATCATGCCGATCAGCGGGCCGGCCATGGCCTGCATCTCCTCCGGCAGGACGTCGCCCATCGCGGTGCCGACACGCTCGGCGACCGGGTCGACGAGCTCCTGCCACGCAGGCAGGGTCGCCTCGACCCACTCCGCGCGGGACCACGCCACCGCGGAGCCCGCGCCGGACGGCAGGGACGTCGCGTCGTCGAGCCACAGGTCGGCCAGGCGTACGGCCTCCTGGACGGCAGTGCGCTCCGCAGGGCCGACGCTCGCGTCCTTGGTGCCGTCCGCGGTGCCCTGGGAGACCGTCTGGCGGGCGATCTGCTTGGCCATGTCCCAGTTCACCGGGCCGCCCTCGTAGGAGAGCATCTGCCCCAGCTGCTGGAACGCGGCACCCAGGTCGGTGGGGTTCAGCGAACCGAACATGGCAGCGAACGGATTGTCCGCGCCGGGGCCGCCCAAGCCCCCGGCACCGGGCAGCCCGCCGAAACCGAACGGGTTGGCCGGCCCCTGACCACCACCGCTCTGCTGGTCCTTCTTCTTGCCCTCGTCGCCGTCGTCCGGCTCCTCCGGCGGAAGGCCGAATCCGAATGGGGTGTCACTCACGGGATTCCTCGGCTGGTAAGGCCACCGGTTGGCACCGGCGGCGCGGCTGCCCAATAACACCACCCAGCGTAGACACCGCGAGCCGATCGGGCCTCGGTGCTTCGCCGACTCTTGGCCTGCGGCAGGATGGATGCCACCTGGTACGTACGCGTCACTCGCGCTCGTACTGAAGACAACCGCTGGAGACGCCCGGTGAGTTCCCCTGATCCGCAGGTTCGCGCAGCGCGAAACCAGTCAACCCCTCCCGCGCGCGGCGTGCGCGGTCCCGTCGTCGCGGTGACCGGTGCCGCGTCCGGTATCGGTGCGCTGCTCACCGAGCGGCTGGTCGCGTCCGACGAGGTCAAGCAGGTCATCGCCATCGACGAGCGGCGAGGTGAGTGCGCGGCGGCGCAGTGGCACATCCTGGATGTGCGGGATCCCGCCATCGCGGACAAGCTGCGGGGCGCCGACGTGGTCGTCCACCTGGCGCTCGACCTGGATCTGGAGACGGATCCCGCCGCTCGGACGGCATACAACGTTCGGGGGACGCAGACCGTGCTGACGGCCGCGGCGGCGGCCGGGGTCCACCGGGTCGTGCTGTGCACGTCCGCGATGGTCTACGGGGCGCTGCCGGACAATGAGCTGCCGCTCTCCGAGGACGCCGAGCTGCGGGCCACGGCGGAGGCCACCGGGGTCGGGGACCTGCTGGAGATCGAGCGTCTCGCGCGCAGGGCGCCGCGGGCCCACCCGGGACTTAATGTCACCGTGGTCCGGCCCGCAGTGCTCGTGGGCGGCACTGACACCGCGCTGACCAGGTACTTCGAGTCGCCTCGGCTGCTTGTCGTCGCCGGGTCGCGGCCGGCCTGGCAGTTCTGCCATGTCGAGGACCTGTGCAGTGCCCTGGAGTACGCCGTCCTGGAGAAGGTCGACGGGGAACTCGCCGTCGGATGCGACGGGTGGCTGGAGCAGGAGGAGGTCGAGGAGCTCAGCGGGATCCGGCGCATGGAGCTGCCGTCGGCGGTCGCGCTGGGCGCGGCGGCCCGGCTGCACCGGATCGGACTGACGCCCTCCCCGGCCGGGGACCTGGCCTACACGATGTACCCCTGGGTCGTGAGCGGAAGTCGGCTCCACGACGCGGGGTGGCGTCCGCAGTGGACCAACGAGGAAGTGCTCGCGGAGCTGCTGGAGGAGGTCTCCGGAAGGCACACGGTCGCCGGTCGGCGGCTCGGACGCAAGGACGCGACGGCGGCCGGCGCCGCGGGGGCGACGGTGGCCCTCCTGGGTGCGGCGGCCGTGGTGCGACGGGCACGGAAGGCACGGCGGCGGATCTGAGCGGCCGGGGGCGCGCCACGGCGGGGAGGCCACTGCAGGCAGGAGACATCCCGCATGACGGCAGGCAGGAGTCTCCCGCATGTAGGAGGCTCCAAAGCCGCACGCGCGGGTGCCGGGCGATAGCGCTATTCCCCGTTCGAGCGCGCGTGGGGCACGATGGGCCTATGGCACCTACCAACGATCACCCTGGTGAGCAGGGCGCTCAGGACCCCGTAAAGCTCCTCGGCATCCGCGAGACGGCCCTCTCCGTGGACGAGGTCTTCCGGGCCGTCGGGGACGACGCCTCCGGGGGGACCGCGCTGTTCGTGGGGACCGTGCGGAACCACGACGGGGGTGTCGATGTCGACGAGCTCGGGTACTCCTGCCACCCCAGTGCCGAGGCCGAGATGCGGCGGGTCGCCGAGAAGGTCGTCGCCGAGTACCCGGTGCGGGCGCTCGCGGCCGTGCACCGTGTCGGGGACCTCAAGGTCGGGGATCTCGCCGTCGTCGTAGCCGTCTCCTGCCCCCATCGTGGTGAGGCCTTCGAGGCGTGCCGGAAGCTGATCGACGACCTCAAGCACGAGGTGCCCATCTGGAAGCACCAGAAGTTCTCCGACGGCACCGAGGAATGGGTGGGCGCCTGCTGAGGGTTCGCCCGAACAGGTCCGCGAGAACCCGTCCACCCCACTCCGGTTGCGTAACCGCACCCCTGGCGTGAGCGTTGTCAGTGCCAGCGGTTAATCTGCTGATCAGTCAGTTTGCGGTCGCTCACTGGGGATGGGAGGACGGCATGGCGGCGCTCGCCTGGTTGTTGATTCCGCTCGTGGCTGCGGTCTGTGCCGGTCTGTGGGGCAGCTGGGCCAACCGCACCCGCAAGGCAAGGGGCGACGGGCCGGAGCTCGACGGGTATGCCCGGTTCCGTGAGGCCATGGAGAGGAAGTCCTCCTCCCACACGTGACCATGGGCTGCCCTGAGGGACATGGCCGGCCCGTCCTGACGGGGCACGGTCAGACGGCCCTGACGGGGCACTGACAGGAGTGTCACGTACTGTCGTGGCATGCCACGCCGCACCGCGACGATGCTCGCCTCCACCCTGATGCTGATCGCGCTCCTGTGCGCGGGAGTCTTCATCCCCGTGCCGTATGCGGAGATGTCCCCGGGGCCGACGGTGAACACGCTCGGCGATCACGACGGCGAGCCGGTGCTGCAGATCTCCGGGCGCAAGACCTACCCCGCGTCCGGGCACCTCAACATGACGACCGTCCGGGTCACCAGCGCCGACTACAAGATGAACCTGGTGGAGGCCGTCTACGGGTGGCTCGCGCACGACAACAAGGTCGTGCCGCACGACACCCTCTACCCGGACGGCAAGACCGAGGAGCAGTCCACCCAGGAGAACGCCGAGGAGTTCAGCCAGTCCCAGGAGAGCGCCAAGGTCGCCGCCCTGAAGGCCTTGGACATCCCGGTGCAGAGCTGGGTGATCGTCTCGACCGTCGTCAAGGGAACCCCGGCCGAGGGCAAGCTGCACGCCGGTGACGTCATCAAGACGGTCGACGGCACGACGGTGAAGGAGCCCGCCGACGTCGCGAAGCTGGTGACCAAGCACAAGCCCGGCCAGGACGTCGTCTTCACCATTGTGCCGGCCAAGGAGCAGGCCGCCGCTGAGAAGGAGCGCAGGACTCCGACGAAGACCGAGAAGGTCACGATCAGGACCGCCGAGTCCGACGACAGCGGCAAGAAGCGCGCCATCGTGGGGATCTCCGCGGGAACCGACCACACCTTCCCGTTCACCATCGACATCAAGCTCGCCGACGTCGGCGGTCCCAGCGCCGGCCTCATGTTCGCGCTCGGCCTCTACGACAAGCTCACTCCGGGCAACCTCACCGGCGGCAAGTTCGTCGCCGGCACCGGCACCATCGACGACACGGGCAAGGTCGGACCCATCGGCGGCATCGAGATGAAGACCGTCGGCGCGCGCGAGAAGGGGGCGCAGTACTTCCTCACACCCGCCGACAACTGCGCCTCCGCCGCCAGGGACGTCCCCGACGGCCTCACCCTCGTCAAGGTCGGCACCATCGACGACGCCCTCGGCGCCCTGAAGGACATCCGCTCCGGCGACACCGCCGACCTGCCGAAGTGCACGACCAAGAGCTGAGCCGACGGGCCTGGAGCAGAGGGAACAGGCATCGAGCGCACGGCAGTGGGGGCGCCCTTCACCTCATGGGCGCCCCCACTGCCGTACGAGAGCCGGTGCCGTACCGGAAGGTCTCAGTCCTCGAACGTCGCCGCCAGCGCCTCCGCCAGACCCGGGATCAGGTCCGGGCCGGTGAGGACCTCCGTCGGGGTGTCCTTCTCGCGTAGCCGCAGGGCCGATTCGCGGGCGCCGTCGCGCAGGACCGCGACCGTCATGCGGACCTCCTGACGGTCGGGGTGTTCCGCCACCCACTTCGCGAGCTTGGCATCGCTGAGCCCCTCCGGGACCTGGGCCTCGGCGGACGGGGGCAGCATCAGCCGCTCGACGGTGAGGGCGCAGCCGACCACCGCGTCGGGCCAGGCGATGGTGCCGAGGAACTCGTCGAGCGCCTTGCCCGTTTCAATTTCGTCCTGCTCGATCGGGGTCAGGCCGGAGGACTCCTGCTCGTCCCCCAGGCCGAGCTGGGCGGCGAGGCCGGGTTCCTGGGCCCGCAGCCGTGCGGTGTCTACGAGGGCGAAAAGGCGGGCGGGCTGGTCCCAGCCGAGGCCGGAGGCGTACTCGTCGATCTCGAGAACGGCCCGGGTGAGCGGGCTCGCCGCCATGGGAGTGTTGGACATGGTCACAATCCTGCCTCGTTCCTGGGCGGAATCGGGAACTGAGTAAACGGTGAGTAAGTTGCATAGGTGTGGGCCCGCGATCACGGGGGGCCACGAGGGGTCCACGAAGACGCGGGCCTGACGGATCAACAGCGAACCTCGGGGTGCGAACCTTGGCTTTCCAGATGCCGGACCGCGGCGGAGGCCCGACCGGGCCACGGATCAGAGTGGGCCGACCGTCCCGGCGTGTCCGGACGCTGCTCATGACACTGGGCGTCCTCGCCGTCCTCGGCATGGCGTTCACCATGTTCGCGGGCTTCTGGACGGACTGGCTCTGGTACCGGTCGGTGAACTACTCGTCGGTGTTCACGACCACGCTGTGGACGAAGATCGGACTCTTCTTCGTCTTCGGTCTGCTGATGGCCCTCGCGGTCGGCTTCAACATCTGGCTGGCGCACCGGCTGCGCCCGCCGCTGAGCGCCATGTCGATGGAGCAGCAGAGCCTCGACCGCTACCGCATGGGCATCGCGCCGTACAAGAAGTGGCTGCTGCTCGCGATCACCGCCCTGGTCGGCCTGATCGCCGGCGCCTCCGCCTCCAGCCAGTGGCGGACGTGGCTGATGTGGGTCAACGGCGTGCCGTTCGGCGAGAAGGACCCGCAGTTCCACCTCGACGTCGGCTTCTACGCCTTCGACCTGCCCTGGTACCGCTTCCTGCTCGGCTTCGGCTTCGCCGCCGCGATCCTCTCCGTGATCGCAGCCGCGCTCACCCACTACCTGTACGGCGGGCTGCGCATCACCAGCCCGGGTGCGCGCGCCACGGCCGCGGCCACCGGCCATCTGTCGGTCCTCATCGGCATCTTCGTCGCCCTGAAGGCGGTCGCCTACTGGCTCGACCGGTACGGGCTCGCGGTGAAGTCCAGCGACTTCAAGGCGACCGACAACTGGACGGGCCTCAGGTACGTCGACGCCAACGCCTATCTGCCGGCCAAGACGATCCTGTTCTGCATCGCCGTCATCTGCGCGCTGCTGTTCTTCGCCACCCTGTGGCGGCGCACCTGGCAGCTGCCCGTCATCGGCTTCGGCCTGATGGTGCTCTCGGCGATCCTCATCGGCGGCCTGTACCCCGCGATCGTCCAGAAGTTCCAGGTCCAGCCCAACGAGCAGGCCAAGGAAGCGCCGTACGTCGACAAGAACCTCAAGGCGACGCGCGAGGCCTACGGCATCGACGGCACCAAGGTCACCGAGTACCCGGGCACGAGCAAGACCGAGGACAAGACCCAGCTGCGTGACGACGTGGACTCCACGGCGAGCATCCGGATCCTGGACCCGAACATCGTCTCGCCGACGTTCCAGCAGCTCCAGCAGATCAGGAACTACTACGCGTTCCCGACCAACCTGGACGTCGACCGGTACGCCAAGGACGGCAAGGACCAGGACACCGTCATCGGTCTGCGTGAGATCAACCTCAACGGCATTCCGAAGCGGAACTGGATCAATGACCACTTCCGTTACACCCACGGCTACGGCGTGGTCGCCGCCGAGGGCACCAACGCCGACTCCCAGGGCCGACCGGACTTCACCGAGTCCGACCTGCCGTCAAAGGGCGACCTCGGGACGTACGAGCAGCGGGTCTACTACGGCGAGAAGACCACCATGTACTCGATCGTCGGCGGTCCCCAGAAGGAGATCGACTACTCCGACGACAGTGGTGAGAAGACCTACAGCTACAAGGCCGACAGCGGGGTCAGTCTCTCCAACCCGGTGAACCGGGCCGCGTACGCGGTGGCGTTCGGCGAGCCGCAGATCCTGTACTCCGGTGCGATCGGCGACGGCTCGCGCATTCTGTACAACCGCACGCCCAAGGAGCGCGTCGAGGCGGTCGCCCCGTGGCTGACCATCGACGGTGACGCCTACCCGGCGGTCGTGGACGGCCGTATCCAGTGGATCGTCGACGCGTACACGACGACGAACGGCTACCCGTACTCCTCCCGCACGACCCTCGGTGACACGACGGCGGACTCGCTGACCGCTACGAACGACCAGCGGGCGGTCGTGGCCCAGCAGAACCAGGTCAACTACATCCGCAACTCGGTGAAGGCGACCGTCGACGCGTACACCGGCGACGTCAAGCTCTACCAGTGGGACACCAAGGACCCGGTCCTGAAGACCTGGATGAAGGCGTTCCCGGGCACGGTGGAGTCGAAGGGCGAGATCTCGAAGTCGCTGATGGCCCATCTGCGCTACCCGCAGGACCTGTTCAAGGTCCAGCGCGAGCTGCTCACCCGCTACCACGTGAAGGACGCGACGACGTTCCTCAGCGGCAGCGAGGTCTGGCAGGTTCCGGACGACCCGACCAACAAGTCGGGCAGCGCGGTGCCGCCGTACTACCTGAGCATGAAGATGCCGGACCAGGCGGCGCAGGCGTTCTCGCTGACGACGACGTTCACGCCGAACGGCCGGGACAACCTCAGCGCCTTCATGGCCGTCGACGCCGAGGCGGGCACCAGCGACTACGGCAAGATCAGAGTTCTGAAACTGCCGACCAACACCACGGTCAACGGGCCCAGTCAGGTTCAGAGCCAGTTCAACTCCGAACAGAACATCGCCGAGACCATCAGGCTGCTGAGAGGCGGCGACTCGGAGGTCGAGTACGGCAACCTGCTGGCGGTCCCGCTGGACGGCGGACTGCTCTATGTGGAGCCGGTCTACGTGCGCGGTGGCGGACTCAAGTACCCGCTGCTGCGGAAGGTGCTGGTCTCCTACGGAGGCACCACCGCCTTCGAGGACACGCTCGGCGAGGCCCTCAACAAGGTCTTCGGAGCGGAGGGCCCGACCACCGAGCCACCGGACGAGGGCGATGAGGACGGCGGCGGTACGACGCCTCCGCCGACGTCCAGCAACCCGAATGTCCAAGAGGCGCTCAACGACGCCCAGAAGGCCTTCGAAGCCGGCCAGGAAGCCCTGAAGAAGGGCGACTGGGAGGCGTACGGCCGGGCGCAGGAGGACCTCGAGGACGCGCTGAAGCGGGCCGAGGACGCGCAGGCTCAGGCGGACAAGACCGGCGGCGACGGCGGCGGCAACAGTGGCGGCGGCGCGAGCCCGAGTTCGAGTCCGAGCCCGTCCGGCAGCCCCACCAGCGGTTAGGGACGCCGGTTGATCGAATAGTCCACCCCGCGCCGTGATACGGTTGCCGAGCAACGGCGCGGGGTGGAGCAGCTCGGTAGCTCGCTGGGCTCATAACCCAGAGGTCGCAGGTTCAAATCCTGTCCCCGCTACTGAAGTCGGCGAACATTTCGTACGACAGCGAAGGCCCGGATCCTCCAGAGGATCCGGGCCTTTGTGGTGTGCGAACGCATGTGCCGGGGAGCAGGACAGTCGTGCCGCCGTGGGGAGTTGGGAGAACTGTGTTTGACTTGTCTCTCTGTGGGCATGTCGACAAAACGCTGAAGTGACCTCACTGGCTGCGGTATACCAGGTGTACCCAGGTTGCAGGTGGTGCGACGATGGACGTTATGGGGGACAAGGCAACTCTGTTGGAGACAGGGCGGTTTGTGCAGCCTGCCGACTTTGTGCAGCCGACGGGCGATTTGGCGCGGCCGACGGACGGTGCCTCGCAACCGGTGGGTGAGCTCGTGCAGCCGGAGGGCGACCTCGCCCTCGACCGGCCCACGGACCCGGACGAGACCGGCGAGGTCGCCGAGGAGGCGCGGCAGCTCCTCGCCGCCGAGGCCGGTGACGTCGAGGCCATGAGCGTCCTCGGCGCCATGCTGCTGCGCCGCGGTGATCTCGACGGTGCCGAGTCCCACCTGCGGGCCGCCACCGCCGCGGGGGACCGCGCCGCGGCCAACAACCTGGGAGTCCTTCTCCACCAGCGCGGATACGCCGACGAGGCCGCCGGATGGTGGCGGATCGCCGCCGTCGCGGGGTCGGCCGCGGCCGCGCACGCGCTGGGCCGCCATCACCGCGAGCGCGGCGACGAGCCGGCCGCCGAGTACTGGCTGCGGCAGTCCGCCGAGCAGGGACACGCGCTGGGCGCGTACGCGCTCGCCGATCTGCTGGAGCACCGCAGCGACGACGGGGCCGAGCGGTGGATGCGGGCCGCGGCCGAGCGTGGGCACCGGGAGGCGGCGTACCGGCTGGCACGTGCGCTCGACCGGCAGGCGGTGCGGACGGGCGAGGACGGATCCGACAACGGTGTCGCCCCGGACGAGGCGCTGCTGGAGGAGGCCGAGCAGTGGTACCGGCAGGCCGCCGCGCGCGGGCACCGCAGGGCCGCGTTGCACCTCGGGGCGATCCTGGAGAAGCGCGGGGAGCTCAAGGAGGCGGGGCGCTGGTACCTCACGTCCGCCAAGGACGGGGAGGCGCGGGCCGCCTGTGCGCTCGGGTTCCTGCTGCGGGACGCCGGGGACACCGAGAGTGCCGCTGTGTGGTGGCTGCGGGCCGCGCAGGACGGTGACGGCAACGCGGCGAACGCGCTGGGCGCGCTGCACGCCGAGCGTGGTCAGACACAGACCGCCGAGCGGTGGTACCGGGCCGCGATGGACGCAGGCGATGTGAACGGCGCGTACAACCTCGGGCTGCTCTGCGCCGAGCAGGGCCGCACCGCACAGGCCGAGCAGTGGTACCGGCGGGCGGCATACGCCGGGCACCGCGAGGCGGCGAACGCGCTGGCGATCCTGCTGCTTCAGGGCGGGGACACGGCGGGTGCCGAGCCGTGGTTCTCCAAGGCCGCCGAGGCCGGGAGCGTGGACGCCGCGTTCAACCTGGGGATCCTGCACGCAGGCCGGGGCGAGGAGCGGGCCGCGCTGCGCTGGTACGAGCGGGCTGCCGCCGCCGGGCACACGGAGGCGGCGCTGCAGGTCGGGATCGCGCGGCTGCGGGACGGGGACGAGCACGCCGCGGAGCGGCATCTGCGGCGCGCGGCCGGGGCCGGCAGCGGGGAGGCCGCGTATCGGCTGGCGACCGTGCTGGACGCTCGTCGGCCGCCGGAGCCCGCGCATGAGCTCGGGGAGACGGTGCACGAGAAGACCGAGTGCGAGGAGTGGTACGAGCGGGCGGCGTCCCAGGGGCACCGGCGGGCGCAGGTGCGGGTGGGGATGCTGGCCGCGGCCCGGGGTGACGTGGTGGAGGCGGCTCGGTGGTACCGGGAGGCCGCGGAGGCGGGGTCGCGGAACGGTGCCTTCAATCTGGGGCTGCTGCTGGCCCGGGAGGGGAGTGAGCCGGAGGCCGCGGTGTGGTGGACGCGGGCGGCTGACGCCGGTCACGGGCGGTCGGCGTTGCGGCTCGCCCTGGTCTACGCGCGTCGCGGTGAGCTGGCGGAGGGGCAGCGGTGGGCCGACCGGGCGGTGGCGCTGGGGCCGGCGGAGGTCGCGCGGCGGGCGGCGAGGTTGCGGGACGCACTGCGGGAGGAACTCTCGGCGTGACGTTGCGCTGCGCTGGGCGGGGCGGTGTTGTCGCGGTGGGATGAGTTCGGCGGTGCCCGCCCGCCGCGGTCGCCGCCGCGGGGCTCGCCCCCGCCGCCCCTACTCGTCCCATTCCTCGAAGGGGCTGCGCGCCTTCGATCCTGGCCAGGCTGGAAGCGATTTGCCTCTGTCCGCATGGTTGACGTAGTGTTCCATTCATCGACGCGGGGTGGAGCAGCTCGGTAGCTCGCTGGGCTCATAACCCAGAGGTCGCAGGTTCAAATCCTGTCCCCGCTACTGAAGGCCTGGGGCCGGAATCCATAAGGGTTCCGGCCCTAGGTGTGTTTGATGTGGTTGATGTACTCACCGGAGATGTCAGGGCGCGTGCCCCGCAGCCTCCTCGTACAGCGTGCGGTTCACTGTCCGTGACTCCGGGAGCGGGCTGCCCTCCGCCGCGCCCTGGGCGTCGTAGGCCGACTGGAGCCGGGTTGTCGTGCCGGAGCGGATTTCCCAGTCCATGCGGAGGGGCGGGGTGGACTTGAGGATGGATTCCTCCGACTTCAGGAGCTTCGACAGATAGGTGACGAAGGTCGCATCCCGCTTGTAGTCCGAGGCGAAGTACGTGTTCACCGTGCGGATGTAGGCCCTGAGGAGTGCCACGCCCGCGTCCACGTCGTCCTGGAGCAGGGCGGGGCCGTACAGCATGCCGCCCAGTGGTTCGCCCTGCGGCTGACCTCCCAGGAAGGCGTAGCCCTGCTTGCCGTCCACCTTGCGCCAGACCGGATCCAGGAGCCATGCCGAGTCGACGCCGCCGTTCCGCAGGGCGGTGAGGACGTCGGCCGAGCCGAGTTGCTGGACTGGATGTCGGCCAGGCCGCCGCCGTGCCGCTCCAGCGCCCGCTCCATGGGGTACGCGATGACCGAACCCTTGCCGATCATCGTGCCCAGCCTGCGGCCGGCCATGGCGACGCGGCTCGCGCTCTCGCCCTCCTTCAGACGCGCCCACAGCCCGCTCTTCGACTTGGGGTCGGGCGAGAAGTTCCCCGCGACCCACTTGATGTCGAAGCCGCCCTTGATGCCGTTCATGACCGCGGCCTCCGGGGCCGCCCACAGGGCGTCGATGTCCCCCTTGGCCAGCAGGGGAAGTGCGTCCGGGGTCGGCAGGACCTTCAGCTCGACGTCCAGGCCCTCCTTCTCGAACTCGCCCTTGTCGAGCGCGACTTGCAGGGGCGCCACGTATTCGGCGCTCAGTGTTCCCGTCGCGATCGTCAGCTCGCGGGGCTCGGGCAGCGGCCGTGGGGGAGGGGCTCCGGGGAGGCAGCGGGCCGGTGGGCGGTTCGGGGAGAGGTCTTTCGGGTCGGTCCAGGACTTGGCGCCGCAACCCTCCACCGGGCGAACGGTGCGTTGTCCGGCGGCCGCCTTGGGCGAGGAGTCCGACTCGTACGGCGACGAGCACGCGGCCGACGCCAGCAGTGCTCCGGCGGCGACGACCACGCCGTAGACGCGCGTCCTCCTGCTCATGACTGGCCCCTGCCTCGGTCCCTGGGGGCCCACGGGGTGAGCAGGCGCCCGGCGAAGCGGATCAGTTCGGAGAAGAGCACGCCCAGGATCGCGACGCAGACGATGCCGACGAACATCACGTCGTTCTGGAAGAGCGCGCGTGAGTCGAAGATCAGGTGGCCCAGGCCGTCGGCCGCGGCGATCTGCTCCGACGCGACGATGACCAGGACCGCCACGCCCGCCGCGATCCGTGCGCCCACCAGGACCGACGGCAGGGACGCCGGCAGCAGGACGTGGCGGAACATCTGCCACGGGGAGGCACCGAAGACCTGCCCGGCGTCGCGGTGGCCGGAGGGGACGGACATGACCGCGGACATGGTCGAGATCCAGACGAAGAAGAACACCGTCGCCGCCACCAGGGCCACCTGCGGGCCCTCGCCCAGGCCGAACATGTTCAGGAAGATCGGCAGGAGGGCCAGTTTCGGTACGACGTACAGCGCGTCCAGCAGCGGCTCCAGTGCCGCACGCACCAGGGACAGGGAACCCATCAGCAGGCCCAGGACGTAGCCCGCCGCCGTGCCGACCGCGTATCCCGCCAGGACGCGCTTCAGCGTCGCCCATACGTCCGGCCACAGGTCGCCGGCCGCGGCCCGGTCCCAGCCGTCGGCGAGGATCGTGGACGGGGCCGGGTACACGCGATCGTCGATCCAGGCCCGGGTCGCGGCCAGTTGCCACAGGAGGATGAGGAAGAGAGGCACGGCGACCGCCAGTGACAGCTCCAGGGCGCGCCTGCGGCGGTGCGTGCGGGCGGCGTGGAGTTCCTGCGGGCCCGGGCGGCGGACCAGGACCGACTCGGTGGGTGGCTTCGCGAGTGTCGTCATGCCGGTACGGCCTCCTTCCGCAGCAGATCCCAGAGCTCGCTCTTCAATGCCGTGAACTCCGGTGTGGCGCGGATGTCGCCGGTGCGCGGGCGCGGGAAGGGCGGGCGGCGCTCGGCGATGATCCGGCCCGGGCGGGCGGACATGACCAGCACGCGGTCACCGAGGACGATCGCCTCCTCCAGGCTGTGGGTGATGAAGAGCGTGGTCGTCCTCAGGGTCTGGGTGATGTCCAGGAGCTCGTCCTGGAGGATCGTGCGGAGCTGGGCGTCGAGCGCGGCGAACGGCTCGTCCATCAGCAGCAGTTCGGGCTCGACCGCCAGCGCCCGGGCGATCGCCACGCGCTGGCGCATGCCGCCGGAGAGGGTGGCCGGGTAGGCGTCCGCGAAGTCCGACAGGCCCATGCGGGCCAGCCAGTCCTCGGCGCGGGCGTTCGCCTCGCGACGGGGGACGCGTTGGATGTCCAGGCCGAAGCGGACGTTCGCGCGGACGGTCTTCCAGTCGTAGATGCCGTAGTCCTGGAAGATCATGGCAGCCGGGCGCCGGTCGGCGGTGCGGATCTCCAGGGTGCCGGTGCTGGGGCGGAGCAGGCCCGCGGTGATCCGCAGCAGCGTGGACTTGCCGCAGCCGGACGGGCCGACGACACAGACGAACTCGCCGGGGGCGACGGTCAGATCGAGGGGGCCGAGGGCGTGGACCGTGTGGGGGGTTCGGCCGAAGGCGCGGGTGAGGTTGTGGGCCTTGAGTTTTGGATACGGCGAATGCGGCTCTCCCACTTCGGTCTCCTCGCGGAGTGCGGAACGGACGTGTGGGTGCCGTTGACCATATGACGGTCCGTCAGATTCGGGAACCCCGTCCGCAGGGGCACCCGCCGGGCGATGCGATGCGATGCGGACGGCACAAAGCCCCGGCACTCACCGGTGCCGGGGCTCGGGGTGAGGCGGGGCTCAGGCCTTCGCGCAGTTCGGGCAGGTGCCGCGGTATGTCACCTCGACGTCCGAGACCGTGAAGCCGAAGCGCTCGGAGTCGGGGAGGTCGGCCATCGGGTTGCCCGTCGGGTGGACGTCCCGGATCGCGCCGCACTGGGCGCAGACCAGGTGGTGGTGGGGCCGGTGGGCGTTCGGGTCGTACCGCTTGGCGCGCTTGTCGGTGGAGACCTCGAGCACCTCGCCGAGCGTGACCAGCTCGCCCAGCGTGTTGTAGACGGTCGCGCGGGAGATCTCGGGCAGCTTGGCGACGGCCCGGGCGTGCACCTCGTCGGCCGTCAGATGGACGTGATCGCCGGCGAGGACCTCGGCCACGACGCGCCGCTGCGCGGTCATCCGCCATCCGCGTCCGCGCAGCCGTTCCAGAAGGTCACTCATGGAGACCACCTTAACAGCAGGTGGACCAGGTTCCGAATGGATGTGACTTTGGATCTCGACTTTAGTTGGACAAAGTCCAGTATAGCTTCCGCGGAGCGGGCGACGACTTCGGGCCGGGTTCCTTCGGGAGCCCGGCCCGTTTCGCGTGCCGTCGTTCGGGTCGCTTCCTAGGCCGGCGCGTGCTGCCGTACGGGGGCCCAGCAGCGGATGATGTCGCGGACCGAGACGATGCCCACCGGCTCGTCGTGATCCAGCACGATCAGATGCCGGAAGCCGCCGTGCGCCATGGCGCGGGCCGCCTCCTCCAGGGTCCATGACGGGGCGGCGAACACGACGTTGTTGGTGGTGTGGTCGTGGGCGCGTTCGGTGTCCGGGTTCTGTCCGAGGCCGACGGAGTTGAGGATGTCGCGTTCGGTGAGGATGCCGATGCCGCCGGCGTCGGGGTCGTGGACCACGGCCGCGCCGATCCGACGGGCGGCCATCAGTGCCGCGGCCTGGCGAAGGGTGTGGGTGGGGCCGATGGTGAGGACCACGGTGCTCATGGCGTCACGTACGAGCATGGATGGAGCCACCTCCTGAAGTGCCCCCGCACCGTTTGTTCAGGATTTCACAAATTCACAAGTGGGGGGACTCTCAGAGTGACAGGTAAAGAGGGGGTCAACAAGGGGGCGCTCAGCAGCGCTCGCGGTGATCGACTGCCTTGGCGGTGTGGGCAGTTGCGCCCCGCTGAGAGTGTGCCCCGCAGACTCTGCGAGGCGATTCGCAGATAGGAATCGGGAGATTCTCTGCGTCAACACTCCTGACTACCCAAGGTAGCCATCAGGGCAAACAGGCTTTGCGCCGAACGTAGTCGGCTTCAGCAGCGCTCGTTGAGGTACCCGAGGAACTCGTCGTGCAGGAGGCCGTTCGAGGCGGCGGCGTTGCCGCTGTGCGGGCCGGGGCGGCCGTCGAGGCCGGTGAAGGTGCCCCCGGCCTCCGTCACGACGATCGCGGTGGCGGCCATGTCCCACAGGGACAACTCCGGCTCCGCGCAGATGTCCACCGAACCCTCGGCGACCATCATGTACGGCCAGAAGTCGCCGTACGCGCGCGTGCGCCACACCTCGCGTGTGAGGTCGAGGAAGCCGCCGAGGCGGCCCTGCTCCTCCCAGCCGCTGAGCGAGGAGTACGCGAACGAGGCGTCCGTCAGCTTCGAGACACGGGAGACCTGTAGCCGGGTCGCGGACGAGAGGCTGCGGCCGGTGAAGGCGCCGTGACCCTTGGCTGCCCACCAGCGGCGTCCGAGGGCGGGGGCGGAGACGACGCCGACTACCGGCTGGTAACCGCCCTCTCCCGCCTCCATCAGGGAGATGAGGGTGGCCCAGACCGGGACGCCGCGTACGTAGTTCTTGGTGCCGTCGATCGGGTCGATGACCCAGCGGCGGGGGCCCGTGCCCTCGATGCCGTACTCCTCGCCGAGGATCGCGTCTCTCGGGCGGGCCCGCTGGAGCTGTCCGCGGATCAGCTCCTCGGCGGCCTTGTCGGCCTCGCTCACCGGGGTCATGTCCGGCTTGGTCTCGACCTTGAGATCGAGTGCCTTGAAGCGGTCCATGGTGGCCGCGTCGGCGTTGTCCGCGAGGACGTGGGCGAGGCGGAGGTCGTCGAGGTAGTCCGGCATGGAACGAACCTATCTGTCGTGGTCGGGGTGGGGCTACAGGGCCCAGCGGATCAAGTTCCGCCGCGTTCTCTCGCCCCCGCCGCCCCTACCCGTCCCATCCCCAGGGGCTCCGCCCCTTCGACCCCGCCAGGGGGCTCCGCCCCCTGGACCCCCATCGGCCCTGAAGGGGCCTCGTCCTCAAACGCCGGACGGGCTGAAGATGCCCGGACGGGCGCCGAAACGTGATCGCTGGACGGGCGCCGAAACGTGATCGCTGGCCGCCGTGAGGCGAGGCCGGCTGTGGCCCGTGGCCTGGAACGGCGGATGGGCCGGCGGCGAGAAGTGGCCGTATGCCGGCATCTGGATGGCGTACCCCCACGAGCCCGCAGTCGCCCACGGCGGTGAGGGGACGTGTCGGGGGGTGTCCGCCCGCAGAGTCCGGTGTCAAGTAACAGGACCCCCTGGCAGTACGCCAGCCCGCCGGACCGAGGACGGACACCCCCCGGCGCGGCCCCGACCCACCCACCGGCCGAACCGCGCTACACGCACCCCCACCCAACCCGCACAGGCGCCGCAGGCATCAACGCGCGCCCCCACGTACCTTCGCGAACCCTTGACAGTGCCCCTGTGCGCGTCAAATCTGGGCGCAGAGCCGCTCGTCCCAGGGAGGCGACGATGCCTGCAGCGCGGGAATCCCTGCTGGACGCCGCGTACACGGCGCTGGCGCGTCGGCCGTGGTCTGCCGTGCGGATGGTGGACGTGGCCGCCGCGGCCGGAGTGTCCCGGCAGACGTTGTACAACGAGTTCGGGAGCAAGGAAGGGCTCGCCCGCGCGCTCGTGCGCAGGGAAGCCGACGGCTACCTCGCCGGCGTCGAACGCGCCCTCACCGCCCACAGCGACGCCCGGGAACGCCTCACCGCCACCGCGGAGTGGACCGCCGCACACGCCCGCGACAACGCCCTGGTCCGCGCCATGCTCACCGGCTGCTGGAGCGAGCGCCTGCCCGCACCGACGCTGTCCGCGGTGCCCTCCACCTCGGCCGTACCGGCGCAGCGACGGGCGGACGGGCCGCTCCCGTCTCCGGGTGACTTCGTGGCCATCGTGCGTGACAGGGCCGTAGTGGTTATCTCTGGACCTGGATCTGGATCTGGTCCGGGGACCGGGATCAGCAAGTCCGACCTCGCCGACCTCGCCCGGTCCTGCGAACTCGTCGTCAGACTGGCCCTGTCCTGTGTCGCCGCCCCGCCCGGCGAAGGCGGCGTCGCCGATCTCGTACGCAGTGCGCTGCACCGGCAGTTGGCGGGCTGACTTTCCCGCGGCACGGCAGCTGGCTCAGTGGGCCGAACCCGACAACTGAAGGCCGACGACCCCCACGATCACCAGGCTGATCGACACGATCTTCAGCGTCGACACGATGTCTCCGAGGAAGATCATCCCGTAGATCGCGGTACCCGCCGCCCCGATCCCCGTCCACACCGCGTACGCCGGCCCCACATCCAGCTTCTTCAGCGACAGCGTCAGCAGCCCGAAACTGCCGAGGGCGAAGATGCAGAAGGCGACCGTGGGCCAGAGTCGGCTGAAGCCGTGCGACAGCTTCAGGCAGACGGCGAAGCCGGTTTCGAGCAGCCCCGCCACGATGACCAGCAGCCACGCCATGTGCTGTCCTCCCGTATCCCTGCGTTCTGTGACCGCTTCATCGGGTTCGTCTGGCTTTGGTCGGACTTGGATTCGGCTTGGTGCGATTATGCCTTTACCGGTCTCGCAGGGGGACAAACAACGCGGAGGTCAATCCCCTTCCTCAGTTGCCTTCCTCAGTCCCTCTCCTCAGTCGCCTTCCGTGCGCTCCCGCGTCGCCAGCAGCCGCCGCAGCGAGTACAGCCGCGCGGGATCGGCGTGCCCCTGCGTCACCCAGTCGTCCAGCGCGCAGTCCGGTTCGTCATGACTGCACGCACGGGGACAGCCTTCGGTTCCCGGTTCCAGGTCGGGGAACGCGTGGATCACCCGGGACGGGTCGATATGAGCCAGGCCGAAGGAACGGACGCCGGGGGTGTCGATCACCCAGCCGCCCGCTGCCGCCTCCGCTCCCGCTCCCGCCAACGGCAGTGCCAGCGCCGACGTCGTCGTGTGGCGCCCCCGGCCCGTCACCGCGTTCACATGGCCCGTCGTACGCCTGCGTTCCTCCGGTACCAGCGCGTTCACCAGCGTCGTCTTGCCCACACCCGAGTGACCGACGAACGCCGTGACCCGGCCCGTCAGTTGCTCCCGCACCCGGTCCGCCGCGCCCCCGGCCGCCAGTTCCTCCCGGCTGGTGACGACGTACGGGATGTCCAACGCTCCGTACAGCTCAAGGAGTTTGTCCGGCGGAGCCAGGTCCGACTTCGTCATCACCAGCAGCGGTTCCAGGCCGCCGTCGAACGCCGCCACCAGACAGCGGTCGATCAGCCGGGGCCGCGGCTCGGGGTCGGCGAGGGCGGTGACGATGGCGAGTTGGTCGGCGTTCGCCACGACCACCCGCTCGTACGGATCGTCGTCGTCCGCGGTACGGCGCAGCAGTGATGTCCGCTCCTCGATCCGCACGATCCGCGCGAGCGTGTCCTTCTTCCCGGACATGTCGCCGACCAGCGCCACCCGGTCACCGACCACCGCCGCCTTGCGGCCGAGTTCGCGGGCCTTCATCGCCATGACGATCCGGTCCTCGACGAGGCAGGTCAGGCGACCCCGGTCGACGGTGAGGACCATGCCCTCGGCGGCGTCCTCGTGCTTGGGCCGGATGTTCGTACGGGGTCGGGTGTTCCGCCGGCCCGGGCGGGTGCGGATGTCGTCCTCGTCGGTGTGCTTGCCGTAGCGGCGCATGGCGAGAGTCCCTACGCCCCGAGCATCCCGGTCCACAGTTCGGGAAAGTCCGGCAGTGTCTTCGCCGTCGTCGCCACGTTCTCGATCCGTACGCCCTCGACCGCGAGGCCGATGATCGCGCCTGCCGTCGCCATGCGGTGGTCCTCGTAGGTGTGGAAGACGCCGCCGTGCAGTCGACGCGGGCGGATGTGCAGGCCGTCGGCGGTCTCGGTGACGTCACCGCCGAGTTCGTTGATCTCCTTGGTCAGCGCGGCCAGACGGTCGGTCTCGTGCAGACGCAGGTGCGCGACGCCGCGGAGCGTGGAGGGGGAGTCGGCCAGAGCGGCGACCGCCGCGATGCCCGGGGTGAGCTCGCCGACCTCGCTCAGGTCCACGTCGATGCCGTGGATCGCACCCGAACCGGTGAACACGAGCCCGTACTCGGTGAGTTCGCAGGAACCGCCCATCTCGGTGAAGATCTCGCGCAGCCGGTCGCCGGGCTGGGTGGTGCGGCTCGGCCAGTCCGGGACGAGGACCTTGCCGCCGGTCACCAGCGCCGCCGCCAGGAACGGCTGGGCGTTGGACAGGTCCGGCTCGATGGTGAGGTCACGGCCGAGCAGCGCGCCCGGCGTGACCCGCCAGACGTTCGGCTCGCCGCCCGACTCCGGGGTGTCCACCTGGGCGCCGACGGCGCGCAGCATGTCGACGGTCATGCGGATGTGCGGCATCGAGGGAAGCGAGGAACCGATGTGCCGCACCTCCACGCCCTGGTTGAAGCGCGGGCCGGACAACAGCAGCGCCGACACGAACTGGGACGACGACGAGGCGTCGATCTCCACCGGGCCGCCGTCCAGGGCGCCCCCGCCCTGCACCGTCAGCGGCAGCGCGCCCCGGCCGTCGTCGTCGATCCGGGCGCCGAGGACGCGCAGGGCGTCGATCACGCCGTTCAGGGGGCGCTCGTACGACCTGGGGTCGCCGTCGAAACGGATGGGGCCGTCGGCCAGCGCGGCGACCGGCGGCAGGAAGCGCATCACCGTGCCCGCGTTGCCGACGTCGACCGTGGTCGGACCCCGCAGGCCCGCGGGGAGGACACGCCACGCCTCGCCGGTGCCCTCGGGGCCGACGCCCTCCTCGATGCCGACGCCCATCGCCCGCAGCGCGCCGGCCATCAGCAGGGTGTCGCGGGAGCGCAGTGGGCGGCGCAGCCAGCCGGGCTCGCTCGCCAGGGCGGCGAGGACGAGAGCGCGGTTGGTGACCGACTTGGACCCGGGCACGTGGACCGTCGCGTCGACGGCTCCGCTCGCGTGCGGGGCGGGCCAGAGGGCGGTGTGTGCGTCGTTCGGGGCCATGGCCCCACTTTATAAGCAGGGGGTTGCGCAGGTCGTTGTTCGGGTGCGGCGCCGTGGGGGCTGACCGGGCCCACGCGACGGAGCCGTAAATCGTTACCGCCCCGGCCCCTGTGACTCGCCCCTTCGGGGCTTGTCACATCTCCAAGAGCCACCGTCCGCCGCCTATCAGAGAGCACAACGACACCGCGTGGAACAAGAACAGCCACAAGCCCGCCGGCACATGCGTCAGGCGTGACAACTGATCCGCGTCCGAGTCGCCCGCCCCGCCCCGTGCCCGCTTCGCCTGTAGCTCGAATGCCGGACGCACCCCGCCCAGCAGCAGGAACCACACCACCACATACGCGAACGCCGCCTGCACCTGCGGCCCGGTCAGCCAGCTCACCAACACGAACGTGCCGCCTGTGACGAACACCGTCAGGGCCCCGTACGCGTTCCGGATCATCACCAGCATCGCCACCAGCAGGGCCGTCGCCAGCCACAGGAGCAGGGTGATCCGGCCCGCGGCCAGCAGCGCGGCGCCGCCCAGGCCCAGCAGCGGGGGAGCCGTGTAGCCCGCGGCCGCGGTGAGGATCATGCCGATGCCGTGCGGCTTGCCGCGGCTGACGGTGAGGCCGCTGGTGTCGGAGTGCAGGCGTATGCCGGTCAGCGTCCGGCCGGTCAGCAGCGCCACCAGGCCGTGGCCGCCCTCGTGGGCGATGGTGATGGCGTTGCGCGAGAGGCGCCACAGGATCTGCGGGACGACGACGGCGAGCGCGACGACCAGGGTGGCGATCACGACCCACAGATCGGGGTCGGGCTGAGTACCGGAGACCTCGTCCCAGAGGGAGGCGAGCGAGGCGGATGCGGTGCTGTCCATGTAGGGCGACGGCTCCCTGTGGTCGGATGGAGTCTGGCAGTGTGGCACGTACGTGCGGGTGCTATCTCAGACGTCGACGTGGCCGCGATCGTTCCTGACGACGAACGTGCAGGTCACGACGTTGGAGCCGCGGCGGCCAGGCGGACACGAGGGACCAGCGCTCGGTCGGAGGGGTGGGTAAGGATGTGCGGACGGTATGCGGCGAGTCGTGGTCCCGAGGACCTCGCGGGGATCTTCGAGATCGAGAAGTGGGAGCCCGAGGAGACCCTGGAGCCGGACTACAACGTGGCGCCGACCAAGGAGGTCCACGTCGTCCTCGACCGCCCCCTGAAAGACGCTGCCGACCCCCGGCCGGTTCGACAGCTGCGCAAGTTGAAGTGGGGGCTGGTGCCCAGCTGGTCCAAGACCCCCGAGAGCGCCTTCAAAATGATCAACGCGCGCGCGGAGACGGTGCACGAGAAGCCCTCGTACCGGCGGGCCTTCACCTCCCGGCGGTGCATCATCCCCGCCGACGGCTACTACGAGTGGGTCACCGGCAAGCAGGAGCGGGATCTGGAGGTCGAGGGCAGGAAGAAGCGGCCGCGCAAGCAGCCGTACTTCGTGCTGCCCGCCGACGGGTCGGTGTTCGCGATGGCGGGGCTGTACGAGTTCTGGCGGGACCGGACGCTGCCCGACGAGCACCCGCAGGCCTGGTGGGTGACGTGCTCCGTCATCACGACGGAGGCGGAGACGAGCCCGCTGGCGGTGACGTCCCCGGAGGGCCCGAACGCGCTGGCCGACATCCACCCCCGGATGCCGCTGATGCTGACCCCGGACCGCTGGGACGCCTGGCTCGACCCGTCCCGCACCGACCCCGAAGAGCTGCGGACCCTGCTCGACCCGCCGCCGGAGGGCCTGATGCGGGCCTACCCGGTCTCCACACTGGTCAGCAACGTCCGCAACAACGGCCCGGAGCTGCTGAAGGAGCTGGACGGCCCCGAAGAGGGCACACTCTTCTGATGTGGCGGGCGGGACGGATGCAGCGGACGGGACAGGCACGACGGACGTGGCGGATGTGACGGATGTGACGACCGAGATCGTTGGTACGGATGCGGGGGACGCCCGCGTCACCTGGCACCCGGCGAGGAAGCCCCGGCTCGTGCTGGCGGTGAGTCACGGCGCCGGCGGTGGCATCGAGGCCATGGACCTGCGGGCGCTGGCCGATGTCCTGCCCGGGCACGGAGTGACCGTCGCCCGCGTCGAACAGCCCTGGCGCGTCGCCGGCAAGAAGGTGGCACCCGCGCCGAAGACCCTCGACGTCGGCTGGCGCGGCATCTGGCCCGCGCTCGCCGCGCCCGGCCTGCCCGTGATCTCCGGCGGGCGCAGCGCCGGGGCCCGGGTCGCCTGCCGTACGGCCGTCGAACTCGGCGCCCACGCCGTGCTCGCGCTGAGCTTCCCCCTCCACCCGCCGGGCAAGCCCGAGAAGTCCCGCGCCGACGAGCTGCTCGGCGCCGGGGTGCCGACTCTCGTCGTGCAGGGCGGGAACGATCCGTTCGGGAAGCCGGAGGAGTTCCCGGACGGGGACTTCGAGCTGATCGAGGTGCCGTACGGCGATCACGCGTTCGCCGTGCCCAAGAGGGCGCCCCTCGATCAGGACGAGGCTGTGGCGATCATCACGGACGCGGTCGTGAAGTGGGTCGGGTCACTCGGGTAAAGGTCCGGGAATGTCGGGGCTCCGGCCTCTGTTGTGGCGGACAGCGGTGCTGAAACACCGGCGCCGACGTCGTAGGAGAGGAAGTCCGCCGCATGGGTTCGACCTTCTGCCCGGCCCGCAGCAGCCGTACTGACCTGGACTGGACGGTGTTGCATGCGGCCAGGACCGCTCCAATTCGAGGGGCGGCAGGTACGGCAGGTCGTCTATCCTCCGATTCAGGCGGGACCGGATTCGGTGCTGCCCGGAATCTTGAGGAGGTGGGTCCGGTTCCCGGTACCGACGCAGGGACCGACGACGGCCAGGCGGAGCAGCCCGAGGGCCAGGGCATGAGCGTGGACACGTCCGCGGAGACGACCGCCGAGCGCAGCGCGCGCTTCGAGCGGGACGCGCTCGAATTCCTCGACCAGATGTACTCGGCCGCCCTGCGCATGACGCGCAACCCGGCCGACGCCGAGGACCTGGTGCAGGAGACGTACGCCAAGGCGTACGCGTCCTTCCACCAGTTCCGCGAGGGCACCAACCTGAAGGCGTGGCTGTACCGGATCCTCACCAACACCTTCATCAACTCGTACCGCAAGAAGCAGCGCGAACCCCAGCGCTCCGCGGCCGAGGAGATCGAGGACTGGCAGCTCGCGCGGGCCGAGTCGCACATGTCGACGGGCTTGCGCTCCGCGGAGTCGCAAGCGCTCGACCACCTGCCCGACTCGGACGTGAAGGAAGCCCTCCAGGCGATCCCCGAGGAGTTCCGCATCGCCGTGTACCTCGCCGACGTAGAGGGCTTTGCGTACAAGGAGATCGCGGACATCATGGGGACACCCATCGGTACGGTGATGTCCCGGCTGCACCGGGGACGCCGTCAACTGCGCGGCATGCTCGAGGACTACGCCCGTGAGCGCGGACTGGTCCCGGCCGGCGCCGGAGAGTCGAACGAAGTGAAAGGTTCGGGCTCATGAGCTGCGGAGAGCCGCACGAGACGGACTGCAGTGAGGTACTCGATCATCTCTACGAGTTCCTCGACAGTGAGATGCCGGACGTCGACCGCGACAAGTTCAAGCAGCACTTCACGGAGTGCTCGCCGTGCCTGGAGAAGTACGGGCTCGAAGAGGCCGTGAAGAAGCTGGTCAAGCGCTGCTGCGGGCATGACGACGTGCCGACGGACCTGCGTGCCAAGGTCCTGGGGCGGCTCGACCTGATCCGCTCCGGCCAGGCCGTGCCCGACCATGACGTGACCGCCACGCCGCAGGAGTCCTGAACCACGGGAGTCCCTGGTCCCAGGCGTCCTGAACGGACGGCCGTCACTCGAACGTGCTAATCCCCCGGTCATAACACCGCGGACCTCCCCTCGGCCGCTCTAGGCTCCCGTGCCGGGAAGGCCTGGCCGGGGAGGAGCACATGGAGGCGATACCTGCACGGGCGCGTGTGTACGTCGTCTGTGTCGCCCTCGCTGCCCTGTTCTGCCTGCACCCGCTGTCGGTCGCCGGCACCCCTTGGTGGGCGGTGGCACTGCTCGCCGCCCTCTACGTCGGCGGTGAGCGGATCGCCGCCAAGTGGCGGCTGGCGGGCACCTTCTATCCCGTGCTGCTCGCCGGGGCCGTCCTCCTGCCGCCGTACGCGGCCGCGCTGGTACCCGTGCCGGGGGCGCTGCTGTCCCCCGTCGCCCAACAGCCGCGTCGGCTGCGCCGGTTGTGGCGGGCGGCACAGTCCGCTGTCGCGGTGTGGGCGGCCGCCCGGGTGCACGAGGCGCTCGGCGGCCAGGACGCCGTTCTCGCCTCCGACTTTCCGTACGCGCTCGCGCCCGCCGGAGCCTCGGCGCTGACGTTCTGCCTCGTCCTGACCGCCCTGGACGGCGGGATTCTCGCGCTGGCCGAGCGAGTGCCGGTACGGCGTGCCTGGCGGGGGCTGTTCCTGCGCTCGCTCGCGCCGATCGCCGTGCACGGTCTGG
The DNA here is from genome assembly GCF_001270495.1 of Streptomyces viridochromogenes. Classification (GTDB taxonomy): domain Bacteria; phylum Actinomycetota; class Actinomycetes; order Streptomycetales; family Streptomycetaceae; genus Streptomyces; species Streptomyces viridochromogenes_A. The sequence goes on from NZ_LGUR01000106.1 coordinate 103,739, forward strand.
CCGGGCTGATGATGGCCGTGCTGTGGCGCAGTCCCTACGGCCCGGTCGCCGCGCTGCTGGTGCTGCTGCCGATGTGCGTGTCGTGGTGGGTGTTCGCCCAGTACCACCGGGAACGCGCGGCCCATCAGGCGACCATCCGGGCGCTGGTCCAGGCCGTCGACATCAAGGACGGCTACACCCGCGGCCACAGCGAGCGGGTCGGCCAGGCCTCGATGATGATCGCGCGGGAGCTGGGCATGGCCGACGAGCGTGTCGAGATGCTCCGCTTCGCCGGGATCCTGCACGACGTCGGCAAGCTGGGCGTGCCCACGCGGCTGCTGCGCAAGGACGGGCCGCTCACGCCCGAGGAACGGCGCGTGATCGAGCTGCATCCCGAGTACGGGCACGAGATGGTCCGGGGGATCTCCTTCCTCGGCGAGGCCCGCGCCGCCGTACTGCACCACCATGAGCGGCTCGACGGGAGCGGCTACCCCTACGGGCTGAGGGGGAGCCAGATCCCGGAGTCGGCGCGGGTGGTGGCGGTCGCGGACGCGTTCGACGCGATGACGTCGAACCGGTCGTACTCCAGGGCCCGGCCGGTACCGGTAGCCCTGCGGGAGCTGGAGAAGTGCGCGGGCGCGCAGTTCGACCCCGCGATGGTCACCGCCCTCGTCAGAGCCGTGGACCAGCAGGGGTGGCATCCCGCCGTGACCGCCGACGAAACGTCCGTGCCCCCGCCCCGCCCGCCCGTCTCCAGTGCCCCGGAGACCCACCGATGAGCGCCCCGAGACCACCCTTCCTGCTCACCCTCGTCCACGCCTGCGCCGCCCTCCTCGCCGCCGTCTGCCTGATCGGCACCCTGGGGAGCGGCGGCCTCGGCGAACGCGGCACGGCGCTCGCCTTCGGCGCGCTCGTCACCCTCGGCGAGCTCACCCGGTGGACGGCAGCGGAGGGCAGGGAGGCCGCGCCTCTCGGGGCCGCCGCAGCGCTGTCGTACGCCCTCCTGGGGGAGAACGGCGGACATCCCACCGAGCACGGCGTCGCCCAGGTTCTCAGCGTCGTCCTCGCGGCCGCGCTCCTCGGGAGCGTGCCGCACATCGCGCGGGGCCGTCCCGTCCTCGACCACCTCGCCCGTCGCGTGCTCACCGTCGGCTTCGCGGCCGTCTGCTTCCAACCCCTGTACAACCAGGGCACGTTCCACGGCTGGGGCACCGCGTACGCCCTGCTCCTGCTCGCGATCCTCACCCTCACGGCCCTGTGCGACGCGCTGCTCGCCGCCGCGCTGGCGCACTCCCGCACCCGGTGGCCGTTCGGGCCGCTGCTGCGGGACCAGCTGCGGGCGACGCTGGGGATCGGGTCCGCCGTCTGTGCGACGGGCGCGGTGATGGCGCTCGCGGTCGCCGTGGCCGGGCTGTGGGCGCTGCCCGTCTTCTCACTGCCCCTCCTGCTCACCCAGATGTCCCTGCGCCGGTACGCGGCCGTCCGGGCGACCTACCGGCAGACCATCGCCTCCCTCGCCCGGGCCACCGAGATCGCCGGGTACACACCGGCCGGACACGCCAGGCGGGTGGCCGCGCTCAGCCGGGAGGTCGGGCGGGACCTGGGCCTGTCCGGGGCCGAGCTCACCGTGCTGGAGTACGCGGCCCTCATGCACGACATCGGGCAACTCAGCCTGGTCGATCCGGTGCCGGCCGGCGCCACCGCCGTGCTGCCCGTCGAGGAGCAGCGGCGGATCGCGCTGCTGGGCGGGGCCGTCGTACGGCAGACCGGGGTGAGCCCGCAGGTGGCGATGGTCGTGGAGCGGCTTGCCGACCCCTGCCCGGAGCAGCCGGTCGCCGCGCGGATCGTGCGGGCGGTGAACGCCTACGAGGAGAAGACCCGCGACGCCGGGCCCGGCGGGCCGCTGAGGGCGCTGGAGGAGCTTCGGCTGGGCACCGCCGGGGACTATGCGCCGGAGGTGGTGGGGTCGCTCGCACGGGTGCTCCGAATCCAGGGGGCGGCGCGAGGCGCCTCTGGCAGGGTGGTGGTGGGTGACGGGTGGGGGACTGTCTGACACCCCCTGTGGCTGGGTAACCCATGGGTAATGAGCGCCCTTCCAGCCGTACGTGGTTGGATGCGAATGAGAGGGTGTCCGGGGGCGAGCACTAGCCAGCCCACTCCACGGAACTGGCAGGCGGGAATCGTGAGGATCTTCGGCAAGGGACGGCACCGGCCCTCCGCCTCCTGGCGGCAGGCCACCGACCGTGCGTTCACGTTGATCGGCGACGGTCGGTACGAGGACGCGGGCGCGTTGCTGACACGTGCCGCCGATCTGGAGCCCTGGCTTTCGGAGTCCTGGTTCAATCTCGCCCTGCTGCACAAGTTCCGGCACGACTGGGAGCAGGCCCGCGCGGCCGGACTGCGTGCCGTGGCGCTGCTCGACCGGGAGACCGGGGCGCCCGACTGGTGGAACGTCGGCATCGCGGCCACCGCCCTCCAGGACTGGCCGCTGGCCCGGCGGGCCTGGCAGGCGTACGGGCTGCGGGTGCCCGGCGGTGCGACCGACTCCGGTGAACCGCTCGGGATGGACCTGGGCAGCGCGGCCGTACGGCTGTCCCCGGAGGGCGAGGCCGAGGTCGTGTGGGGGCGGCGGCTCGACCCCGCCCGGATCGAGGTGCTGTCCATCCCGCTGCCGTCCTCCGGGCGGCGCTGGGGCGAGGTCGTGCTGCACGACGGGGTGCCCCACGGGGAGCGGACCACCGCGGCCGGGCATTCCTACCCCGTCTTCGACGAGATCGAGCTGTGGGCGCCCTCGCCGGTACCCACCTGGGTGGTCCTCCTGGAGGCCGCCACCGAGGCCGACCGGGACGCGCTGGAGCAGCTCGCGGCGGATGCCGGGTTCGCCGCGGAGGACTGGTCGTCGTCCGTGCGGCTGCTGTGCCGGATGTGCTCAGAGTCGCGGATGCCGTCCGACGAGGGTGACGGGGAGCATCTGGATCCGCACGACCACAGTGAGCCGGGTCACCCCGGGCCGCTGGGGCACCGGACCGATGGGCAGCTGTGGGTGCCGGAGCGGGAGTGCGGGGTGGCTGCGCCGGCTGCGCTGGTGCGGGGGTTGCTGGACGGGTGGGTCGCCGACAGTCCGGATTCCCGGGACTGGCGGGATCTCGAAGAGGTTTGCTAGACCGCGGCCGGCTGCGGGCTCGTCGTGACTGGTCGCGCCCACGCGGCGGAGCCGCATATTGACACGGTCCAGCGCCCCTGGAGGGGCGCTCCCCGTACCCTGTATCAGCATCACCCCCCTCTTTTCTTGTGCAGGAAGGCATACGTCGGTCATGGCCCAGCAGGACACCGAGCAGCAGCACGCGGGCGTGCTCCCCGTGGATGACGAGGGGTTCGTCGTCGACACCGAGGACACGGAGGAGCGCGAGAACGCCTGGCGTGAGCGCGGCACCTCGCGGCCGATCACCGTCGTCGGGAACCCGGTGCTGCACAAGGAGTGCAAGGACGTCACCGAGTTCGGCGCGGAGCTGGACCAGCTGGTGGCGGACATGTTCGCCTCGCAGCGCACCGCCGAGGGCGTCGGCCTCGCCGCCAACCAGATCGGTGTCGACCTGAAGGTCTTCGTCTACGACTGCATGGACGATGAGGGCAGGCGGCACGTCGGTGTCGTGTGCAACCCGAAGCTCGTCGAGCTGCCCGCCGACAGGCGCCGGCTGGACGACAGCAACGAGGGCTGCCTCTCGGTGCCGACGGCATATGCGCCGCTGGCCCGCCCCGACTACGCCGAGGTCACCGGGCAGGACGAGAAGGGCAACCCCGTCAAGGTGCGCGGTACCGGGTACTTCGCTCGGTGTTTGCAGCACGAGACCGACCACCTGTACGGCTACCTCTACATCGACCGTCTCTCCAAGCGGGAGCGCAAGGACGCGCTCCGGCAGATGGCCGAGAACGAGCCCCGCTACCCCGTGGTCGCGAACGACTGAGGCATCCTCGAAGGCCCCACAAGCCCCTTGCGTACGGCGCCTGTTCAGGTTCACCTTCCTGACCGGGCGCCGTTCGCATGTCCGTCGCACGTTCGATCCCATACAGGCAACCAGTGATCCAGATCCAGTCACATAGGGGGAGATTCTCGGCACCGTGGGGTAGTGAATGAAGCAAATCCGTTCCCAGATCGGTCAGTTGTGGTGCTGAATGGAAGTGCGGGGATACGCAACGGCGCACGCCCGGCACAGCGGGAGGGGGCGTGCACAACTACACAACTGGCGGCTGAGAGGGGTTTGTTCGTGCATGCTTTCTCACACGGCACCACATCGACACCGACGGCGGTCCCGGTACCACCATCGCTCTCTCTCCCGGTGATCGAAGCAGCGTTTCCCAGGCAACTTCATCCGTATTGGCCCCGACTCCAGGAGAAGACCCGGACCTGGCTGCTGGAAAAGCGGCTGATGCCGGCCGACAAGGTCGAGGAATATGCCGACGGCCTGTGCTACACCGACCTCATGGCGGGGTACTACATTGGCGCCCCCGAGGAGGTGCTCCAGGCGATTGCGGACTACAGCGCGTGGTTCTTCGTCTGGGACGACCGGCACGACCGCGACATCGTCCACCGTCGTCCGGCGGCCTGGCGGCGGCTGCGGTTCCGGCTGCACGCGGCGCTCGACTCCCCCGAGGACCATCTGCACCACGAGGACGCGCTGGTCGCGGGGTTCGCGGACAGCATGGTGCGGCTGTACTCGTTCCTGCCCCGCACCTGGAACACCCGGTTCGCCCGGCACTTCCACGCGGTGATCGAGGCGTACGACCGGGAATTCCGCAATCGTACCGAGGGGTACATTCCCACGGTCGAGGAATACCTCGCCCTGCGCCGACTCACCTTCGCGCACTGGATCTGGTCCGATCTGCTGGAGCCGGCCGCGGGGCTGGAACTTCCGGACGCCGTACGGAAACACCCGGCGTATCGGCGGGCGGCGCTATTGAGTCAGGAATTCGCCGCCTGGTACAACGACCTCTGCTCACTCCCCAAGGAAATCGCGGGCGACGAGGTGCACAATCTCGGAATCAGCCTCATAAAAGACAAGGGGCTGACCCTGGAAGAGGCGGTTGCGGACGTCAGGCAACGGGTCGAGGAATGCATATCCGATTTCCTCGTGGCCGAGCGGGACGCCCTGGAATTCGCCGACTCCCTGGCCGACGGCACGCTGTGGGGAAAGGAACTCAGCGCCGCCGTACGCGCCTGCGTCTGCAATATGCGCAACTGGTTCAGCTCCGTCTACTGGTTCCACCACGAGTCCGGCCGGTACATGGTCGACAGCTGGGACGACCGGTCCACGCCCCCGTACGTCAACAACGAAGCGGCAGGTGAGAAATGACCGTCGAGTCCGTCCGCCCCGAAGCCCAACCCCGTGTGGCTTCGGAACTGTGTGAGCCGCCCCTCGCCGGCGGTGGGGTTCCGCTTCTCGGCCACGGCTGGAAGCTGGCCCGAGATCCGCTGGCCTTCATGGCCGCGCTCCGGGACCACGGCGACGTCGTACGCCTCAGGCTCGGTCCCAAGACGGTGTACGCCGTCACCACGCCCGACCTCACCGGCGCCCTGGCGCTGAGCACCGACTTCAAGATCGACGGGCCGCTGTGGGAGTCCCTGGAAGGCCTGCTCGGCAAGGAGGGCGTGGCCACGGCGAACGGCCCCCGGCACCGGCGTCAGCGACGCACCATCCAGCCCGCCTTCCGGCTCGACGCGATCCCCGCGTACGGGCCGATCATGGAGGAGGAGGCACATGCGCTGACCGAGCGCTGGAAGCCCGGCGAGACCATCGACTGCACCTCCGAGTCCTTCCGGATCGCGGTGCGCATCGCCGCCCGCTGCCTGCTGCGCGGCGACTACATGGACGAGCGGGCCGAGCGGCTGTGCAACGCGCTCGCCACCGTCTTCCGGGGCATGTACCGGCGGATGGTGATCCCGCTGGGGCCGCTGTACAGGCTGCCGCTCCCGGCCAACCGCGAATTCAACCGGGCCCTGGCCGATTTGCATCTCCTGGTCGACGAGATCGTCGCCGAGCGCCGGGCATCTGGTCAAAGGCCGGACGATTTGCTGACGGCATTGCTGGAGGCGAAGGACGAGAATGGCGACCCCATCGGGGAACAGGAGATCCACGACCAGGTCGTCGCGATAGTCACCCCGGGCAGTGAAACCGTGGCCTCCACCATCATGTGGCTGCTGCATGTGCTCGCGGAACATCCGGAACACGCCGACAGGGTCTGTGCGGAGGTCGAATCCGTCACCGGCGGGCGGCCCGTGGCATTCCAGGACGTCCGTAGCCTCAGGCACACGAACAATGTCGTCGTGGAGGCGATGCGTTTGCGCCCCGCGGTCTGGATTCTGACGCGACGGGCGGTGACCGATACGTCACTCGGTGGCTATCGCATTCCGGCCGGGGCCGACATCATCTACAGCCCCTACGCGATCCAGCGGGACGCGAAGTCGTACACGGACAACCTCGCCTTCGACCCCGACCGCTGGCTTCCGGACCGCGTCAAGGACGTGCCGAAATACGCCATGAGTCCGTTCAGCGTGGGCAACCGCAAGTGCCCCAGCGACCACTTCTCGATGGCGCAGCTGTCGCTGATCACGGCGGCGCTGTCCGCCAGGTACCGCTTCGAGCAGGTGTCCGGTTCGAACGACGCGACCCGGGTGGGCATCACCCTCCGCCCGCACAAGCTGCTGCTGCGGCCGGTGCCGAGGGACTAGGGCATGTCGTTCGGACCACGTCGGCGTCGCGGGGCGTCAGAGAGGACCTACGCCGCGTTCGGCCCCTGGAACGTCCTTCGGTACGAGTTCGGGGTCGTCCCCAGGGCCCGTACGAACTGATGGCGCAGTGCGGCTGCCGTGCCGAACCCTGTTCGACCGGCGATCGCGTCCACCGTCTCGTCCGTCGCCTCCAGCAACTCCTGTGCCAGCAGCACGCGTTGGCGCAGGATCCAACGGTAGGGAGTGGTGCCGGTCTCCTGCTGGAAGCGGCGGGCGAAGGTGCGCGGGGACATGAGCGCACGCTCGGCGAGCTGCTCGACGGTGAGCTCCTCGTCGAGGTGCCGCTCCATCCACGCCAGCACCTCGCCGACCGTGTCGCACTGTGAGCGGGGCAGCGGGCGCTCGATGTACTGGGCCTGCCCGCCGTCCCGGTGCGGCGGGACCACCATGCGCCGGGCGATCTTGTTGGCGACCTCCGGCCCCTGCTCCTGCCGCACGATGTGCAGACAGGCGTCGATGCCGGCGGCGGTGCCGGCGCTGGTGATCACCGGCCCTTCGTCGACGTACAGCACATCGGGCTCGACGACCGCCCGCGGATGCCGCAGGGCCAGCTCCTCGGCGTGCCGCCAGTGCACACTGCACCGCCGCCCGTCGAGCAGCCCCGCCGCGCCCAGCACGAAGGCGCCGGAGCAGACGCTGAGTACCCGCGCACCCCGGTCCACGGCCCTGACCAGGGCGTCCAGCAGCTCGGGCGGATAGTCGCGGGTGACGTACTCGCTGCCGGCCGGGACGGTGATCAGGTCGGCCTCGTCCAGCCGCTCCAGGCCGTACGGCGTCGAGACGGTGAGGCCGCCGACATGGGTGCCCAGGGTCGGACCCTCGGCCGAGACGACCGCGAAGTCGTAGGTGGGCAGCCCTTCGTCGCTGCGATCGATGCCGAACACCTCGCAGACGACGCCCATTTCAAAGAGATGTACACCGTCGAGAAGGACGGCGGCGACGTTCCTCAGCATGCTGCCAGTGTGCCTCGAAGCTGGCAGTAAATCGAGGGTGTGCGGCAGTCCTGCCACTTTTCGTAAGGAGTGTCCGGCGCGACAGTGGTGTCATGACTACAGAACAGGTACAGACACTGCTCGCCATGGTCGTCGTGCTCGGCATGTTCGTCCTCCTGGCCCTCCCGTCAGTGATCGGGATCGTGCACGACCGGCGCATCGACCGTCAGATCAGGGAGGCCCAGGAACGCGACAGGGCGGAGGCTCAGAAGTCCTCGTCCAGGTCGACGGTGCCCTCCACCGCCACCTGGTACGCCGAGGGACGCCGCTCGAAGAAGTTGGTGAGCTCCTGAACACCCTGCAGCTCCATGAAGGAGAAGGGGTTCTCGGAGCCGTACACCGGAGCGAAGCCGAGCCGCGTCAGACGCTGATCGGCGACACACTCCAGGTACTGCCTCATCGACTCGGTGTTCATGCCCGGGAGGCCGTCACCACACAGGTCGCGCCCGAACTGGAGCTCGGCCTCGACGGCCTCCCTCAGCATGTCGGTGACCTGCTGCTGGAGCTCGTCGTCGAAGAGCTCCGGCTCCTCCTTGCGGACCGTGTCGACCACGTCGAACGCGAAGCTCATGTGCATCGTCTCGTCGCGGAACACCCAGTTGGTGCCGGTGGCCAGGCCGTGCAGCAGGCCCCGGCTGCGGAACCAGTACACGTAGGCGAAGGCACCGTAGAAGAACAGGCCCTCGATGCACGCCGCGAAGCAGATCAGGTTGAGCAGGAAGCGACGCCGGTCGGCCTTGGTCTCCAGGCGCTCCAGCTTCTCGACCTCGTTGATCCACTTGAAGCAGAACTCGGCCTTCTCGCGGATGGAGGGGATGTTCTCGACGGCGTCGAAGGCCGCCGCCCTGTCCTCGGGGTCGGGGAGGTAGGTGTCCAGCAGCGTCAGGTAGAACTGGACGTGCACGGCCTCCTCGAAGAGCTGCCTGCTCAGGTACAGGCGCGCCTCGGGGGAGTTGATGTGCTTGTAGAGGGTCAGCACCAGGTTGTTCGCGACGATCGAGTCGCCCGTCGCGAAGAACGCGACCAGCCGGCCGATCATGTGCTGCTCGCCCTCGGACAGCTTCGCGAGGTCGGCGACGTCCGAGTGGAGGTCGACCTCCTCGACGGTCCAGGTGTTCTTGATGGCGTCCCGGTAGCGCTCGTAGAAGTCCGGGTAGCGCATGGGGCGGAGAGTCAGCTCGAAGCCAGGGTCGAGGAGATTGGCGTTACGGGCGGTCATTACTGGCAGGCCTCGCAGGACTCGGGGTTTTCCAGGGAGCAGGCGACGGCGTCTTCGGGCGCCGGCTGCTGTACGGGGATGGTGGCCTGTGCGGCGCGGGCGATGCGGGTCGCCGGGCGCGAGCGCAGGTAGTACGTCGTCTTCAGGCCCTGCTTCCAGGCGTACGCGTACATCGAGGAGAGCTTGCCGATGGTCGGCGTCTCCAGGAAGAGGTTCAGGGACTGCGACTGGTCGAGGAAGGGCGTCCGCGCCGCCGCCATGTCGATCAGTCCGCGCTGCGGGATCTCCCACGCCGTGCGGTACAGGGCCCGCACGTCCGTCGGGATCCAGGCGAAGTCCTGCACCGAGCCGTTCGATTCGCGCAGCGCCTCACGGGTCCGGGCGTCCCAGACGCCCAGCGCCTTCAGCTCGTCGACCAGGTAGGAGTTCACCTGGAGGAACTCGCCGGACAGCGTCTCGCGCTTGAACAGGTTGGAGACCTGCGGCTCGATGCACTCGTAGACGCCGGCGATGGACGCGATGGTCGCGGTGGGGGCGATGGCGAGGAGCAGGGAGTTGCGCAGGCCCGTCGCGGCGATACGGTCGCGCAGCGCGGCCCAGCGCTCCGGCCAGGTCAGTTCGACGCCGTAGTGGTCGGGGTGCAGGACCCCCTTGGCCGTACGGGTCTTCTCCCAGGCCGGCAGCGGGCCGTTGCGCTCGGCGAGGTCGGCGGAGGCCTCGTAGGCGGCGAGCATGATGCGCTCGGCGATCCGGGTGGACAGGGCTTTCGCCTCGGCCGAGTCGAACGGCAGCCGCAGCTTGAAGAAGACGTCCTGCAGGCCCATCGCGCCGAGCCCCACCGGCCGCCACTTGGCGTTCGACCGGCCCGCCTGCTCGGTCGGGTAGAAGTTGATGTCGACGACGCGGTCGAGGAACGTGACGGCGGTGCGGACCGTGACGTCCAGCCGCTCCCAGTCGATGTCGCCGGTCGCCGTGTCGACGAACGCGCCGAGGTTGACGGACCCCAGGTTGCAGACCGCCGTCTCCCCGTCGTCGGTGACCTCCAGGATCTCCGTGCAGAGGTTGGAGGAGTGGACGACATGGCCGGGCAGGGCCGTCTGGTTGGCGGTGCGGTTGGCGGCGTCCTTGAAGGTCATCCAGCCGTTGCCGGTCTGCGCGAGGGTGCGCATCATGCGGCCGTACAGATCACGGGCCGGGATGGTCTTCTTGGCGAGCCCGGCCGCCTCCGCCTTGCGGTACGCCGCGTCGAACTCCTCGCCCCACAGGTCGACCAGCTCGGGCACGTCCGACGGCGAGAACAGCGACCACAGCGCGTCGGCGTTGACCCGCCGCATGAACTCGTCCGGGATCCAGTGCGCGAGGTTCAGGTTGTGCGTACGCCGGGCGTCCTCACCGGTGTTGTCGCGCAGCTCCAGGAACTCCTCGATGTCGGAGTGCCAGGTCTCCAGGTAGACCGCGGCGGCACCCTTGCGCCGGCCGCCCTGGTTCACGGCGGCGACCGAGGCGTCGAGGGTCTTCAGGAACGGGACGATGCCGTTGGAGTGCCCGTTGGTGCCGCGGATCAGCGAACCCCGGGAGCGGATGCGGGAGTACGAGAGGCCGATGCCGCCGGCGTGCTTCGAGAGGCGGGCGACCTGGTGGTAGCGGTCGTAGATGGAGTCCAGCTCGTCCTTGGGGGAGTCGAGGAGGTAGCAGGACGACATCTGGGGGTGTCGGGTGCCGGAGTTGAAGAGCGTGGGGGAGGAGGGGAGGTAGTCGAGGCGGCTCATGAGCCCGTAGAGCGCGGCGACTTCGTCCACCGACCGGAGGGTGTCGTCCTCGGCGAGACCGGCGGCGACGCGCAGCATGAAGTGCTGGGGCGTCTCGATGACCTTGCGGGTGTAGGGGTGCCGCAGCAGATACCGGCTGTGCAGGGTACGCAGGCCGAAGTAGCCGAAACGGTCGTCGGCGCCCGTGTCGACCAGGGCGTCGAGCCGGGCCGCGTGGATCCGCGCGAACTCGGCGGTCCGGTCGGCGACGAGGCCCTCGCGGTGCCCGACCGCGACCGACTCGGTGAAGGACGTGACGCCCTGCGAGGCGGCCTCCTCGCGGATGCCGATGGTCAGCAGCCGGGCGGCCAGCCGGGAGTAGGCGGGGTCCTCGGAGATCAGACCGGCCGCGGCCTCCGTCGCCAGCTCGCGCAGCTCCGCCTCGTCCGCGAGCGCGGACCGGCCGCGCAGCGCGGCGGCGGCGACCCGGCCGGGGTCGGCGTCGGGGAGGTCGGCGGTCAGCTCGGTCAGGGTCCGCAGCAAGGCGGTGCCCGGAGCGTCCTCGGCGGTGGGGACGGTCGGGACAGTCGGGGCGGCTGAGGCCGGGTCTGCTGGCGCGATGGTCACGTGGGGGCTCTCCCTCGCTCGGCACGGGGGCCTGGCGGAGGGCAGGGGGCAGCACACGAGCGCACGCGGCGTCGCGTCCACCGGCCCACTCCACGAGGCCCGGACGTCAGGCGCGCCGGCCGGGTGGCCGGGCGCGCTGTCGGCAGGTCCTCGGACTGACTCCTGTGCACGGTTCTGGGAACAGGTATGCACAAGTACACCGTTGCGGGACAGTTCCGGATTCGCACCGGATTCCCCTGCGGCGACAGCGAGCATGAGCATACATCTTGTGCCGGGCTGTCGTGTCACCCCCAGATGTTGTGTCGCGGTGGTTTCAGAGCGTCAACTCATAGGTGAGCAGAGTGATGCCGACGAGATGCGGGACCGGGTTCCAGTCGCGCTCGGGTGTGCGGACGAAGCCCAGGCGTTCGTAGATGCGGTGGGCGCTGTGCATGGTGCGCTGGGTCGACAGGACGATGCGTCCGCAGGCTTCCGTGGCCCGTGCGCGGTCGACGCAGGCGCGCACGAGGGCCTCGCCGACGCCCCGTCCGCGTGCCGCGTGGTCGACGGCGAGCATCCGGATCTCGGCCTCGCCGGAGCGGGCTATGTCGGCCATGGGGCCGCCGCTCGGCACGAAGGTCACACCGCCCAGCAGCCGGCCCTGCCCGACCGCCACCAGGACCTGGGCGGCGGCCGCCCGGGTGGCCACGTCCCTCAGTTCGCCGAGGTACTCGTCACGCTCACCGAAGTCCAGGAGGCCGTCCTGGAGGTAGGCCCGGGCGGTGATGTCGCCGAGGGCGTCGTACTCGTCGGGTTGCGCCTGCCGGATCGCGATGTCCATGCGGGTGAGTGTGCCGGACACACAAGACGGCGGGCCGCCGGATTTCTCCGACGGCCCGCCGATGCCGGGTTCAGGTACTCAGTGCGACGTGCCCGCCGTAGCCGGCGGCAGCTCGACCTCGACGCCCGGGTCGCCCGCGTCCGCCGTGTAGTCCTCCGGCCTCGTCTCGTCGATGCCCTCCGGGGCCTTCGCGGCCTTCAGGACGAAGGTCAGGACCACCGTGACCACCACGTTGAGCACGAACGCCGTCAGGCCGATGTAGCCGATCTCACCGATGCCCGGGATCTCCTTCGCCGAGCCGCCGAAGTGCTTCTGGGTCGGGGAGGCGACGCCGTACGCGGCGACCGTGCCGTAGACCATGCCGACCGCCCAGCCGGCCAGCAGGGCCCAGCGGTGGAACCAGCGGGTGAACAGGCCGCCGACCAGGGCCGGGAAGGTCTGCAGGATCCAGATGCCGCCCAGCAGCTGGAAGTTGATCGCGACCGTCTTGTCCATGGTGAGGACGAAGACCAGGGCGCCCACCTTCACCAGCAGCGAGACCAGCTTGGAGACCTTGGTCTCCTGCGCGGGCGTCGCGTCGGGCTTGATGAAGTCCTTGTAGATGTTGCGGGTGAAGAGGTTCGCCGCCGCGATGGACATGATGGCGGCCGGGACGAGGGCGCCGATGCCGATCGCCGCGAAGGCCACGCCCGCGAACCAGGACGGGAACATGTCCTCGAAGAGCTGCGGGATCGCCAGCTGGGGGTTGGTGGCCTTGACGCCGGCCGCGATCGCCATGAAGCCCAGCAGGGCCAGCAGGCCGAGCATCAGCGAGTACAGCGGCAGGATCGTGGTGTTGCGGCGGATCACCTCACGGCTCCTGGAGGAGAGCGTCGCGGTGATCGAGTGCGGGTACATGAACAGCGCGAGCGCGGAGCCCAACGCCAGCGTGGCGTACGTCCACTGGCCCGCTTCCGGCGGCACCAGACCGCCGGCCTTGGCTGCCGTGTACTTCTCGTTCGCCGCCGTGAAGATCTCGTCGAACCCGCCCAGCTTGATCGGGATGTAGATGATCGCCACCGCGATGACGATGTAGATCAGCGTGTCCTTGACGAACGCGATCAGCGCGGGGGCGCGCAGGCCCGAGGAGTAGGTGTACGCCGCCAGCACACCGAAGGCGATGAGGAGGGGGAGGTCCTTGATGAACCAGTTCGTGTTCTCGCCGCCGCCGACGCCCATCACGTCCAGCACCGCCTGGATGCCGACGAGTTGGAGCGCGATGTACGGCATCGTCGCCAGGAGGCCGGTGACGGCCACGGCCAGCGACAGGCCCTTCGAGCCGAAGCGCCCGCGTACGAAGTCCGAGGTCGTCACATAGCCGTGCTTGTGTGAGACCGACCACAGGCGGGGCAGGAACGTGAAGATCAGCGGGTAGACGAGGATGGTGTAAGGCACCGCGAAGAAGCCCGCCGCGCCCGCCGCGTAGATCGCCGCCGGGACCGCCACGAAGGTGTACGCCGTGTACAGGTCGCCGCCGAGCAGGAACCAGGTGACCCAGGTGCCGAACGACCGGCCGCCCAGGCCCCATTCGTCGAGGCTGTGCTCGTTCTCGGCCTTGCGCCAGCGCGCTGCGAGGAAGCCCATGACCGTCACGGCCAGGAAGAAGAAGATGAAGACGGCGAGTGCCACGCCGTTCACGCCGTCGTTCATTCCGGCGCACCGCCCTTCTGGGAGGCACGCGCGCGCTGGTCACGCTGCCACAGCTTGTACGCGACCATCGTCAGCAGCGTGGAGATCAGGACCCACAGCATCTGGTACCAGTAGAAGAACGGGATGCCGGCGAACTCCGGGTCGGTCTTGGCGTACGAACCCACCCACAACATCGCCACGAAGGGCGCGACGAGACAGAGCGCGATGACGACACGCACGGGTGTCACCAGCCCTCTGTTCACCTCTGGGGCATCTGACATCTGACGGCTCCGTCCCCTCACTGATCACCTGTGAAACGCGCAGGCAATGTAGGTGACGGCGCAACTACAGCGGAAGACCCTGTCCGCATATCGGATGTGGAGGATTGGTGTGTGTGGCAGTCCTGCGGCCGCGCTGCGTTCAGCAGCAGCGGAACCCCTGGCGCGGGTCGGCCTCCTGACGGCCCGTCCGCATCCGCTCGAAGTCACGCCGGGAGAGCACCTCGGCGTCCGGGTGCTCATGCCGTACATATGCAACATAGCGGTCGTACGCGGACTCGTCGGTCAGCTCGCGCACATACCAGCGCACGCTACTGAGGACCCGCCGGAGGCTGGGTGCCGGCCTCGGACGGGGTGCCAGCCGAAACGACCGCACGGCTCTCCTCCTCCTTCTCTTCCTTCGTGGCGATCAGCCCGGCCGGAGCGATGATCTTCGACTCCACGTACGGCGCCTCACTGAGCGTGGACAGGGCAGGGCGGCGGACGTGCCGGACGCAGACGCGGGTCGCGTCGACGATCACCACGACCACCAGTAGCGCGAGGAACGCCGAGAGAACGCCGTCCACCGTGGAGTTGGTGACCACGGTGTGCATGTCGTCCATGGTCTTGGCGGGCGGCAGGACCTCGCCCCGGTCGATGGCGTCCTGGAAGACCTGACGCTGCTTGAAGAAGCCGACCTTCGGGTCGCTGGAGAAGACCTTCTGCCAGCTGGCGGTGAGGGTCACCGTGGCGTCCCAGGCGAGCGGAACCCCGGTGATCCAGGCCCACTTGAGGCGTCCGGACTTCACCAGCAGGGTCGTGCAGACGGCGAGGGCGACCGCCGCGAGCAGTTGGTTCGAGATGCCGAAGATCGGGAAGAGCTGGTTGATGCCGCCGAGGGGCTCGTGGACGCCCACCCACAGGAAGTAGCCCCACAGGCCGCACACCACCGCGCTGGTGATGACCAGCCCGGGCTTCCAGCTGACGTTCCTGAAGGGCCGGTAGACGTTGCCCAGGATGTCCTGGAGCATGAACCGGCCCACGCGGGTTCCGGCGTCCAGCGCGGTCAGGATGAACAGCGCCTCGAACATGATCGCGAAGTGGTACCAGAAGGCGCGCAGGCTCCCGCCGGTGACCTCGGAGAAGATCTCCGAGACACCGATGGCGAGCGTGGGGGCACCGCCGGTCCGGGAGAGCAGGCTCGACTCCTCGACGTTCTCCGCGGCCCGCGCCAGCGCCTCGGGGGAGATCTGGTAGCCCCAACTGCCCACGACCTGCGAGGCGTTCTGCACGGTGTCGCCGATGACCCCGGCGGGCGCGTTCATCGCGAAGTACAGGCCGGGGTCGATGATGCTCGCCGCTACCAGCGCCATCACGGCGACCGACGACTCCATCAGCATGGAGCCGTAGCCGATCACGCGGATCTGCGTCTCCTTCTGGATCATCTTCGGCGTCGTACCGGAGGAGATGAGCGCGTGGAAGCCGGACAGGGCGCCGCAGGCGATGGTGATGAACACGAACGGGAACAGGGATCCCGCGAAGACCGGGCCGTCGCCGCGTGAGGCGAAGTCCGTCACCGCGTCCATCTTCAGCGTCGGCAGGGCGATGACCACGCCGAGGGCGAGCAGGACGATCGTGCCGATCTTCATGAAGGTCGACAGGTAGTCGCGCGGCGCGAGCAGCATCCACACCGGCAGGATCGAGGCGATGAAGCCGTACGCCACCATCCAGACGACCAGCGTCGAGGGTGCGAGGGTGAAGGCGTCGGCCCATGACGACTCGGCGACCCAGCGGCCCGCGACCAGCGCGAACAGCAGCAGCCCGACACCGATGAGGGAGACCTCGGCGACCCGGCCGGGGCGCAGGACCCGCAGGTAGAAGCCCATCAGCAGGGCGATCGGGATCGTCATCGCGATGGAGAAGGTGCCCCAGGGGGACTGCGCGAGGGCGTTGACGATCACCAGGGCCAGCACTCCGAGCAGGATGATCATGATGACGAAGGTGGCCAGCAGCGCGGCCGCGCCGCCGAACGGGCCGATCTCCTCGCGCGCCATCTGCCCCAGCGAACGTCCGTCACGGCGGGTGGAGAAGAACAGCACCACCATGTCCTGGACCGCGCCCGCGAAGATCACGCCGACGATGATCCAGATCGTGCCCGGGAGATACCCCATCTGCGCGGCCAGCACCGGCCCGACGAGCGGCCCGGCACCCGCGATCGCCGCGAAGTGGTGGCCGAGGAGGACGCGGCGGTCGGTGGGGTGGAAGTCGATGCCGTTGTTGAGGCGTTCGGCCGGGGTGGCCCTGGTCCTGTCGACTTTCAGGACCTTGTACGCGATGAACTTGGCGTAGAAGCGATAGGCGATCGCGTACGAGCCGAGGGCGGCCGCGACCATCCAGGCGGCGGAAACCTCCTCGCCGCGCGAGAGCGCGAGCACGGTCCACCCGGCGGCACCGACCAGCGCGACCAGGGTCCAGATGACGATGGTTCGGGGATTCGCGGTACGCACCGGGGAGTCCTCCCGTCCATGCGGCGACGGGAGGAACGTAGGGCAGGACGCGCGGTTGCGCTACACCGCGTGCGGTACCGGATACCGGAAGTGCCTTAATCCTGAGGGCGCTTGAGCCGGGCCACGAACTTGTACCGGTCGCCCCGGTACACCGACCGCACCCACTCCACGGGCTCGCCCGTCTTGTCGATCGAGTGCCGGGACAGCATCAGCATCGGCAGGCCCACGTCGGTGCCGAGCAGGCCGGCCTCGCGCGGGGTGGCCAGGGAGGTCTCGATGGTCTCCTCGGCCTCGGCGAGATGGACGTCGTAGACCTCGGCGAGCGCGGTGTAGAGGGAGGTGTACTTGACCAGGGAGCGGCGCAGGGCCGGGAAGCGCTTGGCGCTCAGGTGGGTGGTCTCGATGGCCATCGGCTCGCCGTTCGCCATGCGCAGCCGCTCGATGCGCAGCACCCGGCCGCCGGCGGTGATGTCGAGCAGGTCGGCGAGGCGGTCGTCGGCGGTGATGTAGCCGATGTCCAGCAGCTGCGAGGTGGGTTCGAGGCCCTGGGCGCGCATGTCCTCGGTGTACGAGGTGAGCTGGAGCGCCTGGGAGACCTTCGGCTTGGCGACGAACGTGCCCTTGCCCTGGATGCGCTCCAGGCGCCCCTCGACGACCAGCTCCTGGAGGGCCTGGCGCACGGTGGTGCGCGAGGTGTCGAACTCGGCGGCCAGGGTGCGCTCGGGCGGGACCGGGGTGCCGGGCGACTGGGTCTCCGTCATGTCGAGCAGGTGCTTCTTCAGGCGGTAGTACTTGGGCACGCGCGCGGTGCGAACGCCTGCCCCACCCTCGTTCTCCGCACTGCTGACATCGGTACTCATGGTCTGCCTTCCCGGCTCCGGATGCGGGTCACATCGTGATCCCTTCTGTATACCGTCGCCCGCCTCTTTTGGTCTAGTCCACAGCGTCATGTGGTCTAGCGGACGAGCGTACTCCGGAGTCCGTGTTTTCGCTGCCTTCTTACTTAAAGGTTCCTGCATATGTAGGTCCCATAACGGCTGGTCAGGGGCTATTCGGCCACCCTTGACACGCTTCGTGGTCTGGTCCAAGCTCCCCCTACTGGTCTACACCATTGGTCCAGGTCCCGGCCTGTTGGCGGGGGAGGTGTGGGCATCCCTGAGGAGGGTGGCGTGAAGCGCAAGCTGATATCCGCGATCGGTGTCGCGGGCATGATGATCTCGCTGGCGGCGTGCGGGGGCGACAACGGCGACGGCGGGGACAAGGCCGGGGCGGACGGGTACGCGGGCCAGACGCTCACGGTGTGGGTGATGGACGGCTCCTCCCCGGACCAGTGGCAGAAGGACGTCCAGGCCGCCTTCGAGAAGAAGACCAAGGCCAAGGTCAAGTTCGAGATCCAGCAGTGGAACGGCATCCAGCAGAAGCTGACCACCGCCCTGTCCGAGGAGAACCCGCCGGACGTCTTCGAGATCGGCAACACCCAGACCCCGGCCTACGCCAAGACCGGCGGCCTCGCCGACCTCGCCGACCTCAAGACCGAGATCGGCGCCGACTGGGCCGCGTCCCTCAACGAGTCGTCCATCTACGACGGCAAGCAGTACGCCGCCCCGTGGTACTTCGCCAACCGCGTCGTCCTCTACAACAAGAAGGTCTGGGCCGAGGCGGGCATCAAGGACACCCCCAAGACCCGCGACGAGTTCTACGCCGACCTCAAGCAGATCGGCGAGAAGACCGACGCCGAGCCCATCTACCTGCCCGGCCAGAACTGGTACCACTTCGTCGGCCTGACCATCGGTGAGGGCGCCGAGCTGGTCAAGAAGGACGGCGACAAGTACGTCTCCAACCTCGACGACCCGAAGATCGCCGCCGCCATGGAGACGTACAAGAAGTTCCAGGCCCTGTCCAAGGCGCCCAAGGACAAGGACGAGGCGACCCCGCAGCAGGGCGAGGTCTTCGGCAAGGGCAACGTCGGTGCCTTCATCGGCATGGGCTGGGAGGCCGGCATCGCCATCAAGGCCAACCCGAAGATCGAGAAGGAGATCGGCTACTTCACGATCCCCGGCGCCACGGCCGACAAGCCCGAGGGTGTCTTCCTCGGCGGCTCCAACCTCGCGGTCGCCGCGGGCAGCCAGAAGCAGGAGCTGGCCAAGGAGTTCCTGAAGATCGCCCTGTCCGACCAGTACGAGGGCGAGCTGGCCAAGCTCAACGGCGTCATCCCCAACAAGGAGTCGCTGCAGACCAACCTCAAGGGCAACGCCGTCGCCGAGGCCGCCGCGCCGGCCGCCGCGGGCGGTGGCACCACGCCGCTGATCCCGGAGTGGGCCGCCGTGGAGAACGCGCCCAACCCGATCAAGACGTACATGACCGCCGTGCTGAACGGCAAGTCCCCGGCCGAGGCCGCCAAGCAGGTCGAGGACGAGTTCAACAAGCGCCTGGCGCAGCAGCAGTAAGCAGCCGCAGTAAGGCGCCGGTGTTCGCGCCGGGGTGGGGGATGTGCATGCCGCCTCCCGCCCCGGCGACCGCACGCGGGTCTACGTACGTAGGTCGAGAGGCCGAGAAGGCCGAGAAGAGAGATCGCGAGCATGACCGTGCAGACCGAACGGCCGCCCTCCGGCCCGGTGGACGTGACCAAGAGGGATGAGAGCGGGCCCGCCGGACCGCGGCGCCGAGCCGCGTCCCGCGCCGGCACGCTCACCCCGTACCTCCTGCTGCTGCCGGCCTGCGCGGCCACCGTGCTGCTGCTCGGCTGGCCGCTGCTGAAGGACGTTTTGCTGTCGTTCCAGAACCTCAACATGGCGCAGCTGATCCAGCACGTCACCGAGTGGAACGGCATCGACAACTACAAGGAGGTCCTCACCGGCGAGGACTTCTGGCGCGTCACCCTGCGCTCGATCCTGTTCACGGCGGTCAACGTCGTCCTGATCATGGTCCTGGGCGCCCTGGTCGGCCTGCTGCTCGCCCGCCTCGGCCGGCGGATGCGGGTCATGCTGCTGGTCGGGCTCGTGCTGGCCTGGGCGATGCCCGTGGTCGCCGCGACCACCGTCTACCAGTGGCTGTTCGCGCAGCGCTTCGGTGTCGTCAACTGGGTCCTGGACAAGCTGGGCTGGCACTCCATGGCCGACTACAGCTGGACCAGCAGCCAGATGTCGACGTTCTTCGTGGTCACGGTCCTGATCGTCTGGATGTCGATCCCGTTCGTCGCGATCAACCTCTACGCCGCCACGACCACCATCCCGAGCGAGCTCTACGAGGCCGCGTCGCTCGACGGCGCGGGCGCCTGGAAGAGCTTCACCACGGTGACCATGCCCTTCCTGCGGCCGTTCCTCTACGCCACGACCTTCCTGGAGATCATCTGGGTCTTCAAGGCGTTCGTGCAGG
This sequence comes from Streptomyces viridochromogenes, assembly GCF_001270495.1. Lineage (GTDB taxonomy): Bacteria > Actinomycetota > Actinomycetes > Streptomycetales > Streptomycetaceae > Streptomyces > Streptomyces viridochromogenes_A. The sequence goes on from NZ_LGUR01000106.1 coordinate 123,718, forward strand.
TCTTCACCATCAACGGCGGCGGCCCCGACCGGCTCACCGAGATCCTGCCCGTCTACGCCTACATCGAGGGCGTCGGCAACCAGCACTACGGCATGGGCGCGGCGATCGCCGTCCTGACCATCCTGATCCTGCTCGGCCTCACCGCCTACTACCTGCGGATCGTGCTCAAGCAAGAGGAGGACGAGCTGTGAAGCGCTCGCTCTTCGGCCGTCTGTGGCCCAACGTCACGGCCGTCGTCCTGTTCATCGGCTTCGTCTTCCCCGTGTACTGGATGTTCTCCACGGCCTTCAAGCCGACCGGCGACATCATCTCGGAGGACCCGGTCTGGTTCCCGACCGACATCACCTTCGAGCACTTCAAGCGGGCGACCGGCGTCGACCACTTCTGGACGTACGTCTCCAACTCGCTGATCGTCACGCTGTGCGCGGTCGGTCTCGCCCTGCTCGTCGCGCTCGCGGGCTCCTTCGCCCTCGCCCGGATGCGGTTCAAGGGGCGGCGGGGCTTCGTCATCGGCTTCATGCTGGCCCAGATGGCGCCCTGGGAGGTCATGATCATCGCGATGTACATGATCGTGCGGGACGCGTCGATGCTGAACAGCCTCGTGCCGCTGACGGTCTTCTACATGATGATGATCCTGCCCTTCACCATCCTGACGCTGCGCGGCTTCGTCGCCGCGGTGCCCCGGGAGCTGGAGGAGGCCGCGATGGTCGACGGCTGCAGCCGCGCCCAGGCCTTCCGCAAGGTGATCCTGCCGCTGCTGGCCCCGGGCCTGATGTCCACGTCGCTGTTCGGCTTCATCACCGCATGGAATGAATTCCCCCTGGTCCTGGTGCTGAACAAGGAGGCGGAGGCACAGACCCTGCCACTGTGGCTGTCCAGCTTCCAGACCGCCTTCGGCAACGACTGGGGCGCCACCATGGCGGCGTCCTCCCTCTTCGCCATCCCGATCCTGATCCTCTTCGTCTTCCTGCAGCGCAGGGCCGTCAGCGGCCTGACGGCCGGCGCGGTGAAGGGATAACGCAACCCGATGACGACAATCGCCAGCGCCACCGACACTTTGACGCGCGATGCCCTGACCGTTCTGCAGCCCGGCTTCACCGGCACCACCGCCCCCGACTGGCTGCTGCGCCGGCTCGGCGAGGGCCTCGCCTCCGTCGGCCTGTTCGGCCGCAACATCGCCTCGCCCGAGCAACTGGCCAAGCTGACGGCCCAGTTGCGGGTCGAGCGCGACGACGTCCTGGTCGCGATCGACGAGGAAGGGGGAGACGTGACGAGGCTGGAGGTCAGGGCCGGCTCCAGCTTCCCCGGCAACCACGCCCTCGGCGCGGTGGACGACGTGGAGCTGACCCGGGAGGTGGCCTTCGAACTCGGCCGTCGCCTGGCCGGCTGCGGGGTGAACCTCAACTGGGCCCCGTCGGCCGACGTGAACTCCAACCCCGCCAACCCGGTCATCGGCGTCCGCTCCTTCGGCGCCGACACCGCCCTGGTCGCCCGCCACACCGCGGCCTATGTCACCGGCCTCCAGTCGGCGGGCGTCGCCGCCTGCACCAAGCACTTCCCGGGCCACGGCGACACGGCGGTCGACTCCCACCACGCGCTCCCGCGCATCGACGCGGCCCTGGACGTGCTGGCGGACCGCGAACTCTCCCCGTTCCGCGCGGCGATCGCCGCCGGCACGCGGGCGGTGATGAGCGCGCACATCCTCATCCCCGCCCTGGACCCCGACCACCCGGCGACCCTCTCCCGCCCGGTCCTGACCGACCTCCTGCGCGGCGACCTCGGCTACACCGGCCTGATCGTCACCGACGGCATGGAAATGCAGGCCATCGCGGCGACTTACGGCATCGAACGCGGCAGCGTCCTCGCCATCGCGGCCGGCGCCGACGCGATCTGCGTGGGCGGCGGCCTGGCCGACGACGAGACGGTACGACACCTGCGCGACGCCCTGGTCGCAGCGGTCCGCTCGGGCGAACTCCCCGAGGAGCGGCTGGCGGAGGCCGCGCAACGGGTCCGCGAGCTTGCCCACTGGACGGCGACCGCGGCACCGGTGACCGACGGCGACGGCGACGGCCGGACGGACGTGGGCCTCGTCGCGGCCCGACGCGCGTTGCGGGTGACCCGCGCGGAAGGTGAGGCGGGCTTCACCCCCCTCACCGAACCGCCCTATGTCGCCGCCTTCACCCCGGTCGCGAACATCGCGGTCGGCGACGAGACACCGTGGGGCGTCGCCGCCGAACTGGCCCGACTGCTCCCCGGCACCGAGACCGGCAGCTACACGGGCGAGGACGCCGGCCGAGCGGCCCTGGAAGCGGCCGGCGGACGCCGAGTGGTGGCCGTGGTCCGTGACGAACACCGCCACCCCTGGATGGCAACCGCGCTCGACACCCTGGTGCAAGCCCGCCCGGACACGATCGTCGTCGAGATGGGCGTGCCGCAGGCGGAACCCCGCGGCGCCCTGCACCTCGCCACGCATGGCGCGGCGCGCGTGTGCGGGCGCGCGGCGGCGGAGGCCATCGTCGGCGCGTGAGACCGCATGTGCGGCCTTCCCTGTTGCAGCTGTGCCCTCGAATGTAGTACTTCTTATACATGAGCGAGCAGGTACACAACAGGTTGGCGATGGTGCGCGCCGAGCGCAAGGTGTCGCGCCAGAGCCTGGCCGAGGCAGTGGGAGCCCACTACCAGACCATCGGCTATATCGAGCGGGGGCAGTACAACCCGAGCCTCGACCTGGCTTTGAAGATCGCGAAGTTCTTCGATCTGCCGGTCGAGGCCCTGTTCTCCCTCGAACCGTTCCGCCCGCTCACGGACGAGGTCTACGGGAGGAAACAGTCATGACGACCACACAGCTGACGCGCTACGACCGGAGCATGCTGCGGTTGATGAACGACCGCCGAGGGCGCCCGCTGTACGCCACGACCACGCGCCGCCGGGTGGTCGTCGCCGCGCATGTCACGCTCACCGTGGCCATCGAGGCGCTGATCGGCTACTTCTGCCTCGCGCCGGCCGAGCCGGTGTGGCCCGCCGCCGTCGCCGCGGTGCTCATGCTGCCCTGGATGATGGCGACCGGCGTGATCAACGGCGCCACCCGCGGCCTGCTGGAACTACGCGAACGCGCCCTGGACGAGCGGCAGTCGGCGGACCGCATGCGGGTGCTCGCCCGCGCCCACCGCGTGATGACCTGGCTGCTGGCCGGGTCCGTGGTCGGCCTGCTGGCAGCGGGCGCGGCCGACGGCGACGCCCTCCGGGTCTATGCGGCCCCCGTCCTCGCCGTCGTCCTCACGGCCCACTGGCTGATGCCGCTGTGGGTGGCCGGCCTGACCGCCCAGGACGAGCCGGCCGAGGACGAGGCCGCCGTCCTCTAGCGGCGGCTCCCGCCCGGAGCGAACCGGGCCGTCTCCGGCGAAGCGTGCGGCGGGCTCCCCGATGCGGGCGCCCGCCGCACGCATCGACGATCTGCCGAACACTCCATGCGCCGCACGGGGCCCGGCGGACGCCTGAAACCCCTAAATCCCCTGCCAGTCCGGCTTGTTGGCGTAGGTGTGCCGGAAGTAGTCCGCCAGCTTCAGCTTGGACGCGGCGGCCTCGTCGACAACGACCGTGGCGTGCGGGTGCAGTTGCAGTGCCGAAGCCGGGCAGACGGCGGCGATCGGCCCCTCGACGGTCGCGGCGACCGCGTCCGCCTTACCCTCACCGGTGGCCAGCAGCACCAGGTGCCGCGCCTCCAGAATCGTCCCGATTCCCTGCGTGATGACGTGATGCGGCACCTGCTCGATGTCGCCGTCGAAGAACCGCGCGTTGTCGACCCGGGTCTGCTCGGTCAGCGTCTTGATCCGCGTCCGCGAGGCCAGCGACGAGCACGGCTCGTTGAACCCGATGTGCCCGTCGGTCCCGATCCCGAGCAACTGCAGGTCCACTCCGCCCGCCTCGGCCAGCGCCGCGTCATAGGCCTCGCAAGCCCCCTGCACGTCCTCGGCCGTACCGTCCGGCCCCATGAACGCGTCCATCCCGATCCCGAGCGGCTCCAGCACCTCCCGCCGCAGCACCGACCGGTACGACTCCGGGTGCTCGGCGGGCAGGCCCACATACTCGTCGAGCTGTGCGATCCGCGCCCTCGCGACGTCCACGGCGCCGGCGCGCACCTTGGCCGCGAGCGCCGTGTAGACGGGGAGCGGTGTCGACCCGGTGGCCACGCCGAGCAGGGCGTCGGGCTTGCGCCCGAGCAGCCGGGCCATGGCCTCGGCTATCAGCTCGCCACCCGCCTTGGCGTCCGGAACGATGACAACTTCCACGCTGGGCCTGCCGATCTGAAGAGGGACTCGAAGGGCGCCCTGAAGGGGCATGTGGTTTAGACCAATCTAACAGAGCGGAGTCCCGCGGCCCAGGTGAACGGAAGCCTCGCGGACATTTCGGGAGCCCGTCGGGAAGGCGTCATCACCCGTGGGGGAGTGGAATGGAGACTGTCCGTCCCAAGCGCCGGTCGCCGGCCCGGCATGACGAGCGCGAGAGCAGGAAAGGGGCCCCATGACCGCCACGACCCCATACCCTCCGGACCCCCACGCCCCGCACAACGAACTCCCCGGCCTGATCATGGCCCGTGAGATGGCCGAACAGCCCGCCGTGCTGCGCCGGATCCTCTCCCACGGCGCCTCCGCCATCCGCGAGGTCGCCCAGGAGATCGCCGCCCGCGCACCCCGCTTCGTCCTGCTCACCGCCCGTGGCACCTCCGACAACGCCGCGCTCTACGCCAAGTACCTCCTGGAGATCCGCCTCGGCCTGCCCTGCGGGCTGACCTCGATGTCGACCACCACCGCCTACGGTGCCCGCCCCGACCTCGCCGATGTCCTCGTCATCACCGTCAGCCAGTCCGGTGGTTCCCCGGACCTCGTCGCCTCGACCCGGGCCGCCCGCGAGGCCGGCGCGATCACGCTCGCGGTGACCAACAACCCCGACTCCCCGCTGGCCGCCGTCTCCGAGTACCACCTCGACATCATGGCCGGACCGGAGAGGGCCCTCCCCGCGACCAAGACCTATACGGCCTCCCTTCTCGCCCTGTACCTCTTCGTCGAAGGTCTGCGCGGCGGCGACGGCGCTCCCGCCAAGGCGCTCCCGGACCTCGCCGAGCAGACACTCGCCCGGCAGGACGAGATCCGCGCTCTCGCCGCCCGCTACCGCTTCGCCGAACGCATGGTGATCACCTCCCGTGGCTACGGCTACCCCACGGCCAAGGAAGCCGCCCTCAAGCTGATGGAGACCAGCTACATCCCGGCCCTCGCCTACTCCGGCGCCGACCTCCTGCACGGCCCGCTCGCCATGGTCGACAACGTCTCGCCGGTCATCGCGGTCGTCACCGACGGCAAGGGCGGCGAGGTACTCCAGCCCGTCCTCGACCGACTCCGCGGCCGGGGAGCCGACCTGGTCGTCATCGGCGCCCGGCACCAGGTCGAGCAGGCCTCGGCCGGTTTCGTCCTCCCCACCGAGGGCGTGCCCGAGGAGCTCCAGCCGATCCTGGAGATCCTCCCGCTCCAGCTCCTGGCCTACGAGGTCACCATCGCCCGCGGGCAGGACCCGGACGCGCCGCGCGCGCTGGCGAAGGTGACGGAGACGCGCTGATCCCGGGCGCCCCGAGGAGCTGAACCCCGAGCGCCCCGAGGAGTTGAACCCAGGGCGCTCTGAGAGGCTGGGCCCCGGGCGCCCAAAGAGCTGACCCCGGGGCTCCATGAGATGGCGCTACGTCAGCGATCCCCCCGTCGCGTCCACCCAGCTCCCCGTCACCCACCGGCCCGCGTCCGACGCCAGAAACGCCACCACGTCCGCCACATCGGCCGGTGTCCCCACCCGGCCGAGCGCCGAATATGCCGCGGCCCGCGCCCAACCGCCCTCGGTGCCGTGCAGGAGCTCGGCGGTGTTGTCCGTGTCGATGATCCCGGGCGCCACCGAGTTCACCGTGATTCCCCGCGGGCCCAGCACCTTGGACAGGTCCCGCGTGAAGACGTCGAGCGCCCCCTTGGTCATGGCGTACGCCATGTTGTCCGGCATCGCCGCGGTGCGTGCCAGCCCCGAGGAGATGTTGATGACCCGGCCACCGTCCCGCAGCCGGCCGAGGCCGTGCTTGACGATGAAGTGGGGCGCCTTCACGTTCACCGCGAAGACCCTGTCGTACTCCTCCTCGTCTATCTGTCCGAGCGCCGACGACGTGCCGATCCCCGCGTTGTTGACGAGGATGTCCAGCCCGTCGGCGTGCCGGTCGAACTCCTCCCACAGCGCCTCGGCGTCCCCCGGCGACCCCAGCTCGACGCCGATCGCGAACGCCGAGCCGCCGGCCGCCTCGATCGCGGCCACCGTCTCCTTCGCCGCCGCCTCGCTCCTGCCGTAGTGCACGCCGACCCGCGCGCCGTCGCGCCCCAGCCGCTCGGCGATCCCACGCCCGATCCCCCTGCTCGCTCCCGTGACCAGAGCCGTCCTGCCCGCAAGCGCACCCATGCCGGCGCCCCCTTCGCATTTACCTAGCGGTCGCTACAGAAATGACCGTAGATCACGCCGCTGACATTTGTCTAGCGTCCGCTATAAAATGCACTCCATGGTGAGCAACAAGGAGAGCGAGGGAGTCGGGGCGACGGGCCGTCCGGCATCCAAACCCCGCGGCCGCCCCCGCTCCTTCGACCGCGAGACCGCCCTGGAGAAAGCGATCCTCGCCTTCTGGGAGCACGGCTACGAGGCGACCTCCGTCTCCGACCTCACGCGTGTCATGGACATCGGCGCCCCGAGCCTGTACGCCGCCTTCGGTGACAAGCAGTCGCTCTTCGAGGAGGTCGTCCGCGAGTACGGCGTGCGGTACGGCTCCTTCGGTGATCGCGCCCTCGCCGAGGAGCCCACCGCCCGTGCGGCCGTGGCGCGGATGCTGCACGAAGCCGCCTCGGAATACACCGATCCGGCCCGTCCGCACGGCTGCCTGATCGTCCATGCGGCGACCAACTGCTCGACGCCCGAGGTCGAGGAGTCGCTGCGAAGGCGGCGCAACGCCAACATCGCCGCCATCCGGAGCCGTATCGAAGCGGACATCGCCACCGGCGCCCTCCCCGCCGACGCCGACACCGCCGCCCTCGCCCGGCATGCCGGCGCGATGATCCAGGGCATGTCACAACAGGCGCGCGACGGGGCGAGCCGGGAGGAACTGGAGGCGCTCGCGGAAATTGCCATGGCCAACTGGCCCCGCACATGAACCCACACGGGTTAGGCTGCGTGATGGATACCAGGGCGTCCTACTAGTGCTGCAACTGGTCGGAGTCCGCGAAGAAGCGTCAACAGCAAACAGGCTCCAACGCATGGACACACGAGAGTGGTCTAGTCCACAATTGCGAGGGAGTGCGTAGTACGAGAACGCACCGACTTCCGTCTTCCCCGCACAGGAAGACGGACCGAGGAACCGGAGCTCTCTGCCCTGACTGCCCCGGCTCCTCATCCTTCGGCCGACTGGGACCGCACACCCCACGGCCGATGTTGCTCCGGGCTGCGGTGCCGGGAGGGTTGAGGGTCCCTCTCAGGCGCCGCGGCCCGCGGGTGTTTCCGGGGCCGGATCGCCCCCCCCGTAACGGCTGGTTTCCAAGTGGCTGGTTTCGAACGATGTCCGTACCGCCAGGTACGCTCGGCCACGTGCCCTCCATGAACGAACTCGTACGCCAGCACACGGCCCTCGACGACTCCGACCTCGAGTGGCTCCACCTGCTGGTCTCGGAGTGGCAGCTGCTCTCCGACCTCTCCTTCGCCGACCTCGTCCTGTGGGTCCCCACCAGCGACGGCACCCGCTATGTCTCCGTCGCGCAGATGCGGCCCAACACCGGCCCGACCTCGTACCAGGACGACATGGTCGGCCACCTCGTCCCACGCGGCCGCCGCCCGATGCTGGACGCCGCGCTCGACGAGGGCCGGATCGTGCGGGAGGGCGACCCCGAGTGGCGCGAGGAGGTGCCGGTCCGCGTCGAGTCGATTCCGGTACGACGGGACGGGCGCGTCCTGGGCGTCATCGCGCGCAACACCAACCTGCTGACCGTCCGCACCCCGAGCCGCCTGGAGCTGACGTACCTCCAGAGCGCCTCGGACCTCGCCCAGATGATCGCCGCCGGCTCGTTCCCGTTCGCCAATCAGCAGGTCGACATGGACGCCTCGCCGCGGGTCGGCGACGGCCTGATCCGCGTCGACGCCGACGGCATCGTCCAGTACGCCTCCCCGAACGCGCTGTCCGCCTACCACCGCCTCGGCCTCGCCTCCGACCTCGTCGGCCACCACCTGGGCAAGACCACCGCCGAACTCGCCCCGACCCACGGCCCGGTGGACGAGGCGCTCGCCAAGGTCGCCAGCGGCTGGGCGCCCCGTGAGTTCGAGATCGAGTCGGGTGACGGCGTCATCCAGTTCCGGGCGATCCCGCTCAAGCCCAAGGGCACGCGCATCGGTTCGCTGGTGCTGCTCCGGGACGTCACCGAACTGCGCCGCCGCGAGCGCGAGTTGATCACCAAGGACGCGACGATCCGGGAGATCCACCACCGCGTCAAGAACAACCTCCAGACGGTGGCCGCCCTGCTCCGCCTCCAGGCTCGGCGCATCGAGTCCGATCGCGGCCGCGAAGCTCTGGAAGAGGCGGTACGACGGGTCGGCTCGATCGCGATCGTGCACGAGACGCTCTCCCAGAACCTGGACGAGCGCGTGGAGTTCGACGAGATCGCCGACCGGGTGCTGGCGATGGTCGCCGAGATCTCGCCCGGCAAGGTAGCCGGCCGGCGCACCGGCCGCTTCGGCATCCTCGACGCCGAGGTCGCCACCCCGCTGTCGATGGTCCTGACCGAGATCCTTCAGAACGCCCTGGAACACGGCTTCCGCGAGGGCGACACCGGCACGGTCGAGGTCTCGGCGGTCCGTGGCGGTACGACCAAGCAGGTCCGCCTCCTGGTCACCGTGCAGGACGACGGCGTGGGCCTGCCCGAGGGCTTCGATCCGCACACCGCGGGCAACCTCGGCCTCCAGATCGTACGAACCCTGGTGGAGGGCGAGTTGGGCGGCACGTTCGACATGGTCAGGGCGCCGGAGCGGGGGACCAGAGTGATCCTGGACATCCCGGTGCGGGCGCAGAAGTAGCGCATGTAGAAGTGGTGGCCCACGCGTAGGAGTAGTACATGCGCAGGAGTGGTCCGCGCAGAGGTTGTTCACGCGCGGAAGTAGTCCATGCGCACAAGTGCTCCCGGTGTCGTACACAGCAAAGAGCCCCGGACCATGTGGTCCAGGGCCAGTGCTCGTTGCTGCTCTGCAATCGCTAAGCGCATCGGGGGTACTGCGCGCTGCGGCTCGGGGGCGGGAGATGCGTACTCGCTGTACGCGCCGCCAAGCTCAGGCTGTGCGGGGCGGGTGTGTCAGGCGGAGGCCTGACGGGCCCGGTTGCGGGCGGCGCGGCGCTTCATGGCGCGGCGCTCGTCCTCGCTGAGACCACCCCAGACGCCGGAGTCCTGGCCGGACTCGAGCGCCCACTGCAGGCACTGCTCCATTACCGGGCAGCGACGGCAGACGGCCTTGGCTTCCTCGATCTGCAGCAGCGCAGGACCGGTGTTGCCGATGGGGAAGAAGAGCTCGGGGTCTTCCTCGCGGCAAACGGCGTTGTGACGCCAGTCCATGGCTGCTACCTCTCCTTGAATATTACTTGCAGGTTGCTTGTGAATGTGAACGCTTTCACGAATCCCTCAACAAGTGAAGGGCCTACCGCCAGGTTCCCTGGCGTGGGTCCTGTGATTTGAAGGGGGATTCCGGTGATCCGTGGAGGCTGGTGTTGCGGGCCGTCCCGATCGCCATGTAGAGACTCGCAAACCTCAGCGACGGATACAACCCCTTCCGGAAAGTTTTTTTTGATTCCTCGGTGTCGACTAGGTCACAGCCGTACTTCCATGGGGTGGATCCTGGCCTAAACGTTCGAGTGAAAGGACTTTAGCCCGTTCCGCTCACACAATCACACGCAGTGCACGGCGTACGCCTGTGAACGTCACGCTCGTACGCAGCCCGAGGTGGTCGCCGTCCATCTGAAGGGGCAACGGGACCTTCGAATGCAAGGTGAACTGGTCCAGGTCGTGGAGCGTGACGGCATGCTTGCCGCGGGCCCCGCGCTCGGGGGACGAAGTGAGCAACTGGGTCGCATACCGGGCAACCGCGACCGTGGACATACGGCTGAGACCGAGTACGTCGAGGCCGGTATCGAACGACGCCTTAGGTGCCGCGTACACCGGGCGATTGAGTAGATACGTCCATGGAGCGGTGTTGCAGACTATGGACAGCACCAAATCGGTCACCGGGTCCTGGCCCGGACGCTCCAGGGTGATCGTGCCGTGCCTGCGGTTGGGCTCCTGGAGGAACTGGCGCAGCACCTGGCGCAGGTAAAGGGCGGGTGTGGATTTCTTGCCCCGCTCGCGCTGCTGCTCGACCCGGCCGATCACGCCCGCGTCGAAGCCGAGTCCCGCGCAGAAGGTGAACCATCTGCCCGGCACCGCCTCGTCCTCGGTGCCCGGCGTGCCCGCCGCGATGCCCATGCCGACGGTGCGTTCTCTGCCCTCGCGCAGGGCGTCGAGCAGGACGCCGGTCGCTTCCACGGCGTCGTTGGGCAGGCCGAGGGCGCGGGCGAAGACGTTGGTGGAGCCGCCGGGGACCACGGCGAGGCGGGGGAGGCGGTCGGGGTCGGGGCCGCTGTGCAACAGTCCGTTGACGACCTCGTTCACGGTGCCGTCGCCGCCGAGGGCGACCACCAGGTCGACGTCGTCGCTGTCCGCGGCCTGTCGGCCCAGGTCGCGCGCGTGGCCGCGGTACTCGGTGGTGACCGCCTCAAGTTTCATCTCGCTGGCGAGCGCATGGATCAGGACATCGCGCGTACGTGCGCTTGTGGTGGTTGCTGCCGGATTGACCACGAGAAGTGCACGCATGACTGGCAGCGTACCTACTGGGGGGTACCGGGGCACAGGTCGAGGTGGGGATCTAGTAAGAGATCGGGCGTGAGCCTCGACACGGGGGGACTCCGTCGGTTGGGCCGCAGTTGTTGATGCCGTTCGCCGAAACGTGGCCGGCGTCGGCGCGGGCCCTGAAGGGGCCTCGTCCTCAAACGCCGGACGGGCTGGAATGAGGCGACCGGCGCGGGCTGAATGTCGCCTACCGGCGTAGGTCAGGTGCTGGCGGGAGCTCGTGAATTCGGAGGACTACCCTGCAGGGGTGACCAAGGAACAGACCTCCACCACCCCGGAAACCGCCGGTCCGCGTCCGCGTCGGCTGACGTATGCGGCGGTACTCACCGCGCTGGAAGGGCTGGGGCTCGCCGTGGGGGGTGTCTGGGTGCTCGTGCTGGGGCTGACCGGGGATCCGGACGGTCGGCAGCAGGCCGTCACCCTCGGGGTGACGCTGGTGGTTCTCGCTCTGCTGCCGTTGCTCGCCGCGCGGGGGCTGTTCGCTCAGCGGAGCTGGAGTCGTGGGCCGTCTGTGATCACGCAGATTCTGGCCCTGCCGGTGGCTTACAGCCTGCTTCAGGCCGACAGCATCGCGATTCCGGCGGGCATCGCGATCGCCGTGGTCGCGATCGCCACGCTCGTGCTTCTGATCAACCAGGAGACGACCCAGGCCCTCGGGATCCGGGGGCCCGGTAGCGCGCCTGATCAGAAGTAGTCGAGTAGTCGGCTGAAGGCTGATCAGGAGTGATCGGGGGCTCCGACGCCGCCGTCACTCCTCTACCAGCAGCTTTTCCCGCAGCTGCGCCAGTGTGCGCGCCAGCAGCCGGGACACGTGCATCTGGGAGATGCCGACCTCCTGCGCGATCTGCGACTGGGTCATGTTGCCGAAGAAGCGCAGCAACAGGATCCGCTTCTCGCGCGGCGGGAGGTCTTCGAGCAGCGGCTTCAGCGACTCGCGGTACTCGACGCCCTCCAGCGCCTCGTCCTCAGCGCCGAGGGTGTCCGCTACCGCCGGGGACTCGTCGTCCGTGTCGGGGACGTCCAGGGACAGCGTGGAATACGCGTTGGCGGACTCCAGGCCCTCCAGGACCTCCTCCTCCGAGATCGCCAGCTTCTCGGCGAGCTCATGGACCGTGGGGGAGCGGCCGTGCTGCTGGGACAGCTCGGCCGTGGCGGTCGTCAGGGCGAGGCGCAGCTCCTGGAGCCTGCGCGGAACGCGGACCGCCCAGCCCTTGTCCCGGAAGTGACGCTTGATCTCGCCGACGACCGTCGGGGTCGCGTACGTCGAGAACTCGACGCCACGCTCCGGGTCGAAGCGGTCGACCGACTTGATCAGGCCGATGGTGGCGACCTGGGTGAGGTCGTCGAGCGGCTCGCCGCGGTTGCGGAAGCGGCGCGCGAGGTGCTCGACGAGCGGCAGGTGCATCCGGACCAGCCGGTTGCGAAGCTCCGCGTACTCGGCGCTGCCGTCCTGGAGCTTGCGCAGCTCGATGAACATGGCGCGCGCCCCGCTGCGGTCCTGAGGGTCGTGCTGCGTGGCCTGCACGCTGTGCGCGCTCATCGCCTCGTCCCCGACGTTTCGCTGGTGCTCGCTCATCGTCCCGCCCGTTGCCCTCTCCCGAGCCCTCGCCTCCACGCGGACTGGGGAGACCCCGATCCGCCCGCCCGGAGGCGCGCCCTGCACGGCACCTTCGTCATCCCGTCCGTCGGCCAGGAAGCCGGCCTCCACGGAGTCGTCCTCCGGGTGCGGCCGGGCCTGCTCGGGGATGCCGTCGACGCCGTCCGCCATGCGCCGGGAACCGTTCGGACCGCTCGGGCCCGCCCCCAGGCTCTCGGCTTCGTCCGAGTGGGGGGCAGTGCCGTCCGGCAGCTCCCGTGTGCCGCGCTCTTCGTCACGCACCGGCCCGTCCCCTGTCCTCACGCCGGCCCGGGTCCCGCGCCGCGCTGTTTGTAGAGGCTGATCGAAACGGTTTTGTCCTCGTCCACGGCGGAGGAGACCTTGCCCGCGAGGGCCGACAAGACGGTCCAGGCGAAGGTGTCCCTGGAGGGAGCGTGGCCGTCCGTGGTCGGGGCCGAGACGGTGACCTCGAGTGAGTCGTCGACGAGGCGGAAGACACAGCTGAGCACCGAGCCGGGCACGGCCTGCTGAAGCAGGATCGCGCAGGCCTCGTCCACCGCGATGCGCAGGTCCTCGATCTCGTCGAGGGTGAAGTCCAAACGGGCCGCGAGGCCGGCAGTCGCCGTACGCAGCACCGACAGGTAGGCACCCGCGGCCGGCAGCCGGACTTCCACGAAGTCCTGGGTCGCGGGCTCGCCTGCGATCTGGGACACCCTCACCTCCAAGGTGGTACAAGCTTCTCGGGGCCGAGGGTCGCCCCCCGGGGTAACGCGATGTGTGGTTCAGCGGTGACGCTATCGCGCTCTGAACTTTCCTGTCCCCAGGACCCCAACCCCTTGCCGTCACTCACAGTAAACCTGTGGACACGCTCCGTGTCTAGGGGTCTGCGGCTCCAATTGGGAAGAGCGCGCGCCGGGTTGACGTACCCAGACGTCAGACGGTCGAACCGTCCGGATCCAGGGTCACACGAGTACGTGGTCGACGAAGCACCAACGCCATTCCTCGCCCGGCTCGAAGGTCCGCATCACCGGGTGACCGGATTCCTTGTGGTGTTCTGTCGCATGCCTCCCCGGCGAGGAGTCGCAGCAGCCGACGTGCCCGCAGCTGAGACAGAGCCTCAGCTGTACGGGGTGCATGCCTTCCGCCAGACACTCCGGACACGTCTCGTTCAGCGCCACGGGTTCCGGGTGGGGCAGCGCGTCGGCGTGCGTGCACTGTTTCATGATTGCCAGGTTACGACGGCCGCGAGGATGGCCGCGCGGAAAAACGAGGGCGGGCGAGAAGCATGGACGTGATGCCGCTGCTGTTGCTGGTGGCGGGGAGCGCCGCCGTGGCCGCGGCCGGTCGGCGGTCGCCCGTGCCGGCGCCGCTGCTGCTGGTCGCCGCCGGGCTCGCCGTGTCGTACCTGCCGGGCGTGCCCGAGTACACCCTCGACCCGCACATCGTCCTGCCGCTGGTGCTGCCCCCGCTGCTGCACAGTGCCGCGACGGACAGCTCGTATCTCGATCTGCGCGCTCAGCTGCGGCCCGTGATGCTGCTGTCGGTCGGGTACGTCCTCTTCGCGACCTTCGCCGTCGGCTGGGTCGCCTACCTCGTCGTACCGGATCTGCCGCTGACGGCGGCGCTGGTGCTGGGCGCTGTGGTGGCGCCGCCGGACGCGGTCGCCGCGACGGCTGTGGCGCGCCGGGTGGGGCTGCCGTCCCGGATCACCACGATCCTCCAGGGCGAGTCCCTCGTGAACGACGCCACCGCGATCACCGCATACCGGGTCGCACTCGCGGCGGCCGTCGGCGAGGGCGCCACCTGGGCCGGCGGGATCGGTGAGTTCCTGCTCGCGGCGGTCGGCGGCATCGGGTTCGGGGTGGTGCTGATGGTGCCGATCCACTGGCTGCGCACGCACGTGAAGGAGGCGCTGCTGCAGAACACCCTCTCCCTCCTGATCCCGTTCGTCGCCTACGCGGCCGCCGAGCAGGTGCACGCCTCCGGAGTGCTGGCGGTCGTCGTGGTCGCGCTGTACCTGGGGCACCGCGCGTGGGAGGTCGACTTCGCCACCCGGCTCCAGGAGGAGGCGGTGTGGAAGATGGTCGCGTTCGTGCTGGAGTCGGCGGTGTTCGCGCTGATCGGACTGCAACTGCCGGTGGTCCTGAAGGGCCTCGGGGAGTACGAGGGCGGTCGCGCCGCCTGGTACGCGGTCGCCGTGTTCCTCGTGGTCGTCGTCTCGCGGTTCGTGTGGGTGTATCCGGCGACGTTCCTGCCGCGCATGATGTCGGCGCGGATCAGGGAACGCGAGGGCGGCCTGACCTGGAAGGCGCCGTTCGTCATCTCCTGGGCCGGGATGCGCGGCGTGGTCTCGCTGGCGATCGCCTTCTCGATCCCGCTCACGGTGCATGGCGGCGAGGAGTTCCCCGAGCGCAACCTGATCCTCTTCCTGACCTTCACCACGGTCATCGGCACGCTCGTAGTCCAGGGCGTGACACTGCCGCCCCTGATCCACCTGCTGAAGCTCCCCGGCCGGGACGCGCAGGCCGAGACCCTCGCCGAGGCCAACGCCCAGGCGCAGGCCTCCCGGGCCGCCGAACGCCGGCTGGAGGAGCTCCTCGCCGACGAACGCAACGCCCTCCCCGCCCCCCTCGCAGACCGTCTGCGAGCGGTCCTGGAGCGGCGCCGCAACTCTGTCTGGGAACGGCTGGGCCAGGCCAATCCCGTCACCGGCGAGTCCGTCGACGACACCTACCGGCGGCTGTCCCGCGAGGTGATCGGCGCCGAGCGCGCGGTGTTCGTGAAGCTGCGGGACGGTCGCTATATCGACGACGAGATGCTGCGGACGCTGCTGCGCAGGCTGGACCTGGAGGAGGCGGCGGCCTATCGGGAGGCGGGGTGAGGGGCGAACGGGGCCCCGGTGACGACCGCCGCGACCGTCGTGCCGGGAGGGAAGGCCCCCTCCTCGGCAAGGGCGACAAGTCCGTACAGCAACTTGGCGACATAAAGACGCTCGACGGGCACCCCGTGCCGTTCCTCGAAGTCCTCGGCGAAGGCATCGAGTTCCGGTGTCGTACGGGCGTATCCGCCGAAGTGGAACCGCTCGTCGAGCCGCCAGTCGCCCCGCGGCCCGCCGAACGCCTCGGCCTGTAGCTCCCGTATGTCGTCCGCCAGGAAGCCGCCCTTGAGGACCGGAACGCCCAGGGCCCGCCGGCCGGGGCCGAGCCCGGCGGCCAGGCCCGCCAGCGTGCCGCCCGTGCCGCACGCGACCGCGACCACGTCGGCCCGCCCGCGCAGCTCCTCGCCGAGCGCCCGGCACCCTCGTACGGCAAGGGCGTTGCTGCCGCCTTCCGGGACGACGTACGCCCCCTGCGCATCCGCCGCGCGCAGGACGGCCGCCAGCGTTTCCGGTTCGGTCTTGCGGCGGTACGTCGACCTGTCGACGAAATGGAGCCGCATACCGTCGGCCACGCAGCGTGCCAGCGACGGGTTGAGGGGGCGGTCGGCCAGCTCCTGGCCGCGGACCACGCCGACCGTGGGGAGCCCGAGGAGGCGGCCCGCGGCGGCGGTGGCGCGCAGGTGGTTGGAGTAGGCGCCGCCGAACGTGACGACCGTACGGCCCTCCGCGGCGGCCAGGTTCGGTGCGAGCTTGCGCCACTTGTTGCCGATCAGCTCCGGGTGGATCAGGTCGTCGCGCTTGAGGAGCAGACGGACGCCGTGCCGCGTGAACCGCTCGTCCGCCGACTCCTGTACGGGGGAGGGGAGCCGGGGGTGGAGGGCCGTGAGATCGGGGCTGGTCACCTGGTCATTGTCGCCCGGCCCCACGGTTTCGGCTGCCCTGCCTCACCAGCACACCCGCTGCCGCCCTACCGCAGACGCTCCCGGATCCGCTCCCGCATCGACGCCATGGTGAACCCGCGCGGATCCACCTTTCCGGGCTGCCACTCCAGGTGCCCGATCACCGAGCGCTCCGTCCACCCGTGATGGCGGCAGACGGCCGCCGAGACCCGCTCGATCGCCTCCAGTTGGGGCTCCGGCCACGGGTCCTTTCCGTCACCCAGGTTCTCGCACTCGAAGCCGTAGAAGTGGCGGTTGCCGTCGGTGTTGGCCTCGTTGTCGGCAGGCAGGGCCGTTTCCGCGATGACCGCGCGCAGGACGTCGTCGTCGCCGAGGCCGGCGTGGTTGGCGCGGCCGTAGCCGACCAGGTGGACCCTGCCGTCCTTGGTGATGACGCCGTGGCAGAGCGGGCCCGGCAGCCCCTCGTAGCCGTTGCGGCAGAGCTCCACCGTGTGCGCGCTGCCCTTGGTCACCGTGTGGTGGATCATCACGCCGTGGACGGGGCCCCACGGGCCCACATGATTGCGGTTGTGGTGCTCCCAGTCGCCGACCTCGACGACCGTCGCGCCCTCTGCCCTGAGTCTCTCCAGGAATCTGCTCGCGGACATGGGTGAGGCCATGGCCGCCTCCTTCACGCCGTACGCCGGCCGCCGTGCGCGGCCGGCTCGTATCGGTGCTTTACCGAAAACGGGCAGAGAGGACTCCTCGCATCGCACGGTGTGCGATGCGTTTCGGACAAGCGGCGTGTCGCGTACGGGACGACCGTCGCATTCGTGCGAGTCGGCGTGACGACTGGACAAGGTCCCCCTATTTGCCCAGCGGACGGTGATCCATTCCCGCTCTTTCGGGTAATAGCACCGGCGCCCCATGTAATGCAAGGCTCGGTCGTGGAGATCGCGATGTGCGGCGCCAGAGGGGTGCCGGTGCACGACCGGGAGGGCAATTCCTTATGTCGGTAGGCGAAGAGGTCCGCAGCGAGCAGGGCCAGCCGCAGCAGAGTCTCGGCACGGCGGCCGCGCGGAACCTGGCCACCACGACCAAGTCCGCACCTCAGATGCAGGAGATCAGCTCCCGCTGGCTGCTGCGGATGCTGCCCTGGGTGAATGTGCAGGGCGGCACGTACCGGGTGAACCGGCGTCTGACCTACGCCGTGGGGGACGGGCGTATCACGTTCGTGAAGACGGGCGACCGGGTCGAGGTCGTCCCGGCCGAGCTGACCGAACTGCCGGCCTTGCGGTCGTACGAGGACGAGGACGTGCTCTCCGAGCTCGCCCAGCGCTGCCAGCAGCGGGAGTTCCCGGCGGGCACCGTGATCGCCTCGTTCGGCAGCCAGACCGACGAGGTGTACCTGCTGGCACACGGCAGGGTGGAGAAGCTCGGCACCGGCCCCTACGGGGAGGACGAGTCCCTGGGCGTCCTCGCCGACGGCGCCTACCTCGGTGAGCAGGCGCTGCTCGACGCCGATGCCATCTGGGAGTACACGGTCCGCGCGGTCACCGCCTGCACGGTGCTCGTACTGCCCCGCCAGGACGTCGAACAGGTCGCGGAGCGCGCCGAGTCGCTCAGCGGTCACCTCGAGCAGCTGCGGGCGATCCCCTCGCAGCGCACCAACAGGTACGGCGAGAAGGAGGTCGACCTCGCGGCCGGCCACAGCGGCGAGCCGGACATCCCGCACACCTTCGTCGACTACGAGGCCCGGCCCCGTGAGTACGAACTGAGCATCGCCCAGACCGTGCTGCGCATCCACACGCGCGTGGCCGACCTGTACAACCAGCCGATGAACCAGACCGAGCAGCAGCTGCGGCTGACGGTCGAGGCGCTGAAGGAGCGCCAGGAGCACGAGCTCATCAACAACCGCGAGTTCGGTCTGCTCAACAACTGCGAGTACGACCAGCGGCTCCAGCCGCACGACGGTGTGCCCAGCCCCGACGACATGGACGAGCTGCTCTGCCGGCGGCGCGGCACCAAGCTGTTCCTCGCCCACCCGCGCGCGATCTCCGCGTTCGGGCGGGAGCTGAACAAGCGCGGGCTCGTTCCCGAGACCATCGAGATGGCCGGGAACCGCATCCCGACCTGGCGCGGGGTGCCGATCTTCCCCTGCAACAAGATCCCGGTCACCGACGCCCGTACGACGTCGATCATCGCCATGCGTACAGGCGAGGCGGAGCAGGGCGTCATCGGGTTGCAGCAGGCGGGCATCCCGGACGAGATCGAGCCGAGCCTGTCCTGCCGCTTCATGGGCATCAACGAACAGGCCATCATCAAGTACCTGGTGACCGCCTACTACTCGGCCGCGGTCCTGGTGCCGGACGCCCTCGGTGTGCTGGAGAACGTCGAGATCGGGCGCTGGCGGTGACCCTGCCCTCCCGGGCCCTCTCCGCCCGACCTGTGGCCGGGCGTGCGCCGTGTCCGGAGTCCCGCGCGTGGGTGGACCCTCCGGGGAGGCGCCGAGCCGTAGCGCAAGGGCCACTGTCCGCCGACTCTCCGAGGCGATGCCATGGGTGAGTTCATGACGGAGACGCAGGCGCGTCCCGCCGGGGCGCGGCCGTCCACCGAGACGCTCGAAAGGCGGACTCCCATCGCGACCGACGGGGACGGCGCTCCGGGTCCGCTCGACGGGCCCGAGGCGGCGGCGATCCTGGAGCGTGCCCGGGCCACGGTCTACCCCGAACTGCGCGCCGCCGTCGAGACGTTGCCGCCTTCCATGCGGCGGATCGCGCGCTACCACTTCGGCTGGGAGCACGCGGACGGCACCCCCGCGGCGGGCAACGCGGGCAAGGCGATCCGTCCCGCCCTCGTCCTCACCGCGGCCGCCGCACTCGGCGGGCCGAGGGCACGGGCGGCGGCCGTACGGGCGGCGGTGGCGGTCGAACTGGTCCACAACTTCACGCTGTTGCACGACGACGTGATGGACCGGGACACCACCCGCCGGCACCGGCCCACCGCATGGACCGTGTTCGGCGACGCCGACGCGATCCTCGGCGGGGACGCCCTCCAGGCACTGGCCCTGCGGCTGCTCGCCGAGGACCCGCACCCGGCGTCCGCCGCGGCCGCCGCCCGCCTCGCGACCTGCGTCGTCGAGCTGTGCGCCGGCCAGCAGGCCGACACGGCGATGGAGAAGCGGAGCCCCGGCGAGGTCGGCCTCGACGAGGTGCTCGTCATGGCCGAGGCCAAGACCGGAGCGCTGCTGGGGTGTGCCTGCGCCCTCGGCGCGCTGTACGCGAGCGCGGCGGACGAGGACGTGGCGGCGCTGGACGCGTTCGGCCGGGAGGCCGGGCTCGCCTTCCAGCTCATCGACGACGTGATCGGTATATGGGGCGACCCGAGCCGCACCGGCAAGCCGGCCGGCGCGGACCTGGCCGCCCGCAAGAAGTCCCTGCCGGTCGTCGCCGCGCTGACCTCCGGTGGTCCGGCGGCGGCGGAACTGGCAGCGCTGTACGAAGTGCCGTACGACAAGGAGGACTTGCAGCGGACCGCGCTCGCCGTCGAGCGGGCGGGCGGTCGCGACTGGGCACAGACCCAGGCCGCCGAGCGGATGGCCCACGCCATGCAGGAACTGGCCCGCGCGGTGCCCGACCCGGAGGAGGCGGGCGGACTGCTGGCCCTGGCCGAGTTCGTGACGCGGCGCAGCAACTGAGGCCGCGGTGAACGAGCCGGTGAACGAGATCGCGGCGAACGAGATCGCGGTGAAAGAGACCGGGGCGGCGGACGGCCGTAGTGCCCGATGCGGCGCCGGCCGAGGGCCGTGAAGACTCCGGAGCACCCGGGGTCGTACGGTTCCTGACCCCGTACGGCCGCCGAGCTGCTTCGGACCGGCGGGTCCCGCACATCCCCACGGTGTGCGGGGCCCGCCTCCGCGTGTGTCGACCGGATCTCGACAGAATCGCCCCACGGACGGCACGCGCGCCCCTATCGCCCTACGATCAAGGCCAGTTGACGCGAAGGGGTGGGGGAGAAGATGGGCGTGGCGATCCGGACGGCGGGCGAGGGGGACCGGGAGCTGGTGGTCCGGCTGCTGGACGCGGCCTTCCAGGACGATCTGGTCAGCGGCTGGGTGTTCCCGGGCGCGGAGCACCGCCGGACCACCCATCCCAAGCTCATGGCGGCGTTCGCCGACATCGTGCGTGCCGAGGGTCGCATCGACGTCACCGAGGACGGCACGGCGTGCGCGCTGTGGCTCTCCATACCGGCCGAAGAGCGGGACCACGACGACGAAGGGCCCGCGCGGCTGCGTGCGGCCGTCGACCCGGAGAACGAGCGCATAGAGCTGATCGCCCGGCTGACGGACGGTATCCACCCGGTGGGCCGCGCGCACGCTTACCTGTGGATGATCGCCACGGCGCCCGAGCGTCAGGGCGAGGGGTACGGCACCGCGCTCATCAACGCGGCCCTGGACCGCTGCGACCGGGAGGGACTGCCCGCCTATCTGGAGGCGACCAGCGGCCGCAGCCGGAAGCTGTACGAGCGCCTCGGCTTCGAGCTGAAGGGGCAGCCCCTCGACCTTCCGGACGGCCCGCGGATGTGGCCGATGTGGCGCGAGCCGCGCGGCTGAGCCAAGGCGTTTCGGAATCCCCTCTCCCACTTTCACCCGGTCCCGAAATGCGCTTGCAACCACTACAAGTGACGTACTACAACTGAAGCACTACAATCGCAGTGGTTGACCAGCCCGAGGAACAAGAAAAGAGACCGGCTTGCGAAAGCTCACCTACTTCATCGCCTGTTCGATCGACGGCTTCATCGGAGACCCGAGCGGAGACGGGTCGGCGATGCTCGCCTTCGTCGACGAGGAGTACCTGGCCTTCCTCAAGAGCGAATACCCGGAGACCCTGCCGACCCATGGCCGTCGGGCGTTCGGCCTCGAAGACCTGGAGAACAAGGGGTTCGACACGATCATCCAGGGCCGGGGCAGCTACGACCTGGCCCTGAAGGAGGGCATCACCAGCCCCTACGCCCACCTGCGCGAGTACGTGGCCTCACGCACCCTGACCGAGTCGCCCGACCCGAACGTCGAGATCATCGGCGACGACCTGGTCGCCAAGGTGCGCGAACTCAAGGCCGAGGACGGCGACTTGGGGATCTACCTGTGCGGCGGCTCGCAGATCGCGGGTGAACTGATCGACGAGATCGACGAACTCGTCGTCAAGACCTACCCCATCGTGTACGGCACCGGCATGCCGATGTTCGGCTCGGACTTCGCCGTCTCGGAGTTCACGCTGGGCGAGGTGCGGACGTTCGGCAACGGCGCCGTGGTGCGTACGTACAGCAGGAAGCGCTGAGCCGTCTCCCGCCCTACTCTGAGGACATGGGCAGCGAAGAGCACCAGCACCACTGTCCCGACTGCGGACAGCCCGTCGAAACGGTCGTCAAGCGCCACAAGACGCTGGGCGCATGGGTCCCCACCTGGGTGGCCGGACCGTGCCGGAACCCCGAGTGCGACGCCTACGCCGAGAGCGTCGCCCAGCACGGGGAGCACGGGGAACATCACGGGCACCACGAGCGGCCCGAGCCACCCGCCGCGAAAAACTCCTGAACCTCGTGTCGAGAATCCCGGGCCGGCTCCGACGTCCCCTGTGAGAGCCGCCGAGACCGGTGGCCCGAGCCGACGGAAACCGAAGGAGCGGACTGATGAAGTACCTGGTCATGGTGCAGGGCACCCAGGCGGACTACGAGGCGATGCAGGGCAAGGCGTCGGAGCACTCGGTGGCCTGGAGCCAGGAGGACGTCCAGGCGATGTACGCCTTCATGAGCGACCTCAACAACGATCTCGCCGAGACCGGCGAGATGGTCGACGGGCAGGGGCTGGCCGAACCCGCGAAGACGCGGCACGTCACCCTGGGCGACGACGGCAAGGCGGTGATCACCGACGGCCCGTACAGCGAGACCAAGGAACTGCTGGCGGGCTACTGGGTCCTGGACTGCGCGAGCCTGGAGCGGGTCACCGAGATCGCCGAGCGCGTCCTCAGCTGCCCCCAGCCCGCCGGAGCCCCTGTCTACCCGGTGGTCATCCGGCCCATCGACGACGGCTCCGGGGACATCTGAGCCGTACGCACCCCGCTGAGCCGTACGAACCCCGCGGGAGCGCCGCACCCGACATGAGTGTCACACCGGAGACCGAGGACCTGCTGCGCCGCCACGCGCCGCAGGTCCTCGGCGCGCTGGTGCGGCGGTACGGCCACTTCGGCACCGCCGAGGACGCCGTACAGGAGGCCCTGGTCGCGGCGGCCGAGCAGTGGCCGCGGGCCGGTGTCCCGGACAATCCGCGCGGTTGGCTGATCAAGGTCGCGGCGCGCCGGCTGACCGACGCCCTGCGCGCGGAGGAAGCGCGCCGGGCCCGTGAGGAGAAGGTCGCGGCGCTGTCGCCACGGGACGCCTTCACCGCCCCGCCGCCGGGCGCGGACCGTGCGCCCCGCGAGGACGACACCCTCACCCTGCTCTTCCTCTGCTGCCACCCGAACCTCGCCCCGCCCGCCCAGATCGCCCTCACCCTGCGCGCCGTCGGCGGCCTGACCACGGCGGAGATCGCCCGCGCGTACCTGGTCCCCGAGGCGACCATGGCCCAGCGCATCAGCCGGGCCAAGCAGAAGGTCCGCGGGGTGCGCTTCGGACGCCCCGACCACTGGGAGGACCGGCTGCCCGCGGTCCTCCAGACGCTGTACCTGATCTTCAACGAGGGCTATACGGCGACCTCGGGCGCGAGCCTCCAGCGGCGGGACCTCGCCGGCGAGGCGATCCGGCTGACCCGCGAGGTCCAGCGGCTTCTCCCCGACCACGGCGAGGTGGCCGGCCTGCTCGCCCTGATGCTGCTCACGGACGCCCGCCGCGACGCGCGCACCGGCCCGCACGGCGAGCTCGTCCCCCTGGACGAACAGGACCGCGACCGCTGGGACAGGGCCGCGATCGACGAGGGCGTCGCCCTGGTCACCGGCGCCCTCTCCCGGGGCCGCGCCGGCCCGTACCAGCTGCGCGCCGCCATCGCCGCCGTCCACGACGAGGCACCCTCCGCTCAGGAGACCGACTGGCAGGAGATCCTCGGCCTCTACGACATCCTCGTACACCTCGTCCCCGGCCCCGTCGAGCGGCTCAACCGCGCGGTCGCCGTGGCCATGGTCCAGGGGCCGCACGCGGGGCTCGCCGAACTGGACGCGCTGGAGAGGGAGTTGGGGGCCGGGCACCGGCTGGACGCGGTGCGCGGGCACCTTCTGGAGCGGGCGGGCGCGCACGACGAGGCCCGCGCCGCCTATGAATCCGCCGCCGCCAAGACCCTGAGCCTGCCGGAGCAGCGCTATTTGCACGCGCGGGCGACACGGTTGAAGCCGTAGCGTGGACCCATGCCCGAACGCACGTTCATCCTCCACATCACCGAGCGCTCCCTGTGGGACGCGGCCCGCGAGCGCGGCACGTACGAGATGTCGACCCGTGGCCGCACCCTCCGGGAGGAGGGCTTCATCCACTGCTCGACCCGCGCCCAACTCGCACCCGTGGCCGCCTTCCTGTACGGCTCCTACGACGGCCCCGACGAACTCGTGGTGCTGGTCGTGGACCCCGCGCGGCTCGACGCGCCCGTGAAGTACGAGGCTCCGGAGCCCGGGGGCGAGGAGTTCCCCCATGTGTACGGGCCCATTCCGGTGGACGCGGTGGTGGACGTGGAGCCGTGGGGGTGACGCCCCCGCAGGGACGCTGCCGAGCCGTCGTCCGACCTGCTCAGGAGTGGTGTTCGGGCAGGCCGCCCGTCTCCGGGTCCCGTCCCGTCAGGCAGTAGACGCCGCCCGCCGGATCGCGCATCACCGTCCAGTGAGGGCCCTGAGCGACGAAGGCCGCGCCCAGTTCCTCGTGCCGGACGCGGGTCGCCGCGATGTCCGCGCAGGCCAGGTCCAGATGGGCGGAGGCGGGCCGCTCCTCGCCGAGCCGCTGGAGCAGGATGCGGACGGGCAGCCCGGCCGGGGGCCTGAGCACATGGAACTCGGGGCGGGAGCCGGGCGCCGACGCCCACCCGGTCAGGAGAGCACTCCAGAAGGCGACTTCGTCGTCGTACAGCGAGGGCGGTACGTCGACGCAGACCTGGTCGAGCCGGCTGCCGTGCACCACGGGTGGCCGTACCGTCTCTCCGTGCCACGGCACGGCACAGAACAACTGCCCGGCGGGTGAGCGCAGTACGGCCCACCCCTCGTGCTCGGCGGCGATCTCCGCGCCCCGCCGAAGCGCCGACTTCACGCATTCCGCTACGTCGTCCACGGCGAAGTCGAGATGCGCGCCCCCGGCGCCCGAGTCGACGCCTTGGACCTTCACGTAGGCGTCGGCGCCGCCGCCCGGCAGCAGCGTCACGAACTCACCTTGCTCACCCCGGAGTTCGGACAGCCGCGTGTCCGTCACCGCGGTCCAGAAGGCGTGGGCCCGGGAGAAGGACGCGGCGGGGCGGTCGACGAAGGCGTAGGTCCAGCGGATGCTCATGGGGCGATCGTAGATCCGGCGCCGCGGGCACGGGCTCGGCCGTCTGCCACAGGCGTACGGCGCCGGCAGGGTTCGCCACGCCGGGTTCGACACGCAGGGTTCGCCACGCCGGGTTCACCACTTCGGCTTCGCAGGACCCTTACCAACCGCGCGCCGACTCCTGGGACACGCTTTGCCGTCGGTTCGCCGCGAATTGGCCCGCGCTTGTTTGCATTGGGGAATGGACCACATCACGTTCCTGGTGGCGGTCGTCATCGTGACGGCCCTGGCCTTCGACTTCACCAACGGATTCCACGACACGGCGAACGCGATGGCCACGTCCATCGCCACGGGGGCGCTCAGACCGAAGACGGCGGTACTCATCAGCGGCGTCCTGAACGTCGTCGGTGCCTTCCTGTCCACCGAGGTCGCCAAGACGATCTCCGGCGGCATCGTGGACGACGCACTCGTCTCCCCGGGCATGATCTTCGCCGGGCTCGTCGGGGCGATTCTGTGGAATCTGCTCACCTGGCTGGTCGGGCTGCCGTCCAGCTCGTCGCACGCACTGTTCGGCGGGCTGATCGGGGCCGTCTGGGTGGGCGCGGGGTCGCACGGCGTGCACTTTGACAAGGTTGTCGAGAAGGTGCTGATCCCGGCGGTGGCCTCGCCGATCGTGGCGGGGGTCGCGGCGCTGCTGGCCACGTTCCTGGCGTACAAGCTCACCGCTCGCGCCCGCAGCCAGTCCGTCACCAAGGGCTTCCGCGTCGGCCAGATCGCCTCGGCCTCCCTCGTGTCCCTGGCGCACGGCACCAACGACGCGCAGAAGACGATGGGCGTCATCACGCTGACCCTGATCTCGGCGGGCGCGCTGGGTCACGACGCGGGCCCGCCCTTCTGGGTGATCGCCTCGGCCGGCCTGGCCATCGGCCTCGGCACCTACCTCGGCGGCTGGCGGATCATCCGCACGATGGGCAAGGGCCTGACGGAGATCCAGTCCCCGCAGGGCTTCGCCGCCGAGACCGCCTCCACGACGGTCATCCTCACCTCGGCCCACCTGGGCTTCGCCCTGTCCACCACGCAGGTCGCCTCGGGCAGCATCCTCGGCGCGGGCCTGGGCCGCCGCCTGGCGGAGGTCCGGTGGGGGGTGGCCGGTCGCATGGTCGTGGCCTGGATGGTCACCCTGCCCGCCGCCGCACTCGTCGGCGGCGTCTCGGCGAGCGTCGTCAAGCACGGCGGCAACGTCGGTACGGCCGTGGTCGCCCTGGTCGGCGCGGCGGTGGCCGCCGGGATCGTGCTCGTCTCCCGGCGCAACCCGGTGTCCGCGCACAACGTCAACGACACCCACGAGGTCGCGGTCCGCGGCACGGAGCCGACGAAGGTCGGTACGGCCGCCTGAGACGTGGCCGACTGAGGCCGCATGAGACAAGGGAGTTCACATCATGAACCTCGACTGGACCGCGCTCGGCCAGGTCGCCGCGGTGAGCCTCGCCGTGACCGTGGCCGTGGTCGCCGTCTTCGCCTTCGGCGTGCTGGGCCTGGCCCGCTACGAAGGGACGCGTGAGGAGGGCGGGGCCACCTCCGGCGTGGGCCTGGCGCAGGCCGGGCTGTGCTTCGTCGCCTGCGCGGCGGTGGTGTTGTACGGGATCTATCTGATCGTGCCGCAGTTCCACTGACGGATCCCGATGTGCAGGGCACAGGGCACTGAGCACAGGGCCCGGCCGGAGAACCGGCCGGGCCCTTTCGCGACTGACCGCAGCCGACTGTGACTGACTGCGACTGACCGCAGCCGCCCGCGGTCGACTGCGGTTGCCCGTTGCCCGTTGCCCGTTGCCCGTTGCCCGTCGCTCAGAGCCGCTGCTCGTAGGCCGTCACGCGGCGCCCGCGGACCTGTACGTCCGCCACCACCCTGAAGTGCTCCTTCAGCACGGCGGTCTTCGTTCTGTCCCGCTCGGCCGACACCGGCCGGGCCACCGCGGGCACGTCGGTGACCAGCAGTATGCGCCGGTGTGCCAACATCGCGCTCCGTATCCGGTCCGGGCCGGCTTCCTCGCCCTTCAACGTCCCCGACGCCATCGGGTCCTCCGCCAGGGCGACGTCCGTCAGCCCGGCGAAGTGGTAGGGGGAGACCAGCGCCGTGTCGCGCCGGGCCGCCGGTATGAAGACCACCGCGTCCCCGTCCTGCTTCAGCCGCCGTACATCGGCCGCCACCGCCAGCACGTCGTCCACCCGGCTCGACGGAGCCCGCTTGGCCAGCGACTGGGGCAACAGGGCGACGACCGCCACGGTGACCACGAGCGGGACGAGCCAGGGAGCCGCTCTCGGAAACCGCGGCCCGGCTGCCCGTACGGCCGTACCCAGCGCCGTGCCGATCAGCAGGGCCAGCCCGAGCATGCTGAACAGTACGTAGCGGTCCAGGAAGAGCGGGCGGACCAGGGAGACCCCGATGAGGCCGAGTTGCGGCACGGCCAGCAGCGGCACCCCGACGGCCGCCACCGACAGCCGTCCCGCGTGCGGCCGGTCCAGCAGGGCGCCGAGTCCGCCGATCGCCAGCAGGATCGCCGGGCCGATCAGCATGTGCCAGGTCAGCGGCGGTATCCAGGACACCTGGGCGGCCTGACGCCGGCTGAAAAGGATCAACGGCAGTACGGCCGCCACGGCGACTGTCGCGGCCACCGCCCAGCAGGTCCGGGTCCGGCGCCGGGCACGCACCCGGAGCAGGGTCGCCAGGTGGGCGGGCAGGATCAGCAGGGACAGCCAGTTGAGCAGGCCGCAGGCCGCGAGTGTGGCGCCGTAGGCAACCCAGTGCACCGCTCGGCCACGGCCCTCCAGGACGGTCACCAGCAACAGGGTCGCGATCCCGGCCCCGGCCGTGATCAGCGCGTACGGCCGGCCCTCCTGGAGATAGAACTGCACGGCCGGAAGCAGCCCGAACGCGAGCCCTCCCGCCAGGCCCGCCCAGACCCCGGCCAGCCGTTGACCGATGACCGTCACGCAGGCCGCCGCCACCGCCATGGCCAGCACGGAGGGCAGCCGCAGGGCCGTGGTGCCGGCGCCGAAGCACTCGAAGACTCCGTGCATCAGCAGGTAGTAGAGCCCGTGTACGACGTCGACCTGCCCCAGCATGTGCCAGATGTCGGCGGTGGACCGCCGGGCCACCTGCCAGGTCGCGGCCTCATCCCGCCAGACACTGCCCTGCCGGGACAGCCCCCACAGTCCGAGGGCGAGGGTCCACAGCAGCGGGATCGGCCAGAGAGGCAGGCGGCGGCGCAGGGGGTTCTCCAGGGGGCATCGGCATTCCGTCCGGCGGGGGCCGGCCGGGCCGCTGGGTGATGCGGTCCCCTGATGTGGTCCCTACTCGCCCGCTGTCGCCGCGCACGCCGAAGAACGCCTCGGCCGCAAAGGCCGAGCCGGGATCCGAGCGGTGCTCACCTTCCCCCGTGTGCCACTCGCCTCGCAGGTCGGCCGAGGGGTGGACCTGCCAAAACCTACGGCACGGGATCGGCCGTAGCGACAGGTTGCGGCGTGAACACAATCACCGGGGGCTGAGGGAACCTCGGGTCCGACGGGGCGTCGTGTTAGCGGCATTTGCTGGGGGTTGTCGGTGGTATCCGACGCGGGGTGTGGAACGCACGGGATCGTAGGCAATGATCAGTGCATGAGCGTGAGCGAGATCGTGCTGATGTCAGATCCGAAGATCGCGGCGATCCCGGTGGCCGATTGCGGCGAACCACTCGTCGACGTCCGGCTCCACGAACCCCTCGCCGTGGACTCTCGCAGGGCCGATCGGGCAGGGGCGTTCGCGCATCTGCGAGAAGGGGTGCTGCTTCGTCTCCTGAAGGCGCAGGCACTGCTCCCGGAGGACATCCGCCTGCTGTTCGTCGAGGGGTACCGGCCGCCCGCGCTCCAGCGCGACTACTTCGAGGAGTACGCCGACGAACTGCGCGCCGACAACCCGCACTGGTCGGCGCCGCGGGTGCGCGAGGCCGCGAGCCGTTACGTATCGCCACCGGAGATCGCGCCGCACAGCGCCGGCGCCGCGGTGGACCTCACCCTGATCTCCGCCGACGGCCACGAACTCGACATGGGATCCCCGCTGAACGCGAGCCCGGAAGACAGCGACGGCGCCTGCTACACGGACGCGGACAACATCGGCTCCGCTGCCCGCGCCAACCGAAGGGTGCTCCGCGACGCCCTCACCGCCGCGGGCCTGGTGAACTACCCCACCGAGTGGTGGCATTGGTCCTACGGCGACCGCTACTGGGCTCTTTCCGCCGGAGCCGACAGGGCGGTGTACGGGGCGCGGGAACTCTGACGAGCGGTGAGGGCCGCGTCCTTCCCCACCGGGACTACTCCGTGCCGTCACCGGGCAGACGCTCCGGCAGCCCGAGCCGCGGGAACCGGTCGTCGTGGAACGTGACGATCTCGGTGATCGCCCCGCCGGTGACGCGCAGGACGTCGATCGTCAGCGGCAGGTACGCGCCCTCCCGCTCCTGCCAGAGGTAGAAGGCGACGGCGGGCTGCCGGTTCACGGAGGTGAGGACGGCGCGCAGGCCCTTCATGCCCTCGAAGCCGCTCTCGACCCAGTCGTTCACCACGGCGTCGCGGCCGACGTACAGGCCCGGCGTGGGCGGCATCGAGCAGCGGACGTCGTCCCGCAGCATCGCGGCGAGCGCCGGGATGTCCGTGGCCACGCTGGCCTCGGTGTAGCGGCGCACCAACTCGCGCGTCCCGGAGTCCAGTTCGCCGCCGGTCCAGTCCTGCCGCTCGGCGGGCAGGTACTCCCGCATGCCGGCGCGGGCCCGCTGCAGCGCGCTGTTCACGGAGTTGACGGTGTCCCCGAGGAACTCCGCGACGTCCTTCGCCGGCCAGCCCTGCACGTCCCTCAGGATCAGCACGGCCCGCGGGCGCGGAGCGAGGTGCTGGACCGCGACCAGGTACGCCAGCTCGATCGTCTCCCGCGCCACGGCGACCGTCTCCGGCTCGTCCGCGTCGCCCGCGGGCAGCTCGTCGAGCAGCCGGTCCGGGTAGGGCTGCAGCCACAGCACCTCGCCGCCGGTCGCGGGCTCCGGGCGGCGCTTGGCGAGCAGGTCCAGGCAGGCGTTGGTGGCGATCCGGTACAGCCAGGCCCGGAACGTCGACCGCCCCTCGAAGGTCTCCCGCCGCCGCCAGGCCCTGAGGAACGTCTCCTGCACCGTGTCCTCGGCATCCTCGAACGACCCGAGCATCCGGTAGCAGTGCACGTGCAGCTCCCGCCGGTGCCTCTCCGCCAGCCCCGAGAACGCCGGCTCGTCGACCTCGCCCAGACTGCTGATGCCCAGCTCCTCCAGCCGCGTGTCCGCACTCATCACGTCATCCTTCCGCCTCGTCGTGTCCCGTCGTAGGTGTGACGGGTGCGGGCGCGGAAACTCATCACCAGGGTCGGTCGGCACGGCTGATCCGGTGAGTCCAGGTCTCTGTCCGGACAAAGAAGACCGCACCCGACCCGTCAAGGACGCCGTTCTCGGCGGCCTGCGGGCCGGGTGCGGGCAGGTTGACCAGACGACCAAGGAAATCGCAGGTCAAGCGGCATGATCGAGGATCAGGCCTTCTTGGTCTCCCAGAAGATCTTGTCGATCTGGGCGATGTAGTCCAGAGCCTTCTGACCGGTGGCCGGGTCGGTGGAACCCTTGGCGGCCGAGAGGGCCTTCAGGGCGTCGTTGACCAGCTGGTGCAGCTCCGGGTACTTCTCGAAGTGCGGGGGCTTGAAGTAGTCGCTCCAGAGCACCGAGACGTGGTGCTTCGCGAGCTCGGCGCGCTGCTCCTTGATGACGGTGGCACGCGCCTGGAAGTGCGGGTCGTCGTTGGCGGCCATCTTTTCCTGCACGGCCTTCACCGACTCCGCCTCGATGCGGGCCTGGGCCGGGTCGTACACACCGCAGGGCAGGTCGCAGTGTGCGCTGACCTTGACCTTGGGGGCAAACAGGCGGGAAAGCATGGAGCATTCCTTCCTCGTGATCGTCTTCTCAGGTGGGACATTACTCCCTGCGAGACGGGTTTTGGCGGGTGCCCCCATGGGCTTAGGACAAAAGTCCAGGGTCAGACTGAGACTGGTGGAGGACAGTACCGGGGAGGTGCCGGGGATGCCGGAGTTGTCGCAGGACGTCGAGCGCGGGCGGGCCGCTCAGCCCTTCGGGTGGGCCGAGGTGACGGGGCCGTCGATGGTGCCCACGCTGTATCACGGCGACCTGCTCGTGGTGTGGCACCGGGGCCGGATCAGGCCCGGGGCCGTGGTGGTGCTGCGGCATCCGTTCCAGCAGGACCTGCTCGTCGTCAAGCGGGCCGTGGAGCGGCGTGAGGGCGGCTGGTGGGTGCTCGGTGACAACGCGTACGCCGCAGGCGGGGACAGCACCGACTACGGCGTCGTGCCCGACGAGCTGATCCTGGGCCGGGTCCGGCTGCGCTACCGGCCGCGCAAGCCGGGTCAGCGCTCGCCGCTCGCGGTGGCGCGCTGGGCGTTGTCGGCCGTGCGGCCCGTCTTCGCCGACCGGTCGGCCTCCAGGCGTTTGCGGGCGCGGTAGGCGGCCACGTTGGCGCGGGTCGCGCAGCGGTCCGAGCAGTAGCGCCGGGAGCGGTTGGTGGAGGTGTCCAGGTAGGCGTTGCGGCACGGGGACGCCTCGCAGAGGCCCAGGCGGTCCACGCCGTACTCGGTGAGGTGGAAGGCCAGGCCCATCGCCGCGATGGCCGCGTAGCCGGCGGTCGCGTTCGACGGGTGGTCCGCCAGGTGCATGTGCCACAGAGGGCGGCCGTCGTCGTCCCGGAAGTCGTGGCCGGAGATCTGCGGGCTCACCGGGAACTCCAGGAGGAGGGCGTTCAGCAGGTTCACCGCCAGCGCCTCGTCGCCCTGGTCCGCCGCCTCGAAGACCGACCTCAGCCGCGCGCGCACCGAGCGGAAGCGGGTGACGTCCCCGTCGGTGGCGCGACGGGCCGCCTCCTGGCTGACGCCGAACAGATCGCGGACGGCCTCGACCGAGGTCAGCGAGTCCTTGCCCCGGGCCGGGTCCTCGCTGTTGACGAGTCGTACGGCGTAATCCGAGTAATAGGCCAGTTCCACTTGTAGTCCTTACGGAGGCGTTCTATCGTCGTGGTGCGGTCGGGTAACAGCTGATCGTGCTTCCAGGGTATTACGTGACGTGCGCTATGGAGGGGTTCGATGACGGACACGGACATCACCACGACGACCGGAGCCGACTGGGCCGCCTGGCAGGAGAGCTGGGACCGGCAGCAGGAGTGGTACATGCCCGACCGCGAGGAACGCTTCCGGATCATG
The DNA here is from genome assembly GCF_001270495.1 of Streptomyces viridochromogenes. Taxonomy (GTDB): domain Bacteria; phylum Actinomycetota; class Actinomycetes; order Streptomycetales; family Streptomycetaceae; genus Streptomyces; species Streptomyces viridochromogenes_A. The sequence goes on from NZ_LGUR01000106.1 coordinate 155,846, forward strand.
CTCGACATGGTCGAGGCCCTCGTCGGCCCCGCCCCGCGCGTGCTCGATCTCGCGTGCGGCACGGGAAGTATCACGGCCCGGCTGTTCGCGCGGTTCCCGGGGGCAACCAGCACGGGCGTCGACCTCGACCCCGCCCTCCTCGCCATCGCCGAGGGCACCTTCGCGCACGACCAGCGGGTCTCCTTCGTCACGGCCGACCTCAAGGACCCCGACTGGCCGGCGAAACTGCCGTACGACTCGTACGACGCCGTCCTGACCGCCACGGCCCTCCACTGGCTGCACCGTGAACCCCTCGCGGCCCTCTACGGTCAGGTCGCGGAGCTGGTCCGCGACGGCGGTGTGTTCCTGAACGCGGACCACATGATCGACGACTCGACGCCCCGGATCAATGAGGCCGAGCGCGCGCTGCGCCACGCCCGCATGGATCAGGCCAAGGCGGACGGCGCTCTCGACTGGTCCGAGTGGTGGCAGCTGGCGGCGCAGGACCCGGTCCTCGCCGAACCCACGGCCAGGCGATTCGCGATCTACGGCGAGCACGCCGAGGGCGACGCGCCGCCTGCCGAGTGGCACGCACGCGTGCTGCGCGAGAAGGGCTTCGGGGAGGCCCGGCCGGTGTGGTGCTCGCCTTCGGACACGCTGTTGCTCGCGGTGAAGTAACCGGGTGACCGAGTAGCCGGGGCCGGCCCGGACGGGGCCCTACGACGGGCGGACGCGGTACGAGAGACTCGTACCGCGTCTTCTGCGTCCTGGCGGGTGTCCCACCGCACTGGAAGGGTGAGGCGGTCCGTCACCCGGCGGGCCGGGGAGGGGGAGGGATGACGCGGGGCGCGGACGCGGCTCTGCACGCCTTCGTCGAGAGCAGACGCACGGCGCTGTTCCGCAGCGCCTATCTGCTGTGCGGCAGCCGCGAGGAGGCCGAGGACCTCGTCCAGACGACGCTGGTGAAGGTCGTCCTCGGCGCGCGCAGGCACCGGCGGCTGGACAACCTCGACGCCTATGCGCGCAGGACGCTGGTCAACACCTTCATCGCCGCGCGTCGGCGCTTCTGGCGGCGCGAACGGGCCTACGGCGAGGTGCCGGACGTGCCGGGGCAGCCGGTGGACAGCGACACCGGAGTCATGGTGCGGGCCGCGCTCGCCCGGCTCGGGCCCAAGCAGCGGGCGGTGCTGGTGCTGCGCTACTGGGAGGACCTCAGCGTCGCCGACACCGCCGAACTGCTCGGCATGCGGGAGAGCACGGTCAAGAGCCACACGGCGAGGGGGCTCGCGGCACTGCGGGCCGCGGTGCGGGAGGAACACGTATGAGCCGGGGCGACGTGAGCGAGGTGCCGCGGGTGACGGAGCTGCTGGGGCGGGCCCTCCAGGGCGTTCCCATGCCGTCGGGGCCCGGTGCGGACGCGGTGTTCGCGCGGGCCGCACGGGTGCGGTGGCGTCGGAGGAGGGCGGTGACCGGGACCGCGGCGGCCGTGGCCTTGGTGGGTCTGGTCGGGACCGGGACGCTGCCGTGGAACGGCCCGGAACGGTCGGGGGCCGCGCGCTCCGCGCCCGCGTCCGGGGCGGAGCGGCTGGCGAGGCTGCTGCCGCCCGGCATCGGCGAGATCCGCGAGGTCGGGAACGTCGTGGGCGAAGGACCGTACGACGGGCTCTACGCCGTCCACAAGGACGGCGGCGTCGGATATCTCAATGTCCAGGTCCTGCCGAGCCGGCGGGAGGACTGGCCGGTGGCGGCCGACGAGGGGTGCTCGTCGGACGTCCCCGGGACGTCGGCGGCCTGTGTCTCCGAAACGCTGCCGAACGGCGACGAGCGCGAGTCCACCGAGTCGACGCGCGAGAGCCGCGGGGACGGCACCACCTCGCGGCCCTGGCGTTCCGTGCGGCTGTTCACCAAGGGCTACGCGGTCATGATCAGGGCCGGCAGCGGGTTCGCCGGCAGGTGGGGGCTGGGGCCGGGACTCGACGCCCCGCCGTTGACCGCGGAGCAGCTGCGTGACGTGGTGACGGCGCCGGAGCTGCTGCCGTAGGGCGAGCACATGCGGAAGGGGCGGTACGAGGATCTCGTACCGCCCCTTCACCGTCGTACTGTCAGAGCACCTTGGACAGGAACGCCTGCGTCCGCTCGTGCTGCGGGTTGGTCAGGACCTCGCGGGGGTCGCCCGACTCGACGACCACGCCGCCGTCCATGAAGACCAGGCTGTCGCCGACCTCGCGGGCGAAGCCCATCTCGTGGGTGACGACGACCATCGTCATGCCGGACTCGGCCAGGTCGCGCATGACGTCGAGGACGTCACCGACCAGCTCCGGGTCGAGGGCCGAGGTCGGCTCGTCGAAGAGCATCAGCTTCGGGTCCATCGCCAGCGCCCGGGCGATCGCCACGCGCTGCTGCTGGCCGCCGGAGAGCTGGGAGGGGTAGTTCCCGGCCTTGTCGGCGAGGCCGACGCGGTCGAGGAGCTCCCTCGCGCGCTCCCTGGCCTGGGCCTTGCTCACGCCCTTGACCTGGATCGGCGCCTCCATGACGTTCTCCGCGGCCGTCATGTGCGGGAACAGGTTGAACCGCTGGAACACCATGCCGATGTCCCGACGCTGCTGCGCGACCTCGCTGTCCTTGAGCTCGTACAGCTTGTCGCCCTTCTGGCGGTAGCCGACCAGCTCGCCGTCGACGTACAGCCGCCCGGCGTTGATCTTCTCCAGGTGGTTGATGCACCGCAGGAACGTCGACTTGCCGGAGCCGGAGGGGCCGATGAGGCAGAACACCTCGCCGGACTTCACCTCCAGGTCGATGCCCTTGAGGACCTGGACGGCGCCGAAGGACTTGTGGACGCCCTCGGCCTTCACCATGGCGGTCATCTCACTTGCCCCTCTCGCTGCCCAGGCCGAGCATGTTCGCCTTGATCTTCTGCCACGGCGTGGGCGGCAGCTGGCGCAGCGAACCACGGGCGTAACGACGCTCCAGGTAGTACTGGAAGACGCTGAACACGCTGGTCATGACCAGGTACCAGATGCACGCCACGAACAGCATCTCCATCACGGCGTACGACGTGGAGCCGATCGTGGAGGTGGCGCGCAGCAGTTCGTTGTACGTCACCGCGTACACCAGCGACGAGGTCTTCAGCATGTTGATGAACTCGTTGCCGGTCGGCGGCACGATCACCCGCATCGCCTGCGGGATCACGATGCGGCGCAGCGTCTTCGCGTGGCTCATGCCGAGCGCGTGCGAAGCCTCGGTCTGGCCCTCGTCGACGGCCATCAGACCGGCGCGGCAGATCTCCGCCATGTACGCCGCCTCGTTCAGGCCCAGGCCCAGCAGGGCCGCCATGAACGGGGTCATGACGTCGACCATCTCGTCCTTGTAGATCGGACCGAGATTCAGGACCGGGAAGATCAGCGCCAGGTTGAACCAGAGGAGGAGCTGGACGTAGACCGGCGTGCCGCGGAAGAACCAGATGTAGACCCAGGCCACCCAGCTCGTCACCGGGTTCTTGGACAGGCGCATCACGGCCAGGACCACGCCCAGGACCACGCCCATGACCATCGCCAGGACGCTGATCAGCAGGGTGCGGCCGGCACCGGCGAGAACCGTGGAGTCGAAGACGTATTCGCCTACGGCGTTCCACTGGATCTTCTCGGCGGTGGCGAAGGCGTTGACGAGCAGGGCCACCAGGGCCAGCACGACGACACCGCTGACCCAGCGGCCGTAGTGCCGGACCGGAATGGCCTTGATCGCCTCGGGCGGGAGGGCCCCGCCCTCCTTGGAGACGGCGGCCGACGGCGTCGCGTCGGCCGGCTCCTTGTCGAACTTGTCAGTCACTGTGACTGCCCTTCAGTGCTTGCCCGGGACGGTCACTTGCCGCCGTTGATCGCGGCCTTGTCGATGGCGCCGGTCTCGGCGCCCCACTTCGCGAGGATCTTCTTGTACGTGCCGTCCTCGATGATCGCGTTGACGGCCTCTTCGAGGGCCGCGGTGAGCTGCTTGTTGTCCTTGTTCACCGCGATGCCGAACGGACCGGCGTCGACCTGCTCGCCGACGACCTCGAAGGCGTTGCCGCCGTCGGCCTTGCGGGCGAGGTCCACGGCCACCGGGTAGTCGTTGACGCCGGCGACGGCGCCGCCCGACTTCACACGGGTCTGGGCCTCGGTGTCGTTCTCGAACGGCTCGATGTTGATCTTCTTCTTGCCGTCGTCCGTGCAGGCCTTGGACTGGGTCTGCAGCGCCTTCTCGTACGTGGTGCCGCGCTGCACGGCCGCCGTCTGGCCGCAGAGGTCCTCGATCGAGTTGATGTTCTTCGGGTTGCCCTTCTGGACGTACACGGCGGTGCCGGCCACGAAGTAGTCGACGAAGTCGACGCCCGGGCCGAGCTTCTTGCCCTTGTCGTCCAGGCCGTCCTGGCGCTGCGGGGTGTCCGTGATGGAGGACATGGCGACGTCGTAGCGGCCGGAGTTCAGGGCGGTGATCAGGCCGTCGAAGGAGCCGGAGGTGAACTGGAACGTCACTCCCAGCTTCTCGCCCAGCGCGGCGGCGATGTCGGGGTCGACGCCGACGATCTTGCCGCCCTCCTGGAACTCCATCGGGGCGTACTCGGCGTTCGTACCCGCCTTGATGACGCCCGCGTCCTGGATCTTCTTGGGCAGCTTGTCGAACAGCGGGGCGGCATTCGACTTCCCCGTCTCGTTGCCGCCGTCGCCGCCGCTGTCGTTCGTCTGGTCACCGCAGCCGGTGAGAATCAGGGCGCCTGCGACCGCGATCGAGCCGACCGCTGCCAGCCGGGAGCGCGTGGCGGTCGTACGACGGGTGGAGCTTGCGGTCATGGTGGGTTCCTCCGGCGGATGGGTGGAGTTGCCGATGGGGCGGGCGCCTGCCGATGGGTTCGGCCGGTGCCTTGGTTTCGTAGGTCGACGAGAGCACACACCTTCGAGTGCCGCGACCTCGTGTGATTACGGCATCTTGCCATTCGGACTTAGGCATTCAGGGCGCCCGCGATGTCAAAATCGGATAACGGGTGACTTCCGAACCGCCTCAGGTCGGACATCCAGGCCGCACCTTCTGCGGGAATCTGTCCTTCCGACCGGAAGATCTTCGGTCTGTCTCGGCTGGTGGGCCGATCGCGGGCTGGTTGTGGGCCGATTGAGGGCTGTGTGGGCCGGTTGGGGTCGGGTTTGCGGGTGACGGTTGTTACTTGTGGTTTCTTTCGTCGATTGTCCGCTTATTCGGCCACGAATCACACCGGGATCGTCATCGGCTTGTGTCCGATTCGTGTCGTCCGCGTGCGTGTTTTCCTTCTCGTCATGTGATCTTGGACGTATTGGACTCGTCGGCGGCGCGGTCCGTCCGGTAAGAAGGTTCTTTACACCCCTCATCCGGGGCTCAGGGCGCGTGTGCGGCGCGCCCGTCGCGTATGTGCCCGTACGTCGTACGTCGCACGTATCAACGAGCAGGGTCATACGCGGTCCCGCCCACTTCTCACCAGGAGTGGTCCCACCCTCAAACCATGAACACTTAAGGGGTCAGACAAAGTGGCAGCGGAGATCGTCAATCCTCGCAGCGGCGGCAATACCGATCAGGACGGCGGGGTCGAGCCCCTCGATTCCTTCGATCCGGCCTTCGCGCTGCACCGTGGCGGCAAGATGGCCGTGCAGGCCACCGTGCCGGTCCGGGACAAGGACGACCTGTCCCTGGCGTACACGCCCGGCGTCGCGAAGGTGTGCAGCGCGATTGCCGAGCAGCCGGAGCTCGTGCACGACTACACGTGGAAGTCGTCCGTCGTCGCCGTCGTGACCGACGGCACGGCCGTTCTCGGGCTCGGGGACATCGGGCCCGAGGCCTCCCTTCCGGTGATGGAGGGGAAGGCGATTCTGTTCAAGCAGTTCGGCGGCGTCGACGCCGTGCCGATCGCGCTGAACTGCACCGGCGTCGACGAGATCGTCGAGACCGTGGTGCGGCTCGCGCCGTCCTTCGGCGGTGTGAACCTGGAGGACATCTCGGCGCCTCGGTGCTTCGAGATCGAGCGGAAGCTCCAGGAGCGGCTGGACATTCCGGTCTTCCATGACGACCAGCACGGTACGGCTGTGGTGACGCTGGCCGCGCTGAGGAACGCCGCGCGGCTGACCGGGAAGGGGCTCGGGGATCTGCGGGCCGTTATCTCGGGGGCGGGCGCGGCTGGTGTCGCCATCGCGAAGATGCTGGTCGAGGCCGGGATCGGGGACGTCGCCGTCGCGGACCGCAAGGGTGTGGTGTCCGCCGACCGGGACGACCTGACGTCGGTCAAGCGGGAACTGGCCGGGTTCACGAACAAGGCGGGGATCACCGGGTCGCTGGAGGCGGCCCTGGAAGGTGCCGACGTCTTCATCGGTGTTTCCGGCGGTACGGTGCCGGAGAAGGCGGTCGCCTCCATGGCCGAGGGCGCGTTCGTGTTCGCCATGGCCAACCCGAACCCCGAGGTGCACCCCGACGTCGCGCACAAGTACGCGGCGGTCGTGGCGACCGGGCGGTCCGACTTCCCGAACCAGATCAACAACGTGCTGGCGTTTCCGGGGATCTTCGCGGGCGCGCTTCAGGTGCGGGCGTCCCGGATCACCGAGGGCATGAAGATCGCGGCGGCTGAGGCGTTGGCGGCTGTGGTGGGGGACGACCTCGCCGCGGACTACGTCATTCCGTCGCCGTTCGACGAGCGGGTGGCGCCGGCGGTTACGGCTGCGGTGGCCGCGGCGGCTCGGGCGGAGGGTGTCGCTCGGCGGTGACGCGCTCTGCCGAGAGCTGAGCCGCTGCGAGCTGGATGGCCCCGCCCGGGATGGGCGGGGCCTTCTTCTTTGCCTGGGGTGCGGCCGTTCGGGTGGGGTGGGTGTGGTGGTGCCTGCGGCGGCCCGTTGCGGTGCGTGGGGGTTCGCGGCTGTGCCTGCGGCGCCTGTGCGGGTTGGGTGGGGGTGCGCGTAGCGCCTGCGGGTTCGTTGTGGGGCGGGGCCGCGTCGGGGGGTGTCCGTCCTCGGTCCGGCGGGCTGGCGTACTGCCAGGAGGTGCTGTTTCTTGACACCGGACTCTGCGGGCGGAAACCCCCCGACGCGTCCCCTCACCGCCGTACGCGGCTGCCGCGCCGCGGTCGCGACCCCTCAGGGCGGCCTACGTCGCGCAGCCCGATCGCGGGCGTATTGACAAGAGGGCGTGTCTCACAGGGCGCTGCGGTTCCGTTGGTCGGTGGGGGAGCCTATCGTCAAGGTCATGTTCGCTGTCTATGCCGCCCGAATCGACCGCGACGAGCCGCTCTCCGGACTGGAGTTGGGGGAGCGTCCGGCCCCTGAGGCCCGCCCCGGTTGGAGTACCGTCAACGTCAAGGCCGCCTCGCTCAATCATCACGATCTCTGGTCACTGCGGGGCGTGGGTCTGCCCGAGGAACGGCTGCCGATGATCCTCGGCTGTGATGCCGCCGGGGTCGACGAGGACGGCAATGAGGTCGTCCTGCACTCCGTGATCGGGCAGAGCGGGCACGGGGTGGGGCCCAGGGAGCCCCGGTCCATCCTCACCGAGCGGTATCAAGGGACGTTCGCGGAGCAGGTCGCCGTGCCTACGTGGAACGTTCTTCCCAAGCCCAAGGAGCTCTCCTTCGAGGAGGCGGCTTGTCTGCCGACGGCTTGGCTGACCGCGTATCGGATGTTGTTCACGAACGCGGGAGTACGGCCGGGGGATTCGGTGCTCGTGCAGGGGGCCGGGGGTGGGGTGGCCACTGCTGCCATCGTGCTCGGGAAGGCCGCGGGGCTGCGTGTCTTCGCCACCAGCCGGGACGAGGCCAAGCGAAAGCGGGCCGTGGAGCTGGGGGCCGTGGAGGCCGTGGAGTCCGGGGCTCGGCTGCCGGAGCGGGTCGATGCCGTGATCGAGACCGTCGGTGCCGCTACCTGGTCGCACTCCGTGAAGTCGCTGAAGCCCGGGGGCACGCTGGTCATTTCCGGTGCCACGAGTGGGGATCGGCCCTCGCACGCCGAGCTCACCCGGATCTTCTTCCTGGAGTTGAAGGTCGTCGGGTCCACGATGGGGACCAAGGACGAGTTGGAGGATCTGCTTGCCTTCTGTGCCGCCACGGGTGTGCGGCCGGTGATCGATGAGGTGCTTCCCATGGAGCGGGCCCGTGAGGGCTTCGAGCGGATGGCGTCGGGGGAGCAGTTCGGGAAGATCGTGCTCACCACCTGACAGCTGGGAAGGTATTTGCGCCTTTGCGGCGGGTTCGGGGCTTTGCCCCGGCCCGCCGTTTTGCTTGTCAATGTGGGTTGACATGAAGCCGTGTGTCAACTTAGGTTGACGTTATGACCGAAGCGACAGATCTGGCCGAGCGGGCCGGCGATCGCGATCCGCGGGTCGGGTTGCGGGCCGTTGCGGCGTTGCGCCGGCTGTTGGAGCAGCTGGAGGCGGTGCAGGTGCGCAGTGCGCGCAATCAGGGGTGGTCGTGGCAGGAGATCGCCGCGGAACTCGGGGTCAGCAGGCAGGCCGTGCACAAGAAGTACGGGAGGCGTTGATGTTCGAGCGGTTCACGAAGGACGCCCGTGCGGTGGTGACGGGGGCGGTTGAGCATGCCGAGAGGGGAGGGGGGCGGAGCGTTGACGCCGAGCATCTGGTGCTCGCCCTGCTTGATCGGGAAGGCAGCCGGGCCTCTTTCGCGCTCGCCTCGCTCGGTGGTGGGGAGTGGCTGGAGTCCGTGAGGCGGGCGCTGGGCGAGGCTCGGCGCCGGGGCGGGCTGTCGCAGGCCGAGGCCGATGCGCTGGCCGGGCTGGGGATCGATGTCGCGGAGATCGTCGCCCGGGTGGAGGAAGCGCATGGGGTCGGGGTGCTGGCCGGGGACCCGAAGGACAGGGGGTGGTGGTCGGGGCGGCGGTCGTTCAGCCGCGGGGCCAAGGATGTGCTGGAGCGGGCGCTGCGTATCGCCGTCGCCCGTAAGGATCGGCATATCGGCGACGAGCACATTCTGCTGGCGCTGACCAGCCGTCCTGGGGTGCCCGCCGAGGTCCTCGCCGATCACGGCGTGACGTACGAGGCGGTCACGCGGGTGTTGTACGGCGGGGGAGAGGCCAAGGCCGGGTGAGGTGCGGCTTGGCTGGGTAACCCGTCGCGGGTTGGCTGAGAAGCCAGCTCTGGGCAGTGCGGTCGTGGGATCAGTCGCACTGCCCAGGGGGCGTCATGGCTTCGGGGTGCGCAGCAGTGCTCCGATGTGTGCCGCCGCAGTCGACAAGTGGCGGCGGGCGTCGCGGAGCTGGTCCGGTGTCACGCCGTGGTCCCTGGCCGCATCGCGGATGTCGTCGCGGAACCGGTCGAGCAGGCGGTCCAGGTCCCGGGTCGGGTCGTCGGTGGGGGGCTCGTGGGCCCAGGTGGGTTCGTAGTCGGCGGGGAAGTCCTCGGGGGTGTCCGAGTAGTCGGGGTGGTGCTGGGGCGACTTGGGGGTGTCCTGGCGGCCGAAGCCGAAGTCCCGGCCGAACTCCTTGCCGTAGTTCTTGCCGAAGTCGCCGAACTCCTTGGCCAGCTCTGTCAGCCCCTCCCGTACGCCCGTCGGCCAGTCGCCGCGTACGAAGTGGTCCTGTACGTGTTCCTGGACCCGGCGGGCGATGCGCTGGACCTCCTCCTGGGCCTCGGTCCGGGCGCGGTCCTGGGCCTCCTTGGCCTGGCGTCGGGCGCGCTGGGCCTCCTCGCGCGCGCGGCGGCTCTCGTCCTTGGCGCGCCGGGCCTGTTCCTTCCACTCCTGCTTGGCGCGGCGCATCTCCTCCTTGGCGGCGCGCCACGCCTCCTTGTCGGTGTAGTCGGAGAGGTCGGAGAAGGGTGCGTCCGGCCTGGCGCCGTTGCCCTGGCGGGCCTCGGAGGCCGCCGCTCGCATCTCGCGGCGCAGATCGCCCGCCGCGCCGCGCACATCGGCGCGGATCTCGGCGGCCAGTTCGGCGACCGACTCCCTGATCTCCAGCTCCAGGTCGGCGAGTTCGCCGGAGCGGTCGGCCAGCTCGGCGCGGCCCGCGTCCGTGATGGCGTACACCTTGCGGCCGCCCTCGGTGGTGTGGGTGACCAGGCCCTCGGCCTCCAGCTTGGCCAGTCGGGGGTAGACGGTGCCGGCCGACGGTGCGTACAGCCCCTGGAAGCGCTCTTCGAGGAGGCGGATCACCTCGTAGCCGTGGCGCGGGGCCTCGTCCAGCAGCTTCAGCAGGTAGAGGCGGAGGCGGCCGTGGGCGAAGACGGGAGGCATGTCAGAGCACCTTCTTGTCGGTCGTGCCGTCGGCCGGGGCGTGGGGCGGGGTGTCGGGCGGGGTGTCCGTCGGGTCGTCGCCCTGGCCGGAGACGGAATTGTCCCCCGAGGTGTGGTGGGTGCGCGGCAGCGGGTCGGTCGTCGGGCCCGTGGCCGGAGGCTCGGGCTCCTCCCGGGCCTCCGCCTCCCACGGCTCCTCCTCCCTCGGCGGGCGGCGCAGCAGTGCGATCGAGCCGGAGACCGTCGTCGCCCGGAGCGTGCCGGTGCCGGCGCCCAGGCGGCCGGTGATCTTGTGGGCGCCCCACTGGCCGTGCACCCGGAGGCCCTCGAAGGCGTTGGAGATCCTGCCGCTGGCGGTGTTGGCCTCGACGTCCGCGTCTGCCGGGGCCGGCAGGCGGATGGCGATCTCGCCCGAGACGCTGGTCAGCCGGACGTCGGTCGGGCCCTCCGGGTCGAGGTCGACGATCATGGAGCCGCTCACGGAGTCGGCCTTCACGCGGGGGCCGGAGCCGTCGACGACCGTGAGGTCGCCGGAGACGGAGTTGAAGTGGAGGTCGCCGGTGACGGCCTGGGCCTCCAGGTTTCCGGAGACCGTGTCGGCGCGGACCGGGCCGGACAGGCCGACGAGTGTCGTGTCGCCGGTGACGCCCTTGACGACGGACGGGCCGTGGATCCCGGAGATCACCGCCCCGGCGCCGACCACGCCCACCTCGACGCGGGTGTCGGCCGGTACGGCCAGGGAGACCACCGCGCTGCGGCGCCAGCCCTTGCGGTCGAGCCACTTCAGGAAGCCCTTCCAGGGCAGGTCCTCGTACGCCACCGTCAGCGTGCCGTCCTGCTGGGTCACCACCAGGGGCGGGCCCTCGATCTCGGAGATCTCCAGGCGGGCGGAACCTTCGTCCGTCCCCACGACGTTCACCGTTCCGCTGACGATGCGGACCTGGAGTTCGCTCACCGGCTCGTCGAAGGTGAGTTTCCTGGACTCTGCTACGGACCACTCGGACATGGTGCGGACCTCCTGGGCGACCGGACTCGGCCGCACGGGCCGGATCTGAACACGACACGCCATATCGCGTCTTACGAGAAACACGATATATCGCGGACCTCGAAAGTCAAGGCACTCGTTCTGGTGATCACAAATCTCGCGAGGTGGACAAAACGGCCTAGCGTGTTGGTGTGCCGACGGAAGAGTCCAGAACCGCCCGCCGGGGCCGCCCCGCCCCCGGCGCCCTGTTGCTCTGCCGCGCGGAGCCGGAGTCCGTCGCCCCCGCCGCCCGGCTGCTGCGCGAGGACATGCTGCTCGCGTCGGCCGGCGGGGGGTGGAGTGTGCTCGTCCCCGAGGGCCGGCCGTGGCTCGAGGGCGGCGAACCCGTCGACCGCGTCCTCACCGGCTGGGCCACCGCCCTCGCCGTAGGCGCCCCCTGGCCCGTTCTCGCCCTGTGGTGGGACGCCGACCGCGCCGGATACACCCTCGCCTCCGGCTTCCGCCGCCCCGTCGGCTACGTCTGGCTGGCCAACGGCACCCCGGCCGGCGAGGACGAGGCCATGCGCACCTTCGCCGGCCGGCTCGGTCTCGATCCGGTCCTGGACGTGCAGTCCCTCGACATGCTGACGCGTCCCGACTCCGCAGCCGACGCGCGGGCACGCATGCGTGGCCTGATCGCCGTCCTCACGCGCGTGGGCGTGTCCCTGCCCGTCGGCCTCGTGCCCGGCGAGGACGCCGAGGGCCTCCGGGCGGTCGCCCGCGTCCAGCCGCACATCCGGCTGATCGAGTGGGCGGGCTGGCGTGACGCCCTCCGCGCGGAACTCGACGCCGTAGAGGGCGGCCGCCTCGGCCCCTGGCTGCCCTGGGCCGGCGGCCCCAGAGCACCCACCCTCGCCCTGGCCCAGGTCGCGGTCGGCCTGCCCGTCACGGTCTGGGGCCTGCGGCGGCACAGCGGTGGCTGGATCGCGGCGGGCGCGGTGCTGCTGGCGCACGGCGCGCTGGCGCTGGCGTACGACCTCACGCACGTACCCGACTGACACCGGGGACCTGCCAGGGCCGGCTCGGGGCGGCATACCCTGAGGCTGTAGGTCCCGAGGGCCGGTCCGTCAGTGTCCCGAGGGCTTGTCCCGTCAGTATCAGGAGCAAGAGTTGTACTTCACCGACCGTGGCATCGAAGAACTGGAGAAGCGGCGCGGCGAGGAGGAGGTCACCTTCGAGTGGCTCGCCGAGCAGCTGCGGACGTTCGTCGATCTCAACCCGGACTTCGAAGTGCCGGTGGAGCGGCTGGCGACGTGGCTGGCCCGCCTGGACGACGAGGACGACGACTAGGCCGTGTCCGCACGGCCCGGGGTCGTCTCTCCGGCGGATCATCCCGGCGTCGCGGGCCGGCCGGGCCCGTCCCGCATATTCCTGCAACCAACCTGGGTATGAGCCTCGTCGCTGTTCAAGTGGGCGCCGTCCAGGACCGGTTGACCTGACGGCTCGGGCTCTTCGGGGGAATGTTATGAGTCACATCCAGGACATCGAACTGCCGAACGGCACGGTGATCACCGCCCGGATCGGCGCGGCCGACCCTTATGACGACCAGGAGGACGTCGGCTTCACCGAGGCCGCCGTCGCCAAGGTCGAGCAGCTCCAGGACCTGATCAAGGCCGTCGGCGGCACCGTTCTCGACGCGGCCCGGTCGGCCAGGCCGGACGAGGCCTCCATCACCTTCGGCGTGGAGCTGACCGCCAAGGAGGGCCTGGCGGTCGCGGTGCTCGCGCGCGGGGAGGCCAAGGCGTCCCTGGAGGTCACCCTCACCTGGCAGTTCGACCGTGGGGGCGCGGGGGAGGGCGACGAGAGAGCGGTCGGCGCATGAGCGAGCGCGGCGACCGTCTCTTCGATCTGGTCCGGGCCGCCACCGTCCATCTGCTCCCCGCCGGAGGCAAGGACAGCCCCTTGTGGGGCAGCGGATTCTTCGTCGCGCCCGGCTGGGTGCTGACCGCCGCCCATGTGCTGCGCCCGTACCTCGCGGCGGACCGCACGGTCCTGTTCCGGGTACGCGGCGAGGGCGTCGACGCCGAGGCCCGGCTCGCGGAGTGGCTGATCACCGACCCGCGCGGCCCCAAGGTCCCGCTGGCCGAGGACCTGGCCCTGGTCCGGCTGGTCGGTGAGCACCCTCACGAGTGCGTGTGGCTCACCGACCGCGCCGCCCGCCACTCCGGCGCCCTGAAGGCCTGCGGCTACTACCCCGGCCCGCCCGAGGCCCACTTCCGCATGGTGGACGCCGTGATCAACGGCCAGGAGGACACCCACGGGCTGATCATCAAGCCCGACATCGACCTCCAGAGCGGGATGTCGGGCGGCCCGTTGTTCGACCCGGCGACCGGAGCCGTCGTAGGGCTGATCAAGTCGCGGCGCAAGGAGAAGGACGGCGGCAAGGCGGTGGCCATCGCCGCGCTGCGCCGGTTCGGGGAGACGTACCGCACGGTCATGGCCGCCCACGACCGCTGGCACGGCGAGGAGCCGGTGTCGGAGAGCGGGGACAACTGGATCGACCTCCAGGGCGGACCGACGGCCGACCAGGGCGCGGTCTGGACGCCCCGCGACCGCCGCGAGGCGCTCGCCCTGCTCGCCGAGCTGCCGCCGCCGCCCGACGAGCCCACCGTCAACCTCATCGCCAAGAAGGCGCGCAGCGGCAGCCAGTGGCCCGGCGCCACACCCGAGCTGCGGACCTGGCGCGACGGCCACGGCCTGCTCTACGAGGGCGCCGACCCGCTCATCTTCCTGCGCTACCTCCGGCTCGTCGAGGCCCATGCCCGCGCGCGGGGCGCGGGCAGCGCGCTCCTCGGCGACTGGATCACCAAACGGCTGCGCAAGGACCCCCGCCGCCCACTGCACGCCCTGGCCCAGGACGTCACCCTGCCCGACGAACTCCGGCCGCCCCCCGAGGGCACCGGCCCGGAGCGCGTGGTGATCTCCTATCCCGGCCCCGGTGAGGGGCCCGTCGTGGCCCTGCTGCTGGACCCGGTGATCGGTGCGCAGCCCGTCCGGTTCTTCTGGCAGATCTGGTACGACGACGGCGACGGCCTGCCCGAGGTCCACGAGACGGACCCCTCCGTGCACGGCTGCCGGCCCGACGAACTCGTCCAGGCGCTGCGCGTCCCGCTGGGCGGACTGCTGGAGTCCAAGGACCGGGAGGGCGACCCCGTACCGCTCGAAGTCGGCCTGCCCGCCGAGCACTTCGACACCGCCGTGCACCGGTGGCGGTTCGCGGACATCGCCGCGCTGAACGACCCCGGTCACCTGGGCGCACGCCGTCGCCTCGTGCTGCGCGCTCTTGAGCGCCGGGGATATCCGGACAACCGCTGGCTCGACCGCTGGCAGGGCATGACGGCCGGGCGGCGTTTCGAGGGCTGGCGCATGCCCCCGCCGGGCGCCGTGGACCCCACGGGATACCGCACCGCCGAGCGCCACCGCATCCCCGTGATGTGCCGCCCGGCCGGACACGGCACCGGGAACGTCGCCATGAAGCACGCGCTGAACAGCGGCCACGCCGTGGCGCTCTGGCACATCGGCCCGCACCCGGAGCGCGGCGCCTGTCTGCCGGAGTGCGACACGCTCCACGCGCGCGTGGAGAAGTTCCTCGAAACGCTCGGCTCGCTGGCCGAACTCCCCGACCGGCTGCGGCACGTACGGCAGGACATCAGCGAGCAGCGCCCCGGCAGCACCTGGGCCGAACCGCTCGCCCTGCTCTACGACGATCCGCGCCGGCCCCTGCCGGCCGAGGAGACGGAAACGGTGGACGCGCCCCTGTGAACCGCGTCGAAGGCTGGCCGAAATCTCCGGTGTACCAAGGCAGTTGCGGGTATGTTTTCAGGGGCCCGCTGCGGGCGCACGACGCTCCCGTCGGCCAGGACGTGGACTACCGCCGACCGTCGACGAGGAGCGCACCATGAGCGAGTGGTTCATCTACCGGGGCGTCGGGCAGCCGGATCCGGCCAGGATCGACGCGCTGCCGGAACCACCGCCCTGGCGGAAGTTCGACGGCGCGACCGTCGACTACGAAGTCCCGCAACTCGACTCCGCCACCCACCGCAGGCTCGGCGAGCGGACCGTCCCGCTGCCCGTCCAGGACCCCGACGCCCTCGAACTCGTCAACGCCGCGCTGTACCTGAGGCGCCCGCTCCTCGTCACCGGCGAACCAGGCGTCGGCAAGTCGACGCTCGCCCACTCCGTCGCCTACGAGCTCGACCTCGGCCGCGTCCTGGAGTGGCCGATCGTGAGCCGCAGCGAACTGCGCGACGGCCTCTACACCTACGACGCCATCGGCCGCCTCCAGGACGCCCAGCTGCCCGGTGAGGAAGGCGCCCGGGACATCGGCCGGTACATCAAGCTCGGCCCGCTCGGCACCGCCCTGCTCGGCGCCGACAAGCCCCGGGTGCTGCTCATCGACGAGCTGGACAAGAGCGACATCGACCTGCCGAACGACCTGCTGAACGTCCTGGAGGAAGGCCGCTTCGCCATCCCCGAGCTGGAGCGCATCGCCGACCGCGCCCCGGAGGTTCGGGTCCTCACCGACGACGGGCGCCGGGTGACGGTGACCGGCGGTCAGGTCCAGTGTCACGCCTTCCCGTTCGTCATCATGACCAGCAACCGCGAGCGCGAGTTCCCCGCCGCCCTGCTGCGCCGCTGCATCCCGCTCGATCTCAAGGCCCCGCGCGACGAAAGGCTCGCCGCCCTCGTCCAGGCCCACTTCGGGCAGGGTTCCTACGACGCCAACCGCGACTTCGTCGACCAGTTCACCCAGTCCGAGACGGACGGCGCGCTGCGCCCCACCGACCAGCTGCTCAACGCCATCTTCCTCGCCCAGCACGCCGCCCGGGAGGCCGACCGACGGCGCGAGGAGATCTCGGAACTGCTGATGCAGCCCCTCGACCGAGGGCCCCGGTAGCCGATGACGCCCCCCGCTCCCGGCATCCCGGCCAGCGGCGTGAGCCCGTGGCTCACGGCGCTGGTCGCGCGTATGCGGGACGCGGGCATCCCGCCCGGCGTCGAGGAGCTGGCGGACGCCCTGTGGCTGGCCCGCCGGCTGCCGCCCTCCCCGGAACAGGCCGGCAGGGTGGGGGCGGCTCCCTCCTCCGGTCCGGAACCGGCCGCCGGCACCGGAACACCGTCCCCGCGCACGCGCCAGGCCCCGCGCCCGCCCGCCGAGGACGACGAGCAGCCGGAGCCCGACAGCGCCCGCCTGTTCGCACCCGGCCCGGGCGGCGACGACACCGACGCCCGGATGACCCCGGTCCGTGTCCCCGCCGCACCCGCCCTGCCCGAACCCCTCGCCCTGCAACGGGGATTACGGCCCCTCCAGCGCTACCGCGCCCCCGTACGCCCCGTCCCGCGCACCCTCGACGAGCACGCCACCGCCGAACGCGCCGCCGAGTCCGGTCTCGTCCTGCCCGTCCTGCGCACCGACCGGCGCCGCGAGGCCCGCCTGCTGCTCCTGATGGACGTCTCCACCTCCACGGTCGTATGGCAGCAGGCCCTCGACGAACTGCGCCAGGTGTGCGCCCGCGCCGGCGCCTTCCGCGAGGTGCAGGTGCGCTATCTGCACGAGGTGCCCGGCGGACTGCCCGGCTGCGCGGCCACCCCGGAGCCGGGTGCCGCCCTCCACGCACCGGAGCAGCTCAGCGATCCGACCGGACGGCGCGTCACGCTGCTCCTCAGCGACTGCGCCGGGCCCATGTGGCGCAGCGGGCAGGTGCAGCGGCTGCTGCACCGCTGGGCCGGTACCGCGCCCGTGGCCGTCGTACAGCCGCTGCCGCAGCGGATGTGGCTGCGCACCCATCTGCCCGCCCGGCGCGGGATGTTGCACCGGCGCGAAGGGCCCGCCGGGTCGCTGCTGTTCCGGCCCGACAAGGAGCCGGTCGTCTTCGGCGCGCTGCCCGTACCCGTGCTCGCGCTGCGGCGGGGGTCGGTGGAGGGCTGGGCGCGGCTGGTGTCCGGCGCCACGGGACAGTCGCTGTCCGCCGCGGCCGCCTGGGTGCGGGCCGACCATCCCGCGTCCGCGGCACCGGTGCGGGCCGCGCAGGAACGCAGCGGTGCCGAGCGCGTCCGCGCCTTCTGGCGTCCGGCGTCGTCCGAGGCGCGCCGACTGGCCGTGTATCTGTCCGCGGTGCCGCTGTACCTGCCGGTGATGCAGCTCGTCCAGCACGCCATGCTGGCCGGGAGCGGGCCGGACGTACTGTCCGAAGTGCTGCTCAGCGGGCTGCTACGGCGGCGGGAGGACACGGACGACCCACGGGCCGTCCGCTACGACTTCCTGCCGGGGGTGGCGACCGAGCTGCGGTCCCGGCTGACGGTCGGCGAGGTGGAGCTGCTGTTCAAGCACTGCTCCGAGTACGTGGAGCGGAAGTTCGGGCGCAGCGCACGGAACTTCCCTGCGCTGGCCGGGGCGTTTCTGCGGGGCGCCGTGCCGCCGGGCGCGCACCGGGAACGGCTGACCGGTCCGGCGGAGCGGGAACCGGCCGGGCTGCGGGCGTTCGCCGAGGTGTCGGCCGACGTGCTGAGGGACCTGGGGGCGCGGCTGCCCGCGGTGGCGGGGACCATGGCGGCAGGGGCCATGGCCGCGGGGCAGAGCGCGACGGAACTGCTCGATCTGGGCCGGCAGGCGCTCGCGCGGTTCGACGGCGAGGGACTCGTCCGGGAACTCGACGCCGCGGTGGAGTACTCACGGCAGGCGGTCGCGGTCGCGGGATCGGGCGGTCAGCGGATCCCCGCCGGCGAGGAGCTGGCCAACGCGCTGCTCGCCCGGTGGCGGGTGCGCCGAGTGGGCGAGGACCTGCGGGAGGCGTGGGAGGCGCTCGACGGGCAGGCCGTCACGGTGCGCGGACGGCTCGTACTCGGGCTGGTGTGCTGGGCTCAGGCACAAGAGGTGGCGGGGAGCGGGGTCGACTTCGACGGGATTCCGCAGAGCCTGCGGGACTGGGCCGGGGCCGAGCCGGGGCAGGCGACGGAGCGGGCGCGGGACGTGCTGCTGTACCTGGCCGACCTCAACCTCGGCGCGGTCCTGGCGGAGGAGGAGTCGGAGCCGGCGGCACGGGCCCGCAGGAGGACCGCAGCGGAGGCGCTGACCGTCGTGCGGCGGACCCTGGCGGACGTCGGGCCCCACGGCCCGGACTGGCGCGTGCTCCAGCTGCGTCGGGCCGTCGACGCGGCGAGCGCGTGGCTGCGGCTGTCCGGCTCCGTGCACACCCTCGTGGCCCGGGGACGGCTGTGGCTCGAACTGGCCCGGGAGCGCGAGGGCCACGACGTGGTCGCCGCCGACGCCGCCGCGAGTGCCGCCGAGGACCTCATGGAGGCGGTCCGGGACGAGACCGCCCTGCCGGCCGCCGAGCGCTGCCGGATCTGGCTGGACGTGGCGGTCGCTGTCGAGATCCCGCAGACCGAGCGTCAGGAGGGGCTGCTGCTGTACGCGGTGGAGCAGGCCCAGCGGGCCGCGGGCGACGACCCGGAGCTCGGGTTCGAGTGCCTGGTGCGGGCCGGGGGGATATACCGCGGCCGCCACGACCAGACCGGAGAGCTGACCGAGCTGAACCGCGCCGTCGAGGCATGGGAGCAGGCGGTGCGATTGCTCGGTGAGGACGACCAGCGACGGCCCCGCGTGCTGGCCGACCTCGGCCGGGCACTGTATGTCCGGTTCGGCCTCAGAGGAGAGGCCGAGGACATCGCGAGGAGCGTCGACCATCTGCGTCAAGCGGTCGACGAGTGCCTGCCCGACGACCCCCAGCTACCGTGGCTGCGCCTGAACCTGGGACGCGCCTACTACCGCCGTTACCTCCTGGCCGGCGTGCTGACCGACCTGTACGAGGCGGACTGGCTGTTCGCGGAGGCCGTCCGCGGTTCCGAGCACCCATGGCTGCTCGCCCAGTGCCGGATCAGCCGGGGCAACGTGGCCCGGCTGCTGTACGAGCGCACTGCGGCCATCGCCGACCTGCACAAGGCGGTCGACTTCTTCAGCCAGGCCGTCCGGATCGCCGAGGAGGCGGGTGAGGTGGAGCTGGCGGCCGCCGCCCTCACCGAACGGGGTCGGGCACGCAAGGCGATGGGCAGGGCCTACGAGGCCCGCATCGACTACGACCGTGCCCTCCGCCTGACGGACGACCGCGACCGCGTGCGCCTCCTCCGCTCGCTCATCTCCCGCCTGTCCCCCGAAACGGCCGACGAGTGACCCTCCCCACCGACGACACCCACATACCCCTCCCGGAGATCGCGCCACCCGACCACACCGACCACCCGGTTTTGGCCGCGATCCTCGCCGAACTCCGCACCCGTGAGGGGGAGAACACCGTCGTCGCCCACTACGAAGACGCCCCATGACGACCCACCCCCACCCGACGTGGCCGCACGCCCTCCTCGACACCACGGCCCATCGGCCCGTGCCCTTCCGGCAGTTCGTGCTGAAGGTGCACGGCCGGTGCAACCTCGACTGCACCTACTGCTACCTCTACCAGGGCCCCGACCACGGCTGGCGTGACCGCCCCGCCCGTACCCCCGACCGCACCATGCGCCGCGCGGCGGACCGGATCGCCGAGCACGTCCGCACCCACCGCCTCGACACCGTCCGTATCGAACTCCACGGCGGCGAACCCCTCCTCACCGGCCCCGACCCCGTCCTCGCCTACGCCGCCGCGGTACGGGAGGCCGTCGACTGCCACGTCACCGCCACCGTCCAGACCAACGGCACCCGCCTGACGGCCAGGGCCCTCGACCGCCTCGCCGGCGCGGACATCCGGGTCGGCCTCAGCCTCGACGGCGGGCGCGCCGCGCACAACGCCCGCCGGACCGACCACGCCGGACGCCCCGCCTGGCCCGCCGCGCACGCGGCGGCACAGCGGCTCGCGGCGCGCCCGGAGTCGTACGCCGGAATCCTCTGCACGATCGACCTGGCGGCCGATCCCCTGGACGTCTACCGCTCGCTCCTCGCGCTGCGCCCACCCGGGGTCGACTTCCTCCTCCCGCACGCCAACTGGGACCGGCCACCCCCGGGCATGCCGAGCCGGCCCCCGGGCAGGCACCGCCCCCAGCCCACGCCCTACGGTGACTGGCTCGCCACCGTCTTCGACGCCTGGTGGGACGAGGGGCGGCTCGGCACGCGCGTACGGCTGTTCCAGGAGATCACCGGACTGCTGCTCGGCTCCCCCAGCCGCGCCGAGGCCGTGGGGCTGTCGCCGATGGCGGCCGTCGTGGTCGAGACGGACGGCGCCATCGAGCAGGTCGACTCGCTCAGGTCGGCGTACGAGGGCGCCTCGGAGACCGGCCTGGACGTCTTCCGGCACTCGTTCGACCAGGCCCTGCGCCATCCCGGCGTCGCCGCACGCCAGCTGGGGGAGCGAGGGCTCGCCGACGAGTGCCTGGGCTGCCCCGTGGGGAAGGTGTGCGGGGGCGGGAACTACGTGCACCGGTACGCTCCCGGGACCGGGTTCCGGCATCCCAGTGTCTACTGTGCCGACCTGGAGCGGCTCGTCCGGCACATCGCGCACCGGCTGGAGCGGACGTCTCGCGCGGCCCGGTGACTGGAACAATGCTCAACTCATTACCTCTGGAACCGATTTGACGCACAATTGAATAGCCTGTGCACAGACGTGACCAGGTTCAGTCGAGGGGATACGGCGAGATGGCGGCGGAACTCGGACACGTCACGGTGGTCTTCGCCGGACAGAGCGAGTCCTGGGCCAAGTGGATCGACCACCAGATCCGGGCCGCGGGACGGGGCACCACGCTGATCAGGTGGAACCCGTTGCGCCGACCGCCGACCGCCGAGGCGTTCACCAGCCTGCTCAGCGCGCCGGGACGCGTCCTGCTCGTGATCGACGACTGGCACGAGCGGCTGGGAGACGAGCGGTTCGACGCCTGGGCCGAGGCCCTGCGGCAGGTGCTGCCGACCTACCAGGACCGCATCGCCGCCGTGAGCATCACCGCCCGGCCCATGCCCGAGGCCGTCATCGCCCTGGCCCCCGTCGAACTGCGCGGCCTGCGGCCCGAGGTCGCGCGCAGCCGGGTCCTGGAGTGCGCGGGCATACCCGCCCCGGGCGTCCTGATCGACCTGCGCCGCGGTCCCCGCTTCCCCGACGATCCGCCGGACGTCTGGCAGGTCCCGCGCCGCAACCGCCGCTTCATCGGCCGCACCGAACTGCTGGAGAAGGTCTACGGCGCCTTCTCCGCCGCCGGACCCGACGGCGCCGCCGTGGCGCTGCTCGGCCCCGGCGGCTTCGGCAAGACCCAGCTGGCCCTGGAGTACGTCCACCGGTTCGCCGGTGAGTACGACATCGTCTGGTGGATCAACGCCGCCCAACGCGTCACCGCCCGCCAGCAGTTCGCCGACCTCGCCGCCGCCCTGGACCTGCGCGACTCCGGCGACCTCGCGAACACCATCACCGCCGTCCGCCGGGAACTCGACGGCACCGCCCGGCCCTGGCTGCTCGTCCTGGACGGCGCCGGCGACCCGGAGCGGCTGATCGACCTGGTGCCCGAAGGACGCGGCCACATCCTCGTCACCACCCACCGCAGCGAGTGGGGCGCCCACGCGGAGAACATCGCCGTACCCGTCTTCGAACGCCGCGAGAGCGTCGCCTTCGCCGCGCGCCGCACGGAACGCCTCAGCGACACCCAGGCCGAGCGCCTCGCCGAGGCCGTGGAGGACATGCCCCTGCTGCTCGACCAGACGTCCGCCTGGCTGGACATCAACCCCACCGTGCCGGTCGACGACTACATCCGGGACATCCGCGACGGCCGCCCGCACCGCTTCGGTGTCATGGCCTCCGGCCAGTACCCGGAGAGCTTCGAGGTCGCCTGGGCGAAGCTCGTCAACACCCTGCGCGAGGGCTCGGAGTCCGCCTGGCAACTGCTCAACCTGCTCGTCTGCTTCTCGCACGACGTGGTGCCGGTACGGCTGCTGCAGACCGCCCGGCACGGCGACCTGCCCGCCGAACTGGACGAACTGATCGCCGAGCCCAGCAGCTGGAACACCGCCCTGCGCCGGCTGTCCGAGATCACCTCCATGCGGATCGAGTACGAACCCGGGCCGCGGATGGACACCCAGACCGTCGGCACCCTGCGCATGCACCGCCTCTTCCACCGCTTCGTACGGTCCATCCAGTCGCCCGCCGACGCCGAGCGCTACTCGGCCGCCGCCCGCAAGGTCCTCGTCTCCGCCGACCCGCGCGACTCCTCCTCGGCCGGCAACTGGGCCCGGTACGCCGCCCTCATCCCGCACCTCGAACCCTCCGGGGCCCTGGAGTCGGACGACGACGACGCGCGTGAACTGGTCCTCAACTGCATCGAGTACCTGCGGATGCGGGGCGAGTACCACGACGGCTGGCTGCTCAGCCGCAAGGCCGTGGAGCACTGGCGGGCCACCTCGGGCGACACCGACCGCTCGGTGCTCGTGGCCGTCCACCAGCTGGCCAACATGCTGCGCAGAGCGGGAAAGTACGCGGAGGCCGAGACAGTCGGCCGGGAGATCCTCGGGCGGCTCGAACGCGCCGACGACGTCCGGCCGATCGAGGTGATCCGCGCCAAGGACGGCCTCGGCGGCACCCTCATGGCGCTCGGCCGGTACCCGGAGGCCCGCGCCCTGTTCGACGAGGCCGCCGCGACCGCCGCCGCGGAACTCGGCGGCGCACAGGTGCCGCGCACCCTCGCCATCCGCAGCAACCTCGCCGTCGCCCTCGGCCTCCAGGGCCACTACACCGAGTCGCTCGCCCTGCACCGCAGGATCTACGAGGCCCGCCTGGAGTTACTCGGCGAACGCGACGCCCTCACCCTCAACTCCTCGCTGCGCACCGCCTGGATGCTGCGCCTGCTCGGCAGCTACCGCGAGGCGCTGACCATCCAGGGCCACAACTCCCGTGTCCACGGCCAGGTCCTGGACCGCACCCACAGCCAGACCCTGCTCGCCGAGCACAACCTCGCGCTGTGCGCCCGCCGGGTCGGAGACCTCCAGTTCGCGCACGCCATGCTGCGCGGCGTCCGCGAGAAGCTGATCCGCCGCCGTGGCCCGACGCACCCCGAGACGCTGATGGCGTCCTGCGACTACGCGATGCTGCTGCGCGACCTGGAGCTCACGGAGGAGGCCAGGGGCCTGGCCGAGGCCACCGCCACCCAGTACGCCGCCCAGCTCGGCGACCGCCACCCGTACGCGATCGGCGCGCGGGACAACGTCGCCACCGTCATGCGGGACATGGGCGAGCACCGGGCCGCGCTGGCGCTGTCCCGGCAGACCGCGCCGCAGATGCGGCGGGCGGTGGGCCGGGACCACCCGTGGGCCATCGGCTGCGCCAAGAACGAGGTCGCCGCGCTGGCCGGCGTAGGAGAGATCGAGGCGGCGGCAGCGCTGGGCCGGGAGACCGCCGACCGTTCCGCGCGCGTCCTGGGCGACGCGCATGTGCTCACCATCAGCCTGCGGGCCGGGCTCGCACTGGACCTGGCCGAACTGGGCGAGCGGGAGGAGTCCGAGGCGCTGCACCGGGACACCGTGGCCCGTCTGACGTCACGGCTCGGCGCCGACCACCCGCAGACCCGCCACATCCTCGAACGGCAGCGCCCGTACTGGGACTTCGAGCCTCAACCGATCTGACCGGAGGTGGAAGGCGAACCGATTGGCCAGGTCGAAGGTGATCCGGGGCTCTGATCAGCTAACGGCACCGCAGTTCCCCAAGGGGCGCGGGGCTGTGTCGATTTGCGGCTCCGCCGCGTGCGCGCGACCAGCCACGACGAACCTGCAGTCGCGTACGCCCCCCAACCACCCCCCTGGGCAGGCGAAAGGGCCCGGCACCGAGCAAGAACTCGGCACCGGGCCCTGAGATTCGGCTGAACCGCCGGAGGCTTACGCCTCGAACACCTCACGCACCAGCTGCTCCTGCTCGGCCTGGTGGCGCTTGGCCGAACCCACCGCCGGGGACGAGCCGTGCGGACGGGAGATCCGGCGCAGGCGCTCGCCGTGCGGGACCTCGGCGCCGACCGCCAGGTCCAGGTGGTCGATCAGGTTGAGCGCGATGAACGGCCACGCACCCTGGTTCGCCGGCTCCTCCTGGGCCCACAGGTACTTCTCGGCGTTCGGGTACTTGGCGATCTCGGCCTGGAGCTCGGCACCCGGCAGCGGGTACAGGCGCTCGATGCGGATGATCGCCGTGTCCGTGACGCCGCGCTTCTTCCGCTCGGCGTCCAGGTCGTAGTAGACCTTGCCGGCGCAGAAGACGACCTTCTTGACGGCGGCCGGGTCGACCGACGCGTCGCCGATGACCGGCTGGAACTGGCCCGTCGTGAACTCCTCCGCCTTCGAGGCAGCGGCCTTCAGGCGCAGCATCGACTTCGGGGTGAAGACGACCAGCGGCTTGTGGTGCGGGTTGTGCACCTGCCACCGCAGGAGGTGGAAGTAGTTCGACGGCAGGGTCGGCATGGCGACCGTCATGTTGTTCTGCGCGCACAGCTGGAGGAAACGCTCCGGGCGGGCGGACGAGTGGTCCGGGCCCTGGCCCTCGTAGCCGTGCGGCAGCAGCAGGACGACGCCGGAGGTCTGCGCCCACTTCTGCTCGGCCGACGAGATGAACTCGTCCACGACCGTCTGGGCGCCGTTGACGAAGTCGCCGAACTGGGCCTCCCACATCACCAGGGCGTCGGGACGCGCCAGCGAGTAGCCGTACTCGAAGCCCATCGCGGCGTACTCGGAGAGGAGGGAGTTGTAGACGTTGTAACGCGCCTGGTCCTCGCCGAGGTACATCAGCGGCGTGAACTCCTCGCCCGTCTCGCGGTCGATCAGCACCGCGTGACGCTGGCCGAACGTACCGCGCTGCGAGTCCTGGCCCGCGAGGCGGATCGGCACGCCTTCCAGGAGGAGGGAGCCGACGGCGAGCGTCTCGCCCATGCCCCAGTCGATGGTGCCGTCCTCGACCATGGACGCCCGGCGCTGGAGCTGCGGCAGCAGACGCGGGTGAACGGTGATGTGGTCGGGGATGTTGACCTGGGACTCGGCGATCCGCTTGACGACCTCCGAGGTGACCGCGGTGTTGACGGCCACCGGGAACTCGGCCTGCGGCTCCGCCGGCTCGGCCGCGGCCGGCTGCGAGATGGCCTCACGGACCTCCGTGAAGACCTTCTCCAACTGGCCCTGGTAGTCCTGCAGCGCCTGCTCGGCCTCTTCCAGGGTGATGTCGCCGCGACCGATGAGGGACTCGGTGTACAGCTTGCGCACCGAGCGCTTGCGGTCGATCAGGTCGTACATCAGCGGCTGGGTGAAGGCCGGGTTGTCGGTCTCGTTGTGACCGCGGCGGCGGTAGCAGATGAGGTCGATCACGACGTCCTTGTTGAACGCCTGGCGGAACTCGAAGGCCAGACGGGCAACGCGGACGACCGCCTCGGGGTCGTCGCCGTTCACGTGGAAGATCGGCGCCTCGATCATGCGGGCCACGTCGGTGGCGTACATGGAGGAGCGCGACGACTCGGGAGCCGCCGTGAAGCCGACCTGGTTGTTGATGACGATGTGGACCGTGCCGCCGGTGCGGTAGCCGCGCAGCTGCGACATGTTCAAGGTCTCGGCCACCACGCCCTGGCCCGCGAAGGCCGCGTCGCCGTGGATCGCCACCGGCAGGACCGTGAAGTCCGTGCCGCCCTTGTTGATGATGTCCTGCTTGGCGCGGGCGACGCCCTCCAGGACCGGGTCCACCGCCTCCAGGTGCGAGGGGTTCGCGACCAGGGAGACCTTGATCTGCTCGCCGTCGAGACCGGTGAAGGTGCCCTCGGCGCCCAGGTGGTACTTCACGTCACCGGAGCCGTGCATCGACTTCGGGTCGAGGTTGCCCTCGAACTCGCGGAAGATCTGGGCGTACGACTTGCCGACGATGTTGGCGAGGACGTTCAGGCGGCCGCGGTGGGCCATGCCGATGACGACCTCGTCCAGGCGGGACTCGGCGGCGCTGTCGATGACCGCGTCCAGCAGCGGGATGACGGACTCGCCGCCCTCCAGGGAGAAGCGCTTCTGGCCGACGTACTTCGTCTGCAGGAAGGTCTCGAAGGCCTCCGCCGCGTTCAGCCGGCGCAGGATGCGCAGCTGCTCCTCGCGCTCCGGCTTGGTGTGCGCGCGCTCGATGCGGTCCTGGATCCACCGGCGCTGCTTGGGGTCCTGGATGTGCATGAACTCGACGCCGGTGGTGCGGCAGTACGAGTCGCGCAGCACACCGAGGATGTCCCGCAGCTTCATCAGGGACTTGCCGGCGAAGCCGCCGACGGCGAACTCGCGCTCCAGGTCCCACAGGGTGAGGCCGTGCTCGGTGATGTCCAGGTCGGGGTGCTTGCGCTGCTGGTACTCCAGCGGGTCGGTGTCGGCCATGACGTGGCCGCGGACGCGGTAGGAGTGGATCAGCTCGAAGACACGGGCGGCCTTGGTGACGTCGTCGTCGTGCGAGGCGTCGATGTCCTTGAGCCAGCGGACCGGCTCGTAGGGGATGCGCAGCGCCTCGAAGATGTCGTCGTAGAAGCCGTTCTCGCCGAGGAGGAGGTTCGCGACGATCCGCAGGAACTCGCCGGAGGCGGCGCCCTGGATGACCCGGTGGTCGTAGGTCGACGTGAGCGTCATGACCTTCGAGATGCCGAGCTTGTTCAGGGTGTCCTGGGACGTGCCCTGGAACTCCGCCGGGTAGTCCATGGAGCCGACGCCCATGATCACCGACTGGCCGGGCATCAGACGCGGCACGGAGTGGACGGTGCCGAGGCCGCCGGGGTTGGTCAGGGAGACCGTCACGCCGGTGAAGTCGTCCATGCCCAGCTTGCCGTCGCGGGCGCGGCGGACGATGTCCTCGTAGGCCTGCCAGAACTCGAAGAAGTTCAGGGTCTCGGCCTTCTTGATGCCCGCGACCACGAGCTGGCGGTCGCCGTTGGGCTTGACCAGGTCGATGGCGAGGCCGAAGTTGATGTGCTCCGGCTTGACCAGGGTCGGCTTGCCGTCCTTCTCCGCGAAGGAGTAGTTCATCGACGGCATGGCCTTGATGGCCTGCACCATCGCGTAGCCGATCAGGTGCGTGAAGGAGATCTTCCCGCCCCGGGCGCGCTTCAGGTGGTTGTTGATGACGATGCGGTTGTCGAAGAGCAGCTTCACCGGGACCGCGCGCACGGACGTGGCCGTGGGCACCTCCAGCGAGGCGTTCATGTTCTTCGCGACCGCGGCGGCGGGGCCGCGCAGCGTCACCAGCTCGGGACCGTCGGCGGTCGCGGTGGCGGGCTCGGCCTTCTTCGGCTGAGCGGGCTTCGCGGCCGGCGCGGGCGCGGCGGGCTTCGCCGCGGCCGGAGCCGGAGCGGCCGGAGCCGCGGGCGCGGCGGCCGCGGGCTTCGGAGCCGCCGGGGCCGGCGCGGGGACCGACGGGGTGGCCGGAGCGGCCGGTGCGGCCGGAGCAGTGGTGGTGGTCCCCGCGGCCCCCGCGGCCGCGGTACCCGCCGGAGCCGAGGCGGCGGGCGCTCCCGGCTTGTAGTCGGCGAAGAAGTCCCACCAGGCTCGGTCTACCGAATTGGGGTCCTGGAGGTACTGCTGATAGATCTCGTCGACGAGCCACTCGTTCGGACCGAACGCGGCAGCGGGGTTCTTGCCCGCTTGGTCGTCGGTCGAGATGCTCGAGTTACTGGGGGACTGTGGCGACACGGCGGCAACCGCCCTCTTCCGCTTCACAAGGTGATGGACAGCGGGAATTAAGGCTACGCCCCCATGGCCGGGAAGGTCAGGCTGAGCAAGGTCATCGTCGCGTAAGTCACATCGGAAAGCGTGTTTCGGGCCTGGAAATGGCGGGAAACAAGCGTGGTTCCGCTTCATCTGGGAAGGCCCGACCGGCGCCCGGCGCGCCGACGGCGCGGGGCTCTACCTGATCACACGTGTCCGTCAGCCAGGACAGACGTGGATCTTGGTGCTCCGCTTCGAACTTTACGTCAACTTGGTACGGATGGCTGCCCTGGGAGTGTGACAAGAATCCGGCAACCCCGCTCGGATTCGGCCACTCCGATCCGGCCGCCGTGCAGATCGACGGCCCAGCGCGCGATCGCCAGCCCCAGCCCCGTACCGCCGTCGCTGCCCGGTCCGTGCGGCCGGCTCACGGCGCCCCGGTTGAACCGCTCGAAGACCCGGTGCCAGTCCGACCGCGGAATGCCCGGCCCCTCGTCCAGGACCTCCAGCACCAGCGACTCCGGGTGAGCGCCACGCCGCGCCTTGACCGTCACGCGGCCGTGCGGCGGGCTGTGCTTGATCGCGTTGTCGATGAGGTTGGCGACGACCTGGTGGATGCGCTCGGGGTCGGCGTGCGCGGTCAGCTCCGGCGGGGAGACGTCGAGGTGCAGATGGACGTCCGTACGGGTGTGGCTGCCGGAGCCCGAGGCCATGCCACCGCGCGCGGTGGAGACCATGTTGGCCTCCTTCAGCACCCCGGACAGGTACGGCCACACCTCGAAGCGCCGCAGCCGCAGCGGTACGACGCCGTTGTCCAGCCGGGACAGGTCGAGGAGGGTCTCCACGAGCCGGCCGAGGCGCTCGGTCTGCTTCAGTGCCGTGCGCATCGTCTCGGGGTCGGCCTCGGCGATGCCGTCGACGACGTTCTCCAGGACCGCCCGCAGGCCCGCGATCGGCGTGCGCAGCTCGTGCGAGACGTTCGCCACCAGCTCTTTGCGCTGCTGGTCCTGGGCCTCCAGCTCGTCGGCCATGAGGTTGATCGTCCCGGCCAGGTCGCCCAGCTCGTCGCGGCGGTTGTCGCGCACCCGGCGCGTGTAGTCGCCGTGGGAGATGGAGCGGGCCACCGCGTTCATCTCGTCCAGTGGCGCGGTGAGCGAATGGGCGACGAACTGCGTAATGAGCAGTGTGGCGATCATCGAGAAGACCGTGATGAAGCGCAGCTCCGTCTGGGTGCGCACGGCGATCATCGACAGGCCGGTGGTGATCAGCACCGCGATGATGACCAGCGCGCCCAGCTTGGTCTTGATCGAGAACGGACTCAGGCCGCCCCAGGGCTCCCCGGGGCCTCTCCGCGCCGGCCCGTCGCTCATGGCGTCGGGGTCTCCAGGGCGTAGCCCACGCCGTGCACCGTGCGGATCCGCTCGGCGCCGATCTTCCGGCGCAGCGCCTTGATGTGGCTGTCGACGGTCCGGGTGCCGGAGGCGTCGGCCCAGTCCCACACCTCGGCGAGGAGCTGCTCACGCGAGAGCACCGCGCGCGGGGTGTTCGCCAGGCACACCAGGAGGTCGAACTCGGTGGGGGTGAGGTGAACGTCCTCACTGCGCACCCGCACCCGCCGCTGCGCGTGGTCGATCTCCAGCTCGCCGAGGCGCAGGATGCCCGACCTCGGAGTCGTGGCGGCCAGCGCGGCCCGCTCGACGCGGCGCAGCAGGACGTGCACGCGCGCCGCCAGCTCCCGCATCGAGAACGGCTTGGTCATGTAGTCGTCGGCGCCGACCCCGAGCCCGACCAGCATGTCGGTCTCGTCGTCGCGCGCGGTCAGCATCAGCACCGGTACCGGCCGCTGGGCCTGCACCCGGCGGCATACCTCCAGGCCGTCGAAGCCCGGCAGCATGATGTCGAGGATCAGCAGGTCGGGCTGCCAGGCTTCCGCCGTGTCGACCGCCGCCGGACCGTCGCCCGCGGTCTGCACGAGGAAGCCCTCGGCGCGCAGACGGGCCGCGATGGCGTCCACGATGGTCGGATCGTCCTCGACCACGAGGACCCGGCGCTGTGCACCAGGGGTCGCCGCCGTGCCGTTGTGGGAGGTGTGTGTCTGCTCCATCGCCCGCCCCAAAGTTGCTTTCCGGAATCCGTGGGGGTGATCCCGCTAACTGGCTGTGCCTGCGCATGCTTGCGATTGACGCTTGAATGATCCGCGTCAGGTGAGCAGAGTACGGGGAGTCACCGTGCCACGGCTATCCAGGTCGTACGGCGAGGTGTACGACGTCCGGAACGCCCCGGGCAACGGGGATCTCTTCGGTACGCACCTGTTGGAATCCGGCATTACACAAGGTTTCTTCGAATTCCGGAGACGGCTGGGCGGACCATACGGCAAGCACCCCACCGGGCCTCAACACCCTTGCGCAGCCCGCCAGTCCGGCCGGTGAGTACAGGCTGTCGTTGCCCTCGGTGACCGTCCAGCCGGGGCCGTTGTCGATGTCGAGGCACAGGGCGTCATACGTGGCGGATGTCTCATGTACGTACGCCACCAGATCCGTTTCCAGAATCTCGGTGCGCGGATCGGCGAGGGCCGAGGCGGAGAAGTCGGACAACGGGCCGTCGAGATGCCAGTCGATAATCGCGCGTTCACGCTCCACGACGGCGATCCGTCCCGGGCGCGGATCGGCGGCGGCGTGTGCGAGCGAGAACCCGACGCCGAGCCCGCCGATCAGCACCTTCGGCGCAGGCCGCCCGTCCAGCGCGCCGAGCGCCGCGTCGACCAGCAGCCGCTCCGAGCGCCCGTCGGAGGTGTCCATCAGGAAGCAGCCGTTCGCGATGATCTGGAGCAGCTCTCCGTGCCGCCGCAGCACGATCTCGCCGTGCGGGCCCTCACGACGGTCCAGGACTTCGGGGATGTCGTACGAAGTGGGCATCCGGCCATCCTGGCAGGTCCGGGCCGGGGCGGCCGAGGGATTTACGCCAGACGAAACCCTGTGAAGACGCGAGAAGTTCTTGAGAGGTTGCTGAGAATCGGCTCCAGTGTGGCGCTCATCACAGACGCGGCGGGGTGGCGGTCCGAGGGTGGGGGAAACGGAAGGAGCGCCTCACCTTGGAACGGACCGCGGTCGGTGGTGTGAAGGGCTCGACTCCGGCGCCCGAGGTGGCCGAGCTGCTGGACGGGATGCCGCGGCAGCGCGGACCGCTGGGCGCCGCCACGGTGCTCGCGCCGCGGCCCTTGCCCCCGGTCCTCACCGAGGCCGCGACGAGCCGGGCCGCCGCGTCCGGAACCCGTGCCTTCCGTCCCTGGCGCCTGCTCCCCACCCCCACCGGTACGCCGTTCACCTTCGGCTACGCCGCCGTACTGGTCGTCACCTCGCTCATCACCACGTACGCGGACCCCGACCTCGTCCACGCCCTGCACCAGGGCTCCAGCACCGATGTCGCGCACCTCGTGCGGACGCCCGTGCTGGTGCTGCTCGCCAGCGCGTTGTGGGTCGCGGGCGAATTCCTGGGGTCGTACACGCTCGGCTTCCTGCTCGTGCTCACCGCCCTCGAGCGGCGGATCGGCGGCGCGCGCACGGCCGTTGTCTTCCTGGGCGGACACGTCCTGGCCACCCTCGCGACCGAGGTCCCGGTGGGTCTCGCGGTGCTGGTCGGACACCTCCCCGACAGTTCCCTGCACCGCCTCGACTACGGCATCAGCTTCGGCGTCGCCGCCGGTACCGGTGCGCTGGCCGGGCTGCTGCGGCCGTGGCTGCGGTGGCCGTTGCTGGTCCTGTTCGGCGGGATGCTGGTCGTGGACCTGCTGAACTTCGCGGACCCGCTGACCAATTGGGGGCATCTGATCTCCCTGGTCATCGGGATCGCGATGTGGCCGCTGGTACGGCGGTGGCGCGCCGCGCACACGCGGCAGGGCTCAGTCGGCCCGGGGTGACCACACGTACGGGGTGGTCGTCGTCACCGCCTCGAAGCCCAGCCGCCGCAGGATGGGCGCGCTGTCGTCGGACGCGTCGACGTGGAGGTAGGTGACGCCGCGGGCTGTGGCGAGGGCGGCGCGGGTGGCGACCAGCGCGCGATAGATGCCACGGCCCCGCCATTCGGCCAGAGTTGACCCGCCCCACAGGCTCGCGAACGCGGTCCCCGCCCGGAACACCAGCCACGCGGCCGAGACGACCTCGCCGTCCGCCTCGGCGACATGGACGGAGATCTCGTCCGGGGCCGAGGCGACCCGGCCGATCAGGTCGTCGGCGAGCCAACTCCAGTCCTGGCCCCACACGACCGACTCCATCGCGGCGATCCGGCGCATGTCCGCGTCCGCCGTGACGCGGCGCAGCGTCACGCCCTCGGGAAGGAGCGGCTGCCGTACGGCCATGTCGGCGGCGCGTCCGACCAGGACCGTCTCCCGGTCCTCGGGCACGAAGCCCGCCTCGCGCAGCCGGTCGGTGAGGTCGGCCGGGTCGTCGTGGGAGCGGGTCTTCCACTCCACCGCCTCGCCGCGCGCCGCGAAGAAGTCGCGCTGCCGCGCGATGAGCCGGTCCAGCTCGGCGCCGCGCACACCGAGGGAGCGCGGGCCGCTGACGAGGCCCCGGAACCCGCCGACGATCCGCAGCAGCGGGCCGTCCTTTTCGTACGTCACGCCGGCGGGCGGAGTCGGGGGCGCGCCGCGCATCTGGT
Organism: Streptomyces viridochromogenes; assembly: GCF_001270495.1. Lineage (GTDB taxonomy): Bacteria > Actinomycetota > Actinomycetes > Streptomycetales > Streptomycetaceae > Streptomyces > Streptomyces viridochromogenes_A. The sequence goes on from NZ_LGUR01000106.1 coordinate 188,366, forward strand.
CGTCGTAGGCCGCGAGGAGGCTCTCTGTCTCTGTCTCGGTCTCTGTCACGGGGAGACGGTGCGGGAAGGATCGGGGCCCGGCAACCGTTTATTCACGAAAGGCGAGGTCACCGTGTGTGCGGCAGCTGATCGCTCACAGCGAACGAGGCCCCGGGAACATTCGGGCTCCCCCGTGCATTGAGTCGGCATAACTCAACTTGACTGCCTAAGGGGAGATCATGGCTTCGACGTCCACACCGCTCACCCTTCCCGTGCTGCCCCTCGACGACGAGGTCGTGCTGCCCGGGATGGTGGTCCCGCTGGACTTGAACGACGCCGACGTACGCGCCGCGGTGGAGGCCGCCCAGGCGGCCGCCCGTTCGCAACCCGGAAAGCCCAAGGTGCTCCTGGTGCCGCGCATCGACGGGACGTACGCGAGCACCGGTGTGCTCGGCACCGTCGAGCAGGTCGGCCGGCTGGCCGACGGCGACCCGGGCGCCCTGATCCGCGGTCGCGGCCGTGTGCGGATCGGCGCCGGGACGACCGGACCGGGTGCCGCACTCTGGGTCGAGGGCGCCCGGGTCGACGAGAGCGTGCCCGAGCCGCTGCCCGGACAGGTCGCCGAACTGGTGAAGGAGTACAAGGCCCTCGCCACCGCCTGGCTGCGCAAGCGCGGCGCCTGGCAGGTCGTCGACCGCGTCCAGGCCATCGACGACGTGTCCGCCCTCGCCGACAACTCCGGTTACTCGCCCTTCCTGAGCACCGAGCAGAAGGTGGAGCTCCTGGAGACCGCCGACCCGGTCACCCGCCTCAAGCTCGCCACCCAGCAACTGCGCGACCACCTCGCCGAGCAGGACGTCGCCGAGACCATCGCCAAGGACGTCCAGGAAGGCGTCGACAAGCAGCAGCGCGAGTTCCTGCTGCGCCGTCAGCTGGAGGCCGTCCGCAAGGAGCTGCGCGAGCTGAACGGCGAGCAGGACGGCGAGGAGTCCGACGACTACCGCGCCCGCGTGGAGGCCGCCGACCTGCCCGAGAAGGTGCGGGAAGCGGCGCTCAAGGAGGTCGACAAGCTGGAGCGGTCCAGCGACCAGTCGCCCGAGGGATCGTGGATCCGGACGTGGCTCGACACCGTCCTCGAACTCCCCTGGAACGAGCGGACCGAGGACGCGTACGACATCCAGGGCGCCAAGGGCGTGCTGGACGCCGAGCACGCGGGCCTGGAGGACGTGAAGGAGCGCATCACCGAGTACCTGGCGGTGCGCAAGCGTCGTACGGACCGGGGCCTCGGTGTCGTCGGCGGGCGGCGCGGCGGTGCCGTGCTCGCGCTCGTCGGCCCGCCCGGCGTCGGCAAGACCTCACTCGGCGAGTCGGTGGCGCACGCCATGGGCCGGAAGTTCGTCCGGGTCGCCCTCGGCGGCGTCCGCGACGAGGCCGAGATCCGCGGCCACCGCCGTACGTACGTCGGCGCGCTGCCCGGCCGGATCGTGCGCGCGATCAAGGAGGCCGGTTCGATGAACCCGGTCGTCCTCCTCGACGAGATCGACAAGGTGGGGTCCGATTTCCGGGGCGACCCGGCGGCGGCCCTGCTGGAGGTCCTGGACCCGGCCCAGAACCACACCTTCCGCGACCACTACCTGGAAGTGGAACTGGACCTGTCGGACGTCGTCTTCCTCGCCACCGCCAACGTCCTGGAAGCCATCCCGGAGGCCCTCCTCGACCGTATGGAGCTGGTCCGCCTCGACGGCTACACCGAGGACGAGAAGGTCGTCATCGCCCGCGACCACCTGCTCCCGCGTCAGCTGGAGCGGGCGGGGCTGGCGAAGGACGAGGTGACGCTCGACGAGAGCGCGCTGCGCAAGCTCGCCGGCGAGTACACGCGCGAGGCGGGTGTCCGCACGCTGGAGCGGTCGATCGGGCGGCTCCTGCGCAAGGTCGCGGCCCAGCATGAACTGGGCGAGCGGGAGCTGCCGTTCACCATCACGGACGGCGACCTGCGCGGCCTGATCGGCCGACCGCACCATGTGCCCGAGTCCGCCCAGGACCCGGCGGAGCGCCGTACGGCCGTGCCGGGCGTGGCGACGGGCCTCGCGGTGACCGGCGCGGGTGGCGACGTGCTGTTCGTGGAGGCGTCGCTGGCCGACCCGGAGACGGGCGCGGCAGGTCTGACCCTGACCGGCCAACTGGGTGACGTGATGAAGGAGAGCGCACAGATCGCCCTGTCCTTCCTCCGCTCGCACGGCGCCGAGCTGGAGCTGCCCGTCGCCGACCTGAAGGACCGGGGCGTGCACATCCACTTCCCGGCGGGTGCGGTGCCGAAGGACGGTCCGAGCGCGGGCGTCACGATGACGACCGCGCTGGCCTCGCTGCTGTCGGGCCGTCTGGTCCGCACGGACGTGGCGATGACGGGCGAGGTCTCCCTGACCGGCCGGGTCCTGCCCATCGGCGGCGTGAAGCAGAAGCTGCTGGCGGCCCACCGGGCGGGCGTCACGACCGTCGTCATCCCCAAGCGCAACGAGCCCGACCTGGACGACGTCCCCGCCGAGGTGCTGGACAAGCTCGACGTCCACGCCGTGACGGATGTCCGCCAGGTCCTGGAACTGGCCCTGTCGCCGGCCACCGCCGACGCGGCGCCGGAGGTTCCGGTCGCGGCGTGACGACGTGGTCCTCAGCGGGCTCCGCCCACGGGGTCCGGAGGGGCAAGGCCCGGGTCCCGTGAGGGAGGCCCGGGCCTTCGCCGCATCAGCCGTTGGCGAGCGCCACGACCCTGTCGAGCGCCCCGTTGAAGCGGTTGTGGTCGCCGACGGTCGGGCCGGAGGAGGTGTACTGCCAGGCGGTGTAGTAACTCCAGCCCGCCGGTAGCTCGCCCACGGCCGAGGCGTACCGGGCGATCCACAGCGGGTTGGCGGAGGCGAAGCCGCTGTGGTTGCCCGTGCACTGCTTCCACCAGCTGGTGGCCGTGTAGATGACGGCGTCGCGGCCGGTACGGGCCTTGTACCGGGTCAGGAAGTCGCGGATCCAGGTGACCATCGCACTCGGCGTCTTGCCGTAACAGGCGTCCCCGTACGGGTTCCACTCGATGTCGAGGGCGCCCGGCAGGGTCTTGCCGTCGCGGGACCAGCCGCCGCCGTGGTCGACGAAGTAGTCGGCCTGGGTTGCGCCATTGGTGGTGTCCGGGGTGGCGAAGTGGTAGGCGCCGCGGATCATGCCGGCGTCGTAGGAGCCGTTGTACTGCTGGGTGAAGTAGGGGTTGGTGTAGTAGGTCCCCTCGGTGGCCTTCACGTAGGCCCACTTCACTCCGCTGTCCCACAGGGTCGGCCAGGCGACGTCCCCCTGGTGGCTGGAGACGTCGACGCCTTCCGTCTCGGCGGCCAGGTCGGCGTCGGGGACGCCGTCCGTGCCGTCATGGGCCAGGACGCCCATGCCCATGTGGGCGGAGCCCCGGGGCGGGGTTTCGCCGACCGGCGGGGGGTCGTCGGCGAAGGCGGGGGAGGGGTGGGTGGCGAGCAGGAGAGAGAGGACGGCGGTGAGCAGGAGCCCGGCGAGGTGCGGGCGCCGGGGGCGGGGCGGTTCGGATCTGTGCACGGGCATAGCGTGCCTCCGCGGGCTCGGTGACGCTCGTTGGGGAAACGCGCGCCGCGACAGCCGTAGTGATGGCGTGGGCATGCCACAGGCGCGTCCGGTCACAGAACCTAGGCACACAGAAGGGCAGGTGGAAGGGGGTCCGGAGGCTGCCGTTGGTCTGAGCCTGCGAAATACTGACGGAGCTGCGGCAATGACGGCGGTCGGCGGAAACTTTCCGGACCGGGAAATTCGAGGCAGGGGCTGACGTGCGGGAAGACGGAAACGGGGACGGACGGGGAGTCGGGTCCGGGGGTGCCCCCTCCGAGGGAGCGTCAGGTGGCGGACTGGGCCGGCCCGAGTTCCTCGATCTGGAGCGCGAGTTGACGGTCCTGTTCCGGCGCGCCCGGGCCAAGCAGGGCGAGATGGCCCGCCAGGTCCATCCGGACCTGGAGTCGGCGGCGTACGGCCTGCTGGTCCGCCTGGATGAGTCCACGCGGCTGCGGGCCACCGAACTCGCGGCCTACATCGGCGTCGGCAAGGCCACGATGTCCCGCCAGCTGCGCGCCCTGGAGGATCTGGGCCTGGTCGCCCGCGAGCCCGACCCCGCCGACGGACGGGCGTGGCTGGTGCACCTCACGGAGGAGGGACGGGGCCGGGTCGCCAAGGTGCGCGAGGCGCGGCGGGCGCGCTATGTCGAGCAGCTCTCCCACTGGGACCCGCGCGAGGTCGCGGAGCTGGCCCGGCTGCTGAACCAGCTGAACCGCGGGATGGAGAAGTAGGGAGAAGCCGAAGGCGCAGGTCCGCGGAGCGCCCGGAGCGTGGGGGCGACCGCGCCGCGCCGGTCGTCGTCCGCGACCCCGCCGCTCAGCACTCCACGTACACCACCGTCGCGTCGTCGTGCGTCTTGCTCCGCCCCAGATACGTCCGATCCTCCGCGTCGGCCCGCTCCAGCGTCCGTACCCGGTCCACCAGCCCCCGCGCCCCCTCCTTCCGTACGAAGGTGAAGCAGTCCCCCCAGTCCCCCTCCCGGAACTTCTCCACCCACCGCGTCGCCCCGTCCGTCAGCGCCGCCAGCGCCCGGACCTCCCCGCGCGGCAGCACCCCCGTCACCGCCCGCGCCGCCACCGACGGATCCGCGGCGGCCGTGAAGAAGCCGCCCTCCTTGTTGCGGATGTGGGCGTCGATCAGGGCGTCCGTGGCCAGCGACGCACGCGGGAGGCGGGCCAGCCGGTCGTCCAGGAGCGGAGTGATCGTGCCGTCGGGCGACTCCAGCAGAAGGGCCGAGTCGGAGAGGATCAGGTACTCCACCGTCGCCGCCGACCAGCGGGCCAGAACCACCGTTGCCTGTGGGGTGCGTGGGTGAGAAAGGTCACAGGTTTGTGCATGGGCCTCGGCGGTACGCGTGAGAGCGTCACTCAGCGCGTCGGCGAGGGGAACATCGGGGAGTGAAACGGTCAGTTCGGTCAGGGCTCCGCCGAGCCGTGCGGTGAACCAGGGGACCGAATGCAGACAGCCCGTCTCACCCCTCGGTGGGGTCACTCCGTCCAGGACCACCAGTACGCCGCCCTGTCCCGAGGCGGGAAGGCCGACACTCGCGAAGTCCTCGTTGGGGCGGGCCGGGTCACCGGGCTCCGAAACAAGCTCTGTTCGCATCCAGCCAGTCTGCACGAGCCCTTCACAAGGTTCACGAACGGGTCGCATCGGCTGCCGTATGGGCGCGGCCGCGCAGGTCAGGCGTCTGATTTGGGGTGGAATGAAGCACTCCGGGAACGCGTGGCGGCGAATCCTGCCACCGCCCGCCGCAGACGTCCAACCGGCCCGCCGGGCAAGGGGCGTGCACGCGCCGGAGGAACTTGCCCGCCAACTCCCCTCCGGGGTTCACTCCTTCGGGTGGCGGGTCAGGTGATGCGCGGCCGTTGCCCACCGGCACTGGGAGGGTCGGGGACCGGTGAGGACACCCCCTGCTCGAGCGAAGTCGAGAGCTTGGGGGAGGGGTGTACGCAAGGTCGGCGGTAGTTGACGGAGCGTCATCCGGACCCATGGGTATCACGAGTCAGGAATGCGAGCACCGGTGCAGAAGATGCGGCCACGTCGCTCAGGCAAGCAGACGCCCTCCACGGGGGGCGCGCAGCCCGCTCCCGCTGCCACGACCGGCACCACCGGCGACGCCGCACCCGCCGGCAAGGGGCGTCCGACACACGTACGGAACCGGCTGATCGTCGCCGTGGCCGTCGTGGCCGCCGCCATCGCCGGCGCCGGCGTCCCCTCCGTCGTCGCCGCCTCCGGGCAACTGCACGACTCCCAGGAACTGGTGACGCTCGCCGAGCAGACCGAGAACGCGCTCACCCTCGCCCACTCCCTCGCCGACGAGCGCGACGAGGTCACCTCGTACATCGCCGCCGGCCGCCCCAAGTCCAAGGCGCCCAGCGAGCAGCGCAGCGTCCGCGTCGACCGGCAGGTCGAGGAACTGCGCGCCGACACCGACGCGCCCGCCTCGCTGCGCGACGACCTCGACGGCATCGCGGCCCTGCGCAGGGCCGCGCTCACCGGCCAGAGCAGCGCGCTGGAAGCGCACACCGCCTACTCGGCCACCATCACCGAACTCCACCGGCTCGCCGAGCGCCTGGCCGCACAGACGCCGCCCCGCGCGGGCGCCGGCGCCTACGCGCTCGCCGAGCTGGACTCCGCCGTACAGCAGGCCGCCGCCGCCCGCGGGCTGGTGCTCGCCGCCCTCAGCGTGCCGACCACCACCGAGACCGTCGTCGACCCGGTCACCGGCATCGCGAGCACCCGAGAGACCTCCTCGGACGCCGACGCCAAGCAGCGCGCCGCCCTCAGCGCCGCCGCCCAGCAGGCCCGGCTGCGCTCCGACGCCGCCCTCGCCGACTTCCACGACACCGCGCCGAAGACCGCCCGCACCTCGTACGACTCCACGGTCACCGGACACGAGGTCAACACCGCCGACCGCTATCTGGCCGCCCTCACCGACCAGGCCACGCTCTCCGACCGGGATCTGGCCACCGACACCAAGCGTGCCGAGGCGGCCCTCTCCGCCCGCGTCGACCTGATGCGCGGTGTGGAGTCCGCCCTCTACGACCGCCGCACCAAGGCCCTGGAGCAGCTGCGCGACGACGACGTCACCGCGCTGGAGATCCGTATCGCCATCCTCGGCGCCCTGATGCTGCTCGCCGTGGGCGTCGCCACGGGCATGGCCCGCAGCCTCACCCGGCCCCTCGCCGTCCTGCGCCTAGGCTCCGCCCGGCTCGCCGAGGCCGAGGACCCGGCGGCCGAGGAACCCGTCAAGTTCAACGGCCGCAAGGACGAGTTCGCCCAGGTCGTCAACTCCGTCAACGCCCTGCACGCCCACACCGTCGCCCTCCACGAGCGCATCACCACCCTGGAGTCCGACCGCAAGCACCTCGTCGGCCAGCGGCAGAAGATGGCCGACGCCCGTGAGGGGCTGCGCGCCGAACTCGCCGAGTCCGCAGCCCAGTTGGACCGCCTGCGGGACAGCATCGGCAGCACCTTCGTCAACCTCGCCCTGCGCACCCTCGGCCTCGTCGAACGCCAGCTCGCCGTCATCGAGGGCCTGGAGGAGCGCGAGCAGGACCCCGAGCGCCTCTCCACGCTCTTCAAGCTCGACCACTTCGCCACGGTCATGCGCCGGCACAGCGAGAACCTCCTCGTCCTGGCGGGCACCGAGCATGTCCAGCAGCACGCGGGACCGGTCCCGCTCGTCGACGTCGTCCGCGCGGCGGTCAGCGAGATCGAGCGGTACGAGCGGGTCCGCATCGCCGCGCTCCCGCCCCACGCGCACGTCGCGGGCTTCGCGGCCGACGACCTCTCCCACCTCCTGGCCGAGCTGATGGAGAACGCGACCTCGTTCTCCCCGCCCGACCTGCCCGTCGAGGTCTCCGGCTGGCTGCTGGAGAGCGGCGAGGTCATGCTCTCCGTCCAGGACGAGGGCATCGCGATGACGGGCGAGCGCCTGACCCGCCTCAACTCCCGCCTCGCCGAGTTCGACCCCGAGAACTCCTACGACCAGGAGGGCGACGACGGCCTGGGCCTCGGCCTGTACGTCGTGGCCCGCCTCGCCCACCGCCACGGCGTCCGCGTGCAGCTCCGCGAGCACAAGCAGGGCGGCATCGCGGCGGTCGCGGTCCTGCCCAAGGGCCTCCTGGCCGCCGCCCCCGCGGCCGCGGTCCCGTCGGACTCACCGCACTCCACCGGCACCCACGCCTTCTCCCTCCCCGGAGCCGACGCGGAGGCCAACTCCAACGTCCTGCACGGCCGCGCGAAGTCCGGCGACCCCCTGGTGGCCCTGGCGGAGAAGGCCGTACGGGAGACGGCGGAGGACAGCCGGCCGTCCGCACCCGAGGCCGAGCAGGAGCGCGAGCACCCGGCCGAGACCACGATGGAACTCCTGATCCCGGTACAGCCGGCGCCCGGCGAGTCGGAGGCTGCCGAGCCCGCGCTCGGCGAACCGGGGAGTGGTGAACCGGGAATCCATGAGCCCGCGGCCGCCGACGGCGAGGGCGCCCCACCTGGGCCACCCGCATCCGACGACGATGCCCGCACGGGTGGTGCGAGTGGGTACGAAAACCCCGCCGAAGGCGCAGCCGAGGCGGAACACACCCGCACCCCGGACGAGGACCCGCTCACCGACAAGGGCCTCCCCAAACGCACCCCGAAGATCACCGCCCCCGCCCAGGCCCCGCGCCAGCGGACCGGCACCGTCGACGCCGAAGCCCTCCGCAGGAGACTCGGCGGCTTCCGCAGGGGAGCGGAGGCGGGACACCGCGACGTACAGGCGGAGATCGCCGAACACACGGGCCAGCACACGGCCCCGACAGCAGAATCCGAAGCAGCCACGGGGGGCACAGTCGAGGAGGCAAGCAGTTGACCGCGCCCAGTACCTTCGGACTGAGCAGTGAAGCCCGCAACCTGCACTGGTTGTTGACGAATCTGGTCGAGGAGGTGCCGGGCATCCAGTCAGTCGCGGTGGTCTCCTCCGACGGATTGCTCCTGCTCTCCTCGGACCACGCCCGCAACGCGGAGGCCCGGGAGGCGAGGACCGGCAAGCCCACCGGCCCGCGCGGCTCCTCCGCCGACCTGGCCACCATCGTCTCCGGCATCGGCAGCCTCACCATCGGCGCCGCCAAGCTGATGCAGTTCGGCGGGGTGAAGCACACGATGATCGCGATGGAGGAGGGCAGCCTGTTCGTGATGTCCATCAGCGACGGCTCGCTGCTCGGCGTGCACGGCTCCGCGGACTGCGACATGAGCGTGGTGGCCTACCACATGGCGCTCTTCGTCGGCCGCGCCGGCCACGTCCTCACCCCCGAACTCCGCAGCGAGCTACGGAAGTCGCTGGAAGCCGCGTCGGCAGGGAGTACCCGATGAGCAACGCCCCGCAGCACAGGCCCCAGCTCCCCGTCCGCGGCGGCGGCCGCAAGCCCGCCCGCGTGCGCCCCTACTCGCTCACCGGCGGCCGTACCCGCTTCGGCCACGTCCTCCTCGTCGAGACGTTCGTCGGCAGCACGGCGGCGCTGGAGGCCGCCGAGGAGCGCCGGGAACTGACGAATGGTTCCCTCACCACCCGGGTGATGCCGGAGATGCGGGCCATCGTCGAACTGTGCCGCCGTATGCGCACGGTGGCCGAGATCGCCGCGCTGCTGAAGATGCCGCTCGGCGTGGTCCGCGTGCTCCTCAGCGATCTCGCGGACCAGGGAAGGATCCGTGTGTACGGCACCGGAACCGGCCACGGCACGGGCCGGCCGGAACGCGCGCTGCTGGAAAGGGTGCTGAGTGGACTCCGTCGTCTCTGACGCCGCTCGCGGTGTCTCCCCCCGCCCCGACTCGTTCCTCGCCGACGAGGGGCCCGAACAGCCCTGGCAGACGGACCGTACCCGGGCTCCCATCGCCACGAAGATAGTCGTGGCGGGTGGCTTCGGCGTCGGCAAGACCACGCTGGTCACCGCCGTCTCGGAGATCACGCCGCTCCAGACCGAGGCGCTGATGACCGAGGCGAGCGAGGGGACCGACGACCTCACCTCGACGCCCGGCAAGCTGACCACCACCGTGGCCATGGACTACGGCCGCATCACGCTCGACAACGACCTGGTGCTGTACCTGTTCGGTACGCCGGGCCAGCAGCGCTTCTGGTTCATGTGGGACGACCTGGTGCGCGGCGCGATCGGCGCGGTCGTCCTGGCCGACACCCGGCGGCTGAAGGACTGCTTCCCCGCGCTGGACTACTTCGAGAGCTGCGGACTGCCGTACGTCGTCGCGGTCAACCACTTCGACGACAGTGAGGTCTTCGAGCCGGAGGACGTGCGGGAGGCATTGACGATCCCGGCGCGCATACCTGTAATGATCATGGATGCGCGCCGTCGGATCACGGTGATCGAGACCCTCCTGAGCCTCGTCAGTCACGCGCTCGACGAAACGCCCGAGTAGATCCCCGAGTAGGAGAACAGCCCCGGATGCGGAAGATACTCGTCGTCGGAGCCGGCCAGTCCGGACTCCAGATCGCCCTCGGACTCCAGTCGCACGGGTACGAGGTCACCCTGATGTCCAACCGGACGGCGGACGAGATCCGCTCCGGCCGGGTCATGTCCACGCAGTGCATGTTCCACACGGCACTGCAGCACGAGCGCGATCTCCAGCTGAACTTCTGGGAGTCCCAGGCCCCGAAGATCGAAGGACTCGGCGTCTCGGTGGCGGCCCCCGGCTCGTGGAGCGAGGGCCCCGCGGCGCGGGCGATCGACTGGGTCGGACACCTCGACGGGTTCGCGCAGTCGGTCGACCAGCGGGTGAAGATGGCCGGCTGGATGGAGACGTTCGCGCAGCGCGGCGGCCAGCTGGTCATCCATGGCGCGGCGGTCGGCGACCTCGACTACTTCTCCCGTACGTACGACCTGGTGCTGGTGTCGGCGGGCAAGGGCGAGCTCGTCCAGATGTTCGGGCGGGACGCGGAGCGGTCCCCGTACAGCGAGCCGCAGCGCGCGCTGGCCGTGTCGTACGTCCACGGCCTGGGCCCGCGTCCGGAGCACCCGGACCAGGAGGCCGTCCGCTGCAACCTCGTCCCCGGTGTCGGCGAGCTGTTCGTCATGCCCACCCTGACGACCTCCGGGCGCGCGGACATCCTGTTCTGGGAGGGCATACCCGGCGGCCCGCTCGACGTCTTCGACGGCGTGAAGGACCCGGCGGAACACCTCTCCCTGACCCTGGAACTCATGGAGAAGTACGTCCCGTGGGAGTACGCGCGGGCCACCAAGGCCGAACTCACGGACGCGGGGGGCGTCCTCAGCGGGCGGTATGCGCCGACCGTGCGCAATCCGGTCGGGCGGCTGCCCGGCGGCGGGCTCGTGCTGGGCGTCGCGGACGTCGTCGTGGCGAACGACCCGATCACCGGGCAGGGGTCCAACTCGGCGTCCAAGTGCGCGGCCGCGTATCTCGCCTCGATCGTCGAGCACGGGGACAAGGAGTTCGACGAGGCGTGGATGCGCGCCACGTTCGACCGGTACTGGGCCACCGCTCAGCACGTGACCAAGTGGACGAACGCCATGCTGGCGCCGCCGCCGGAGCACATCCTCAACCTCATCGGCGCGGCGGGCCAGCTGCCGCCGGTCGCCGACCGGTTCGCCAACGGGTTCAACGACCCGGCCGACTTCGAGAACTTCTTGTACGAGCCGGAGAAGACCGGTGCGTATCTCGCCGAGGTCTCCGGCACCTAGGTGTATTGACCCGCAGGGTTGTTCACGCGGGTGATGGGTGGCTGGCCGCCGGACAGGCCCTAGCGGCCGGCCTTTCCGCGTGCCTCCGGGCGTACGGCTCCCAGGACCGGGTTCGACGCGATCGGGGAGACCTTGATCTTCTCCCCGGGGCGCGGGGCCTGGATCACCTTGCCCTTGCCGATGTACAGGGCCACGTGCGTGGCGTCGGGGAAGTAGACGACGAGGTCTCCCGGGCGCAGTTTCGGCAGCGGGATGCGGTCGAGCCGCGCCCACTGCTCCTGGCTCGTACGGGGGATCGGGGTGCCGGCGTGGGCCCATGCCTCGGACGTCAGCCCTGAGCAGTCGTACGACTTCGGGCCCTCCGCGCCCCACTTGTACGGCTTTCCCAGCTGCTTCCTGGCGTAGCGGATCGCTCGGTTCGCCCTGGAGGAGGGCTTGTGGTCGTCCTTGGCCAGGGCGCCGGATGCCATGAAGGCCCGCTGGGCCTTGGCGATGTCGGTCTTCTCGAATTCGGCCAGGGCCTTGAGCTGGGCGGCGGTCAGGGATGCCAGGAGTTCCTCGACCTTCCTGAGGCGCTTCTGCACGGCGTCCCTGTCCCTCTTCTGGCGTTTGGCCAGGGCGAGTTGCGTGTCGAGGGCCTTGCGGGCCCGGTGGGCCAGCTCGTCGGCCTTGCGTTCCGTGCCGGTCAGCCGGCCGACCGCCTCCGCGCGCTCGCGTGCCAGCAGGCCGATGACATGGCCCTGGTCCAGGGCGTGCTGGGGGTCGCGGGCCAGGAGCAGGCGTACGTACGGGGAGATGTCGGTGGTGTTCTGGTACTGCTGACGGGCCAGGCGGCCGGCCGCGCCTCGGCTGTCGTGCAGGGAGGCGCGGGCGCGGGCCAGGGCGGCGTCCAGGCGGGACACCTCGGTGCGCTGTTTCTTCAGCTTCTCCGCGGTGGCGTTGTAGGTCTCCGTGGCCTGTTCGGTCTTTCGGTAGAGGCGCTGGAGGTCCGTCAGGAGGGCGGCCGTGGAGCGCTCGGAATGCTCCCGGGGGGCGGGGGCCGGGTCGGGGGCCGCCATCGCGGGTGCCGGTACCGAAACGGATGCGAGGACCGTGGCGGCCGAGACCGCAGCCGTAGACGCCAGACGCAGAAGCCTTCCTGACATGCCATCACCTCCGGTGCGGAGAGGATTTCTGCTCCGCACCGCGAGCTTTAGCCGCGGACGGCCTGTTCGCTCGGCAGGTGTGCGCGGGGTGGCGGAGCCCCGTCACTCGTTCGTGTCGTGTGGCTTGCCCTGCGGCGTGGTGTCTGGCTTGGACCACGGCCAGTTCAGTCGGCGGCTCGGCTCGCCCTCGGGGGCGTACTCGTACTTCCAGCGGTGGGAGAGGCCCACGCGGGTGCCCGGTGTGCGCGGGACGCGGCGGTAGACGAGGACCGTGGGCGGCCCGCCGTGCGGGTCGGGCACGGGGATGCGGTACGTCTTGGGCGGGTGGCCTGTCATGCCCAGGAGCACGGGCAGGACGCGGCCGTCCATGGGGCCGCCCTCGAAAGGGGTGTCTTCGCTCTTCACGGCACCAGTGTCAGTCATCCGCCGCGAGCTGCTCGGACAGGGCGGCGGTCTGGGGATCCCGCTTCGCGGTGACGGCGAGTGCGGCTGCGAACTGGTCGACCAGCCAGTCCCGTAGTTCCTCCACGGGCGGCTGCTTGCCCTCGTCGAGCCAGATGAGGGAGGCCGCCTCGACCGCGGTGATCCACATGCGCACGGTCATACGGAGGTGGAGGCCGGGATCGGTGACCCGCAGGTGACTGAGGATGTGCTCGGCCGCGGCTCGGCGTACGCCGTCCACTATGGCGGTGGTGCGGGACGTCTCCACGACGCTGCCGCCCTGGAGGAGGGCGCTGAAGCCGGTGTCGTGTTCACCGACGAAGGTGAGGTAGCGGTCGAGGGCGCGGGAGAGGCGGGGGAGGAGGGGGCCCTCGCGGGGTTCGTCGAAGCAGTGCTGGAGCTCTTCGGCGGCCGAGCGGAGGGCGGCCTCGTAGAGCTGTTGCTTGCCGCCGGGGAAGTAGCGGTACACCAGGGGGCGGGAGACTCCGGCTGCCTCTGCCACGTCGTCCAGGGACACGTCCTCGGGGGCGCGGTGTGCGAACAGTCTCAGCGCGGCGTCGAGGAGCTGACTGCGACGCTCCTCGACGCTGAGGCGGCGGTAGGCCGGAGCGGCGGTCATGGGATGAAGCCTAGTCGCCGTGAGGGGTGCTGGTGATCGGCGGTTGCGGATCCGACGTGGCTGGTCGCGCACTTCCCCGCGCCCCTTGGGGAGCTGCGGTGCCGTCGGCTGTCAGGCGCGGGGCGCGGCCCCACTCACGCCAACAGACCCGACGACCTCCACAGGCGCCGGCCCACCCCGCGCAGTACGCCGATGTCGTCCAGGAAGTCCGTCAGCTTCTTCGCCCCGGTCTGCATGACCTCCCGTCGATGCCCGCTCGCCTTCACCTGGGCCATGGCCTCCCGCTTGTCGAGGCCGACGTTCGTGTAGACCTCGGGGTTCACGAAGGCCACGGAGAAGACGCGGGCGAACTCGCCCGACGTGACCCGGGTGAACTCCTGGGACCACTTCGGGGCCGTCACCATCTGGCGGCGCAGCTCCTCGCGGGCGTACCGGACGTGGCGGGCCTCCTCGACGACGTGGATGCGGGTGACGCCGCGGATCAGGGGCTGTATTCGCTCGTCCGGGAAGGTCAGGCGCTGCATCCAGTCGAGGATCTCCTCGCCGAGGAGGGTGGCGGTGAAGGAGCCGGGGGTCGTGGAGATCGTCTTGAAGAGGCGGCCGAGGTTCTGGTGTGCGCGGCTCACGGGGTACCAGGGGGTGTCACCGTGGGAGATCAGGCGGGCGAACATCTTGGAGTGGCGGCACTCGTCCTCGATCTCGGTGAGGGCGTAGCGGACGTGGGCGCTGGTCGCTGACTTGTCGTAGATGTGGCGGACCAGGAGCTGCATGAGGATGATCTCGAACCAGATGCCCAGGGAGGCGAGCGCGGCGGCCTCGTGCTGGGAGAGCAGGATGCGCTGTTCCTCGCTCATGCGCTTCCAGAGGGGCGTGTCGTAGAGCGAGACCAGCTCCGGGGGCCAGAACCACTTGCCCTCCTCGAAGGGCGCGTCCCAGTCCAGTTCCCTGTCGGGGTCGAAGGAGTGCTTGGCGGAAGAGGCGAGGAGGCGTTCTGCCACCTGTTCGCGGTCCTTGAGCAGGCCGAGTGCGTCACGCAGCCCGTCGAGCGCGTCGGCTTCCGTCAGGGTCGTCATCGGTCCTCACCTCTGTTACCGGGGGTACGTCTTCCGGGGTCTTATGAGACTGCTTGTCAGCAAGCCCGTCAATCCCTCGCGCAGGACTTGTTGACCCCTCGTCTACCGCGTGTGAGCCTGCGGGGCATGCCGACATACGACCTGTACGCCAAGGACCCCGGAGACCCTCAGTGGCAGGTGCCGGCGGCCGGCGCGGCCCGTTTCAGCTGGGAGTACCACGACGGCCGCGAGCGGCTTCTGGCCCTGTACCAGAAGGGCAAGGACAAGCAGTGGGACGGGCAGCTGCGGATCGACTGGGACGTGGAGGTCGATCCGTACGACGCGCTCGGTACGCCGGAAGAGGCGATGGCCCTGTACGGGACGTCCTACTGGGCGAAGATGAGCGAGCGGGAGAAGGGCGAGCTGCGGAAGCACTACGCCTCCTGGCAGTTCAGCCAGTTTCTGCACGGTGAGCAGGGCGCGATGATCTGCGCGGCGCGGATCGTGGAGTCGGTGCCCGACATGGACGCGAAGTTCTATTCGGCGACCCAGACGATGGACGAGGCGCGGCACGCCGAGATCTATGGCCGCTTTCTGCACGAGAAGATCGGGATGGTCTATCCGATCAACGACAATCTCCAGTCCCTGTTGGGGGACACCCTGCGGGACAGCCGGTGGGACATGCCGTATCTCGGTATGCAGGTGCTGATCGAAGGGCTCGCGCTGGCCGCCTTCGGCATGATCCGGGACACCACCGACAAGCCCCTGCCCAAGCAGATCCTGGCATATGTGATGCAGGACGAGGCGCGGCATGTGGCCTTCGGGCGTATGGCGCTGAGGGATTACTACAAGCAGTTGAGCGACGCCGAACTCCGCGAGCGTGAGGAGTTCGTCATCGAGGGCTGCTATCTGATGCGGGACCGGCTGCGGGGTGTCGAGGTTCTGGAGAACTTCGGCATTCCGAAGGCCGAGGCGGAGCAGATCAGTGAGCGGTCGGAGTTCTTGCAGTTGTTCCGGCGGCTGCTCTTTTCCCGCATCGTCCCCTGCGTGAAGGACATCGGGCTGTGGGGCACGCGCCTTCAGCGGGCCTATGTGGACATGGGTGTTTTCGAGATGGGGGACTCCAATCTGGATTTGCTGATGGCGCAGGACGAGGAGATCGCCGAGAAGCTGGACGCGGAGCGGTTCGCGGCGGAGGAGCGGGAACGGGTCGCCGAGGTGGGGGAGGCGATCGCGGCGGGGGCGGACGAGCCCTAGGCCGAGCAGCCCAGCCCGTCCGGGACCTCGCCGAGCACCGGCTCCGCCCCCTGCGGCGGGAACGACGTGCGCAGGGTGAAGGCGTACGGGGTCGGGCCGTTCGTGCGGAGGTGGAGAAGGCGGGACTCGGCCTCCGCGACCGTCGGGCGGTGGCCCTTGGGGACCCACCACAGGGTCGTCATCGCCTCCTGCACCCGCTCGAACCTCCCCCACTGCCTTAAGGGCGTGGGGGGACCCCCACCCGGCGGCGGGCCAGCATCTCGCGGTGGCGGCCCTGGTACATGCACGCGGTCAGCGTGTCGGTGTCGCGCCATACCGTCATGTTGATGATCAGCCACTCGTCACCGAAGACGCTCACGTCGGTCGCGTCGCCGGAGTCGCCCTTCAGGCGCCAGACGAAGCCGTCGGCGGCCTCGGCGTCGGCGTTCACCGGGTCGAGGTTGTCGACGAAGTCCTTCAACTACGGGGAGTCCAAGGGGGCCTTGAGGCGGGCGATGTTGACCTGGGCGAGTTCGTAGGCGGCTTCCGCGGCGGCTGATGTCGTCGTCATGGACCGAACGACAGGTCGGGACGGACGAGAGGCCCAAGGGGTATCTCAGCGCTTGGGCCCCTGTGGCGCTTCAACGGCTGTTCTTCGAGGGGGAGTTCAGCACCGCTTCCATGACCGCCCGCGCGATCGGGGCCGCGTCCCCGCCGCCGCTGATCTCGCCCCGGTCCGCGTCCGCGTCCTCCACCACCACGGCGACGGCGACCTTGGGCTCCAGATCGGTGTCGCCCTTCGCCCAGGAGACGAACCAGGCGTACGGCGTCCCGGAGTTGCCGAGGCCGTGCTGGGCCGTGCCGGTCTTGCCGCCGACCGTCGCGCCGGGAATCCAGGCGTTCGTGCCGGTCCCCTCCCGCACCACGTCCGCCATGAGTTCCTTGAGGAGTACGGCGGTCGACGGGCGCATGGCCTGCCGTGCCGGGCGTGAACCGCCCGTCGACACCGTGGAGCCGCCCGCCCGGGTCGTGCGCTCCACCAGGTACGGCGAGCGCACCTGGCCGCCGTTCGCCACGGCCGCCGCGACCATCGCCATCTGGAGCGGTGTGGCGCGGGTGTTGTACTGGCCGATCGACGACAGGGCGAGCTGTGCCTTGTCCACCGTGGTGTCGAAGGTGCTCTCGGCGACCGAGTACGGGATCTTGAGGTTCGCGTCGTTGAAGCCGAAGGCTTCCGCTGTCGCCGCCATCCGGTCCACGCCGACCTTGACCCCCAGCTTGGCGAACACCGTGTTGCACGACCACTCGAACGCTTTCCGCAGCGGGGCGTCCTTGCAGCCCTCGGACTCGTTCGTGAGGGAGGTCCTCGTGCCCGGCAGGGTGTAGGGGGCGGGGGAGTCGGTCGGCTTGTCCAGGTCCTCGACCACGCCCGAGTCCAGGGCCGCGGCCGCCGTCAGCACCTTGAAGGTCGAACCAGGCGGATACGTCTTGCGCACCGCCCGGTTGAGCATCGGCTTGTCCGGGTCGCGGTTCAGCGTCGCCCAGGACCGGGCCACCGCCGAGCGGTTCCCGGACAGGACGGACGGGTCGTACGACGGGGCGGACACCAGGGCCAGGATCCGGCCCGTCGCCGGCTCGACGGCCGCCACCGCGCCCTTGCGGCCCGCGAGGCCCTCGTACGCCGCCCGCTGCGCGGCCGCGCGGAGGGTGGTGGCCACGTCGCCGCTGGGATACCGGTCGCGGACGCTGCCGTTCCAGAGGGGGAAGGGCGAGAGCAGGGGGTCCGTGCCCGACAGGACACCGTCCTCCGTGTGCTCCAGGAGGGTCGTGCCGTACACCTGCGAGGCGAAGCCGGTGACGGGGGCGTACATCGGGCCGTTGGTGTACGTCCGTTCGTAGCGGAGGGGCTCTCGGGTGTCGCGGGATCCGGTGACCGGGGCGCCGTCGACCAGGATGTCGCCGCGCGGCTGTCCGTAACGGGAGATCGTGGTGCGCCGGTTGGCGATGTTGTCGTCGTAGGACGGGGCCTCGAAGACCTGGATGCGGGTGGCGTTCACGAGCAGCGCGACCAGCAGCAGGGCGCAGAAGAAGGCGGCGTGCCGGATGTGCCGGGTCATCGGGCCGCCTCCTCGCCCTTGGGTACGCCGAGTCTGCTGCGCGCCTTGTCGCTCACCCGGATCAGCAGCGCAACGATCGCCCAGTTGGTGACCACCGACGAGCCTCCTTGTGCCAGGAACGGCATCGCCATGCCGGTCAGCGGGATCAGGCCGGTCACCCCGCCCGCGATCACGAACACCTGGAGCGCCACGATCGAGGCGAGCCCGACGGCGAGCAGTCGGCCGAAGGGGTCGCGCAGGGCGAGCCCGGCCCGGTAGCCGCGCTCCACCAGCAGGCCGTAGAGCAGGAAGATCGCGGACAGGCCGGCCAGGCCCAGCTCCTCCCCGGCCGTCGCCAGGATGAAGTCCGACTTGGCGGCGAAGCCGATCAGGATCGAGTGGCCGCGGCCCAGTCCCGTGCCGAGCATGCCGCCCGCCGCGAAGGCGAACAGCGACTGGGACAGCTGGTTGGGGCCCTCGCCCGCCTCGATCGACGCGAACGGGTGCTGCCAGTCCTCGACCCTGCCGTGCACATGCGGCTCCAACTGCCCGACGGCCACCGCGCCGAGCGCGGCGAGCAGCAGGCCGAGCGCGATCCAGCCGGTGCGGCCGGTGGCGACGTAGAGAAGGACCACGAACAGGCCGAAGAACAGGAGGGAGGTGCCGAGGTCGCGTTCGAGGATCAGGACGCCCACGCTCAGCAGCCAGATGGCGACGATCGGGCCGAGGACGCGGCCGGTGGGCAGTTGCAGTCGCTCGATCCCGAGGACACGACGGCCCGTGTACGCCAGCGCACTGCGGTTGGCGGCCAGATACGCCGCGAAGAACACCGCGAGCAGCACCTTCGCGAACTCGCCGGGCTGGATGGAGAATCCGGCGATCCGGATCCAGATGCGGGCGCCGTTCACGGAAGGGAAGAAGATCGGCAGGGTGAGGAGGGCGAGCGCGGCGACGACACAGACGTAGGAGTAGCGCTGGAGGACGCGATGGTCGCGCAGCAGGAGGACGACCAGGATGAACAGCGCCACGCCCAGCGTGGACCAGACGAGTTGGGCGGGTGCCGCCAGGTCGTTGGGTGTCTCCAGGTCGAGCCGGTAGATCAGGACCAGGCCGAGGCCGTTGAGCAGCACCCCGATCGGCAGCAGCAGCGGGTCCGCGCAGGGGGCGCGCAGGCGCACCGCCAGATGGGCGACCAACGCGAGTACGCCGAGCCCGGCGCCGTAGCCGGCGGCGCCGGGCGGGACGGTGCCGTGCTTGGCGAGGCCGACCGCGCAGTAGCCGTACACGGAGAGCAGGACGGCCACGACGATGAGGGCCAGTTCGATGCCACGGCGCCGGGGGAGACGTACGGCGGGAGCGGGGGTGTCCGCTGCCACCAGGGTGGTTCCGGCCTTGGTCATGTCCGGAACTTACCCAATTAGTCCGTCTTGTGTGCCTTATGGCTCAGCGTCAGCGTGGCTTGTGCCCGAAGACCTTGATGTAGTGCGCCCCACGGTTTTGCAGCCGACTAACAACCGGCCGCCCCGAGCTCCTGGTCCTCGTTCTCCCTAGCGGAGCGTCAGCGTGGCGACGGCACCGCCGTCCGCCGCGTTGTCGAACGTCAGCCGAGCCCCCAACACCTCCGCCTGCCCCAGCGCGATGGTCAGCCCCAGCCCGTGCCCCTTGGCCCCACCCTCCGTACGGAACCGCTGCGGCCCATGGGCGACCAGATACTCCGGATAGCCCACGCCGTGATCCCGCACGGTGACCACCGGCCCGTCCACCGTCAGAGACACCGGCCCCCGCCCGTGCTTGTGCGCGTTCGCCACGAGGTTCCCCAGCACCCGTTCCAGCCGCCGCCGGTCGGTGTCCACCACCGCGTCCCGCACGACGACGACCTCGGTCTGCGTCCCGGACGCCCGCACCACCCGCTCGGCCAACGCCCCCAGCGGCTCGCTGGCCACCTCCGAGCGCTCCCGCCCGCTGTCCAGCCGCGAGATCTCCAGCAGGTCCTCGGTCAGCGTGCGCAACGCGGCCACCCGGTCCTGCACCAACTCCGTGGGCCGCCCCGGCGGCAGCAACTCGGCCGCCGCGTGCAGCCCGGTCAACGGCGTACGCAGCTCGTGCGCGACGTCCGCCGTGAAGCGCTGCTCGGCGAGCAGCTTGCTCTGCAACGACGACGCCATGGAGTCGAGGGCGGCGGCCACCGCGGCCACCTCGTCCTGCGGCCGGGTCGGATCCTTCGTACGGGGATCGTCGACCCGCGCGTCCAGGTCGCCCCCGCTGATCCGCCGGGCCACCCGGGCCGTGGCGTGCAGCCGGCGCGTCACCCGGGTCACCGCGAACGCGCCCACCAGGACCGTCGCCCCGATCGCCAGCGCCGACGACCACACGATCGCCCGGTCGAGCCCCTCGATGGTGCGGGCCTGCTGCGAGTAGTCGACCTCGACCGCCAGGGCTCGCTCGCCGTCGGCGGGGCCCGCCGCCCACATCGTGGGGCGCCCCCGGTACTCGGCGACCATCGTGCCCCGCTCCCCGGCGACGGCCAGTTCCCGCAGGGACTCGGGCAGCTCCGGTGGGTCGAGGGCGACGCCGTGCTGGAGGGCGTCCCCGGCCTCGAACGCCGCCGTCGCGTCCTCCAGCCGGGACAGCGCGAGGTCGCGGGCCTGGCCGACGGTCTGGTTGGTCACCGAGACGTGCACCAGGATGCCGAGCATCACGGCGAGCGCACAGCACATCACCGTGATGAAGACGGCGGCCTTCACGGCGAGCGTGCCGGCCCACCGGGGGAGCCAGGGCCTCATGGCGTGCTCGCCGAGGGGGAGGCCGAACGGGATGCTGAGTGCGAGGCCGAAGGCGAGGGGGTGGGGTGGGGCGTCTCCTTCTTGTGCGGCCCGGTGCGCAGCATCTCGTCGTGCGTGAGCAGCATCGCCTTCTGGTCCGCGTCCCAGGTCCACTGGAGCCGGTACTCGTAGCCGGCCACCTCGGAGGGTGAGCGTATGATCACCGACCGCCCGGCCAGCTCGACGCTGCTGACGGCGTCGTCCCAGCTCATCACCTGTACGAGCCGGTGCTTCTCGACGGTGTAGACGCGCACGGCGGTCGTCTTGCCGGGCATCAGCCGGAAGCCCAGGGTCAGCTCGGGCTGTCCGTCGCCGGTCAGGTCCCGCAGGTAGGGCCGCAGCACCGGGCACTTCCCGTGCCCGGCACCCTTGCCGCAGTCGGCCATCAGCCGGCCGGTGTCGCGGTACGGGGCGTCGTCGCCCTCGTAGTCCCCCGGGCTCTTGGCGATCTCCTTGCCCACGACCGCCACCGGGTTCACGTTGCGGAGGTCGCTCCCGGGGACGGTGACGCCCTTCACGACCTCGCGGTTCACCTCGCCGATCTCATAGGCGGGGCGGGACGCCGGCGTCAGGTTCGGCCAGAGCTTGTCCGGGCTGACCGCGGTCTCGGTCGGGCCCGCGCCCTTGAGGTCCCCGGCGTCACCGCAGGCCGTGGCGGCCGCCAGCAGCAGGGCGACGAGCGCGACGATGCGCGCGGGGCGGCTGCGGGGCACGGTTCTCCTGGGGCTGGGGCTGGGGCTGGGGCTGGGCTCGGGGTGGGTGTCGGCCCGTACACACTATTCGGACGGAAGTCCTTTTTGCGCACCCGGTGGGCGGACGGGCGAACCGGTTACTCGGCGAGTTCCTCAAGGAGCCGGGCGGTCGACAGGCCGGCTCGGAGGTAGTCGACGAACAGCTCGTTGTGCAGGGCCCACGGAGAGCGGCGGGAGCGTATCAGCCGGATCGCCTGTTCGGCGGAGTGGTTCCGGCGGATCAGGGCGTGGGCGATGACGAGTCCCGAGCGGTTGTACCCGTGATAACAGCGGACGAGGACCCTGCGGCCCTCGTCCAGCGCCTCGCACGCGGCGTCCGCCAGCCGTATCACCCCGGCCAGCTGGGTCCCGTCCAGCGGCCCGTCGGGGATCGGCCACACATGGTGCCGGACACCGGGATCCGGCCCGTGTCCGGGCAGCCGCAGCAGCGTCTGTACGAGATCGAACTCGTCCCGTACGACCGCGAACTCCAGTTGCCCCGACTGCCCCCGGAACTCGTGCCCGCCCATCCACAGGCCGGGCACGATCTCGCTCCACGGGCTGTCCGGAGCCGGTACGTCGGGTTGCTTCCTGCGGGTACGCAACGGCGCCTCCCCAACCACCCCCAGGGCGGTCTGCCCAACTCCTCTCAAAGGTAACCGGGTTCTTGCCCCCGCAGCACCCCGCCTGTTCCCATGGTCAGTGGGGTGATGGTGCATGAGCGGACTGCGCGTCATACCGACCTGGCGGCACGGCCAGGAACGGCTCTACGTCTGCGCCGCGGACGGGCGGAACATCGCCTGGTACGACCGTGAGGCGGCCAGGATCAACCTGCTCTCCGACGACCGCAGAGAGGATGTGCTGGAGGCCCTCGGCCCCTTCGTCACCGGCCCGGTGACCGTGGCCCCGCCCGAGGCACTGCACGAGACCTTGGAAGCCGCCAC
>NZ_LGUR01000107.1 GCF_001270495.1 Streptomyces viridochromogenes
TCCCTCACAACCCACCCCTGGCTCGCCGACCACGCCGCAGGCGGCACCACCCTCGTCCCCGGCGCCGCCCTCACCGACCTCCTCATCCGCGCCGGAGACCAGACCAACTCAAGTCACCTCACCGAGCTCGTCATCGAAGCGCCGCTCCTCATCCCCACGGAAGGCGGCATCCACATCCGCCTGGAGATCGGTGAAGCGGACGAGACCGGTCAGCGCACCGCACACCTGTACTCCCGCCCCGACGACGCGGCGCCCGGCACCCTCTTCACCCGCCATGCCTCGGCCCGCCTGTCCGCCGAGGCCCCGGCACCCGACTTCGACCTCACCCAGTGGCCCCCACCCGGAGCCGTCCCGATCGAGGACGCCGCCGAGCGCGCCTACGGCGAACTCGACGCCACCGGTTACGGCTACGGCCCCGCCTTCCGCGGCCTGCGTGCCGTATGG
>NZ_LGUR01000108.1 GCF_001270495.1 Streptomyces viridochromogenes
GGGCGCATTGGCCAACTTCGAGTGCGCCACCATCAAGGTCCCCGTCGACTGGAAGCGGCCGCACGGCGCCACCATCGATCTGGCCCTCGCCCGCCACCTGGCCACCGACCCCGGGCGCCGGATCGGCTCGCTGCTGATCAACCCGGGTGGTCCGGGCGGCTCCGGCGTGGACTTCGCGCTCGGCGCGCCCGACGCCTTCTCGCCCGAACTGCTGGCGCGTTTCGACATCGTGGGCTTCGACCCGCGGGGCGTCGGCCGCAGCAACCCGGTGAAGTGCGACTCGGACCGGGTCACCGCCCAGGGGGCGCTGCTCTACCCGGACAGCGACTCCTCCTTCGCCGCCCTCCGCGCGGCGAACCGCGCGCTCGGCGAGAGCTGCCGCGACCTCACCGGGCCGCTGGCCGACCACATGGACACCGGGAGCGTCGTC
>NZ_LGUR01000109.1 GCF_001270495.1 Streptomyces viridochromogenes
GGGCGCATTGGCCAACTTCGAGTGCGCCACCATCAAGGTCCCCGTCGACTGGAAGCGGCCGCACGGCGCCACCATCGATCTGGCCCTCGCCCGCCACCTTGCCACCGACCCCGGGCGCCGGATCGGTTCGCTGCTGATCAACCCGGGTGGTCCGGGCGGCTCCGGCGTGGACTTCGCGTTCAGCGCGGCCGACGCCTTCTCGCCCGAACTGCTGGCGCGTTTCGACATCGTGGGCTTCGACCCGCGGGGCGTCGGCCGCAGCAACCCGGTGGTGTGCGACGAGGACCGGGTGAACGCGCAGTCGGAGGCGATCTACCCGGACAGCGACTCTTCCTTCGCCGCCCTCCGCGCGGCGAACCGCGCGCTCGGCGAGAGCTGCCGCGACCTCACCGGGCCGCTGGCCGACCACATGGACACCGGGAGCGTCGTC
>NZ_LGUR01000110.1 GCF_001270495.1 Streptomyces viridochromogenes
TCAGCAGCCGGACGGTGACGGCGGGGGAGACCAGCGCGTCGCCGCGGGCGGCGGCCCGTACCGCCTCGATCAGCAGGCTGGGCGGGGCGTCCTTGAGCAGGAAGCCGCAGGCCCCGTTGCGCAGCGCTGTGTGGACGTAGTCGTCCTGGTCGAACGTGGTGATCACGACGACGCGCATCGGGTTGTGGACGCCGGGTCCGGCCAGCGCGCGGGTGACGTCCAGGCCGTCCAGTTTCGGCATCCGGATGTCGACCAGGCACACGTCGGGCCGCAGTCGGCGGGCGAGTTCCACGCAGGCGGCGCCGTCGGCGGCCTCGCCGACCACCTCGATGCCGGGCTGGGCGCCGAGGATCAGCCGGAAGCCCATGCGGACCATTTCCTGGTCGTCCGCGATCAGTACGCGGATCACCGTGTCGTTCACGCCGGTG
>NZ_LGUR01000111.1 GCF_001270495.1 Streptomyces viridochromogenes
TTAAGGGCCGATAGCGGGGTCTGGGGCGGCAGCCCCAGCGGGGTCGAAGGGGCGGAGCCCCTTCACAGGATGGGACGGGTAGGGGCGGCGGGGGCGAAGGAAGCTCTCACCGAGGCTCCGGCGGCCGCTGCCGAGGCATGTTCGGCCGGGCCCCATTGACCGGCGGCAAGCCGAACCGTCCCTGCCCCGCCCCCAGGTCCTGCCGAGTCCCCCCGCCCACCGCCGACTGGATCCCCATCGGCGCGGACCCCGTCCGGAACTCCACCATCCAGTCCGCCGTCTCCGCCCGCACCAGCTCGGTGACGTCCTCCGAGAACCGCCGCAACACCCCCAGACACCGCTCGGCCGCCTCACTCGCCGTACCCTCGGCCGGCCCCAGCACCTCCCGCACACTCTCCGTCGCCCAGTCGAACTGAAGCATCTGCAAC
>NZ_LGUR01000112.1 GCF_001270495.1 Streptomyces viridochromogenes
CCGCGGTCAGCACCGACCTGTACGAGGCCGCCGCCATGGACGGCGCCGGGCGCTGGCGCCGCATGTGGCACGTCACGCTGCCCGCGCTGCGCCCGGTGATCGCGCTGCTGCTGGTCCTCAGGGTGGGCGACGCGCTGAGCGTCGGATTCGAGCAGTTCCTGCTCCAGCGCTACGCCGTCGGCGCGGGAGCCAGCGAGGTCCTCGACACCTACGTGTGGAACATGGGTATCCAGAACGGCGACTTCAGCTACGCGGCCGCGGTCGGCCTCGTCAAGGGAGCCATCGGAGTGTGTCTCGTCCTGGGCGCGAACAAGTTCGCGCACCTGCTCGGCGAGCAGGGGGTGTACAAGAAGTGAGCCTCAACACGCAGCTCATCCGCAGCCTCAAGGCTCCCGCCCGCCC
>NZ_LGUR01000113.1 GCF_001270495.1 Streptomyces viridochromogenes
CGATGTCCGTGCTCTGTGCTTCCAGTGTCTCGGCGATCAGCTTCGGGACGGCGGCCGTGGTCTGGGGGTGGTTCGGCTGCTGGAGCATCTTCACAGCCGAGATCTTGTCGCCCTCGAAGGTCACCTGGACCTGCACCGGGCCCTTCGCGGTGTTCACCGTCGAGCCGTCCACCGTCTGTGTCTGCGAGGCGGCGGAGGCGGAGGGGGACGCGGCGGACGAGGACGCCGACTCTGCGTTCGCGTCGATGGCGGCCTGCAGCGATTCCTTGTAGCCGTCGCTGGTGATCGTCGCCCCGGACACGGTGTCGATGTCCGTGCTCTGTGCTTCCAGTGTCTCGGCGATCAGCTTCGGGACGGCGGCCGTGGTCTGGGGGTGGTTCGGCTGCTGGAGCATCTTCACA
>NZ_LGUR01000114.1 GCF_001270495.1 Streptomyces viridochromogenes
CTGTGCCATGCCGGGGTACTGGCTTCCCTGGCCGGTGAAGAGCACCGCGAGTCGGGGTTCGTCCTGGGCCTGGCCGCTGACCACACCCGGCGCCTGTTCGCCCCGGCCGAGCGCGCGCAGTCCGGCCACGGCCTGCTCGCGGTCGGCGGCCAACACCACACCACGGTCAGGGAGTTGGCCGCGGTCGGTGACCAGGGCGTGTGCCACGGCAGCGAGGTCAAGCTCGGGGTGTTCCTCCAGGTGGGAGGCGAGTCGGTCGGCCTGCCCGGCGAGCCCGGCGCTTCCGCGCCCGGACACCACCAACGGAACCAAGCCCACAGCGGGCGCGGTCATGTCCCCCTGCTCGCTGGTCACCGGCTCCGGCGGCTGCTCCAGGATGACGTGCGCGTTGGT
>NZ_LGUR01000115.1 GCF_001270495.1 Streptomyces viridochromogenes
GTGCCTGGACGGCTTCGGCTTTGGTGATCTTGCCGCCGTTGACGGTGATGCGGACCTGGACCGCGCCGTACTGGGTCTGGACGGCCTTGCCGGTGACGGTGGCGGCCTGGGCGGCGCCCGACCCCTGCGAGCCCGAACCCTGTGAACCGGAACCCTGCGCCGCCCCCGCGCTCGCCTGCGCCTTGTCCAGGGCCGACTGGAGTGATTCCTTGTATCCG
This sequence comes from Streptomyces viridochromogenes, assembly GCF_001270495.1. Classification (GTDB taxonomy): domain Bacteria; phylum Actinomycetota; class Actinomycetes; order Streptomycetales; family Streptomycetaceae; genus Streptomyces; species Streptomyces viridochromogenes_A. The sequence continues at coordinate 219 of NZ_LGUR01000115.1, forward strand.
GCGCTGGTGTAGGTCGCTCCGGAGACGGCGTCGATGTCGGCGGTGCCGGCTGCCACCGCTGCCTGGTTGAGCTTCGGTACGGCGTTGGCGGTGATCCGGTCGCTCTGGCCGCCCTTGGGTGCCTGGACGGCTTCGGCTTTGGTGATCTTGCCGCCGTTGACGGTGATGCGGACC
>NZ_LGUR01000116.1 GCF_001270495.1 Streptomyces viridochromogenes
TCACCGCCGGGGGCGCTGTCCCGGCGGGGACACCGACGGCCGGGGGCGTCGCCTGCGCGGGGATGCTGGGGGCCGGGGCAGGGGCAGGGACACCGGGGGCCGGGCTCGGCACCGGGGTGGAGGCGGAAGCGGGGGCCGGGGTGGCTTCGCCGACTGCCGGAACCGGGGTTGCCGACGGCGCGGGCGCGCCGGGCGTGGGCGCGGGCAGGCCGGGCGTCGATGAGGGCGGCGACGGTACGGCCGTCCCGTGCGCCGGCGTGGTCGCCGGGTGCTGGACCGGCGGGGCGGGCGCCCCGGGGGCGGGGTCGCCCCAGGGGGGGGGGGTGGAGGGGGGGGGGGGGGGGAGGGGCTTTGGGGGGGCGTCCCCCGGGCCCGCGGAGCCCGGGGG
>NZ_LGUR01000117.1 GCF_001270495.1 Streptomyces viridochromogenes
GAGCAGAGCATGACCCGCCGCCACATCACCCACTGGATATCCGGCCAGACATGGACCGGCACCGCCGAACGCCACGGCGACGTCTACGACCCGTCGACCGGCCAGGTCACGGGCCGGGTCGACTTCGCATCGGTCGCTGACGTCGACCATGCCGTCGTCACCGCGACCACCGCGTTCAAGCAATGGCGTTCCGTCTCCCTCGCCAAGCGCACACAGATCCTCTTCGCCTTCCGCGAGCTCCTCAACGCCAAGCGGGACGAACTGGCCGCGATCATCGTCTCCGAGCACGGCAAGGTGCACTCCGACGCCCTCGGCGAGATCGCTCGCGGCATCGAGGTCGTCGAGTACGCCTGCGGCATCCCACACCTGCTCAGGGGCGGGTTCACAGAGCAAGCCTCCACCGGAGTCGACGTCTACTCCATCCGCCAGCCGCTCGGCCCGGTCGCCGTCATCTCGCCCTTCAACTTCCCCGCCATGGTCCCGATGTGGTTCTTCCCCATCGCCATCGCGGCCGGCAACACGGTCGTGCTGAAGCCCTCGGAGAAGGCTCCCTCGGCGGCGAACTTCCTGGCCGACCTGTGGAAGCAGGCCGGTCTGCCCGACGGTGTCTTCAGCGTCGTCCATGGCGACAAGGTCGCCGTCGACCGGCTCCTTGAGCACCCCGGCATCAAGTCCGTGTCCTTCGTCGGCTCCACGCCGATCGCCCGCTACGTGTACGAGACCGGCACCCGGCATGGCAAGCGCGTCCAAGCCCTGGGTGGCGCCAAGAACCACATGCTGGTTCTGCCCGACGCCGACCTCGACCTGGCCGCGGACGCCGCCGTCAACGCCGGGTTCGGTGCGGCCGGCGAGCGCTGCATGGCGATCTCCGTGCTCGTCGCCGTCGACCCCGTCGGGGACGAGCTGGTGGAGAAGATCGAGCAGCGCATCGCCACCCTCAAGGTCGGCCCGGGCTGCAACGGCGACTCCGAGATGGGCCCGCTCGTCACCGGTGCCCACCGCGACAAGGTCACCTCCTACCTCGACGCGGGCGCCGCCGAAGGCGCGAACCTGGTCGTCGACGGCCGCAAGCACCCGATCTCCGGTGAGGGCACGGACGAGGGTTTCTGGCTCGGCCCGACCCTCTTCGACCAGGTCGAACCCGGAATGTCGATCTACGGCGACGAGATCTTCGGCCCCGTGCTGTCAGTCGTGCGCGTCAGCTCGTACGACGAGGGCCTGGACCTCATCAACGCCAATCCCTACGGCAACGGCACGGCCATCTTCACCAACGACGGCGGCGCCGCCCGGCGCTTCCAGAACGAGGTGGAGGTCGGCATGGTCGGCATCAACGTCCCCATCCCCGTGCCGGTGTCGTACTACTCCTTCGGCGGCTGGAAGGCATCGCTCTTCGGCGACTCCCACGCCTACGGCGAGGAAGGCGTCAAGTTCTTCACCCGTGGCAAGGCGGTCACCCAGCGCTGGCTCGACCCCTCCCACGGCGGCCTCAACCTCGGCTTCCCGACGAACGACTGACACCTGTTTCCCCTGGAGCACGTCCTGCCCGACGGTGGCTACGGCTCCGCGACGGTGCTGGTACCCGCGAGGACCGGCACTCTGGTCAAGATCACCGCATCGGACGGGGCGGTCGGCTGGGGCGAGAGCTACGGACCGCCCGAGGCCGCCCGGGGTGATGGGCCCGCTGCTCGCCCAGTTCGCCGAGCAGCATCGACATCGCACTGTGGGACGCTTACGCCCTCAGCCTGCAGATGCCAGCAGCCGACTGCTCGGCGGGCAATTGCGCGAGAGCGTCCCGGCGTACGCCGCCACCGGATACGTCACGACCACACCTGACCTCGGCGAGTTCCGCGTGCAGATCGAACGTGCGCTGGCCGAGGGCTTCACCGCCGTCAAGATCAAGATTGGAACCGGGCCGGACGAGAACGCCCAGCGAGTCGCGGTCACCCGTGAGCTGCTCGCTCCCGACGGGCGGTTGCTGGGGACTGCAATGCCAACGCGGCCGTCGACACGGTCTTGCGGTCCATGAACCACATCCGCGAGTACGGCATCCACGGGGCCGAGGAGCGCTGCCGCCCGACGACATAGAAGGGCCGGCGTTCCTGCGGCAGGCGGACATCCCGCTGGCGTCGACGTCGTCGCTGGATCTGACGATGTGCGGCGGGTTCACCGAGGCCGAGGTCATCAGCCAGATGGCCGCCGCACGGAACCTGCGCGTCTCACCGCACTGCTGGGGAACCGGTGTCTGCCTGGCGGCCCCGGTGATGCCGGGTTGGGTGTCGAGGTCGACGAAGAGGCGGTTCGCGCGCTGCCACTGCCCGGCCTCGGGTGCGCCTGCGGGTTGTGAACGCGGCCCGCCTGTAGGGATCCGGCCGCCTCGACATGGCGGCGGTCAGGCGACCGTGTCCGTCGGCCCGGTCGCCTCGGCGCGTGCGTCGCCCGCTCCATCGAGGGGTGTTCCCTGAGGGGAGAGCCACGACTCGAAGCTGCCCAGGTCCTTCAGCGCGGTACGTGCCGCCTGCACGGCGACGAAGGCGGCCCCGGTGGCGCCGGCGAAACCGCCCAGGGCGCTCGGCCGCAGTTCGGGTACGGCCGGCAGCACGTGCGACAGCCGCTCCCGCAGCTCCGGCAGAACCTGTTCGACCAGTGGTTGCAAACGGCCCTGGACGACGATGACCTGAGGGTCGTAGGCCAGCGTGGCAACGCTGGTCGCCAGGGTCAGCCCGTGCACGAAGCCGCGGCGCAGCGTCCCGAGCGGCCCCTCCGGTGCGGAGTCGAACAGGTCGGTGAAGTCGGCCAGGGCGACACCCTGCTCGGCGGCCGTGTCGAGGATGCCGTCGACACTCAGGAGCCGTCGCAGGGGCTGCTCGTCACCGGTCGGCAGGGTCGCGAACTCACCGACGATTCCGGTACGGCCCCGCAAGATCTCACCGTTGACGGCGACACCGGCGTCGAAGTCGGTACTCGTAGTGAGTATGACCGCGTCCGTGCAGCCGACTGCGGCACCCGTGGCCATCTCGCCGACCAGGGCGAGGTTGGAGTCGTTGTCCAACAGCACCGGAACGCCGAGTGCTCGGCCCAGCCGGTGTCCCAGCTCGGCCCCTTCGGTCTGGGCAAGCTGCCGAGCCGGACGGACCACGATCGCCGCGTCGCGCACCGTGGCCGGGACGGCGACGACGATCCCGATCAGTGGCCGGGACGTCCCCGACTCCGCCATGACCGTGGTGACGGACTCGGCGAGCCAATCCACCAGGGCGGGCACCTCAAGGCCCCGCGGAGTCGGGCGGCGCAGCGTGCCCAGCTCTTCGCCCATCAGGTCGTTGCAGCGCAGACGGCAGGTGGTCGCACCGAGGTCGATGCCCACCACACAGCCGACCCCGCGCCCGAGGGTGAGGAAGGTGGACCTGCGGCCCCGGCCGGTCCGCGGGATCTGCTGCCCTTCGTCCAGCAGGCCCTCGGCGATGAGGTCCTCTACGACACGCGAGACGGTCGCGGGGCTGAGCCCGGTGCGGCCGCTGATACCAGCACGGGTCACACCGGCTTCGGCGAAGACGGCGTCGAGCACCGCTGCCCGGTTGAAATGGCGCGCGCTGCTCGATTCCATTGTCCTCGTCCCCTCCCTGTCGGCCCGCGCCGCCCGTGCGGCGACGCGTCATTATCGCTGCCGCCCAGGCAGCGGGTTCGTGAGCCGACGCAACCAGATTATGTTTCAGGGTGAAATTATATGCTCACTCCGGCAGCCGCTCAGACCCGGGACTCCTGGTCGAAGCCGGGTGCGCAGAACACACCGCCGAGGTAGCCGGCCTCGTAGAGGTTCTCGGGGGCGGCCTGCGTCAGGATCCTCTCGGCGTACGTCTCGGCGTCGTCCTGGGGGTGGTAGCCGATCGCCTCGCCCTCCTTCAGGGACAGCCAGCCGCGCGTGTTGGCCGACACGCCCCACACGATACGGAAGCCGGGCGAGGGCGCGGCGATGGCGGCGTCGATCAGACGCACGCAGTCGCCGGGTGACAGCCACTGTGCCAGGCAGCGGCGGTCGTCCGGTTCCGGGCGGTAGGAGGCGATCCGCAGGCAGATCACGTCCATGCCGTGCCGGTCGTGGAACACGCTGCCCAGGGCCTCGGCGGCCACCTTGGCCACGCCGTAGAAGCTGTCCGGGCGGGGGAACAGGTAGTCGGGGGCGGTCTCCTCGGATCTCAGGTGGAAGCCGGCCGCGTGGTGGCTGCCGGCCAGCACCACGCGGGTGACGCCGGCCCGGCGGGCGGCCTCCAGCACGGTGTAGGTGCCGTGGATGTTGACGTCCAGGTACTCCTCCCACCTGCGGTTTCCCAGCAGCGCGGCGAGGTGCACCACGGCGTCCACTCCGGTGACGGCTTCCTGCATCGCCTGCAGGTCGGTGACCGACGCCTGCACGATCTCCACCGGTTCCGAGGCGGCCGGCGCGGGCAGCACAGCCGTGTCGAGCAGACGCAGTACGCGGCCCGGGCGGGCGAGCCCGGTACGCAGCATGGTGCCGATCTCTCCGGCGGCTCCGGTGATGAGGATGCGGTAGGTCATGGGGCATAGGCTCCTGTCGTTGGCCAGCCTGCAAAAGCGGGGGTGCTCACCTACGGGATCTCGACCGTCGCCAGCACGTCGGAGAGGGCCTCGATGAACGTGTCCACGTGTGCCCGGGTGAAGGGCAGCGGCGGGCGGATCTTGAGGATGCTGCCCTGGGCGCCGGTGGCGCTGATCAGGACCCGGCGCTCGCGCAGGCCGTTGACGACCGCCAGGGCCAGATCACCGTCCGGGGCGCCGGTGTCGGGGCGGATGAAGTCGGCGGCGACGTAGAGGCCGGCGCCGCGCACGGCGCCCATGCGGGGATGGTCCTCGGCGAGGTCGCCGACGCCTTCGCGCAGGTACTGGCCGACCGTGCGGGAGTTGTCCAGCAGCTTCTCGTCCTCGATGACGTCCAGGACGGCTGCGGCGGCGGCGATGCTGACGGAGTTGCCGCCGAAGGTGTTGAAGTAGCGGATCTTGGTGCCGAAGTCGGCCAGGATCTCCGGGCGGGCGACCACGCCGGCGATGGGCATGCCGTTGCCCATGGGCTTGCCCATGACGACCAGATCGGGGAGGATCCCGTGCCGCTGGTAGCCCCACATGGCGTCGCCGGTCCGGGCGAAGCCGGGCTGGACCTCGTCGGCGATGTACAGCCCGCCCGCCCGGTGGACGATGTCGACGACCGGCTTCAGGAAGCCCGCCGGGTCGGGGAGGATGCCGTCGGTGGAGAACAGGGTGTCGGCGATGAAGCCGGCGAACCGGATGCCATGCCGTTCGAGATCGGCGATGGCGGCGGCGACACCCTCGGCGAACGCCTCACCCACGTCGCGGCCGTCGGTGCGGTACGGGTCCGGCGGGGGCACGGTGCGCACGTACGGACCGAGCGGCACACTCGGGCCCATGGTCGGCGAGATCTCCGCGACCGCCGAGGTCAGCCCGTGGTAGGCGTTCGAGGTGACAACGATGCCGGTGCCGCCGGTCTGGAAGCGCGTGATGCGCAGCGCGAGGTCGACGGCCTCGCTGCCGGTGCAGGTGAACATCACGTTCCCCAGGCCCTCGGTGTGCGTGGCCAGGAGCCGCTCGGCGTAGTCGAGGATCGGCTCGGCCGCGTAGCGGGTGTGGGTGTTCAGAGTCTGAGCCTGCCGGGTGATGGCCGCGGTGACGTGCGGGTGGGCGTGGCCGACCGAGGGGACGTTGTTGTAGACGTCGAGGTAGGCGTTGCCCTGCGCGTCGTAGAGGTGGACTCCTTCGGAACGGACGAACTGCACGGGGTTCGCGTAGAAGAGCTTGTACGCCGGGCCGAGCAGGCGGCTGCGCCGCTTGACGATCTCCTGGAGGTGAGGATCGAGGGCGTCGACGGTGGAGACGTCGAAGCCGTTGACCATGTATGCCGTGTTGGACATGGGGGGGTCTACTCCATACCGCACGCGTGCAACAGGCGTGCTGTGACAGTGGTGTCGGTCGTGGCCAGCAGCTGTTCCAGCTGGGCCCACGAGCGGGGGGTGTTGCGCAGGATGTAGGCGCGGTTGTCGGGGAAGCGCGCCGCGCGCCATTCGGTGACGGCGATTCGCACGACCATGCGGGTGAGCACGAGGTCGTACAGCAGCCCCAGTTCCTGCCGGGTGAGCGGGTCGTCCGCGTGGTAGCCGGCCACGACGTCCAGGGCGGGGCCCATCGGATCGTCGCCGTCGGCGAGCTGGTACGCGGCGGCGACGGCCACGTCGGCCGCGACGGGAGCGTGGGTCATGTCGCCGAAGTCGAGGATGCCGCTGACGTGCAGTCCGGCGTCGTCGACAAGCACGTTGTCGCCGCTGAAGTCGTTGTGCACGACCTGGGCCCGCAGGGCGGGAAGGGCGGGCCGGACGACGTTGTCGAAGCGGTCCAGGCAGGCCAGCAGGAGGTCACGACGCGGGCCGGGCGGGATGTCGCCCGTCATTTTCCGCAACAGGTGGGCGTGTTGGAGATCCCACAAGTGAGGCTGGAAGGCGGCCGGATGCGTGAAGGTGCGCAGGGCGCGGTTCAGCCGGGCCAGGGTCCGGCCGATCTCACGCAGCAGTGGCCGCTGGGTGGGTGTGACGGTGTGCAGGAGTCGGCCCTGGAGGTAGGTGGTCATGCGGGCTGCCCTGAGTGCACCGTCCTGCGTGGTGATGGTCAGACGGAGGCTGCCGGACAGGGTGGGCACCAGCCGCTGGACGGGCAGGCCGGGGTCGCTGTCGGCGAGGTGCTCAAGGACCCGGGTGTGGAAGTCGGTGACCTCGGGGTCCTCGGCAGGGTGGGTCACCTTCATCAGACGGGTGACGCCGTCCTCGCCGCGGAGGCGGAAGTTGTCGTCACGCTCCCCGTCCAGCCGTCGGGCGGCGGCTCGGAAGCCGTAGTACTCGGCGGCGATCCGCTCGGCCTCAGCCGCTGTGAGGCGGGCCGAGGCCGTGGTCAGCGGCTGGCTGCCCGGTGGGGGACTGCTCGGCTGGGCGGGCATGTCACAACACCTTGGACAGGAAGTCGCGGGTGCGCTGGTGCTGCGGATCGCCGATGACTTGCGCGGGCGGGCCGGACTCGACGACGACCCCGCCGTCCATGAACGCGACCGTGTCGGCGACCTCCCGTGCGAAGCCGATCTCGTGGGTGACCACGACCATCGTCATGCCCTCCGCGGCCAGGTCCTTCATGACGTCGAGGACCTCCCCGACCAGCTCGGGGTCGAGCGCGCTGGTGGGCTCGTCGAACAGCATCAGCTGCGGTTTCATGGCCAGGGCGCGCGCGATGGCCACCCGCTGCTGCTGACCGCCCGACAGCTGCCGAGGGTAGTGGTTCATCCGGTCGCCCAGCCCGACCCGGCGCAGCAACTGCTCGGCCCGCTCCCGGACTTCGGCCTTCCTCTCCCGGCGCACCTTGACCGGGCTGACGCACACGTTCTGCAGGGCGGTCATATGGGGGAACAGGTTGAAGTTCTGGAAGACCATGCCGATGTCCGTGCGCTGACGGGAGATCTGCCGCGGGTGCATCTCGTGCAGGCGGCCTGAGTGCTCGGTGTAACCGACCATCGCGCCGTCCACGTCGATCCGCCCGCCGTCGATCCGCTCCAGCTGGTTGATGCAGCGCAGCAGCGTGGACTTGCCGCTGCCGGAGGGACCGATGATGCACAGCACCTCGCGCGGCGCGACGTCGAAGGTGATCGACTTGAGCACCTCGTTGTCGCCGAAGTACTTGCGGACCTTGCTGAAACTCACCATGGGCACCTGGCCGGTGGTGTGCGGGGCGGATTCCGTCGATGGCTCCGTCGACGGCTGCGTCGATGTCGTGGGCTTCATCGCGGGGTGCTGCCTTCCGTGCCGAGGGCGGAGGTATCGCGGCGCAGGGCGGCCGTACGGCGCAGGTGTTGCCACAGGCTCTTGTGCTGCTGCCGGCTGGAGCCGCGCTTGAAGTGGCGCTCCAGGTAGTACTGGCCGACGCTGAGCAGGCTGATGATGATCAGGTACCAGATGCACGCCATGATCAGCAGGGGGATCGTCTGGAAGTTCTTGGCGTAGATCAGCTGCGTCGAGTAGAGCAGGTCGGCCACGGCCACGACGCTCACCAGGGACGTCTGCTTGAGCATGGTGATCGTCTCGTTGCCGGTCGGCGGCAGGATGACCCGCATGGCCTGCGGCAGCACGACCGTCATCATGGTCCGCAGACGGCCCATGCCGAGGGCCGAGGCGGCCTCCAGCTGTCCCTCGTCGACCGACTGCAGGCCAGCCCGGATGATCTCCGCCATGTACGCGGCCTGGTTGAGGCCGAGGCCCAGGATGGCCGCGGTGTAGGCGGTGATGACGTGGTTGGACTCGAAGCTGACGAACTCCGGCCCGAACGGGATGCCCAGCGACAGGCGGGGGTAGAGCGCGGACAGGTTGTACCAGACGATCAGCTGCACCAGCAGCGGTACGCCGCGCAGCAGCCACACGTACCCGAACGCCGCGCTGCGCAGGACCGGGTTCGGGGACAGCCGCATCAGCGCCAGCGCGGTGCCGAGGACCAAGCCGATGGCCATACAGATCACGGTCAGGGTCAGGGTGACCCGCAGGCCGTCCATGATGGGGGCGGCCCAGAAGTAGTCGCCGACCAGATCCCAGCGGAAGTTGGGGTTGGTGATGGCCGAGTGCACGGCCATCGCGGCCAGAACGAACACAACCAGGACCGCGATCCAGCGGCTGGGGTGTTTCAGCCCCACGGTCGGGGCTTCACCCAGGTGGAGGGGCGGCGGCGCCTTCGTCTCGGCGCCGCTGCTCACGTCGGTAGACATCGGGGAAGGATCACTACTCCAGTGGCCATCAGCTGATGGCGCCGTTGATGACGGACTTGGTGATGGCCTGGTCGCTGACGTTCCACTTCTTGAGGATCTGCAGGTACACCGGGCTGTCGATCAGCTTCTGCGTGGCGGCGTGCAGGGCCTTGACCAGGCCGGTGTCCTTCGGGACGGGCATGCCCCAGGGGCCCTCGGCGAACGGCTTGCCGGAAGCCACGATGGCCCCGTTGGTCTGCTGGGTGGTGTAGACGTTGTTGGGCCCGTTCTGCGCCCCGACCTCGACCCGGCCGTTGGCGACGGCCTGCACCTGTTGGTCCTGGGTCTTGAAGACCTTCACGTCGACGGCCTTCTTGCCGGCGTCGGTGCACTTCTTGTTCTGCTGCTGGGCGATGTCCTCCTGGATCGTGCCCGACTGCACCGCGAAGCTGTGCCCGCACAGCTCATCCAGGCTCGTGGGCTTGAAGCCGGCGCTGGACTTGACGAAGAATTGCGGACCGGCCTTCGCGTAGGTGACGAAGTCGACGACCTTCTCGCGCTCCTTGGTGTCCCGGAACCCGGAGATCGACAGGTCGTAGCGATGGGCCTGCAGGCCCGGGATGATCGAGTCGAAGCTGACATTGACGAACTCGGCCTTCAGCCCCATCAGGGATGCGAGGTTCTTGGCGATGTCGACCTCGTTGCCCACGATCGTCTTGCCGTCGGTGTCGACCGACTCGTTCGGCGGCGCGGTGGCGTCCGTGGCGAACACCAGCGTGCCCTTCTTCTGGATCGCTTCCGGCACAAGCGCCTGGACGGCCGAGTCGGCCTTCAGGACCGTCGTCGACGCCGAGGACGCCGGGTCGGCCGACGTGGACGAACTGCTGTCGTCGCTGTCCCCGCAGGCGGCCAGGAGGCCGAGCGACAGCGCGCTGGTGGTGGCGATGGCAATGGATGTGGCGAGACGCGAGGACATGGGACGCTCCGCTCGGTCGGGGCCTGAGTTATATTTTTTCAGGCTGAAATTTGAAGCGAAGGTAGCCCGGCATGCGAGGGCTGTCCAGAGCTGGGCCGGTTAATTTCGGTTAACGCAATGTTTCCTCACCCGAGGCGGCCGACGCCCGTCGCCCGCACGCCACCGCCGCCGTCGCGCACGCGGCCCTCATGCCCACAAGGGAGAGAAAGTCCAGTTCAGAGGATTGATGATCAGAAGCCGCCTGGCGCCCGAGTCCAAGGCCCGAGCCGATATGGCGCGGGGGCGGATGCTCCGTCTCACGTGACGGACGATCTTGTGAAGTGCCCTTGGATTCGTGACGATCCGCTGAAGGTCACGCTCCCTACTGCTACCGCCGTCGGCTCCTCCGGCACGGACGGCGACCCACATTCATTCACCCGCGGCGTCACCCGCAGTTCCCATCTGCAACCGTACGTCCCTCGGATCGAAGGAACCACAGAACACATGGACACGCCAGCAGCCCAGCCGCGCACCATCGCCTTCATCGGCCTCGGCATCATGGGCGGCCCGATGGCCGCCAACCTCGTCCGGGCCGGTCACACGGTGATCGGCTTCAACCGCAGCCGACTCGCGGTCGACCGGCTTGTCGCGGCCGGCGGGCGTGGCGCGGACAGTGTCGCGGAGGCGGTCGCCGACGCCGATGCGGTCATCACCATGCTCCCCGCCGACGCGGAGGTCACCGAGGTCGCCCTCGGCAAGGGCGGCGTCCTGAGCCACGCCCGTCCCGGCACCCTGCTCATCGACATGAGCACCATCAGCCCGCAGACCGCGGTCGCGATCGCGCACACCGGTCACGAGAAGGACATCCGTGTCCTCGACGCGCCCGTGTCCGGAGGCGAGGCCGGCGCGATCGAGGCCGTGCTGTCCATCATGGCGGGCGGTAACGCCGCCGACTTCGCCGAGGCGGAGCCGGTGCTCCGGGCACTCGGCACGACCGTCGTCCACGTCGGCCCGCACGGGGCCGGACAGACCGTCAAGGCCGCCAACCAGCTCATCGTCGCCGCGAACATCCAGGCCCTCGCCGAGGCCGTCGTCTTCCTGCGGAAGGCGGGCGCCGACCTCCCGGCCGCTCTCGACGTGCTGGGCGGCGGCCTCGCCGGATCCACCGTCCTGACCCGCAAGAAGACCAACATGCTCGACCGGGACTTCCCGCCCGGCTTCCGCATCGACCTCCACCACAAGGACATGACCATCGTCACCGACGCCGCCCGCAGCGTCGGCGCCGTCCTGCCCGTCGGCTCCCTGGTCGCCCAGTTGCTCGCCTCGGCCCGCGCCAACGGCGACGGCGGACTGGATCACTCGGCGCTGCTGCGTGGCGTCGAGCGGCTCTCCGGACAGTGAGCGCAGGTAATTCCGAATGCGCCGGCCCAGTCCGCCAGCACACTCGCATGCGCACCCGCAATCACGTGCCCAAGCAGACCTTCGAGTCGACACGGTCCGAGCGAAACAACGGTCGCGCGCACACCACGCTCCTGCTCACCGTGGCGCCGTGCCCTCCGCGTGCCCATAAGAACGGGCCGTCACGATCAACAGCGGTGCTACCAAGTCCTACGACCGCGCCGCCATCACGATATCCCTGCAGGTCAGAAGGTATAAGCCCGCTTGAGCGCCGTCGCTTCCCAAGCTGAGAGCGCGAGTTCGATTCTCGTCAAGCGCTCCATGAGGCCGTGGACAGCCGCCAGGCTGTGCGGGTGTTCAGCGATGAGCCGATGCCCGACGGCTGGCCATCGGAACGGGCGAGCAGGTGGTCGGCATACCGCGCCTTCTCTCAGCAGTCCACCACCGATCCCAGTAGCGAACACAGCCGCAGGCCATACTTCCCTTCAGACGATCGGCACCCATCGGCTTTCGATCCCAACACCCTATTCACAGAACGCCTGTTCGACGCGAAGGTGAGCTGCACCGCGTTTCATGGAGTCCCCGGACTGTCCCGAGTTGGGTGGAGTCGAGTTGCTTGGTTTCAGGCGACTGGCGGAGTGACGTGCTTAGCGCGGGGTCGCCGGTTGCCGTGCAGGCCGGCGCGCTGCATCAGCAGCTCCACGGTGCCGTGGCTGACATGGATACGCAGGCCCAGACCGAGCTCGGCGTGCACCCGGCGCGAGCCGTAGGTGCCGCGGGAGGCGGCGTGGATGCCCACGATGGCCTCGGTCAGCCAGGCGTGCTTGACCAGGCGGTTCGAGGGCGGACGGTTGTGCCAGGCGTAGTATCCGGATTCAGCGACGTGCAGCACCCGGCAGGCCAGCTGCACCGGCAGGTGCTCACCGGCCATCACGCGGATGGCTTCGAACCGCCTTTGGGGGACGTCACCTCACCCAGCAGCTCGGCTGCGCGGCGGTGGATGGCCAACTCGGCCTCCAGCTCGGCGATGCGCTTGCGAGCCGCAGCGAGCTCGGACAGGTCGCTGCTGTTCGTACCGGGCAACTGCCCCGTATCAATGAGGTGTTGGCGTCGCCAGACATAGATCGTCTGGTCGCTGATGCCGAGGAGCCTGGCGACCTCGGCGACCTTTCTTCCGGGTGCGACGAGATTGAGGACCTTGCGGCGGAACTCGGGCGGATAGCTGCGGGGCATCAGGGCCTCCGAAGGCTGCTGGATCGTCAATTGTCCAGCAACCCGACTCCATCAGAACCGGGGCATACCATTACGCGTTCGTGTGGGTCAACGCACTGACCCGGAAAGTCCGCGAGGGAGGCCGAATCATCAACGTACATGCCCTGATCGCGGTCGGTATGAACTCCGACGGGCACCGCACAATCCTCGGCCTCGATGTGCCAACGCCTGCTCGGCCTTCCTTCGGTCGCTGATCACCCGCGGCCTTTCCGGCGTCCAACTGGTCATCTCCAACACCCACGCCGGCTTGGCCAACCCATCGACGCCACCATGCCCAGCGCCTCGCGGCAGCGCTGCGGTTCCCTCCACCGCCCGTACGCTGCTGAGCCAGGTCCCCCAAGTGGGCCCGGCCCTGGGTGGCCACGCTGATGCCGGCCGCCTTCGAACAGCCCGGCACCGACGCCGTCCAGGCCCAGATGCGGCACGTCCCAGACGTCCTGGAGGCCACGGCTGCAGCCCCCTTGGACACCGCGCAGCGCGACGTGCTGGCTCCACCGCCTTCCCTCGCGAGAGCTGGTGGCAGATGTGGTCACTCATCCGCGGCCCGACCGGGCACGGACGCGCCGCGTTCGTTGGCCAGGGCGCGCTCGGCGGACGCTTCTTCGGACAGTCCTCCCTCACCCGGCACGCGGTGGCCGACGAACGCAGCGTCGTGCCGGTCGAGGCCGCCGACGAGGACGAACTGGCGCTGCTCGCCCCGATCGGCTGCGGAGTCCAGATCGGTGCCGGTGCCGTCCTCAACGAGCTGCGCCCCGGCCCCGGAGACGCCGTGGCCGTGTTCGGCGCGGGTGCGGTGGGGCTGTCCGCCGTCATGGCCGCCGCGCTGACACCGGCAACCCGGGTCATCGCCGTCGACATCGTGCCCTCGCGTCTCGACCTCGCCCACGAAGGTACTGACCACGCAGGCCGGGGACCTGGATCTGGCGATCTCCAAGGTCCGCACCGGAGCCTCCTTCCCCAGCCTGCTCGAAAGTCGGCTGGGGGGCCATCTCGTCCGACAAGCGGTGCCAGGCCACCGTCGCCCGTAACTGTGCACGCGTCAGCCCTTGCGTCGCCTGACCTCCTCGGTCACGGCGGGGAGGACCGTGTGGAGGTCGCCCACGACACCGAAGTCGACGAGCTCGAAGATCGGGGCCTCCTCGTCCTTGTTCACCGCGACGATGGTTTTCGAGGTCTGCATGCCGGCGCGGTGCTGAATGGCGCCGGAGATCCCGGAAGCAAAGTAGAGCTGGGGGCCGACGTTCTTTCCAGTCTGGCCGATCTGGTAACTGTGCGGCTTCCAGCCGGAGTCGACCGCGGCCCGCGAGGCACCCACGGCCGCGCCGAGGGCGTCGGCAAGGTCTTCGACCGGATCGAAGTCGCCGCCAGTGCCGCGACCGCCGGAGACCACTATCGCGGCTTCGGTCAGTTCGGGGCGGCCGGTGACGGCCCGAGGCTGGGAGGCCACGATCCGGGCACCCCGGGCGGCCTCGGACACGGTGACGGCCACCTCGTCGACCTGGCCGGCGCCGTCGGCCTCCACCGGCACCGCGGAGTTGGGCTTGACGGTGATGATCGGGGTGCCCCGGGTGACCCTGGCCTTGACCGTGTAGCTGCCGGCGAACACCGACTGGGTGGTCAACGGGCCGTCGTCGCCGGCCTCGATGTCGATGGCGTCGGTGATCAGCCCGGAGCCGGTTGTGATCGCGAGCCGGCCTGCGACCTCCTTGCCCTCGGCGGATGAGGTGATCAGTACCGCGCCCACGCCACCGGACTGCGAGGTCTTCTCCACGAGCTGCTGGAGCGCCTCGGCTTTCGGTGCCACCGGGTAGCTCTTCAGATCCTCGTCGTCGACGACGTAGAGCCTCTGCGCGCCGTACCTCTTGACGGCTTCGGCGACGCCCGCTCCCTTGGCTTTCGGACCGATGAACACCGCCGACGGCACGCCTATGCGCGCCGCGAGGGTGAGCATCTCGTACGTTGACTTCTTGATCGCCACGCCCTCAGGAAGGTCGACGTGGTCGACGACCACCAGGATCTCGGACATTGAATCGCTCTCCGCAATCTATGGGTCGGATGACTCGGACGGACTTGCCTAGATGAACTTCTGGGTGGCGAGGAAGTCAGCCAGCGCCCTGGCGCCCGAGCCCTCCTCGTCCTTGACGATCTCGCCGGCCTCACGCGGCGGACGCGCGGTCGTCTCCTCGACCACGGTCCACGCCGCGGACAGACCCACGTCACCGGCGTCGACTCCGATGTCGGACAGCGTCAGGATCTTCACCGGCTTCTTCTTGGCCGCCATGATTCCCTTGAACGAGGGGTACCGCGGCTCACCGGACTGGTCGGTCACTGACAGCACCAGCGGCATCTCCCCGACCACTACCTGGGTCGCGTCGTCGCCGTCGCGCTGGATCCGCACCTTGGCGCCTTGCGTCTCGATCTTCGAGGCCAAGGTGAGCTGAGGCAGCGACAGCCGCTGGGCCAGCATCGCCGGCATCACGCTCATGGCACCGTCGGTGGACGCCATGCCGCACATCACCAGGTCGTACGGCATGCCTGCTCCGTCAGCGCCGCCGCCCCGTTGCATCGCTTTTGCCAGTACCAGCGACGTGGCGATCGCGTCGGAGCCCGCGATGGCGTCGTCCTGGACGTGCACGCCGTCGTCGGCGCCCATCTGCAGCGCCTTGCGGACCGCATCGACGGCCTGCTCGGGGCCCACGCACAGCACGGTCACCTCGACGTCGTCGGGGCTCCCGGCCTTCTCTTTGATCTGGAGCGCCTGCTCCACGGCGTACTCGTCGAGCTCGGACAGGAGTCCGTCCACGCCCACGCGGTCGACGGTCTTGTCGTGCTGGAAGTGCCGGTTCCCGGTGGCGTCGGGCACGTACTTCACACAGACAGCGATCTTCATGGGTCCTGCTTCCTGATGTTCGTGGACTTCGCATCGCGCGCATCGCCACGGTGCGAGGGGCGATGTGACGCGCAATGAGCCTTCGCCAACTTGAAGTCGCAGGTCAAGGGGCTGGTGTGACGGCCTTCCAGGGTGCTCACGCTGGTCGTGGGCGGCAGTCTGCGGAGTAGATCGTCCGTCAGCGGTTGACTTCAAGGTCCGTCAGGACGAGCAGAGCGCGCAGGAGGCGGGTGGCGTGGGCGGGGTCGGCGCGGAGCTTGGTGAGGGTCCGCCAGTTCTTCAGGTGGGCGAAGCCGTGCTCGACCGGGGCGCGTCCGACGGCGAGGACGCGGTTGGCGGTCTTCTGGCCGGGGGTGAGCTTGTGGGTGCGGCTGGCGTGGAAGCCGGTGACGATCACGGGGTCACGTATGTCGTTGTCCAGGCCGCGGAAGCCGAGGTCCGCCAGCGCCCCGAGGCCGGCGGCGCGCAGGTGGGCCAGGATGTGGTCGTGGCGGGCGGCGGTGATGTCGTGGGTGCGGCCGGGCCGGGCTGCGGATATCCAGATCAGGCGGCCGTTTTCGTCGGTGAGGGCGAGGAAGTGCAGGCCGTGATGGTGGTGTTTGCCGGAGTAGTTGCGGCGGTTGGCTCTTCCGGTGCGGCGTTGGATGGGGATGAGGGTGCCGTCGATCAGGACCACTTCCCCGCCCCGCTCGGCGATCTTCTTCAGGGCGCGGTCCAGGCGCGGGGCCCGCGCGGCGAGCAGGGTGATCAGCTCGTCGCGCCAGCGGCGGACGGTGGACTCGGACACGTTGTTGCCGCCGGCCATGTCGGCCAGGCGCTGGTCGTGACGCAGCACGGCCAGGACAATCACCGCGATCTTCCCGGGCGGCGTGATCCGCCACCGTGACCCAATCGCCTTCAGATGGCGCCGCAGCAGACCGGCGAGGTGGTTGACGGTGCTCGTGGACAGCGGCAGACGGCACTGATAGACCAGCGGGCAGGTGTCCTCGGCGCGTTGATTGGTTTTCGTCACACCATTCCAACGGCCGCCGGGGGCACCCCGGTTACGCCCGCGCCGCACCGCCCCAGGCGGCGACGGAGCAGGTCACAGGCGGGCGGTAAACCGGCCGTCGGGCAGTTTCCGCAGCTAGCCGCGGTCGACGAGTCTGACCAGCCTGCCGCGCAGCGGTTCCAGCTTGGCCCGCACGCCGACGTCCACGCCCAGCATCTCGCCGACCTGCCGGGCCGTCACCGGTCCGGCGGCCTGCCGCACGGCGGCGAGGATGCGCTGGTAGTCCGGCGGGAGCATCGTCTCCTCGACGTCCGGCTCGCGGTGCGGGATCAGCATCACCGCCCGTCCCCCCCACCTGCCCGGGCGCCGGCGCAACCTCGGCGCGTTCGTCGGCGAGCTGCTCGCTCACCCGCTCAAGGACACGTTCGGCGACTGCGAGTTCGTCCCGCTCGGCCCGCACCTCCGACAGCTGCTTGGCCAGCTGTTCTTCGAGTTCGTCCAGTTCCGCACGCCGCGCGGTGATCCGTTCCAGCAGCTCGGGATCCAGCATGCACAGGATCGTAGAAGGCCGCCCGGCCGCAGCGAGCAGGAACCGGCGAGCCGACCGCTCCTACTCGGCGGCCTCCGGCACGAACGGGATCATCCTGCGCCAACGTAACGTAGGGACGTTTGAGTGGCCTTGGGTCACGCGTGCTCGTTGAGGACCAGCGCTGCTGGCCTCCTGAACCGCTGAAGGGCACCGTCACATGTCTTGCCGGTCGATTGCCCTCAGACCCGGAGCATGTTCCTGGGCGTAGTCGTCGAGGCGCCTGCCCCCGCTATGACCCGCACACGATGCTCAGGAAGCGGCTACGGCGTTCTCGGGCAGCTCCCGGACGTGCCGTATCCCGGACGCGATGACCCACAGCACGCTCAGCACGGCCCCCATGGTGCCGATCCACAGGGTCGGCCGCAGGCCGAGCGCGGTGCCCAGCGTGCCGGCGAGCACCGCGCCGATCGGGCGCACTCCGAAGTTGGCGGTCTGCACCACGCCCATCACGCGGGAACGCAGCGTCTCCGGGATGACGGCGATGAGATAACTGTTGGTCGAGATGTCCAGGACCGCGACCCCGCTGCCTGCGCCCAGCTGCGCAGCGAGCAGCGCTGCGATCACCCAGAGCTCCGGGCCCTCGGCCAGTGGCACCAGCATCACGGGCAGGCTGAACCACAGGAAGCCGGTGACAATGCTCGGGCCGATGCCGATCCTCCGTACCACGCACGGCGCGGCCCACGCACCGGCAAGCCCGCCGAGCCCTGCCGCGGCAACCACCATCCCCAGCGCCCCGGCCGTCAGCCCCAGCTCGGTGGCCCCGTACAGCACGTACAGGGTCAGCAGGAAGGTGTGGCACAGGCTCAGCATGGCGACCCCGGCGAGCAGCAGGCCCGGGGTGCGGTGCGCCCTCACCCACCGCAGTCCGGCCGCCAACCCGCGCCTGTCACGCGGGGCGGGGGGCGCCTCCCGCGCCTCGATACGTCCCAGGCACACCGCGGACACCAGATAGGTCGCGGCGTCTACCAGCAGCGCGAACGGTGCCGACAGCGCCTGGACCAGCGCTCCGCCCGTACTCGGCCCGGCGACCGAGGCCGTCGATCTGCTCCCGGAGAGCAGCGCGTTGGCGTCCACGTACCGCTCCGGGGCGACCACGGATGCGTACACGTGATGCTGGCAGACCCGGAACAACACGGTCAGCGCCCCGACTACGAACTCGGTCACGTACAGATGGGTCATCGTCAGCGTCCCGAAGGCGTACGCCAGCGGCACCGAGGCCACCGCGGCGAATCGCCCGACATCCGCGACGATCATCGCCCTGCGCCGGTCCGTCTGCCGGTCCGCCCAGGCCCCGCCGGGTATCGACAGCAGCAGCGAGGGCAGCAGCGCCGCCGCCGTGAGCCACCCCATCTCGGTCGCACCCGCGTCCAGCAACAGCACGGCGGCCAGCGGGATCGCCAAGATATTGATCTCGTCCCCGACCAGAGAGGTACTCTGCGCGGTCCAGTACAGCCGGAAGCCCCGCTCCCGCAGCAGCCCGGTGCGGGGCGGACCATCGCCGCCATTCCCCCCGCGGCGACGGGCCGCCCTCATCCCCATCCCCGCTTTGCTCATCGGGCGGCTCGGACGGTGATGTCGGACGCGCCGCGGGCCACGGAGGCCGCACCGCGCTCGATCCCACATCCGCGTGGCACCTCCCCGCCACGGCCGCAACCCGCTGTCCTGCCCGGACCGTTCGGGCCGACCAGCCCCTGCGCCCCGTGCTGCGGGACGGCCGGGCACCCCCCATCCAGCGCACACAGGTCCGGCCGGCCCCAGCGCGGATACCGCCGGGTCAGCTCCCGCACTGCACTCGCGTTCTGGGTCACCGGCCGGCTCCGTGCGCGGGGACGGGCAGGGTCAGCAGCATGATGTGGGAAGCGGGTTCCCCGTCGGCCGGGCGCCAGCTACCGATCTGACGGTAGCCCCACGCGGCGTAGGCGGCGTGCGCCGGTGCTGCCTCCGGCTCGGGCCGCATCGCCAGCGTGACGCGCTCGATACCCAGGCCCTCCTGGAGGTGGGCGTGCAACCGGGCGGCCACTCCCTGGCGCCGCCATTTGGCGCGTACCGCGAGTTCGACGATGCCCAGCGTGCGCTCACCGGTCTCGGCCGCGAACTCCGCCGTCATCTCCTCCTCCATCGCCTTCCACCAGCCGGTGTCCGGCGGCAGGGGGTAGCCGAAGGCGTACCCGACAGGCAGGCCGCCGCAACGGGCCACGACGAGACGGGCACGGGGAAGCCGGACCTCCTGCGCGAAGCGGTCCACGAAGTCGGCGATCTCCTTTATGCCTTCGCAGTACGGCGGTTCGACCCAGATCTCCTTGTACATCGGCAGTACGACATCGAGCTGCGCGGCGCACTCAAGACCCTCCCACCGCTCCACCGTCACCGGCGGCTTCCCCATCCGTTCCCTCCCGTCCACTGCCACCAGCCGGAGCCGACATCGGCTAGCGCGTGCTCGTTCCAACAGGGATGGACCTGCGAGACCGCTCGCCGATGCTGACGCCACCCTTCGAGGTGACGAGGCGAGGGACAGCCCTGCGGCTGCCGATGCCCCCGCCGCCAGTCTTCGCGGTGGCGGGGCGGCCGACGGGCCGACGGTTACCGACACCCGGGGTGACCTTCGACGCGGCGGGAAGGCGGACAATCCTGCGACTACCGACCCCCGGACCGCCAGCCTTCGCGGTCGCGGGGTGACGGACCGTCCTGCGGGTGCCGATGCTCGGGCCGGTGCCCTTCAAAGTGGCGGGGCGGCGGACAATCCTGCGGGAACCGACGCCCGGGGTGCTCTTCGCGGTCGCGGGGTGTCGGACAGCCCTGCGGGTGCCGGCGCCCGGGCCGCTGGCCTTCATGGTGACGGGGCGGTGGACGGTCCTGCGGGTGCCGACGGTCGGGCCGTTGCCCTTCGCGGTGGCGGGGCGGCGGACAATCCTGCGGCCGCCGACGCCCGGGGTGTGCTTCGCGGTGGCGGGGTAGCGGACGGCCCTGCGGGAGCCGATGCCCCCACTGCCGGTTTTCGCGGTGGCGGGGCGGCGGACCATCCTGCGGGTACCGGCGCTCGGGCCGCCCTTCGCGGTCGCGGGGTGGCGGACAACCCTGCGGGAACCGGTGGTCGGGCCGCCGCCCTTGGCGGTCGCGGGGTAACGGACAGACCTGCGGGTACCGAGGCCAGGGGTGCCGCCCTTCAATGTGGTGGTGCGACGGACAGACCTGCGGCCACTGACACCCGAATTGCCCTTCAACGTGGCGGGGCGGTAAACGGGTTCGCGTCCGGAGACACCCGGCGTGCCCTTGCGACTGTCGATGCCCGAGCCCCCCTTCGCAGTAGCGGGCTGGTCGACCGCCCTGCGGCCACCGACGCTCGGGCCGGTCTTCGCGGTGGCGGGGCGGCAGACAACCCCGCGGCCGCCGATGCCAGGGCCGCCCTTCAACGTGGCGGGGCGGCGGACAATCCTGCGGCCGCCGACGCTCGGGTCGCCCTTCGCGGTCGCGGGGTGGCGGACGGCCCGTCGGCGGGTGCCGACGCTCGGACCGCCGGTCTTCGCGGTGGCGGGGTGACGGACAATCCTGCGGGTACCGACCCCCGGGCCGGCCTTCAAAGTAGCGGGGCGGAGAGCAAGCGTTCCCTGGGCAAGGGCGGGGGCCTCAGAGTCCATAAGGGCGAGCATGTGTCCGGTCCTTTCGGCGACGGGGCACTCATCGTCCGGTGATGGCACGCGGCCGGAAACCTCAAGAGTTATAGGGTTCCGGGCGTTGACCGGCTGCAGGCCGAGGGCTATGGGATCGCCAAGGAAGGCGTAGCTCGGCTGCTCTGCTCAAGTTCGGAGATGTGACCGTGTGTTACTCACTCGTCGTCGTTGGGATTGGCTGCCTGGGATTCTCGGGCGAGGGCGATGCAGAGCGCCGTGATGGTGGTCAGGGGGATCTAGGTGTCGTGGTTGTCGAGGAAGTAGCGCCATGTCTCCGTGGCAGTCAGGCCCTGTGAGTAGTGGGTCTTGATCCTTCGGTAGTTGTCCTCGGTCATGAAGGCCCGCGCTGGGGGCTGTGGATCGGGAAACGCGGGCTGAGAATCCTTCTGAGGCCCCAGAGCGGGATCGGCCACTTGTCGGCGCTGCCGGTTGACCGACGATCTACTCCGCGGACTGCCGCCCACGACCAGCGTGAGCACCCTCGACGGCTATCACACCAGCCCTTTGACCTGCGACTTCAAGTTGGCGGAGGCTCAATCACATGGGCTCCGGCGCTGCGCGCCTTGGAGCTGGACTCCTGCCCTACACCTGTCAGATCTCGCGACCGGCCTGGTGTCCGTGGACGATGGCAATCTCGATGTCCCGCGGCTGGTAGCAGTCACCGATCGCTTGGACGTCCGGGTGCTGCTTCGCCAGCTGTCGGTAGAGCGAGTCGTCAGCGATGCCGCCGGCGGCTACGACGACGGTGTCGATGCCTTCGATGCTGTCGGGCTCCCAGGTGACGACATTGAACGTGGTGATCGAGCCTTCTTCGATCTCGTGGATCGAGGTGTGGGTCTGCAGCTCGACTCGTGGGCTGTTCATGAGTACTTCGAGCAGATGGTGTCGCGCCGGCGACGGCATTTCGGGGGCCACGGTCTCCATCCCGGTCACGAACCTGACGTTGTGTCGCTTGGCGGCGAGGTAGTCGGCTGTAGTAGCCCCTTCTGCCCGGCCGCCGACGTCGAACACGAGTACGTTCGTGCCGGCCACGGTGTCGTCGGCGAGGACTTCTCGCGCAGTGCGCACGTGCGGGAGGTCCGCGCCGGTCACCTCTGGAACGAAGGGCGTGGACCCGGTGGCGACGAGGATGACGTCGGGAGACTCGGCCAGGACGGTCTTCGCGTCAGCCTCCACGCCGAGTCGAACATCCACCCCGAGCTTCGGCAGCTGCCGTTCGAACCAGAGGATGACCTCCTCGAAGTTGCCGCGTCTCGGTGTCGTCATGACGAGATTGACCTGGCCGCCCATGCGCTGGTCGCGTTCGAAGAGGACCACGTGGTGTCCCCGCATGGCAGCGGTGCGGGCGGCCTCCATGCCGGCCGGTCCGGCGCCGACGATGACGACCCGCTTCGGTTCGTCAACCGGCTCCAGCTCTCCCCACGCCTGTTCCCGGCCGGTGACGGGGTTGTAGATGCACCCGACGCCGAGACCTTTGTCGACATGGCCGACGCAGGACTGGGTGCAGGCGATGCAGGTGCGGATGTCGTCGGTGCGGCCTTCCCGCGCCTTGTTCGGGAAGTGTGGGTCGGCGATGAGGGTCTTCGCCATTCCGACGATGTCGAGCTTTCCGTCGGCGATGCTCTGCTCTGCGAAGGCCGGTGAGTCCTGACGACCCGCTCCGATGATCGGCAGTGTGATGCCGGCGTCCTTCATGGCCGCGGACAGGTGGATGAAGGCTCCGGTCTCGAAGTAGTGGCTGGGCCAGTGTGCGCGACCGCTTCGGGGGACGGAGGTGATGGCCTGCCAGATGCTGATGTAGTCGACGAGCTGCTCTGCTTCGAGGATCTTCGCCAGCTCGACGTGGTCGGGCAGACTCATGCTGTAGTCCACACCGTCGTCGTAGAGTCGGACGCCGAGAATCCGGTCCTTGCCGATGCCTTCGCGCGTCACCTCGAGCACTTCGCTGAGGAACGTCATCCGTTCACGCAGGTCATTGCCGCCGTACTTGTCGTCGCGGCGATTGCCGTGCGGATGCAGGAAGTTCGCGAACAGGTAGTCCATGCCGATGGACAGCTCGATCCCGTCGAAGTCGCAGCGACGCATACGGTCCGCGGCGGCGCCGAACGACTCGACGATCCCTTCCACTTCGCCGGTCGACAGCTCGTGGGGCATGAACAGCGGCACCGAATAGTCGGGGGTCGGGACCGGCGACGGGGCGACGATGTCGCGGCGAAGGAATCCAGCGTGATCCATGAGGCGACGTCCACGGTGACCGAGCTGCGCGATGAGGGGCACGTCGAACTCGTGGCACCCCTGTGCCATCTTGCTGAACGCGTCCATGGTCGCGTCGCTGTAGGTGGCCAGCGAGAGTGACGCGTCGCCGTCATAGACGGGAACCGTATGCCCGGTGACGATGACACCGGCGCCGCCCTTGGCTCGTTCGCGAACGTAGTAGGCGTATGCATCGGTCGGGGTGCCGTCCCCCAGTTGGAAGTGTGCGGCGTGGCCGGTGTTCATGATCCTGTTTTTCAGGGTGCATGGACCTACCTGAATCGGGTTGAAGAGGTTCGGGAAGTCCGTCATGTCAGAGTCCTGGGTCTTGTGCTCGGGTCAGGTGCGAGTGCGCGCGACCGGCGCATTCGGTCCCTCGAGGTGTCCTGGAGCCGGAATTCGCGTGCCCGGGTGGTGGCGCCGGCCGGTCGTTGAGCCGGGTCACTCCTGCGCTCGCCGGCGCATGGACCCTCTGGTCGATGTTCATGTCTCGCGACTGGCTGAGTCTGTGTCGCGTGGCGCCGAGGGTCGGGTGCACTGCTGGACGGCTAAGCAAGGGTGGTCGCTCCCATCTCGCGGGACTCAAGGTTGAGTTCGCCGTCGCTCGGGGCGTACTGCTGCGCCTTCTCGGTCGGCAGCCGCGTCGCGATCGCCAGGTAGTAGACGGCGAGACTGAAAGCAACCATGACTGCGGTGTCCCAGTAGGGGAACGGCAGGTAGCCCAGACCGCTGGGGTGGGAGGCTTGGCCGAAGGTGCCCATGTAGCTGATGGCCGCTGTCCCGAGGATCCAGACCCATACCCACCAGGAAGATCGGAAGTCGAGGTCGGGTCGGTCCTCGGCTTGCTGGAAGGCGCGGTTGGTGAAGAACACCGCGTAGCCGATGCCGATGGCGACGAAGACCTTCCAGTCCGTTTCCCAACCGGTCCAGTACACGAGCAGGTTGGCTGCGGCGAAGCCCAGAGGCGCCCAGAGACCAGCTGGCCTGAGTCGGAACGGACGGGCCGCGTCGGGGAATGAGCGCCGGAGCGACCCGAGCGCGATGGGAACGCCTGCCCACAGCATGGCCGTCGCGGAGGTGAGGAATCCGAGGAGGGACTGCCAGCTCGGGAACGGCAGCAGGCACAGCAGGCCGACCACGAAACTGATGATCACGCCGATGACGGGGACGCCACGCTTGTCGACGCGAGTGACCACGTCGGGAATGTACCCGTTTCGCCCCATTCCGTAGGTGACTCGCGCGGTCGAGGTGACGTAGGCAACTCCGTTGCCGGACGGGGAAACGACGGAGTCGATGTAGACGATCGCGGCAATCAGGCCCAAGCCAAGAGACGTGGCCAATGCCGCAAACGGACCAGTGGTGACGTCGACGCTGGTTCCTTCCCAGCCATGCGCCAGTTTCGCGGGCGAGAGCGCGCCGATGTACGCGACCTGAAGGCCGATATAGAGGATCGAGCAGACAACGAGGGATCCGAGGAGTGCGAACGGGATGTTCCGGCCGGGGTTCTTGGTCTCGGCGCCGAGCTGAACAGCCTGCTCGAAGCCGGTGTAGGCGAAGACGATGCCGCCGATGGCGACAGCGGCCAGCACGCCATGGAAGCCGTACGGCGCGAAGCCGTGGGAGTGGAAGTTCGACGGTTGGAAGCGGGCGAACAGGATAGCCACGATGACCAGCGCGATGGTGCCGATCTTCCACCAGGTGATCGCGTTGTGTACTCGGCCCAGGGCCTTGATCGCGAACAGGTTGAGCACGACGAAGATTGCCAACAGTGAGATGGCAACGACATAGCCGAGCGAGGTCAGGGTCCCGTCGCCGTCGAACAGGTTCAGGTGCGTGTAACCCTCGGCGTAGCTGAGGACTCCCTGAACCTCGATGGGGGCGGTCGCCGCTCCGTAGATCCAGGCCATCCAGCCGATACCGAATCCGGCGAGGGTCCCGTGAGAATAGTGGACGAACCGGGCCGAGCCTCCGGCCACGGAGAACATCGCGCCCAACTCGGCATGGTTGAAAGCGATGAGTACGAGAATCGCGATCGCGACAAACCAAGCGAGCAACGCCGCCGGGCCGGCAATCGCGGCAGCGTTCATCGCACTGAACAGCCACCCCGTTCCGATGATCGAGTTGATCGTGATCTGAAGGATGCTCATGCGGGACAGTTGGCGCTTGAGGCCATGGTCGGCTACATCGGTACTCGCACTCACGCTGTCTCCTAGTCGCTCGTGGTGAGGTGGGGCTGGGGTGGCTCGCAATCCCGGTACGCGACGTGACGAGCAGCGGTCGCGCACCGAGGGCACAGGACGGTTCCATGCAGTTCTTCACGCGCTTTGCAGACATCGAGTCCCCGGTCCCTCGATCAGCGTGGGGCCAAGTCACGCACGTCCCGCTCTCCAGGTAAAGCGGGGAAAGATGGATGGAACCTTTAAGAAATACTTCTCTATGTAGCCGGGCCCAACAGCCGCAAATCTGTTGACCGACGTTCGGCGTGACCAGGGGACGCCGTCGCGGTGTTCATGCCGTGGGGCCGAAAGAGCCCCGCCAGGTCTTCCGGCGGGGCTTCGCGATCACGCCGGCGCCAGGGTGGGCGCGTTGGCGTCGCGGTCAGGGTTGTGCCGGGTCGATGGTCATCGCGCTGTCATTCCGGACGCGGCGGAGCGGACACCGGGCCGTGGGGGATCACATGACTCCCCGACCTCTGCCGCGGACACGTGATACCCGCCAACTCCTGAGCATGACTGGACACACCATCCATCCCGCCGGCCCCCACCTCACCACCCCTGGAGCACCTCCACGAGCACGGGAGCGCGGCGGGTGTCACGGTCTCACCAATGATCAAGACAGCGAGTTGATGACCCTCAGGGGCCTAACGGTCGGTGATGCTGGGCCTGCTGTGCTGGTAGGCCTGTCGAAGCGCGCCGCGCACGGCGACGAGCGCGGGGTTGCGGTGTGAGCCGGCCCGGCAGGTCGTGACAATTTGCCGTACGTGCGAGGCCGCCATCTGGCGCAGGTGGAACCTCGGTTCGCGGTCGAACCAGGTGAGGTCCGGCAGGAACGCCGCCGCGTGGCCGCTCGCGACGAGTTGCGCTTGCACCAGTACGTCAGAGGTTTCGTGCGCCACTCTTGGTTCGAAGCCGGCTTGGCGGCAGGTGGCCATGGCCCAGTCGCGCCCTGGACTGCCTTCTGGCTCCAGAACCCAAGGGCAGCCGGCAAGATCAGTAAGAACTACCTCGCTCGGTTCGCGTCCCTCGGGCGGCTGCAAGAACGCGACGCGGATGGGATCTTCGGCAACCACATCGAAGTTCATCTCGCTCGAGCGGCTGGTCGGGTAGTCGACGTAGTTTTCGCCGCAGACCAGATCGAACTCGCGTGCCAGCAGCCCGGGCAGGGCGACTTCGGGCTCGGCTTGGGTGAACTGAACCTTCAGTCCGGGGTGGCCCTCCGCCAGCGAGGTCAGCGTCGCGGACACGAGTGCGAGCGCGGCGGTCTGGACCGTGGCGAGTCTGATCGTGCCCACGACGGTGTCCAGCGACGCGAGGATGTCTGTTTCAGCACGCTCCAGCTGCTCCAGCACGGCGGCTGTGTGAGCGACGAGGATGTGCGCCTGCTCGGTGAGTCTGATGCGCCGGCCGTCCGGCTCGAGAAGCCTCGTTCCGATCTCTTCCTCGAGCACAGCGAGCTGTTGGGAGACGGCTGACGGACTGTAGGTCAGCGCGGCGGCCACCGAGGTGACGGTGCCGCGTTGCGCCAGCTCTCGAAGCAACCGCATGCGGTGGAGATCGAACTTCACGCCCGGAACCTACCATGAAGGAATTCTGCAAGGTACTGGACAAGTTTCCGCGCTATTCATGAATCAATTGTCGCGGCATCCTGTGTTGCACCGGCGCTCATGCGCCGCACCGGCTGCGAAGTCAGGAACGACGATGGAATCCCATGACAGCGACGTGCGGACCACGCGGTTGCCCGGCGTCGGCTCGAGGCTGAAGCGCCAGAACAACAGTGCGCAGATGTCTTGATCGGTTCGGCCGTCTTCATCGGCGGCGTCCCGTGTAGAAGCGGGCCGCGGTTGGCGGGTCTCGCGGTGATCTCGTCATTGCGGGCGGTTCGAGCCGCCGGAGACGGTCCTGCTCGGGTGCGGTCGTATCCCATTCGGTTGGGACATGGCCGTGGGTCGCGGCCTGGAGCCTCGCGATCTTCCACTGGGCGTTGGCCGTCCGCCCGCGATCAGGGCTCGTCGAACAGAACCCTGCGAAAGGAGGAGCTCAATGAATTCCCGGGTGGCCGCCGTCACGGGCGGCTCGAGCGGACTCGGAGAGGCCGCGGCGCGACGCCTGGCCGCCGACGGTCATGACATCGCGACGAAGACCAGGGAGTTCGGCAACGGTGTGCGCGCGACGGTCTGCGGATCGCCGTGGATCCGTCCGGTGAGCAAGCAGGCCGCGCCGGGTGCTCGTTCGGACGGGAGTGTGCTGTGCCGCTGGTGGATGTGACGTGGTACGAGGGCCGCTCGCACGAGCAGAAGGAGAAGCTCGCGCGTGCGATCTGCAAGGCATTCGTGGAGATCGGCGATGCGCGTCCGGACACGGTCCACGTGATCTTCCGAGACATAGACCCCGCGCAGTGGTTCAAGTCGGCAGGACTGTTGGAGGAAGAGCGATGACACTGCGGATCCGCAAGATTTTGACCGTCCGGGAAGAGACCCGGTCCGAGGGCGGCCAGGACGCCGACCGGCCTCTCGTCAAGGCGGCCGCGATCGCTGTGCTGAGCAACCCCTACGCCGGCCGGCCCTACTCCCACGACCTCGCGGCCATCACCGACGACAACTACAAGCTCGGGCACCTCTTGGCCGCCACCGCTGCGCAGACCCTCGGACTCGAGGTCGAGGGCTACGGCAAGGCGTCCCTCGTGGGCGTCAACGGTGAGATCGAGCACGGTGTCGCTCACAAGATCGGCGAGTTCGGCAAGGGCGTACGCGACGCCGTGGGCGGCGAGGCGTGGATCTCCTCGGTCAGCAAGCGCTCCGGTCCCGGGGTACACATCGACGTCCCCCTTGCCTACAAGGACGAGATCTGGGTCCGCTCGCACTACGACGCCTTCACCCTGTTCGTCCCCGACGCACCGCTCGCGGACGAGGTGGCCGTGATTGTGGCCGTCTCCTCCCGCGGCCGGCTCAACGACCGCGTCGGCGGCATGACGGTCGAGGACGTCAAGAACCAGGAGAAGCCGTGAGCACCCTCAACATCATCAACCTCGCCGGTGCCGTCAGCGGCCGACTCGGCGACCCACTCATGGCGATCGAATCGGTCCGCTGTGTCGACGGGAAGATCGCGGCGCTCGGCGTCGACGGTGAAACCGGCGACGCCGACGTCACCCTCGACGCCAACGGCGCGATCCTCGCCCCGGGCCTCATCGACACCCACGTGCACGTCACCTTCGGCGACTGGACTCCCCGACAGCAGACCGTCGGCTGGATCGAGAGCTACATGCACGGTGGCACGACCCTGATGATGTCGGCCTCCGAAATCCACGTCCCCGGGCGTCCCAGCGACCGCGCCGGTCTCAAGGGCCTCGCGATCGCAGCGCAGCGATCCTGGGAGAACATCCGTCCGGGCGGCGTCAAGGTGCTCGGTGGTTCGGTCATCATCAGTCCCTCCCTGAAGGAAGAGGACTTCGCGGAGCTTGCCGCCGAACGCGTCGGCTTGGCGAAGGTGGGATTCGGTGCCTTCGAGAGCCAGTCGGAGGCAGCCCCGCTGGTACGCGCAGCCCAGGCCGCCGGGTTCATCGTCATGAACCACACAGGCGGCGCGTCCGTTCCCGGGTCCGCGGCTGTCTCGCTCGACGACGTCATCACGCTCGGCTGCGACATCGTCGGCCACGCGAACGGCGGCACAACGTCCCTTCCCGACGAGCACCTCAAGGCCGTCTTCGAGGCCCCCGGAGCTCTCCAACTGGTGCAGGCCGGCAACCTGCGCTCCAGCCTGTTGATGCTCGAGATCGCCAAGGAGCGCGACGAGCTGGACCGCATCCTGATCGCTACGGACTCCCCCACCGGGACCGGCGTGATGCCGCTCGGCATGATCAAGACGGTCGCCGAATTCTCCTCCCTCGGTGGCCTCAGCGCCACGGACGCCCTGGCGCTCGCCACCGGGAACGGCGGCCGGGTGCTTCACCGCCACGAGGGCATCATCGCGATCGGCCGCCCCGCCGACTTCGTGCTCATGCAGCCTCCCAGCGGAGGCGTCGCCGGCGACGCGCTCTCCGCCATCGAACGCGGGGACATCCCCGGCATCGGCGGCGTCGTCATCGACGGCGAGGTCCGAGCGCTGCGTTCCCGCAACACCCCGGCCCCGGCCCGGCTCGCGACCCAACGGTCCTGACTCTTTCCCGATGCGCAAAGGACACGCCGTGGACCTGAAGACACTTCGTACGACCGACCAGCGGTGGGAGATCGCCGTCCTGAGCGGCCCCAACACCACCAGGCAGCTCCAGCCTGCCGACGAGTTCGAGCGTGAGCTGCGGACGTGGGGCGACAGCCTCGGGATCGCGGTTCGGCACTACCAGTCCAACCACGAGGGCAAGCTGCTCGAGTACGTCCACGCGAACGCCGGCCAGGTCAACGGGTTCCTCGTGAACCCCGGCGGCCTGGTGCGCGTAGGAGAGTCCCTGCGGCACGTCCTCAAGGACGCCAAGAAGCCCGCCATCGAGCTGCATCTGAGCCAGGAGGAGCTCCGAGGCGAATCGATCTTCGCCCCCAGCGTCACCGGAATCTTCGCCGGGCCCGGCCGGCACGCGGTCCTGGGAGCCCTGGTGGCCCTCTCCCTCGCGCTCGACGACCTCGACTTCCTCAACCCCGAGGGAACGAGCGAGATCAACCGCTCGCACGGCAACCCACGCTCTCTCTACGGCTGAGCCGGAGGCTTCAGATGACCAACGCAGACACCGCTGGCACCGCTGGCACCGCTGGCACCGCTGGCACCGAGGACGGCAGGCGCCTCCGTTTCGCACTGCTCAACGGCCTGAACATGACCAATCTCGGCCGGCGCGACAGGAACATCTACGGAAGCATCGCCTCCCTCCAGGCGCTCGAAGACCTGGTCACCGAAGTCGGCGACGCCGTCGGCGCCGACGTGACCGCCTTCCACTCCAACCACGAAGGGGACCTCGTCGATTTTCTCGAGACCAACCCCGACATGGACGGCTACATCATCAACCCCGGCGGGCTGTGGGCATTCGGCGACCCAACTCGCATCGCCCTGGAGGAGACCGGCAGGCCGTTCGTCGAGGTGCACTTCGCCAATATTTTCTCGACCGGGCATCTCTCCACGTTCACCCAGTCCTGCGACGCCACCGTCATGGGTCTGCGCCACCACGGCTACGTAGGAGCGGTCGTCGCACTGGCTGCTTCGGTCCGCGCGCCCGCCAGCAACTGACCACGGTTCCGCAACCCGCACAAACGGGTCGACATGCCGAACACCCCACGCCGAGACGCTCATCGTCCCGACACGGCAACCATGACGAGGAGGACGGAGATGTCCGAGCCCGACGTCGGCGCCTACAGGCGGCCCGACAACCTTTCCGAACTCCTGACCCTGCTGGACCGCCGACCGACGTCAGTGCTCGCCGGCGGCACCGACCTCGTCGTGATGCGTGCCGACGGCATGGTCGACCGCACCCAGGACATCGTCGACATCAAGGACGTATCCGACCTGCGAGGTATCAGTCTCGACGCGGACGGCACGCTCACCATCGGCGCCGCCACCTCCTTGCAGGAGCTGGCGAAGACGCCCGTCATACCGCCCAACGCGATCACCGACGGAGCCTCGCTTGTCGGCGGCTGGCAGACCCGCGCGCGCGGAACGATCGGCGGCAACATCTGCCGGGCCTCACCGGCAGCCGACACCCTCCCCGGGGTTCTGGCGGCAGACGCTCAGCTGGAGCTCGCCTCCACCACCGGGACACGGCTGGTGCCAGGACACGCCTTCTTCACCGGGCCCGGCCGAACGGTCCGCAAACCCAACGAATTGCTCACACGGATCATCGTTCCCGCGTCCCTCGGTGCCTCCGCGTATCTGCGCTTCACCTACCGTCTCGCGATGGACCTGGCCGTCGTCGGCGTGGCAGCCCATCTGGACATAAAGAACGGACGCTGCGTCGCCGCCCGCGTGGCGCTCAGCGCCGCAGCGGCCACCCCTGTGCTGGCCCCCGACGCCGCCGACGCGCTCGTCGGGACCGAGCTGGACGAACCCTCCATCGAGGCCGCCGCCCAACTCGTGCTCAACACCGCCACCCCCATCGACGACGGCCGAGGCTCACGCGCCCACCGGCGAACCGTGCTACCAGTGCTCGCCAAGCGCGCGATCGGCATCGCGCTCGAGCGTGCGCGAGAAGGACACCGACGATGACTACACACATGACTCTGCGGGTCAACGGCTCAGACCACGACATCGCGGTCGAGCCCGACACGCTGCTCCTGGACGCCCTCCGGTACGAGTGCGGCCTCACCAGCGCGAAGCTCGGATGCGGCACCGGCGACTGCGGTGCGTGCACCGTCACCGTCGACGGCGAAGCGGTCAACAGCTGCCTCATGTACGTGCTGGAATGCGAGGGACACTCGGTGGAGACGGTCGAAGGCGTCACCGCGAGCGGGATCGGCGCGGTCGTCGCCGAGGAGTTCGTGAAGGCCGACGCCGTCCAGTGCGGCTTCTGCAGCCCCGGAATCATCATGTCGACCTGCGCGCTGCTCGCCAGAACCGAACCAGGAGCGGCCACCGACGAGGACATCAAGGAAGCGCTCGCCGGCAATCTGTGCCGCTGCACGGGCTACCTGCCGATCCTGGACGCCGTCCGGCGAGCGAGCGGGGCACCGCGATGAGCGCAGAAGAGTCCGGCC
This sequence comes from Streptomyces viridochromogenes, assembly GCF_001270495.1. Classification (GTDB taxonomy): domain Bacteria; phylum Actinomycetota; class Actinomycetes; order Streptomycetales; family Streptomycetaceae; genus Streptomyces; species Streptomyces viridochromogenes_A. The sequence goes on from NZ_LGUR01000117.1 coordinate 31,692, forward strand.
CGTACCTGAACGTCGGCAACCGGCTCATCCGCCGCGACGCGGCCGAGCGCCTCACCGGCCACACCACCTACGCCGAGGACATCCGCCTCCCGGGGGTGCTCTACGGCGTCCTCGTGCCGTCACTCGTCGCGGCCGGACGGCTCCGCGGCATCAACGTCGACCGGGCAGTGGCACTCGACGGCGTCGTCAAGGTCCTGACGGCGAAGGACGTGACCGACCGCTGCTACGGCAACTACGTCAAGGACCAGCCGATCTTCGCCCGTGACCGGGTCAGGTTCGTCGGCGAACCCGTCGCGATGGTCGCGGCCACCTCCCTGGCCATCGCCCGCCGAGCGGCAGGCCTGGTCGAGGTCGACATCGAGGCGACCACACCCGTCGTCGACCCCCGCGAGGCGCTGACGAGCGCCGAGGTGCTGGTGCACGACAGAGACACGAACGTCATCGAGGACGTTCACATCTCGCGCGGTGACGTCGACGCCGTCTTCGACACGGCACACGCCGTGGTGCACACCGAGATCGAGTCGCACCGGGCGCACCAGGCCTACCTGGAACCACGAGCCGTGACCGCCGCGCCCGCACCCGGTGGGTTCTCGCTGATCATGAGCACCCAGCAGCCCTTCGGCGTACGCGCCCAGCTCGCTGAGCTGTTCGACCTCCCCACCGGCACGATCGAGGTGAGGGTGCCCGCCATCGGCGGTGGCTTCGGCGGCAAGCTGCACCTGCTGTTCGCACCCCAGGCAGCCGCGATGACCCTGGCCACCGGTCGTCCCGTCCAGATTGTCTGCTCCCGCGCGGAGGACATGACGACCGGCAACCCGCGCGAGAACTCGATCGTGCGGATGTCCAGCGCGGTCGACGAGTCGGGCCGCATCCTGGCCCGCAGGTGCGACGTCGTGCTCGACGCCGGCGCGTACGCGATGGACACCCCTGTCCTGACCTCGATGGCCGCGTTCTACGCGACCGGCCCGTATCGCATCGACGCCCTCGACATCCGAGGGCGTGCGGTCTACACCAACACCTGCCCGACCGGCTCGTTCCGCGGCCCGTCGGGCCCGCAGATGGTCTACGCCGCCGAGGCGCAGATCGAGGACATCGCCCAGCAGCTGGGGCTGGACCCAGCAGAGGTCCGACGACGCAACTTCATCGGCGAAGGCGACCGCGGCCCCACGGGCGAGCTCATCACCCTCCGCGGGACGACCGACGAGTGCATGCGGGTCGTCGAGAGCCGCCTCCAGCGATGGCGGCAGGCCGACGTCGCCCCGGGCGACCACCGACGACGCGGCTACGGGCTCGCCTGCGCATGGTGGTCCACCCTCGGCACGCCGTCGGCCGCGACCGTCGAACTGCACGAGGACGGCACCGCGACGCTCTCCTCGGGCGGAACCGAGATCGGGACCGGCGCCATCTCGACCGCCCTGCCGAGCATGGTCGCCGAAGAGCTCGGACTGCGGCCCGACCGCGTCATCCTGAAGTCCGGCGGCACCCGGGACGCCCCCTACGACTCAGGCTCCCGTGGCAGCCGCACCATGTTCGCCACCGGCAACGCCGCGGTCCTCGCCGCTCGCGCCGTCGCCGAGCAGATCAGAAACGAAGCCTCACGACTGCTCGAGGTCGACCCGGCCGACCTGGTGCTCCGCGAAGGGCGTGTCGAGGTCAAGGGCGCACCGGAGACCGGCATGACCATCGCGGAAGTGTCCGCGTCCGCTCACCTGCATTCCGGCCCGGTGGTCGCGACCGGCCGATACCGAGCAGAGCTTGCCCCCGTCGAAGGCTCCGAACTGCAGGGCGCCCGCTTCCTCAGGCTGGGTGAGCCGACCTTCCACTGCCACGGCGTGGAGATCGCCCTGGACGAGGAGACCGGGCGCGTCGACGTCCTCAACTTCGTCGCCGTCCATGACGTCGGCAGGGTTGTCAACCCCGTCGGCGCACGCGGACAGGTCGAGGGAGGCGTTGTGCAGGGCATCGGCTACGCCCTCACAGAGAACCTCAAGACAAACGACCAGGGAGTCATCGTCAACGGCAACTTCCACGACTACCGTCTTCCGACTATCGCCGACGTACCACCGAACATCGAGACCGTCTTCATCGAGACCAACCACTCGCACACCGGGCCGTTCGGAGCCAAGGGCCTGGGCGAACCGCCCGTAATCCTCCCGGCGGCGGCCATCGGCTCGGCGCTCCGTGACGTCCTGGGCGTACAGCCGTACCAACTGCCCCTGGATGCGGACCGAGTCGTCCTCACGATCGCCGAGCGGGACTCTCATCCAGTGCCAGGGCCACCTGGGTCGACAGCGCGCCCACCGGAACCGGAGGTCGAGAAGTGAAGTGGTTCCGGAGTCTGGTGCGCTTCCTCAGCGACGCCTTCGACGGCGTCACCAAGGCATGGAGCAAGGACGACCCGTCCTCGCCGCCGAAGCCGCCGGTCACACCCCCCTGGTGAGAGACTGACCTCTGCGTCCAACGGACTCACCGGTGCGCTCCGGCGGCCCTCACGCACCTTTCCGGGCCGCGCGAGGGTACTGACGACGCAAGTCGAAACCTGAATCTGGCGACCCCCGAAGTCCGCACCGGCCAGGCCCGCTGCACCGTGATGTGGAGGCACGCACGAGGTGCCCACCAGCAGCGTGGACGACCTCATCCGGGCCCTGGGCGGTGACACCGGGATCTCCCCGAGCGAGATCTGCCGCATCCGCGGCGCTCCGGACACGGAACTGAGCGTAGGAGAGGTGCAAGGTGAGCCCCCCAGTCGCAGGCGGGCCGTGGGTGCACGCCCACCCTCGGGCAGCCCGTCTCCCCTTCCGGCTGCCGACACTCCCCGGCGCGGCAGCAGCCCGCCCCTCACCTCCACGGAGACAGGCCTCATGCTGAACATCGCGCAGACACTGCTCCGCTGGTGCCGCGACGCACGCCCCTTCGCCCTGGCCACCGTCGTTGACGTCCGCGGCAGTGCACCCTTGCCCATCGGCACAGCCGTAGCCGTGGACGCGGACGGCAACGCGGTCGGCAGCATCTCCGGCGGCTGCGTCGAGGGCGCGGTCTATGACATGTGCCGGCAGGTGCTTCGCGAGGGGGGCGCCGCTCACCGTGCCTGGTTCGGGTATTCCGACGACGACGCCTTCGCGGTGGGCCTGACGTGCGGCGGCGAACTCGATGTCCTCGTCCAGGCTGTCGATCCTGCGGCGCAGCCGCACATCGCCGTGGCCCTCGACGAGGTTGTGCAGGGCCTGCCCGTCGCCGTGGCCCAGGTCGTGGACGGGCCAGTCGGCCTCCTCGGGGCGACACTCAGCGTTCTCGGGGACGGCCAGGTCATCTCCGGGACGCTGGACAACGGCTCGGTGGACACTGTGGTGGTGGACGAGGCCCTTGCCCTGCTGCGCGCGGGGCGCACCGCCCGCGTCGCGCTCGGCGGGAGCGGACAGGGCTGCCCAGGGCCACTGTCCGTCCTCGTGCACGTCCACGCGTCCCGCCCGCGCATGCTGGTCTTCGGCGCCGTGGACTTCGCCGCCGCTCTGAGCCAGGCCGGGGCCATGGTGGGCTACCGGGTCACGGTGTGCGACGCCCGGCCCGTCTTCGCCACCGCGGCGCGCTTTCCGTACGCGGACGAGGTCGTGGCCGACTGGCCCGACCGTTACCTGGAACGCACCGAGGTGGACGCTCGTACCGCCGTGTGCGTCCTCACTCACGACGCAAAGTTCGACGTTCCCCTGCTGCGTCTGGCGCTGAACCTGCCCGTCAGCTACATCGGCGCCATGGGATCCAGGCGTACCCACGACGAACGCCTGCGCCTGCTGCGGGAAGAAGGCGTGAGCGAAGAACAGCTGGCCCGGCTGTGCTCCCCGATCGGCCTGGACCTCGGTGCGCGCACACCCGAGGAGACGGCGGTGTCCATCACCGCGGAGATCATCGCCCACATCAGCGGGGGCTCGGGTCTGCCCTTGTCCCAGGGCACGGGCCCGATCCACCGCACCGTGCCGTGGAGGCGGCCCTCCCCCGTCAGCTGACAGGTGCCGAGGGCGGCACGCGCTGTTCGGCGGCCCAGGAGGCGAGGATGCGCAGCCGTTCATGGGTATGGCTTTATCGGTGCAGTTGGCCCCACCTCTTCCGGCCCGACTTGAACCCACTCTATGTTCGGTTCCGGCTTGCAGCGGCCCCACCGGGGAACGCACGGGCACGTGGGAGCCGGGGCCAGTTCCGACCGGATCAGCAGGTGTCCGTTAGGGGCGAGTCCGGGTCGAGCCGCAAAAAATGGGGACGGTTCGAACCGATAAGGCCATGGGTGGGATAACCCGGGGCGGTTCACCTGCCGATGACCGCCCCTGCCCCCCGGGTTCTGCAGCCGCTAACGCGACGCCGGCGCGATGACATCTGATCAGGCGTTCGATCTGCAACAACCCATTCAGCAGGGCGAATGGAAGGCGATTCGACCCGATTCACCCCCGTCCCCCATCACGGCAACGTCCAGCTTTGCCACCGCCACCGCAAACACATCCTCTTGAGGTCGGCGAAGGTACGTTCCAGTGTGTGCGCTACTGCTGCGGCGACCTGGCTGCCCGTCGACCAGCGCACCTGCCAGTCAATGAGCTTCTTCAGCGTTGCCGCTCCAGCGTGAGGATGGCCTTGGCGATTGACGTCATTCGATTCGGGCTGCACCGGGACCTGCGGAAGATGCGCCAGGACCTCAGGCGGGCGACGCCGCGTTCGACCGGCGCTCGCGCGGCGGCCAGTGCCCGGTTGAAGGTCTTCTCGGTGAGGGTGAGTTCCTGCAGGGGCTTGCGTTTGATGCCGGTGGTCAGCCACGGGCCGCCGCCCTGGTAGGCGAGATCGGCCAGGATGGGAACGCCCTGGCGCTCGCAGATACGGATGATCCGGTGGGTGCGGGCCGCGGTCAGGTCGTGAGTCCGGCCCGGCAGAGCGGGTGAGAGCCACAGCAGTCGGCCGCCGGAGTCGGTGACGACCTGCACGTTCACGCCGTGGCGCCGGTGTTTGTGGGAATAGTCGGCCCGGCCGTCGCCGACCCGGTCGCACTCCGCCAGGGTTCCGTCCAGCAGGACGAAGTCCGCCTTGGTCTCGCGCAGGACCTTCAGCAGACCCGGTGCCCGTTCGGCGAGCAGGTCGATGACCTGGCTGGTGTAGGCGTGGGCGGTGGACTCGCTGATCCCGAACCCGGTGGCGATCTTTGCCAGGGTGGTGTGTTCGCGCAGGTACACCAGTGCCACCATCGCGCGTTGGGACGGGCGGAGCTTGCAGCGGCGGTCGCCCTCACGAGTGACGATCAGCATGGTGACCCCTTAAGACGCCATTTCAGTTGGCGAGTCTGCGGTGGCATATGAGAGTTGCGGCGATGGCGGTGAAGGCGAGGAAGTGTTCGGGCTTGCGTTCGTAGCGGCGGTGGAGGCGGCGGCAGCCGGACAGCCAGGAAGCGGTTCGTTCTACGACCCAGCGGTGCCGGCCCAGGCGTTTCGACGATTCGATGCCTTTTCGCGCGAGGCGGTGCCGAATGCCTCGGGAAGCGAGCCATCGTCGCAGGTGGCGGTAGTCGTAGCCCTTGTCCCCGTGCAGCTTGCCGGGCCGTCGGCGTCGGGGCCCGCGTCGTGAACGGATCGGTGGGATGCCACGGGTCAGCGGTATCAGGGCCTGGCTGTCGTGGAGGTTCGCGGCGGAGATGCCGATCGACAGAGGCAGACCATGGCGGTCCACGATCAGGTGGATTTTCGAACCTCTCTTGCCGCGGTCGGTCGGATTCGGTCCCGTCAGCTTCCCCCTTTGAGAGCCCGGACGCTGACGGAGTCGATCGCGCACCGCGACCAGTCCAGTTCGCCGCGGGAACCAAGTTCGTCCAGGACCAGGCGGTGGAGCTTGGCCCACACTCTGGCCTGGCTCCACTCGGTGAACCGGCGGAAGGCGGTCACGCCCGACAGACCGAAGCCCGGCGGCAGTTGGTTCCAGGTGCAGCCCGAGGTGGCCACGAAGATGATCGCGGCCAGTACCTCACGGTCCCCTCGCCGACGATGCCCTCCGCCCTGCGGGCGTTCCGGAGCGGGCGGGACCACCCGCTGGAACAACTCCCACAGGCCTTCCGGCGTCAGCCGTTCGACAAGCGCAGCAGTCATCACCCCAGACTGCCGCAAGATCACACCAACTGAAATGACGTCTTAGGCGGCGTCGACATGGACACGCCAGCTGTGGATAGCGAGCAAAGTCAACTACGGCACCTACGTGACGTGCACAAGCACGTTGCGCTTCTGGCGGACTGGTACACGGAGCCTCAGCTACGACCTGGCCAGTGGGTGCAATTCGAAGCGCCGCTTCGCTGCGTGACGTTCAGCGACACCCACCAGGATCTCGTCCTGTTCGTGGAGCCGGCACGTGAAGGTAGCACCGGCGGGCGCTGCCGCCTGTTGATGCATGGGTCGGTCCAGCATCTACGCGGCTGGAATGCGATGCCGGTCGAAGGTGTCGCGCCGGACGCGATGAACTCGGCCTCCAGCTTGGGCAGCGCTTTCATCGCAAGGGCCGGGCAGGTCGTCGACGCACTCATCAGGCACCGTGACACGATGGCGACCGATCAGATCTCACGCCCGACAGCAGCACGCCTGCATGGCCAAGACGTGCAGGAGCTGCTGCACGCACTGGATGACGCGGACGACAGCATCGACACCTCCGCTGTGATGACCGGGTATGCGCGGGCCACTGGGCTCATCCCTCGCACCCACACCACTTCTCGGTGCGTAGTGGCGAGCCCGCTCGTCGTTGAGTACACGGCGGGCGACTTGGAGCTCGCGGACAATTAAGATCTGCGCTTCTTGGCCTTATGTCACGTAGGTCGTCTGATCCTCTCGGCCCGAGTACTGACAAGCGCCGCGCCACCGGTTGGTCACCAACCGAGCCTGGCATGTTGCACCGTGTGCCTGGGTAGGTCTGCCAGTCCGAAGCGGGGCAGGGCTGGGGGACGGTACGTGGGGTGGCGTGAGGAGATCACGGCGGCACTCGGCGAATGGATCGCCTTGGAGGGAGGCGCAGGGAGAACAGCGCGCTGGCAGCGGATCGGGCGGGCGGCCCGGACCGGTGAACCCGGCCAGTACGCGGTGGACTTGCGCGGTACTGACATCGGGCCGGACCAGTTGGACAGCCTGCGGCTGGCCGGGCCTCACGACAGGGCCGTCGAGACAGACGGCTTCAGCGTCTCCGAGACGGTGCAGAACGGGTCCCTGCTCACCTTGCGTGTGGCCGAGTTCGCCGACATTACCGACGCCCACCTGTGGATGCTGAAGCAGCCGCCCATCTTCCTCATCGAGGCCCTGCGCGACGGCATCGCCCAACTGGGCGAACACCCGCTGGCCGCGGCCCTGGCAGCCCGTAGTATCGGCGGGGCTCCGGGAGCGGAGCCGGACCCTCCGGGTTTCCACCCGGCCCAGGCAGACGCCTACCGGGCGTGCCTGGGTGAAGGGGTTCATCTGGTATGGGGGCCGCCGGGGAGCGGTAAGACCACGGTCCTCAAACGCGCCATCGGTGACCTGATCGCGCGGGGCGAGCGGGTGCTGCTGGTCTCTGCGACCAATGTCGCTGTGGATAACGCCCTGCTCGGGGTGGTGCGGGAGAAACGCCACAGCCCGGGTGAGATCGTCCGTGTGGGCCCGCCGCATCTTAAAGAGGTAGCGGAAGACCCTTCGGTGTCGCTGCCACTCATGGTCCGAACCCGATTAGCGCAGACGGCTCAGCGCCGTAGCGCCGTGGAAGCTGAGCTGGTCGACATCCGCGACCGCGCCGGTCAACTTGCCGCCATGGGCGCCGCACTCGCCGGGTTCGACGCGGCCGGATACTTCGCTGCACTGCAACTGCTGCGCACGCCCGGTCAGGACCTGGCCTCCGCACTGGCCCGCAGCGACGCGGCCGACAACCGGTACGCGCAGGCCGCTCGCGACATGGCCGAAACTGCGGAGGCGGCGAAGGTGGCGTCGGACCGGGCTGCCGCAGCAGAGCCCTCGCGCGAGGTATGGCGCGAGGTGGACCGGCTCTGCGACGAGTCGGCCAGGGTCCGGCAGGCTGCAGAACACCGAGCAGCTGATGCGTTGCTGGCCGCTGAGGAGTGCCGGCCCCTGCGGAATCAGGTGAAGCAGTGGGAGGCGAAGGGGTCGGTGGCCCGCTGGCGTGCGCGCGAGAAGCTGGTCGCACTCCAGGAGCAACTGGCAGACGCCGAAGAGCAGGCGGAGACAGCGCGTCAGCAGTCCGTGGACGCGCACCATACCGCCGCCGCCCGGATCTCTGCACTCGATGCCAAAATCACGGCGCTGTCCGACTCCGTCCCGCTCAGCCGGGAACAGATCCGGCACCTCGACAGAGAGGCCAACGCCACACGGGCGGCAACAGAGCGGGCACACAGACTGTGTACCTCGGCCGAGCGGGAAAAGAACCAGGCCACCGCGATGGCTGTCGCAGCGCAACAGGCCCAGACGCTGACCGAACAGGCCGCGAAGAAGAACTGGCCGACCCTGCACGACCGGGCCAAACGCCTCCGTCCACTTGTGGCCGCCGACAGCGCCCGTAAGCCGCAGCTGGAGCAGCAGTACCAGAACACCCAGGAGGAATACGAGCGGCTGGCCCGCAACGCCCAGGGCGAGATCATCAGGAGCGCCAAGCTGGTCGCCACCACACTGGCCCGGTTCCGTTCCAACCGGGCAGTCTTCGAAGGCCCTTACGACGTGGTCCTGGTCGATGAGGCCGGCGCAGCCGCTCTGCCCGAGGTGCTCCTGGCCACCGGCAAAGCCAGCAGAGCTGCCGTCCTGCTCGGCGATTTCATGCAGCTCGGCCCAGTCATCCCGAGCGGGCTCAAGGAGCAGGAACGCGACGACATCAAAAACTGGCTGCTCCCCGACGTCTTTCAGCACTGCGGCATCTTCGAACCCGCGGATGCCCAGGCACACCCGGCCTGCGTCACCTTGACCGAACAGCATCGCTTCGGCCCAGCCGTGATGAAACTGGCCAACGGTCTCGCCTACGGGGGAATGCTGCGCGGCGGCTCCCAGACGCTTGCGGAACGGCCCGACAGCGATCCCGAGATCGTGCTGATCGACACCGACGGCCTGCACGAGCTGGCCCGAGCCCACTTGACCGGCAGCCGGAAAGGCTGGTGGCCGGCCGGCTCTCTCCTCGCGCGGGCTCTGGTGGAACTGCACCGCGAGCAGGGCGAAGAAGCAGGAATCGTCACCCCGTACAGGGTCCAGGCCGAAGCCACCTTGGAAGCACTACGAGATGTCGAATGCTCCGGTGGCCGTCCGCTCGCCGAAGTCGGAACGGCACACAGATTCCAGGGCCGGGAGTTCGACGTCGTCATCTTCGACACCGTGGAAGGCAACGCTGACAGCCGCGAACTGTGGATGGCTCTCGCCCACCGCCAGCCCGGCGCAGACGAGTGGAGACGCAACGGCGTGCGCCTGTTCAACGTCGCCGTCACCCGCGTCAGAACCCGCCTCTACGTCATCGCCAGCGGGCAACGCGTCAGCGCGGCCCGGCCGGGAACAGCCCTGGCTGAACTCGACGCCCTGGTCGGCACCCACGGCGTCCGGGTACTGCCTGCCAAACACCTCATCACCCCGCCACACACGCCACCGGCCCATCGCGGGGAGTTCGGCATCGCCCTCGCCGAAGTCCTCAGCCGGCACGTCGAAGTGACCGACATCGACGACGAACGCGACTTCTACCTCACCTTCACCACCGAGATCCGACAGGCAAAACAATCCCTATGGCTCTGGGCACCATGGGTGGCCAACCGGATCCGTTCCCTGCTCCCTGAACTGAAAGCAGCGGCCGACCGCGGCGTACGCATCACCGTGTTCATCCGAGACGACACCGACCAACTCCAAAGAAGAGAGACCAGTCAGGCACTCATCGCAGACCTGCGCACCGTCGCCCAGACCGTTGTCCCCATCCATGTCATGCACCAGAAAATCGCAGTGATCGACGAACACACCGTCATGCTCGGCAGCCTCAACGCACTCTCACAGAGCAACACACGCGAAGTCATGCTAACGATGCACGGCGGCTACTTCGCCCGCAAACTACTCGCACACGAACACGCGGAGACTTTCGCCCGGCCCCCGAAGTGCGGGCGGTGTAAGGGAGCAGAGATCGAAATCCGACGCTGGAAGAACGCCTGGGTCTGGCGGTGCTACGCCACTGCATGCAAGACCAGTGCGCCGGGCAACTCCAAAGCCTGGACCCGCGACATCCGGCTATAGCCGGATGCCAGCATTGTCGGTCCGGTCACATTTTCCCCCACGGCAGCGGATCGGTTCCCCAGTCCTCCGCGAGCTGTTCCACGAGCGCGACGCCACGTCCGCTCTCGCGCTCCGGGTCCGGCTCTCTTCGCACTGGGGGCACCCGGGAGAAGTCCACGACGTCGACGCGCACGCACGCCGTTTCGGGCTGCATGCCGCCCTGGACGCCACAGACAGCCCTCCGGCGTCCTCGTGCCCCTGGCCGAGGGAGGCGCAAGCAGCTACCTCAATCGCCTCCCCGGGCGGGTATACCCGATGTATTCTGTCAGGCATGGCACACACAACGATCAAGGTCGAGAGCAGTGTCCGGGACCGACTGGCGATCCTGGCCGCCGAGAAGGACACCACGATCGCGGGGCTCGTCGGCGAATTCGCCACCCACACCCTCACGCAGAGCGAGCGGGACGAGCAGGTCGCGAAGACCCTCGAAGTCCTGCACGCGCTCTCCGGCTACGCCCCGGATCCCGAGCAGGACCGCGCAGCGGACGATGAGCTCACGCGCCGGCTCGGCAGCACCGCGTGAACCCTGTCGCCCCTGTCGATGTCGTCCTCGACGACAGCGCGCTGCTCGCTCTGGGCTCAGGCAACGCCCTGGCCTCCCGCCTTCTGTACCAGGCCGCCGAGACCGCGGCCTGGCGGGTCCACGTCGCGCTGGCCACACTCGCCGAAGCGGACCGGGTACGCACCGGACTCGCCGGCCACCTCGGCATGCTCGACCAGGTGGTTTTTCATCCGCTCGATCTCGCCGCCGTCCTGGCCGCCTCGGGCCACGAGCGGTCTCTGGGCTGGTGCCACACCCACCATGTGGCCATGCCCGGCCCCGAGCGCCCGGACGGGGCACGCGTCGCCACCGTCCAACCCAAGGCCTGGGACGGGGCCGGCGTCCGGGTGCTCGACCTCGCTCCGTGAGATACACCTAACCCCTGAGTAACTCTGGGTTGTCCGCCTCCCGGCGGACGACCCAGAGCGCCTGCTGCCCCTTACTCGGTACTATCCCTGATCCTCTTCCGGAGCGAGCGGTTCCTCATCCGGTGCCTCAGAGCCGTCACTAGAGTCTTCGTCCTTCTTCAGCCAGGCGTCCTTCACCTCAAACGCGGACGTGCTGGGACGCTACGGCGCCACGCACGCCCGGGAGGTCGCCCCGTACCGGTCATGGCTCGCGGTGGCCCTGGCCGACGCGAACGAGCCCGAGCAGGCCGCCGAAGAGGCCAGGAACGTCATCGCCGCATCCGGGGGGGACCTCTCCTCTGAGCGCACGGAGAACGTGCCCGAGGTGCGCGAAGTACTCACCGACTACTTCTACGACACTCGCGGAAGCCACCTGATCACCGATTTCCTTCTGGACGACCGGCAGCGGGTGGCCACGTTGTGCAACGTGACCCTCATCAACAAGGATGGTGTCCTTTCACCCAGGATCAAGCTGTGGAAGAAGGACAAGAGCAAGGCTGCAAAGACGGCAGCCACGGAAGCGATTCCCGGTACCGTGGCCCTTCAGATCGTCAAGGCACTCGTCGACGCGTGTGATGCCCACGAGAGCTTCCGGTCCCCACCAGCCTAGCCGGGCCTCGGCGGCCCACCAGGTGGCGGTGTGCCCGTCGCGGAAGGTGCGCTCGATGCGCGACCAGTCCCCGGGATGCTCTGCATCCTGCCGGCCAGTCGGCGGGCGGCGTCAACGGGAGTGTGGGCGTCGCGGCCGTAGGCGCAGTCGGTGGCCACCGCGAGGAAGACCAGCCCGGCCGCCTTGGCCCGGGAGGCCAGGTCGGCTGCGATCTGTAGTTTGGTGCGGAAACCCGGTGCCCTTCGGGAAGTGGTGATCCGGCGTATAGGGACAGGCGTGCACCGGGTAGTAGACGCGCTCGTCCGCCCAGCAGGTGGTCACTGTGACCACACCACGGTCGATCTTCCCGACCGAGCCGAGGTACTGCTTGCCGACATGCGCTGTGGCCGTGCCGTCCTTGCGGTCGCCGGAGTCATCGACCACCAGTACCCCGTCCGGGTGCGGGGCGGTGGCCGGGTCGGCTAGGAGCAGTTCCAGGCGGCGGGCGTTGATCTCTTCCTGGCTCCAGGTCGACTCGGACAGGAAGAACTGCAGCCGCTGCACCGCCGCATGCTGGGCACCGGCCACCGGTTCGGCGCCGGCCAGGCAGGTCAGCGTCTTGTTGCGATCACGGGGCAGCAGCAGCCCGGCGAGGTACTCGCGAAACCCCCTCCGCTGGGCCAGCGTCCCGAAGAGATCATCAAAGCGGACGGCGTACGCTTCCAGCGGACCGGGCGCGGGCGGACACGGCAGCCGTTTCGTCATCTCGGGCTCCCGGGCCGTAGTTGACGCCTTCACCTCACGGCCTACTCCCTGACGAATCCGCCTTCAACAAACCACCGCTAGCGGTGCGACCGGAATGCGACCAATGCAGCCACTACGCGGCGAGTTCCCAGGTCAGCGCCTTGCGACCTGAGATGACCTGAGATGCCGTCGTTCTCGTCGAAGGTGATGAACAGGGCCGTCTTCGACCAGACCTCCGGGTTGGAGGTGAGGGCGTCCAGGACCTGGGCGATGTACCAGGCGCCGTAGTTGGAGGGCCAGTTGGAGTGCTCGGAGAATGCCTCGGGAGCGGCGATCCAGGAGATCTGCGGCAGCTTGCCGGCCTTGACGTCGGCCTTGAGCCGGTCGAAGTAGCCGTCGCCGCTCTTGGCGTCGGTGCCGGTGCGGGCCTTGTCGTACCAGGGGTCGCCGGGCTTGGCGTCGCGGTACTTGTTGAAGTACAGCAGCGAGTTGTCGCCGTAGTTGCCGCGGTAGGCGTCCTCGATCCAGCCCCAGGAGCCGGCCTTGTCCAGGCCGTCGCCAATGTCCTGGTAGATCTTCCAGGAGACGCCCGCCTGCTCCAGGCGCTCGGGGTAGGTCGTCCAGCCGTAGCCGAGCTCGTCGTTGCCGAGGACCGGGCCGCCGCCGGTGCCGTCGTTGCCCGTGTAGCCCGTCCACATGTAGTAGCGGTTCGGGTCGGTCGAGCCGATGAAGGAGCAGTGGTAGGCGTCGCAGACGGTGAAGGCGTCGGCGAGGGCGTAGTGGAAGGGGATGTCCTCACGGGTCAGGTACGCCATGGTGGTGGTGCCCTTGGCGGGTATCCACTTGTCGTACTTACCGCCGTTGTAGGCCTGCTGGCCGTCGGTCCAGCCGTGCGGGAGGCCCTCCAGGAACTGCATGCCGAGGTCGTCGGCGTCCGGGTGGAACGGGAGGATGTCCTTGGTGCCGTTCGACTGGTGCCAGATCGACTTGCCGCTGTCGTGCGCGACCGGGCGCGGGTCACCGAAGCCGCGGACGCCGCGCAGCTTGCCGAAGTAGTGATCGAAGGAACGGTTCTCCTGCATCAGGACGACGATGTGCTCGACGTCCTCGATCGACCCCGTGCGGTGGTTGGCCGGGAGGGCGGCGGCCCGCTGGATGCTGCTCGACAGAGCGGTGAACGCCGTGGTCGCGCCCGCGAGTTGAAGGAATCTGCGGCGATTGACTTCGGGCATGAGTGAGGGACCTCTTCCCATAGAGGGTGATTTGACCGGCCGGCTGGTGACGGAAGCCGCGCGGAAGGAGTGTTCCAGGAGCACCAAACGTCAGGGAAGGGTCCGGTGGCGCTCGTGTGAAAGTCGTCGGTACGGGAGGTGTGCCGGGACCAGGGTGCGGGGATGGTCGCGATCATGACAGAGACGACGCGCACGGATTCCCCGCCGGCTTCACGGCCCGTACGCCAGCTCCTCGCCGCCTCCGTCGGCAACGCCGTGGAGTGGTACGACTGGTACGCCTACACGTTCCTCGCCACCTACATCGCGGCCGAGGTCTTCCCGAAGAGCGCGGACAACTCCCTGGTGCCGCTGCTGTCGACGTTCGCGGTCTTCGCGGTGGGCTTCTTCATGCGCCCGGTGGGCGGACTGCTCATGGGCGCCGTCGCGGACCGCCGCGGCCGGCGCTCCGCCCTGACGGTCACCATCCTGCTGATGGGCGGCAGCAGCCTCCTGGTCGGCCTGACCCCGACGTACGAGACGGCGGGTGTCCTCGCGCCGGTCATCCTGGTGCTGGCCCGCCTCCTCCAAGGCCTCTCGGTGGGCGGCGAGTTCGCGGCGTCGACGACCTTCCTGGTCGAGTCGGCGGGACCGGGCCGCCGCGGGCTGTTCTCCAGCTTCCAGTACGTGTCGACGACCGCCGGACAGCTGGTCGCCTCCGGCATCGCGACCCTGCTCGTGGACACGTTGAGCGACGGGCAGATGAACGGCTGGGGCTGGCGGGTGCCGTTCGTCCTCGGTGCCGTGCTCAGCCTGGTCGGTTTCTGGATCCGCCAGGGCGCGGCGGAGACGAGGAGCGCCGAGCAGCAACAGGCGCCGCGCCCCAGCCTGTTGGAGGCGCTGCGCCGCCATCCCCGCCAGTCCCTGCTGATCTGCGGCATCACGGCGGGCGGCACGATCGCGTACTACACCTGGACGTCGTATCTGCCGACGTACGCCGAACTCAACGCGGGCATCGAGAAGTCGGACGCGCTGCTCGCGGGCACGATCTCGCTGGCCTTCTTCGCCCTGCTCCAGCCCCTCGGCGGCCTCCTCTCCGACCGCTTCGGCCGCCGTCCCCTCCTCCTCTTCTTCGGCCTCGGCTTCACCCTCCTGACCGTCCCGCTGCTGCACGCCCTGCGCGACTCGTTCGCGGTGCTGCTGCTCGTGCAGTGCGCGGGCATGGTGCTGCTGACCGGGTTCACCTCGATCAGCGCCGCCGTGAACGCCGAGGTGTTCCCGCCGCGGGTGCGGGCGGCGGGCATCGGGTTCCCGTACTCGCTGACGGTCGCGATGTTCGGGGGTACGGCGCCGTACGTCGGCACGCTGTTCAAGGAGCTGGGTCACGCGGGCCTCTTCCCCTGGTACGTCGCCGTACTGTGCCTCGGCTCCTCGCTCGTGTACCTGCGGCTTCCCGAGACGGCGCACAAGGCTCTCGAACGATGAGCTCGCGGCTCCGGATCAGCCCTCCGACCTGCCCTTTCCTGAAACTCCTTCCGCCTGACAGAAGCCGCCTTGCGTGGTGGTCGCCGCCGTCAGGAACCTGAGTCCACCACGGCACGCGGGGCGAGGACGCCCCGCTCTCAGAGACGGGAACCTCTGCCATGCCTCACACGACCGCCTTCGCCAGGAACCAGTGGTACGTCGCCGCCTACAGCCATGAGGTCGGGCGGGAGTTGCTCGGCCGGACGATCCTCGGTGAGACCCTCGTGCTGTACCGCACGGAGGAGGAGGGGACGCCGGTCGTCCTGCACGACCGCTGTGTGCATCGCCGCTACCCGCTGTCCGAGGCGCCGACCCGGCTCGACGGCGACCGGATCGTGTGCGGGTACCACGGGTTCACGTACGACACGACCGGTACGTGTGTGTATGTGCCGGGGCAGAAGCGCATACCGCGGACGGCGCGCGTGGCTTCCTACCCGGTCGTCGAGCAGGACTCCCTGATCTGGGTGTGGATCGGCGACCCGGCGCTCGCCGATCCGCAGAGCATCCCGCGGGCCAGGCACCTCGACTCCCCCGGCTGGGTCACCGTGCGCGGCATGGAGCCCATCGACTGCGACTACGGCCTTCTCGTCGACAACCTCCTGGACCTGTCCCACGAGACCTACCTCCACGGCGGCTACATCGGCACCCCCGAGGTCGCCGAGACGCCGATCACCACCGAGGTCGACGAGGGTGCCGGGATCGTCCGGGTGAGCCGGCACATGGACGACGCCGAGTGCCCGCCGTTCTACGCCAGGTCGACCGGCATCGAGGGCCGGATCACTCGCTGGCAGGACATCGAGTACCACGCCCCCTGCCTGTATCTGCTGCACAGCCGGATCGCCCCCGTCGGTGTGCTTCCGGAGGCGGACGGCAGCGACCCGAACGGCTTCCACACCGAGATCACGTACGCGATCACACCGTCCGGCGACGGCAAGGTGTACGACTTCTGGGCGGTCTCCCGGGACTGGGCGACGGACGACGCCGAGGTCACCGAGTTCCTGCGCGGAAACAACCACACCGTCGTCATGCAGGACGTCACCGCCCTCAACCTGCTCCAGCAGACCCTGGGCACCGAGCGGCACGGCTACCAGGAGCTGAGCATCAACATCGACACCGGCGGCCTGGCCGCCCGCCGTATCCTCGCCCGGCTGGTCGAGGAGGGCGACAAGCCCGTGGAGAAGGTCCTGTGAGCGGCAGCCCCACCGGGGAGATCTACCGCATCGACTGGCTGCCGGGCACCGACGTGCTGCACGGCACCTGTCACTGCGGACGCGAGCACACCTCGCAGGACCCGATCGAGATGTGGGAGTGGATGCTCGCCCATCCCCGGGGACACCAACCAGAGGGACAGCAGTCGCAGGAACACCAGCCGCAAGGAAACAGCTCATGACCGTGTACGAAGCCGAACTCGTCGTAGCGCGCCGGGAGTTCGCGGCCGACGGCGTGCTCGCCCTCACCCTGCGCCATCCCCTGGGCGAGGAGCTCCCGGCGTGGGAGCCCGGCGCGCACATCGATGTCGTCCTCGGTCCGGAGCTGGAGCGGCAGTACTCGCTGTGCGGTGATCCCGCCGACCGCTCGGCGTGGCGGATCGCCGTGCTGCGGGAGCCGGACGGGCGGGGCGGATCCGCCCATGTGCACGAGGAGTTGGGGCAGGGCGGCAAGGTTCGGGTGCGCGGGCCGCGCAACCACTTCGCCCTGCGGCCGGCTCCCCGCTACCGCTTCATCGCGGGCGGCATCGGCATCACGCCCATCCTGCCGATGCTGGCGGCGGCGGAGAGCGCGGGGGCGGAGTGGACGCTGTTGTACGGCGGACGGACCCGCCGGTCCATGGCGTTCGCCGAGGAGTTGAGCCGTTACGGCGGCGACCGCGTCACCGTCGCCCCACAGGACGAGACCGGCCTGCTGGACCTCGCCTCGGTGCTCGACGACGTTCCCGAGGGCACGCTCGTCTACTGCTGCGGGCCAGGGCCACTGCTCGACGCGGTGGAGGCGCGGTGCCCGGCCGGGCTGCTGCACGTGGAGCGGTTCGCGCCGAAGGAGCAGGAGGACGGCACGAACACGGAGTTCGAGGTCGAGCTGGCGCAGAGCGGCAGGACGCTCACCGTGCCCGCGGACGTCTCCGTGCTCGACGCCGTGCGCGGCGCCGGTGTCGAGGTGCTGTTCTCCTGCACCGAGGGGACCTGCGGGACCTGCGAGACCGATGTCCTGGAGGGCACTCCGGACCATCGGGACTCCGTGCTCACGGCCGAGGAGCAGGAGAGCGGCGAGACGATGATGATCTGTGTGTCCCGGTGCCGTGGGAAGCGGCTCGTGCTGGACCTGTGATCCTGAGGTCGGCCTCGATCCGGGCCACCGCCGCGAGCAGATGCGGCAGCAGGTCCGCACGGATCGAGTCCACCGAGGTGCGGCCGGCGTGCACCGCAATGTTCACGCCGGCCACCACTTCGCCGTCCGGCTCCCGCACCGGGGCGGCCACCGACCTCAGGCCCTCCTCCAACTCCTGGTCGACGATGGCGTATCCCTGCCGTCGGACGCGCCGCAGTTCCGCCCGCAGGGCGTCCGGCGAGGTGACCGTGCGAGCGGTCAGAGGCTTCAACTCCACGTGGGCGAGCCGGAGTTCGACCTCCTCGTCCGGCAGATGGGCGAGGATCACCCGGCCCACCGACGTCACATACGCCGGGAACCGGGTGCCGACCGTGATGGACGCCGTCATGATGCGCCCGGTCGGCACCCGCGCCACGTACACGATGTCGTCGCCGTCCAGAACGCACAGCGACGACGACTCCCGTACGTGCGCCACCAGTTGCTCCAGATGCGGCTCGGCGATCTGCGGCAGGGTGACGCTGGAGAGATAGGAGTAGCCGAGCTCCAGCACGCGCGGGGTGAGACGGAAGAGCCGGCCGTCCTGGTGGACGTAGCCGAGGTCGACGAGGGTCAGCAGCAGGCGGCGGGCGGCGGCACGGGTCAGGTCACACGTACGGGCGACCTCGCTGAGCGTGCGGGCGGGATGCCCGGCGTCGAAGGAGCGGATCACGGCGAGGCCGCGCTCGAAGGACTTCACGAAGTGTGGTGCGCGGTCTCCCGGAAGCATCGCCACCCCCAATAGTGTCAACAATGTTGTCGGCGAACCCGATCGCCCCGGCTCCGTTGAGACTTCTACCTTCCCACCGAGCCTTCCCGCGCACTACTGTGCGCCTTGCGCACAACCTGTCGGAACACCGCTGCACCGTTGTCTGTACAGGAGGAGCCATGCGTCGTCTGTCGGCCGGTCTCACCGCCGGCGCCCTGCTGCTCGTCGCGACGGCCTGCGGCTCGTCCGACGACGGTTCGTCGGACGCGGGCGCGTCGTCCGGCGGTGTCACCACCGTCAAGCTCGGACTCATCCCGATCGTCGATGTCGCGCCGCTGTATCTCGGCCAGAAGCAGGGGTTCTTCGAAAAGCAGGGCCTCAAGCTGGAGTTCACCCCCGCCCAGGGCGGCGCGGCGATCGTGCCCGGCGTGGTCAGCGGTCAGTTCCAGTTCGGGTTCAGCAACGTGACGTCCCTGATGGTCGCCCAGACCAACGGCCTTCCCGTGCAGGCCGTCGCCAACGGCATCGCCTCCACCGGCGTACGGGGCAAGGACTTCAACGGCCTGATGGTCAAGAAGGACAGCCCCGTCAAGTCGCCGAAGCAGCTGGAGGGCAAGAAGGTCGCCATCAACACCCTGAAGAACATCAACGAGACCGCGGTCCGCCAGGCGGTGCGCAAGGCGGGCGGCGACCCGGACAAGGTGGAGCTCGTCGAGATGGCCTTCGACCAGATGCCGGCCGCCCTCGACCAGGGCCAGATCGACGCCGCGTGCGTGGTCGAGCCGGCGACCGCCACCATCCGCAGCCAGGGCGGCCGGGAGATCGCCTCGCCCTTGGTCGACGTCGCGCCGGAAGTCACCGTCGCGATGTACTTCACCTCGACGCAGTACGCGCAGCAACACCCGGACGTGGTCAAGAAGTTCCAGGACGCCACCGCCGAGTCCCTCGCGTACGCCGAGGCCCACCCGGACGAGGCCCGGCAGATCGTCACGACGTACACCAAGATCCCGGCGTCGGTGCTGGAGCAGGTGATCCTGCCGAAGTGGCCGAGCGAGCCGAACCGCGCCTCCATCGAGGCCCTCATGAAGCTCGGCGAGGAGGACGGCCTCTTCAAGAAGACGCCCGACCTGGACGCACTGCTGCCATGAGGGACGAGGACGCATGAGGGGCGGGAACGTCGTACTCGGAGCGGCCGGGCTCGCGGCCTTCCTGGCCCTGGGCGAGGCGGTGCCGCGGCTCGGCCTGGTCAAGGAGGCGTACTTCCCGCCGACGAGCCGTATCGCCGCAGCGCTCGTGGACGAGGTCGCCGACGCCGCCTTCTGGAGCGCGCTCGGCGACACCCTCACCGGCTGGGCGCTGGGCCTGGCGATCGCGTCCTGCGCGGGCGTCGTGGTCGGCGTGGTCGTCTCGATCGTGCCGTACCTGCGCGACGCGACAGCCTCCACGATCGAGTTCCTGCGCCCCATCCCGTCCGTGGCACTGATCCCGCTGGCGGTGCTGCTCTACGGCACCGAACTGAAGTCGGTGCTCCTGCTGGTGGTGTACGCCTCCTTCTGGCAGGTACTGATCCAGACTCTGTACGGCGTCCAGGACGTCGACCCGGTCGCCGAGGAGACGGCACGCAGTTACGGCCTCGGCACCTGGGCGCGCGTGCGCCATGTGCTGTGGCCGACGGCCCTGCCGTACGTCATGACGGGTGTGCGGCTCGCCGCCGCGGTGGCGCTGATCCTCGCGATCACCACCGAACTCGTCATCGGCGCCCCGGGGTTGGGCCGGCAGATCGCGGTGGCGCAGACCTCGCAGGCGGTGCCGGAGATGTACGCGCTGATCGTGGTCGCGGGGCTCCTGGGGCTGCTCGTCAACGTCGGCGCGCGTACGGTGGAGCGGCGGGCGCTGGCCTGGCACCAGTCGGTGCGCGGGGAGGTGGCGGTGTGATCGGGCGGCTGCTGCTGAGACTGCTCTTCGTCGTCGCGCTGCCCGTGGTGCTGGTCGCCGTGTGGTGGGCGGCGTCGGACGGCAGCACGGACCCCTTCTGGCCGCCACTGCGCACGATCCTCGACACCTTCCCGGACGTCTGGACGGCCGACCGTCTGCGCACGGACGTCGTCCCGAGCATCCTGCGCCTCCTGGGCGGCTATGCGCTGGCCGCCCTGGCCGGCGTGGCGCTCGGCACGTTGATCGGCTCCTACCGCAGGGTGCGCGCGGTGTGCGAACCGGTCCTGGAGTTCCTGCGGGCCGTACCGCCGCCCGTGCTGATCCCCGTCATCATGCTGTTCGCGGGCATCGGCGACACCATGAAGGTCGTCGTCATCGCCAGCGGCTGCGTCTGGCCGATCCTGCTCAACACCGTGGAGGGCGTACGCGCGGTCGATTCGGTGATGCTGGAGACAGCCCGCTCGTACGGTGTCACGGGGACCGCCCGACTGCGCCATCTGGTGCTGCCCTCCGCGAGCCCGCAGATCTTCACCGGACTGCGCCAGGCACTCTCGATCGGCATCATCCTCATGGTCATCAGCGAGATGTTCGCCGCCGACAACGGCATAGGCTTCACCGTCGTCCAGTTCCAGCGCAGCTTCGCGATCCCCGACATGTGGACCGGCATCCTCGTCCTCGGCCTGCTCGGCTTCCTGCTCTCCGTCGTCTTCCAGCTGGTCGAGCGCCGGGTGCTCGGCTGGTACCGCGGTCTGCGCGCGACCACCCGGCGGTCCTGAGTGAACACCGTGAAGGGGCAGGGGTCCATGCTCGACGTACGCGGCCTGAAGAAGGTCTACGAGGGTTCCGGACGGCGCGTGGAGGCGGTGCGCGACCTCACCTTCACCGTCGACGCGGGCGAACTGGTCTGTCTCGTCGGCCCGTCGGGCTGCGGCAAGACGACGCTGCTGAAGTGCATGGGCGGACTGCTCACGCCGACGAGTGGTGAAGTCCTCCTGGAGGGGCGGAAGGTGGACGGGCCGCCGCCCGGGATGGCGTTCGTCTTCCAGGAGTACGGGCGCAGCCTCTTCCCCTGGATGCGCGTCGGCGAGAACGTCGAACTCCCCCTGAAGCAGAAGGGCTTGACCAAGCAACGGCGGCGTGAGCTGGTGCGGGACGCTCTGGAGTCGGTGGGGCTGACGGACGCCGTGGGGGCGTATCCGTGGCAGCTGTCCGGCGGCATGCAGCAGCGGGTCGCCATCGCCCGGGCACTGGCGTACGAGCCCCGGGTACTGCTGATGGACGAGCCGTTCGCGGCGGTGGACGCGCAGACCCGGGCCGATCTGGAGGACCTGGTCCGGGGCCTGTGGCGGGAACGCGGCATCACCATCCTGTTCGTCACCCATGACATCGACGAGGCCGTGTACCTGGGCGAGCGGGTCCTCGTCCTGTCCGCATCCCCCACCGTCGTCCAGGAGCAGCTGAAGGTCGACCTGCCCGCGGACCGCGACCAGCTGCACACCCGCGTGGACCCACGCTTCGCCGAGCTGCGCACCCATGTGTACGCACAGATCCAGGCGGCCAAGCGCGGGGGCGTGCGGGACGCGGTCGCGAAGTCGGATGGACCGCACGACCCTGACGGGGCGCCGCCGGCGACCTGAACGCCGGCGGTGCCCCGTTCAGTCCTCGGGGGTCGGTACCACGCGCAGGTGGGCCGGGCCACGCCGTGCCCCCCTGGCCCTCGACCGGTCGCGGCGCACCTCGCGCAGGACCAGTGTCAGCCGGGTGTACCCCATCTCCTGCAGGGTCCGGGGCGTCTCGTCGACGACCCGGCAGTCGGTGGCGCCCCAGCGCGGGTCCGGATGCAGCAGCGGGCGCACGGCGCCGTCCAGTGCGACCGCCCGCTCGCCGACCGCGCGGATCCAGTGCGGCAGGCCCTGCCGGTAGGCGGCCTCCATGATCGGGTCCTGGGCGATCTCCCGGCGGATGGCCTGGAGGCCGTGGTCGTGGCCGTGCCGCTCCAGCGCCGCCGCGAAGTGGGCCAGCATCGGCAGGCACCAGCTGGACTCGTGCTCGCCGAGGACGGTGCTCGCGTCCGGGTGGAAGAGCACGAACCTGAGGAGGTTGTCATCGGGCATGGCCGTCGGATGGGGTCCCACGCCACGGAAAAGTGACGCGAAAGCGGCGTTCGCCAGGACGACGTCCCAGCGGTGGTCGACGATGACGGACGGGAAGGGCACGGCCTCCACAAGGGTGGAGTAATCGCGTAGATACGCCTCGGCCTCGGGCCGCTCGGGGACGGGCCGCGGTACGGACCGCTGCCCACCTGCCTGATATGCCATCGGGAGGTCACCCCTCTTGCCTATGCGGCCTTCACGCGGCGCCTTGATCCTGCTGCCCACGCCGGAGCCGTGTCAACTATCGTGGCATTTCATGCCGGTTGACGGCTGAAATTGGACACAGTTGTGGCGAGACCTGGATGTGAGTTCGAACTACCCGGTAATCTCCGTCGAGTTCACGGCAACCGCTTGTGAGAAGCCTGTGAGAGACGTAGGAGATCTGTCGGTGACGGATGGCATCGAGGGTCCGGGCGCCACGCCGACGGCTGAGCTGCCGGCCGTCGTCGCCCGTGTCACCGCGCTCGCCGACCGGCTCGGCGTGCCGCACGCGGAGGTCTTCGACTCCGGCCGTCTGTCCGTCGCCTCCGGCGTCCCGGTTCCCGTGGTCAAGGCGCTGCTCAGCGGGCGTCCCGCGGGTGAGCCCGACGTGCAGGCCCGGTTCCTTCAGCGGCTCGACCTGCTGCGCCGCACCCGCCTCAAGCCGAACGGCCGCAAGTACACCCAGCAGGAGATCGCGGACGGCGCCGGCATGTCACGGCAGCAGGCGGGCGCCCTCATCAACGGCGACCGGCGCCCCACCATGGAGCACTGCGACGCCATCCAGCGCTTCTTCCGCGTCCACGCCGGATTCCTCACGGCCGAGGACCCCGAGGCGCTCGCGGGCGCCCTTCAGCGCACCGAGCAGGACCTGTTGCAGAAGCTGGCGGAGCGCGAGGCGGCGCAGGCCGCCGAGGACCCGCTGGAGAGACTCCTCCAGGACCACGGTGTGCGCGGCATAGCCTGGCGGGCCGCCCAACTGCCCACCGACCAGCACCGCGACAAGGTCGCGGAGTGGCTGGACATGCTCTTGGAAAGCGTCAAGCGGCCCGAGTCGTGATCCGGAGGGGAAAACCGGGGAAGAACGGGAGAACTGTGGGCATCGGTAGGGAAATGCGCCGCCTGTGCGGCGAGTTGGTCGCGGAGCTGGCGTTTCCGGCGCCCGCACCGCCCGAGAAGGTGTACCGCGCGCTGTGCGACGCGATGAGCAGACGCCGCGGCCGCCCCGTCCACTTCCGTACGGCCGTGTTCCCGCCCGGCACGGCCAGCGGGCTGTGGCTCGACATGGCCGACCAGGACCTCGTCGTGATCGAGGAACGCACCGCTCCCGACCACCAGCTGGTCATCCTCGGCCACGAGCTGTGGCACATGAAGGCCGGCCACAGCAGCCACAGCATCGAGGGCGCCAGCGTCGCGGCCCGTCTCCTCGACGACGAAGCCGATCTGCGCTCGACGGTGCTCAAGGTCGCCGCCCGCAACCACTTCGACCAGGCCGAGGAGAAGGAGGCCGAGAGCTTCGGCCTGCTGCTCGCCAGCAAGTGCCGTACCTGGCTGGCGGTTTCCTCGGCGCGGGGACAGCGGGACCACTTGGCGGGGCGGATCGAGGCGTCACTGGGCTACCTGGGGCCACAGGGCTGACCCTCCGCCCTGCCGGGGGGCCGATTGTCAGTGGTGGACGGCAAGCTGGTGGTACGCCCTCATATGCGGGGCGTGACGCGATGACGCCGATCCGGGGAGAGCCGACCGATGCCCACCGCCGTACTGACCGACCGCGAGCGCACCGCCGTCCAGGCCTATCTGCGGCTGTTGCACACCGTACGAGCCGCGTTCGACGGTCCGCCCGGAGCGAGCCGGCCGTCCGTCGTGCCGCCCGCCGTCCTCGCCGAGGCGGAGCAGGCACTGGCGGACGCGGGCCTGAGCGGCAACGAGGAGGTGTTCTTCCGGATGCTCCAGAGCTGGTGTCCGGCGGAGCCGTAGCGGATCACGCAACGACCCCGGGGGCTCAGGTGTGCGGCACGCTCACCGCTGTCGCCACCAGCCCCCGCTGGACGGTCCACCGGCCCTCGAACCCATCGAGCTGACGGTCGCCGACCCATGGTCCCGGCACCAGCAGCCGGGCGCGGAAGCCGCCGCTGCGCCGGTCGCCGGGGTCGGTGAAGACGTCGATGTCGGCCTCGGTGAAGTCCAGCCACTTTCCGGTGAGAGGGAACCACGCCTTGTAGACGGATTCCTTGGCGCTGAAAAGAAGCCGGTCCCAGTGCACGCCGGGGTGGTCGCCGGCCAGGCGGCGCAGCCGTTCCTCCTCGGCGGGCAGGGCGACGGCGGGCAGCACGCCCTCCGGGAGCGTCTGGTGGGGCTCGGCGTCGACGCCGAGGGAGGCCAGGTCGGCGGCGCGGACCAGCGCGGCGGCGCAGTAGCCGTCGCAGTGGGTCATGCTGCCGACCAGGCCGGCCGGCCAGACCGGGGCGCCGCGTTCGCCGGGCAGGATCGGCTGTGCCGGCACGCCGAGCTTGTCCATGGCGCGCCGCGCGCAGGAGCGGACGACGGCGAACTCCCGGCGGCGCTTGCCGACCGCCCGGGCCACGACCGCCTCCTCCTCGGGGTAGAGGACCGTGTTCACGGGCTCTTCGTCGCCGTACGCCTCGACGGTGACCACCGAGGCCGGCAGCAGTTCCTCGATCAACGGGTGCCGTCCTCCCTGGGCAGAATCCGGCGCAGCCGTCCGGGCGGGTCCGGTCGCTTGCTCCACTCGCGGGGGTATCCCACCGACACCTCCTCGAAGCGGACGCCCTCGTGCCAGGTGGTCCGCGGGATGTGGAGGTGGCCGTAGACCATGGTCTCGACCCGGAATCTGCGGTGCCAGTCCGCGGTCAGCCGGGTGCCGCACCACATGGCGAACTCGGGGTACCACAGCACGTCCATGGGATGCCGGTCCAGCGGGTAGTGGTTGACGAGGACGGTGGCCAGGTCCTCGGGCAGTGCGGCGAGCCGGCGCTCGGTCTCGGCGACCCGGGCCGCGCACCAGGCCTCGCGGGACGGGTACGGGTCGGGGTGCAGCAGGTACTCGTCGTTGCACACGATCCCGGTCCCGTTGGCGTACGTCAGCCCCTCCTCCTTGGTGGTGCAGCCGGAGGGCAGGAACGAGTAGTCGTACAGCAGAAAGAGCGGCGCCACGGCGACCGGGCCGCCGGGACCGTCCCAGACGGGGTAAGGGTCCTCGGGGGTCGTCACGCCGAGTTCCCGGCACAGCTCGACCAGGTGCTCGTAGCGGGCGACGCCGCGCAGGGTGACGGAGTCCTTGGGGTGGGTCCACAGTTCGTGGTTGCCGGGTGCCCAGACGACCTTGTGGAAGCGGTCCGCGAGCGTTTTGAGGGCCCATCGGATGTCCGCCACGGTCTCCGCCACGTCACCGGCGACGAGCAGCCAGTCGTCGTCGGAATCCGGGCGCATCTTCTCGACGAGGGCGCGGTTCTCCTCGTAGCCGATGTGCAGGTCGCTGATGGCCAGCAGCTTTCCGGCACCGCCGACCGTCGACGTCACACCTTGCCCCTTTCGATCACACGAACGACACCACGAGACCACAGGATGAGTTCACGGTACAAGGGGGATCGGGTCGGCGCCCCGGCGGGGCCGAGCCAGGTGGCCGGGGTGGTCGGGAATGATCCGCAATTCCGTAACACGTACGTTGCACGCGGCGCCCCTTGAAAGCCGTATGATCGCCCCAACACCACGGCTGACAACGCCCCTTCGCAAGGGGCGGTTTGGTGTCCCTCCAACCACTCTGCCCGGGCATGGGCCTGCTTCGCCCTGCCCGCGAACCCCGAAAGGACGGCCCTGCATGGTCTCTCGCGTACGCGTCTGGCTCAACCGCACGTACGCGGAGAACGTGTTCTTCATGGATCAACTGCGGCGAAATCCCAGTGATCGGGCCGTCGAGATCCATGCGACGCACGGGGACGCCGACTCCCCCGTGCTGGCCGCCGCCGACACCGCCGAGCTGGAGCCGGAGGGCCTGTCCCCGGCCGGATACGTCGAGTACGCCCTCGCCCAGTGCCGACGCCGTGGCGTCGACGTGTTCGTGCCCCGGCTCCACCAGTCGGCGATCGTGGCGCACCGCGCGGACTTCGAGGCGGTCGGTACGGCGCTGCTGGCTCCGCCGCCGGAGGCTGTGGCGGTCTTCCACGACAAGGTGATCGCCTACGAGGCCGTGCAGGCGGTCGGGGTGCCGGTGCCGCCGTGGTGGCGGGTGCGTGACGCCGATGAACTCGTCGCCGCGGTCGAGGAGTTGGAGGCGGCCGGTCACAAGGCATGCTTCAAGCCTGCGTCCGGTGCGGGCGGGGTGGGCTTCCGCGTGATCACGCGCGCCCCCTTCTCGCTGATGCACCTCAGCGGGTTCCCGACTCCGTATGTGCAGCTGGATCATGTCGTGGACGCGTTGCGGCGGGCCGACGAGCCGGTGGACTGGCTGGTCATGCCACGGCTGGAGCAGCCCGAGGTGTCGGTGGACTGCCTCACCGGTCCCGACAACCGGGTCCGGCTGGCGATCGGCCGGATCAAGAACGGTCGGCGTCGTGGGTTCACCCTTCAGGAGCAGTGGCTGGAGCCGGCGCGGCTGATCGCGGAGGGGTTCGGGCTGCACTATCTGTCCAACATCCAGTTCCGGATGTTCGGGGAGACGCCGGTGCTGATGGATGTCAACACGCGGCCGGCCGGGGGCCTGCACCAGCTGTCGCTGTGTGGCGTCAACGTGCCTTGGCTGGCTGTCCAGTTGGCGCTCGGTGAGGACCCGGGAGAGGTCGCGCCGCCGTTCCTGGGACAGGACTACACGGTGGTCTCCGGGCCGCGGCCGCTGCGGCCGGTGTCCATTCCGCAGCAGCGGGGCGAGGTGGAGGGGCCGTTGCTGCCGGCGTTGCCGGCGCCGGCTGACTCCGTCGGGAGCGGGGTCACGTCCGTCACGGCCGGGTTCACCGGCTGAGGTCGCTCTCGTCGTCGCCCGGAGAAAAACTTTCCGGGAGGGTGTATCAGGGCGCGGACAGCGTGCTCATAAGAGTGAAAGGCACGGGGGAACGCACCACCACGGGGGAACGCACCACACGGGGGATGCACGGGGGCTTCGGGTCGGCCGGCGCTGTCACGGGGGCGGCGGCCGGCCGGCCCGAAGGTGCGTCGCGGGGTCAGAAGCGGCCCGCGCCGCGGTACAGCTCCAGTTCCCCGTCGAACTCGACGGCCAGCACCGTGGCGTGCGGGTCGAGGTCCGCGCCGGTGGGCGGTTCGATCCAGAGGACGCCCGGCGTTTCGTGCAGGCCGCCGGTGATGCGGTGGGCCAGTTCGGTGCCGCTGGCGAGGACCGTGACCCGGCGTACCGAACCGAGGAGCCCGCGCACGTTGATCTCCGCGCGCGGGGCGTCGAAGAGGATCAGGTACAGGGTGCGGCGGTCCTTGGAGAGGGTGCTCGGGCCGTAGTGGTGACCGGCCGGGAGGCCGCGCTCGGTGCCGTACACCGCCTCCGCGTGCCTGGCGATCCAGTCGCCGAGCCCCTCCAGGCGTTCGACGTGCTCCCGCGGGATCGTTCCGTCCTCGCGTGGTCCGACGCTGAGCAGCAGGTTGCCACCGCCGCCGATCGTCTCCGTGAAGTAGCGGATCAGCTGGTCGACCGACTTGTGGTTGTGGTCGTGGTGCTGATGGCCCCAGGAGTCGTTGAGCGTCAGGCACAACTCCCAGGGGCCCTCGGGCGGGACGACCGGGGCGCCCTGTTCGGGCGTCGCGTAGTCGCCCTCGCTGAGCATGCGGGCGTTGAAGACGACGTCCGGCACCTCGGAGCGGATCAGCGCGGCCAGCTCGGGGATCCGCCACTGCTCCTCGCTGCGGTCCCACTCGCCGTCGAACCACATCAGGTCGGGCCGGTAGCGGGAGGCCAGCTCCCGGATCTGGCCGTCCCGGTAGGCGAGGAAGCGTTCCCAGGCGTCCAGGTCCTCGTCCTCGGCCGCGACCTCCGAGTAACGGTTGTCCTCCAGCTCCGGCGGGCGGCCGGGCTTGCGTGTGGAGGCGTAGTCGGGATGGTTCCAGTCGGAGTGCGAGTAGTACAGGCCGACCTTGAGGCCCTTCTCGCGCAGGGCCTCGGCGTACGGGCCGATGTAGTCCCTGCCGAGGTTGAGGTCGCCGTACCGCGTGTCCCACAGGGCCACACCGTCATGGTGGCGGCTCGTCAGCACGGCGTACCTGGCCCCGGCGCGGGCGAACAGGTCGGCCCACGCCTTCGGGTCGTACTCGGCGCCCGTGAACCGCTCCAGCTGGGACATGTACTGGTCGTGCGGGACGATGTCGTCGTAGAACGACCAGGACTCCTGGACGCCGTCGACGGCGTAGATGCCCCAGTGGATGAAGATCCCCAACTTGGCGTCGGTGAACCAGGGTTGCATCGGCATGGGGTCAGCCCCTCCGGAGCCGGAGCGTCAGCACCTGGAAGGGGCGCAGCGAGACCGCCACCCCGCCGTCGGAGACCTCGACCGTCTCCTCCAGCGGGCGCTCCAGCAGGTCGGTGACCTGGGCGCCGGCCAGCGGGAAGCCGGTGCGCAACACGCCCTGCGCGCGGCCGCCGCCCGACTCGTAGAGACGCACCACGACATCACCGGACTCGTCGTCGGCGAGCTTGACCGCCTCGACGGTCACGCCCTCGCCGTCGACCGAGACGACCGGCTCGGGCGCGCCGGCCGCGTCCGCGACCCGGAGCGGGAGGTTGAGGGAGTAGCCCTCGGCGACGGTGTCCTCGATGCTCGCGCCGGGCAGCAGCGAGTAGGTGAAGCGGTGCTTGCCCTGGTCGGCCTCCGGGTCCGGGATGCGCGGGGCGCGGACCAGGCTGAGCCGGACCGTGGTCGTCGTACCGCCGTCCTCACGGACCGTACGGGAGACGTCGTGGCCGTAGGTGGAGTCGTTCAGCACGGCGACGCCGTAGCCCGGTTCACCGACGTGCACCCAGCGGTGGCCGGAGACCTCGAAACGGGCCGCCTCCCAGCTGGTGTTGGTGTGCGTGGGCCGCTGGATGTGGCCGAACTGGATCTCCGCGGAGGAGTGCGCGGCCCGGACGTCCACCGGGAAGGCGGCCTTGAGGATCTTCTCGGCCTCGTGCCAGTCGATCTCGGTCTCGAAGTCGATGCGCGGGCTGCCGGCGCGCAGGGTGATGGTCTGGATGATCGTCGAGCCCCTGCCGAAGGACCGCGTCACACGGATCGCGCCCAGCAGCGGGTCCTCGGAGACGACCTCGACCGACGAGGGCTCCAGGAGGTCCGTGTACCGGTTCTTGTAGTGCTTGTCGATGTCCCAGGCGTCCCAGTAGTTCGGGAGGTCGGTGTGGAGGCGGAGCAGGTTGCCCTTGTCGCCGAGCACCTCCCGGTCGGCCCGCAGATCGAGGACGGACGACAGGGTGCCGTCCTGCGCCACCTCCACGCGCACCAGGCCGTTGTCGAGGACACGGCCGGAGACCCGGACCGGCTGTGCGGGCTCGGCGTCGGTCAGCGGGGCGCTGCCGTTGGCGGGCACCTCCACATAGGCCGTGGCACCCTCGGCCGTACGGACCACTTCGGCCCGGTCGAACGGGCTGGTGTTGAAGACCCTTGCCGCGCCGCCGCCCAGCGCCGCGACCGCCTCGGCCGTCAGCGCCTCCAACTCCTCGGCGACACGGGCGTATTCGGCCTCGGCCTCGCGGTGTACCCAAGCGATCGACGAGCCCGGCAGGATGTCGTGGAACTGGTGCAGCAGCACCGTCTTCCAGAGCCGGTCGAGCTTCTCGTACGGGTAGGAGTAGCCCGGCGCGTGGAGTGCGGCCGTCGTCGCCCACAACTCGGCCTCGCGGAGGCGGTGTTCGGAGCGGCGGTTGCCCTGCTTGGTGCGGGCCTGGGAGGTGTAGGTGGCGCGGTGCAGCTCCAGGTAGAGCTCGCCGACCCAGACCGGGGCGTCCGGGTACTCCTCGCGGGCCTTGGCGAAGAACTCGTCGGGGTGCTCGACGACGACCTTGGGCGAGCCCTCCAGGTCGGCGAGCCTGCGCGCGCGTTCCATGATCTCGCGGGTGGGGCCGCCGCCGCCGTCGCCCCAGCCGAAGGGGGCCAGGGAGCGCGTACCGCCGCCCTTCTCCGAGTAGTTGCGGACGGCGCGGTCCATCTCCTCGCCGCTGAAGCGGGCGTTGTAGGTGTCGACCGGCGGGAAGTGGGTGAAGATGCGGGTGCCGTCGATGCCCTCCCACCAGAAGGTGTGGTGGGGGAACTTGTTGGTCTGGTTCCAGGAGATCTTCTGGGTCAGGAACCATTCGTTGCCGGCGAGCTTGGCGAGCTGCGGGTAGGCGGCGGTGTAGCCGAAGGAGTCCGGCAGCCAGACGCCCTTGGTCTCGACGCCGAAGTGCTCGATGAAGAACCGCTTGCCGTGGACGAGCTGGCGGGCGATGGCCTCGCCGCCGGGCAGGTTGCCGTCGGCCTCGACCCACATGCCGCCGACCGGCGCCCACTGGCCCTTCTTCACGGACTCCTGGATGCGGGCCCAGACGTGCGGGTAGTTGTCGCGCACCCACTCGTACTGCTGGGCCTGCGAGCAGGCGAAGATGAAGTCGTCGTACTCGTCGGCCAGCGAGGTGACGTTGGAGAAGGTGCGGGACGTCTTGCGCTTTGTCTCGCGGATCGGCCAGAGCCAGGCCGAGTCGATGTGGGCGTGGCCGACACCGGAGATGGTGTGCGCGCTGGCGTGCGCGGGGCGGGCCAGGACGGGCGCGAGCAGTTCGCGGACGGCCGCGGCGCTGCCGGAGACGTCGTCCAGGTCGAGGGCGTCCATGGCCCGGTCGAGGGCGTGCATGATCTCGTGGCGGCGCGGCTCGTGCTCGCCGAGGTGGACCATGAGCTCGCGCAGCACCTGGAGGTCCAGGTCGAGGTGCCAGACCTCCTCGTCCAGGACGGCGATGTCGGCGCGCTGGAAGGTGTAGAGGGGCTTGTCGCCCGCCGTGAGGATGTCGCCGAGCGGGGTCGTCCTCGAGAAGTTGTCGGCCAGGATGTCCGGGTTGGAGGCGGCCTCGACCAGGTAGTCGATCTCCTCGCCGCCCGCGACCGGGTTGCCGATGGGCACGTACTGGTTGAGCGGGTTGACCGCCTTCAGGGGCCGGCCGTCGGGCAGGTGGACCAGGGCCTCGGCCTGGTTGCCGGGCCAGTCCCCCACGAAGCCGAGGTCGATGACCGCCTCGACGCGCCGTCCGGCCCACTCGGCGGGCACCCGGCCGCGCATCCGGAACCAGGTCGTGCCCCAGGGCGGGCCCCACGGGGTGTCCATCGCGAAGGGCGTGTAGCGGGCGGCCGCGGCCTCCTCGAAGGAGACCGGCTCACCCGGCGCCTGCCAGGCCTCGACCTCGAAGGGGACGGTGGCCGCGTAGATCGCGGGCTTGATGCGCTGGTTGTGGACGCGCTCGACGCGTTCCTCGATCCGGCGGCGTTCGTCGTGCATGAGAGGTCTCCAGGGAGGGAGAGAACGGAGGGGGAAGCGAGGGAGGAGGCGAGGGACTGGAAGCGCTTTCCGGGGCGCGCGCTACCTAAGGTACGCGAGCCCGGGATGGACCCCGGTGTAGCCCTCGACCAGCCTGCGGGCGACGTTGACCGAGTCGACCAGGGGGTGCAGCGCGAAGGCCTTCACCGCCGTGGCCCGGGCACCCGACTCGGCGGCGGCCAGCACCTCCCGCTCGACCGCCTTGACCGAGCAGACGAGGCCGGTGGCATGGTCGGGCAGCGGGGCGACGGCGACCGGGTGGGCGCCGTTGGCGTCGACCAGGCAGGGCACCTCGATGACGGCCTCGGAGTCGAGCACCGAGAGCGTGCCCTGGTTGCGGACATTGAGGATCAGGGTCGTGCGCTCGTCACGGGCGATGGCCCGCATCAGTGCGAGCGCCACCTTCTCGTAGCCGCCGGAGAGGTCGTCGGCGTCGCGCTCGCCGGCGCCGGCCGTCTCCCGGTTCTCGGACATGTAGGTGGCCTCGCGCTCGGCGCGGGTGCGGTCCCAGATCTCCAGGGCGGAGGCGTCCGACCGCTCGACCTCCTGGTAGAAGTGCGCCTGCTGGTCGGCGAGGAAGGCGCCGCGGGTCTTCTCTGCGTGCTGGTAGGCGCGGACGGCTTCCCGGTTGAAGTAGTAGTAGTGCAGATACTCGTTCGGGATCGCGCCGAGCGAGCGGAGCCAGTCGACGCCGAAGAGCTTGCCCTCCTCGAAGGAGCCGAGCAGGTCGGGGTCGGCGAGCAGGCGCGGGAGTTCGTCGCGGCCGGCGACGCGCAGGCCGCGGACCCAGCCGAGGTGGTTGAGGCCGACGTAGTCGATCCACGCCTCGCCCGGGTTCTTGACGCCGAGCACCCGGGCGATACGGCGGCCGAGGCCGACCGGTGAGTCGCAGATGCCGATGACGCGGTCGCCGAGGTGGCGGGACATGGCCTCGGTGACCAGGCCCGCCGGGTTGGTGAAGTTGATGACCCAGGCGTCGGGGGCGAGCCGGGCCACCCGCTGGGCGATGTCGACGGCGACCGGGACGGTCCGCAGGCCGTAGGCGATGCCGCCCGCGCCGACCGTCTCCTGGCCGAGGACGCCTTCGGCGAGCGCGACCCGCTCGTCGTTCGCCCTGCCCTCCAGGCCGCCGACGCGGATCGCCGAGAAGACGAAGTCGGCGCCGCGCAGCGCCTCGTCCAGGTCGGTCGTGGCGGTCACCTCGGGCGCGTCGGGCACCCCGGCCGACTGCTCGGCGAGCACGCGGGTCACCGCGGAGAGCCGCCGGTCGTCCAGGTCGTGCAGTACGACATGGGTGACCCGGCCTTCGGCGCGGTCCGTCAGGAGTGCCCCGTACACGAGCGGCACACGGAATCCGCCGCCGCCCAGAATCGTCAGTCTCACGCTTGAACCTTTCCTGCCACGACCACCTCGACGCCCGCCTCCTCCAGGGAGGACCGGGTCGCCGCGTCGACCGGCGCGTTCGTCACCACCACGTCCAGGTCATCCGGACCGCACACCTTCGCCATTCCCGTACCCGGGAACTTCGCCGCGTCGGCGAGCAGCACGACCTTCTCGCCGGCCTTGATCATGGCCCGCTTGACCGGCACCTCGACGACCGTCGTGTCCATCACCTGCCCGCCCGGCCGCACCCCACTGGTGCCCAGGAAGAGCCAGTCGGCATGCAGCTGGCGCAGATTGTCCTCGGTGAGGAAGCCGACCAGGGAGCGGTACTCGCGGCGGACCATGCCGCCGAGCAGCACCAGCTCGATGCCCTCGTCGTCGGCGAGCTCCTCGTAGACCACCAGGTTGCTGGTGATCACGGTGAGCCGGCGGCCGTGCAGCTGGCGGGCCAGCCGGAAGGCGGTGGTACCGATGTCGAGCAGCACCGACTGACCATCTTCGATCATCGCCGCGGCGTGCGCGGCTATGGCGTCCTTCTCGGGCACGCGCATCTCGGCGACCTCGGCGAAGGGCTGGTCGCCCTCCTCCACGACCGCGCCGCCGTGCACCCGCGTGAGCAGACCGTCCTCCTCGAGTTTGACCAGGTCACGCCTGATCGTGGCGGGGCTCACACCCAGCTGTTCGGAGAGATCGGTCACGGCCGCGGGGCCACCGGCGCGCAGGGCCCGCAGGATGAGTTGGTGTCGTCGTTCTGCCAGCACGACGTGAACACTACTCGTCATCTTCAATCATCGCCATGCTCATTTCTGCTCGGGTATTGACCAATCTCTCCGATCGGCGCACGATTCCGCTCACCGAAATGAAGAGTTTTGACGAGAGGACGTTGCGGTGGACGACGACCGGCCCGATGTGCTGCTGACCGGGCTGCTCTTCTACGACCTCGTCCTCACAGGGCTCGGGAAGCCGCCGACCCCGGGCGAGGAGATCTGGACGGGCGGCATGGGCTGCGGCCCGGGCGGCATCGCCAACCTGGCGGTGGCCGCCGCCCGCTTCGGCCTGCGGACCTCGCTGGCCACGGTGTTCGGCGACGACCTCTACGGCGAGTGGTGCCGGGACGTCCTGTGCGACCAGGAGGACATCGACCTCTCGCTCTCCCGCACGGCGGACGGCTGGCCCACCCCGGTCACCGTCTCCCTCGCCTACGGCCACGACCGGGCCCTCGTCACCCACGGCCAGGAGCCCCCGTACTCACAGGACGCGCTGATGGGCGACCCGCCCGAGGCGCGCACGGCCCTCGTCCACATCGAGGCCGAACCACGCGCGTGGCTGGCCAAGGCCGCCGCGAACGGCACCCAGATCTACGCCGACGTCGGCTGGGACCCCAGCCAGCAGTGGTCCACCGACCTGCTCGACCAGCTCTCCCTGTGCCATGCCTTCCTCCCCAACGAGACCGAGGCCATGGCCTACACCCGCACCGACAGCGCGGCCGCGGCCCTCGGCACGCTCAGCGAGCTGGTGCCGGTGGCCGTGGTGACACGCGGCGGCGACGGCGCCGTCGCCGTCGACCAGACGACCGGCGAGTACGCCGAAGTGCCCGCCCTGGACGTCGACGTCCTCGACGCGACGGGCGCCGGGGACGTGTTCGGGGCGAGCTTCGTCGCGGCCTCGCTGGGCGGCTGGTCGCTGGAGGAACGGCTCCGGTTCGCCGTACTGGCCGCCGGCCTGTCGGTCCAGCGGCACGGCGGCGCCCTCGCGGCCCCCGGCTGGTACGGCGTCGACCGCTGGTGGCGCTCCCTGACCGATCCCGAGCTGAAGCGGGCGTACGGCTTCCTGGCGGACCGGCTCCCCCAGAATCCGGGGCCGCCCGTCGCGTACGCCCCCGTGACCCCGCCCGCACGGCAGAACTGACCTCCCCCCCACGCCCCTCTCATGCGAAGTCCCGAAAAGATCCGAAAGGCGGTGGGAGCTGTGCGGCTCTCACGAAGAGGCCTGCTCCGCGCGGGCCTGGCCGGTACGGCCGCCACGGCGCTCGGCGGCCTGGCGTCCGGCTGTGCCGTTCCGACCGGCTCGACCGGCCGGAACATGGTCCTGTGGTACTGGAGCGGCGGACTGAGCGACACGGTCGTCAAGAACGCCAAGGCGCGTTACGACCGCTCCGTGGCCCTCGACGCCATCCAGATCGGCGGCCAGTACCGCTCGAAGCTCATCACCACCATCACCGGCCGGGCCCACATCCCCGACATCGCGGGGCTCAAGGGCGAGGACATGGCCGCCTACCTGCCGAACGCGGACCAGTTCATCGATCTGCGGACGCTGGGCGCGGAGAAGTACAAGGACCAGTACCTGTCCTGGAAGTGGGACCAGGGCATCGCCGACGACGGCACGATGGTCGGCTTCCCGATCGACTGCGGGCCGGTCGCGCACTACTACCAGTTCGAGATCTTCCGCAAGGCCGGGCTGCCGTACGAGCCCGACGACGTGTCGAAGGAGCTCGACACCTGGGAGAAGTTCTTCGACGCGGGCGTGCGGCTCGGCAAGCGCGTCCCGGGGGCCAAGCTGCTCACCGACGTCAACTCGGTCTTCGAGAACATCGTGCAGCAGGGCGCGCAGCGGTACGTCGACAAGGACCGCCACTTCATCGGCGACCAGGACCATGTGCGGCGGGCCTGGGCGCTCGCCGTGGAAGCCAAGCGGCGTGGGATCGTCTCGAACCTGGTCAGCGGCACCCCGGACCAGCAGTCGGCCATCCAGGACGGCAAGCTGCCGAGCCAGCTGAACGCCTCCTGGGCCAGCTTCGACATCAAGAACGGCGTGCCGAAGACCAAGGGCAGGTGGCGGGTGGCGCAGATGCCCGTGCGGCCCGCCAACAGCGGCGGCTCGTTCCTGTCGATCACCAAGGCGTGCCGGGAACCCGAGCAGGCCTTCGAGATCATCACCTGGATCCTCAACGCGGCCAACCAGGCGCAGGGTTACGTCGACGCGGGCCTCTTCCCCTCCACGCCCGCCTCGTACGACCTGAAGCAGATGCGGGAACCGGACGAGTTCTTCGGCGGGCAGGTCACGACGGACGTCTTCGGGCCGGCCGCGCAGAAGATCGTGGTCGCCTACAACAGCCCGTTCGACATAGCTCTCGGGCAGCCCCTCAAGGATGAGATCAAGAACGTCGGCGTCCTCGGCAAGGACCCCAAGAAGGCCTGGAGTGACGCCATGAGCAAATGCCGTCGCATCGCGAAGCACCTGGGGGTGAGCTACTGATGGCCGTCCTCGAACAGACCCCGCCCGTCGTGGCCCAGCCCTCCCCGGCACGCCCGAAGAAGGGCTTCCGCAAGTACTGGCACCTCTACGCCGCCATCTCGCCCTTCTACCTGATCTTCCTCGGCTTCGGCCTGTTCCCGGTCGGCTTCTCGCTCTACCTGTCCTTCCACCGCTGGGACGGCCTCGGCTCGATGGAGTGGGCCGGGCTCTCGCAGTACCAGTACCTGCTGAGCGACAGCGACTTCTGGAACTCGATCGGCAACACGGTCGCCATCTGGGCACTGGCCACCTTCCCCATGATCTTCCTGGCGATGATCACGGCCGTGATGCTCAACTCCGCGGTCCGGTTCAAGGGCCTGTACCGCGTCGCCTACTTCCTGCCGAACGTCACCTCGGTCGTCGCGATCGCGATCGTCTTCGGCTCGATCTTCGCCACCAACAACGGCATGGTGAACGCCGTTCTGGAGGGAGTGGGGCTCGACCAGGTGGCCTGGCTGAACACGCCCTGGGGCATCAAGGTCACCATCGCGGCGCTGATGACCTGGCAGTGGACCGGGTACAACGCCATCATCTTCCTCGCCGGACTCCAGACCATCCCGAGCGACCTGTACGAGGCGGCGCGCATGGACGGCGCCGGCCCCGTCCAGACCTTCTTCCGGATCACGCTGCCGCTGCTGCGGCCCACGCTGCTGTTCGTGCTCGTCGTCTCGACGGTCACGGGCCTGCAGAGCTTCTCCGAACCGCAGGTCCTGCTCCAGACCTCGTCCAACGACTCGACGTTCGCGGGCGGTCCGGGCCACTCGGGCCAGACGATGGTCCTCTACTTCTTCCAGCAGACCTTCGACAACAACGACTTCGGGTACGGAGCCGCGGTGGCCTGGGGCATCTTCCTCGTCGTCGTGCTCTTCTCGATCATCAACTGGCGCCTCGTGCAGCGCCGGGGCGAGTAGGAGGAGCGCATCATGTCTTCCATCAAGGGATCCCGCCGCAGAGGGATCGCGCTGCACCTCCCGCTGATCATCGGCACGCTGATCTCGGCCTTCCCGTTCTACTGGGCCGTGATCATGTCGACGCACAGCTCGTCGGAGATCTTCTCGTACCCGCCGAAGCTTCTGCCGGGCACGCACTTCCTGGAGAACGTCCGCAACCTCTTCGACGCCGTCGACTTCTTCGGGTCGATGCTGAACTCGCTGCTGGTCGCGGTGTCGGTGACCTTCCTGGTCCTGCTCTTCGACTCGCTGGCGGCCTTCGTCTTCGCCAAGTTCGAGTTCCCCGGCAAGGGGCTGCTGTTCGGCCTGCTCATGCTCATCTTCATGGTGCCCGCGCAGCTGTCGGTGATCCCGCAGTTCGTCGTCATGGCGAAGATCGGCTGGATCGGCTCGATGACCGCGCTGATCGTGCCGGCCGCGGCCAACGCCTTCGGCATCTTCTGGATGCGCCAGTACATGAAGACCGCCATCCACGACGAACTGCTCGACGCCTCCAAGCTCGACGGCGCGAACTTCCTGCGCCAGTACTGGCACGTGGCGCTGCCAGTGGTCCGCCCCGGCCTCGCGTTCCTCGGCATCTTCACCTTCATGGGCCAGTGGAACGACTTCGCCTGGCCCCTGATCGCCCTCACCAACCCGGACAACGTGACCCTTCAGGTCGCGCTCTCCCAGCTCAACGGCACCCACGGCACCACCGACTACGGCATCGTGATGACCGGCGCCCTGCTCGCCCTCGTCCCGCTGCTGATCGTGTTCGCGATCGGCGCCAAGCAGATCATCGGCGACCTCGCGAAGGGAGCCGTCCGCGGATGACGAGCGATCCGCTGCTCGCCCTGCGCCCCTGGGAGGCACCCGAGGTGACCTCCTGGGGACGGCTGCCCATGAACGCCGTCGACCGGCGCTCCGGAGCACTCCCCCTGGACGGCGACTGGCGCTTCCAGTTGCTGTCCGCTCCGGACGCGCCGGTCGGCGGTGCGTGGTCGGCGGCGCACGTACCCGGTGTCTGGACCATGCAGGGCACCGACGACCTTCCGCGGTACCTCAACGTCCGGATGCCCTTCGCCGAGTTCCCGCCCCACTCCCCCGCCGCCAACCCGACGGGCGTGTACGAGCGCGAGGTGGACGTCCCCGCCGAGTGGGCCGGACGCCGGATCGTGCTCCAGGTCGGGGCCGCCGAGAGCGTGCTGCTGGTGCATGTGGACGGGCGGCCGGTGGGCATCTCCAAGGACTCCCATCTGGCCGCCGAGTTCGATCTGACGGGGGCCGTGCACCCCGGCTCGCCCGCGACCGTGCGGCTCACCGTCGTCAAATGGTCCGACGCCTCGCACATCGAGGACCAGGACCACTGGTGGCACGGCGGGATCACCCGCTCGGTGCTGCTGTACGCACGGGACCCCCTGCATCTCGCGGACGTGACCGTGCGGGCCGCGTACAGCGGTGAGCTGCGGGTCGACTGCCGGGTGCGGGACAGCGGCGGCGCGCTGCCCGACGGGTGGTACGTCACCGGCGAGCTGGACGGTGAACTCATCGTCCAGGACGCGGAGTTCGACCAGGCCAACATCGAGGACGAGCGGGTCTCCGACTTCCTGGGCGAGGTACGGCTGCACACCACCGTCCCCGACGTGCGCGCCTGGAACGCCGAGACGCCCGAGCTGTACGGACTGACCGTCCGCCTGCACCGCGCCGACGGCACGGTCGCCGACACCTCCCGCCACCGGATCGGCTTCCGGGACGTCGAGATCGTCGGCCGGGACCTGCTGGTCAACGGCGAGCGGGTGTTCATCCGGGGCGTGAACCGGCACGACTTCCACCCGCTGACCGGCCGGACGGTGTCGTACGACGACATGCGCGCCGACCTGGTCCTGCTCAAGCGCTTCGGCTTCAACGCGATCCGCACCGCCCACTACCCGAACGACCCGACGCTGTACGACCTCGCCGACGAGCTCGGGTTCTACGTCGTCGACGAGGCGGACATCGAGTCCCACGACCACGCCCACGAGATCGCCGACGACCCGCGCTATCTGAACGCCTTCGTGGACCGGGTCTCACGGATGGTGCTGCGCGACAAGAACCATCCGTCGGTCATCATCTGGTCGCTGGGCAACGAGTCCGACTACGGCGCGGGCCACGACGCCGCGGCGGGCTGGGTGCGCCGGCACGACCCGACCCGGCCGATCCAGTACGAGGGGGCGGCCAAACTCGGCTGGGCGGACCCGGGCCTCGCCTCCGACATCGCCTGTCCGATGTACGCGCCGCTGGAGGACTGCGTCGCCCACGCGCTCTCGGGTGAGCAGACCAAGCCGCTCATCCAGTGCGAGTACTCGCACGCCATGGGCAACAGCAACGGCACGCTGGCCGACCACTGGGCTGCCATCGAGGCCACCCCAGGTCTTCAGGGCGGGTTCATCTGGGAGTTCTGGGACCACGGGATTCTGCAACACGTGAGTGACGGAAGACCGGCCGGGCGTGGGGGCGCCGGGCTCTATGACAACGGTGTCGCCGCGCCCGGGTACCGCTGGGCGTACGGCGGTGACTTCGGCGAGACGATCCACGACGGCGCGTTCATCGCGGACGGCGTGGTGTTTCCCGACCGCACGCCCAAGCCGGCGATGCACGAGCACCGGGAGATCGCGGCGCCGGTGCGCATCGAGTGCTTCCGGCACGAGGGTGTCGTCCTGACCAACCACCAGCACTTCCGCGGCTTCGACTGGCTGGCCGCCGTATGGGAGCTGTCGCTGGCGGACGGTCGCATGCTGACCGCGCCGGCCGAACTGCCCGAGCTGTGCCCGGGTGAGACGGCGGCGGTGCCGCTGCCGTTCGCGCTGCCGGAGGACGGCGGTGAGGCGTGGCTGACGCTGCGGGTGACCGTGGCCGAGGACCAGCCGTGGGCGCCGCGCGGCACCGAGGTGTGCGTGCCGCAGGTGCGGCTGCGCGGGCCCGCTCCGGTCGAGGTCGCCGCCGTGGCCCTGGGGGTCGCCCCGGCCGAAGGCTGGGGGAAGGTCGAGGTGGACGACGAGGGTCTCCTCGTCCACCCGCTGCTGACGGTGGCCCCCACGCTCTCACTGTGGCGTGCGCCCACCGACAACGACGAGTTGGGCGGCATGGCGCAGCGCTGGCGGAACTGGGGACTCGACGCGCTGGTGCGCAAGGTCGTGTCCGTACGGCAGGCCGCCGGGCGTTTGACGGTGGAGGCCGAGTCCGCGGGCACGACCGGTGTCGTACGGCACCGGC
The DNA here is from genome assembly GCF_001270495.1 of Streptomyces viridochromogenes. Classification (GTDB taxonomy): domain Bacteria; phylum Actinomycetota; class Actinomycetes; order Streptomycetales; family Streptomycetaceae; genus Streptomyces; species Streptomyces viridochromogenes_A. The sequence goes on from NZ_LGUR01000117.1 coordinate 72,487, forward strand.
AGGTCCTCACACCCGTCGAGGGCGGCGTCCGGGTCGAGGAGGAGGCCGAGCTGCCGGAGGCGTTCGACGACGTGGCACGGGTCGGCACGGTCTTCGAGACGATCGCGGGGCTCGACCTGCTGGACTGGTTCGGGCAGGGGCCCTGGGAGTCGTATCCCGACCGCGGCGCGGGCGCTCCGGTGGGCCATCACTCCGTCCCCGTCGACGACCTGTTCACCCCCTACCTGCGCCCGCAGGAGAGCGGCGGCCGGCACGGCGTACGGCGGTTCACCCTGTCCGCGCCGGACGCCACCGGCCTCACGGTGGTACTGGACGAGCCACGCCAGGTCTCGGTGACCCGCTACCGCGCCGAGGACCTGACCGCCGCCACGCACCACGACGAACTGGTGCCGCGCCCCGGCTGCGTGGTGCACATCGACGCGGCGCACCGCGGCCTCGGCACGGCGTCGTGCGGCCCCGACACCTTCCCCTCCTATCGCGTCGCACCGGGCGTCCATCGCTGGAGCTGGACCCTGCGCGTCCTCTGAACTCTCCTCCTCTCCCTCTCTTCATGGAGCACCCATGTGTACTTCGCATGCGCACGACCAGGGCGAGGCCGCGCAGGCCGGCGCCGGAAGACGCAGTTTTCTCCGGGCCACGGCACTGATCGGCGCCGCCGCCACCGCCTCGGTCTCGCTGCCGACGGTGGCCGAAGCGGCATCCGCGGACGACTGGCGGCCCGACTCGGACAGCCGTCGCTTCACGCTCGCCGTGATGCCGGACACCCAGTACCTGTTCGACGGGCCGAGCATCGACAAGGCGCCGGTCGAGGCGTCCCTGCGCTATCTGCTGGAGCACGGCCGGAAGGAGAACATCGTCTTCCTGTCGCACCTGGGCGACCTCACCCAGAACGGCACCCAGCCCGAAGTCGCCGCGATCAGTGAGGCGTTCCGGCTCCTGGACCGGCGGGGTGTGGGATACAGCGTCCTCGCCGGCAACCACGACGTGAAGTCGTCGACGGACGATCAGCGCGGTGCGACGCCGTATCTGGACGCCTTCGGGCCCAAGCGGTTCGAGGGGAAGAAGACGTTCGGCGGAGCCTCCCCCGACGGCTACAACAGCTTCCACCTCTTCAAGGCCGGCGGACGCGAGTGGATGGTGCTCGCGCTGGACTGGCGGCTGTCGGCGAAGGGCTACGCGTGGGCCAAGGACGTCCTCGCCCGGCACTCGAGGACGCCGGTCGTGCTCACCACCCATGAGCTGGTCGTCGAGGACGACTCGCTGTCGGCGTACGGGCAGCAGCTGTGGGACCGGCTGATCGAGGACCACGACCAGATCTTCCTCACCCTCAACGGGCACTACTGGCCCGCCGGCCGGGCGACCCGCAAGAACGCGGCGGGCAACGACGTACACCTGCATCTGACGAACTATCAGAACCGTTACTTCGGCGGCGCGGCGATGATCCGCCTGTACCGCTTCGACCTCGACCGGAACGTCATCGACGTGGAGACGGTCTCCCCGTGGATCCTCGGCCGGGCCGCCAAGGGCCTCAACGAGCTGGAGCGGCAGGAGATCGAACTCAGCGGTGACGCCGACCGGTTCAGCGTCGAGATCGACTTCGCGGACCGCTTCTCCGGCTTCGCCCCGCTGCCCGCCCGCCCGGCGCGCCCCGCCTCGCGGATGCTGGTCCCGGGCACCGTGGCGTACTGGCGCTTCGAGAAGCCGGTGGAGGGCGGCACGGTCCGCGACCTGTCCGGGCGCGGCAACGACCTCTCGCTCGTCACGGTGGGCGGCGGCGAGCTGGGCTGGTCCGCGGACCACCACCCCGACCAGCCCGGCCACGGCAGCCTGGAGTTCCAGGGCTTCAAGTCCCCGCTGAAGGGGGCGTACCTGCGAACGGTCGAGGGGGCGCCGCTCAACTCGGCGACGTTCAGGGACGGTTACACCATCGAGGCGTTCTACCGTCTCCCCTCCGACTGGGACCCCGACCACAACGCCTGGTCCGGCCTGCTGAGCCGGACCGGCACGGGCGGCGCCGCCGGCAAGACCGCCGACGACCCGGACGAGCCGCTCGCCACGCTCTCCCTGTCGAACGACCGGGAGCCGCAGTGGGCGATGCGCCCGCTGAACCAGGAGGGCATCGCCACCAACTGGGCCCAGGAGACCCCGCTGGAGACCTGGTGGCACCTGGCGGTCGTCAACGACGGCACCCACACCACGATGTACGTCGAGGGCTGCCCGGTGGTCCGCAATCCGAAGGCACGCTCGACCGGCATCACATCCGTCGGGCTGCCGTGGCTGCTCGGCGGCTACGAGTACGGCGGCAAGATCGACCAGATCCTGCACGGCCGCCTCGGCGACGTCCGGATCGTCGCACGGGCGCTGCCCGTCAGGTCCTTCATGTCCCACTGACGCCCTACGCGACGACCCTTCACCGACGCCACCGACGCCCTTCGAGGACCACCGTGACCGAGCAGCAACTGCCCACCTGGGCCGACCCATCCGTCTCCGCCACCGACCTCGACCCGCAGGGCGTCTCCAGACGCGGGCTCCTGCGCCGCGCGGGCCTGTTCGGCGCCGCGTTCGCGCTGGGCGGCGCGGCCGTGCCCGCGGTGGCGGCACCGGCTTCGGCCGCCTCCGACCGGGGTCCGGGCGGCGACGACCCCCGCCTCGCCTACCTCGTCGGCGACCACCACATCCACTCCGTCTACAGCCACGACGCCAAGTACACCTTCTCCCAACTCGCCGCCGCGAGCGCCAAGTTCGGCCTGGACTGGATGGTGTTCACCGAGCACTCCAACTTCGGCCACTCGAAGTTCTGCGGAAGTGACCGTTAAGCCCGCAGGTCAGCGACCTGCGGGCTTAATCGGTTCTACACCGTGCCTACCGGGGCCAGTTCTGCACCCACCAGCGTTCACGCACGATGCGCCCGATCTGTTCCACGAACTCGTCCCGAGCCTGTTCGCTGACGTGCCCCTTCGAGGCGAGCCACATGAACTGGCCTTCTTGCTCGACTCCAATGACGGCCCGGCCCCCCGGCAGGCTGTCCACAAGCTCCATACGGAACTCGGCGCACGGCTTTCCTTCTTCTGACTCGTCGTCACCCTGCGTGTTGACGCCTTCCCCGTCCGCCATTCGCACTGCCTCCCTGCTCACAGCCGCACACTCGTTCTCACGTTCGAACGCGCGGTCGAGGTGATCCGTTTGCGCCCCCCAGGCGGATCACCGACTGTGCCATACCGATCAGGGTGTGACCAGAGTGAATCAATGAGTAACGGAAAGTCGTACTATTCGCCCGAATTTCCGTCACTCTGCGTTCGCCTACGGGCAAAGGTCTCAGCGATCTCAGCGAGCTGCCGGCGCTCCTCGTCCGACATCTCCTCAATCCGGGCCGCCAGGACGCGCGTCGTCCGGTCCTGACTCCAGACGTGCGACCGCATGCCGAGGTACTGCGCGGCCGCAGCCTCCTGAACCACGCGCAGCGGCAGCGCAAGACCGACATGGAGGGCGCGCAGGATCGCCTCGGACGGGGCGTCAGTATTCTCGCCGCGCTCCAGCTTGCTGACCCACCCGAACTTGAACGGGCGCTCGCCCGTTTCGGGGTCAACGGACTGCTCAGCGAGCTTCCGGACGCTGATGTTCAGTTCGGCACGCCGCTGCCGTACGAGGTCGGCGAAGTCGGTCCGCTGCTCTGTCATGGCGTGCATTCTGCCCCTTCGCTCCCCTTGCGTGACGCCTGATGTCTACGTTACCGCTATTGATCATTGAGTAAATAGCAGGTCAGGCAACGCAACCGTTCACGCCGCTGCACAAAGTGTCTACGGAAACACTACGCGCGCGCCATCCCCACAAGGTGTGATGTCCGAATCTCAGCTGCGCTGTGCGTTTCCGTAGACAAGCCGTCTACGAGCATGTACTGTCGGCCTTGTTCACGAAAACGCACAACACGTTTACGGAGGTGAACGCGTGCGTCCCCAGCAAAACCCCATGGTCCTCGTCAAGGCTGACCTGCTGGTCCAGCTCATGGAGCGCACCGGCGACGGACGATCGGTCAGCGTCCGAGAGCTCGCCGACGCCGCCGGATGCCACCCCAGCAAGATCGGCCACCTGCGTACTGGCGAGCGAGAGACCGCCACCCAGGACGAGGCAGTGGCAATTGCCAAACGGCTTGGAGTAGACCTCCTCGTCCTTTGGGAGCACACCGGCCGTACCAACCCGGCCCCCGCGGAGCCCCCGCAGATCCTTGCGGTGCCGGCATGAGCGGCGAGTTCTCGTTCGAGGAGGCCGAGCGCCGCTTGGGGCCAGCCGCTGTCGCAGAAGCCCGCCGCAGTGCGGCCGAGGCGCCGGAACTGAGGCCCGAGCAGCTGGAGCACCTGCGGCAGCTGTTCGCCTCGGCGATGGGGCCCGTCAAGCCGCAGCCGGCGGCCAACGCCGCCTGACTCACCAAACGCCGAAGGGCCGCCCAACTCCCCAGTCTGGCGACCCCCGACTCGGCAATCCACCAGATCCCATCGAAGGAGTGGATCACCTTGAAGGACAACCTTACTCAGCTCAGTGCGGCGACCGCGCTGGTGCAGCTCCTTGAGGAGCACCCCGAACTGTCCGAGCACATGTCCTGGTCGATCAGCCGGGTCGGGGTACAGCTTGTCGGCTTCATCCACGAGGGCGGCATGCAGGTGCTCGCGGACTGTGCGAAGTTCCTGGGCGGCAGCGTCCGGGCCGACGAGAGCACGTACGAGAGTGGCGGCCAGCGGTTGCGGACGCACGTGTTGGCGTCGACGTGGCGGGATGTGCCGGTTCAGGTTCTGCTGCCGCTGCCGGTGGCTGCTGAGCAGGTGGCCGCGTGAGCGCCCCGCTGGTGGTGAACACCACGGACGGAACGGTGTGGACGCGTCGTGGTGCGATGCGTGGCGGGGAGGCGCTGTACGCGCTGGCGGCCGTTGAGGACTGCCCGGATCTGGTGATGGCGACGCTGGCGGAGTTGGCGGAGCACGGGATCGCGGGGTCGGCGGATGTGCTGCCGATGCCGGTGGGCCCGGAGCCGTGGTCGCAGGCCGAGGCGCGGGACGAGTTCGAGCGGATCCTGAGGGAGAAGTTCCGCCTTGAGGACGCCCTGAAAGCGGCGCTGCGGGCTGCGGCTGGTGCTCGCCGCGAGCGGGACCTGATCCGTGAGCGGGTGTCGGAGCCGTACGGCTGCACGTACTGCGGTGTGGAGAAGCGCTCGCACGGCCGCCGCTACATCGGCGGGGCGGGGATGCACGCGTGGGAGCGGCCGACGGATGAGCAGGTCAAGGACCGGATGCTGGCCCGGCGGGCGGCTCGGTTCACGTCGCACACGGAGCATCTGGCGACGCTGTCGGTGGCGCGCACCGAGGATCTGCTGGCTGCTGAGGGCCAGGTCGCCGAGCTACTGAAGGAGCGGCACGTCACGAACGAGGCCCTCGACGACGCGGCCCGCGCGCTGAGGGAGCAGCGGGACCGGATCGCCGAGTTGGATGCGCTCACGGCCGCCGCGACCGAGTTCCGTGTGTGGGAGCCGGGTTACGGCCTGTACATCCGCCGGGCTCCGGGCGCGGAGGGCTTCGCGATTCTGGAGGCGCGCCGGACGAGTCAGGGTCGCCGGGCGTGGACGACGTCGGGTCTCCGGTACACGGTCGTGCTGTCGGATGAGGAGTTGTTCTGCTGGCCGGACGCGGAGTCGGCGGTGGCGGAGGCTCGGCGGGTGTTGCCGGGTGCTGTGGTCCGGGAGGACGAGCCGGACGCCATCACGCGGCAGATGGCCCCGTCGCAAGCGTTGCGGGATGTGCCGGACGGCGAGCACTACGCCTACGTCCACCACGGCTACGGCAAGGGCCGGGACCTGCCCGAGACGGGCGGTGCCCCGTGTTGATGCTCCTCGCCGATCTGAACGTGGCCAGCGCCGTGTGCCTGTCCATCAGCATCCACGCCGCCCTCAGCGTGCCGTACTACCTGCTCGTCGAGTCCGAGTCCGCCCGCGACTTCGACCCGCGCCCGGCCGTACGCCGTACCGCCGCCGTCCTGCACCAGGGCGCCGTGCACGCGGGCCACGACCTCAACCGCGCGTACGCCACCAGCCAGCGCGCCGCGCAGGACGCCCTGCGCGAGGCCGCGCTGACCGTGGCCGCGCTCCTCATCCTCACCATCCCGACCGGGGGCCACCGATGAACCGCATCCGCCTGATCATGCACCGCCTCTTCCGCCGCCCCACCATCACCGGCCCGTACCGCCTGTACGTCCGCCGCACCCCGGCCGGCGCAATGCTCGACGTCGAGCACTACCTCACCGCGGTGATTGAGACGATCGCCGACAACGCGGACCTCATGGACCTGCTGGTCGAGATCGAGGAGGACCGCCGCAGCGCCCGCGCCCACAAGCACGACGGGTGGGAGCCCGAGCAGCTCCTCGTCGAGAAACTGACGACCGCGCTCGGCTACGAACTCCCGCTCAACGGGGCGGCCGTGGGACGGCTGGCCGATCGGCTGCGGGCGGTGGCTCCGGTCGCGGCGATCCCGGCTCAGCGTGAGGCGGGTGCGGCATGAGTGCCCGCGAGCGACTGACGGGCATGGTCCGCACCGACCGGGGCGACATGACCGTCTGGGCGCCGTTCATGGTGCGCGACGCCTTGGACGCCCACCGTGCCGAAGCCCTCGACGAGGGCATCACCGCCCTCCGCAAGTGGGCCCACAAGCCGGGCATCTCCTTCGCGCTCGGCGTGCTGCTGTCCGTCCGCGACGACCGGAACCCGGAGCAGCCCGGCCCGACCGCCGCCGACGGGCAGGCGTACGACGGCGAGTTGGCCATGCTCCGCGGCCTCGTAGCAACGCTGAACGCGGTCGCCGAGCACGGCGACCTGAGCGACGTTCGGAAGCTGCTCGGCGAGTACGCCAGCGATGACGCTGCCGCCCGCGAGGAGAAGGCCAGCAGGGCGGACACCACTCCCGACTTCTTCCAAGCCGGCCACGTCTACGCCCGCGAGCACCACGGCCTCCCCATCGAGTTCACCGTCGAACACGTCGCCACCACACCCAGCGGGGACTACCGGGTCGCGTGGGGCTGGCGCAACGCCTTCGGCTGGACGGAGGAGCCCTGGGACTGTGACGACCTCGACGGCTGGACCGACGTCACCGAGCGAGGTCCCGCCGATGAGTGACCTCACCCGCCGCGCCCACCTCCTCGCCGCCATAAGGCAGCACGGACGGCCCGTCACCACCGGGCTCGCCGAGCAGCTCCTCGCCGGGACGTGGCCGACGTACGGCCGCAACACGGCACGCAAGGACCTCCGGGGCCTGAACCGCGCCGGACTCCTCGTCTCTGCCGACGTCGACGGCCGTCGCGTCTACCGCCCCACGACCGGAGAGGACAGCCGCCCGTGAGCTTCCCCACCGTCACGCCGACCACCGACGCCGAGCGCGTCCTCGGTCAGATCCAGCGCGGTGAGATCCGCTGCGGCGCCGCCGTTGCCCGCGCGATCGCCGCCCGGCACGAGGCCGCGTACGGCGGCGCCTTCAACGGCACCCCCGCCCAAGCCCTCCTCGCCAACCTCGCGCGGGCCGACGCCCTCACCGCGCTCAACTTCCAGGACGCCGCATGACCGACCACCGACTAACCCGACTGATGCAGACCACCGATACGTCCGGCGACTGCTGGCTCTGGACCGCAAAGCCGAACGGCGAGGGATACGCCAACGTTCGCATCGACGGCGTGCACTACCGGGCGCACCGGCTCGCCTATGAACTCCTCGTGGGGCCCATCCCTGACGGGCTCGTCCTCGACCACCTCTGCCGCGTCCGGCACTGCCTCAACCCGGCCCACCTGGAACCAGTGACGATCGCCGAGAACATTCGGCGCGGGCGGGCGGTGCTTCCCCCGTACAGCTCGCGTAAGACGCACTGCCCGCAGGGCCATGTGTACGACGAGGTCAACACGTACGTGACGCCGCAGGGCAAGCGGGACTGCCGCACGTGCCGGCGAGCGGCCAGGCGGCGTTGCGACGCACGCCGAAGGGCGGCGGCATGACGACTACGCCTCTGACGGCCGGGGCCACCGCCCCGGCCGCCGGCCGCCGGGTCACCCCGACTGGCCGCCTCATCCTCTCCGCGGACGCCGACCGCGCTGACTGGCTCACCGCCCGCCGCTCCGGCATCGGCTCCTCGGACATCGCCGCGATCCTCGGCATCAGCCGCTACGGCAACGCCCTGTCCGTCTACCACGACAAGACCGGCGGTCTTCCGCTCGACGGCGACGACTCCGAACCCGCCCTGTGGGGGCGCGCGTTCGAGGAGACCGTCGCCCGCGAGTGGGCCCGCCGCAACCGGTCGGTCGTCCGTCGCGTCGGCCTCGTCGCCAACGTGGACCGCCCGCACGAGATGTGCACCCTCGACCGCCGCGTCCTGGAATGCCCGCTCGCCGACGGCCGCGAGAAGTGCGCCGTCGAGATCAAGTGCCGCGACAAGATGAAGGCCTCCCAGTTCCGCGCCGGTGTCGCCGACGACGTGCTGGTGCAGACGCTGTGGCAGGCCATCGTCTGCGGCTTCGACCACGTCCACGCCGCCGTGCTGATCGGCGGGAACGACTACCGCCAGTACGTCATCCGGGTCCGTGACCACGCCCAGCTCGTCGAGGACTTGCGGGCGGCCGGCGAGCGGGCCTGGCAGCAGATCGTCGAGCGGCGGGCCCCGGTCCTCGCGCACGACGCCGACCCGGATGTCCTGCTCGACCTGTACGGGCGGCTCCACCCGGACCGTGCCGGGACGGTCGACATCACCCGGGACGTGGACACGCAGGAGGCCGTCGAGGAGTACCTCGACGCGCACCGGGCCTACGCCGCCGCGGAGAAGCGGAAGAAGGCGGCGAAGGCCCGGATCCTCGCCGGTCTCGCCGGAGCCGAGGCGGCCACCGTCCTCGACAAGCTCCACGTCTCGCTCGACGAGCGCACCAAGAGGACTCCCGACCTCAACCGGCTCGCCGAGCGCTGGCCTGACGCCTACGCCGACTGCGTCGAGGACCGCGTCTACCGCCAGATCAACATCCCCCGCTCTGTCCGTGAGGAGCACAACGCATGAGCACGATCGCTGAGCGGGCCGCAGCGGCCGCTGGCCGAACCGACGGCGCCGAGGCCGTCGACCAGACCCCGACGCCCACGTACAGCCCGGCCCCGCTACAAGACCCCGGCATTCCCGAGCCTGGCCCGGACGGACCGGAGAAGGTCCCCGTCTGGGTCGCCTGGTCCCGTGTCATGGGCGAGGTGCGCGGCATCAACAAGGGCGACTGGTACGGCAGGCCCGGCGAACGCGGCAGCTACCAGTTCCGCGGGGTGGACTCCGCCCTCAACGCGTTCGGTCCCGCCTGCCGCCTCCACGGCGTCCTCGTTTTGCCGATCCACGTCGAGACCGCCTACCGCGACGTGAAGACGTCCGGCGGCAAGCCCTCCCGCGAGTGCACCGCGACCGTCACCTACCGGATCATCGGCCCGACCGGCGACAGCATCGAGGTGCAGTCGGCGGGCGAGTCGATGGACTCGGCGGACAAGGGCACGGCGAAGGCGCTGTCGACGTCGCTGCGTTCGCTGCTGTTCCTGGGTGGCCTGGTCCCGACGAGCGACACGGACCCGGACGCGACGAACATCGAGCGCGGCGAGGCCCCGGTGCGGACGGCGGTGGAGTACCTCGACGAGATCGCCCACCCGCAGACCAGCGCCGGACGGCTGAAGCAGATCTACTACGAGCTCCGGCAGTCGAACCAGCTCGGCGCCCTCGTCACGAATGAGACGGGCGGGGAAGAGCGTGTCGGCGACATGGTCATCCGCCTCGGCAAGGAGCGCAGCGCCGGGGGTGCCGAGTGACTCCCTGGCACCTCCAGCGCATGGCCGCCCTCGACTTCGAGGCGTCCGACAAGACCCCCGACACCGCGCGCATCGTCTCCTGCGCCCTCATCCTCGTCGGCGGTGGCCTGCCCACCGACACCCGCACGTGGCTGGTCAACCCCGGCATCGCCCAGGAGCCCGGCGCGATCGCCGTCCACGGCCTCACGGACGAACACCTCGCCGAGCACGGCACACCCGCCGAGGCGGCCGTCGGCGAGATCGCCAAGGCGGTCGCCGAGGTGGTGGCCGGCGGGACCCCGCTCGTTGGGCACAACCTCGGCTCGTACGATTTCAACCTCCTCAACCACGAATGCCTCCGGCACCTCGGCGACAGCCTCGAAGGTGTCTGCCGCCAGCCCCTGACGCGGGTGGTCGACACCCTCGTCCTCGACAAGCACGCCGCCCCGTACCGACGCCGGGTGTCAGAGACGCAGGGCCCGTACCAGATGCGCACGAGCGCTGAGACGTACGGCCTGAAGTGGGAAGAGGACAAGGCCCACGGCGCCGAGTACGACGCCATGCAGTCCGCGCGGGTCGCCTACAAGATCGGCGCGATCGCCCACACCCGGCCCGAGGACCGGCCCGACTGGGTGCAGCAGCTGCGTAACCGGCGCGGCCCGTATGACCGGTTCAACGACCTGGCGTTCGTGGACGTCGAGGAGCTGCACCGCCGCCAGGTGGTGTGGGCGCGGGAGTCCGCCGAGTCCTATCAGGCGTGGCTGCGGGAACCGGCGAAGTCCGGTGAGAAGCACGACCCGAACGCGGTCATCGACGGCACGTGGCCGCTGCGCCCCGTCGAGGGGGGCGACGCCTGATGTTCGGACTCACCACCACCCGCCGCCTCCGCCGCGAGGTCGCCGAGGCCAAAGCCGACGCCACGGCCGAGACCGACCGGCAGCGCGAACGCGCCGACAACGCCGAGCAGGCCCAAGCCACCGCCGAGTACAACCGCGGCCAGGTCCTTAACCAGCTCAACACCGCCGACGCCGCGAACCGGCGCCTGCACGACCGCAACCTCGAACTCGGGCGCCGCATCAGCGCCTTGACGGAATCCGACCCGGAGTACGCGGCCCGCCTGGAGCGCAGGGTGGCCCGGCTCCGCCTCGCCGGCAAGCGCATCTTCGCCGCCTACGGAGCGCAGAAAAAGCGCGCCGACCGTCTCCAGCAGCGTCTCGACGATGCGTGTGGCCTCAACGCCCCGGCCGTCCTCGCGGGCAGCGGCTGGCAGAGCACCCGCCACGACAAGAAGACGGGGTGGGCGTCATGACGAACCGGATCAGGCCGGTGCTGCACCGCGCGGCCACCCTCCTCTTCCCGGCGACCGGCGTGCACCGGTTGCCCGCAGCCCGCCCGGTGTGGCCGGCCGCCCCGGACACGGTCGTCGCGCAGGCCTTTCGGACGTGTGGGCCGTGCGGGATGGAGTTGCCGGTCACGCTGCACGGCGACGCCTACCTGTGCCCGTTCGGGCACCTGAACGGGGGCGATCTGTCGTGAGCACCCTCGGAGCCGCCCTCATCCTCCTCGCCGTCCTCGGGTTCTCGCTGACTGCCTTGTTCTGGCAGATCGGCCGCGCCCGCCGGGTCGAGTCGGAGCGGGACCGGATCATCCGCGAAGCCGAGCAGCACGACGTCGGCCCGGACGCGCTCCGTCTCCTCCAGGAGCTGGACGCGCACCTCGACGCGTACGCCGCCGCGGTCCACGGCCTGTACGAGCAGCCGCACATCTCGCCCGATCCGGTCCTTGCGGCCGGGCGGGAGCGGCTGTGGGACGCCGTACGCGACAACCAGAACCACCACCAGGGGGACCAGTGAACAGCCAACCTCTCATCAGGACACGCCCGTTGATGGAATCGCGTCCGCTGGTCCTGGCCTCGGTCGCCCCGGCGGCCGGGTCCACGGCACCTGCCATCACCATCACCGTCCACGGCCTGCCCGCCCCGCAAGGGTCGAAGCGACACGTCGGCAACGGCGTCATGATCGAATCGTCGAAGAAGGTCAAGCCCTGGCGGCAGGACGTCAAACACGCCGCCCTCGACATCACCGAAGCCCTCGACGACTGGACCGTCCTCGACGGCCCCCTCGCCGTCGCCATGACGTTCACCTTCGACCGGCCCAAAGGGCACTACCGCACGGGCCGCAACGCCCATCTGCTGCGCGACACGGCACCCACCCGGCCGGCGGGCATGCCGGACTTGTCGAAGATCGTCCGCTCCACGGAGGACGCCCTGACCGGCGTGGTCTGGAAGGACGATGCCCGCGTCGTCGAATACCGGCGGCTCGGCAAGTGGTACGCGGGCACCGCCGCCGCCGACGTGCTGGCCGTGCCGGGCTGCGTCATCCGCGTCTGGCCGCTCGCCGCGGAGGTGACGGTCTGATGTACCGCCACGACAACGACGCCTTGACGGTCATGGATTGGTTCTGTGGGGCCGGCGGCTCCTCCCAGGGCATGCACTCCATCCCGGGCGTCCGCATGGAACGGGCAGCGAACCACTGGGAGCGGGCGATCGAGTCGCACGCCGCGAACTTCCCCACCGTCGACCACTACCGCGGCGACATCCGCGAAGCCCCCGTCGAGACGTGGCCCGTCACCGACATCTTCTGGGCCTCGCCGGAGTGCCCGCAGTGGTCCAACGCCCGCGGCAAGAAGCGCGACTTCGACGCCTCCCTCCAGGGCGACCTCTTCGACGGGTTCGGCCCGTCCGAGGAAGAGGAGCGATCCCGCGCGCTGATGGAGGAAGTCCCCATGTACCTGCGCGGCGTGCAGCAGCGCGGCGGCCTGGTCAAGGCCGGGGTCGTCGAGAACGTCGTCGACGTCCGCGCCTGGGACCAGTGGGACCGCTGGATTGGCGAGATCACGAAGCTCGGCTACAAGACCCGCGTCATCGCCCTCAACAGCATGCACGCCGACCCGCGCACCGTGCACAAGGCCCCGCAGAGCAGGGACCGCCTGTACGTCGCCTACTGGCACAAAAGCCTGGCCCGCACCCCGGACTGGGACAAGTGGCTGCGACCGCGCGCCTGGTGCACCGGATGCGACACGTGGGTGCAGGCCGTCCAGCGGTTCAAGCAGCCCGGCCGCGACATGGGCCGCTACCGCCAGCAGTACGTCTACCGCTGCCCTAACACGAAGTGCCGCAACCAGATCGTGGAGCCGGAGACGCTGCCCGCCGCGGTCGCCATCGACTGGGCGATCCCCGGCCAACGGATCGGCGACCGGGCCAAGCCGCTCGCCGACAAGACCCTCGCCCGCATCCAGGCCGGCCTCGACAAGTTCGCCCGGCCGATCACCCTCGAAGCCGCGGGCAACACCTTCGAGCGCAGGCCGGGCGTGCGGACCTGGCCCGTCGACGCACCGCTCACCACGCAGACCACGACGGCAACGAAGGCCATGGCCTACGAGCCGTTCATGGTCCCGGCGGGCGGCACCTGGCGCAACGACCCGTCCAGCGTGCTGGACCCGATGGCGTGCCGCACCACCCGCGAGAACGACGGGCTCGCCATACCGCCGTTGCTGATCCCGGTCGAGGGGCGGGAGGGGAAGGAGCCGGCCTCCGCGAACAACCCGCTCCGGACCCAGACTGCGCGCAACGAGACCGGCCTGGCGTGGCTGCCGTTCATGGTCACCATGCGCGGCGGCGGCGACCAGCTGCGCGGCCGGTCCATCGGCGAACCAGTCGGCACCGTCTCCGCCAACGGCAACCACCACGGCCTCGTCACCCCGAACCTCCCCGCGTTCGTGATGCGGAACAACGGCAGCGCCGGGAACGGCGGCGAGCACTGCACCCCGGCCGACGAGTACTTCCGCACCATGACCACGGCCGGCCACCAGTCGCTCGTCACCTGGGAGCACCTGCTCGTCCCCTACTACGGCAACGGCACCGCGAAGACCGTCCGTGAGCCTGTCGGCACCCTCTCCACCCGCGACCGGTACGCGCTCGTCCAGGGCGACGTGGACATCGAGGACGTCCTCTTCCGGATGTTGGAGCCGCACGAGATCGGCCGGGCCATGAGCTTCGCCGATCAGTACATCGTCCTCGGCTCGAAGCGCGAACGGGTCCGCCAGTACGGCAACGCCGTCACTCCCAACTGCGCCGAGGTCATCGTCGCCGCCCTCGTCGAGGCGATCACTGGCGAGGACATCGACCGGCACACGCGACCCGAGATCGAGGTGGCGGCATGAGTCACTACAGCGGATCCGTCCCCGACACCGAACCCGCCCGCGCCTGGCTCGTCAAGACGCCATGCAAAGCCGACCCCGACGCCATGTTCGCCACCAGCACCGCCGGAATCGAGGCCGCCAAGGACGTCTGCCGCAGCTGCTCCGCCGTCGAAAGCTGCCTGCAGTGGGCCCTCGAAACCGGCGAAGAGCACGGCGTGTGGGGCGGACTCTCCGACAAGGAACGCCGCGCACTGCGCAGCCGCCCTATCCGCCCGATCAGCATCGACGACTACACCGGCACACCCCGCACATCGCGCCAGGGCCTGTCGTTCCAAGAGATCTGGGACGGCGGCACCTTGGCCGACGGTGAGCACCTTCTGTGGGTCGGCCCGAAGGTCATCTACCGGCGAGGCGAGCAGCAGGTCACGCCGAACCGGCTCGCGTTCTACCTGGATCGCGGGCACTGGCCGGAGGGCGACACGAAGCGGACGTGCGGGGTGGCGGGGTGTGTGCGGCCGGCGCACCTGAATGACCGCACGGAGCGGGATGAGGAAGCCGACCTGGCGGTGGCGGTATGAGCGGCCCGTGGTTCGGCGGCCTCCAAGTCCGCGGCCTCGACAAGGGACAGACCCCGATCGCGGACCTGTTCTGCGTCGCCTGCCGCCATCACGAGCGGACCACGGGCCGGGCCAAGGTCACCGACTACCTGCGGGCCAACCCGCTCAACGAGCACCGCGCACGGTGCCGCCCGAAGACCACCTGAACAGCAGCCCCGCCGAGGCGAATTCGGCGGGGCCACCCACCACCAAGGAGAACACCACGATGGGCTACACCACCAGCTTCGAAGGCCAAGTCGCCGTCGAGCCGCCCCTCAACCCCACCGAGATCGCCTACCTCCGCGACTTCGCCGAGAGCCGCCGCCACCAGCGCCCCGAGGGCCCGTACTCCACCCACGACTACGGCTACAGCGAACTCGGCCACCCCGCCTACAACACCCCGCCCGAGGGCCAGCCCTCGCTGTGGTGCAACTGGGAGCCCACCGACGACGGCACCGGCATCCGCTGGAACGGCGCCGAGAAGTTCTACGACGCCACGAAGTGGATGCAGTACCTCATCGACCACTTCCTCAAGGCCGACGCCGCCGCGAAGGGACAGCCCGGCTTCGAGGCGTTCACCTTCGATCACACCGTGAACGGCGTGATCCAGGCGCAGGGCGACGACCCCGCCGACGCGTGGGAGCTCCTCGTGCTCGACAACGAGGCAGTCGGCGGCGGCATCCACGGCTACTGACCAACCGACCGGCGGCCGGCCCCTCGGCGCCCCAACGCCGCGGCCGCCACCCGGGCCAGCCCCTCAACATCCCCCCGCCGAGGGGCTGGCCCACCCCACAGACCCAGAACCAGAAAGGGACACCGTGACAATCCACATCGACGCCGACGTCAAGTTCGACAGCAAGGTCCTCACCGACGTCGCCGAAGCCCTCGAACCCCACGCCACCGAAATGTTCAAGCAGCGCCGCGGCCGGTGGATGGCCGTCGTCGAGCTCTCCCACGTCGAACGCGCCGAGCCTGGCCCGGACGAGGAGAAGAACCCCACCGTCAAGGTGCGGGTGACGAGCATCGAAGTCGCGGCCGACGAGATCACCGCGGGTCGACTGCGAGGCGTGCAGCGGGAGATGTACGACCGTCGCACCTCCGGCGGGACCCTCTTCGAGTCCGACAGCGACGTCGCCTGATGAGCGGCCGGCCGCAGGGAGGCGCCGACTCTCGCCGCTCTGCGGCCGGGCCGGGCCCGTGCGAGCGCTGCGGTGCTCCCGTGCTCAAGCAACTCGTCGGCCACCGGGCCGCGTTGAACGTCACCGCGGACGCCGTGCCCCAGCCGGCCGAGCAGCTGCTGCCGCTCACCAACCCGAACCGGCTGCTGTGGTGCCTCGTGGCGCTGCACGGCGGCGGGAGCGAACTGCGTTGGCGGTGCCGACACGACTGCGGGCACGACGCGGTGATCGAGCACCGGTGCCCGCCTGGGGTGGCGCAGTACGGGCGCCGGCCCGAGGGGGCGATGTGGTGACCAGGTCAGAGTGCGTCGCTGTCCAGCAGCTCGTGCCAGCGGGGCAGCTTCCGTTCGAAGACGCTGGCGAACTCCGGGTCTCGAACAGCCTGCCGCAGGTCGGCCACCAGCTGTTCGTAGAGGGGTCGGATCTCCGCGTCGTTGACCGCGGCCTCCCAGCGGCCCATGGGGATCAGCATTGCTTGCGGCTTCTCCCGGCGGGTGAGCGCGACGGGCTGGCCGAGGAGGCGTACCTCGGCGATGACCTCGGTCATGTTCGCGCGGACATCAGAGACGCCCATCTTGCGCACGTCGGACTCACTCATGCGCTCAGGATACACACCGGACCAACATCAAAGTCCGTCGCATTGTACAATTCAGGGGCGGGAGAGGCGCACATGAAGCCGCCCTAACCGGCGCGTTCCGCACGCCTTGACCCCATCAACCCCGCACCAAGGAGCCTGCCCGTGAGCAACGTCCGCCACATGCCGCGCGAAGAGGCGGACCAGCTCGGCCCCGAGCAGCACGACGCCGAGCGGTACGTCCTCGGCGGATGCATGCACAGGCCGAAAGACATCACCACCGTCCGCGGCGTCATCACCCGCGCCGACTTCGCGCTCCCGCAGCACGAACTGATCTGGGACGTCATCGGCCACCTCTACGACAACGGCGAGGAGATCAGCCCGCTCACGCTGCGCCTCGCCCTGGAAAAGCGCAAGGAACTCCAACGGGCTGGTGGCCTCGCCTACATCAACACCCTCGGCGACTACAAACTCGACGCCGAATACCACGCCTACATCGTCCGCAAGGACGCCGACCTACGCGCTGAGGCCGACCTCGGGCGCCGCATCGTCAACCAGGCCACCGCACCCGACGCCGAACCGGGCACCGCCGTCACGTTCATCGACGACTACCTCAAGCGGCAACAGGAACGCGCCCTCGGCCGCTCCGGCGACCCCGCCGACGCCCTCCTCGCCGAACTCCTCGACACCAGCGCCCTCGACAACATGCCCACGCTGGAACCCCTCGTCGGTGACCTCCTGCACCTCGACACACTGGCCCGCATCATCGGGCCGTCCGGGCACATGAAGAGCTTCGTCACCATCGACCTGGCCGGCCACGTCGGCACCGGCATGAAGTGGCACGGCCAGTACGTCCGACAGGGCACCGTCGTCTACCTCGTCGCCGAAGGCGCCCGCGGCATCCGCCAGCGCGTGCGGGCCTGGGAGAAGCACTACGGCATGCGCATGGACAACGTCCTGTTCCTGCCCCGCCCCGTCCAGGCCCGCGGCCCCGAGTGGGACGTCCTCATCGAGGCGATGAAGCGCCTGCGCCCGCAGCTCATCGTCATCGACACCCAGGCCCGCGTGTCCGTCGGCGTCGAGGAGAACTCCAACACCGAACTCGGCATCGTCATCGAGCGGATGGACGACCTGCGTCGCGCCACCGAAGCGTGCGTCCTGCTGATCCACCACACCGGCCACGTCGGCGAGCACGGCCGCGGCGCCTCCGCCGCCAAGGGAGCCCTCCAGTCGGAGATGCACGTCTCCAAGAAGGGCGACAACGCCTCCAACATCACGATCACGCTGAAGGTCGGCAAGCAGAAGGACAACGAAGAAGGCAGCGACCTTCAGTTCTCGCTGCGGGTGGTCGCCCTCGACGGCGAAGCCAAGCCCGATGGCTCGGCAGTCACAAGCGTGGTGTTGCAGTCCCTGGACCACCAGCCGGCCGAGGTGGTCAAGGGCACGCCGGAGTGGCTCGTCAGCATCCTCGACAAGGCCGAGATCCCACTGAAGTGGGGCAGCCCCCGCGTCATCAAGTGGTGCACGGAGTACGGCATCCAGATGCGCAAGGAGAAGGTCGAGGAAGCGGTCCGCATCCGCAAGCGGAGGGACTCCTTCGAGGAGGCCGAAGGGGGCCCCGGAAACCTCCCCCCGAACCTCCCCCGCGATCTTGAAGCCGAACTCCCCCACGATCAAGGGGGGAGTTCGGGGGAGTTCGAGGAAAACCCCAGGTCAGACCTCCCCCCAAATTCCGGGGGAGGCACGGGGGACGGCCCATCAAAAACTCCCTCCCCCCGCCCCGTCTCTAAGACGGGGGGAGGTGTGGGGGAAACAGGGGAAAACGGCAGCCCCACCGGACCCCCCTGCACCGTCTGCGACCGCCCCATCCCCGCCGACTGGGCCAACCGCGGATACGACACCCACGTCGGCTGCGACCCCGCCACCGGAAGCCACCCCGCACCCCACGACGCCGCCTAGGAGCACCCCATGACCACCGACCAACTCACCCAGGACGCCCCCGAGATCCGCGTCTTCCACCGCCCGGACGGATGGACCATCCCCCACCTCGAACCCCACCCCCAGGACTGCACCACCAACCACACCGGCCAACGAGACGGCCAGCCGCCCTGCACAGCAACCGCGGTGTGGAAAGTCGTCGAGCTCTACGACCTCCACGCCACCTTCAGCTTCTGGTGCGACAACGACCTGCCCACCGAATACAGGCCGGCCGCCACCCCTGCCGCCTGAGCGCTCATCCGGTTACAGCCGCCACGCGCGCGACCCACGAGTCGATCAGTACCGCGCGCGACCCACACGACCACCGCCCTGCGAACCAGCCACCCACGGAGAACCCCATGGCCGACCAGCCCCTGACCCCCGACATGGTCAACGCGATCGTCCGCGACATGGACGACCCCCGCTACCCGACCCGTATCACCGTCTTCTGCGACCACTGCGGCACCGAGCACACCGGCGAGTACATGGTCCGTGAGGGCGTGACGAGCCGGGAGCGCCTCGCCGTGGCGCGCAAGTACCTAGTGGAGAACGAGGGCTGGGAGCACACCGAAGACGGTGACGACTTCTGCCCGGAGCACGCCGCGCCGGCTGCTGCTGGGACGGGTGAGTGACCGCCATGACCGACCAGACCGCCCCGCTCACCGACCTCGATCTCGACGAGATCGCCAGCCGAGCAGCACACCTCTACGAGTACGTGGCCGTGACGGTCGCCGACGCCGAGCCCGACTTCGAGCAACTCACCGATACCGATGTGCCCGCGCTGCTCGCCGAAGTCCGCCGGCTCCGCGCCGTGCTGGCCGCCGAGCAGTCCGCGCACCGGTTCACCCTGCGGCAGCGCAACAACCGCTCCAACCGACTGATCCACCTGCGCGACCTGGCGCTCGCCCGGGACACCGAGGCACTCCTGGCCGCCGCGAAGGACACGCTGGCAGCCTCGGTCGACGACCACACCGGGTGCAGTGACACCACCGACGAGACCGACGACGAGGGCCTGTCGGGCCCGTGTGACTGCGGTGAGGGCGCCGTGCACTACACGACCGCCGACTGCCCCGCCGCGCAACGCGCCGCCACGCCGGCCGCCGAGGCGTGCGGGAAGTGCAAGACGGTGTTCGACCCGGCCGACACCCGCTTCGACGGCCACGCCCAGCACAAGGGCACGCCGTACTGCCGCCGCTGCGTGGACCTGTGCCGCGACAACGAGATCGCCGACCACCGCTGCGTGATCTGCGCGTGAGCAGCAGGACGCCCGCCGCTGTTGGAGCCAGCGGCGGGCGTACCCCCGACCTTCCCACACCCACCAGGAGCTGACCATGAGCCACCGCCCGACTGGCCCCGCATGCGGCAACAACCCGAACTACCCGCTCAGCGACGGCGACCGTCAGGCCGTCGCCGACTTCAAGGCGTACCTCACCGACCGGGCCGCACTCCGCGACCGCATCGCCGAGGCACTCATCGCCTGGACTTACCGCGGCAAGGACCCCGAGCACGGCGGCATCCTGGACACGGTGCGCGCCAACGCCTACAGCCGCGCCGATGCGGTGCTGGCTGTGCTGCCGCCGCCCGCAGACCGGGCCGCCGTCTTGCGGGAAGCCGCCGACGCCGTTGCCGCGCACCCCGGCCCGATCCCGTACCGGCCGCAGCTCGACGAGGACGGCGGCTTCTGGTGGGACACCCGCGACCGGGACGCCGTCGCCGCCCTGCTGCGCCGTCTGGCCGCCGAGACGCCCCAGCCCGAAACGCAGGCCGACGACACCGACTTCCAGGACCGAGGCGACGCGGCTCGTCGGGCAGCCGGAATCGACGGCACGGCAGGCGACGCCCAGGACGTCCCGCACGGCTTCGTCCTTGACAGGCCTACGGGCAGCTGTCTGTTGTGCGGACTCGCTCTCGGCTACCGCAAGCACCAGCCCGCCGTCGTGCAGGCCGACCCGGAGCCGCCACTGCACGGCGAGTCCGTCGCCCACATCGCCGGATGCCACGACGACGAGCAGGCACACCAGTGAGCACCGCCGAGCTCCTCGTCGAAGCCATCCACACCTTCAACGCGGTCGCCGATGCGTTCGTGCAGTGGCTGATCTTCCTGGCCACTGTCGCCGCGGTCCTCGCGCTCGCTGTGATCGCGTGCGGCGCGTGGGGCGTGCGTGCCCTGTGGCGGCGCGCGGCGGGGCCGTCCTGGCGTCGTGGGCATGTTCGAGCCCGGATCTACGCCGCACGCCGTCTCAGGCGCTCCAACGGGCGCACACGGCCCCACTGGGTCCACAGCCAGCCACTCGACTACGAGGAAGCCGCATGACCGAACAGCCCTGCCCCTTCTGCGAGATCGTCGCCGGACGCGCACCCGCCGCGATCCACCGCAGATGGGACGACGCGATCGCCATCGTTCCGCTGAAGCCCGTCGTCTACGGCCACCTGCTCGTCATCCCGACGGCTCACGTCACCGATTTCGTCGCCGACCCGATCGTCTCCGCAGCCACCATGCGGCGTGCAGCCGAGTTCGCGGGCGACTACCCGGCCGGGTCCATGAATCTGATCACCTCACGCGGCCGGGAGGCCACGCAGTCTGTGTTCCACCTGCACCTGCACCTCGTCCCCCGCGCCGAGAACGACGGCCTGGCGCTGCCCTGGTACAGCGGCCGATCCCGCACGACACGCAAGGCGCGCCCGTGATCGCCCGCGCGCTCGCCGTCGGCATCATCTGCGCCCCCTTCATCAGCGCTGCCCTCCTCGGCCTCGGCCGGGCCGCACGCGCCCTCCTCAACCGCACCCGGAGGAACCCGTGATCGACCGCATCCCGCTGGATGCCATGACCAGCGACCAACTCGACGCCCTGTACGAACGAGTAGCCCAGGCTGAGCAGGAAGCCGACGCCGCAGTCGCTGCAGCCGCACACCTCACCACCCTCGTCGGGAAGCGCTCCGAGCGGGCCGAGCGGAAGGCCGAGGACTAAGGCCGCCGCGCCGACATCGCCGAGCGAGAGCTGCACGTCCTTCGCTCAGGTCTCCGCGCGAACGGCGCCGACCCTACGCAGATCCAGAACCTGTGGGCGCAGATCCGGCTACGCAACCACCAGTGGCGGGACACGAAGCGCGAGCTGGAGCAGACGCAGGCCGCCATCGAACGGGTGCGCGCCCTCGTAGCCGGCATCGCCCACCCCACCTCTGCCGGGATCCGGGAGTACGACCTCGGCCGCCACGAGATGGCGACTGCCGTAGTGCTCGCCCTCACCGAACACGAGCAGCCCACCACCTGACCCGACCGACCCACCCGCGCCCCGCCCTCCACGCGAGGGCGGGCGCTCGCACGTTCACCGCCCCCACGCCTCCGGGCCGCCACCCCGCCACTCGATCAGCGCCGAGCGCACCACGTCCATCTCGTCGAACTCCTGCAACCCCGCCTCCTGCATGAACCGGGCCACGTCCAGCACCGAGTACGCCCGACCCAGGATCGCCCCGTTCACGCGCACGCGCCGGCCGCCGTCCTCGTCGGACGGGTACACGATCACAGGGCGCGGTCCGGGCATGGATCCAGCATGATCCGGACTGTCCGGACTCGCATCCGGGCAGGTCAGTGGCGTAGCCCGGATCACGGTCCGGGGCCCGGATTTGTGCGATCCGGAGAGAGTCCGGACGGTCCGGATCAGTCCGTGGGCGCGTGCCGGGCGGCGGTCTTCACGTCGGCCTCGGCCTGGTTGCGCGCCGTGCCCTGCTCGCGCGCGTACTCGGTGACCGCGGCCTGCACGTCGCGGGCGAGGTCGCGCCAGGCGCGCCATGCGGTGTCGTACGCCGCGGTCTGCTCGTCGGTCCAGCCGCCGTCTTGGGTGGGCGGGCCGTACTCGTCTCGCAGCTGCTCGACGCGGGCGTGCGCCTGGTCGGCGGCGCGCTGGAGGTTCACGAGTTCTTCGAAGGTGTGTGCCACGTGCAGGGAGTTTAAGCAGGGCATGAAGCGGCCCCCGCCTCGGGTGAGACGGGGGCTCGGTGGATGCGGCTACGGGTGCCGCACAAGGTCATCCGTCCTGTGCCCCGGCCTGCCCGTCGGCGAGCTCGCGCAGCCGTCGCGCAGCAGCTGACGCCCCGTACTCCCACGCCTCGTCCAGGTCGCTGAAGTCAGAGCAGTCCGGGGCAGGCATGTCCGATACAGAGTCGGCGCCCTCACGCAGCACGGCGGCCCGATAGGCGCCGACCAGTTCGGCGGCATCCTCTGTGCTCAGCCCGACAAGGCCGGGGTTCTCCAGCGTTTCCATGAGTCGATCGTGGGCTGTCGTAGTGGTCACGGGCTCTCCTTGGTGCTCGGGAGGGAAGCGCCGCTTCTTACGCGGCTGCTTGGGGTTCGCCTTGAAGAACGCGACCACCTCGTCCTCTCGGAACCGGAGTCGCGTGCTGCCCTCGCCCGCCACCGGGGAGGGGAAGATGCCGGTCCGCCGATATGTGTGGATCGTCTGACGGCTGACCCCGTGCTCCGCCGCGATCTCGGTCATCGTCATCAAGCGCGGGCTCCCCTCAGGTTCAGGGCTCTTGGGCACGGCAACATCCTCCCTGATCTGCTTGACGTTTGTAAAGCAGATCGTGCACTCTGGAACGGCACCAACAACACGGCCCCGGTCGGTGTGTGAGAGCCCGACCGGGGCCAGCCGAATCCCCTGAGCTACCAGGAGAAACGACCGTGACCAACGGTACCGACAAGCCCCCGGAGCAGCCCAGCCCGGCGCAGCCCCAGCCGAACCAGATCCTCGCCCAGCCCGCCACCGTCGAGACCTGCCGCGCCGACTACGACGCCGGCGCCGACGTCCGCTCGCGCCTCGGCTGGAAGGACGCCACCTGATGGGCGACACCTTCGGCGGCCAGTGGAACCGCCCAGGCGAGATCAGCCGCAAGGACCGCCAACGAGGCCGCTCGATGCGCGAGGTCCAAGACCGTGCCTCGTACGACAACGAACCCCAACTCGGCTGCGGCGCGATGTTCCTGCTCTGCATCCTCGCCATCGCCGCAGCCATCGGATTGGGGCTGTCGTGATGGAGCGCTTCCTGTACGCCCTCGGCATCGTCGGCGCGTTCACCGCCCTCGCTTTCGCCATCTACCGCGGCGCTGTCTGAGGAGACCCAGTGGACAAGCACACCGCCATCCAGGCCGCCGTCAACGCCGCCGCCGTCGCCACCCAGGCGATCAACGACTACGGGCGGGACTCGGACGAGGCGCGAGGAGCCCTCGACGCCGCGCGTACCGCCGTCACCACCGCCCGCCAACACGGCGCGACCGAAGACGATCTCCGCACCGCACGCCCCGCCTAACCCAGACCGGCCGGGCCCCGAAACCCCCGCGGGGCCCGGCCCCCTTCCGTGAGACGAGACCCACCACATGAAGCTCCGCACCACCCTCACCGCCTGCGGCACCGACGGGCCCTCGGCCAGCACCACCACCGTCGATACCGAACCCCGTACCGGCCGCGCCCGCAGTCGACAGCCTCACCCGCGACACCTTCGACCTCACCTGGTCCCTGGCCTCCGACGCCGAACGCGACGCGTACTGCATGAGCGTCGCCATCCTCCCGTCCGACCAGGCCGCCGAAGAGATGCAGCGCGGCGCCGGCGGCAGCGACGAACTGGACTGGCCGCTGATGGTCGAGCTGATGGAAGCCGAGTGCGCGCTCCGATGAAACACACCTTCCGCAGCCCGCTCGCGCGCTACGGGTTCACGGTCCTCGCGGCCGTCGCCGTCCTCACCGCGCAGCCCGGCCCGTTCCTCGTCTGCGCCGCGCTCGCCGCCTACGCCTGGCGTCACCGCCGCTGACCAGCTCCCAGGAGAGCACCGTGAAGACCAGCAAGATCGAGCGGACCCGCCTCGTCCCCCACACCGTCGACGGCGAGACCGAGATGGTCCTGGACACCGAGGTCATCGAGGTGCCCGCACCCCCCGCCGACTGGGACCAGCGCGTCCGCGTCGCCATCACCATCGGCGCTGCCGTCCTCGTCACCGCGTCCCTCGTCTGGACCACCGCGTCCGTCGGCGCGCTCCTCGCCATGTCCACCGTCGCCGTCGTCGCATACGCCGCGGGCGTCGCCTTCGACGCCTCCTGGATCCTGTGCATGGGCGCCGAGTGGCTGCTCCGCTACGACCCCGACCGCGCCGCGCTGCCTCGCAGAGCCGGGCATGCCGCCCTCGCCGTGTCCATGGGAGCGGTGTTCGCCCACGGCCAGCTCTCCGGGGAGTGGGTCGTCGGGGCGGTCGGCGCGGCGGTGTCCGCGCTCGCGAAGGGCGGCTGGATGATCGCCATGCGCGTCCACGCCCGCCCACTCGACGACCGCACCCAGCAGTGGGTCACCAAGCGGCGCGCCGCCGTCGACGGCCAGCTCGCGATGATCCCGATCCGCCGGGAACTCCAGCGCGGGCAGCACCTTGTCGACGCCGAGCAGCGCAGCCTGACCGGCAACCCGGATCACGGATCCGCCAATCCGGACCAGTCCGGACCGGATCCGCAGTCCGGATCCGCCAATCCGCTGCCCACCCTCAACGGGCCGATGACCGTGAAGCAGGCCGTCGTGACCGCGAAGGACTCCGGGATCCACGATCCGGATGCGGTCCTGCGCTACGTCCACAAGGTCGCCGACGCCAACGCCAAGCCCGAGACCGTCGCCCGCTACCTAAGGGGGGCGTGATGACCGAGTCGAAACCCGGGGTCGACGAGCTCCGCGTGCGCGGCATCCTCCAGCGACACGGCGTCGGCCCGGACGCCGTCCCGCCGAAGCCGGCCGCACGCCCACGGGACTGGCTCGACGGCATCCTCGACACGAAGACCGACCCCGCACCGGCGGCCGCCCCGGAGCCTGAGCCGGACGCCGCGCCCGCCGTGGAGAAGGCCGAGCCGAAGCCGCCCGCCGCCAAACCGAAGAAACGGCCGAAGCAGCCCAGGCGGAGGGCCGCCGCCGAACCGCGCAGCGCCTTCGACACCCGACCGCCGTCGCCCCGCCAGTCCCTGGTCGAGGCGTGGGACCGGGTGCCCTACCGCCTGAAGTGGCTCGCCTACCACGCGTCCGCCGCCTACCTCGGCTGGTCGATCGGGCTGGTCGGCTGGGTCACCTACGTCACCGCGTGGATTGCCCGCACCGGCCTCGCCGGCCCGCAGGCGATCCTCTGGTACGCCGTCGGCGCCCTCACCCTCCTGCTGCACCACCGCACCCGCAGATGGTGGCCGCCCGTCGCCTGGCTCGCCGCCGTCCCCGCCGCCTCAACCGTCGTCGGCGTGCTCCTCTACGGCACGCCCTCCCTTTAAGGACCCCACGTGTTCGGCAACCTCGGCACCGTCGGCCTCGCCGCCGCCCTGACCTGCCTGCTCATCTTCGGCGTCCCTGGCGGCGGCAAGCTCAAGCCGTTGGGCTGGTGGACCACCGTGTTCGTCGCGATGCTTGCCGCCAGCTCCTACAAGGCCGCCGGTGGCCCGTTCACCGTCGTCCCCGACGCGGCCGGCACGGTCATCGGCTTCCTCCAGGGCTTCCTCAAGGGGCTCACGATGCCCGCTCTCGCCCTGTGCGTGCTGATCTTCATGCTGTTCAAGAAGCTGACGACCAAGCAGGTCGGGTTCACCGCGCTGCTGTTCTTCTACATCGCCACCGGCGCTGGCGGCACCTGGACCTACGTTGCCGACGCCATCGAGAACGCCCGGGTGGGCCTCCAGTGACGTACTTCAGCCTGCGCAAGAGCGATCCGGAACCCACGCCTGACGACGTCCACGACGAGGAGCTCGCCGAGGACGAACTCGTTGACGACGAGACGCCAGGTCTGGCCGGGATCGGCGGGGCGCTTTGGGCTGGGGTCAGCGGGCCGGGCAGGTGGCTGCACGCCCGCGGTCGCGCTGATGTGGCGTGGTTGCTCTATGTGGGGTCGGTGTGGGCTGTCGGCTTCTACGGCGGTTGGGTGGCTGTAGGTCTGATCGCGGGATGGGTGCTGGCGTTCGCCGCGTTCGTGCCCCGCGACCAGCTGGACGGGTGGGCTGAATGGGTCGAGCGGCGCAGTCCCGTCCGCCCTGCCGAGCCCGTTCCAGACGCCGCGCCAGAAGCGCCGGTCGACCCCCTCATCACGGTGATGTGGAACCTGATCGGGCAGGCCCCTGGCGTCCACGTGAAGACCCTCGCCGACCGCCTCACCAAAGCCACCCCGGGGGAGCCCGTAGACCGGGCCGCGGTGAGGGCCAAGTTGAGGGCTCTCGGTATCCCCCTGAAGGGCTCCGTCCGGGATGCGGCGGGGAGGGTGAACGAGGGGGTCCACCGGGCCGACCTCCTGGCGTGGGAGGAGGCCCTCTCCCGGCCTGATCCCGATCCCGCCTCTGAGGCCCGTAGCGGCCCTGTAGCTACGGCTGTGACCTGCGATGTAGCGGACGCTCCTACGCCTGTAGCTACGCCCCGATCGAGGCTTCGCGGGCTGCTGTCGAGGGGGGGTGCGTGAATGCCGCACGAGTACTTCTGCCGTGCCTGCGACGCCGTCTCCCCGGAGCGGTGGGAGCGCCGCGTGGATGCCGAGGACGAGTTGGTCGATCACCGTCGCGCCGCTCATGGAGGGTTGGCGCCGGCCGCGGGGGACGGCGTCCGCCCTGTGCATGCGGAGGCGCGGGGCGACGGGATCCTGCCGCGCGGGAGTTGCCTCGCTGTTCTGTTCTTGCTCGCGCTGGTCCTGAGCAACTGCTGGGGCCGCTGAGCCCACAAGCCCCCGGGCGGCCGCCCGGCAACACCCAACCGAAAGGAATCCGCGATGGAGACCAACCATCAGTCCGTCCGTGACTACGCCGCCGCTCGCGAGCGTGGAGACCGCGACGAGACCGAGCGCCTGAAGAACGAGGCGATCGCCCGCTTCAACACCCGCACTACCGACGGCACCGAGCTGCGCGACATGACCGAAGCCTCGATGACCGTGCCGTTCGGCGAGCAGGGCTGACCCCTTAGACCCCGGCGCGGCCGTGCCTTCCGCCAAGACGACTACGGCCGCGCCGGTCCACCCATCCCGAACACGAGACAGGAGACCGCCATCATGGCCTTCCGACGCACCATGCCCCAAGAGGAACTCCGCTCCAAGCTGACCGCCGAGGAGCGTGCACGACACGAGACGACCTACCAAGCATCCAGGGGCGGGCACTTCCCCAAGCCGGACAGGCCGGTGCCGGGTACGCCGCAGGGCCAGCAGGAAGGCTGACGGCCTGCCACACTGGAGACTGCGCGCCGGGTAGCGCCCGGCACCCCCTGAGAACCGCCCCGCTGCCGCAACCCCGTCGGCAGCGGGGCCTCCTCATGTCACAACACGGACACATCCCCTCCACACGGTGCGCACACGGCAGGATGATGCCGATCACGCACCAAACGCCCTTGGGGGGACCATGAGCAACGACACACCACCACCCATGCCCGACTTCCCGCCGGCGCCGCCGGCACCGAAGAAGCCCCGCAACTGGGTCGTCATCGGGACGGGCATCGCCGTCATCGCCGCAGTCATCGGTACCGGGCTGTTCGTCGTCAACTCGCGCGACGACAGCGCGGACATGGGCAGCGCCTCGGCGTCGAGCACGCCGACCGACGAGACCGTCACGGCCGCGGTGGAGGAGGAGCCGACGCCGGAGGACACGCAGCCGGAGATCATGGCTCTCACGGATGCCGTGGAGTACGTGGACGGTTTCGAGATGAGCCTGTCCGACTACAAGCGGGGTACGTCGTCGGAGTATTCGGCGCCGGAGAACACGCCGTACGCCTCGTTCACGGTGAAGGTCAACAACGCGTCGGATGCGGTCGTGGACCTGAACTCTGGGTACATCTCGTGCTTCTACGGCGAGGAGTCCCGTGAGGGTGAGCTGATCTTCTCGTCGGATCCGGAGCTGGGTGGTCTGCCGTCGATGCAGTTGCGTCCGGGCCGGTCGGCGTCGGCGCGGGTGGCGTGTCAGTTGCCGAAGGGTGAGGAGTATCTGCAGATCGAGTTGGCGCCGTATTCGGATGCGGAGCCTGCGATCTTCGCAGGGAATGTGAAGTAGCTGGACAGCGAGAGGCCCCGCCTGGTTGGGCGGGGCCTTCGTCATGCGGTGGGCTACGCGTCGAGCGCCCGCTGAATCGCGGCGGCCTGGACGTCATCGCCGCGCTCGGCGAACCACGCACGCAGCTGTTCCAGCCCGG
This sequence comes from Streptomyces viridochromogenes, assembly GCF_001270495.1. GTDB lineage: Bacteria > Actinomycetota > Actinomycetes > Streptomycetales > Streptomycetaceae > Streptomyces > Streptomyces viridochromogenes_A. The sequence continues at coordinate 100,991 of NZ_LGUR01000117.1, forward strand.
CCCGGTCGAGAGCGACGGTCGGATGGCCGCTGGCGTCCGTTGTGACGTGGGTGTCGATGCCGAGGCCGGCAAGGAAGGCGCGGAACTCTTCCCGGTCCTGCACGCCCATGGTGGGGGCGAAGAGTTGTGGCTTGCTCGCGGGGCGGACTGGCTCCTTGCTTGGGTGCTCCGGGCCCGCGCCCAGCGCCCGGTCGTAGGCGTCCAGGTGCTGCTCGAACTCCTCGCGGCTGATCCGGTCGGGGTCGATACCGAGGGCGTCCCATAGGTCGTCGCGGGCGCTCATGTGGTGGGCTCCTCGTCCGGGCGCACCGGGCCCGCGTCCAGGTCGACCACCGCACGGAACCGGTGACCGCATGGCAGCCACCGCAGCCGCAGCGCCGTCTCGTCGACCCCGAACGCCGCGTCCTCCACTCGCTGATCGACGCGCTCAGCCTCGGCGTCGCAGGCAGGGCAGCGCGGGAGCGGCGGAGCGGGCAGGTTCCGCAGGACCGTACCCAGCCCTTGAGCGTCTCGTTCACGGAACTGGCGGTGCAGGTCGGCGATCTGTCGGCTAGTGAGTTGCTGCACGGCCTCGCTCATGTGGTCTTCTCCTCGCTGCCCGCCGGGCGCTCCGGCAGCTCGGCGTCCGGTCGGCGCAGGCGACGGCGTACGGCCACGTTCTCAGCATGCCGCGCGTGCAGCACGCGGACGAACCATGCGTTCGCGAGGTACCCGATCGCTCGACGATCGTCCTTCTCGCCCCGATCGATGTACCCCATCAGGGAGTTGCACTTCGAGCACAGCAGGCCACGCACGGCGAAGAACCCGTACTGCTGCGCATGGTCGATGAACAGCTTCCCGTCCGGAGTCTTGGCGGCCGGTGTGCCGCAGAGCTCGCAGCAGCCTCCGGCGTGCGTCCACAGTTCGTCGTAGTCCTCGCACGTGAGTCGGTAGCGCCCGTGCTGGCAGGTGGCGTGATGGGTCACTGGCTACCGCTCTTCTTCGGCCCCGGCTTCGCGGGCTCGATGTCGTGGTCTCGCGCGATGCGGCGGACGTAGGCGGCTGTGAACGGCGAGCGGTGCGTGACGTCGGTCGGCCGCTCACCCCCGCGCAGCGCCTCAACTACCGCCGCAACGGCGGCGTCTCGCGCCTCGTCGTGGGCCTTCTTGGCCTCCCGGTAGCGGTCGGCGGCCTGGTCGAGCTTGGTCATCGGATCCATGCGCAACACGGTAGCGCAATCCCCTTGCGCAACCAAGAGGTGAAGCGCTAGCGTGTATCGCAACAGGAAAGCGCAACAAGGGGGCAGTAATGCAGAACACCACCACCGACCAGGCCCGCTGCCTCCACTGCCACCGCATGCTCCGGTCTGCCAAGTCGATCGCTCTCGGCTACGGCCCCCGCTGCGCCCGCAAGATCCGCAACACCACCGTCGACCTCACCGACTACAAGCCCCACCAGATCCAGTCGGCCCGCGAACTCATCGAGGACGCCGCGATCATCCCCCTCCGCTCCGTCATCTTCATCGCCGTCAGCACCGACGGCACCGAGACCTACAAGACCGCCCCCACCGCCTGCTCCTGCCCCGCCGGCCTGAAGGGCTCGCGCTGCTATCACACCTTGGCCGCACGCTTGCTGTTGGCCGCCTGACCTTGAAGGAGAAGGATGCTCGACCCCAAGTCGGCGCTGCCGCAACGCTTCTGGGACAAGACCCGTTCAGAAGACACGGGCTACAGGACGCCATGCCTGACCTGGACGGCCTTCAAACAGCCCAACGGCTACGGCAAGTTCGGACTGAACGGCAAGAGTCAGTACGCCCACCGAGTGGCGTACGAGGCGCTGATCGGGCCGATCGCCGCCGGGCTGATGATCGACCACCTTTGCCGGAACCGGGCATGCGTGAACGTCGAGCACATGGAGGCAGTGACCAACAAGGTCAACATCCTCCGGGGCGAGACCATCATGGCCGCGAACGCCGCCAAGACGCACTGTCCAAACGGCCACGAGTACACCGAGGAAAACACCTACATCTCGCCGTCCTCCGGAGGCCGTACCTGCCGAACATGCATCCGCGAGTGGCGAGCGAAACGGTCTGAGCGCGAGAAGGCAGAGCGCAGGGCGAAGCCCAAAGAAGAGCCGACCCACTGCCGGAACGGCCACCCGATCAACGATGCTAATCGGTACATAACCCCCAGGGGGTGGCGAGCGTGCCGGGCCTGCACCCGCGATTCGAAGGCCCGCTACAACGAGCGCAAGAAGCAGCGCTGACCGCCCGACACGACAGGAGAACCCCCGTGACCGAACTCGCTCACCGCCAGGAGCAGTCGACCGGCCCGGTCGTCTGGATCCTCTCCACCGGAGAGGACCACGAAGGCGGCGAAGTCCTCGGCGTCTACACCAGCAAGGACGCCGCGAAGGGCCCGTTCGTCGAAGCAGCCAAGCGCATCCCGTTCGACCTCGACAGCGCCTGGCAGGACGAGGAGAGCGGAGCCGTGCACGCCCACGGCGGCTGCGATTGGGTGGCCCTCGAACCGCACCCGCTCATCGGCTACCCGCAGCTCGCCTGATCCCGCCAACGCCGAAGGCCCCACCCGCCGCCAGGGAGTGGGGCCTTCACCATGCGCACCCTGCCACCAGTTGCACACGCCGTTACCATCACACCATGGACACCGGTAACGAACCCACCGTACCGGCCGAACCCCCAGAGGACGGCCCGGACACGGGCACCCCCACCCCCAGCGGCCCCGCCGACCCCCACGGCCTCCGCATGCGCGACGGCCGCCACCGCTTCGCACGCAACCCCGCCCGAGCCGCCCTCGACGCCCGCGCCGCCGAACTCCGCGCCCAGGGCTGGACCTACCAGCGCATCGCCGACGAACTCGGCTACGCCACCAAGACCGGCGCCCTCGACGCCGTACGCCGCGCCGTACGCGAGGTCGTCCAGGGTCCGGCCGAGCGGCTCGTCGCGCTGCACATCGAGCGCCTGGAGACCCTGTACGAGAGGGCGCTGGCAGTAGCCGAGCGGCAACACGTCGTCGTCTCTCACGGCAAGATCATGTACGGCGAGGACGGCAACCCCCTCATCGACTCCGGGCCCGAGCTCGCCGCGCTCCGCGAAGCGAGGACCACGCTCGAATCGTTCTGGAAGCTGGCCGGCATCGCCAGGCCGGACAAGGTCGAGCACTCCGGCGGCGTCACCTACCAGGTTGTCGGCATCCAGCCCGAGGACGTCGTGTGACAACCGCCGTCGTCCGGTTCGAACCGCGCGGCGCCAACGTCGACCTCCTCAAATGCCGGGACGCCGAAGTCGCGGCAGTCGGCCGCGCCGGCACCGGCAAGACCCTCGCAGCCTGTTGGAAGATGCACCTCGCCGCCATGCAGGTGCCGAACCTGCGCGGGTTGATGCTCCGCGCCACACATATCTCGCTGACCTCGACCACCCTGGTCACCTTCCAACGCCAGGTGGCCGCACAGGCGTTGGCTGACGGCAGCGTCCGCTGGTTCGGCGGCTCCAGCAAGGACCCCGCCGCGTTCCGCTACGCCAACGGATCCACCATCCTGGTGGCCGGCGGCGACCGCCCGGAGAAGTTCCTCTCAGCCGAACTGGACCGCATCTTCGTCGACGAGGCCGTGGAGATCAGCCTCGACCTGTACGAGACGCTCATCAGCCGCCTGCGCGGCTCGGCGAAGACGTACAAGCAGATCCTGCTGTCGACCAACCCCTCGCACCCAAGCCACTGGATCAAACGCAGAGCGGACGCCGGAACCCTCCGGATGATCACCTCGACGCACCGGGACAACCCGTACTACGTCGACCGCGAAGGCTCCTACACAGAGGCCGGCCGCGAGTACATGGAGAAGCTCGACGCGCTCACCGGGGCGCGGCGGCTGCGCCTGCGCGATGGGTTGTGGGTGGCGTCAGAGGGCGTCGTCTTCGAGGGCTGGGACGACAGCATCCACATGATCGACCGCTTCGATGTGCCGCCCGATTGGACGCGCTGGTGGTCGATCGACCTGGGGTATACGAACCCCTTCTGCTGGCAGGACTGGCGCGAAGACCCTGACGGCCGTCTCTACTTGGTCCGTGAGATCTACATGACGAAGCGGCTGGCCGAGGACCACGCCAAGCAGATCCTGGAGATCATGCGGCAGAACCCGGACGAGCCGCAGCCACGCGCCATCATCACTGACCACGATGCCGAGGACCGGGCCACGCTGGAGAAGCACCTCGGCATGGGCACCATCGCGGCGAAGAAGACCGTGTCCGACGGCATCCAAGCCGTCCAGTCCCGCCTCAAGACGCAAGGCGACGGCAAGCCGCGGCTGTTCATCATGCGCGGAGGCCTGGTCGAGGAGGACAAGGATCTCCTCGGGTCGGGCCGGCCGACGCGGACGTCGGAGGAGATCCCTGGCTATGTATGGGCGGTGAAGCCGGGGAGCGGCGCGGGACTGAAGGAGGAGCCTGTGAAACAGAACGACCATGGGTGCGACGCGCTCAGGTACATGGTGGCGGCCCGGGATCTGGTGGGCCGGACAAGGGTGAGGTGGCTGTGAGGATGCGGAAGATCAGACTTTCAGAACTGAAAAATCTCCTGTCACCATCCCTGTTGACAGGAGGATTTACACTCATCTCAGTTGGCGTCGGGAATATCTTCGGCGTCGGGGCCGGAATGATCACCGCCGGGGCCGCGATGGTCCTCCTGGGGGCACCGATCGTCCGCGACTGAGAGGAGGGGCGGTGGCCAGACGCAGCATCGCCGACGCCCTCTTCAACCGGTCGACCACCAACACCCCCGTCCCCTTCGCCTCCCGCGCCCAGTCCTACGGCGGCCTGTTCGGCAGCAACCGCAGCGCCGAAGGCCAGATGCGCGCCATGTCCGCCGTGGGCACGCTCTTCGCGATCGTCGACAGGACGTCCAACGCCACCGCCCTCGTCGACTGGAAGCTCTACCGCAAGGCGAAGAGCGGCCGCGACGAGGACCGCATCGAGGTCACCAGCCACGCCGCGTTGGACCTGTGGAACAAGCCCAACCCGTTCATGCCGCGGCAGGAGTTCGTCGAGTCCAGCACCCAGCATTACGACCTCACCGGCGAAACCTGGTGGGTCATCGCCCGCGCACCGGGCTTCAAGCTGCCGCTGGAGATGTGGCCCGTCCGCCCCGACCGCATCACCCCCCAGCCCGACCCCGAGCGCTTCCTGAAGGGCTACGTGTACACCGGCCCCGACGGGCAGCAGATCCCCCTCGAACTCGACGAGGTCATCCAGCTGCGCCGGCCGAATCCCTTGGACCCGTACCGCGGGTTGAGTCCGGTGCTGTCGATCCTCCCCGACCTCGACACCAGCCGGTACGCCGCCGAGTGGAGCCGCGCCTTCTTCATCAACTCGGCTCAGCCGGGCGGGATCATCGAGGTCCCGCAGGCCCTCTCCGACCCTGAGTTCGACGAACTGAGGGCGCGCTGGAACGAGCAGCACAAGGGCGTCGGGAACGCGCACAAGGTCGCGATCCTGGAGCACGGCAAGTGGGTCGACCGAACCATCAGCCAGCGCGACATGCAGTTCGTCGAACTGCGGGGTGCGACAGCTGACCGGGTGCGTGAGGCGTACGGCATCAGCAAGTCCGCGATCGGTGACTTCGAGGACATCAACCGGGCCTCCGCGCTCGCCGCGAAGGCGTGGTTCGCGGAGCAGCAGACGATTCCCCGCCTGGAACGCATCAAGGCCGCGCTCAACTTCGAGCTCCTGCCCATGTTCGGCGCCACCGCCGCGGGCCTGGAGTTCGACTACGACAACCCCACCCCGCCGGATCCGGAGCAGGAAGCAGCGACCCTCACCGCCCGAGTGAACGCCGCCGCCGCGCTGATCGAGGCGGGCGCGTACGGGCCGGCCGCGCTGGAGGCGTTCGAGCTGCCGCAGATCCAGTTCGGGACGCCGGGCGCGGACCCGGACAAGGAGCTGCTGATCAAGTTGGTGACGCGGGCTCCGCTGTTGGCGCCGACGATTCTGCCGATGCTCGGCTTCGACATGCCGACGGCCCCCGCTGCTCCGGCTCCCGCTGCGCCTGCTGTGCCACTGGAGGGCGAGCCCGCGAATGCGTGGCGGGAGCTGGTGTCCGGTCTCGCCGGCGGCGATGGTCCGGACGTTGAGGCGGCGATGCGGTGGGAGGCCGTCGCGGAGATCGACGACAACACGTGCGATCCGTGCCGCGAGAACGACGGGCAGGTCTACCGCAACCGGGCCGCGGCCTACAAGGACTACCCCGGCGGCTCCGGCTACGTGCACTGCGTGGGTGCGGAGTTCGGCAACGAGTGCAGGTGCCGCGTGGTCAAGCGCGGCCGGAAGGGAGAAGGGTCCTGATGCCGTTCATCGACCTGCCGGACCGTATCCCCGGCGTCCGCGCACAGGCCAGTAGCGACCGGCCCTGGTACCGCATCACCAACCAGGCCGCCGACGAGGCGGAAGTGATGCTCTACGACGAGGTCGGAGGCTGGCTCGGCGCCACGGCGGACGAGTTCATCAACGACCTGCGCGGCATCACCGCGTCGAAGATCCTCCTCAGAGTTAACAGCCCTGGCGGCTCGGTGACAGAGGGAATCGCGATCGCCAACGCGCTGCGCTCCCACCCCGCGAGCGTCACGGTCCAGGTCGACGGAGTTGCGGCGAGCATCGCCTCGGTCATCGCGATGGCTGGCGATCGCGTGCGGATGATGCCGAACGCGCTCTTGATGGTGCACGAGGCCAGTGGACTTTGTGTCGGGGAAGCAGCCGACATGATCAAGATGGCTGAGCTCCTCGACAAGATCTCGGACAACATCGCCGGCGCCTACGCGGCACGTGCGGGCGGCACCGAGGCCGAGTGGCGACAGGTCATGAAGAACGAGACCTGGTACCGAGGCGAAGAAGCCGTCGCGGCTGGCCTGGCGGACGAGTACGTGTCGGTGCCCAAGCGTGGCGACGAGCCCGCAGAGCCGGAGATGCGGAAGGCCTTCGACCTCACGGCGTACGGCTACAAGGGCCCGCGCCGCGAGGAGCCCAAGCCTGCTCCGCCCCCGGTTGCGCCCGAAGCGGTCGAGCTGACGCTGGAGACGGCGACGCTCAGCGAGGACATCCGGTCCCTGATCGGCGAGGAAGTCGCCGCCCAGCTGCGTGCCGCGGTCGGTGAGCCCGGGCTGGAAGAGCCCGCCGTGTCCGCCCCCGCGGAGCCGCCCGTCGTGGAACCGGCCCCCGAGTCCAAGGCGCACACCGAGCCCCCAGCCGAGCCCGTGGTCCCGGCCGCCGAACCCGAAGACCCGTGGGCGGCGATGGTCGCCCACCTGACCCAGGACGAGCCCGACGCGTGGTCGGTGCTGGTCTCCAACCTCACCACCACGGCGTCGTCCAGCGCGGCGACGGAAGCCTGAAGGAGGCACCAGTGGCACCCACTCTGACCTCGCCGCGCAACAGCGACGAGCTGGCGGAAATGCTCGCCGACCCGGCGCGCGCCAAGCAGATCATGGAGACGCCGAAGGCACTCGCGGACTTCATCGACGAGTACGCCAACCGGCAGCAGGGCGACGGCACCGAACTGCAGCGGCAGATCGACGAGGGCGTCCAGCGCGGCCTTGCGAACATGCTCCGCGACAACGACGAGAAGGCCGACCGGAGTTCCGTCCAGGACTCCATCAGGCGGCTCAACCTCGACCCGCAGACCCGCCCGGCCAACATGCTGACCTCGCACAAGCAGGCCACCGCATACAACCCGAAGGCTGTCGGGTCCGCGCTGGACGGCAAGTTCGAGAACGCGGCGGACTACTTCCGGCACGCCTGGCACCTCAACCGGGACCCGCAGGCCCGGGCGAAGATGGACGGGATCCGCAACGCGTACTCCAGCGTGGTCCCGGCCGACGGCGGGTTCCTGGTCCCGGAGACTCTGCGCTCGCAGCTGCTTCAGATCGCGCTGGAGTCGTCCGTCGTCCGCTCCCGCGCCACCGTCGTCCCGATGGAGACGGCCCGCGTCCCCTTCCCGATGATCGACAGCACCACCAACGTGGGCTCCGTCTTCGGCGGCATGATCGGCTACTGGGGTGAGGAAGGCGCCGCCCTCGTCGAGTCCAACCCGAAGTTCGGCCGCGCCGAGCTCGACGCGAAGAAGCTCACCGGCTTCGCTCTCGTCCCCAACGAGCTGCTCCAGGACAGCCTGATCTCCTTCTCGGCGCTCATCGAGACCCTCTGGCCGATGGCGCTGGCGTTCTTCGAGGACGTCGCCTTCATGTCCGGGTCGGGCACCGGCGAACCGCTCGGCTTCCTCGGCGGCGAGAACCCTGCTGGCATCGCCGTCCCCAAGGAGTCCGGGCAGACCGCGGACACGATCGTCCTCGAAAACGTCATCAAGATGTACAGCAGGATGCTGCCCAGCTCGCTCGCTCGCGGCATCTGGGTGTGCTCCCCGGAGGCCATCCCCGAGCTGTACACGATGGCCCTCTCCGTGGGCACCGGCGGCGGCCCGGTCATGCTCACCAACGTCGCTGGTCCCGCGCCGATGACCATCTTCGGCCGGCCGCTGGTCGTGTCGGAGAAGGCCGGGCGTCTCGGCGACCGCTCCGACCTGTCGTTCGTGGACCTCTCCTACTACCTCGTCGGCGACCGCCAGCAGATGACCGCCGCATCCTCGACCGAGTACAAGTTCGGCGAGGACAAGACCGCCTACCGCATCATCCAGCGCGTCGACGGCCGCCCCTGGCTCCAGTCCGCCATCACCCCCGCCAACGACGGCCCGTCCCTGTCGCCGTTCGTCGAGATCGCCGAGCGCGCGTAACCCCCCGGCCGACGCCGGCAATCAACCCCCGGCGTCGGCTTCTACCCGGGCCGGCAGTGTCGCCCCGGCAGGGCATCACCAGACGAAAGGACAAGGCTCGTGGCACAGGATGGCCTGGGCAGGCTCTTCGACATCAGCACTGCGTTCGTTCCGACGGACGCGGTCGCGGGTGCGATCACCGGCAAGCGAGTGTCCCTGCGGAACGCGGGCGGCTGCACGATCGTCGTGCAGACTTCCGGCGGCAGCACGGACATTACCGACGTCGACCTGCAGCAGCACACCGCAGCGTCGGGCGGCACCACCGCCGACCTCGACGTGATCACCTACTACTACAGCAAGTCCGAGACGACCCTCGACGGCGACGAGACGTGGACCCGCAGCACGCAGGCTGCAGCCTCAGAGATCACCAACGTGGGCGCTGCATCGGAGGAGCTCCTTCTCGTCATCGAGGTCGACGCCCGGCAGTTGTCCGACGGCTACAGCTATATCAGCCTCGACATCCCGGACCTTGGCACCAACGGCACCCGCTTCTGCTCCGGCCTGTACCTGCTGCGGGACCTCGCGGTGCAGCGCACGCCGGCCAACCTCGTCGCCCCGCTGAGCTGAGGAGCCTGACTCATGAGCACCCTGATTCAGGGCAACGAAGTACGGGCGCTGATGCTCGGGCGTGGACCGGTGTCTACGGCGACGGGCACGCTCGACGAGGACGTCACCCCGACGCTGTTCACGGTCGCGGGCGGCGAGGTGCTGATCACCGCCCTGTGGGCGAAGGTGACCACGGCGATCACCGTGGCGAACACGGTGACGATCCAGGCCAACCCCACCACGGGGGACACCGCCGCGATCGTTGCGGGCGACCTTGGTACCACGGACACCGCGGCCGGGACGGTTCTCGGCTGGGAGCCGGACAGTGCCGCGTTCACCCGCAACGGGCCGCCGGCCTCGGCTGTGGTGTCGACCGGCACCGTCGAGATCGACTCGAACGGGACCAACGTGGACGGCGCGATGACCGTGTACTGCACGTGGGTGCCGCTGACCAACGGCGCAACGCTGGTGGCTGGCTGACATGGCCGGATGGACGTGTGCAGGCTGCACCACCACCTACTCGGTGGGCGCTCCGCGATGCCCGAACTGCGGCAGCACCGAGCGCACCGAGGGCCGCGGCGGGGCTGTGCTGCCGTCGCTGACCGTCGAGTGCGGCAACGGCGCCTGCCCGCACGTGGGGAAGCGGCGGCGGGTGCACCTGCGTACGGCCGCCCCTGGAGTGCTGGAAATGCCGCGCCTGGTCTGTGCCGGGTGCGGCCTGGACATGCCGACGGTCACGCCGTGGCCGCCGGTGACCGGTTCGGAGGAAGACACCATGCCGAAGATCACCGTTCACGGCGGCCCGTCGTACGCCGCCGACATCCCGGCCGAGCCGGAAACGGACGAGGCCGCAGAGGGGAGTGAGGAGCCATCAGCTGGGAGCAGCTCCGAGACATCCTCGCCGAAGTCCGACAGCACGCCCGAGACGAGCGAGACCGGGACCCGCAAGCCTGCCCGCAAGACGGCGAGCCGCTCAAAGAAGGCCACGACGGGGAGCTCTACTGCCCCTTCGACGGATGGCGACCAGGAGACCAGTGGGTCGGCTGCTGACACCGAGGACGCCTCGTCGTGAGCGCCTTCGCGAACCGGGAGCTGTTCAAGGCCACCGGTCTGACCCTGAACAGCTCCACCGACCACGTCACCGCCGGGGTCACGAACGCGACCACGGGCCGGACCGGGGCGATCGACATCTCCCGGGTCAGCAATGGCCTGCTGGTCGTGAACGTGTCGAACGCCCCGACCGGTACTGACCCGACGCTGGCCGTGTTCTTTGAGGTGCTCGACGCAACGGGCACGGTGTGGGTGCAGACCTCGTCGGCGACGTCGATCGGCGGGGCGCTGCTCACGTCGACTGGCTACACCTACGGGCAGATCAGTACGGGCTACACCCTGGCGAACGTCGGCCGGATCCGGTGGGCCCTCACCGGCACGACCCCCAGCTTCACCGGGGTGTCCTTCTCCATCCACGGCCGGCCCTGACCCGCACGACGACGAGACCTGAGAGGAGGTGACGAGAGATGGCGGAACCCGTGTACGCGACGCGTGAGGACGTGCAGCGCGCCCTCGACAGCAAGCTGACCGCCCGCAATGCCGCGCAGATCGACCGCGCCCTGCAGTCCGCGTCCCGGGACGTCGAGTCGCTGTGCCATCGCGTGTTCTACCCGCAGACGGCGACACGCTACTTCGACTGGCCGGACTCCCAGTACGGCACGTCGTGGCGGCTGTGGCTCGACGACTCCGAACTCATCTCCGTCACCACCCTCTCCTCGGGCGGTACGACGATCGCCGCCTCCGATTTCAACCTGGAGCCCAACCGGTCCGGCCCCCCGTACAGCCGACTGGAGATCGACCTCGGCAGCTCGGCCGCGTTCGGCGGCGGCAGCACCCACCAGCGGGACATCACCATCACCGGGCTGTGGGGCTACAAGAACGCCGAGACTACGGCCGGCACGCTCGCGGCGGCCCTGTCCACCACCACAGCAACCACGATCAGCGTGAACGCTGCGGCCGCGGCGGCGCTCGGTGTCGGCTCGGTCATCCGCGTGGATGACGAGCGGATGGTCGTGGCGGGCCGCAGCATGGCCGACAGCGGGCAGAACGTCGGCGGGGCTGGGCTGACCGCGCAGGCGAACAGCGTCGCCGTCGCCGTGTCGGACGGCACCGCGTACTCGGTCGACGAGGTCATCCTCATCGAGTCCGAGCGCATGCTCATCGTCGACATCGCGGGCAACAACCTCACCGTCATCCGCGCGTGGGACGGCTCGGTGCTCGCCGCGCACACGGCCGGCGTCGATATCTACGCCTCCCGCACGCTCACCGTCACCCGGGGCGCGCTCGGCACGACCGCGGCCACCCACTCCAACGGGGCGTCCGTCGTGCGCTGGGACCCTCCCGGCCTGGTCCGCGACCTCGTGATCGCCGAAGTCATCAACCGGGTCACCAACGAGCAGGCCGGATACGCCCGTACTCGCCGGACCAGCGGTGGTCTCTCCAGCAACGACCAGGCCAAGACCGCCCGGGACCTGCCCGCGCTGCGGGAGCAGACCTACAACGCGTGCGGCCGCAAGGCCCGGATTCGGAGCGTGTGACATGCCTGGATTCGACGTCCGCGTCAACAGCAGCGCCTCCGGACCGTGGGCCACCGGCCGGGCCGGGCGAGCCCTGCACGACTACTCGGACGACGTCGAGTACCAAGTCGCGCGTGAGGGCGAGCGGATGGTCCACGCCCGGCTGCGGCAGGTGCTGCGGCATCCGACGGGCTACTACCAGTCGAAGATCAGCGTGGACCGGGCGGGCGACCGCTACAAGATCCACGACCAGCGCATCGTCTACGGACCGTGGCTCGAAGGAACCGGCTCCCGCAACAGCCCGGTCACCCGCTTCCCCGGCTACTTCACATTCCGCCGCACCAAGGCCCTGCTGGACCGCAAGGCCCCGCAGATCGCCCGCGAACTCCTGGCCCGCTACCGGTCGAGGGGGCTGATCTGACATGGCCCTCGACATCCGCACCATCCTCTCCGCCGTCGAATCGCACGCACTCGCGTCCGGCCACTTCGTCACCGTCAACGGGCATGAGCCACTGTCACCGCCCACGTCCGGGATCACCGCCGCGGTGTGGGTCGAGCAGATCGGCCCCGCTCGTGGTGCGTCCGGCCTCACGAGCACATCGACACGGCTGGCCTTGTTTGTGCGCCTGTACTCCTCGCTGGTGCAGCAGGAGCCGGACGCGATCGACCCCGACCTGATGACCGCCCTGGACGCGCTCATGGCGGCGTACAGCGGCGACTTCGAGCTCGGCGGCCTGATCCGCAATGTCGACCTGCTGGGCGCCTACGGCGACCCGCTGTCGGCCCGGGCGGGGTACCTCGCCGAGGCCGGCTCGGAGTACCGGGTCATGACGATCACTCTTCCACTCATTGTCAACGATCTCTGGGCGCAGGTGGCGTAATGACGATCAGGAGCGGCCTCGCGCAGGCCTTCTACTACGGCGGATACGACCTCAGCGGGGACACGGGCTCCGCCAACGACCTCGGCGGCGGCCTCGCCGGCACGCAGGACACCACCCCGATCAACAAGTCCGCGTACCGGCGCATCGGACTGCTGCGGGACGGGCGGATCTCCTGGACCAGCTTTTTCAACGACGCCGTCGGCGCCGCGCACGAACGCCTCGGAGCGCTCCCCACCGCGGACCAGCACCTGATGTGGCTGACCGGCAGCAGCATCGGCAGCCCGGCCGCGTGCATGGTCGGCAAGCAGATCGACTACAACCCCAGCCGCCCGCAGGACGGATCGCTGACCATCTCCGTCAACGCGCAGGCCAACGGGTTTGGCCTGGAGTGGTGCGACCTCCTCACGGCCGGCGTACGCACCGACACGACCGCGACGAACGGCGCCTCGCTGGACCTTGGTACCGGGTCGACAGCGTTCGGGCTGCAGGCATATCTGCAGGTGCTCGCCTTCACCGGCACCTCGGTGACGATCAAGTTGCAGGAGTCCAGCGACGACGGTTCCGGGGATGCGTGGGCGGACGTGACCGGGGGCGCGTTCACGGCGGTGTCCTCGGGGCCGACCGTGGAGCGGATCCAGACGGGCCGAACGCAGACCGTGGAGCGCTACCTGCGGGTCGTGACGACCGGCACCTTCTCGAACGTGCAGTTCGTCGTGGCCGTCAACCGCAATGCGACGGAGGTGTTGTTCTGATGGGCCAGCCGTTCCGCCCCAACGACCCGAAGATGCCGGTCGAGGCGTATCAGACGTTCAGTGTGAAGTCCCGCCCGGACCAGGCGGTCAAGTCGGTGTGTGAGCGTGTCGGCTGTGAGGCGTGGCGGCTGGGCTGGGAATCACTCATCGACGAGTCGACCGACCTCGGCCGCGCGCAGGCGGCGTTCATCCGTACCGAGTCGCGGCGGACGTTCCGGGAGCAGCGCAACGCGGCCGGGCTGACGGTGTTCCGGTTCGAGCCGTATCAGCGGTGCTTCGCGGATCACCAGACGATGCCGGAGAAGTACGTCGTGCGCGGCGGGGACTGGCGGGGCGTGGTGGGCCAGGTGCGGGTGCACAAGCGGGCGGCGGACTGGGTGGAGCACGTGCAGCAGCACATGGGCCTGCTGCTCGACGAGCGGGACAAGGGCTGACGCGATGACCGAACTGAAGCAGTGGCGCCTGACCGTCGGCGGCCAGGACTACACGGACGACTGCGACGACATCGACGTCCAGATGCCCGCGCTCGTGTACGACGTGCCGCACGACGACGGTCGTGCGCAGCGCCGCCACCTAGGCCCGAAGGGCTTCAGCATCACCCTCACGCAGCCGAGCGAGCGACTGCGCTCCCTGGCCGACGGCGGCCACCACATCCGCATCGTGAAGGTGGCGTTCGAGGACCAGGCGATCCGAGTGCCCGTGGTGTTCCACGAGGAATGGGTGGACCGCGACGGGGTCCGCAAGATGTTCGGCTCCCTGTACGTCGACCCCGACCGTGAGCCGAAGTGGGTCACCGAACCAACCGATGGAGGGCGGCGCCCGCTGACCCTCGTAACAAAGGAGGGCTGAGCCTTGGCCATCGAATCCGGATTGGGCTGGACCACGTTCAGCGTGGACGACAGCAGCGGAACGGCGCGGGACATCCGCTCCAGCACCTTCAACCTCGACTGGACGATGCCGCGCGGCGTGCAGGACATCACCGCGCTGACGCAGTCCGCGAACGCGCGACTGCTGCTCCTCGCGGACTTTTCCGGCACAGCGGCGGGCGGCTTCGACGACGGCTCGAACCTCGCGCACGCGGTGTTCAAGACGGTCTCGTCCACGTCGGTCGCCCGGACGATGTCCATCGCAATCTCCGGCCAGACGCTGGCGAACGAGGTGCTGCTGACGGACTACGCGCTGACCCGGGCGCAGTCCGGCGAGTTCACGTGGAGCGTCCCGTTCAGCCTCGCTGACGGAAATGTACCGACTTGGTCTTGAGAACGGTTTCCAATAAGAAGGGGGGTGCAGCATGGGTTACCGACCCAAGCGCCGCATCTACAACCTGAACTTCGCAGGCACCGAATACGAGGGCCTCGAAGTCGCCGCCCGAGGCATGACCGTCGGCGAGGAACTCGAACTCGACGGCCAAGACCTCACCGGCGACCTCATCGTCCGCGCACTCGCGAACCGCCTCATCTCCTGGAACGTGGAGGACGACAACGGCGAGCCCGTGCCCACCACGTTCGAAGGCGTCTGCACACAGGACGGCGCAATGATCCTCGCCATCCTCAACGCCGTACGGCAGGCGAACAGCGGGGTCCCCGACCCTTTGCCCGAGACCTCGCCCTCTGGCGAGACCTCCCCGGCGCCACCAATTCCGATGGCACCACTGTCCGAGAACCTGGAGAGCTACGCCGTGCCCGTCTGATCCTCGGCCTGTGCGACCGCTTCAAGAAGCTGCCCTCGGAGGTGCTTACCGAGCCCGCCGAGCTGCTGCGCCTGATCACCATCGAACAACTCGGCACGCCTGAACAGCCGACGGAAGGAGGGGACCCCGAATGGCCGACGACGTAACCATCACCGTCCACGTCCGCGACCTGACGGGCCCCGGCTTCAACTCCGTCTCCCGCAACCTCAACCAGCTGCAACGCCAGGCCAACCAGATGGGCGGCCAGCTCCGCATCGTCGGCGGCCAGCTCGACAACGTCGCCAGCTCGGCCGCGAACGCCGGCCAGAACCTCGGCGGCGGCACGGGCTTGCGCGGGCAAGCGATCGCCGCCGGGGCCGCGCTGGGCACGACGCTGCTGCCGACGATCGGCGCGCTCGCCCCGATGTTGTCCGGCCTCGCGGTGGTGGGTGGCGGTGCGGCGCTCGCGATGGACGACCTGAAGAAGAAGGCGAAGCAGCTCAAGGCGCCGTTCGAGGAGTGGCAGAAGGTCGCGAACAAGGCGGTCGCTCCGCACACGGAGAAGGCCGTCAAGAGCCTCAAGTCCGCGATGGAGGATCTCAACCCGGTCATCAAGACCGGAGCGGACACCTTCGGCCGGATCACAGAGAAGGCCGCGAAGTTCGTCGACAGCCCAGCGTTCCAGTCGGCGTTCGCGAAGAACGCCGAGATGGGCGCCAAGTGGGTGGAGGAGTTCGCCGGGAGCGTCGGCGACTTCACCCAGGCGTTCCTCGACTTCGGCACCAAGAGTCAGCCCGCCCTGGACGCGTGGGACAACCTCCTCGGCGGTTTCCTCGACACCGGCATGCCCGGCATGTTCAAGGAGATGGAGCAGGGCATCGGCGGCTCCTCCGACTTCCTGAATGGGCTGGCCAGCCTCATCAACGACAGCCTGCTGCCCACCCTGGGGAAGGTCGCCGGGAGCTTCACGGAGGCGTTCGGGCCGCTCCTGAAAGAGCTGCTGATCGGCACGGGGAACGGCATCAAGCTGTTCGGGGAACTGTTCGACGGCGCGATGAAGGCGCTGGAGCCAGCCGCCGATATCGCAGCGGACATCTTCCGCGGCCTTAACGAGATCTTCTCTATCGGCGCGAGCGTGGCCGGGGACCTGGCGAAAGCCCTCGGGGGAGCCCTGCTGGGGACGGTGTCCGAGTTCGCCGGTCAGGGCGGCAAAGTCGACGGGCTGCGCGGCAGCTTCACGCGATTCTCGGACTGGGTGAAGGAGAACCAGGCCACGATCAGGCTGGCATTCGCCGCGATGGGCATTGCCCTGATCGACATGGTGAACATGGGCGTCCAGTCCGTGCCGCTACTGATCGGGGCGTTCCGGGGCATGACGGAGATGGTCCTCGGCAGTGTCGAGCTGCTGATCGACGGCCTCGCCTCGGCGTTCGGTGACCTGCCGGTCGTCGGCGACCTTTTCAAGGACGCACAGACCCAGTTCGACAAGTACGCGGGCGGCTTCCGGGAGAAGCTCGCCGGGATGCAGAGCAGCACCCAGCAGTTCGCAGACATCGCCAGCGAGCAGCTCGGCCGGGCGAAGCTGGTGCTGAACGTGGACCAGGCCAAGGCGAGCTTGGAGCACATCAAGGAGCAGCTGAAGGACCCCGAGCTGACCAAGGAACGCAAGGCCAAACTGTCCGCCGACAAGGAGGAGGCGGAATCGAGACTCGCGGCGGTGCAGCAGAGGCTCGACGGGTTCGACGAGAAGAAGGCCACGGCGACCCTGGACGCCAACCCGGGGCCGTTCAACAGTGACGTCGCCAAGGCCAACGGCACCAAGTTGGCCAAGAAGCTCGCGCTGCTCGGCGCGAACCCGGCCCTCTTCAACGCGGCCGTCCGGGCCCTTAACGGCAGCACGGTCGGCACCGCATACGTCAACATCCAGCCGCGCGGATATACCCCCGGCTCCGCTGGCGGTGGCCTCAAGAAGGCCGACGGCGGCATCGTGAACTACTACGCCAACGGCGGCGTGCGGGACGAGAGCCACATCGCTCAGATCGCGCCGGCCGGGTCGTGGCGGGTGTGGGGCGAGCCGGAGACCGGCGGCGAGGCGTACATTCCGCTGTCCCCTATGAAGCGGTCGCGGTCGCGGGAGGTTGCTGAGGAGACGGTCGGCATCCTCGGTGGTGACGTGCAGTGGTTCGCCAAGGGCGGCGTGACGAAGGCGGAGCGGGAGGCCCGCAGCGGCGCCCGCGGCGATCTGACGATCTCCCACTTCGGGCGGATGGCCGGGTACAAGACTTCGGAGATCATCGGCCAGCTCGGCCGGGCCGACTCCGTCGGCTCGCTGGTGGACGCCCTGAACCAGTGGCGGTCCACCATCCTGAAGGCCACGCACGGCCGGCAGGAGCGCGGCCTGCTGAAGGCGCTGGATTCCTCCGGCCGGAAGCTCTTGTCGTGGGAGAAGCAGCTCACGAAGGTCAGCGCCTCGTTGGAGAAGGCCAAGGACAAGCTCGACAGTCTCAAGAGCGCGGCCGCGCAGCTGTCCGACTCGGTCAAGGGCGGCGTCCTTTCCAGCGCGAACATCACCCGCGGCGCCAGTGGCGACGGCCTGGTGACCACACGGTCTGTCATGGGCGGCCTCATCGCTTCCCGGGACAAGGCGACCGCGTTCTCCGGTGCGCTGGCCGGCCTGAAGAAGAAGGGCCTCTCCTCGGCGCTGTTGCAGCAGATTGCCGAGGCCGGCATCGAGGGCGGCGGGCTGGAGACGGCGGGCGCGCTGATGAGTGCGTCGTCGTCGGAGATCCAGACCATGAACAGTCTGCAGTCGCAGATCAGCGGCGCGGCGGGCAGTGCCGGGAAAACGACGTCCGACGCGGTGTTCGGGGCGCAGATCAAGGCGCAGCAGGCGTACGTGAGCACGTTGACGAAGTCGCAGGACCGGCTGACGAAGTCGATGGAGTCTCTGGCCAAGAGCATCGAGCGGATGATCGAGAAGGCGTTCAAGGGCAAAGCCGCGGGCGGCATCGTCGGCGGCGCAGCGTCGGGCGGGATCCGCTCCAACCTCACGTGGGTGGGTGAGCAGGGCCCGGAGTTGGTGAACCTGGCCCCGGGCACGCGGGTGTGGTCGAACCCGGACTCGCGGCGCATGCAGCAGCAGGCGTGGGCGTCGATGCTCAACGAACCCCGCGGCGCAACTGCGCGGGGCGGGGCCGCGGTGGCCGTCGGCCGCCGTGAGCCGGTGGTGCTGGAGCTGCGGTCGTCGGGCTCGGACATCGACGAGCTGCTGCTGCGGATCCTCCGCAAGGCGATCAAGAACCGTGGTGGGGACGTGCAGTTCGTCCTGACCGGGCGTTCGAACTAGGGAGAGCAGAGTGCACAGGTACAAGGTCGGTAACTGGGCGATGGCCACCACGGCCGCCCCGGTCGAGGTGACGACGGGCACGGCCATCAAGACGATGCTTCAGGTCGCCACCCCGAGCACGCGGCAGATCCAGCTGATCTCCTGGGGGTTCACGCTGGACGCCGCCCCAGCGACAACGGGCGAGGGCGTCATCGAGCTGGTACAGACCGACGTCGCGGCGACCGTGACAGCCCATGTCGCGGCGGGAATTCAGCCGCTGGACCCCAACGCGCCCGCCTCGCTCTGCGTCGGCGGCACTTCACTGACGGGCTACACGGCAACGGCAGAGGGCACGACGACCGCCTCGCGCTCCTTCGACACGGTCAAGATCAGTGGCGTCTCGAACGGGGCGTGGCCCACCAGCTACTCGTACCAGTGGATGCCGGACGAGCGGCCCATCGTCGCAGTGTCGAGGTTCCTACGGGTCCGGGCCACATTCTCAGCCGCGGTGAATGCTCTCGTGTGGGTCACCTTCGACGAGTGACCGGCCAACCAGACGACGAACGAGGAGGTGAGACATGCCTGGCATTGCCGCACGGGTGATGGGGTGGCAGCGCCGCATGGGCGCCGTCGCCGGGCCCTTCGGTGCAACTGGCGAGACTGCCCCCACCGGGCCTGTGCTCGTCGAACTCCTCATCGCTGGCACCTGGGTGGACATCACCTCCTACGTCCTTCAGCGCGACGGCAGCCAGAACGTTTCCATCACCCGCGGGCAGCGCGACGAGGGCGGCCAGCCCGAGCAGTCCACCTGCTCGTTCCAGCTGAACAACAGGGACGGCCGCTTCTCCCCGCGCAACCCGACCTCGCCCTACTACGGGCAGCTCGGTCGTAACCAGCAGATCCGCGTCTCCGTCGCCCGCGGCGACGTGAAGGACTACCGATTCTGGGGCGAGATCAGTTCGTGGCCGCAGCACTGGGACATCACCGGCAACGACGTTTGGATCGAGGTCGACGCCGCCGGGATCATGCGCCGCCTCAACCAGGGCGCGACACCGGAGCACTCGGTCCTGTATGACGCGGTGACCTCCCCGCAGATCGACGCGCTGGTCGCGTACTGGCCGTGCGAGGACGCCGCCACCGCGACGACCGTCGTGTCCGCGCTCGCCAGCGGCTCACCTATGACGTTCACCGGGAACCCGGCCCTCGCTGCCTACAACGGGTTCGGCGCCTCGGACCCGCTGCCTACGCTCACCGGCGCCTCCCTGTCCGGCGGGATCGCCAAGTACGACACCACCACGGTGACGCAGTACCAGCTGCGCTACCTCCTCGCCGTCCCCACCGTCGGGTTCACCGACCTCGACGTGATCTCCCGGCTCACCGTCGACCAGGGCGCCTACAACCTGCGCTTCCTGGACATCCACTACAACGACCCGCCGGGCGGCTTGGGCTCGTTCGGCGGGCCGGGGACACTGACGATCCTGCTGAAGGACGGCGACCAGAACGACCTCGCTGTGAGCGGCACGCCATCGATCAGCCTCGACGTCCGCAACCGCAGGATGCGCGTGTCCTTGGAGGTCGCGAACAACGGCACCGCGATCGCCGTGACCCTGCGCGTCCTCGATGTCGAATCCGGGGTGACGGATTCGACGACGATCGGCCTCGTCTCCACCCAGGTCACCCGTGTCACCAGCGTGTCCATGGCCCCCGACACCCTCGACGGGGACGCCGGCGTGACCGCGGCGGCCATGGGCCACGTCACGGTGCAGACCACGGTCACAGCGATCGATGATCTGGGGCGGGCGCTGGCGCCGGGCGGTGAGACGGCGGGCCGCAGGATTCAACGGCTGTGCGCCGAGGAGGCCATCGCCCTCGACGCAGTGGGTGACCTGGACGACACGGTGGCGATGGGCGGCCAGCCCCGGGTGAAAGCGATCGACCTGATGCGGGAGTGTGAGCTCGCGGACGGCGGGATGCTGCTGGAGAGCCTCGCCGTATTCGGTCTCACGTACCGGACGCGCACTTCGATGTACAACCAGGATCCCGCGCTGGAGCTGTCGTACCCGGACGGGCAGCTGTCGCAGGTACCGATCCCCATCGACGACGACCAGCGCACCCGCAACAAGGTCACCACCTCCCGGGTGAGCGGGGTGACGCCGGCGACGGCCGAGGAGACCGTGGGGCCGCTGTCGACGGCGCCGCCGCCGGTCGGGGTGGGCGTGTACGGCGACGACGTCACCCTTAACGTCGAGACGGACGGCGTGCTGCCGGACCAGGCGGCATGGCGGCTGTCGCTGGGCACGGTCGATGAGGCGAGGTTCCCGCAGATCTCGGTGAACCTGGCGCACCCCGAGTTCGTAAACGACCCGTCCCTTGCGCAGGCCGCGTTGTCGGTTCGGCCGGGCGACCGGATCGTCATCGCGGATCCGCCGGCGTGGCTGCCGCCGGACGACATCTCCCAGCTTGTCCTTGGCCTGTCCGAGACCATCGACCACTTCCAGCACCGCATCAGCTACGTGTGCGCCCCCGAGTCCCCGTGGCGGGTGGGTGTCCTCGACGACGATGTGCTCGGCCGGATCGACACCGACGGCTCCGCCGTCTACGCGGCGATCGACGCCGACGAGCAGACGATGCTGGTCACGCCGACTGACGAGCAGGGCGTGAACCGGTGGACGTCCGATCCGGACGATTTTCCGTTCGGTGTCCGGGCGGGCGGCGAGGTCATGCAGGTCGCCGCCGTCGGCTCGGTGATCAACGTGAACCCCTATTTCGAGACCAACGTGACCGGGTGGGGCGGCAACGGCGCGTCCGTCGCCCATTCCACCGCCGTTGTCCATCCCTCCGCCGCCGGGTCCATCCTCATCACCCCGGACGGATCCAGTGCAGCCGGTGGCGCGAACTCCGCCGTCTCTGCGAATGGGACATGCGCGCCGGGCGACGAGATCGTGGTCTCGATGTGGGCCTACAGCCCCGGAGGCTGGCCCGACATCCGCCCGTGCGTGGACTGGTACGACAGCTCGGGGGCGTTCTTGTCTTCCGGGTTCGGTGACGGCTTCGCCGTTCCGGCCGGGCAGTGGACGTTCCTCTCCCAGACGGTGACGGCGCCCGCATCGACCGCTCGTTTCGCCACCCGGGCCCGGCATGCCGGGACACCACCGGCGTCGGCGATCTGGTACGCGTGGGCGATCCGTGCCGTGCAGCCCGGGGGCTACGTGCGGGATGCGTTCACCCGCAGTGTCACCGATGACTGGGGGACGTCCACGAGCGGGCATGCGTGGGCGCTGTCCGGCGGGACGGCGTCCGAACGGGACGTCACAGGGACCCAGGGGACGGTGACACTGACGTCCGCGCCGTCGACGCTCCGCTTCCAGGCAGTGGATATCAGCGTCAGCGACTGCGACATCAAGGTGCTGGTCAGTGTCGACCAGGTCGCGACGGGTGACCCACTCATGCCGGGCCTTTTGCTGCGTTACGTCAGCGGCAGTCAGTTCTACCGCTGCCGGGTGCACTTCGAGCCCAGCGGCACGATGGGCCTGTCCGCAACCAGCGCGACAGCGCAGATCGGGTCGACGGTGACGTTGCCGTACACCTACTCCGCGAACGATCAGTTCTGGCTGCGGGGCAAGCTCACCGGTGACCGGGTCCGGGCGAGAGTGTGGCCGTCCGGCCATCCGGAACCTGACACCTGGGTCCTCGACCGTGAGCTGAACACGGGCTCGATACCGGCTGGGATCATCGGCCTGACCAGCTCCGCCCTCTCGGGTAACACCAACGTCAACCCGGTGCTCAGTTACGACAACTTCGAGCTGCTCGATCCGCAGCAGTTCGTCGTCACCCGCGAACACAACGGCGTGTCCAAGGCGCAGACGACGGGCACTGATGTGCGCCTCGCCCAGCCCACGATCCTGAGCATGTAGGAGGCCAGCAGTGGTCGAGTACTACCCCCAGCCGCTGGCCGGACAGCGACTCCGCGCCAGCACGCTGCGCGACATGCTGCCCAAGACGGCACGCAAGACGGCGGACACTTCGAGGTCGGCGACGACCACCGCAGCCGCTGACCCGCACCTGACGTTCGAGGTTGAGGCGAACGCCGTCTATGTGTGGGACGGCTGGCTGAAGTACGACGGCGCCACCGGCGGCGACTTCATTGTCGACTTCACCGCGCCCACCGGTTCGCTGGGCGAGTGGGGCGCGCACGGCGCCGGCATCGTCGTGATCGGCGCCGATGACAGCCCTCTCGTGTTGCAGACGGACACCGTGCAGTCGACGGGCTACATGGTGCGCCTGGAGACGAACGACGTCATGCAGTTCAGGACGTACGGCGCGCTGGGCACCGGCAACGCGCTGACGATCCTCATCGCCGGGACGCTCCGTGTCGGCAGCACCGCTGGGACGTTCAGCCTGGACTGGGCGCAGGGCACGTCGAACGCCACCGCCACGACCGTGTTCACGGATTCGTGGCTCAAGATGACCCGCGTCCAATAGGGAGACCGCATGGCAGCCGTACTGAACAGCATCGAATTCCAAGGGCTTCCCGAGGGCGGCGGTGACCCGGTGGCCGTGCTGTCGATCTCCCCTCCGTCGTTTCAGGCGGGGCAGCAGGTGACGGACGAGTTCATCGCTTATGTCGAGGCTTTCATCGCGGGCCAGCAGAACGTGGCCAGCGTGAAGGTCACCAAGTTCGAGACCGTGTCCACGGTCATCTGAAGCGAGGCGTCATGGCCACACCACTGACCGCAGAGCAGATGCTCACCAAGCTGACGGCCGAGGGCCTGACCGTCCACGAATATCCCGGCTGGAAGACCCACAACCGGGACGACGAGACCGGCAAGGCGTTCGGACCCGTGGTCGGCGTGCTCATCCATCACACGGCCGGCCGCAACGACAAGGACCTCTGCTACCGGGGCCGGACTGGTCTGCCCGGGCCGCTGAGCCACGCCTGGTTGGGGAAGACGGCCGGGCTGTGGCTGCTCGGGAACGGGCGGGCGAACCATGCCGGCCTGGTGGACCTGGACGTGGTGAACGCGCTGCGCGCCGAGGTGTCCCCGCTGCCGAAGGATGATCAGGCGAACACGGACGGCAACGACTGCTTGTACGGGCTGGAGATCGAGAATCTTGGGGACGGCCAGGATCCGTACCCTGTCGAGCAGTACCGGCGGGCAGTGTTGTGGGCGGCCGCGTTGTGTCGGGCGCACGGCTGGTCGGAGCGATCTGTGGCGGGGCACAAGGAGGTCCAGCCGGGGAAGATCGACCCGTCGTTCGACATGGACGTGTTCCGGGCTGATGTGCGTGCGCAGTTGGCGAAGGGCCCGACCGTCGTGGTGACGGCGCCGAAGCCGACCCCGTCACGGCCGCGGGTGGATCTGTCCCGCCTGGTGGCCGCGGCGAGGAAGGATCCTGGGGCCGCGCAGGGGCACGTCACGTACATGGCTGGCACCAACCTCGTTGAGGCCGCGCTCGTCAAGGAGGGGCTGCTCGGCCGCCGGTATGCGGGGGACGGCTCGTTCGGGTCGTTGACGCGGGATGCGTATGCGAAGTGGCAGCGCAGGCTCGGCTACAGCGGGAGCGCGGCGGACGGTATCCCCGGCATGACCTCGCTGAAGAAGCTCGGCGCGAAGCACGGCTTCGACGTCGTCGCGTGAAGAAGGAGAACCGACCATGGCCGACCGCCACCCCGGAACCACCCACCTGCTGCGCTACTTCGAGTACGCACACCTCCCCGAGCACCTCCAGCCTGTCAGCGCGTCGTGCGGCGACCTCGCACAGCAGATGGCCGCCGCGCTACCGGACGGACCCGAGCTCACGGCCGGCCTGCGGAAGCTGCTGGAGGCCAAGGACTGCTTCGTACGGGCAGCCCTCGACACCCCGAAGGAGAACTGACCCATGAAGATCCTCGGAAGAGAGCCCGTCGCGATCCTCGCGTTCATCGCGATCGCCCTCAAGCTGTCCTCGGCGTACGGCTGGGACGTGTCCGCGGAGGACCAGGCCGCCATCATGGCCGTCCTGTCCTGCGCCGTCGCGGTTGCCGAGGCGCTCATCCTCAAGACCGGCGCTGCGTTCGCCGCGCTCGTCAACTTCGGGAATGCGGGCCTCGCCCTGTTCCTTGCGTTCGGCTTGAACATGACCGCCGAGCAGCAGGCCCTGTGGATGCTCCTCATCGAGGGCGGTGTCGCGTTCTTCGTCCGCCGCGAAGTCACCGCGCCCGTGCAGCTGCTGCGGATCGAGCAGTCGAGTCCGATGGATCGCGGCTCGCACGCCAAGGCAGCCTGAGCTGACCCGTGAGCGCGTCGGGGAGGTGGTGGCGTGGACGCGGCCATGGTGACGGCGATCGCAGCTCTGATCGGCGGACCCGTGGCCGCGTTGGGCGCCATGTACGGGAACCGCGGCGCGAACCGGGCAGCTCGGGAGGCCAGCGCGGTGACGGGATTCGACAGCCTGACGCAGCGCCTGGTGGCCGAGAGAGACAAGGCGGAGGCCGATCAGGCGAAAGCGGAGGCGCGGGTCGAAGTCCTCGAACTGGAAAACGCGCGCCTGCGGCTGATGGTCGAGCGGCTCGGGGGGACGCCATGACGCGGACGCAGAGCGCCTTGTACCGGGCGCGGCATGTGCTGTGGACGCTCGGCGTGGTCCTGTTCCTGGGAGGAGCAGCCGCGATTGTGTGGCTGCTCCTGGACCGGGATCAGATGGCCGACCAGCTGGCGCACGAGGCGGACCTGCGCGGGATGGCCGTGTCGACGCTCGCCTCGGACGTGCGGGAGCTGCGGGCGCAGGTGCGGGCGGAGGGTGAGACACCGGTGGCGCCGGATCCGACGCAGGCCGTGGAGGATCTCCCGGAGAGGGCGGAGGTGCCGGTGCCGATCCCGGGGCCGCCTGGTCCGGCCGGGAGCCCTGGCCCGTCGGGGACGCCCGGGCGGGACGGCCTAGATGGGAGTCCCGGCGCGAGCGGCGAGCCGGGCAGCCCTGGGGTGGACGGTGCGACGGGCCCGGCTGGTCCTCAGGGCGAGCAGGGTGTTCAGGGGCCGCAAGGCGAGCCAGGCCCTCAGGGGGAGCAAGGTCCCCGAGGCGAGCAAGGGCCGCCGGGGCAGTCGTGTCCGGAGGGATATTCGTGGCAGGCTCCGGCGGGTGATCCGGATGCGTTGGTGTGCCGGCGGGATGGTGCGCCGCCGCCGTCGGATGAGCCGGGGAACGGGAACGGTCTGTTGGCGTTGGATCCGCAGCGCCGCCAGTACGCGTGATCTACCAGTCTGGGACCAGCTGGTAGATCACTGGTAGTTCAGGCCGCCTCGACAATCTCGGCCCGCACCGCCGCCACCCACTCATCCCGCAACTGCTCGTACAAAGCCCGCTCCGCCTGCGTCCACGGCCTACCCGCCGCGCCCCGAACGACGGCACGAATCGCCTCGTTCACGGAGGCAGCAGACCGCACGAGGCCAGGGCCAAGAGGGTTGGGGGACATGGGGACAAGCCTACGGGCCCACACCGACACCGGCCGTCAACCAAATGTCAGGCTGCCCAGAGCCCTCACATGAGGCTGGCCTTGCCCCATACCCTGACAGTGACGAGCTGTTCAGAGAGAGGCAAGGCCATGTCGCCTTCTGATGCTACCCCGGACCCGTACGCCGACCCGCTGAAGTTCGGCCAGCGGGTGCAGATTCTCCGCGAGCGCCGGGGCATGACCCGCGCGCAACTCGCCGACTTCATCGGCGTCTCACCGCACACCCTGAAGAAGATCGAGAACGGGCAGCAGCAGGCGCCCGGCCTCGACATGGTGATGCGGATCGCCGAGGCCCTACGGGTACGCGACCTCGCCGACCTGACGGGTCTACCTGACATGCACGTTGATCTTTTCGTCGGTCCGGGCCATCCCCGCCTCGCCGCGGTGAAGGCCGCCATCGACAACTTTGCGCTCACTTCCAGCATCGAACCCCCGCCCGTGGCGCACGTCGAGGCGCGTCTCGCTCGCGCATGGACCGCCCGCCACGCGGCGAAGAACCACCGCGAGGAGATCGGCAAGCTCCTGCCCGACCTGATCCGCGACGCGCAGGCATTGGTCCGGCACGCGGACTCGGGCAATGAGCGCCGGCGCGCTCAGTCCCTCCTCGCCCAGACGTACTCGCTGTCGCAGTTCTTCATCGCCTACCAACCTGACGCAAGCCTGCTGTGGCGGGTCGCCGAGCGCGGCATGGTCGCCGCCCAGGACAGTGGGGACCCGCACGCCATCGGCGTGGCCGCGTGGCTGCTCGCGCAGGCCCACCGCGACTCCGGCGCCCGCCACTTCGACGCCGCCGACGCCATCAACGTGGAGGCGGTACGGTTCCTCGAACCCCTCTTGCCCGACGCCGACGATGACGTGCTGGCCATCGCGGGCGCGCTGGAGTTCGAGCTCGGCTACACCGCCGCCCGCCGCCGCGAGACCGGTACGGCGTGGCGGCACTGGGACAAGGCCAACGACATGGCCGCCCGTCTGCCCGGCGGCTACTACCATCCGATCACGTCGTTCTCGCAGGCCATCATGGGCGCCCACGCCGTCACCGTCGCTGTGGAGCTGCACCAGGGTGGCGAGAGCGTGCGGCAGGCGGCTCGCGCGGACGAGGTCACGATCCCTTCGAGGCCGCGCCGTGCACGGCACCGGATCGAGGAGGCGCGCGGCTACCAGCTGGACGCGCAGCCGGACGTCGCGATCGCCACTCTGGAGAAGGCGTACCGTGCCGCCCCGGAGACCATCGCGTACAACGGGTACGCGCGGCGGATCATCCTCGAAGAGGTCGAGTCGAAGCAGGCGCCGCGGAGGCGCCGGGCGTCGCAACTTGCCGTGGAGATCGGCATCTTGGCCGCGTAATGGAGGGGACCGGATTCCGGTCCTCTGCCCTACCCACCCGCGCCTACGGTCAGTGATGTAGCGATCACAGACGCACGCGGGGAGCAGTCGTGTCCGACGTACGAAAGCCACTCGAACCACAGCCCGGGGTCCTCATCCACCCCGCCGCAGACCGCCGACTCGCCACCGAGCACTGGCTACTGTCGACACTCCCCGATGACTGGAGGGGCCCGGCGCGGAGGGATTGGAAGAGGCAGCGAGTGACTCTGCTGCCCCTCGGCACGCTGTTCTCTGCCGTCCGTATCCCCGGCAGCCTCATCCTCGCCCTCACCGGCACCCTCACACCCCGCGACATCGACAGCGTGCTCGCGGACGTCCTCCACGGCGGCCCCGTCATCTGCGATCCCCGCCGCGCCTGGTACTACGCACTCGTCCCCGCCAGCGTCCCCCGCACGGTGTCGGCGAAAAAGCTCGACACCTGGCGGGACATCAACGTGGAAGTCCTCGGCAGGGACGCCTACCTGGGCGTGCCTCCACTGGACGCCGTCGCACTGAACCCTCAGGCCCCGGCCTCGTACTGGTCCGTGCCGATGGAGTCAGCCGCGTCACTGTGCGCGCCGCTGACCGTGGGCCGTCTGATCGGCGCCGGACGAGACCGGCTGCTCGAAGGGGTGGGCGAGTGAGCCGCGTCGAACAGCAGTGGGAGGAGAGCGGCCGCGGCGCGGCTCCCCACCAGCAGCGCGTTGTCGTGACGGCCGCCGCCCGCGAGGAGGCCGCTTTCAGTAGCTACTGCGGCCACCTGTCCGGCTGCCGCGAGTGCAACGCACGTTTCGAGACCGGGGCGCCTTTCTGCGACGAGGCCAAGGAGTTGGGCGCGCTCTACCTCGCGGCACACGGCGAGAGCCGCGAGGTAGAGCGCGCCCGGGTGGCGGGAAAGGTGAACGTATGAGCCACACCGACACGGGCACCGGTATCGGGCGCGGCACTGTGCGTCCTGAGCTGTCCGCCGGCCGAGCCGCAGGCTATTGCTGGGTCGAACGCCCGGGCTGGCGCCTGCACTGCACGAAGCCGCCCGGCCATACGGGAAAGCACTGGCACACGTACACCAAGACCGGCTGGTCGTGACAGGCCCCCGCTACCGGCCGCGACGCCGACCGCGCCGGTAGCGGGACGAGGCGGCCGCTACGTCCCCCGAGGCGGCCGTGGGCCCGCCGCCGGGTGCCTCCCCTGTCACCTGGCGGCGGGCCCCTCCTCAGCCGACGAGGCCGGCGAGCGGCACGTCTAGGGCCACAGCGATCCGGATCAAGGTGTCCAGGGTCGGGGACGCGTGGCCCTGTTCAATCCGGTTGATCGTCTGCCGATCCATCCCTGCCAGCTCGGCCAGCTTTTCCTGGCTGAGGTTGGCGTGAAGGCGGGCGGCGCGGATGCGTTCGCCGATGGCCCGGCGGCGAATGAGGACCCAGTCGGGCGGTGGAGCGGACGGCACCCGACCACGCTGTCTGGATCATGAACGAGTGTCTGTATCGTGCACCGTACATTTGTGGATCACAAGCGTGGTAATCGTGCACAGATCGGGGAGGTATGCCACGCGAATCGGTGATACCGAGAGGCAGCGCTTGCCTACGGAAAATCACCGACGAAGGGTAGAAGAAGACACCCCCCGCCAATGACGGCCGGCCGTCGCATCCGCCCCCCAGGCGTGCGGCGGCCGGTCACTTCCACCTGATACGAATCGACTCCTTGTCGAAGTAGCTGCCGTCCGGCATCCGGCCCGGCCGCGCCTTCCCCACCCGAATCTCCATCAGGTAATCGATTGCCGCCCGCCGACGCGACAGGTCGAACTGGTGGTTCCACACGGTGAGGATGTCGTCGGCCGCCACGAGCTCCGCGATCGGATTCCCCTTTACCGCGTCCTTCATCTGCTCCTCCGCGGCCTGCAGCCGCAGCCGCGCCGGCGCTGCCGCGGCACGCCACTCCTGCATGTCCATCTCGCCTTTACCAAGCGAGGTCGCGAGCTCGTCCAGCCGCTGGCGCGCAGCCCGCATCTCAGCCTGAACGGCACTCACGTTGATACTCGGCTCACGGCGGGCCAGTAGGTCGGCGGCGTCCGGCCGCGTCAGCCGCTCGATCACGTGAAGCACCACGTAGTCGTCCAGGCCCTTCCCGTCGCGCGTCACACAGCCGTTCTCGCATCGGTACGCATCCTCCATAGGACCTCGCTCAGCCCCGGCGCCCTTCTTCTTCCCGCGCCGTACGGGGCGCGGGAAGCCCTTCAGCTTTCCGTTGTCGCACTCGTCACAGACGTAGATCCGAGAGCCCAAGTGGCGGCGCACGTTCGTGGTGGAGGACCGGCGTTCCGGCTCCTCCAGCATCGCGACCAGACTCCGATACGTCGGCTCGTCCACGAGGCGCATCCAGTCCGCACGCCCCACGATCTCGCCCCGATGCTGCATCAACCCCGCGTTGCGGGGGCGCATCAGCAACTTGCGAAGCTGGTTTTCCTTCTGCTCGTTGCCGTGCACGGACACGACGCCATGCTTCGCGTTCTCCGCAACGAGGGAGCGGAGTGAAACCCCAGCTAGAACCGCAAGCGTCTCCCGCGCGACGAGGGAGGCTTCCGAGTCTGCGGCAAAGCCCGCGTCGATCCCGCAGTTCGAGCACGCGAAGATAACCAGCAGGGTGTCGCTGCTGTCGCAGGCCTTGCAGATGAGGTCGCGGGTGAACTGGTCGTCCGCGCCGCAGCCTTCGCAGTGCCGGCGGTCTGTGAATCCGTCGGGGCCGTGCTTGCCGCAGGACGGGCATTCCAGGGTGCGGGGGGTACGGCCGTCCGACTCGAACCCGAATGGGCGGGGGCCGCCGCTGTACTCGCCGTGCTGGGCTTTCTGGTCCCGGGCCCGCTTCGACCGTTCGATCATCCGCTCGACTTCGTACCGGGCTTGGACGCCCAACTGGCGGGCGATCATCCTGCCGGTGGCGGTGGACAGGTCGAGGTCGCCCGCCTTGACGGTGCGGGTGGGGATAGCGGCCGGCCCGCAGACGTCGATGTACTCCTCCAGCTCGGCTGGGGAGCGGTGGAGGCGGTCGGTGTGCCAAGCCAGGACGCAGTCTCCTTCGCCGCGGCGGAGCTCTTCGAGCATCGCTTTGTAGTCGGGTCGCGGCTTGCCGCTGTACGCGGAGAGGTCGTTGTCCTCGAAGACGCGGACGATCCGGTACTCGGTGGTCGCGTCGGAGAGCCGCCCGGCGAGTTCACGGCAGTCGTTGGTCTGCCGCTCGGTGGCGAGGTGGGCGCCTTCGCGGTCTTCACTGATGCGGGCGTAGATGAAGCAGCGGACTACTCGGCGGACCGCGGCGATGGCGGTGTGAACATGTTCGGGCACGTGCCTGAGCATGCCACTTTAGAGGTCACCTTCGCAGCACTTCGGCCACGCCAAGTACGGGGCCGCGCTGGAGCACGAGGAGATCCTCAGGGCGCGCGCCGAGAACCCGCGCCAGCTCATCTTCCAGGGCCTGGAGTGGTACATCCCGGCCGCCGAGCACTGCACGGTCTTCGCGGCGCCCGGCGCGCACGAGGTCGACCTGCTCACGCGGTTCGAGAGCGCCTACGACGGCAAGCTGCTCGGCTACGACAAGGGCGGGGCCGCCGACGCTGACACGGCCCGCAACGAGGCCCACGCGGTGAAGGCCCTCAAGTGGCTGGCCGAGCAGCGCCGCACGGGCTACGTGGACGACGTCCTGGTCCTCGCCAACCACCCGATGCGGCTCGGTATCGACTCCCCGCACGAGATGCGGGCCTGGCGGGACGCGGCTCCCGAGATCATGGTCGGCATGGAGGGCGCGCCCGGCGCCCAGGGCGCGGCCATCCCCGGGTGGCGCGGCGCGACCTCGATCCGCGGCGAGTACGAGAACAAGCCGTCGGCGCAGTCATGGGCGGGCTACCCGGCGGACGCGTATCTGACGTACGGCGGCTTCGACTGGGCGACCGCGACGGTGGGCGGTCTGTGGGACTCGATGCTGGCCGAGGGCCGGCTCTTCTCGATCACCACCAACTCCGACGCGCACCGCATCGTCTTCGACACCTGGAAGAACGGCGACTGGCCTGCGGGCCAGAACTTCGACACCACCGGCAAGCTGCCCGACCCGGTCGACACCACCACCCCGCAGCCGGGCAGCGACTTCTGGCCGGGCCAGTTCAGCCGCACCCACGTCGGTGTGACCCGCTACGGCTACCGCGCGGTGATGGCGGGCCTGCGCGCGGGCCGGGTCTGGCTCGACCACGGGCATCTGCTCGACGGCCTCGACGTCCGCCTCAAGCGGGACTGCGACCATGGTCGGGGCGTCACCCTGGGCGGCCGGCTGCGGGTGCGCAAGGGCGAGAAGCTCACGCTGAACGTGACGGTCACGACCGCGTCCCGGCCCAACTCCCAGGGGATCCTCCCGGAGTTGGCGCACGTGGACGTCATCCGGGGCGCGGTGCGCTGCCCGGTGACCGACCGGAACACCTGGCAGGCCCCGGACACCAAGGTGGTGCGGACGAAGGACGTCAGCGGCCGCAAGGGGACGTACACCCTGAGCATCCCGCTGTCCGCCGGAAGCGAGTCCTTCTACGTGCGGCTGCGCGGCAGCGACGGCAACCGTCACGGCGCGGGCTATCTCGGCGCCTCGGTCGACCCGCACGGGCCGATCCCGCACACGCCCGGAGACGGTGACCCGTGGGCCGATACGTGGTTCTATTCGAACCCCGTATTCGTCGACGTGGCAGGGGCCTGATGAAGCGTCATCTCCGCACTCTCGGTTGCTTATCGGTCGCGCTCACCCTCGGTGCGGGGACGGCGGCCGCCGCCGACACGGCCCCGCACTGGGCGCAGACCGGCACGGCGTACACGGACACGCTCGGCGGCGGACAGGGGCTGGCGAGCCGCGCGGACGGCACACTGCTGTACCGCGGGCTCGCCTCCATCCCACTGGACCTGCGGATCAAGGGCTGGAACCACGTCGGGGACCCGGACATCGCGCGGGGCCACGTCTTCGACGCCTACCAGGGCCCCGACACGGCCACGTCGAAGATGTTCGCGGTGACGACCCCGGCCGGGAAGCGCTACGAGTACGTCCACCGGCTCAACCCGGGCGAGAAGCTGAACAACTCCTTCGCCGCCGTCTCGCCCGACGGGCAGTGGCTGGTGTCGGGCGAGTGGGGTTAGCAGCGAAGACTCCAGGTGTTCCCCGCGCCCCTGCTCAACCCGGCCACCCCGCCGGCGGGCGGGGACCTGACGGAGACCTGGCAGATCACCCTGGACAAGCCGGTGCGCGACATCCAGGGCTGCGACTTCGTGACGGACACACGCCTGCTGTGCGCCTCGAACGACGCCACGGGGACACTCTTCCCGGAGATCCGCCCCCTCCTCCAGGTCGACCTGCCGCACAAGGTGGACGGCCGGCCGATCACCGGCACGGTGAAGAGCCTGTTCGCACTGCCGCAACGCAGCGTGTGTTCGGGCACCTTCGAGACGGAGGGCGTCGACTACGACGTGAACAGCGGCACCCTGCGGGCGGAGATGATCCCGCCCGGGGTGTGCGCGGTGGCGACCGCCGTGTACTCCTACCGGCAGGGCTGACGGTCAGGCGTAGAACCGCGACAGACTCTGCAGGACGGCGGCGGGCTTCCCGCCGCCGTCGATCTCTATGGTGCCGTCGACGGTGATCTGCACCCCGCCCGGCACGTCCTCGACCTCCGTCAGCTTCCCGACGAGCCGGATCCGCGAGCCGACCTTGACCGGCGAGGGGAAACGCACCTTGTTCAGGCCGTAGTTGACCTTCGTGGTGACGCCCTGGACGTCGAGCAGCTCGGTGAACAGGGGGATGAAGAGGGAGAGGGTGAGGTAGCCGTGGGCGATGGGGGCTCCGAACGGTCCCTCGGCCGCCTTCTCCGGGTCCACGTGGATCCACTGGTGGTCACCCGTGGCGTCGGCGAACGTGTTGATGCGGTCCTGGGTGATCTCGATCCACTCGCTGGTGCCGAGGTCGCTGCCCGCCAGCTTCTTCAGTTCGTCGAGGCCGTTCACGGTGATGCTCATGGGGTTCCTTAACTGTTGCCGTACCGGGTACGGACACGGGACTTGAGGAGCTTTCCCGAGGCGGTGCGCGGGAGTTCCTCCGCGAGGACCACCGACTTGGGAATCTTGTACTTGGCGAGGCGACCGGCGAGGGACGCGAGGATCTCGTCGGGGTCGGGCGTGGTGCCCTCGCGGGGGACGACGACCGCGCGCGGCACCTCGCCCCACTTGTCGTCGGGCACGCCGATGACCGCGCACTCGACGATGTCCGGGTGGGCGAGGAGCAGGTCCTCGATCTCGGCGGGGTAGATGTTCTCGCCGCCGGAAATAATCATGTCCTTGATCCGGTCGACGATGAAGACATAGCCGTCCTCGTCGATGCGGGCCGCGTCCCCGCTGCGGAACCAGCCGTCGGCGAAGGACGCGGCCGTCTCCTCGGGCAGCCCCCAGTAGCCGGGCATGACGTGCGGTCCGCGGAGCACGACCTCGCCGGTCTCTCCGACGTCGACCGGCGCCATGTCCGGCCGTACGACGCGTACGTCGCTGAAGAAGTGCGGTACGCCCGCCGAACCGGCCTTGCTCACCGAGTGTTCGGCGTCCAGGAACAGGGTGCCGGGCGCGGCCTCCGTCATGCCGTAGCCCTGAAGGAACGTCAGGTCGCGTTCCTGGTAGGCGGCGATGAGCGGGGTGGGGACCGGGGAGCCGCCGCAGGTCAGGATGCGGAGGGAGGACAGGTCGGCGTCGGGCCAGCGGGGGTGGCGGGCGATCTGGTCGAACATGGTCGGTACGCCGAACATGAAGGTGATCCGGTGCCGTTCGACCAGGTCGAGGGTGGCATCCGGGTCGAATGCCTCGACCAGGACACAGGCGCCGCCCTTGAGCAGGACCGGGAGCGTCAGCATGTTCAGGCCGGCCGTGTGGAACAACGGGGCCGAGACCAGGGCGCGTTCGTCGGCGATCAGGTCGGTGTCGACGAGGACGTTGATCGCGTTCCAGATGATGTTGCCGTGGGTGAGCATCGCGCCCTTGGGGCGGCCGGTCGTCCCCGAGGTGTACATGATGATGCAGGTGTCGTCCGGGGTGACCGGTGTGTCGATGGGCTCCTCGGAGGCCGAGGCGAGCGCCTCCTCGTACTCGGCGCCCACTTCGACGTAGGTGCGGACGTCCGTGCTGCCCGGCAGTCCGGCCACCAGCCCGGCGTGCGACGGGCCGTAGACGAGGGCCTTGGCGCCGGAGTCGGCGAGTTGGTAGGCGATCTCGGGTCCGGCCAGGCGGGTGTTGAGCGGGACGAAGACCGCGCCGAGCGTGCCGGCCGCGAACAGGGTCTCCAGGTAGGAGGGGTGGTTCGGGCCGAGGTAGGCGATGCGGTCGCCGCGGCGCACGCCCCTCTCGCGCAGGGCGTGGGCGAGACGGGTCGTGCGGGTGTGCAGGGTGCGGTAGTCGGTGGACGTCTCGCCGTGGATCAGGGCGGTGCGGTGCGGGGTCTTGCGGGCCCGGCGTGCGGGCCATGACCCCAGTCCCTCGTTGCGCATGTCACGCCCCTTACGGTTTCGTCAGCCCGAGCAGCCGGGCGGCGTTCTCCTTGAGGATCTTCGGCTTCACCTCGTCCTTGATCGACAGCTTCTCGAAGTCGGCGAGCCAGCGGTCGGGGGTGAGGACGGGGAAGTCGGAGCCGAAGAGGACCTTGTCCTTCAGCAGGGTGTTGGCGTACTGCACCAGCTGCGGCGGGAAGTACTTCGGCGACCAGCCGGACAGGTCGATGTGCACGCCCGGCTTGTGCGTGGCGACGGCGAGGGCCTCGTCCTGCCAGGGGAAGGACGGATGCGCCAGGATGATCTTCAGATGCGGGAAGTCGGCCGCCACGTCGTCCACGTGGAGGGGGTTCGAGTACTTCAGCCGGATGCCGCCCCCGCCGGGGA
This sequence comes from Streptomyces viridochromogenes, assembly GCF_001270495.1. Lineage (GTDB taxonomy): Bacteria > Actinomycetota > Actinomycetes > Streptomycetales > Streptomycetaceae > Streptomyces > Streptomyces viridochromogenes_A. The sequence goes on from NZ_LGUR01000117.1 coordinate 136,322, forward strand.
CTCCGGCGCCGATGCCCGTCTGGCCCGTGTGGAAGAGGGCGATGGTGCCCGTCTCCTCGATCACCTCGTAGAGGTCGTACGCCACCGAGCGGTCGTTGGGGAAGAAGCCCTGGATGCTGGGGTGGAACTTGAAGCCCCGCACCCCGTACTCCTCGACCAGGCGCCTGGCCTGCTTCACGCCCGCCTTGCCGCGGAAGGGGTCGATGGAGGCGAAGGGGATGAGGACGTCCGCGTTGGCGGCCGCGGCCTCCGCGACCTCCTCGTTCGGGACGGGCGCGGTGCCGGTGGCGGACTCGGCGTCGACCGTGAAGATCACGGCGGCCATCTTCCGCTCGCGGTAGTACGCGGCGGTCTCCTCCAGGGTCGGCTTCCGCTTGCCCTCGACCTTGAAGTAGGCCGAGGAGGCGTCGTGCAGGTCGTCGTCCAGGGAGGAGTGGCCCTTGGAGGACACCTCCGCGTGGGTGTGGACGTCGATCGCGACGAGGTCGTCGACATTCATGGCCAGGGCCATCACGCCTCCGGGAACTTGGGCGCCGGGATACCGACCGACTGGAGTTCGGCGCCGACCGAGGTGGGCCAGACGTCGGCCAGGGTGTCGGGGGTCCAGCCGCCGTCGGCGTAGACCGCCGCGATCTCGTGCGGATGCGACCAGAGTGCCACCTTGTCGCCGCCGACGCCGATGGCCTGGCCGGTTACGCCCCGGGCCGCCTCGGAGGCGAGGAAGGGGACGAGGGCCGCGCAGTCCTCGGGGGTGCCGAAGCCCTCGCCCTTGCGCAGGAAGTCGGGCAGCGGCTCGCCGTTCTTCATCGCCTCGATGTACGGGGCGAAGGCGGGGATGGTCTCGGTCATGGCGGTCGCGGCGACCGGCACGATCGCGTTGACGGTGATGTTCGCGCGGCCCAGCTCCATCGACCAGGTGCGGGCGAAAGCGGCGATGCCGGCCTTGGCGGCGGCGTAGTTCGTCTGGCCGAAGTTGCCGCGCTGACCGGCCGGGGAGCCGACCAGGATCAGGGTGCCGCCCTCGCCCTGCTCGCGCATCCGGACGGCGGCGGCGCGGGCGCAGGTGAAGGTGCCCTTGAGATGGGTGGTGATCACCGCGTCGAAGTCCTCGTCGGTCATCTTCCACAGGACCTTGTCGCGCAGGATGCCCGCGTTGGTCACCAGGATGTCGAGCCGCCCGAACTCCTCGACCGCGCGGTTCACCAGCCGCTCCGCGGCCTCGGTCGTGCCGACCGGGACGACCTCGGCGACGGCGGTGCCGCCGGCCTCGGTGATGGACTTCACGGCCGCCTCCGCCACGGCCTCGTCGATGTCGTTGACGACCACGGAGGCGCCGTGCGCGGCCAGGGCGTGGGCGTAGGCGAGGCCGAGGCCCCGGCCGCTGCCGGTGACGACGGCGGCCTTGCCGGTGAGATCGATGCTGGGCAAGGGAGGGTCCCTTCGACGTGGGGTGCGGCTACGAGATCGAAGTTAAGAGCAATAATTGATGTCGTCAATAGTTGTTGGTGACCTTCGGGTGCGTCATGCTGGAATCTGTACAGAGGAACCCCGGCACCGGGGCCGAGACCAGGGAGTCCGCCATCGCCCGCCAGCACGCCAAGAACCCGGCACCCATCGACGCGAACGAACCGTGGATGCGCGGACTGCACGCGGACACGGGTTACCTGCTGTACCGCATGGGCCTGCGCTCGGGTCAGTTGTTCAACACGTTCCTGCAGGAGTCGGGGGTGCGGCTGCGCCACTACGCGGTGCTGCGGTTCCTCGCCACGTCGCCGGGCGCGCTCCAGCGCGAGCTGAGCGCGTCGCTCGGCTACGACCCGAGCGCGATCGTCGGCCTGGTCGACGACCTGGAGAAGCTGGGCTTCGCCGAGCGGCGCCCCTCCCCCGACGACCGCCGCAGCCGGATCATCGTCCTGACCGAGGGCGGCCGGGCGTTCCTGCGGGACACCGACGAGGCCGGGCAGCGTGTCACCAACGAGTTGCTCCAGCCCCTCGACGCCGCCGAGCGCGAGCAGCTCCACGCGCTGCTCCAGCGCGTCACCGAGTCCGGGCTGGGGTGACGCGGTAATGAGGTGCCCATGACCACCGACGCGGTACCGTCCCCGCCGCCTGTGCCGGCCCCGCCGTCTCTGCCGCCCGCGCCGGCCAAAGGGCCGCGTTCCGCGCCCGACCGGCTGCTGTCCGTGCTCGGGGCCTTCGACCTCGAACATCCGGCGCTGTCCCTGACGGACATCAGCCGACGGGCCGGGCTGAGCCTGAGCACCGCGCACCGGCTCGTGACCGCCCTTGCCGAGTGGGGCGCCCTGGAGCGGGACGACTCCGGTCTCTACCACGTCGGGCTGCGACTGTGGGAGCTCGCGGCACTGGCGCCGCGCGGGCCGGCACTGCGGCAGATCGCGTTGCCGTACCTGGAGGACCTGTACGAAGCGACGCACGAGAACGTGCAGTTGGCGGTCCGGGACGGGAACGAGGTCGTCTACATCGAGTGGCTGTCGGGACGCTCCGCGGTCGGCGTGCACATCCGGGTCGGGGCGCGCTGGCCGCTGCACGCCACCGGGGTCGGGCTCGCGCTGCTCGCGCACGGCGACCCCGAGTTCCAGGAGGAGTACTGCGCCGGGCCGCTCGCCTCCTTCACGCCGTACACCGTCACCGAACCGGCCCGGCTGCGCCGCATGCTGGCCGACGTGCGCCGCGCGGGGGTCGCGGTGAGCAGCCGCCAGGTCACGGACGACGCGCTGTCGGTGGCCGCCCCGGTGCGCGGTCCGGGCGGGTCGGTCGTCGCCGCCGTGTCCGTGGTCGTGCCCCAGGCCGACGCGCAGGTCCCGGTGCTGGTGCCGGCCGTGCGGCTCGCGGCGCGCGGGATCTCGCGGGGTCTGGGGTGGCAGCCGGAGAAGGGGACGTAGGGGCGCCGCACGACGGCGTTTCGCCCCGCGGGTCCGACCGGCGCTACAGCCGCACGGTCATCTCCACGGCCACCTCGTCACCGGACCCCAGACCCTGCGGCGCCCGCACCGCCTTCTTGAGCGGCAGCAGATAGCCGCCGCCCTTGGGGAAGAGCGAGGTCTCGAAGGAGACTTCGCCGATCCTCGCCTCGACCGGGATCACCCCCCAGCCGTACGTGGCCATCGCGGCCACCTCGCGAAGGTCGGCGGATTCCTGGTCGGGCACGCTGACGAAGTAGTACGGCGCCGGCCCGCGCCATTCGATCACCTGGCCGGTGAAGGCGAGTTCCATACGTCAGGGTCTCTTCTCTCTCCCAGAGTGTCCACGCCAGGATCCCAGGCCGAGGTCTCCGCTGCGCGGGGAGGGCGACGGATGGGCGCTCCAGCACATTTCCCCATTCAGAGGGTGAACTCCCCTGCGACGGAAGGGTTTTCTCTGCTTCACCTCTTGACGACCGGATGGACGGGGAGCACATTGACGACACTTTGAGAGCGCTCTCAGCCTCAAAGGGAGGAACCCCACCCCGCACCCCCACTCCGTACACCGAGAGGCAGCACCCCCCATGAGTGAACCCTCCGGCATACACCGCAGACACCGCTCCCTCAGGCGGACGTTCGTCGCCCTGCTCGGCACCCTCGGCCTGGCCGCGGCCGCCGCGACCGTCGCCGTGCCGTCCGCGAACGCCTCCGCGCCCACGCCTCCGTCCGGCTGGACGCAGGTCTTCCTGGACGACTTCAACGGCGCCGCCGGCACCGGCGTGAACACGGCCAACTGGCAGTACGCGACCGGCAAGGGCTATCCCGGCGGTCCCGCCAACTGGGGCACCGGCGAGATCGAGACGATGACGAACAGCACCGACAACGTCGCGCTCGACGGCAACGGCAACCTCCGCATCACCCCGCGGCGGGACGCGTCCGGCAACTGGACCTCCGGCCGTGTCGAGACCAACCGCACCGACTTCCAGCCCCCGGCGGGCGGCAAGCTCCGCGTGGAGGCCCGGATCCAGGTGCCGAACGTGACCGGGGCCGCCGCCAAGGGGTACTGGCCGGCGTTCTGGATGCTGGGCGCGCCCTACCGCGGCGACTACTGGAACTGGCCCAGCGTCGGCGAGCTGGACATCATGGAGAACACGCAGGGCCAGAACACGGTGTACGCCACGATGCACTGCGGCACCTCACCGGGCGGTCCCTGCAACGAGACCAGCGGCATCGGCTCCAACACCACCTGCTCCGGCACCACCTGCCAGGCGGGCTTCCACACGTACCGGATGGAGTGGGACCGCTCGACGAGCCCCGAGGAGATCCGCTTCTACCTCGACGGCACCAACTTCCACACCGTGCGGGCCAACCAGGTCGACTCGACGACCTGGACCAACGCCACGAACCACGGATTCTTCATCATCCTCAACGTGGCCATGGGCGGCGGCTTCCCGGACGCCTTCGGCGGCGGCCCGGACAGCGGAACGCAGCCGGGGCACGCCATGGTCGTCGACTACGTCCAGGTACTGTCGGCCGGTGGGAGCGGTACCACGCCCCCGCCGACGGGCAACCGTGACGCGTACAGCTCCATTCAGGCCGAGTCGTACGACGGTCAGAGCGGCGTGAGCGCCGAGACCACCTCCGACTCGGGCGGCGGACAGAACATCGGCGCCGTGGCGAACGGCGACTGGGCGCTGTACAAGGGCGTCAACTTCGGTTCCACGGCGGCCACCCAGTTCGTCGCCCGGGTGGCGAGCGGTGCGGCGGGCGGCGTCAGCGGCCTGGTCGAGGTGCGCCTCGACAGTCGCGGCAACGCTCCCATCGGCAGCTTCTCCGTGGGCAACACCGGCGGCTGGCAGTCGTGGCGGACCATCCCGGCGAACATCAGCGGGGTGACCGGCACCCACGACGTCTATCTCACCTTCACCAGCGGGCAGTCGTCGGACTTCGTGAACGTGAACTGGTTCAACTTCGGCCGCTGACCCGTGCGTCGCACGGTGACCTGCCTCGTCGATGCCCCGCGAGAGCCCGGCGGCCCTCGCGGGGCGTCGTCACGGTCAGCGTCGCCGTCGTAACACCTGGACGATTCTCGGGAGCGCGGCGCCGAGCACGAGGGCGGCGAGCGGGACCGCGACGTCGGTCCAGGTGCGGCGGATGGGCCGGTATGTCGCGACGCCGCCGCTGATCTCGATGTAGCCCACCGGTGTGGCATCCACCCCGCCTCCACCGCCGCCGCCCTCACCGGTCCCGAGTTCGCCGATCCGTCCGGCTCCGGCGCCCAGGCCGAAAGCGACCTTGGCGACCGGGACGACGGTGACGCCGTCGGCGGTGACGGGTTCGCCGTAGACGGCCTTGACCGAGGCGCTGCCGCCGAGTCTGTCGGCCAGATGTTCCAGGAGGGTGTCGGCGGCGTGCGTCGCGGTGATCTCCGTGCTCGGCAGCGGCACGGGGGCTGGGTTCTCTTCGCGGGCTGTCATCCAGGACTCGTACCACCACCGGCAGGGGCGGAACCAGCCCAACGAACCGCACACCACGGACACCTCCTCCCGGCCCACCCAGCGGAGCGTCACCGTAGATCCGACCGAAACGCCGCCGGCGTCACCTCCGTGTGCTGGTGGAAGAACTTGGAGAAGTTCGCGGCGTCCGGGAACCCGATCGCCGCACCCACGCGCCCGATCGGCATGTCCGTGTGCGCCAGGAGCCGCTTGGCCTCCAGGATCACGCGCCGGTCGATGAAGCCCTTGGGCGTCTGACCCGTGGCGGCGCGGACGGCGCGGACGAGGGTGCGGCGGGAGTAACCGAGCTGGTCGGCGTAGGCGCTGACGCTGTGATTGGTGGCGAAGCCCTGCTCGACCGCGTCCCGGAAGAGGGTGAAGGTCGTGTCGGCCTGGCGGCGCTCGGCCTCCGCCGAACTCGCGGCGAGGTGGGCCAGGCGCAGCAGGAATGCCGTCAGTGAGTGGCGCAGGACCGCGGTGTGCAGGCTCAGGGGCAGGGTCGTCGTGTCCTCGTACTCGCGTTGGAGTTGGGCCAGCGAGGACCGGAGGGCGGTGAGCCGCGCTTCGTCGGGGTGGAGCAGGGGCGGGAGGTCGTAGCGGTAGAGGCCGGTGGCCTCGACCGTGGCGCGGGGCAGGAAGCCCGGCTGCATGGCCAGGACGATCCCCCGGTACTCGCTCGCCCGTGAGAAGCGATGGACCTGTCCGGGACGGATCCACAGCAGGTCGCCGGGGCCCGCCTCGTACTCCGTGAAGTCGATCATGTGGCGCACGGGTCCCTGACTGAAGAGCATCACGACGTGGAAGTCGATGCGGTGCACGCGCTCCAGCGGCGCCTCGTCGGCGTGCCACGTGTGGTCGCCGCCGCCCATCGGGCCGAGCTGCATGCCGACGCCGCCGACGCTCAGCTCGACGGGGAAGGGGAACGTTCTGATCCCTCCGTCACCGACGTCCCCTCCGCCGCCGCCTTCGACCCTTGTGTCCACCATGTCCGTCTCGTGCCGCCTCAGTTGCGCGCCGCCCATGCTCAGCCGTGCGGTGCGCCGGCGACGGTGTCCCACTTTCACCACAGCGTGACACACGCCGACCTTCCCTCGTAAAAGTCAGACTTTTACTTTTGAACGCGTTGGACCAGCCACTTCGCTGCGATCGAGGATTTTTTGAAGATGAGCACGCAGACACCGGACAGCTTCGAATGGACCGAACTCGACCGGCGTGCCGTCGACACGGCCCGCCTTCTGGCGGCCGATGCCGTACAGCAGGTCGGCAACGGCCACCCGGGCACCGCGATGAGCCTCGCCCCGGCGGCGTACACGATCTTTCAGAAGGTGATGCGGCACGATCCCGCCGACCCTGAGTGGACCGGCCGGGACCGTTTCGTCCTCTCCCCCGGCCACACCTCGCTGACCCTCTACACCCAGCTGTTCCTCGCCGGGTACGAGCTGGAGCTCGACGACCTCAAGGCATTCCGGACCCAGGGTTCGAAGACGCCGGGTCACCCGGAGTACGGGCACACGGCAGGAGTCGAGACGACGACCGGCCCGCTGGGTCAGGGCGTCGCCAACGCCGTCGGCATGGCGATGGCCGCCCGTTACGAGCGCGGCCTCTTCGACCCGGAGGCTCCCGAGGGCGAGTCCCCGTTCGACCACACCATCTGGGCGATCGTCTCCGACGGCGACCTGGAGGAGGGCGTCTCCGCCGAGGCATCCTCCCTGGCCGGCCACCAGAAGCTCGGCAACCTCGTCTTCCTCTACGACGACAACCACATCTCCATCGAGGGCGACACCGCGACCGCGTTCTCCGAGGACGTGCTCAAGCGCTACGAGGCGTACGGCTGGCACGTGCAGCGGATCGAGCCCGCGCTGGGCGGCGACATCGACGTCCACGCGCTGTACGCGGCGCTCAGGGCAGCGCAGGCCGAGACCGAGCGCCCCTCGATCATCGCCATGCGCACGATCATCGCCTGGCCCGCCCCCAACGCCCAGAACACCGAGGCCTCCCACGGCTCCGCTCTCGGCGCCGACGAGATCGCCGCCACCAAGCGCATCCTCGGTTTCGACCCCGAGCAGAGCTTCGAGGTCGCCGACGAGGTCCTCGCCCACGCCCGCCGTGCCCTGGACCGGGGCGCCGAGGCGCACGCGGCCTGGGACAAGCAGCTCGGCGCCTGGCGCTCCGCCAACCCCGAGCGCGCCCTGCTGTTCGACCGGATCGTCGCCGGGCAGCTGCCCGAGGGCTGGGAGGACGCCCTGCCGGTCTTCGAGGAGGGCAAGTCGGTCGCCACCCGTGCCGCCTCCGGCAAGGTGCTCCAGGCCGTCGGCGCCGTGGTCCCGGAGCTGTGGGGCGGCTCGGCCGACCTGGCCGGCTCCAACAACACCACCATCGACAAGACGAGTTCGTTCCTGCCGAAGGGCAACCCGCTGCCGGAGGCCGACCCGTACGGCCGTACCGTCCACTTCGGCATCCGCGAGTTCTCCATGGCCGCCGAGATGAACGGCATCGCCCTGCACGGCAACACCCGCATCTACGGGGGTACGTTCCTGGTGTTCTCCGACTACATGCGCAACGCCGTGCGCATGTCGGCCCTGATGCAGCTGCCGGTGACGTACGTCTGGACGCACGACTCCGTCGGCCTCGGCGAGGACGGCCCGACCCACCAGCCGGTCGAGCACCTGGCCTCGCTGCGCGCCATCCCGGGCCTGAACGTCGTCCGCCCGGCCGACGCCAACGAGACCGCGGTCGCCTGGGCCGAGATCCTCAAGCGGCACTCCACCAACCCGGCCCCGCACGGGCTCGCGCTCACCCGCCAGGGGGTGCCGACGCTCCCGGTCAACCCCGATACGGCGAAGGGCGGTTACGTCCTGAAGGAGTCCTCCGGCGAGACGCCCGAGGTGATCCTCGTCGCCACCGGTTCCGAGGTCCAGCTCGCCGTCGCCGCGCGGGAGCGGTTGGAGGCCGACGGGATCGGTACCCGGGTGGTGTCGATGCCGTCCGTGGAGTGGTTCGAGGAGCAGCCGCGCGAATACCGCGAGAGTGTCCTGCCGCCGGCCGTGAAGGCGCGGGTCGCCGTCGAGGCCGGTATCGGGCTCACCTGGTACCGGTTCGTGGGCGACGCGGGACGCATCGTCTCCCTGGAGCACTTCGGTGCCTCCGCCGATGCCGGGACCCTGTTCGCCGAGTACGGCTTCACCCCCGAGAACGTCGCCGCCGCAGCCCGCGAATCGCTGGCCGCCGCCCGCGGTTGATCCGAACGCCAGAAGGAAGTTGATCACTGTGACCACCGAAGCGACCGCGACCACCGCGACCGCCGGCACCCTCAAGCGCCTCTCCGACGAAGGCGTCTCGATCTGGCTGGACGACCTGTCGCGCAAGCGGATCGAGTCCGGCAACCTCGCCGAACTCGTCGCCGGCAAGAACGTCGTCGGCGTCACCACCAACCCGTCCATCTTCCAGGCCGCCATCGGCTCCGGCGAGGGCTACGAGGAGCAGCTCGCCGACCTCGCGGTGCGCGGCGTCACGGTCGACGAGGCCGTGCGCATGATGACCACCGCGGACGTGCGCGCCGCCGCCGACATCCTGCGGCCCGTCTACGACGCCACCGACGGCCGGGACGGCCGGGTCTCCATCGAGGTCGACCCGCGGCTCGCCCACGACACGACGGCCACGATCGCCGAGGCCCGGCAGCTGGCCTGGCTGGTCGACCGGCCCAACGTGATGATCAAGATCCCGGCGACCAAGGCCGGACTCCCCGCCATCACCGAGGTCATCGGCCAGGGCATCAGCGTCAACGTCACGCTGATCTTCTCCCTGGAGCGCTACCGCGAGGTCATGGACGCCTACCTCGCCGGTCTGGAGAAGGCCGCCGCGAACGGCCTGGACCTGTCCGGCATCCACTCCGTCGCCTCCTTCTTCGTCTCCCGTGTCGACAGCGAGATCGACAAGCGGCTGACCGCGATCGGCACGGACGAGGCCCTCGCGCTCAAGGGCAGGGCCGCGCTCGCCAACGCCCGCCTCGCCTACGAGGCATACGAGGATCGGTTCGGCTCTGCCGACAACTCGACACGCGTGGGTGACCGCTGGGCCGCCCTCGCCGGTGCCAAGGCCAACAAGCAGCGCCCTCTGTGGGCCTCCACCGGCGTGAAGGATCCGGCGTACAAGTCCACCCTGTACGTGGATGAGCTGGTCGCGCCGGGCACTGTCAACACGATGCCCGAAGCCACGCTCGACGCCACCGCCGACCACGGCGAGATCACCGGCGACACCGTCACCGGCGGTTACGCGCAGGCCCGTGCCGACCTGGCCGCCGTGGAGACGCTGGGGATCTCGTACGACGAGGTCGTCACCCGGTTGGAGGACGAGGGCGTCGCCAAGTTCGAGGTGGCGTGGCAGGACCTGTTGGACGCCGTCGAGAAGTCCCTCGGCAGCAAGGGAGCTGACGCAGAATGATCTCCGACTGGGACAACCCCCTGCGCGACCCGCGCGACCGCCGTCTGCCCCGTATCGCGGGCCCGTCCGGGCTCGTCATCTTCGGGGTCACCGGCGACCTGTCCCGCAAGAAGCTGATGCCGGCCGTGTACGACCTCGCCAACCGCGGGATGCTGCCGCCGGGCTTCTCCCTCGTCGGGTTCGCCCGCCGGGACTGGGAGGACCAGGACTTCGCGCAGGTCGTGCACGACTCGGTGCGCGAGCACGCCCGTACGGAGTTCCGCGAGGAGGTCTGGCAGCAGCTCTCCGAGGGCATGCGGTTCATCCCGGGTGCCTTCGACGACGACGAGGCGTTCGAGCAGCTGCGCGGCACCGTCGACGAGCTCGACAAGGCCCGCGGTACGAGCGGCAACTACGCCTTCTATCTCTCCGTGCCGCCGAAGTTCTTCCCGAACGTCGTGCAGCAGCTGAAGAAGCACGGGCTGGCGGACGCCCCCGAGGGGTCCTGGCGGCGGGCGGTCATCGAGAAGCCGTTCGGCCACGACCTCACCAGCGCGCGTGAGCTGAACGCGATCGTGCACGACGTGTTCGACCCGGAGCAGGTCTTCCGCATCGACCACTACCTGGGCAAGGAGACCGTCCAGAACATCCTGGCGTTGCGGTTCGCCAACCAGATGTTCGAGCCGATCTGGAACCGGTCGTATGTCGACCACGTACAGATCACGATGGCCGAGGACATCGGCATCGGCGGCCGGGCGGGCTACTACGACGGCATCGGCTCGGCCCGTGACGTCATCCAGAACCACCTGCTCCAGCTGATGGCGCTGACGGCCATGGAGGAGCCGGCCGCCTTCGACGCCGCCTCGCTGCTCACCGAGAAGCTGAAGGTACTCAAGGCGGTGAAGCTGCCTCAGGACCTGGGCGAGCACACCGTGCGCGGGCAGTACGCGGCGAGCTGGCAGGGCGGCGAGCAGGTGCTCGGGTACCTCCAGGAGGACGGTATCGACCCGCGGTCGAAGACCGACACCTACGCCGCCGTCAAGCTGAACGTCGACAACCGGCGCTGGGCGGGCGTGCCGTTCTACCTGCGCACCGGCAAGCGGCTCGGGCGGCGGGTCACCGAGATCGCGGTCGTCTTCCAGCGGGCGCCGCACTCCCCGTTCGACTCCACCGCCACCGAGGAGCTCGGCCAGAACGCGATCGTCATCCGCGTCCAGCCGGACGAGGGCATGACGGTGCGGTTCGGCTCCAAGGTGCCGGGCACCTCGATGGAGATCCGGGACGTCACGATGGACTTCGCGTACGGCGAGTCGTTCACGGAGTCCAGCCCGGAGGCGTACGAGCGGCTCATCCTGGATGTCCTTCTCGGGGACGCCAATCTGTTCCCCCGTCACCAGGAAGTGGAAGAGTCCTGGAAGATCCTCGACCCGATCGAGGAGTACTGGGACACCCATGGCAAGCCGGCGCAGTACGCGTCCGGGAGCTGGGGACCCGAGGAAGCCGACGAGATGCTCGCACGAGACGGACGGAGCTGGCGCAGGCCATGAAGATCGACCTGACCGACACCACGGCAAGCAAGATCAACAAGGCGCTGGTGCAGGGCCGCCGCGCGATCGGCACGCCGGCCGTGGGCATGGTCCTGACGATGGTGATCGTCACGGACGAGGAGAACGCGTACGACTCGATCAAGGCGGCCGAGGAGGCCTCGCACGAGCACCCCGCCCGCACCCTGGTCGTGATCAAGCGGCACGCCCGCACCCCGCGCGACCGCACCCGCTCGCACCTCGACGCCGAGGTCCGGGTGGGCGCCGACGCCGGGACCGGTGAGACGGTCGTGCTGCGCATGTACGGCGAGGTGTCCGAGCACGCCGACTCGGTGGTGCTGCCGCTGCTGCTGCCGGACGCGCCGGTCGTGGTGTGGTGGCCGGTTGAGGCACCGGAGAACCCCGCGAAGGACCCGCTGGGCGCGCTGGCGCAGCGCCGGATCACCGACCTGTACACCACCGAGAACCCGCAGGCGGAGCTGGAGGCCCGCGCGCGCTCCTACGCGCCCGGCGACACCGACCTCGCCTGGACCCGGCTCACCCCGTGGCGCTCCATGCTGGCCGCGGCCCTGGACCAGGCCCGGGTGCCGATCATCTCGGCCGTCGTGGAGGCCGAGGCCGACAACCCGGCCGCCGAGCTGCTGGCCCGCTGGCTGGAGGCCCGCCTCCACGTCACCGCCGAGCGCGTCGTCACCGCCGGACCGGTCGTGACCGGCGTGCGTCTGGGCACCGAGAACGGTGAGATCGTCATCGACCGTCCCGAGGGTCCGCTGGCCACGCTGTCCCTGCCGGACCAGCCGTCCCGCACCCTGGCGCTGAAGGTCCGCACCACCTCCGAACTCATCGCCGAGGAGCTCAGGCGCCTCGACGCGGACGAGATGTACGCCGTCGCCCTGCGGGGCGAGGCCACCAAGGAGAACCCCTCTCATGTCTGAGACTGCCAGGCTCACCCGGCGCCCCGAGTGGGCGGCCCTGGAGGACCACCGCGCGGACGCGCTCCAGCGCCCGCGGCTGCGTGAGCTGTTCGCGGCCGACCCCTCCCGCGCCGAGCGGTACGTCGTACGCGTCGGTGATCTGCGCATCGACTACTCCAAGCAGCTGATCACCGACGAGACGCTCGCCCTGCTGCGGGAACTGGCCGTCGCGACCGACGTGACCGGGCTGCGGGACGCGATGTTCCGCGGCGAGCGGATCAACGTGACCGAGGACCGGGCCGTGCTGCACACCGCGCTGCGGGCGCCGCGCGAGGCCGTGATCGAGGTGGCCGGCGAGAACGTCGTGCCCCAGGTCCACGCGGTGCTCGACAAGATGAGCGCGTTCGCGGACCGCGTCCGCTCCGGCGAGTGGACCGGCCACACCGGCCGCCGTATCCGCAATGTCGTCAACATCGGCATCGGCGGCTCCGACCTCGGGCCCGCGATGGCGTACGAGGCTCTTCGCCCGTTCACGGCACGGGAGTTGACGTTCCGGTTCGTGTCCAACGTGGACGGCGCCGACCTCCACGAGGCGGTCCGTGACCTGGACCCGGCGGAGACGCTGTTCATCGTCGCGTCCAAGACGTTCACCACGATCGAGACGATCACCAACGCCACCTCGGCCCGCTCCTGGCTGCTGGCCGGGCTCGGCGGCGAGGACAAGGCGGTCGCCAGGCACTTCGTCGCCCTGTCGACGAACGCCGAGAAGGTGACGGACTTCGGCATCGACCCGGACAACATGTTCGAGTTCTGGGACTGGGTCGGCGGCCGCTACTCCTACGACTCGGCGATCGGCCTGTCCCTGATGATCGCCATCGGCGCGGAGCGCTTCCGGGAGATGCTCGACGGCTTCCACACCGTCGACGAGCACTTCCGCACCGCGCCCATCGAGGCCAACGCCCCGGTGATCCTGGGCCTGTTGGGCATCTGGTACGGCAATTTCCTCGGCGCCGAATCCCATGCGGTGCTGCCGTACTCGCACTACCTGTCGAAGTTCACGGCGTATCTCCAGCAGCTCGACATGGAGTCCAACGGCAAGTCGGTCGACCGCGACGGGCAGGCTGTGGACTGGGAGACCGGTCCCGTGGTGTGGGGCACGCCCGGCACCAACGGGCAGCACGCCTACTACCAGCTGATCCACCAGGGCACCCGGCTGATCCCGGCCGACCTGATCGGCTTCGCCCGTCCGGTCGCGGAACTGAGCGACGAACTCAAGGCGCAGCACGACCTGTTGATGGCGAACCTCTTCGCGCAGGGCCAGGCGCTCGCCTTCGGCAAGACCGCGGACGAGGTGCGCGCGGAGGGCGTGCCCGAGGAGCAGGTCCCGCACCGCACCTTCCTCGGCAACCACCCCACCACCACGATCCTCGCCCCCGAGCTGACCCCGTCGGTCCTCGGCCAGCTGGTCGCCCTCTACGAGCACAAGGTGTTCGTGCAGGGCGCCGTCTGGAACATCGACTCCTTCGACCAGTGGGGCGTCGAGCTGGGCAAGGTCCTCGCCAAGCGCGTCGAGCCCGCCCTCACCGAAGCGTTTACATCAGCCGCTGCCGCGGCGGGCTCGGTCCCCGGCCTCGACCCCTCCACCGCCGCCCTCGTGGCCGCCTACCGTGAACTCAAGGAAGTGAACTGACATGCAGATCGGTCTTGTTGGTCTCGGCAAGATGGGCGGCAACATGCGCGAGCGCCTGCGCAACGCCGGCCACACGGTCGTCGGCTACGACACCAACCCCGAACTGTCCGACGTCGCGAGCCTGGCCGACCTCGTCGACCAACTCGACGCGCCGCGCACGGTGTGGGTCATGGTCCCGGCCGGCCACCCCACCCAGCTGGTGATCGACCAGCTGGGCAGCCTCCTCAAGCCGTACGACACGGTGGTCGACGGCGGCAACTCCCGCTGGACGGACGACGAGAAGCACGCCCAGGAGCTGAGCAAGCACGGCATCGGCTTCGTCGACGCGGGCGTCTCCGGCGGCGTGTGGGGCCTGAAGAACGGCTACGCCCTGATGGTGGGCGGCGAGAAGGAGCACGTCGACCGGCTCAAGCCGATCTTCGAGGCGCTCAAGCCGGAGGGGCCGTACGGGTACGTCCACGCGGGCAAGGTGGGCGCCGGGCACTTCGCGAAGATGGTCCACAACGGCATCGAGTACGCCATGATGCAGGCCTACGCCGAGGGCTGGGAGCTGCTGGAGAAGGTCGAGTCGGTGGACAACGTCCGGGAGGTCTTCCGCTCCTGGCAGGACGGCACCGTCATCCGTTCCTGGCTGCTGGACCTCGCGGTCAACGCGCTCGACGAGGACGAGCACCTGGAGAAGCTGAAGGGCTTCGCCCAGGACTCCGGCGAGGGACGCTGGACGGTGGAAGCCGCCATCGACCACGCGGTGCCGCTCCCGGCGATCACCACCTCCCTCTTCGCGCGGTTCGCGTCCCGCCAGGACGACTCCCCGCAGATGAAGATGATCGCGGCGCTGCGCAACCAGTTCGGCGGGCACGCCGTCGAGTCGAAGGAGTAGCCCGCCGTGGGGGATCTCCTACTGGTCCGCCACGGTGAGACGGAGTGGAGCAGGTCGGGACAGCACACCAGCTGGACCGACCTCCCCCTCACGCAAGCCGGAGAGGAGCAGGCCAAGTCCCTTGCCCCGCTCCTCTCCGGCCGGACCTTCTCCCTGGCCCTGACCAGCCCGCTGCGCCGCGCGGTCCGCACCGCCGAACTGGCGGGCGTCGCCGGGGCCGTACCGGACCCGGACCTGCACGAATGGGACTACGGCGGCTACGAGGGCGTCACCACCGTCACCATCCACCGCTCCCGCCCCGACTGGTACCTGTGGACCGACGGGGTGCCACCGGGCCCGGACGGTCACCCCGGGGAATCCCCGGCCGAGGTGGGCGCGCGGGCCGACCGGGTGCTCTCGCG
This sequence comes from Streptomyces viridochromogenes, assembly GCF_001270495.1. Lineage (GTDB taxonomy): Bacteria > Actinomycetota > Actinomycetes > Streptomycetales > Streptomycetaceae > Streptomyces > Streptomyces viridochromogenes_A. The sequence goes on from NZ_LGUR01000117.1 coordinate 151,586, forward strand.
GGTGGACGTGGCGCTGCTCGACGGCGATGCCGTCCTCGTGGCCCACGGTCACTTCCTGCGCGTGGTGACCGCCCGCCGACTGGGGCTCGCCCCGGCGGAGGGGCGCCTGTTCCAGCTGGCGACGGGCACGGTGAGCCGGCTGTCGACGGAGCACGGTCGGCCTGTGATCGCCGAGTGGAACACCCGGCCGTAACCCCCCTGGCGGAGTTGACAGGTTCGGCAGGCCGGCGTCAGAGTCCCCGCTGATGGAGATCAACGATCTGACGCCGGCCGAGCTGCGGGTGTGGCAGGCCTTTCCCCGGGGCGAAGCCGTGGACTTCCGTACGGCGGAGGACGACAGCGCGCCCGACGGCGCCGACTGGGGACCGCAACGGACCGTGCGCGCCGCGGTGTTGAGGGCACTGCTGCTCGACGGGCCGGTGGAGAGCGGCGAGGTGGCCGCCCTCAAGGTGGCGGGCGCGCGGATCGCCGGTGTGCTGGACGTGCGGTACGCGACGATCGACAGCGTCGCCCGCCTGAGCCACTGTCACTTCGAAGAGGTTCCGGACCTCTCCGGCGCCCAGCTGAAGTACCTCAATCTGACCGGGTCCCGGCTGCCCGGTCTGGCGGGCGCGCGGATGCGGGTCGACGGAGGGCTGCGGCTGACGAGCTGCCGGTTCAGGGGGCGGGTACGGCTCGGCGGGGCGCAGATCGCCGGGGCGTTGTGTCTGGAGGGTGCCGAGATCATCGTGCCGGAGGGGACCGAGGCCCCCGTCCTCCAGCTCCACCAGGTGACCGTCGGCGAGGACCTGTGCGCGTCGCGTCTGCGTACGCACGGAGAGATCCGGCTCGACGGCGCCACAGTGAGCGGCTCGCTCCGCCTGGAGAACGCCGAACTCCGGCGGCCCGGCGGCCTTGTGCTCCACGCCGAGGCCCTGGAGGTGGGCGCCAACGTCCTGTGCAGGCGTCTGGGCGCGCACGGCCGGATCGATCTGCGCGGCGCCCGCATACCCGGTCTGCTCGACCTGCTCTACAGCCGGCTGTCCAACCCCGGCGGTACCGCGTTGCATGCGAGTAGCTGTGTCATCGGCGAGGTGTGGCTGCGCAAGGGCCCGCCGATGGAAGGCATGCTGAACCTGCGGCGCTCCCAGATAGACCACCTGAACCTGGCACCCGAGATGCTGTCGGACCAGGTCCGCATACTCGACCTCACGTACGTCTCCCTGACCCCGCACGTGCCGCCGGAGCACCGACTGCCCATGCTGGAGCGGGACGGCGACACGTTCGACCCGCACGGATACGAGCAGTTGACGGCCTCCTACCGCCGCACCGGCGACGATCACGCCGCCCGTCTCGTCCAGCTCGCCAAGCAGCGCCGCCACCGCACCACCCTGCCCTGGTACGGCCGCCTGTGGGGTCACGTCCAGGACGCCACCGTCGGCTACGGGTTCCGGCCGATGCGGGCCCTGGGCTGGCTGCTGTCGCTGCTCGCCATCGGGTCGGTGGCCTTCGCGCTGGACGCGCCCCCGCCGTTGAAGGCGGACGAGGCACCGCACTTCAACCCGGTGTTCTACACGCTCGACCTGCTGCTCCCGGTGATCTCCTTCGGGCAGGAACCGGCCTTCGCCCCGGAGGGCGGACAGCAGGCCCTGGCGTACGTCCTCGTCCTCACCGGCTGGATCCTGGCCACCACGGTCATCGCCGGTGTCACCCGGACCGTCAGCCGCCAGTGACTCCCGTCATCGGACCGGCCGCCCCGCGTGCTGGGCGGCCAGCCGCACCGGCGCGTTCTGGGCGCCGTAGCCCCGGTAGCCGTCGCGCTGCGCCAGCTCGAAGAAGACGCGGCCGACCGTCACGGTGTAGCAGTGCCGGAACTCGCCGTGCGCGTCACGGTCGTAGAGGATGCCCAGCTCGCGATACGTCTCCAGCTCGCCGTCCGGGAACTCGTACCGCGCCGCCAGATCGTCGTAGTAGTTGGCGGGGATCGGCAGCAGCCGGCCGCCCGCCGCCCGGAAGCGGCGCGCTGCGGCGACCACGTCGTCCGTGGTCAGCGCGATGTGCTGGGCGTGCACCGTGTCGTCGGTCGGCGCCGCGCCCACGCTCAGGGCGATCCGCACACTTTCGTCGGCGTTGGTGACGGCGCGGCTGCGCATCAGGCCGTACGGGTCGGCGACGTCGACGCTCTCCTGGGCGTGCAGGCCGAGGACGCTGCGGTGGAAGAGGGTCGCCTCGTCGAAGTGGTGCCAGGGCTGGGTGAGGGCGAGATGGTCGATGCCGTGGACGCCCGGGGTCCCGGCCCGGTGGGCGACGTCCGTGAAGTCGGCGCGCCAGTTGGGCAGTTCGTTCCGCTGGGTCGCGCAGAAGAAGAGTTCCGTGCCGTCGGGTGCCGCGACCGCGTCGAGCGGGGCGTCCTCAGGGGCGCGGCGCCGGGGCAGTACGGGGGCCAGGAGGGCCTCGGCGCGGCGGGCGGCGCCGGTCGGGTCGGGTGACTCAAGGCCGATCGCGGCGAGCCCGGTGCCGTCCCGGCGTGCGGCGCCGGAGGTGTTGACCAGGATCCTGGCCTCGCCTTGCTGCCACAGGTCGACCGGCTTGCTGCGGTGCCGTGCGGTGCGGGCGAAGCCCAGGGCGCCGAGGACGGCCGAGACCGGTTCGGCGTCGGGCGTGACCAGTTCGGCGAAGGCGATGCCGGTGGGGACGACGGGCGCGGGCGGGGTGGCGACGCCGACCGTCTCCTGGAGGACCAGGAGGGAGCGGTGGGCGTCGACGGCGGTCGGGCCGGCCTCGGCCTGGCGGAAGACGTCGTTGAAGACCTCCAGGGAGAGGGGGCCGTCGTATCCCGTGCGCAGGACGTGGCGGACGAGGCCGGCGACGTCGAAGCCGCCCTGGCCGGGGAAGCAGCGGTAGTGGCGGCTCCACTGGAGGACGTCCATCGCGAGCAGCGGGGCGTCGGCGAGCTGGAGGAAGAAGATCTTCTCGCCGGGGATGTCCTCGATGCCCTTGGGGTCCGAGCCACGGGACAGAATGTGGAAGCTGTCCAGGCAGGTGCCGAGGGCCGGGTGGTCGGCCGCCTCGACGATGCGCCAGGCGTGGTCGTACGTGCTGACGTGCCGCCCCCAGGCGAGTGCCTCGTACGCCACCCGGAGGCCGAACTCCTGGGCCAGGTCGGCGAGTTGGCGCAGGTGGTACGCGGCGAGCGCGTCGTCGTCCACGGCGAGCGGGTGCACGCTGGAGCAGACGAGGACGGTGTCGGCGCCGAGCCGCCGCATCACCTCGAACTTGTGCCGGGCGCGGCGCAGACCGCGGGCGAACTCGTCGGCGGGCACGGCCTCGATGTCCCGCATCGGCTGGTAGAGGTCGACGCTCAACCCCAGATCCGCACAGCGCGCCCGGATCTCCTCCGGGGTCAGCGGGCTGGCCAGCAGGTCGTTCTCGAAGATCTCCACGCCGTCGAAGCCGGCCCGGGAGGCGGCCGTGAGCTTCTCGGTGAGGGATCCGCTGAGGGAGACGGTGGCGATGGAAGTTCGCATGCCGGTACCTCTTCCTGACTCTGCTAGCTGGGGGTTCCTACGGCGCCCGCGCGTTCGGCGAGCTCGGCGATGTCCGCGAGCATGCGCGTGCTGTCGGGCTCACGCCCGGTGAACAAGCGGAACGCGTCCACGGCCTGGAAGACCGCCATGCCGCCCCCGTCGAGGGTGGCGCAGCCCAGCGCCCGGGCCGTGCGCAGCAGCTCCGTCTCCAGCGGGCGGTAGACGACCTCGGCGACCCACAGCCCCGGGTGGAGCAGCTCGGCCGGGAGGGGCAGGCCGGGGTGGGCTGCCATGCCGGTGGGGGTGGCGTGGACGAGGCCGTCGGCGCGACCGATCAGGGTGCGCAGTGCGTCCGGGGTGGCGCCGACCGCCCGGCCCGCGCCGAAGTGCCCGTTCAGCGCCGCGGCGAGATCGCCGGCCCGGTCACGCAGCGCGTCCACGACGGTGACCCGCTCGGCGCCCAGTGTCAGCATGGCGTGTGCGACGGCCGCCCCCGCTCCCCCGGCACCCAGCTGCACGACCCGCTCCAGCGGCACGTCCGGCAGCCCGCGCGCGAACGACGCGGCGAAACCGGTGACGTCCGTGTTGTGGCCGACGGCCCTGCCGTCCTCGAAGACCACGGTGTTGACCGCGCCCAGCGCCTCGGCCTGCGGGGCGAGTGCGTCCAGGTGCTCGATGACGAGCTGCTTGCACGGGTGCGTGATGTTGAGCCCGTCGAAACCGAGGTCGCGGGCGGCCCGCACCAGGTCGCCCACCGCCTGCGGCGGGACGCCGAGCGTGTCGATGTCGATGAGCCGGTACAGATAGCGCAGACCCTGCCGGTCGGCCTCCCGCTCGTGCAGCGCCGGGCTGAGCGACGGTCCGATGCCGGAGCCGATCAGCCCGACGAGATATGAGTCCTTGGCGTCCTTGCCCACCGGTGGACCTCCTGAGCGGCTCACTAATGTACGAACTGGTGAGTTAGTAATAGCAGGCGGACCGGAGCCTGGGAAGGCCTGCCCCGACACGGGAGACGACCGGGCTTCTACAATCACCGGCACGCGGGTGGGCCACCGGGGCGCGCTCACCCCTCGCCGAAGGAAGCCGATGACCAGCGTCGAAGAGCCGGCACGCAGCAACGGGCGGACCCGTGACGCCGCCCGCACCCAGGCCGAGATCCTCGACGTCGCGACGCAGGAGTTCGCCCGGGTCGGCTTCGCGGGGGCCCGGGTCGACGACATCGCCGCCCGGACCAGCACCACGAAGCGGATGATCTACTACTACTTCGGCGGCAAGGAACAGCTGTTCACAGCCGTGCTGGAGCGGGCGTACGGCGTGATCCGGGAGACCGAGCAGCAGCTCGACGTCGAGCATCTGGACCCGGTCGCGGCCATCCGCCGGCTGGCGGAGCTGACCTTCGACCACCACGAGCAGCACCCCGACTTCATCCGCCTGGTCAGCATCGAGAACATCCACGGGGCCGAGCACATCGCCGCCTCCGAGAAGCTCGGCAAGATCGGCTCACCCGCACTGGACGTGATCCGCCGGATCCTGGCGTCGGGGCAGCGGTCCGGCCTGTTCACGGCCGACGTGGACGCCGTCGACCTGCACGCGATGATCAGTTCCTTCTGCTTCTTCCGGGTCTCCAACCGGCACACCTTCGGTGCCCTGTTCGGCCGTGACCTGGTGGATCCGGCGCAGCGCGAGCACTACCGCACGATGCTCGGCGACATGGTGATCGCGTACCTGACGGCACCGCGGGCCGAGGACTGACCGAGGGCCGACAGGCGAGATCCTTCGGCTCGACCTCTTGACACTCGGGAAACCTCGGCGCAACATCCGTAGCCATCCGCTACTAACTATCCAGTGGGTTAATTAACCGGGTAGCTCCCGGTCGGCCGACCCGTCACCCCAGGGATCCGGCGCCTCTCCTCTGCACTCGCTCCCCCATATGGTGGAGTCCCCTCGAAGGAGCACCCCTGTGTCCGTCCCCGACACCGCCGTCGGCCAGCCGAAGAAAGCGGCCACGGCTGCCTGGATCGGCAGCGCCCTGGAGTACTACGACTTCTTCATCTACGGCAGCGCCGCCGCGCTGATCTTCCCCGAGGTCTTCTTCGACGAGTCCGACCCGGCGACGGCGACCCTGCTCTCGCTGGCCACGTTCGGCGTGGCGTACGCGGCCCGGCCGGTCGGCGCGCTATTCCTCGGTCACTACGGCGACCGGCTGGGGCGTAAGAAGATCATGGTCTTCACGCTGATCCTGATGGGTGTGTCGACGTTCCTCATCGGCTGTCTGCCGACCCGCGACCAGGTCGGCACGCTCGCCCCCGTGCTGCTGGTGCTGTGCCGGGTGCTCCAGGGCATCTCGGCGGCCGGCGAGCAGGCCAGCGCCAACTCGATGACCTTGGAACACGCGCCACCACACCGGCGCGGCTTCTTCACCAGCTTCACGCTGAGCGGCACCCAGGGCGGGCAGTTGCTGGCCACCCTGGTCTTCATCCCGGTCGCCGCGCTCCCGGAGGAGCAGCTGCTGTCGTGGGGCTGGCGGGTTCCGTTCTGGATGAGCATCGCGGTCGCCGTCGTCGGGTACGTCATCCGCCGCAAGCTGGAGGAGACGCCGGCCTTCGAGCGGCAGGCCGCCGCCGAGGGTGTCGTCAAGCTGCCGCTCGCCGTGCTGATGCGGGAGCACTGGGCGGATGTGCTGCGGGTGATCGCCGGTGCCCTGGTCGCCTCGGTCAGCACGATCTTCACGGTGTGGGCGCTGTCGTACGCCACCAGCGACTCGGTCGGGATGGACAGGTCCGCCATGTTGTGGGTGGGCGCGCTCGCCAACCTGGTCGCGCTCGGCGCGATCCCGCTGTGGGCCGCGCTCTCGGACCGCATCGGGCGCCGTCCGGTGTACCTGATCGGCGCGGCCGGCAGCGCGGTGACGATGTTCCTCTACCTGTGGGCGATCTCCACCGGCTCCTACCCGCTGACCCTGGTTCTGGGCATCGTCGCCTTCGGTGTGGTCTACAGCGCCGCGAACGGCGTGTGGCCCTCCTTCTACGGCGAGATGTTCTCCACCCGGGTCCGGCTGTCCGGCATGGCCATCGGCACCCAGATCGGCTTCGCGGTCGCCGGTTTCGCGGTCACCTTCGCCGCGCAGATCGCCGGCCCGAACGGCGACGACTGGTCCGCGGTGGCCCTCTTCACGGCGGCCCTGTGCGTGCCTCCGATCGTGGCCGCGCTCACCGCCCGCGAGACCGCGAAGGTCCCGACGGAACAGCTCGGCGAACGCGCCTCCGACAAGACGGCCCAGCGGGAGAGCGTCGCGGCCTGATCCGCTGGCTCACCCCACCGGTCACCCGGTCACCCGGTCACCCGGTCACCCGGCCACTCCACCACTCGGGTCCTCGGACGCAGAGACAGCTCCGAGGGCCCGAGTCGTGACGTGTCGCGGCGCTACGCGTTCGACCAGCCCCTCCTGCACAGCACCAGCCGGTACCCGTCCGGGTCCTCGATCGTGACGCCCCACTCGTTCCAGTACGGGTTCGGCGACACGACCCGCTTGCCGCCGTGCCGCTCCAGCCGGGCCACCAGGTCGTCCGGCACGGGCCCGTCCACGTAGACGACGAGGAGGTCCTCCTCGGTCGGGCGGGGTTCGACCGGGTGGGCGGCCTCGTGGACGAGTTCCAGATGCCAGCCGGCGTCCGGCCAGCCCAGCATCAACAGGTCGTGCTCGCCCGGTTCCCCGCCGCCCACGGCCCGCCATACGACAGCGAGTCCCAGCCCTTCGACCCAGAACCGCTCCGCCGCGGCGAGATCCCTGGACGGACGGGCGATACGGATGTGGCTGCGGCCGTTGACCGGCATGATCGACCCTCCATCTGATCGGCATTGATCCGCTCGGCAGCGTAGGCGGCTCCCGTGCGCCGGGCCATCGGTCATAGGCCCTCCGCCCAGCGCCCTAGTCCTCCGGCCCGGCGGGGTGTGTCAGGCGGGCGTCGAGGATGCCGTCACGGCGGACGAGGCCGCCCGCCGACTCCCAGGCCACTTGCCGGCTTCGTTCGCCATGCCCGTTCCGACCGCTCCGAGCACCACGCCGATCGCGCCCAGCGAAATCGGATCCATCATGCCGCGCACTCCCCCGCCCGTGTCTCCACGTCACTCCCAGGTGATCAACCCTAACGGCAGGCAGGGGAGGTGACGGAGGCTCAGCCCCGGTTGGCGCCCTTCGCGATGCCGTACACCCGCTCCACCCGCAGCCGAAGCACCAGCCGCCCGTCCCGGACCATCGCCGCCCGGAAGTCCTCCCAGTCGGGATGCTCACCCAGGACGTCCCGGTAGAGGCGGACGAGCTCCTCGACCGTGGCGTCGTACGGGTCCTGAGCGACCGGCGCCAGGTCGGCCGTGCCCTCGGCGACGGTGTACGCCCGCCGGTCGGGGGTCGTGACGTGGTACGACGCCCGGGGGTCCCGGCGCAGGTTGCGGGTCTTGGCGCGGTCGTCGGTGATCGAGACGCGGATGATCCGCTCGTCGGGGTAGTAGGCGTGGCTGACGTTCGACAGCTGCGGCCGGCCGTCGCGTTTGAGGGTGACCAGCACCCCGCCGTGGCTCTCGGAGAACAGTGCGAGCAGTGCGTTCTGGGTGGCGTCCTGAGTCATGTCTGGAGCAACCGCGTCGAGCGGCCTGCCCATTCCCTCCTTCGCCCGCCCAGCGTAGACACTGTCTACTCGATCATGGTAGACACTGTCTATGCAGGAATCCGAATCAGGACTTCGGGCCCGGCTCATCGACGTCGGCGTGGATCTCGTGACCCGCGAGGGCGCCCAGGCGCTCACCCTGCGGGAGATCGCCCGCCGGGCCGGCGTCTCGCACGGCGCCCCGCGCCGCTACTTCGCCACCCACCTGGAGCTGCTGTCGGCCATCGCACGACGCGGGTTCGAGGAGCTGGGTCGGCGGGCGACCGCGGCGGTCGAGGACGGTACGGCGAGCCCGCGGGCCCAGGTGTCCGCGCTGGGGCGGGTCTATCTGGAGTTCGCGCTGGGCAATCGCGGCATGTACGAGCTGATGTTCCGTCACGATCTGCTGGAAAGCGGTCACCTGGGGCTGCGGGACACCAGCCTGCCGCTCTTCGGCCGCCTGGTGGAGCTGGTCGTCCAGGTGCGTCCCGACGCCGACGCCCGGCTCGTCGCGGGTGCGTTGTGGGCCAACCTGCACGGCATCGCGCAGCTGTGGGGCTGGGGAAGTCTCCAACTCGCCACGGATACGGATGACTTCGGGCCCTTGCTGCGGTCGTCCCTGGAGGCGCACCTCGGGCCGGTGGGCGAGTGAACCCGCGACTCACTCTCGCGAGCAGCGTCGTCGGCGCCGTGATCGTCGCACTCGACGGGACCGTCCTGACCGTCGCCCAGCCCAGCCTGCGACGCGGCCTGGACGCCTCCTTCGCGCAGGTCCAGTGGACCAGCACCGGCTATCTGATCGCGGTGGCAAGCCTGTTGGTGTTCGCCGGGCGGCTCGGCGACCGGTACGGGCACCATCGGCTCTTCGGCATCGGCATGCTCGGCTTCGGGGCGGCGTCGGCCGGCATCGCGGTGGCGCCCGGCGTCGGCTGGGTGATCGGACTACGGGTCGTGCAGGGCGTGTTCGGTGCGCTGCTGCAACCGGCCACGCTCGGGATGCTGCGGGCCGCGTTCCCGCCCGACCGGCTGCGGGCGCCGATCGCCGTACGGACCGCCGCGATCGGGGTGGCGGCCGCCGCCGGGCCGGTGGTGGGCGGGGCGCTGGTGGCGGGGCCGGGCTGGCGCGCCGTGTTCCTGCTGAATGTCGTCCCCGCCCTCGTCCTCGGTCTGCTCGCCCTGACCGTACGGCCCCCGCGCCCACCCTCCCCGGCCCGGCTCGACCTGCCCGGAGCGCTCCTGCTCGCGGTGGCCCTGGCCTGTCTGGTCCACTCCCTCGTCGCACTGCCGGGGTGGGCCTTCACGGCCGCGACCGCCGCGGTCACCGGCGTGGCCTTCGTCCGGCACGAGCGCCGTGCCGCGAGTCCGCTGCTGCCGGTCGACGTCATCGGATCGGTGGCCGTCGGGTCGGCGCTCGGCATGTTGGTGGCCGCGTCGGCGGCGCTGTCGGGCGCGCTGTTCGTCGGCACCTTCCTGTTGCAGGGCCCGCTCGGCCTGGACCCGTTCCGCAGCGCTCTGGTCAGCCTGCCGCTGGCCCTGCTGATGGTGGTCGCGGCGCCCACCTGCGCGGTGCTGCTGCGCCGGGCCGGGGCCCGCCGTACGACCGTGGCGGCGATGGCGGTCCTGGCGCTCGGGATCCTGGTCCTCTCCCGCGCGTCGGCCATCCCCGCCCTCTGCGCCGGGTTCGCCCTGGTGGGGGCCGGGTTCGGCACGGTGATGGTGGCGGCGACCCATGTCGTCGTACGGGAGGCCGCCATCGGGTCGGCCGGTGTGGCGGGCGGGCTTCAGCAGACCGCGATGAACGTCGGGCCCGTGCTGGGCGTGGCCGCCGCGACCGCCCTCATGGGAGCGGGGGGCGGCTCCGGGCTGCCGCTGGGTGTCTTCGCCGCCCTCGCCCTGGCCGGTGTGGCGCTGGGCCGGGGGCTGCCGGGGCGGCAGGCCACGCCGAAAGACGATCATGGCCAATCGACGGACCGTACACGTGTTCCTGCGCGACGATGAGATCAGAGGCCGTTCCGCCGGGGTATGCCGGAGCGCACCCTCGTCGTACGTATTCGGAGGAGAACGATGGCACTGCTGACACAAGAGGTCGACCCGGGTGAGGTCGGGCTGGACGCGAAGGCGCTGGACCGCCTCGACCAGCATTTCGCCCACTATGTCGACGAGGGGCGGATACCCGGCTACCTGGTGTCCGTGGCCCGTGGCGGTCGCGTCGCCCACCTCACCACCCACGGCCATCGGGACCTCGCGGCGGGGCTGCCCGTCGAGGCCGACACGCTGTGGCGGATCTACTCCATGACCAAGCCGGTCACCTCGGTGGCCGCGCTGCTGCTGGTGGAGGAGGGCAAGCTGTCGCTCGACGACCCGGTGGGCAGCCACCTGCCCGCCTTCGCCGAGCCCCGGGTGTATGTCAGCGGATCCGGCGCCGACACGGTGACCCGCCCCGCCGAGGGACCGATGACCGTCCGGCACCTGATGACCCATACGGCCGGACTGACCTTCGCCTTCTACCACACCCACCCCGTCGACGCCCTGTACCGCGACGCCAACCTGGAGTCGGCCGTGCTGCCCGGCTCCGACCTGGCCAGGACGGTCGACGTGTACGCGAGCCTGCCGTTGCAGTTCGAGCCGGGCACGCAGTGGAACTACTCGGTCGCCACGAACGTCCTGGGCCGGGTCATCGAGGTGGTGTCCGGGCAGCCGCTCGACGCGTTCTTCGCCGAGCGGATCTTCGGGCCGCTCGGGATGACCGACGCCGGGTTCTGTGTGAGCGACGAACAGGCGGGGAGGCTTTCGGAGTTGTACGGCGAGACCGACGGCGGCGGCATCGAGCCGATCCCCGGGCTCCCGCTGCGCGGCCGGCCCCGCTTCCTGTCCGGCAGCGGCGGTATGGCCGCCTCCGCGCACGACGTCCATCGCTTCATGGAGCTGCTGCGCCGCCGCGGCGAGCTCGACGGCACCCGGCTGCTGGCCCCCGAGACCGTGGACCTGATGACGTCCAACCACCTCCCGGGCGGCGCCGACCTGCGGGCCTTCGGCAGTCGCCCCGCCCATGACGAGGCCGGCAACGACGGCATGGGCTTCGGCCTCGGTGTCTCGGTGGTGATCGACCCGACACGGACGAAGGCCCCGACCGTCCTCGGCGCCTACGGCTGGAGCGGGGTGGCGACCACCACGTTCTGGGTCGACCCGCGCCACGACCTGACGGTGCAGTTCATGACGCAGGTGCGGCCCAGAACCTCGCACACACTGTTCCAGGACCTCAAGCGGCTCGTGAACGAGGCCGTCACGGACTCCTGAGAACGCTGCCGGTCACTGGTCCACGCGCAAGGTGAACTCCACTCCTTCCAGGGCGAGTTCACGCAACCACTCCTCCGAGCGGGCCGCCGTCCCGGCGGCGCGGTTCAGGCCCGCCGGCAGGGAGCCGTCCAGGATGTGGCGGACGCCCAGGGCGAGGGGACGGGAGACGCAGCGGGCCATCGCGCTCTCCTCCGCGTCCCCCACCAGGTCGAGCAGGTAACTGCCGGACCACGTCCGCCCGCCCCCGCCGCGCACGTCCAGCGACACGGCGAGGACGACACGATCGCGGTCGGCGTCCGTCGTGGGGTAGGTGGCCGCCAACTCGCCTGCCAGTGCGGCGATTCGGGCATCGTCACCGGCCTTCAGTTCCTCGAAGACGGCGTCCCAGGCGCGCAGCCAGCCCGCCAGGCGCAGGGTGCCGCGCACAAAGGCCTGCGGCTTCCATGTGTCCGGCAGCCCGTACTGCTCGACGAACGGAACGCTGTCGCGGTTGGGGTAGACCTCGAAGGCCTCACCGTCGACGACATGCCGCCGCGTCGCCTCCCACGGCCGCTCGGCGACGGTCTCGGCGCCGTCCCGGATGTAACGGGCCGGTGAGCGCAGGGCGTTGAGCACGCCGGCGGGCGCCCAGCTGAAGCGGTACCTGAAGTCGTTCGGGACGGCGGGGACACCGCCGCAGTACGAGGTGAGGCTGTACGAGGCCGCCGTGTCGTCACCGACGGCCTCCCGGGCACGGCCGACGAGGCAGTGGGCGAAGAGGTGGTCGATGCCCGGGTCGAGGCCGGCTTCGGTGAGGACGACGAGCCCGGCCGCCGCGGCCGCGGGCACCTGTCCGAGAACGGCGTCCGACACATAGCTGGAGCAGGCGAAGTGCGCCTCCTGCCGGACGCAGGCCGCCAGGATCCCGGCGTGCTCCGGTGCGGGCAGCATCGATACGACGATGTCGCCGGGCGCCAGTTCGGCGGTGAGCGCGGGAAGCGTGTAGGCGCGGGGCTCGGCGCGTCCGGTGAGGCCCAGTCCGGCCAGGGCGTCGGCGGCGCGCTCCTCGGTACGGTGCCACAGCCGTACCCGGTCGGCCGTGTCGCACAGCCGGGCCAGGCCGCTGCCCGTGGACAGTCCGGCGCCGACCCAGTGGACGGTGCCGCTCGCGGGAAGCCGCGCGGGGCGGTCAGGCATGACGGAACTCCCCTTCCGCGACGCCGAGTTCACGGCAGGTGTGGTGGAACCGTTCCAGACAGCGCCCCCAGGGGCCGCCCGTCTCGAAGTCCAGCAGCTGAGGCAGCAGCGCCGCGGAGAAGTCGGTGCTGGACTCGCGGGGCAGCAGGGAGGGCAGGTTGTCGATGGCGATCAGGTCGAGCGGGGGTTCCTTGCGCAACCGGCGGACGGGATCGGTCCAGTCGGTGGTGCGGTCGTAGACCGGCAGGACGTTCAGGGGGGAACCGACGTCGACGGTGACGTCGCAGAGGGTGCGCAGTCGGCGGGCCGGGTCGTCGAGGTCCTGCTCGCGGAGGAAGGGCGGGACGGGGGTGGTGGCGAGGACGGCGTTCACCGTCACGTCGTGCGCCAGCAGAGCCGGCCGGTCCACTTCCCGGGTCTCGGCGAGGTCCCAGGGGGTGGCCTCGACCCCTGCGGTCAGGAACGCGAGGCGCGCTCCCCGGCCGCTGCGCCCCAGGGCGCCGATCACGAGCGCGGTGAACTCCTCGTCATCGGGGCCCGGTTGGAGGGTCTCGTCCAGTTCTTCCTTCGTCGTGGGCGTCAGCGGTGCGACGAGCTTCCCGCGGTGCTGGAGGACGGCCAGGGCGGCACCGAGGTAGCCGGCCCAGAAGCCGAACGCGGCGAGGCGCCGGCCGTCGTCGTCCACCAGGTACTCCAGGTCGAGGAGTGCCCCACCGCCCGCCGCGAAGCGCCGGAGCAGGTCCTCGGCGCCGGGCTGTTGCTTGTAGGCGTGCCCGAAGAAGATGTGCCGGTGGGTGAGTTCGCCCGGCTGCTCCGGGAGTTCCTTGAGTCCGATGACGACGGCCTGCCCGGGCGCCGACACCCACGACCCGGCGGGGACGACCCGGCAGCCGACGGCCTCGTACTCCTCGACGGGGAAGATCCGCTGCGGGGACTCCTCGACGGTGAGCGTCACCCCGCTCTCGACGAGCCGCCGTGCGTCGGACGGCACGATCGGGGTGCGTCGCTCCGTGGAACGGACCTCGTGGCGCAGCCACAGGTGGAGATCGGTCATACGCGGTTGGCCTCCGGGCGCTGGGCGTCGGCCGCGAACCGGCCGGCGCTCAAGGGGGTGACGTCCACGAAGGGTACGCGGCCGAGGTACAAGTCGCGGACGACCTCGCCGACGGCCGGGCCCTGCAGAAAGCCGTGGCCGGAGAAGCCGGTCGCGTAGAGGAAGCGGGAGACCGAAGTCGCCTCGCCGATCAGGGCGTTGTGGTCCGGCGTGACCTCGTACAGGCCCGCCCATCCTCCCGTGCGGCGCAGGTCGAGCAGGGCGGGTGCGCGGCGTTCCATGGCCTCGGTGAGGCGGGGGATCCAGCGGTCGTGGGTGTCGGTGGCGAAGCCGGGACGCTCGTCGGGGTCGGACATGCCGAGGAGGAGTCCGGGGCCCTCGGTGTGGAAGTAGAGGCTGGTGGTGAAGTCGATGGTCATGGGCAGGCGCGGCGGCAGTCCGGCGACGGGTTCGGTGACCGCGATCTGGCGGCGCAGCGGCACCACGGGCAGGTCCACGCCGGCCATCGCGCCGACCGCCCGCGACCAGGGGCCGGCCGCGCAGATCACCGTGTCGGTGGCGATGCGGCCGAGGGTCGTCGTGACGGCGGTGATCCGGTCTCCGTGCAGTTCGATGCCGGTGACGTCGTTGTGGCGTAAGATCCGCGCCCCGTACTGGCGGGCGGCGGACGCGTAGCCGTGGACGACGGATTCGGGGGTGCAGTGGCCGTCGTCCGGGGAGTACGCGGCCGCCAGCAGTCCGTCGGTGCTGATCAGCGGGGACAACCTGCGCGCCTCGGCGGGGTCGATCATCCGGCTCGGCACGCCGAGGGAGTTCTGGAGCCGGACGCCCGCCTCGAAGCCGGCGACCTCCTCCGGAGTCGAGAGGAGGAACAGATAGCCGACCCGGTGCAGCCCGATGTCGTAGCCGGTCTCCTCCTCGAACCGCCCGAACGCCTCCAGACTCCGCGCCCCCAGCCGCACGTTGAGCTCGTCGGAGAACTGCGCCCGCACCCCGCCGGCCGCCTTGGACGTGGACCCGGACGCGAGCTCGTCCCGCTCGACCAGGACGACGTCCCGTACGCCCGCCCGGGCGAGGTGGTAGGCGATGCTGGTGCCCATCACACCGCCGCCGATGACGACGACGCTCGCATGGGTGTTCACGGCCGCACCTCCTCGGCCGGCTCCACCGCGGCTCCGTCGCCGGGCCACTCCCGGAGGCCGGCCCGGACGCCGACGGTCGCGATGCGCCGGCGCTCTGCCCCGCCGGCCCCGATGCCCTTGCGTGTGGTCACTGACCCACCTTCCCGGCCGTAGTAGACGATTTCGCCGGGTGCCGTCCGGGCGGGGCGCCGGCCGGTGAGTACGGCTCCCAGCCCGACCAGACCGTCGGGTGTCAGCAACCCCGCGCCGAGGGCGTCCATCACCGGCCCGGCTCGAACGACCCCACTCTGACCACCGAGCACCCGGGAGCCAGCCACCGCGCTGCCGACGGCCGCGCGCGGCGTCGTGACGGCCGTGCCGTCCATGACCGCGGCCAGGCGCCCGGTGACCGGGTCGAGCACGGTGATGACGGCGTGGACGGTGGGCAGGCCCGACGCCGCGTTGCCCGGGTTGACGCTGCCGATCTTCGCGACGGCCCCGGTGTCCGCCGACAGCCGGGACGGATACGCGAAGACCACGCTGTCGTCGGAGCGGCTCGGGTGCGTGTTCTTCCCTGGCAGGTCGGCCGCGTCGAGGTCGGGCAGGTGTGCCACCTGGTCTCCGGAGAGGAAGAGGACGTCGTCGGTCATTCCCCCTTCCTGTCCGGACGGGCCCGGCCGCAATCAGGACAGGTGCGCGACCGCGTCCAGATGGGGCAGGTGGTGGTCGAGGCGCTCCCGCTTGGTGCGCAGATAGGTGATGTTGTTCTCGCACGGCGGGATCAGCAGCGGGACCTGCTCGGCCACCTGGATGCCGTGGCGCACCAACGCCTCGCGCTTGCGCGGGTTGTTCGACATCAGGCGGACGCTGTTCACCCCCAGGTCGTGCAGGATCTCGGCGGCGACTCCGTAGTCGCGGGCGTCCACCGGCAGGCCGAGCGCGAGGTTGGCCTCGACGGTGTCCAGGCCCTCCGCCTGCAGGGCCATCGCCCGCAGCTTGCCGAGCAGACCGATGCCGCGGCCCTCGTGGCCCCGCAGGTAGACGACGATGCCGCTGCCCTCGGCGACGACGGCACGTAGCGCGGAGGCGAGCTGGTCACCGCACTCGCAGTGCTGGGAACCGAAGGCGTCGCCGGTCAGGCACTCGGAGTGCAGCCGGGTGAGAACGTCGTCCGTGCCTATCTCGCCGTAGACCAGGGCCACTTGCTCGTCACCGCGATCGTGGTCGAGGTATCCGACCGCGCGGAATTCCCCGTACACGGTGGGCAGGGGGGCATTCACCACGCGTTCCACGCCGGAACGCTGCGTCCGCTGTCCGGACTTCTTGCCGAGTACGCCAATTTTTTCTGTCATGATTCTTCAGTTCCTAAGCAGAGACGAAAGGCCGTGAAAAGATGAGTGGTTCACAAACGCGGCCGGCGGCACACTCGCTGGTGCCGGCGGACACCACCGAAGACGTACGGACGCGAGGAGCGGGCGTTTCACGGCAGGTCGCGGTCCTTCCCGTCGGAAGCTTCGAGCAGCACGGCGCGTTCCTTCCGCTGGCGACCGACACGCTCGTGGCCTGCGCCGTCGCGCGCGAGATAGCCACGGCGTACCCGGTGCACCTCCTTCCGCCGGTGACGATCTCCTGCTCGCACGAGCACGCGGCCTGGCCGGGGACCGTCAGCATCTCCTCCGTGACCCTTCATGCGGTGATACGGGACATAGCGGCTTCGCTCCGCCGTTCGGGCGTCGACGCGTTGGTGCTGGTCAACGGGCACGGCGGAAACTACGTACTGGGCAACGTCGTTCAGGAGTCCTCCGCGCGCGGCGAGCGGATGGCGCTGTTCCCGGCCCCGGAGGACTGGGAGACGGCACGGGAGCGGGCGGGGGTGGAGACCTCGCTGCTCACCGACATGCACGCGGGGGAAATAGAGACCTCCATCCTTCTGCACACTCATCCCGAATTGATCCGACCCGGTTATGAGACTTCCGATTTCGTATCGGACGACCGCCGTCATCTGCTCACCCTCGGTATGTCCGGCTATACCGATTCGGGCGTCATCGGCCGCCCTTCGCTGGGCTCCGCGGAAAAGGGGAAGCGGCTGCTGGCGAGCCTCGCGGATTCCTTCGGCACGTATGTGGCACTGCTGACCTCCACGGACGATTCCGTTCGGGACACGGGAGACGCAAAATAGCGGCTGGGTTCCGGGTCCGCCATGGTGACGGCGGACCCGGAACCCGCGCGCAGGCCGGTGTACCAGCGGGCGACGAGGACGAGCGCGCCGGGCAGGGCGGCCACGAAACTGAGGACGCCGTACACGACGGCGACGGCCAGGCCGGTGTCGGCGCCCAGTCCCGCGGCCCCGAACGCCCAGGCGGTGACGCCTTCCCGGGGGCCGAAGCCGCCGACGTTCAGGGGCAGGCCCATGGCGAGCAGGGCCAGGACGGCGAGCGGCAGCAGGACGGCCACGGAGGCGGCGGAGCCGGCGATGCGCGCGGCGAGCACGAACATCGCGAGGTGGCCGGCGAGGACGACGACGGAGGAGACGGCGACCCCGGGGCCGTTGCGGCGGGACAGCAGGGCTTCGCGGGCCTCGCCGAGGGTCGTGCGCAGAGCGGTCGGTTTCGTCCGGTCACGACGGGACGGCGCACGGTTCATGCGCACGGCGGCCACGACGGCGAGCGCGCCCACGGCCGCGAACAGGACGAGCGGGGTGAGGTCGCGGGCCTCGTTCAGCACGGGGGACGGCATGGTCAGCAGCACGACGGCGCCGACGACCGCGAGGGCGACCTGACCGGCCGTCCGCTCCAGAACGACCGCGCGGACACCGCGCCCCATGTCGCCGGCGCTCTGCCCGTGCCGCACCGCCCGGTGCACATCGCCGAGGACACCGCCCGGGAGGGCCGCGTTGAGGAACAGGGCGCGGTAGTAGTCGGCGACCGCCGGCCCGAGCGGCAGCCGGATCCGCAGCCCCCTGGCCACGAGCTGCCAACGCCACGCGCTGAACACGGTGGTGGCGACCCCGATCCCGAGCGCCAGGACCAGCGCCGTCGCGTCGATCCGGCGCAGCCCGTCGAGGAAGACACCGGTACCGAGCCGCCAGAACAGCACGCCGAGGATGGCGACGCCGACGGCCGTGCCCAGGTGGGTGCGGACGGTGGGGGTGTTGAGGCGGGACAGAAGGGCACGGAGGGGGCGGCGGGGACGGCCGGCGCGTGGCGCGTCGGGGTCGACGGCTTCCGGGCGGGCGGGCGCGGCCGTACGTACCGCCGCGGGCCGCGTGACGCGTGCCCTTGCCACCGTCTCCACGCTCATGACGCTCCGCCCGTCGGCCGACACAGTGCGAGCAGATCGCTGTGGTGGACCACGACGCGCAGTTCACCGGCCTGGCAGGCGGCGAGGCGTTCGGACAGATAGCGGTCGGCGCGCTCGCGGAGTTCGGGGCGTTCCTCGACGGCCGCGCCGACCCAGCCGCGCAGCCACTGGGCGGTGAGCGCCGACTCGTCGGGGCCCAGCCGCCAGGGGCTGGGGTGCACCTGTACGGTCGCGCCGTGCTCGGCGAACGCCTCGGCCGCCGCCGTGACCGCGTCCGGGCCCAGCATGCCCGAGCGGCGCTGGTGGGCGTTGAACGCCTCGGCGATCTCCGCGTCCAGCGGGTCGGACGGGGTGAGTTCGACGCGGCCGGCGACGGACAGCGTCAGCAGTGCCGGGCAGCCCGCGCCCGCACAGGCGGCGGCGAGGGTGCCGACCTCCTCGCGGGTGAGGACGTCGAGCAGCGCGGAGGCGGTCACCAGCGAGGCGCCGTTGAGGGCGTCCGGCGTGAGCCGGCCGATGTCGCCGCGGCGTGTCTCGACGGTGACGCGGCTGCCGTCGGCGCCGGAGCGCGGGGAGGCCACCGCGGCGAAGTGCAGGAGGTAGGGGTCGCGGTCGTGCAGGATCCAGTGCTGGGCGCCGTCGAGGTGGGGCGCGAGCCAGCGGCCCATGGAGCCGGTGCCGCAGCCCACGTCGTGGATGACCAGCCCGGCGCGTCCCGGCAGGTTGGCGAGCCGGATCCGCAGCGGGTCGAGCAGGTCGTGGGCCCGCGCGGTGGCATCGGCGCCTTCGCGCAGCTCCAGCCACTCGGGGGCGTAACGGGGCGGGTCGTCGGACCCGGCGTCCCTGAGGCGTACGGTGGCCCGCTCCCCGGGGCGGAAGCTGGGCCCGGCCCCGAGGATCACGGCGTCCGTGTCGGACCCCGGTACGGATACGCCGCTCATTTCACCCTCCGCCGAAACGATCCCGCTCTGCGGCCCGGGCGGCTGCGCCGTAGCCGACACGTCTGACGCGTCCGACGCGCCCAACCCGTCCGTCGCGTCCCTCGGTCCCGGCTGGGCCGGAATCGTGCCCCCGGTCTGTGTCGTCGCCGTCTTCCTCATGCCGCCCTCCGGGGTTCGTTCGGCAGCCGGCCCAGGACCGCGGCCAGGCTGCGGGCCGTGCCGGCCCAGCCGTTCAGGGCGGCCCGGCGTCCGCGGGCCGCCGCCTTCAGCCGGCGTCGTACGTCCGCCTCGCCGAACCAGCCGCGCAGTTCGGCGGCGATCGCGGCGGGGTTCTCCGGCGGGACGAGGATGCCGGGGACGCCGCCGTCGGGGGCCCGGCCGACCGCCTCCGGCAGTCCGCCGACGTCCGTCGCCAGTACGGGGATCCCGCGCGCGAGGGCTTCCGTCACCGCCATGCCGTACGTCTCGGCGTAGGAGGTGAGCACCATGAGGTCGGCGGTGTTGTAGCTGGCGTCGAGTTCGGCCCCGGCCTGCGGGCCCGCCAGGATCAGCCGGTTCTCCAGGCCGTGCCGCGCGATCAGGGACCGCAGTTCGGTCACGTACTCGGGGTCCTGGTTCAGCCCGCCCACGCACACACAGCTCCACGGCAGGTCGGTCACCGTCGCCAGTGCCTCCACCAGCCGGTGCTGTCCCTTGCGCGGCGTCACCGCGGCCACGCACAGCAGGCGGGACACGCCGTCCGTGCCGGACGCGAGGGGCGCGATGTCGGCGCCGGGGGCGGCGACATGGACCCGTTCGGGGGCGAGGCCGTGGTGGGAGACGAGGCGGCGGACCGCCCAGTCGCTGGTGGCGATCACCGCGGGGACGGCCCGCAGCACGGTGCGTTCCCGGGCGTCCAGCTCCGCGGCGACGGCGGGCTCAAGACCCGTCTCGTCGCCGAGCGGCAGGTGGACGAGGACCGCCAGCTGCAGCCGCTCCGCCTCCGGGATGATGATCTCGGGGACGCCGCAGGCGACCAGCGCGTCGAGGAGGACGACCGTGCCGTCCGGGAACTCCCGCAGCGTACGGGCCAGTTCCGCACGGGCCGCCGCCCCGGGCCGGGGCCAGCTGCCGTCCACCGCGTGCTTGTGCACCTGCCAGCCGAAGCCGGGCAGGTCCAGGCTCACCCGCCGGTCATAGGCGTTGCCGCCGCTCGGCACGGTCGGGTCGTCGACGCCGCCCGGCATCACGAAGTGCACGGAGCGCAGGGACATGGGGATGATCTCGGCGTTCTTCAGGGCGGAGTGCTGCACCGGCACATAGCCGAGCTTGACGGTCCCCGCCTTATCCGTCTTGTCCGTCTTGCTTGTGCTCTCCGGGCCCGGCTGGTGCAGGGGCCTCTTCTCCAGGGTCGCGTCGGTCACAGCGCACGCTCGTAACTCGCCCAGGCGACATGCGACTCGTGCAGGGTGACGGTGAGACCCGCGAGACCCTTGGCACCCTCGCCCAGCGCGCCCTTCTCGATCCGCTCGGCGAGCCGGTCGGCGATGACCTTGGCCAGGAACTCGGTGGAGGTGTTGATACCGGCGAAGTCGGGTTCGTTGTCGAGGTTTCGGTAGTTCAGCTCAGCGACGACGGCGCCCAGCTCCTGCGTGGCCAGTCCGATGTCGACGACGATGTTGTCGTCGTCCAGCTGTTCGCGCCGGAACGTGGCGTCCACCAGGAACGTCGCTCCATGCAGGCGCTGCGCGGGCCCGAAGACGTCGCCGCGGAAGCTGTGGGCGATCATGATGTGATCGCGGACGGTGATGCTGAACAACGGACGACCCTCCAGGTGCGGTACGCCTAGTCCCCGGCTGATGGCCGCCGGGGATGCCGTGTAGTACGGCTCTTGGCTTCCCCTTGTTCAGCCGTCTCTCACTCTTTTCTCAGGTCAGGCGCTCTTGTCGTCCGGGAATGAACGAGTCCGTCAGGGCGTGTCCGGGTACCTGACGCGGTGACAGAGCGCCGGGATCTCCCCGGAGGTGAGCTTCGGCATCACCTCGGGCAGTTCCTCGAAGGCGCTCTCCCCGGTGACGAGCGCGTCCAGGGCCGGGTCGGCGAGCAGGTCGAGGGCGAGGGCGAGCCGGTCGGCGTACGTACGGCTGGCGCTGCGGGCCGGGGAGACGGTGCCGACCTGGCTGCTGCGGATGGCTAGCCGCCGGGAGTGGAATGCCTCGCCGAGCGGCAGGCTGATCTGCCGGTCGCCGTACCAGCTGAGTTCGAGGACGGTGCCCTCGGCCCTGAGCAGTTCGAGGGACCGGGCGAGGCCCTGTTCGGTGGCGCTGGCGTGGACGACCAGATCGCACTCGCCGAGCGCCTCCTCGGGCGAGGCGAAGCCGGCACCGAGGGCCTTGGCGATGTCGGCCCGGCCCGGATCGGCGTCGACCAACTGGAGCCGGACGCCCGGAAAGCGGGCCAGCAGGGCGGCCACCGAGCAGCCGACCATGCCGCCGCCGACCACGGCGATCCGGTCGCCGACCAGGGGCGCCGCGTCCCAGAGGGCGTTGACGGCGGTCTCGACGGTGCCGGCCAGGAAGGCTCGTTCGGCGGGCACGGTGTCCGGTACGACGGTCACGGCGCTCGCGGGGACGACGTACCGGGTCTGATGCGGATGAAGGCAGAAGACGGTACGCCCGACGAGCTCGTCCGGCCCCTCCTCCACCACGCCGACACTCAGGTACCCATACTTCACCGGTGCGGGGAACTCGCCCTCCTGGAACGGTGCCCGCATGGCCGCGTACTGGCTCTCCGGGACCCCGCCCCGGAACACGAGCGTCTCCGTGCCCCGGCTGACTCCCGAGTAGAGCGACCGCACCAGGACGTCGCCCTCGCCCGGTTCCGGCAGGGTGACCTCCCGGATCTCTCCTTCACCCGGAGAGCTGAGCCAGAACGCACGTGCGGTGCGGTTCATCGGAATCCTCCTGAACGATCGGGAAGCTGTTCACGTACCGAGGTGTGCACAGGTCGCGCACAGTACGCGGCCTTGATCGACTCTGTCATCTGGCCGGAGGAATGTGCGGTGGCCCTGAACAACACGTACGAAGCAAGGCTGGTCCAGCAGGAGACCGCTGTGGGAGCGGGCGTGCAGATCCTGTTGCTGGCCCTGCTCGGTTCGGCGATCGGTATGGGGCCGGCGGGCCTGCTCACCGGCCTCGTCTTCGCCATCGCCTCCTGGGCGCTGCTCTCGCTGGCCCTGCACCGGAGCCGGCTGCGTTCCTTCGGCCCGGCGAACCGGGTCACCCTGGGCCGCGCGACGCTGGTGGGCGGTGTCACGGCGCTGGTGGCGGACTCCTTCCAGAGTTCACCGCCGGTGACGCTGTTCGTCGGCCTCACGGCGGTGGCCCTGATCCTCGACGGCGTGGACGGCAAGGTGGCCCGCCGCACCGGCACGTCGACGGCCCTGGGCGCACGCTTCGACATGGAGGTGGACGCGTTCCTGATCCTGGTGTTGAGCGTGTACGTCTCGATGTCGCTGGGCCCGTGGGTTCTCCTGATCGGCGCCATGCGCTACGGCTTCGTCGCCGCCGCCCGCGTCTGGCCCTGGCTCAACGCCCCGCTCCCGCCGAGCACGGCCCGCAAGACGGTCGCCGCGTTGCAGGGCGTGTTCCTGCTGCTGGCCGCGTCCGGCTTCTTCCCGTACGCGGCGACGTTCGCGGTCACCGCGGCGGCGCTGGCGGCGCTGGTCTGGTCGTTCGGCCGGGACATCCTGTGGCTGTACCGGACCTCGCGCCCGCGGCGGCGGGCGCGTGTGACGGAGGTGCGGGAGCTGGTGGCGTCCTGAGCGGGTGCCTCCGGCGGTTGACCGGGGATGCCTGCGGCGGCCCATCTCGGTGAGTGGGGGTTAATCGCGCAGTTCCCCGCGCCCCTGAGATGCCTGCGGCGGCCCGTTGCGGTGAGTGGGGGTACGCCTGGCGCGTGCGGTTCGTTGGGGGGCCGCGTCGGGTGGGGGCGTCCGTCCTCGGTCCAGCTGGCTGGCGTACGGCCAGGCGGTGCTGCTCCTTGACACCGGGCCAGGCATCTTCCAACCCGCCCGGCGTTGGAAGACGAGCACGGCCACCCCTAACCCTCCACCCGCAGAACTTCGCCTCGCGGCGGAGGCGGCCACTTCTCGGCGCCGGTACGTGCATCTCCAGCCCGTCCGGCGTTTGAGGGCGAGGCCGTAGGCCGATGGGGGTCCAGGGGCGGAGCCCCCTGGCGGGGTCGAAGGGGCGGAGCCCCTTCAAGGGATGGGACGGGTAGGGGCGGCGGGGGCGAGGACATGGGCAGCGGCCGACCGGAGGCCGTCACAAGTTCCGCGCGGCGGGACTTACCGGCGCGGCAACACCCCGATCGCCGCGAGCGGCACGGCCGCGAGTACAAGCCAGGGCACGGCCGTCGGCAGACCAAGGTCGAGCAGCGTGCCGGTTGCCGAGCTGCCGACCAGGACGATCAGGCCGGAGATCGACGACAACGCGCCGGTGTAGAGGCCCAGTCTGCCCTCCTCGGCAAGGTCGGGGACCCAGGCGCGGGCGACCGGCGCGACGAGCATCTGGCCGAGGGTGAGCAGGACGACGAAGCCGGCCGCGGGCAACAGGGCTGCCGTGCCCGTCCAGTCGGCGGGGCGGGCGGCGGCCACGACCGCGAACCCCGCCGCGATCAGCAGCAGTCCGGCCACCATGGACCGGCGCGGGGTGAGCCGCTCCCCCACCCAGTGGGTGACCGGCAGCTGGGCCGTCACCACCAGCAGCGAGGACAGGGCGAACAGCCAGGCCAGCGGCGCCTGGGAGCCGGTGGCGCGCTCCACCTCGTCGGGGAGGGCGAGATAGAGCTGGTTGTAGGCGAGCAGGTAGGCGCCGTACGCGCAGCACAGGGCGAGGAAGCGGCGGTTGCGCAGCAGCTTCCCCGTGCCGCCGCGGAACCGGACGCCTCCCCGCCCGGGTATGCGCTGCGGCAGCAGCCACGCGTGGCCGGCGAGGACGAGGACGAAGATGCCGGCGCCGGCGAGGCAGACCGTACGGAAGTCCACCGAGAGCAGGAGCGCGCCGAGCAGCGGTCCGACGAACGCGCCCGCCTGTCCGGCCACCGTCAGCAGCGCGAGGACGCGGGTGCGGGAGCCGGCCCCCGACTCCTCCCACAGCACCGCCTGCCGGGCCACCTCGGACTCCACGGCCGGCGAGAACAGCGCGGCGGCGAATCCGATCAGCAGCACTGCGGCGATGACCGCCCATGTCTCCCGCGCGTAGCCGAGCCACGCGAATCCGGCGATGCGCAGTACGCAGCCCGCGAGCACGACGGGCCGTATGCCGTACCGGTCGGCCAGCGCCCCGCCCACCACGAACAGGCCCTGCTGGCTGAAGGTCCGCAGCCCCAGCACGAATCCGACCAGCCAGCCCGCCATGCCGATGGCCCGTCCCAGGTGCTCGGAGAGGAAGGGCAGGACGGCGAAGAAGCCGATGTTGAAGGCGAGTTGGGTGAGGATGAGGAGGCGGAGGAGGGGGGAGAGGCGGGGGCGGTCCGGCGCCTTGCGACGCGGGCCGAGTGACAGGAGTGCGGTCATCCGCTCTTCACCAACTCCCTGGCCGGTGTCTGGTTCTCGGGCAGTGGCACGACTGGGTCCGCGCTGCCCCGCCGTCGCCGCACGCCGCCCGCCGCCGTCACCGCCAGCGCGCCCAGCAGGGCGAGTACGGCGGCGGGGGCGAGGACCGCCCAGGGGGCGCGTTCGGCGTAGGGCTGGTTCTCGGCCAGGAGCAGGCCCCACTCCGGGGAGGGCGGCTGGGCGCCCAGGCCCAGGAAGGCGAGCGAGGCGAGGGCGAGGGCGATGCCGGGGAGGCGGAGCAGGGCGTGGCGGGTGACGGGCGGGATCACGGCGGGGAGGAGTTCGTGGCGCAGGAGGTACCAAGGGCCGGCGCCCAGGGCTCGGGTGGCCGTGAGGTGGAGGGCGGCGCGTTCCTGGCGGAGGAGTGCGGAGGTGTGGGCGGCGAGCGGGGCCCAGGCCACGGCGGCCACGGCGAGCGCGGGGGTGGCGGTTCCGCTGCCGACGACCGCGGTGACGAGCAGGGCGACGAGGACCGGCGGCAGTGCGGTGACGGTGTCGACGAGCGGGCCGGACAGCCGGGGCAGGAGGCCGAGTGCCAGGCCGGTGAGCAGGGTGGCGGCGGTGATCGCGAGGGCGAGCAGCAGGGTGTCGAGGGCGCCGTGGCCGACGCGGGCCAGGACGTCCCTGCCGAGGGCGTCGGTGCCGAACGGGTGCGAGGGAGAAGGGGCGGCCAGTCGCTCGGTGGTGTCGAGGGCGAGCGGGTCGCGGGGCAGGGCGAGGGCGATGACGGTGAGGAGCAGGCCGGCGTAGAGGAACGGCAGGACCGTGCGGGCGGGGGGTGTCGGGCGGTGCAGGGACGGCAGCGCGCCGTCGCGCAGGGCGGGGCCGATCAGCAGGCGGGCGAGGAGGTGGGCCAGGCCGGCGGCCGCCGCGGCGAGCAGGACCAGGGCGAGGGTGCCGGCCTGGAGGACGGGCAGGTCCTGGGCGAGGGCGGCCTGGAGGGTGGTGCGGCCCAGGCCGGGGATGTCGAAGATCTGCTCGACGGTGACTGATCCGCCGGTCAGTCCTACGACGAACAGGCCGGTGTTGGGCAGCAGTCCGGGCAGGCAGCGGCGCAGGGCCTGGCGGGCGAGCGCGGGGCCGGGCAGTCCGCGTGCGGTGGCGGCCAGGGCCCAGGGCTCGGCGAAGGCGCCGGGCAGCAGGTCGTCGAGGAGACGGCCGAGGACGGCACCGGCGGGCAGGCCGAGGGCGAGGGCGGGGAGGATCGTCCACTGGGGGCCGTACCAGCCGAGTGCGGGCAGCCAGCCGAGTTGGACGCCGACGACGGTGGCGAGCACGGACGCGGTGAGGAATTCGGGGAGCGCCGCGAGGACGGCCGAACCGCTGCCTCCGGTCCGCCGCGCGTCGAGTCGGCGGTGGGCGCCCAGCCACAGGGTGCGGGCGCAGATCAGCGCGGCGGTCGCGGCGGCGACCGCGAGGGCCACCGCCATCAGCAGCAGGGAGACGCCGAGGGCCTGGAGCACGGCGGGCGTGACCTCGCTGCCGGAGATCCACGACCGGCCGGCGTCCCCGCGCCACAGCCCGCCCAGCCAGTCACCGAGGAGGTGGAACGGGCCGTGGTCCAGGCCGAGTTGGGCGCGGATGTCGGCCAGCACCTCGGGGGTGGGGTCGCGGTCCGCCGACCGGGCTTTGAGCACGGTGAGCGCGGGGTCGGTGTGGGTGAGCCAGGGCAGTACGCCGATGGCGCACACCAGGGCGGCCGCGATTCCCGCACGCCAAAGGAGCATGCCTGCCTGGCGTCGCACGGGTCAGCGCCGGGTGCCGATGCCGACGAGGGTGCGCTCGTACGGGTCGAGGAGCGCGCCGCGCACGGAGCTGCCGACGCCGGTGATGATGCGCTGGTGGACGAGGGGGACTACGGCGTCGGTGCCGAGGACCTCGGCCTCGGCCGCCATCGCCGCGTCCTGCCGCTCGGCCGTGTCGGCGATGTCCGCGGCCTTGGCCACGGCCCGGTCGACGTCCTTGTCGCAGAGCAGGGCCAGGTTGTAGCTGCCGTCGCAGGTGTAGTCGCTGGCGAGGACACCGACGGGGTCGCCGGTGTCGACCAGGCTGTTGCGTGCGCCGACGAAGGCGTCGAATGTGCCGTCCAGGGCGTCGCTCTCCAGCCGCGAGTACTCGCGCACCTCCAGCGTGACCTCGAACCCGGCCTTCTCCAGCTGCTGCTTCAGCACCTGGGCGGCTTCCGGGAGCTCGGGCCGGTTGTCGTACGTGGCGAGCGTGATCCGCGTCCCGTCGGGCTTGCCCGCCTTCGCGCGTCCGACCGGCTCGGTCCGCTTGCCGGCGGCCCAGGTGACGGCGGGCCCGTAGATGCCGGCGCCGGGGTCGGCGTATCCCTCGTAGACGCCCTTGGCGAGCGCGGAGGTGTCGACGGCCTCGCGGGCGGCGGCCCGGAGCGCGGGGTCCTTGAAGGCGCCCTTGTCGGTGTTGAGGAGCAGGCTCGTGGTGCGGGTCGTCGCGATCGCCTCGCGGGTGGCCTTGTCGAGGGTGGCGGCCTGGGCGACGGGGATCGCCTCGGCGAGGTCGACCTGGTCGGTGCGCAGGGCGCTCGCGCGTGCGGTGCCGTCGGCGACGAACTTGACGTCGATGCCGGGGGCCTGGGCCCGGCCGCCCCAGTAGTCGTCGTAGCGGTCGAGGGTGGCGGCCGTGGAGCCGAGGACCTTGGTGAGCTCGAAGGGGCCGGTGGCGGTGCCGACCGGGTCGGCCTTGTCGTTCCTGCCGTACGCCTTGCCGGAGAGGATGGCGAGGGACGGGCTGGACAGGCGCAGGGGCAGGACGGGGTCGGGGGTCCTGGTGGTGATCCGTACGCCGGTGCCGCCGTCGGCCTTCGCGGTGAAGGTGACGCCGGCGAGGGCGGCGGGGACGGGTTTGGCCTGCGCGGCGTGGGTGAGTGCGGTGGCGACCGCGGCCGGGGTGACGGTGGTGCCGTCCTGGAAGGTGGCCTCGCGCAGGGTGAACAGCCAGGTGCGGTCGTTCTCCTGGCGCCAGGAGGCGGCGAGGGCGGGGGCCGCGGCGCCGTTGGCGTCCAGCGCGGTCAGGCCCTCGGTGACGCCGAGGCGGCTGAGGATGGTGGAGTCGGCGCCGTACGGCGAGAGGCGCTCGGCGGGCGAGAAGGCGAGGGCGACGCGGAGGCGGGAGCCGGCTTCGGCGCCGTCGGCGGAGTCGGTTCCGCCACTGGAGGCGAAGCAGCCGGCGAGGACCGGGGCCAGCACGAGGGCGAGGAGCGGGCGGAGTCGGCGTGGCACGGGCTATCGCTCCATCGGTATCTCGAAGTGGACGACGCCGAAGGCGCCGTCGGGATCCACGCGCTCGTCGTGCACGACCTTGCCGCGCGAGCGCCAGAAGGCCTCGGCGCCGGGCACCCGCGGGTCGGTGTGCAGATAGACGGCGCGGTAGCCGCCGTCCGCCGCCGCGAAGGCGAGCAGTTCGTCGACCAGCCGCGCGGCGAGGCCGCGCCTGCGGTGCTCGGGGCTGACGTAGACGCGGCGCAGCTGCGCGGTCTCGCCGCAGGGGTAGCGCTCGGCGAGGTCGCGCGGGTTCGGCGGGTGGGCCGGGCCGCGGGCGTCCAGGGCGGCGGTGGCGACGACACCGTTGTCGTGCGGGTCGAGCGCGACGAGGAGGGTGTGGCGGGGCGGGGCGAGATAGGCGGCGGCCGGGTCGATGATGTCCGCGTGCCAGCGCGGCACGTAGCCGGTACCCAAGTCGTGGTAGACGGTGTCGAGCATCAGGGCTCGCGCACCGTCGAGGTCGTCCGGGCTCGCCGCCCTGATGCTGTACTCATGCACTTGCACATCATATGCATCAGGAGCGAAAGGCCTTTCCGCCCGCCCCCGCCGTTCCGCGCAACCTCCTTACGGCTCAGACGATTTGACAGTGATCGAAGATCACATCCAACCTTTCCACATGACATCCATTTTCAAAAAGGGTACCCTGGTGGCGGAAGAGGGGTGCCGCTGATGCGCATCGCGTTCGTCGGCAAGGGCGGCAGCGGCAAGACCACCCTGTCGGCTCTCTTCTCCCGCCACCTGGCCCGCTCCGGCGCGCCCGTGCTGGCCATCGACGGCGACATCAACCAGCACCTCGCCGAGGCACTGGGCCATGACGGGGACGCCCTGGACGCCCCGCCGCTCGGCGCCCACCTGCGGGACATCAAGGAGTTCCTGCGCGGCACCAACCCGCGCATCTCCTCCGCCGACGCCATGATCAAGACCACCCCGCCCGGCAGCGGCTCACGCCTGCTGACCCTGCTCGGCGACGACGAACTGCACGCGCGGCACGTCCGGCGCGTGGATGCCCAGGGCGTGGACGTACCCCTGATGGTCACGGGCGAGTTCGACGAGAGTGACCTGGGGGTGGCCTGCTACCACTCCAAGCTCGGCGGGGTCGAGCTCTACCTCGGCCACCTCGTCGACGGCCCCGGCGAGTACGTGGTGGTCGACATGACGGCGGGCGCGGACGCCTTCGCGTCGGGCCTGTTCACCCGCTTCGACATGACGTTCCTGGTGGCGGAACCCACCCGCAAGGGCGTCTCGGTCTACCGCCAGTACCGCGACCACGCCCGGGAGTTCGGCATCCGCATCGCGGTCGTCGGCAACAAGGTGACGGGCGAGGACGACCTGCTCTTCCTGAAGGAGGAGGTCGGCGACGACCTCCTCACCCACCTGGTCCACTCCCCCTGGGTCCGTGCGGCCGAACAGGGCCGGGAACAGGGCGAGTTGGAGACCCACAACGTCCACGCCCTGAACGTCCTGCGCGAGGCGGTCGACGCCCACCCCAAGGACTGGCCCACCACCCACCGCCACGCCGTCGAGTTCCACCTGCGCAACGCGCGCGCCTGGGCGGACGACAGGACGGGCGGCGACCTGGCCTCCCAGGTCGACCCGGACTTCGTGCCGGGCCCGGCGCCGGCCTGACCGACACCCCACCTCAGCACCCGGCCGTACTACGGCACCACCCCCACCGAACAGGAACTCACACCCATGTCTCTCGACGTCTCCCCCAAGCTCCTCGCCGAAGCCGAACACGGTGACATCCGCGAGGAGGACTTCGTGGCCACCGTCCGCACCTCACTGCCGTACGCCTACGACCTGATCGCCTCCCTCGCGGCCGAACTGCGCGACGGCACCGCCGAGTTCACGGACAACCAGACCCCTCCCCCGTCCGAGCAGGAACGCGGCCAGCTCCTGCGCGCCCTCGCCAGCGACGCGATCCGCGGCAGCCTGGAACGGCACTTCGGCGTGGCCCTGGCCTTCCAGAACTGCCACCGGGTGGCGGCGTTCCGGCCGGAGGCACGGGACGGGGAGACGTACGGGCGGTTCACGTCGGTACGGTCGCAGGTGCTGAACCAGTCGCCGGAGTTCCGGGACTGCTGACCGTCAGGCCGCGCGCTCGGCCCGTGCCCCGTGCGCGCGGATGATGTCCGCGTACCCGTGCCCGGAGTTCTTGACGGTGCGGGCCTGTGTGCCGTAGTCGACGTGGACCAGGCCGAAACGCTTGTCGTAGCCGTACGCCCACTCGAAGTTGTCCAGCAGCGACCACGCGAAGTACCCGGCCAGTGGGGCGCCCTTGCGGGCGGCGGAGGCGCAGGCCGCGAGGTGCTGGAACAGGTACTCCTGGCGCTCCGGATCGTCGACGGTCCCGTCGGGGCTTACCACGTCCGGGTAGGCGGAGCCGTTCTCGGTGACGTAGAGGCGACGGGCGCCGTAGTCGTGGGTGAGGCGGAGCAGGAGGGTCTCGATGCCGCCGGCGTCGATCTCCCAGTCCATGCCGGTGCGCGGGACGCCGGTGCGGCGGATCTGGCGGGCGTGTGGGGCCGGGCCAGTGGGGTCGTCGGCGACGGTCGCCGGGAAGTAGTAGTTGAGGGCCAGCCAGTCCAGGGGGGCGGCGATGGTGTCCAAGTCGCCCGCGCGTTCCGGGAGTTCGACGCCGTACACCTCCCGCATGTCCACCGGGAATCCACGGCCGTGGACCGGGTCGAGCCACCAGCGGTTGGTGTGGCCGTCCACACGGCGGGCCGCGGCCACGTCCTCGGGGCGGTCGGTGGCCGCGTGGACGGTGGAGAGGTTGTTGACGATGCCGACCTCGGCCCCGGGGGCGGCGGAGCGGATCGCCTGGGCCGGGGGCCATCCTGCCCTCCAGGTGGCCGATCCACGCCGAGCACAGGGGTTCGTTGAGGGTGGCCCACTGGGTGACGCGGTCGCCGAGGCGTTCGGCGACGACGGCCGCGTACGCGGCGAGGTGCTCCGCGGTCTCCCGCTCGGGCCAGCCGCCCCGGTCCTGGAGGGTCTGGGGCAGGTCCCAGTGGTAGAGGGTGACGAAGGGCGTGATGCCCGCCGCCAGCAGTCCATCCACCAGCTCGTCGTAGAACGCCAGCCCTTTCGCGTTGACCCGGAGGTTGGCGGACGCCGACTGCCACAGCAGCATGGCCGTCTTCCCCTTGGCGAAGTCGCTGACGGACTGGTTCTGGGCGTACTCGGCGTTGCCCGGGGCGACGATCTTGTCCTTGGCCATCAGGTCGACGAACTGCTTGACACCGGCGACGGCCCGGTCGGAGGTGAAGTCCGGCTTGCCGTCGGCGGTGAAGAAGTCGGCGCCGTGCTGCTTGGCGAAGACGACGGCATGGTGGATGTTCTCCGAGGGGTTGGAACCCTCCACGCCCAGGCCCCACTTGCCGCCCCCGGAGAGCTTCTTGCCGTCGGCGACCAGCTCGTCCCAGGTGGCCGGCGGCTCGGAGATGCCCGCGTCGGCGAACAGCTGCTTGTTGTAGTAGAGCGCGTACGCCATCGAGTACAGCGGCACGGCGGCCGGGTCCTGCCCCTCGGCTCCGGTCGATCCGAGCGCGGAGTCGACGAAGCGTTCCTTGCCGCCGATCGCGGTGAACTTCTTCGCGTCCCACGGCAGTAGCGCGCCGGTGGCCTGGAGGCTGGCGCTCCAGGTGTTGCCGATGTTGAGGACGTCGGGGCCCTGGCCGGAGGTGGTCGCGGTGAGGATGCGGTTCAGCAGGTCGGACCAGGGGACGACCTCCAGCTCCACCTTGATGCCCGTCTGCTTCTCGAACTTGTCGAGTTCGGGCTGGAGGACCTTCTTGTCGACCTCGATGCTGGCGCCCTGGTTGGAAGCCCAGTAGGTGAGGGTCTTCGGCGAGTCGTTGGATCCGCCGCCGTCGGTCGACGAACCGCCTCCGCAGGCCGCGGCGGCCAGGACCAGAGACATGGTGACGGCGACTACGGCCGCGGTTCGCGCTGTGCGCATGGCTCGTTGTCTCTTCCGGGAGTGCTTAATTTAGAGCGTGAGTTAAGCCTTGAGACGAGCCTGCGTCAAGGCTTTTGACACACCGGGCGGGGCCGACAGTGGGCTCCGTCCGCCGAGGGGCGGAGCCCACTGTCGCCTGCCGCTACCGCGATGCCGTCGCCACCGGCGCTGGTGCCGACGCCGACGCCGATGCCGACGCTGGTGCCGGTGCGTATCCGGTCGGGCGGGCCGTGAATGTGCCGCGGCCCTGCGTCCGGCTGCGCAACCGCGTCGCGTAGCCGAACAGTTCAGCCAGCGGCACGGTCGCCGTGACGACCGCGGCGCCCACCCGGGTGACGGACCCGGAAACCCGGCCGCGCCGAGCCGCCAGGTCGCCGAGGGCTGCGCCGACGGCGTCCTCCGGCACGGTCACCGTGACCTCGACGACCGGCTCCAGGAGGACCATCGCGCAGGCGCGCAGGGCATCGCGGAGGCCGAGTCGGCCGGCCGTACGGAACGCCGTGTCGGAGGAGTCCTTCACATGGGTCGACCCGTCGGTGAGCGTGACACGCAGTCCGGTCACCGGGTGGCCGCCGAGCGGGCCCTCGGCGAGGGCGTCCCGGCAGCCGGCCTCGACGGCACGGACGTACTCCTGCGGCACGCGACCGCCGACGACGGCCGAGCGGAACTCGAACCCGGACTCCGTCTCCAGCGGCTCGACGTCGAGGACGACATGCGCGAACTGCCCGGCCCCGCCGTCCTGTTTGACGTGCCGGAAGACGAAGCCGGACACCCCTCGGCCGACCGTCTCGCGGTAGGCCACCCGAGGGCGGCCGACGTTGACGTCCAGCCCGAGGTCCCGCCGGATCTTCTCCACCGCGACCTCCAGATGCAGTTCGCCCATGCCCGACAGCACCGTCTGGCCGGTCTCGGCGTCGGTCCGCACGACCAGCGACGGGTCCTCGTCCGCCAGCCGTGCCAGCGCGGAGGCCAGCCGGTCGGTGTCGGTGGACCTGCGCGCCTCGACCGCCACGGACACCACCGGCTCGGCCACGCCGGGCGGTTCGAGGACGAGCGGGGCGTCCGGTGCGCAGAGGGTGGAGCCCGCACGGGCCGACTTCAGGCCGACCACGGCCACGATGTCCCCGGCGACCGCCCGGTCCACGTGGGCGTGCCGGTCGGCCTGGACCCGCAGGATCCGCCCGATCCGCTCGGTGCGCCGGGTGCCCGCGTCGAACACGACGCCTCCCTTCTCGATCGTTCCCGAGTACACCCGCAGGTAGGTCAGCCGCCCGGTCGAGGTCGAGCTCACCTTGAACGCCAGCGCCGCGAACGGCGCCGCCGGGTCGGCGGGCCGCTCCTCCTCGACGTCGTCGCGCAGCCCGCGTACGGCCGGCACGTCCAGCGGCGACGGCAGATACGCCACGACCGCGTCGAGCAACGGCTCGACACCACGGTTGCGGTACGCCGAGCCGCACAGCACGACCAGCCCGTCGCCACTGCGCGTCAGCTCCCGCAGGGCGGCGGCCAGGGTCTCCGCCGAGACCGTCGACCGTACGCAGAACTCCTCCAGCGCGCCGGCGTGCAGCTCGGCCACCGCCTCCTCCAACAGCCGCCGACGCCGCCGCGCCTCCTCCCGCATCTCCTCGGGTACTTGTTCTTCTACGGCCGTGTCGGCGCCGTCGGCCCACACCAGCGCCCGCATCCGTACGAGGTCCACGACGCCGCGGAACCCGTCCTCCGCGCCGATGGGCAACTGCACGACCAGCGGCGCCGGATGCAGCCGTTCCCGGATCGAGGCGACCGCCGTGTCGAGGTCGGCCCCGGCGCGGTCCAGCTTGTTGACGAACGCGATCCTCGGCACACCGTGCCGATCCGCCTGCCGCCACACCGACTCGCTCTGCGGCTCGACCCCCGCGACGGCGTCGAAGACGGCGACCGCGCCGTCCAGGACGCGCAGCGAACGCTCCACCTCGTCGGCGAAATCGACGTGTCCGGGCGTGTCGATGAGGTTGATCCGGTGACCGTCCCAGGCGCAGCTGACTGCCGCGGCGAAGATGGTGATGCCGCGATCGCGTTCCTGCGGGTCGAAGTCGGTGACGGTGGTGCCGTCGTGGACCTCGCCCCGCTTGTGGGTGGTCCCGGTGGCGAACAGGATCCGCTCGGTGACGGTGGTCTTGCCGGCGTCGACATGGGCGAGGATGCCCAGGTTGCGGACGGCGGCGAGGGTGTTGAGGTTGGTGCGCACGGCCCTTGGCCTTTCGGGTGATCCGGTTGATCCGGAACGAAAAAGGGTCAGCGCGATTCCCGGACGTTGCGTGCACGCGCACGTGAGCACGGCCTGCCGCCCATCAAAGTCAGTGGACGGCAGGGGTGTTGACGTGTTCTGGCGCTCTCAGATGCTCGTCACGGGCATCCGGTGCCGGCCGCGCAGCGGGCACCGGGAGGACCAGGACACGAGGATCACGTCGTACCGGGAGGAGGAGACGACGACGGCGGTGCGGTCACACACGGCCCGGCTCCCCTCGACTCGTCACGGTGACGCGCCGTTGATCGTTGTGCGGCGCGTTGCTGCGTGGTGAGTGTAGGGAGCCGGGCAGGGTCGAAGCAGCTGATTTTCAGCGGTCGTCGTCGATCGTGACGGCCGAGGCGGGGCAGACCGCGGCAGCCTCGCGTGCGGCTGCGTGCAGGTCCGCGGCGGGCCTCGGTTCGAGGAGGGTGACTATTCCGTCCTCGTCACGCTGATCGAAGACCTCGGATGCCACCAGTACACACTGGCCGGCGCCGCAGCAGCGGCCCTCGTCCACATGGACTTTCACGGCTGTTGCCCACCTTCCCGCTCGGGAGCCGTCACCACCGCACGGGCACGGTGCGCAATCCGCCGACGAGGAGGCCCTCCACACGCTTCAACTCATCGACGGGTACGTCCAGTCGAAGGTTCGGCAGCTTGCGGAGGAGGACCTCCAGGGTGACCTGGAGCTCGGTGCGGGCCAGGCTCTGCCCGAGGCAGGAGTGCGGTCCCGCGCCGAAGGTGAGATGGGGGTTCGGGGACCGGGACAGCACCATGTCGTCCGCGTCGCTGAAGACCCGCTCGTCCCGGTTGGCGGCGGGCATGCTGCACACGACGGTGGTGCCGCTCGGCAGCAGCTCGCCGTCGACCTCCACGTCCTCGGTGAGGTAACGCCGGATACCGAAGCCGAGGTTGGTGTCGAAGCGCAGCGCCTCGTCGACCGCGGTACGCACCAGGGTGGGGTCGGCGAGCAGCCGCTCCCACCGGGTACGGTCGGCGAGCAGCATGGCGACCATCTTGCCGATCATGTTCGCGGTGGTCTCGTGTCCGGCGACCAGGAGCCCCATGGCGGTGCCGAGCAGCTCCTCGTCGGTCAGCCCCTGCCCCTCCCCCTCGCTCTCCCGGATCACCATGCCGATCAGATCCTCGCCGGGCGCGGCGCGCGTCGTGGCGATGTGTGCGGACATGTACTCGGCGAATTCGGTGTACGCCGCCCGGGTCTGGTCGCCGGTGAAGCGGCTGACGTTGAGGAAGGCGTCGGACCAGTGCGAGAACCGGTCCCGGTCACCGGCGGGGACGCCCAGGATCTCGCAGATGACGTAGACGGGCAGCGGGAACCCGAGGCCGGCCTTGAGATCGGCGGGCTGACCATGGCGGACCATGTCGTCGACGAGGCCCTCGGCGATCCGCACCATGCCGGGGCGCAGGGCCGTCATGCGCTTGGCGGTGAAGTACTTGCCCACCTGCCGTCGCCACCGCAGGTGCGGCTCACCCCGGTCGGGCAAGGCGAGGGCCGTACTCCCGTCGGCGGCGGGACCACCGGCCCCTTCGGGGGCGATCCGGGCGGCGCCCACGTCCCCTGCGGTCGGACGGACGAACCGCGCGTCGGACAGCAGGGCTTTTACGTCGTCGTAGCGGGTCAGATAGGCCGCTTTGTCCCCGCTGGGGAGTTCAACGGTGGTCACCGGGCACCGGCGGCGCAGTTGCTCCCATTCGGCCGGCGGCTCCAAGGGGTTGTCGCTGGGCAGGGGCAGCCGAAGAAGTTCGTTCTCGCGCATCTGGCATCACCTTGCATGGGGGGAGGCGGGTGAGCGACACGGAAGCATTCACCGCACGGCACGCTACCCACGTTGTGCATCATGCATCAAGAGTGCATGATGCACTTTCCATGTATGGCGCAATCTCACCGTAGGGTGGGGATTCGCGGGCCTGGGGACTCGCGGACCTGGGGACTTGGCCGTGCGGCCGGGAAGGAGAGCGGCATGGGCGCCCGAGAGGCGGCGGAGCGCATCGAGCGAGAGCTGCTGATCCTCACCCGCCACAAGGAGATGCGGGCACCTCGGGGGCCACGGCGCGGAGACCCGCTGGACCAGAGTGCCTACGTACTGCTCACCAGGCTCGAGACCCAGGGACCGATGTCCATCCCGGACTTCGTCGAGGCCTTCGGACTCGCGGCGTCGACGTTCACCCGCCAGACCTCGGCCCTCCTGCGCAACGGCCTG
The DNA here is from genome assembly GCF_001270495.1 of Streptomyces viridochromogenes. Lineage (GTDB taxonomy): Bacteria > Actinomycetota > Actinomycetes > Streptomycetales > Streptomycetaceae > Streptomyces > Streptomyces viridochromogenes_A. The sequence continues at coordinate 187,959 of NZ_LGUR01000117.1, forward strand.
GTGGAACGGACACTCGACCCGGCCGGCGGAGTGGCCCGCAAGTTCCGGATCACCGAGGAGGGCCTCAGGCTCCTCTCCGAACAACGCGAGGGAATCGTCACCGGCCTGTCCACCGTCGTGGCCGACTGGACACCCGAGCGCCTTGACCGCTTCATCGCCGACCTACGTCAGTTCAACACCGACATCGAACGGATCACCGGGCGGCCTTGGCCGAGGGGCGCGGGCGATTCGGGTCACTGACAGCGGGGTCAGGCACTGACAGCCGGATCAGACACAGACAGCGAGGTCAGGCACAGACAGCAAGGTCAGGATCCGCCAGAGGTGGGGCGACGCCCACCGAGGAGGATGTCGACCAGCGCCGCGGCCCGCCGCTCCGACGCTGCGGCGTTTCCGGTCAGGAGCTGATGGAGGAAAGCGCCGGTGACTGCGTCGGCAACGGCGTCGAGGTCTGCTCCCGCGCCCACCTGACCGGCGTCCACAGCGCGCCGCTGCCGCTCCACGAGTGCTTCGCGCCGAGGGCCGGATGATCGACGCCTCCCCGGCCGGACGGTTGGGTACACCGACCGACATCGCCGCCGCGGCCGCGTTCCTGACCAGAGCCCCGCCGCGGGACCGGCCCATCGGCACGCCGACGCCATAAAACAGCTCATGCGGGTCGAGAAAACCTCGACCCGCATGAGCGGTAACAATCTGTGTCTGTGTCCGAGGGGGGACTTGAACCCCCACGCCCGATAAAGGGCACTAGCACCTCAAGCTAGCGCGTCTGCCATTCCGCCACCCGGACTAGGTGTCTGCCGCCTTGCCGGAAGTGTTCCCGGCGGCGACGTGGACAACAATACCAAGGTTTCGGAGTGCCTTTCACCTGCATATCCGTCCACCTGGGGGCCCACGGCGGGTCATGCGGCAGGGTCCCCCCTCGGCAGTCCGAGCGCTGCACGGCAGGTGACCGGAGGGTCACGCACGGGTGAGGTCGCCCGAGCGCCGGTGGCACCCACACGGAGGCGCCACCGGCCCCCGTCACGGCATGAGGTGGTAGTCCGGGAAGTTCCCGGGCAGCCGCTCCCCCGCCGGCCCCTGGGTCACGGCGCGCACCAACAGCTCGCCGCCGACGAACGCCCCGCGCCAGGACGCGCCGAAGCCGCCGAACAGCTCGTCGCGGTCGCCACGGGAGCGCGGTTTGCCGTGGCCGACCTTGAACGCACGGATCTGCGGGGCCAGGCGGTCGTACGTAGACCGGTCGTCAGTGGACAGGGTGGCGACCAGCGCGCCGTTGGACGCGTTCATCGCCGCCAGCAGCTCCGCCTCGGTGTCGACCAGGACGATGGTGTCGACCGGGCCGAACGGCTCCGCGTGGTGGAGCGGGGAGGACGGGGGCGGGTTCAGCAGCGTGACCGGCTGGACGTACGCCGAGGTGTCCTGGCCGGACAGGAAGCGGGCGTCCGACAGGCTGCCCCGGTGCAGCGGGACGGCGCCGCGGTCGATCGCCTCCGCGACCTGGTCGTGGAGCTCCTTCGCCTTGGCCGCGTTGATCACCGGACCGAAGTCAAGCTGCGGGTAGGCGTCGTCTGCCTTCTCGACCGCCAGCGGGTGGCCGACCCTGAGCCCGCGCACCGCTGGGAGGTACGCCGCCAGGAACTCGTCGAACAGCTCTCGCTGGACGACGAAGCGCGGGTACGCCGTGCAGCGTTGTTTGCCGTAGTCGAAGAGCTTGGGTACGACCGCCGTGAGCGCGTCCCAGTCCGTGTAGTTCCAGATGCCCCAGGTGTTGAGTCCTTCCTGTTCGAGTACATGCCGTTTGCCGAGGTCGGCGACTGCCGTGGCCACCGCGGCGCCGGTGTCGCGGCCGCCGACGAAGGAGACGCAGCCGATCTCGGGCGCCCGCACCAGCGCCTCCGACAGCTCTCCTCCGCTGCCGCTGACGAGGGTGACGGGAATTCCCTCGCGGGCGGCCAGCGCGCAGGCCAGGGTCAGACAGGCGACACCGCCATCGGTCGGGGTCTTGGCGATGACCGCGTTGCCTGCCAATGCCTGTACCAACACTGCGTGAACGAGCACACTCATCGGGTAGTTCCAGCTCGCCACGTTGGAAACCGGACCGTCCAGTGGGGACCGGCCCGTGACCATCGGTTCGATGCCGTCGACGTACCAGCGCACGCCGTCGATGGCCCGGTCGACATCCGCCTGCGCGAGCCGCCACGGCTTGCCGATCTCCCAGACGAGGAGCAGGGCGAGCAGGTTCCGGTGCTGGGTCAGGGCGTCGAGCGTGGCCGCGACACGGGCGCGGCGCTCCTCCAGCGGGATGTGCCGCCACGCGCGGTGCTGGTCGAGCGAGGCGCGTACGGCCTGGTGGGCGGTGGCCCGGTCCAGGCGCGGCGGCCCGGCGATCGGGCTGCCGTCGACGGGGCTGGTGGCGGGCAGCGGTCGGCCGTCCGCCTGCCAGCTGGAGTTCCAGAGGTTGAGGACACGGTCGTCCCGGAATGCCTCCGGGGCGACCGCGAGGCATCGCTGCCAGGCGTCGGACCAGGACGTGCCTGTTTTGAGGGTGAGGGTGGTTGCCATCGGGTCTCCGCTCGCGGTGCACAGTCGGGGGCGGTCGTACATGGCGGTCGTACGAGGGGGCGCATGGGGCGCACATGGGGTACGTGGTGGACGTGCATGGCGGACGTACGTGGCCGGGACGGACTGCTAGCGAGGAATGGCGGCTTCTGGGCCTGACCTCGCGTCCACCACGAGTGAGGTCACGCCTCGGCTCCCAGGCGGTCCAGCACCAGGCGGGCGGTTTCGGTGGGGGTGCCGCCGACCCGTACCCCTACCGCTTCCAGCGCCTCCTTCTTCGCGGCTGCCGTACCGGACGAGCCGGACACGATCGCTCCCGCGTGGCCCATCGTCTTGCCCTCGGGTGCGGTGAACCCGGCGATGTAGCCGACGACCGGCTTGCTGACGTGGTCGCGGATGTACGCGGCCGCGCGTTCCTCCGCGTCGCCGCCGATCTCGCCGATGAGGACGATGAGTTCGGTGTCGGGGTCGTCCTGGAAGGCGGCCAGGCAGTCGATGTGGGTCGTGCCGACGACGGGGTCGCCGCCGATGCCGACGCAGGTGGAGAAGCCGATGTCGCGGAGTTCGTACATCAGTTGGTAGGTGAGCGTGCCGGACTTGGAGACCAGGCCGATGCGGCCGGGCTTGGTGATGTCGGGCGGGATGATGCCCGCGTTGGACTGGCCGGGGGTGATCAGGCCCGGGCAGTTGGGGCCGATGATGCGGGTGCCGCGCGCCTTCGCGTACGAGGTGAAGGCGACGGAGTCGTGGACGGGGATGCCTTCCGTGATCACGACGGCGAGTCCGATGCCGGCGTCGGCGGCCTCGACGACGGCCGCCCTGGCGAAGGCGGGCGGCACGAAGACGACGGTCACGTCGGCGCCGGTCGCCCGTATGCCGTCGGCGACCGAGCCGAAGACGGGCACGGCTCGGTCGTCGAAGTCGACGGTGCGGCCTGACTTGCGCGGGTTGACGCCGCCGACGACGTTCGTGCCGGCGGCGAGCATGCGCCGGGTGTGCTTCATGCCCTCGCCGCCGGTCATGCCCTGGACGAGGACCTTGCTCTCCTTGGTGAGGTAGATGGCCATGTCGTCATGTCTCCTCAGGCTGTGGCGGCGGCGAGTTGGGCGGCCCGCAACGCGGCGCCGTCCATGGTGGTGGCCTGCTGGACCAGGGGGTGGGCGCGTCCGTCGAGGATGGCGCGCCCGCGGGCGGCGTTGTTGCCGTCGAGGCGGACGACGAGCGGCTTGGTCAACTGCACGCTGTCCAGGGCCTGCACGATGCCGTCGGCGACCGCGTCGCACGCGGTGATCCCGCCGAAGACGTTGACGAAGACCGACTTCACGGCCGGGTCGGAGAGGATGACCGACAGCCCGTCGGCCATGATCTGGGCCGATGCCCCGCCGCCGATGTCGAGGAAGTTGGCGGGGCGGGCGCCACAGCCCGCGACCACGTCGAGGGTCGACATGACGAGACCGGCGCCGTTGCCGATGATGCCGACCTCGCCGTCGAGCTTGACGTAGTTGAGGCCCTTGGCGGCGGCCGTCGCCTCCAGGACGTCGTCGTGCTCCACGGCGTCGGCACCCCAACGTGCCTGTCGGAAGCGGGCGTTGTCGTCGAGGGTGACCTTGCCGTCGAGGGCGAGGATCTGCCCCCGCGCGGTGCGGACGAGCGGGTTCACCTCGACGAGGAGGGCGTCCTCGCGGACCAGCACCTCCCAGAGTCGTACGAGCACGTCGACGGTCTGCGGCGGCAGTCCGGCCGCCTCGGCGATCTCGCCGGCCTTCGCGGAGGTGACGCCCTCGGCCGGGTCGACGGGGATACGGGCCACGGCCTCGGGCCGGCCGGCGGCGACCTCCTCGATCTCCATGCCGCCTTCGGCCGAGGCGATGGCGAGGAAGCCGCCTGCCGCGCGGTCGAGTACATAGGACACGTAGAACTCGGTCTCGATGTCCACGGGTTGGGCCAGCATCACCTTGCCGACGGTGTGGCCCTTGATGTCCATGCCGAGGATCTGGCGTGCCGTGATCTCGGCGGCCGCGGGGTCCGCGGCGAGCTTCACGCCGCCCGCCTTGCCCCGGCCACCGGTCTTCACCTGCGCCTTCACCACGACGCGGCCGCCGAGTCGGCGTGCGATCTCGCGGGCTTCCTTGGGTGAGTCCGTCACCTCTGCCCGTGGCACCAAGATGCCGTGTTCCTCGAAGAGTTCCCTTGCCTGGTGTTCGTACAGGTCCATTCCGGCTCCTGACTCAAAAGTGCCGCACGCCCCCTGGACACCACCCACCGGATGCGGGATAACAAGGTTCATACAGTATTCGTCGACTGTATGCAATGTACCGCGAGAGCCGTTCCAACCCCCTACGAAGGGACAGGACTTCGCCATGCCCGACGACACCCAGGACGTCATTTCCGGTGGTCATCTCGTTGCCAAGGCGCTGAAGGCCGAGGGGGTCGACCGCATCTACACCTTGTGCGGCGGCCACATCATCGACATCTACGACGGCTGCGTCGACGAGGGCATCGAGGTCGTCGACGTCCGTCACGAGCAGGTCGCCGCCCATGCCGCCGACGGTTACGCCCGCATCACCGGCAAGCCCGGCTGCGCGGTCGTCACCGCGGGTCCCGGCACCACCGACGCCGTCACCGGTGTCGCCAACGCCTTCCGCGCCGAGTCCCCGATGCTGCTCATCGGCGGCCAGGGCGCCCTCACCCAGCACAAGATGGGGTCCCTCCAGGACCTGCCGCACGTCGACATGATGACGCCGATCACCAAGTTCGCGGCGGCCGTGCCGGACACGGCGCGCGCGGCGGACATGGTGTCGATGGCGTTCCGCGAGTGCTACCACGGCGCGCCGGGGCCCTCCTTCCTGGAGATCCCGCGCGACGTCCTCGACGCCAAGGTGCCGGTGAGCAAGGCGCGCGTGCCCAAGGAGGGCGCCTACCGCGCCTCCACCCGCTCGGCCGGCGACCCCGAGGCCATCGAGAAGCTCGCCGACCTGCTGGTCCACGCCGAGAAGCCGGCCATCCTGCTCGGCAGCCAGGTGTGGACGACCCGCGGCACGGAGGCGGCCATCGACCTCGTCCGCACCCTCAACATCCCCGCGTACATGAACGGCGCCGGCCGCGGCACGCTCCCGCCGGGCGACCCGCACCACTTCCAGCTGTCGCGCCGGTACGCCTTCTCCAACGCCGACGTCATCGTCATCGTCGGCACGCCCTTCGACTTCCGTATGGGCTACGGCAAGCGGCTGTCGCCGGACGCGACCGTCGTGCAGATCGACCTCGACTACCGCACCGTCGGCAAGAACCGCGACATCGACCTCGGGATCGTGGGCGACGCCGGACTGGTGCTGAAGTCGGTGACCGAGGCGGCTTCCGGACGCGTCAATGGAGGCGCGTCGAAGCGCAAGGAGTGGCTCGACGAGCTGCGCGCGGCCGAGCAGACCGCTCTGGAGAAGCGGCTGCCGAGCCTGAGGTCGGACGCCTCGCCGATCCACCCGTACCGGCTGGTCAGCGAGATCAACGACTTCCTCACCGAGGACTCGATCTACATCGGCGACGGCGGCGACATCGTCACCTTCTCCGGTCAGGTCGTGCAGCCCAAGTCACCCGGGCACTGGATGGACCCGGGACCGCTGGGCACGCTCGGCGTCGGGGTGCCGTTCGTGCTCGCGGCCAAGCAGGCGCGGCCCGACAAGGAGGTGGTCGCGCTCTTCGGCGACGGGGCCTTCTCCCTCACCGGCTGGGACTTCGAGACGCTCGTCCGCTACAACCTCCCCTTCGTCGGCATCGTCGGCAACAACTCCTCCATGAACCAGATCCGCTACGGCCAGGCCCAGAAGTACGGCCTGGAGCGCGAGCGGGTCGGCAACACCCTCGGCGACGTCCACTACGACAAGTTCGCGCAGATGCTGGGCGGTTACGGCGAGGAGGTCCGTGACCCCGCCGACATCGGCCCCGCGCTGCGGCGCGCCCGCGAGTCCGGCAAGCCGTCGCTGATCAACGTCTGGGTCGACCCGGACGCGTACGCCCCCGGAACCATGAACCAGACCATGTACAAGTGAGGTGGCCTGCATGACCGGCACGACGGGTACTCCGCCCAAGGCTCTCGAAGGCATCCGCGTCCTGGACATGACCCACGTCCAGTCCGGCCCCTCCGCGACCCAGCTGCTCGCCTGGCTCGGCGCGGACGTCGTCAAGCTGGAGGCGCCGACCGGAGACATCACGCGCAAGCAGTTGCGCGACGTCCCGGACGTCGACTCCCTCTACTTCACGATGCTCAACTGCAACAAGCGGAGCATCACTCTCAACACCAAGACCGAGCGCGGCAAGGAGATCCTCACCGAGCTGATCCGGCGTTCCGACGTCATGGTCGAGAACTTCGGACCGGGCGCGGTCGACCGGATGGGCTTCACCTGGGACCGCATCCAGGAGATCAATCCGCGTATCGTCTATGCCTCCATCAAGGGGTTCGGCGACGGCCCGTACACCAACTTCAAGGCGTACGAAGTCGTCGCGCAGGCCATGGGCGGGTCGATGTCGACCACCGGTTTCGAGGACGGGCCGCCGCTGGCGACCGGAGCCCAGATCGGGGACTCGGGGACGGGTGTGCACGCCGTCGCGGGGATTCTCGCGGCGCTGTTCCAGCGCGAGAACACCGGGCGTGGGCAGCGGGTCAACGTGGCCATGCAGCACGCTGTACTCAACCTGTGCCGGGTGAAGCTGAGGGACCAGCAACGCCTGGCACATGGGCCGCTTGCTGAATATCCGAACGAGGACTTCGGCACGGAAGTTCCCCGCTCGGGAAACGCGTCCGGCGGCGGTCAGCCCGGCTGGGCGGTCAAGTGCGCGCCGGGCGGCCCGAACGACTACGTGTACGTCATCGTGCAGCCCGTCGGCTGGCAGCCGATCAGCGAGCTCATCGGCCGGCCCGAACTCGCCGACGACCCCGAGTGGGCGACGCCGGAGGCCCGGCTGCCCAAGCTCAACAAGATGTTCCAGCTGATCGAGGAGTGGTCCTCGACCCTGCCGAAGTGGGAGGTGCTGGAGAAGCTCAACGCGCACAACATTCCGTGCGGGCCGATCCTGTCCACCAAGGAGATCATCGAGGACTCCTCGCTGGTCGCCAACGAGATGGTGGTCACCGTGCCGCACCCCGAGCGCGGCGAGTTCGTGACCGTCGGCAGCCCGCTCAAGCTCTCCGACTCCCCCGTCGAGGTGTCCAGTTCACCGCTGCTCGGCCAGCACAACGAAGAGGTCTACATCGGCGAGCTCGGCCTCGGCGACGAGGAGCTGCGCCTGCTCAAGTCGAACGGAGTGATCTGACGTGATGGCCGAAGACCGCGTCCTGAGGGTGCGGACGCTCCTCGACTCCGTGCGGACGGAGGGACGCACGGCGCTGACCGCGCCCGAGGGCAAGGTGATCGCCGACGCGTACGGGATCGCCGTACCGGGCGAGGAGCTCGCGACGGACGTCGACGAGGCGGTGGCGTACGCGGCGCGCTTCGGCGGGCCCGTGGTGATGAAGATCGTCTCGCCGGACATCCTCCACAAGACCGACGCGGGCGGCGTGATCGTCGGCGTCGAGGGAGCGACGGACGTACGGGCCGCGTTCCACAAGATCATCGACAACGCGCGCGCGTACAACGCGGATGCCCGTATCGAGGGCGTGCAGGTCCAGGAGCTCCTCCCGCAGGGGCAGGAGGTCATCGTCGGAGCCGTCACCGACCCGACGTTCGGGAAGGTCGTGGCCTTCGGGCTCGGCGGGGTCCTCGTCGAGGTCCTCAAGGACGTCACCTTCCGGCTCGCTCCCGTGACCGCCGACGAGGCACTGTCCATGCTGGACTCCATCCGGGCGGCGGAGATCCTGCGCGGGGTGCGCGGCCAGGCGGCCGTGGACCGGTGGGCGATCGCCGAGCAGATCCGCCGTGTCTCGCAGCTCGTGGCGGACTTCCCGGAGATAGCCGAGGTGGACCTCAACCCGGTGATCGCGACCGCGGAGGGGGCGGTCGCGGCCGACATCCGCGTGATCCTCTCAGAGGCACCGGTCAAGGCGCGCCGCCGCTACGGGCGCGACGAGATCCTCACCTCCATGCGCCGGCTGATGCAGCCGTCGTCGGTCGCCGTCATCGGGGCCTCCAACGAGCAGGGAAAGATCGGCAATTCGGTCATGCGCAACCTCATCGACGGCGGATTCGCCGGGGACATCCATCCGGTGAACCCCAAGGCCGATGACATTCTGGGCCGCAAGGCGTACAAGAGTGTCACGGACGTTCCCGGTGAGGTGGATGTGGCGGTCTTCGCTATCCCCGCCAAGTTCGTGGCCTCGGCCCTGGAGGAGGTGGGACGCAAGAAGATCCCGAACGCCGTGCTGATCCCCTCCGGGTTCGCGGAGACCGGCGAGCACGAACTCCAGGCGGAGATCGTGGAGATCGCCGAGCGACACGGCGTCCGGCTGCTCGGGCCGAACATCTACGGCTACTACTCGACGTGGCAGGACCTGTGCGCCACGTTCTGCACGCCCTACGACGTCAAGGGCGGGGTGGCGCTGACGTCGCAGTCCGGCGGCATCGGGATGGCCATCCTGGGCTTCGCGCGGACCACGAAGACGGGTGTGTCGGCGATCGTGGGCCTCGGCAACAAGTCGGACCTGGACGAGGACGACCTGCTGACCTGGTTCGGCGAGGACCCGCACACCGAGTGCATCGCCATGCATCTGGAGGACCTCAAGGACGGGCGCGCCTTCGTCGAGGCCGCGCGGGCGACCGTACCGAAGAAGCCGGTCGTGGTACTGAAGGCGGGACGGACGGCGGCGGGCGCGAAGGCGGCAGGCTCCCACACCGGAGCGCTCGCCGGCGACGACGCCGTGTACGAGGACATCCTGAAGCAGGCCGGCGTCATCCGGGCGCCCGGGCTGAACGAAATGCTGGAGTACGCGCGCGCGTTGCCGGTGCTGCCCGCCCCCAAGGGCGACAACGTCGTGATCATCACCGGGGCCGGCGGCAGTGGCGTACTGCTCTCGGATGCCGTGACCGACAACGGACTGTCCCTGATGGAGATCCCGCCGGACCTCGACGAGGCCTTCCGGAAGTTCATCCCGCCCTTCGGGGCGGCGGGCAACCCGGTGGACATCACAGGGGGCGAGCCACCGTCGACGTACGAGGCGACGATCCGGCTCGGTCTGGAGGATCCGCGCATCCACGCGCTGGTCCTGGGCTACTGGCACACCATCGTCACTCCCCCGATGGTCTTCGCGGAGCTCACCGCGCGCGTGGTGGCCGAATTCCGGGAGCGCGGCATCGAGAAGCCCGTGGTCGCGTCGCTCGCGGGCGACGTCGAGGTCGAGGAGGCCTGCCAGTACCTGTACGAGCGGGGGGTCGTGGCTTACCCGTACACGACCGAGAAGCCGGTGGCCGTGCTCGGCGCGAAGTACCGCTGGGCTCGGGCGGCGGGGATCTTGGGGGGCGGTTCATGAGGTGAGTGGGCGCGGGTCGGCCGACGGTGCGCGTCGGCCGACCCCGGGACCCGTGCGCACACGAAAGGCATTGGACAGGGGGCGCTGGCCAGAACTTTCGACGCAAGGGGTGCAACTAACGTGACAACTACCGATGTTCCACGGGTCGCCGCCTTCCGGGAGGTGACCGACAAGAACGGACGCGTCTATCGCGTCGGTGAGTCCGACATCGACATCATGGGGCGCAAACGCAAGTGGATGGTGATCCTGCCCTGGGTCGGCATGATGGGCATCTCCTCCGCCGAGTACGCGTTCGCGTCCGCGGAGGACACGCTGCACACGGCGCACCACTGGAACAGCATGCACATCTTCTGGATGATGACCGTCTGGGTCTTCTTCCAGGCCGCGGTGGCCTTCCCCGCGGGCAAGCTGCGGGAGAGCGGAAAGCTGCCGGCCCGCTGGGCGATGATGTGCGGCGCGACGGGCACCCTGCTGGGCTACCTGTCGCTGGCGTTCGCACCGCACGTCGTCTTCGCCTACATCGGCTTCAGCATGTTCAGCGGCATGGGCGCGGGCATGGTGTACGCCACCTGCGTCAACATGGTGGGCAAGTGGTATCCGGAGCGCAAGGGCGGCAAGACCGGCTTCGTCAACGGCGGTTTCGCCTACGGCTCGGTGCCCTTCGTCTTCCTCTTCAACGGCTACATGGATCTCACCAACTTCCGCTGGGTGCTGGTCTCGGTGGGTGTGTTCCTGGCCGGGATCGTGGCGTTCTCCGGCTTCTTCTTCAGGGACCCGCCGAAGAACTGGTGGCCCGCGTCGATCGACCCGCTCAACCCGCCGAACGACCCGCGCGCGGCCCGCTCGCTGCGGATGAACCCGCCGGCGGTCCGCCAGTACTCCCCCAAGGAGGCGTGGAAGACCGGCCGGGTGGTCCTGATGTGGTTCTGCCTGGCCTGTACCTCCGGCGTCAACATCTTCGGTATCGCCTTCCAGGTGGACATCGGTGAGGAGGCCGGATTCGCGGGCGGGATCGTCGCCACGGCCATGTCCCTGAAGGCGATCGTCAACGGTACCGGCCGCGGTGTCATCGGCTGGCTCTCCGACCTCTACGGCCGTAAACGGTGTCTGCTCGTCGTGTGCGTCATCCTGGGACTCTCCCAGTACGGCATCCTCTGGTCGGCGGAGGCCAAGAACCTGCCGCTGTTCCTGATCTTCTCCTCGATCTCCGGTTTCGGTGGTGGCGCCATCTTCCCGATGTTCGCCGCGCTCACCGCCGACTACTTCGGCGAGAACAACAACGCGTCCAACTACGGCATGGTCTACAGCGCCAAGCTCGTCTCAGGTCTGGGCGCGGGCATGGGCGCCGTCGTCGTCGGCGCCTGGGGGCACTCCGGCGCCTTCATCCTGGCCGGCTCCATCTCGCTCTTCGCCGGGTGCGTCGCGGTGTTCCTCAGCCCACCGGGACGCGACAAGGAAACGCGCATCGCTGCCAACCCCCAACCGCTCGGCGAGGACATGGCCTGACATGACGGCAGATCCGTACGCAGCAAGCAGTTCGTCCGCACCGTCCAACGCCGCACACCGTCCCTACCGTGAGGTGACCGACGCGCGCGGGCGCGTCTATCGCGTCGGCGAGACCGACCGCGACATCCTCGGCCACTCCCGCAAGATCATGGTGTATCTCCCGTGGATCGCCATGATGGCCATCAGCGTCTTCGAATACGCGTACGGCTCCGCGGAGGACACCTTGTCCCACGCGCACGGCTGGACGCAGAGCAACACGTTCTGGATTCTCAGCGTCTGGGTGTTCTTCCAGGCCGGTATCGCCTTCCCGGCGGGCTGGCTGCGCGAGAAGGGCATCCTGACGGCCCGCACGGCCATGTACCTCGGCTCCGGCCTGTGCCTGCTTGGCTTCCTCGCCCTGTCGCACCTGGACAACGTCTGGCTCGCGATCCTCGGGTTCGGCGTCATCGGCGGCATCGGCGCCGGCCTGATCTACGCGACCTGCATCAACATGGTCGGCAAGTGGTTCCCCGAACGGCGCGGCGCCCGGACCGGGTTCGTCAATGGCGGGTTCGCGTACGGATCGCTGCCGTTCATCTTCATCTTCAACTACGGGTTCGACACCGCGAACTACCACCGGGTGCTGGACCTGATCGGCTGCTACATCATGATCGTCGTCCTCGGCTGCGCGTTCTTCTTCAAGGACCCCCCGAAGAACTGGTGGCCCGCGGAGGTCGATCCGCTGACGTACTCGGGCGACCGGAAGAACGCGGCGAGCCTCGCCAAGAACCCCCCGGCGGTGAAGCAGTACACGCCGAAGGAGGCCATCAGGACCGGCATGCTGCCACTGATGTGGCTGTCCGTCGTCCTGACCGCCGGAGTGTCGATCTTCGGCATCTCCTTCCAGGTCGACTACGCCAAGGAGGTCGGCTTCGGCCCGCTGGTCGCGGCGTCGTCGATGGGCGTGATGGCGGTCATCAACGGCATCGGCCGCGGTGTCGTGGGCTGGTTGTCCGACCGGTGGGGCCGTAAGTCGACGCTGGTGTTCGTGATCGTCGTGCTGGGTCTGGCCCAGTTCGGTGTGATCTGGGCGGGCGACCTCAGGAGCGAGTGGCTGTTCCTGTTCTTCGCCTTCCTCTCCGGCTTCGGCGGCGGCGCGTTCTACCCGCTGTTCGCGGCGCTTACCCCGGACTACTTCGGGGAGAACTACAACGCCACCAACTACGGTCTGGTCTACAGCGGCAAGCTGATCAGCGGCCTGTTCGGCGGCGGTCTGGGCTCCATGGTGGTCGCGGCCTGGGGCTATGACGGCGCGTACGCGCTGGCCGGCGGCGTGTCGTTGGTGGCGGCGGCGATCGCGTTGCTGCTGCGACAGCCGGGGCGGAGCATGACGGTTCCGCATCCTGCGCGCTGACAGTCGTGCATGTCGTGTGTATCGCGCACATCGCGCATGTGAGGAGGCCCTCCCCACTTCGGGGAGGGCCTCCTCATGTCCGTGCGACGACCGTCAGCACTTCTCCCGCAGCGAGTGCAGGTGCTCGCTCGAACGGCGTGCGAACGTCAAGGAGTCCGTCGGGTTGTCGTGTTCCGCCTGCCAGTGGTGGGCGAACCGCTGTCCGCGGATCTTGGTCACGGCGGAGATGAACCGCTTGTAGTCGATGTCGCCGTCGCCGACGTCGACCATGTCGTAGCCGTACTGGTTGGTCGGGTCGCTCACGCCGTCCTTGACGTGGAACAGCGGGTAGCGGTGCGGCTGCTTCAGTACATAGTCCAGCGGCTCGAAGGGGGCGGCTGATCCGTCGGGCCGCTTCGAGAAGCGGAACTGGCCCGAGTACGCCCAGAAGATGTCCATCTCCAGGTAGACGAGGTCGGGGTCGGTCTCGGCGAGCAGCACGTCGTAGAGGCGGACCTTGGGGTTGTCGGTGGCGAAGGAGAACTCCTCGGAGTGGTTGTGCTGGTAGAACTTCATGCCGCGCGCCTTCGCCGCCGCGCCGTAGGTGTTGAACTCCTCGGCGGCGCGCTTCCAGGCGTCGACGGTGGAGCCGTAGCGGAACGGCCCGGAGGCGGTGCCTATGTGCTTCAGGCCGAGGGCCTGGGCGTCGTCGAGGACCTTGGTGAGGTTCTGGGCGAAGGTGTAGGCGCCCGGATCGTTGGAGTAGTAGCCGACGTGGCTGCCGATCGGGTTCAGGCCGTGGTTCCGGGCCAGCCGCTTCAGCTGCGCGAGGGTGATGGGTCCTGCCGAGCCCTGCGTGTATCCGGCGAACTCGACCTCGTCGTAGCCGTACTTCTCCAACTCGGCGAAGACGGGGGCGAAGCCGAGCGTGGAGACCTTGTCGCGCAGGCTGTAGAGCTGAATGCCGAGGCGGCCGGGCGGGAGGACGGGGCGGCCGCGGCCGGCGCCGCGGGATGCCGTGTCGGTGGCGGACGCAGTGCCGGGGGCGGCGGCCGCGGTGGCTGCGGCGGTCCCGAGCAGGGCGGCGGCCGTGGTGCCCGCAGCCACGCCGAGCATGCCTCGTCTGGTGAGGCGGTGGGTGAGTTCGGGATCCGTCTGGGAAAAGCGGCTCATGCCTGGGAACTCCCTGTGATCGAAGGCCGTTGTCAGTGGTGAGTGCTTCACTTGTGATCAGTCGGAACTGAGCGGGCTGACCACTCAGCCGAGACCGGCGAGTTGGAGCAGAAGTGACTTCACATCGGTGGCCGCGACGCGGTCGCCGACAGCGCGGGGGGTGGAGCAAATGAGGAGCGGACCGTCTTCGTCGCTCGCGGGAATGCGGCCATGGCTGCCGCGAATAGGTGACGGATCCAGAGGCACGACCGCCATCCGGTAACGCATGCCCAGCTTCTTGCGGGCGAGCGCGGTCGCAGCCTTGACCTTGACGTAGGGGTCGAGGGGATCCATGAAGAGTTCGACCGGGTCGTAGCCGGGTTTGCGATGGATCTCGACGAGTCGCGCGAAGTCGGGCGCGTGGACGTCGTCCAGCCAGTAGTAGTACGTGAACCAGGCGCCCGGCTCCGCTACGGCGACCAGCTCGCCGGCACGCGGATGGTCGAGATGGTGGGCCTTCTTGCCCTCGTCGTCGAGGAGTTGCTCGATGCCGGGTAGCCCGTCCAGGGCAGCCCGGGTCGCGTCGAGGTCTTCCGGTCGGCGTACGTAGACGTGGGCGACCTGGTGGTCGGCGACCGCGAAGGCGCGTGACGCCATCGGGTCGAGGTACTCCATGCCGTCCTGGGTGTGCACTTCAAGCAGGCCTGCCCGCCGCAGGGCGCGGTTGATGTCGACGGGGCGGCTCACGCGGGTGATGCCGTACTCGGACAGCGCGACGACGGTACGGCCCTCCGCGCGGGCGTCGTCCAGCAGCGGGGCCATGGCGGCGTCCAGGTCGGCGGCCGCTTTCAGTGAGCGCGGGTCGTCGGGGCCGAAGCGCTGTAGGTCGTAGTCAAGATGAGGGAGGTAGCACAGGGTCAGATCGGGGTGCCGCGTGCGGATGATGTGGCGGGTCGCGTCGATGATCCAGCGGCTGGACACGAGGTCGGCGCCGGGACCCCAGAAGTGGAAGAGCGGGAAGGTGCCCAGCCTCTCGGTGAGTTCGTCGTGCAGGTCGGGCGGCCGGGTGTAACAGTCGGGCTCCTTGCGCCCGTCGGAATAGTAGATGGGGCGGGGGGTGACGGTGATGTCGGTGTCGGCGCCCATGGCGTACCACCAGCAGATGTTGGCGACGGTGTAGTCGGGGTGCGCGCGGCGGGCGGCGTCCCAGAGTTTGTCGCCGGCGACCAGTCCGTTGTGCTGGCGCCACAGGAGTACGTCGCCGAGGTCACGGAAGTACCAGCCGTTGCCGACGATGCCGTGCTCCGACGGGTGGGTGCCGGTGAGGAAGGTGGACTGGGCGGCGCAGGTGACGGCTGGCAGGACGGTGCCGAGCGGCGCCTGGGAGCCGGACTGGGCGAGCCGCTTGAGGTGGGGCATGTGGTCGAGGAGACGGGGGGTGAGGCCGACGACGTCGAGGACGAGGAGAGAGGTGGGGCGGTGCCTGGCGGTGGCACCGGCTCGGGGTGCTGCGCGACCACGTGGTGAGGCGGCCGGGGTTGCCGGGGCCGCCGGATCCACTTGGTCCGCCGAGTCCGGTCGTGCGGTCATGGCAGCTCCTTCAGGCCGAGATCCGTCAACAGGTCGCGGGCGAGGGTGAGTTCGGCTGCGATGCCGTCGGCTAGCTGACTGCGGGCGCGGGGCCGCAGTTCGGCCGGTAGCGCCTGCCAGGTGTAGGTCTCGACCTCGAGGTGGCGGGTGAGCGGGTGCGGGCCGCCGACGAGCCGGGTCAGTGCGGCCTTGAGAACGGGGAGTGTGGAGGTGAGCGGCGCGGCGGGGGCCGCGTGGAGTGGGACGTGGAAGTGCGCCCGCCACGGAGATGTGTCGGGCAGTGCGTCGCCCTTGAGCGCCTCGCCGAGGTCGTCTGTGCCGCGCAGCCCGGGGGCGACGGGGGCCCCTCCGGCTCGATCGGGGGTGAGAGCGAGGGAGGTGCGGGTCTGGTGCAGGAAACGGGGTTCGTCGAAGGCGGCAAGGGCCTCGCGGACCTCGGGGAGATGGGGGTGTTCGGCGTGCAGGGCGGCTGAGAGCTGGGACTTGACGACGGGGACGCGGGCTTCGGCGAGCGCGTCCAGGGCGGTGTGCGGATCTTCGAAGGAGGTGGCGAGGTGGCAGGTGTCCACGCAGATGCCGATGCGGTGGTGCCCGATCAGCGTGAGCGGGGCGATGGCGTCGCCGGTGGTCTCGACGGTGCAGCCGGGTTCGGGTTCGAGGCCGACGCGGATGTCGCGGCCGGTCAACTCCTCCAAGGCGTCGAGGCGTTCGGCGAGGGTGAGGAGAGCGGTGCAGGCGGTCTCTGCGCGGCGCTCGTCGTAGGCGGTGCGCCAGGCGAGGGGCAGGGTGGAGATGCTGCCCTGGGTGACGTCGTCGGGGAGGAGTCCGGCGAGTACGCGGGCCAGGGCGGTGGTGTGGTCGAGGCGCTCGGGGTCGGCCCAGTCCGGCTTGTAGACGCGGTACTTGACCTCTTCGGCACCGAAGCCCTCATACGGGAAGCCGTTGAGGGTGACGACCTCGAGACCGCGTCGGTCGAGTTCGGTGCGCAGGCCGCGCAGGGCGGACGGGTCGGAGACGAGGGCGTGCGCGGCGTCCCTGGCAAGCCACAGGCCGATGCCGAGGCGGTCGCGGCCAAGCCGTCGACGGACGGGTTCGCAGTGGTCTCGGAGCTGGGCGAGGACCCCGTCGAGGGTCTCGGCCGGGTGGACGTTGGTGCAGTAGGCGAGATGGACGGTGGAGCCGTCGGGGTGGCGGAAGCGCATGGCTCACGCCCCCGTGGCCGGTGCGCCGGCCGGATCGGCTCGCTCTCTCGGTCCGGCGGCCAATGCGTCCGACTCGCGCGGTGCGTCGGCCGATTCGGACGACTCGCTCGATGCGTCGGCCGATTCTTGGGGGTCTTTCGGAGCACCGCGGAGGATGGAGTTGCCCTCGTGGGTCGCCTCCGGTGTCACGACGTCGAGGTTGAGGCGGCCGCTGAGCCCGTAGAAGGCGACCGGATTGCGCCACAGCACGAGATCGACGTCGTCCGGGTCGAAGCCTTCGGCCAGCATCAGGTCGGCGACCCGGCGGGTCTTCAGGGGATCGCTCCTGCCCCAGTCGGCCGCGGAGTTCACCAGTACCTGCTCGGTTCCGTACTCGCGGAGGATCGCGACCATCCGCTGCTCGTCCATCTTGGTGTCGGGATAGACGGAGAAGCCGAGCCAGCAGCCGCTGTCCTTGGCCTCCTTGACCGTCGTCTCGTTGAGATGGTCGACCAGCACGTGGCCCGGGGGCAGCGCGGACTCCCGGACGACATCGAGAGTGCGGCGCAATCCCGCGAGCTTGTCGCGATGCGGGGTGTGGACAAGCGCGGGCAGTTCGTGGTCGGCGGCGAGCTGGAGCTGTGCGCCGAGGGCCGTGTCCTCGGCGGGGGTCATCGAGTCATAGCCGATCTCGCCGACGGCGACGACCCCGTCCTTGACGAGATACCGGGGCAGTTCGTCCAGGACGGGAGCGCAGCGCGGGTCGTTCGCCTCCTTGGGGTTGAGGGCGAGCGTGCAGTGGTGGGCGATGCCGTGCTGGGCGGCTCGGAAGGGCTCCCAGCCGAGAAGGGAGTCGAAGTAGTCGAGGAAAGAGGCGACGGAGGTGCGGGGTTGGCCGAGCCAGAAGGAGGGTTCGACGACGGCGCGGATGTCGGCGGCGTGCATGGCCTCGTAGTCGTCGGTGGTCCGAGACGTCATGTGAATGTGGGGGTCGAAGAGGCGCATCAGGACTCCTTGCCGTCTGTGCCGCGGGTGCCCTCAGGGGCCGGCGAAGTGGCTGTGGGGTCGGTCAGGGTCAGGACGCGGTGCAGGTCTCCGGGGACGGGGCGACCCGCGGCGGTGCGTTCGGCGGCGTAGTCGCCCAGCATGCGGGCGAGTTCTGCGTCACCGTGGGCGCGGAGGTCCAGCTCGGCCACGGCGTCGACCGGCACACCGGTGAACAGGCACTTCAGGACCGCGTGGCGCCACTGGTGGGAGTCGAGGTGCCGGGCGGCGTAAGGGCCGACGGCGGCGGCGAGGAGTCGCGTGTCGTTGGTGCGCAGGGCGTCCTCGACGAGCGGGACGGCGTCGGGGCCGGGCACGAGGTGGGGCAGCGCGTGCAGGACGGCGCGGCGTTCGGCGGCGGTGCCCTGGAAGTAGACGCGGGTGACAGCGTCCACGTCGGCGTGGGCAGCGTGCAGGATGAGAACGCGGGCGGCGTCTGCGTGCTCGGAACCGCAGCGACGGCCGGCCTCGGCGATGCGCAACTCCCAGACGGAGATGGGCCCGTGGGTGCCAGGGTGCGCGGCGGCCTCCTCCAGGGCCCGGTGGAGCCAGCCGCGAGCGGCCGTGCCGAGTTGGGCGGCGAGGCGGGCGCGAAGGTCGGCGGGTGCGGTGAGGGCGAGGGACTGGGGTGTGTCTCGGGTGTCCGGCGCGGGCACGGCACCTGCCAGGTCTTCGAGGCCCGTTCTGGCTTCGACGCCCGCGTGGGTGTCCGAGCCGGCTCTTCGATCGGTTCCCGCTCGGGTGTCGGATCCGGGTCCGGCTTGGGCCTCGGCTCGGCTCTCCGTGCCCGGTCCGCCTGCGGCCTCGGCTCGGGTGTCCGAGCCAGCTCTGCCTTCGG
Source organism: Streptomyces viridochromogenes (assembly GCF_001270495.1). GTDB lineage: Bacteria > Actinomycetota > Actinomycetes > Streptomycetales > Streptomycetaceae > Streptomyces > Streptomyces viridochromogenes_A. The sequence continues at coordinate 206,651 of NZ_LGUR01000117.1, forward strand.
CCTCGGCTCGGCTGTCGGCCCCGGCTCGGCTCTCTGCGCCGGTTTTGGCCGCGGCGCCCGTTCGGTGCTGGTGGGTGTCCGCTCCCGGTGTCGCCGGGGTGGTGCCGGGGTGGGTCATGAGGTGCTCCCTTCAGGGGTGGCGGAGGGATCGCCATGAAGTGGGGCTGGGATTGGGACAGGGATCGGTGATCGGGCGGCCGTGGCCTCGGCGCTGCGGAGGAACGGGAGGGACAGTTCGGCGAAGTGGGGACCCGCGTGGGAGTGGCGGGGCAGTTCGACGACGGTCAGGCCCTGGTAGCCGGTGGTGGTGAGGGCGGCGAGCACGGGTGGGAAGTCGATCTCGCCGTCGCCGAACGGGAGGTGCTCATGGATGCCGCGGCGCATGTCCTCGATCTGGACGTGGCGCAGCCAGGGGCCGGCGGCGCGCACGCAGTCGACGGGGGAGAGGGGTTCGAGGCACTGGCAGTGGCCGATGTCGAGGGTCAGTCCGAGGTGTTCCGGGTCGCTGAGGGTGCGGCGGAGTCGGTGGAAGTCGGCGAGGGTGGAGAGGAGGTGACCGGGTTCGGGTTCGACGGCGAGAGGGACGTCGGCTGCGGTGGCGGCCTCCAGGACCGGGGTGAGTGCATCGGCGAGACGGTGCCAGGCCGTGTCCGGATCGGTGCCCGCGGGCGTGATGCCGCTGAAGCAGTGAACGGCGTGAGCACCGAGGTCGGCGGCGACCCGGACCGCGCGGATCAGCAGGTCGACGCGGCGGGCACGGTCGTCCGGATCGGGGTCGAGCAGGCTGGGGCCGTGCTTGCGCCGCGGGTCGAGCACATAGCGGGCGCCGGTCTCCACGGTGACGCCCAGGCCGAGCGCGTCCAGGCGTTGGGCGAGGCGGCGGGTGCGGGCGGCGAGATCCGGGGCGAGGGGGTCGAGGTGCATGTGGTCGAGCGTCAGGCCGACGCCGTCGTAGCCGAGGTCGGCGAGAAGGGCGAGGGCGTCGTCGAGGCGGAGGTCCGCGAGCCCGTTGGTGCCGTAGCCGAAGCGGAGTGGGGTGCGGGAGGAGGCCGGTCCGCCGGGGTCCCGCGCCGGGTGGGGCCGGAGGCTCATGTGACGCTCACCTTCTTCGCGTACTTCCGGCCGATCGGGGCGAGTGCGGCGATGGCCAAGGCGGTGAGCCCGGAACCGGCGCGGGCCGCGAGCACCGCCTGGAGCGGGATGGTGGCGCGGATGCCGCCGCCGACGGCTCGCTGGGTCAGGGGCGGCGAGGGGTTGAGCGCGGCGTGGGTGTAAAGGCGGCCGGCGGTGGCGGCGTAGACGGTGGCCAGGGCGGTGGGCAGGACCCTGTCGAGGGTGAGACCGGCCCGGTCGTGTGCGGGCGTCCGGCGTCCGGCGCCCATGCCCACGCCCACGCCGGTGCCGGTGGCGGTGGCGGTGGCGGTGGCGGTGGCGATGACAGTGGCGGTCCTGTCGCCGGCGCCGGTCGACGCGGCTCGCTTCGTGCCCGGCGCGCCACGTGTCGAGAGCAGGGTGAGGACGGCCGTCACTGCGAGGGCGGCCAGGGGCGGCAGGGCCGTGCCGCCCTGGGTCTCCCGGCGCGAGACGGTCGTCACGGCGAGGGTGTGGGTGCCGAGGAGGGCGGCGGAGGGCAGTGCCTCCCGCGGACGGCCGGTCGTGGCGGCACCGAGGAGATGGTCGAGGCCGCGAGCGGCGGCCATGGCCACGGGGCCGGCGGGTGTGTGCTTCAGGGCGAGGTCATATGCCCAGACGGTGGCGGCCAGGGGGGCGGCCACCGCCAGGGCGGGGCGGCCGGCCCTGGCGGCCAGGCCGAGCCCGGCGGCGGTCAGGGCGCAGGCCGCGGTGAAGGCGGAGGCCGGCCGGATGCGGCCGGAGGGCAGGGGGCGGTGAGGGCGTTCGGCGGCGTCCTCCGCGCGGTCCGCCCAGTCGTTGAGGGCCATGCCGGCTTCGTAGAGGCAGAGGGAGGAGCCGATGGCGAGCAGGGTGCGGGGGTTGGGCCGACCCCCGGCCGCGACGGCCCCGCTCAGGGCGTCGCCGGGGACGGTGAACAGGGCGGGGAGCCGGAGCAGTTCGGCCCAGGCACGGGCCCGGCTCATGGCCGCTCCCCCGGAAGGGGCTCGCCCGGATCGACGGCCGGTGTGGCGGCCCTCTCGACGGACTCGCGGTGACCGGCGCCCTGAGCGGCACCCTCCCCAGCAACCTCGCGGTCACCGGCACCCCGAACGACACCCTCCCCAGCAACCTCGCGGTCACCGGCACCCCGAACGACACCCTCCCCAGCAACCTCGCAGTCACCAGCGCCCGGAGCAACAGCCTCGCCCCGAGCCGTGGACACTCCACCCCGAGCCGTCGCGCCCCGAAGGGCATCGACGCCGTCCGCCGGGCGGAGCCTCTCCCCCAGTCCCGTCAGCGCCGCGTACTGCGCTGCCAGGCTCGCCGGTCCGTCCCCCACCGGGTCCTTGAAGTAGAAACCGAGTTCGCCGAGCGGGCCGGTCAGGCCGGCCTCGTGGGCGCGGGAGGTGAGCCGGGCCAGGTCCAGCACCAGGGGTGCCGCGAGGGCCGAGTCGCAGCCCTGCCAGATGGTCTGGAGGATCATGCGGGTGCCGAGGAAGCCGTCGAAGGCGATGTGGTCCCAGGCGGTCTTCCAGTCGCCGAGCGCCGGGACGTCGTCGATGTGGACCTCGCCCTCGGGGACGCTGCCGAGGGTGTCGGCGAGGACGCGTTCCTTGCCGGCGTTCTTCGCCGCGGCGGCGGCCGGGTCGGCGAGGGCGGCACCGTCGCCGCCGCCCAGCAGGTTGGTGCCGGACCAGGCACGGACGGTCAGGGCGCGCTGCGCGAACATCGGGCCCAGCACGGCCCGCAGCAGGGTCTGCCCGGTCTTGCCGTCCCGGCCGGCGTGGGGCAGGCCGCTGCGCCCGACCTCGCGGGCGGCGACGGGGTGGTGCATGCCCTCGGACGGGGTGAAGTTGACGTAGGGACAGCCCGCGCGCAGGGCCGCCAGCGCGTACAGGGTGCTGGCGGGAAGCGGGGAGTCGGGACAGCCCTGGGACGCGGGTTCGGTGGAGGCGACGTTCACGACGACGGTCCGCTCCAGCTCGTGGCGGTGCGCGAAGTCACGTATGTCGTCGGCGAAAGCCGTGATCAGTTCGGCCTCGCTCCTGGTGTCCCCCCGGATGGGGCCGCCGGGCCTGATCTCCCGGTCGGCAGCCGCGAGTTCGGCGGCGACGGCGGTGGCGACGCGCGGCGGGAGGACGCCGCCTGCGGTCAGGGTCTCGGCGCGTTTGGGCAGGGGGCAGTCGACGGTGTCGTGGCCGCCGAAGACGAGGTCCGAGAGAGCGGGCAGGGCGCTGTCGGTGAACGCGGAGGTCTCGGTCACCATGCCGGTGGGCGGGTGCAGCCCCGCGGTGACGGCGGCGCAGCCCGTGACGACGGTGGTGGCGACGGAGCCTCGTGCCCCGATCAGCCACACCCCCACACGCGGTCGGGAGAGGGACGCGGACATGGGCAGCCTCCTTGTCGTACCTGTCGTGCTTGTCGTGCTTGTCGTGCTTGTCGTGCTTGTCGTGCGCGAACCCGGGGGGAGGGACAAAGACGGCGGGCGGGGGTCCGGCGTCCCCCGCCCGCCGCCCGCTCAGCCGCCCGTCGTGGGCAGTTCCTTCAACTGGATGTTGCGGAAGGAGACCTGGTCGTCGGCGCCATGGTTCTGGAGGCCGATGTGACCGTCGGTCAGACTCCGCTCAGGGTCCTTGTTGGTGAAGTCGTTGATCTTGACTCCGTTGAGGAACACCTGGAGGCGTTCGCCCTGGACCTTGATCTCGTAGGAGTTCCACTGGCCGGGCGGACGCAGGACCTGGTCACGGGCCTTGATGTTCGCCGACTTGAACGAGTAGACGGATCCCGTGGTGCGCTCGGGCGCGTCCGTGGCGTCGATCTGGACCTCGTAGCCCTTGTTCACCGCGGACCAGGGGTCGCCGGAAGCCGGGAAGCCCACGAAGATCCCGGAGTTGTCGTCGCCCTGCATCTTCCAGTCGAGCTTGAGGGAGTACGACTTCAGCTCCTTGGCCTGGTACCAGAGCAGACCCATGCCGCCCTCGGACTCCAGGGTGCCGTCCTTGACGTTGAACTTGCCGGGGCCGGCCTGCTTCCAGCCGTCCAGGGTCTGGCCGTTGAAGATCTTCCGGTAGTCCTTGCTCGGCTTGCAGTCCGCCTTCACCTGACCGGTGGCGTACTGCAGACCGCCGAGCAGGTGGGCCCGGAAGGCCTCCTCGGCGTAGGACTCCTTGGTGTGGCCGCCGCCGGTGTAGAAGGACCGGCCGCCGCCGTAGCTCTGGCACCAGGCGATCGGATGGTCGCCCTTCATGTTCCCGCCCTGGTAGGTGGTCTCGTCGAGGGTGGCGAGGACCTTGGCCTGCTCACGCGGGTTGGTGCGGTAGTTGTACCACTCGTCGGTGCGCTCCCAGGTCTCGCCCAGGTGCGCGGTCGACGGATGGTCGTGGTCCTCGACGCGCACGGTGGCCTTCTGGATGGCCGGATGCGAGTCGAAGTAGGCGCCAACGAGGCCGCCGTAGAACGCCCAGTCGTACTCGGTGTCGGCTGCGGCGTGGATGCCCATGTATCCACCGCCGCCGGCCACGTAGTCCTCGAACGCCTTCTGCTGATCGGCGTTCAGCACGTCACCGGTGGTGGACAGGAAGGCCACCGCGTCGTACTTGGCGAGGTTGGTCGTGGTGAACTGCCGGGCCTCCTCGGTCGCGTCGACCGTGATGCCGGCCGGGGCACCGAGCTCCTTCAGGGCGGTGATGCCGGCCGGGATGGAGTCGTGGCGGAAACCGGCGGTCTTGGAGAAGACCAGGACCTTCTTGCCGCCCTTGAACGGCTGGGTGGAGAACTCGAAGTCGTCCACGTCGTACAGCGCGCCCTCGCCGCCCCTGAAGACCAGGTAGATCTCCGTGGTGCGCTTGGGCAGGGCCCGCAGCGGGACGTCGAGGTTCTGGAAGGTCTCCCAGCCGCCGGTCGGCGGGATGTACGCCGAGCCGTGCAGCGGTCCGTCGGGCGAGCCGGTGCGCAGCTCGATGAAGCCGCCCGCGCCGCCGGAGGAGGCCCGCACGGTCATCTTCTTCTGGCCGTCGAACCGGTAGGGGGTGAAGGAGATCCAGTCGCCGTCGTTGATGTTGCCGACGGTCTTGCCGCCGTTGGCGCCGGTCTTGTCGATGACCGACACGCCCGACTGGGTGGTGAAGTGCTCGCCCTGGCGGTGCAGGGGCTGGAGCACGGTGCGGGCGGTGCCGGTGAGGGCCTCCTGACCGTTGGCACCACTGTCGGTGTAGCTGGCGCCGACGACGCCGTAGATGTTGGCGTTGGGGTCGTGGCCGCCGTCACCGGCGGGCGGCTTCAGGGTGCCCTCGCAGCCCATCTCGCTGGTCAGCTCGTGGGCGTGGGAGTCGTGGCCGAGGCTGTAGACGACCTTGACCTTGGAGCAGTCGATCGTCTCCTCGGGGTCGGTGACGGTCACCTTGAACGGGACGGGCTTGCCGAACTCGGCCAGGGCGCCGTTGCCCGGGACGTCGATCCGTACCTTGGGCTCGGTGTTGCCGACCACGATCCGGGTACTGGCGTTGCCCGTGTTGCCCTCGGGGTCCTTGGCGGTGAAGGTGGCGGTGTAGGTGCCGGCCTTCTTGTACCGGTGGGTGGGGTTGAGGCCCTCGCCCTTGGTGCCGTCCCCGAAGTCCCAGCTGTAGGTGAGCTCCGGGGAGTCGGCGTCCTTGGCGGCACCGGTGAACGTGACCTTCAGGCCGACCGCTCCGGACGTCTTGTCGGCGCTCACCTCGGCGATCGGCGAGAAGCCGTCCTCGGCGTTCTCGATCCGGTACAGCGCGGAGTGCTCGTCGCCCTGGAACCAGGAGATGCCGTAGTCGAGGACGTAGAGCGCGCCGTCGGGGCCGAACTCCATGTCCATGATCTGGGTGCCGGTCCACGGGAAGTCGTTGATCTTCGCGACGGAACCGTCCTCGTTCTGCTCGATCCGCTTGATCCAGCGGCGGCCGAACTCACCCGCGAAGAAGTCGCCGTCGTACGCCTCGGGGAACTTCACTCCGGAGTCGAGATCGGGGTCGTAGCGGTAGACCGGGCCGGCCATCGGGGACTCGGAGCCGCTGCCGAACTCGGGCACGGAGCCGCCGTCGTACGGGATCCAGGCGGCCTGCGCGGGCGGCAGGTCGACCAGGCCCGTGTTGTACGGCGAGGTGTTCTTCGGGGCGGCGCAGTCGAACTTCTCGCCGGAGGTGCCGGTGGCGAAGTCGTAGTCGACGTAGGCGTCGTTGTTGCCGGTGCAGAACGGCCAGCCGAAGTTGGCGGCCTTGGTGACCTTTGCGAACTCGACCTGTCCGGCCGGGCCCCGGCTGGGGCTCGCGGCACCGGCGTCGGGGCCGTAGTCGCCGACGTACACGATGCCGGTCTTGTCGTCGACGCTCATCCGGAACGGGTTGCGGAAGCCCATCGCGTAGATCTCGGGGCGGGTCTTGTCCGTGCCCGGGGCGAAGAGGTTGCCCTCCGGGACGGTGTACGAGCCGTCCTCGGCGACCTTGATACGGAGGATCTTGCCGCGCAGGTCGTTGGTGTTGGCCGAGCTGCGGCGGGCGTCGAAGGCGGGGTTGCGGCCCTCGCGGTCGTCGATCGGCGTGTAGCCGTCGGAGGCGAAGGGGTTGGTGTCGTCGCCGGTCGACAGGTAGAGGTTGCCGTCCGCGTCGAAGTCGATGTCGCCGCCGACGTGGCAGCAGGTGCCGCGGGAGGCCGCGACGTCGATGACCTTCTTCTCGCTGGCCGTGTTCAGCGTGCCGTTGGCGTTCAGGACGAAGCGGGAGAGGCGGTTGACGCCGTCGAACTTCTTGAAGTCCTCGGCGGTGCCGGTCTCCGGGGCGTCGCCCGCGGGGGTGTCGAGCGGCGGGGCGTAGTAGAGGTAGATCGCCCGGTTGTCGGTGAAGTCCGGGTCGATGCCGACGCCCTGGAGGCCCTCCTCGTCGTGGCTGTAGACGGGGATCTTGCCGGCGATCTTGGTGACGCCGCCCTGGTCGGTGAGGCGCAGCGTGCCGTCGCGCGAGGTGTGCAACACGCTGCGGTTCGGGAGCACGGCGAGCGACATCGGCTCGCCCATCTCGGGTTCGCCCTTGGCGAGCGGCACCTGCTGGAACTGTCCCTCGGCGGCTGCCGGTTCGTCGTGTTCCGGGTGGCCGGGGTGGGCGCCGGCGACGGTCGCCGGGGCGCCCACGGTCAGGAGCAGGCCGGTGAACAGGGCGACGGCGGTGCGAAGTCCGGGGCGCCTGGGGGTGTTGCGGGTGCTTCTGAGTCTGGTTCTGTGCACGAAGTCCCTCCGGGAACGGGTGGGCCGTACGGGGTGGGTGCGAAGACGTGCGGTGCGGGCGCCGGGGTGCGCCGTCACCCCGGAGGTGGCTGTGCCATGAACACTTCCGCGTGTCCTGAGCACTTCCGTGTGCGATGACCACTTCCGTGCGTCAAGAGCACATCCGTGCGTCAAGAACACTTCCGTGTGTCCTGAACACTTCAGGGACGGTAACCGCGTCCGTGCGGGGCGAACACCCCTTGCGTCAGACTCGGTCGCCCTTTCTCCCAGCACAGGACAAAGCAGGATCCGCGCAGGTCGGAGGGGGGGCCGGCGGTGCGTCCGGTCCCCGTCCCCGACCAGCGCCGGGTACTCGGTTCAGTTGTTGAACGCGGCGTCGAAGGACGCGCTGGGCGGCTCGAAGTCGTATGCCTTGAGACGGGCCAGCGCCTCGGGGGCGCCCTGGAGCCGGTCCATGCCGGCGTCCTCCCACTCCACGGAGATCGGGCCCTTGTAGTCGATGGAGCGCAGCATCCGGAAGACGTCCTCCCAGGGGACGTCGCCGTGCCCGGCCGACACGAAGTCCCAGCCCCGACGCGGGTCGCCCCACGGCAGGTGGGAGCCGAGGCGGCCGTTGCGGCCGTCCAGGCGTTTGCGGGCCTCCTTGCAGTCGACGTGGTAGATGCGGTCGCGGAAGTCCCACAGGAAACCGACGGGGTCGAGGTCCTGCCACACGAAGTGGGAGGGGTCGAAGTTCAGGCCGAAGGCCGGGCGGCCCCCGACAGCCTCCAGGGCCCGCCAGGTCGTCCAGTAGTCGTAGGCGATCTCGCTGGGATGGACTTCGTGCGCGAACCGCACGCCCTCCTCGTCGAAGACGTCCAGGATGGGGTTCCAGCGGGTGGCGAAGTCCTCGTAACCTCGCTCGATCATCGACTCCGGCACGGGCGGGAACATGGCGACCAGATGCCAGATGGCGGAGCCGGTGAAGCCGATCACCGTGTCGACGCCGAGGGCGGCGGCAGCGCGCGCGGTGTCCTTCATCCGGTCCGCGGCCCGCCTGCGCACCCCCTCCGGGTCACCGTCGGCCCATACCTCGGCCGGCAGAATGGCCTGGTGACGCTCGTCGATGATGGCGTCGCAGACGGCCTGGCCGACCAGGTGGTTGGAGATCGCCCAGCACTTGAGGCCGTACTTGTCGAGCAGCGCCTTCCTGGAGTCGATGTACGACGGGTCCGCGAGGGCCTTGTCGACCTCGAAGTGGTCGCCCCAGCAGGCGAGTTCGAGTCCGTCATAGCCGAAGTCGCGGGCGAGCCGGCAGACCTCCTCCAACGGCAGGTCGGCCCACTGGCCGGTGAACAGCGTGAACGTACGCGGCATTGCGCGTCAGCCTCCTCGGACCGCTATCAGGGTGTGGTTCAGACCGCAATCGGGGTGTAGACGGAGTTCTTCTCGGCGCTCTCCTCCACCGCCGCCAGCACGCGCTGCACCTGCAACCCGTCGGCGAAGGAGGGCTCGGGCTGCCGGCCCTCGGCGATGGCGTGGACCAGGTCACGGGCCTGGTGGACGAAGGTGTGCTCGTAGCCGAGGCCGTGGCCCGGGGGCCACCAGGCGTCCAGGTAGGGGTGGTCGGGCTCGGTGACCAGGATGCGGCGGAAGCCGGCGTGGACCTGGGGTTCCGTGCCGTCGTGGTAGGCGAGTTCGTTGAGGCGCTCCAGGTCGAAGGCCAACGAGCCGTGTTCGCCGTTGAGTTCGATGCGCAGGGAGTTCTTGCGGCCGGTGGCATAGCGGGTGGCCTCGAAGGACGCGAGGGCGCCGGAGGCGAAGCGGCCGGTGAACAGGGCGGCGTCATCGACGGTGACCTGTCCGGTGGCGTCCTCGGACGCGACCGCGGACAGCCCCTTCACCGCCCCGCCGGGCAGCGGCCGTTCCTTGACGAAGGTCTCCGTCACCGCGGACACCCCGGTCAGCCGCTCCCCCGCCAGGTATTGCGCGAGGTCGATGATGTGGGCGCCCAGGTCGCCGAGCGCGCCCGAACCGGCCAGTTCCTTGCGCAGCCGCCAGGTCAGCGGGGCCGCGGGGTCCACGAGCCAGTCCTGGAGGTACGACACCCGCACATGGCGCAGACGGCCCACTCGGCCCTCGGCGACCATGCTGCGGGCGAGAGCGGTGGCGGGCACTCGGCGGTAATTGAAGCCGACCATCGCCAACTGGCCGCGCGCGTACGCCGCTTCGGCCGCCGTCACCATCGTCTCGGCCTCCTCGACGCTGTTCGCGAGGGGCTTCTCGCACAGGACGTGCTTGCCGGCCGCCAGCGCGGCGAGCGCGATCTCGGCGTGGCTGTCGCCCGGGGTGCAGATGTCCACGAGGTCGATGTCGTCCCGCGCGATCAGGGCACGCCAGTCGGTCTCGGTCGCCGCCCAGCCGTGCCGCTCGGCCGCCGTCCGTACGGCGGTGGCGTCCCGCCCGCAGATCGCGGCCAGGACCGGGCTGCGGGGCAGGTCGAAGACACGGCCCGCCGTGCGCCAGCCCTGCGAGTGCGCGGCGCCCATGAAGGCGTAGCCGACCATGCCGACGCGCAGCGGCCGCTTTCCGGCCGCCGTGCCGGGTGGGGACACCCCGGCCCCGGTCTCGGCCGCGGGGCCGGGCCCGCCCGCCTCGGCGACCGTGGCCCTTGCCTGCGCCTCGGCCCCGTCGGGCTGCTGCGGCTGTCCCATGCGATAGTCCTCCTCGTCGTCGTGCCGCGGTGGGGGGTTGCGGGGGCGTCCTGCGGATCGTGCCGTCCTCACTGCCCGGGTCTCGCCGGAGCTACGGCTGTGCCTGTCGCGGTGCGGCGGTCGCCGTTGGGTGTTCCTCGGCGTTGGCCGCCGCCCGGTCCACGGCAACGGCCGCCGCAGGCGAACGGCTTCCCGGCTTCGGCCACTTGGGCTCCCGAGGCTCGATCACCGAGCTCCGAAGGCGACCACCCGAGGCCCTGAGCCCCCGAGGTCCGGAGGCCCCGCAAGCCCGCAAGCCCGCAGGTCCGGGGGTCCGGAGGTCCGGAGGTCCGGAGGTCCGGAGGTCCGGAGGTCCGGAGGCATCGGCCTCCCAAGCTCCGCCACCTCCGCTGCCCAAGCCCGGTCGCCCCGGCAGCCCCGGTCCCGGCCACCTCGGCCGCCCAGGCCCAGGCCGCCTCGGCTCCTCCGGCCCCGGCCACCGCGGTCCCCGGCTCAGATACGGCCACACCGCCGCACGGCCCCTGGGCCACTCGGCCCACACGGCCACTCGGCTCCACGACCCCACCGCCCGAAGTCCTCGACCCCGCTCGGTCGGCCCGTGGTCAGGTGCCGCGCTCTGGTCGGCTCGATCCGCTGGACGCTCCCCGCCCTGCCCGACGGACGCCTCGGCCCCGTCGGACAGGGTGCGCCTCACTTGAAGCCGGTGGGCATGTACTGGTCGACGTTGTCCTTGTCGACCACCGCCGAGTAGAGCGTGATCGAGGCCGGGATCTCGAACTCGGCCATGCCGCTGACACCGTCGCCCTGACCCAGCGCACGGGCCAGGTCGATGGCGGACGCCGCCATGGTCGGCGGGTACAGGACGGTGGCCTTGAGGACGCCGTTGTCCTGCTTGATCGCCTGGAAGGCGGACAGCGCGCCCGCACCGCCGACCATGAGGAAGTCGTCGCGCCCGGCCTGCTCGATGGCCCGCAGCGCGCCCACGCCCTGGTCGTCGTCGTGGTTCCACAGGGCGTCGAACTTCGACTGGGCCTGCAGGAGTTGGGCCATCTTGGCCTGCCCGGACTCGACCGTGAACTCGGCCGCCTGACGGGCCACCTTCTTGATGTTGGGGTAGTTCTTCAGGGCGTCGTCGAAGCCCTGGGTGCGCTGCTGGGTCAGCTCCAGGTTGTCCAGCCCGGCCAGTTCGATGACCTTGGCGTCGGACTTCCCCTTGAGCTTCTCGCCGATGTAGTGACCGGCGTTCAGGCCCATCCCGTAGTTGTCGCCGCCGATCCAGCAGCGGTACGCCTGCGGGGAGTTGAAGATCCGGTCGAGGTTGACGACCGGGATACGGGCCCGCATCGCCTTCAGGCCGACCTGGGTGAGCGCCTTGCCGTCGGCGGGCAGCACCACCAGGACGTCGACCTTCTTGTTGATCAGTGTCTCGATCTGGCCGATCTGCGCGGCGGTGTCGTTCGACCCCTCGGTGATCTCCAGGGTCACGTCCGAGTACTTCTTGGCCCGGCTCTTGGCGTTGTCGTTGATGGCGTTGAGCCAGCCGTGGTCGGCCTGCGGGCCGGCGAAGCCGATGGTGACCTCCTTGCCGGGCTTGTCGTCGGCGGCCGGCTGGTCGTTCGCGGCCGGCTCGTCGCCGGACTCGTTGCTCGTGCAACCCGCGAGGAGGGCCCCCGCCCCGATGGCGGCGGATCCGAAGAGCAGCCCTCTGCGACTGGTGAGCTCTGGCATGGCGGTGAACCCTTTCCTCAGGTCTTGCTGAGCGGGAAGCGGTACGGCCCTCAGGTCGTGCTCGCGGTACGGCGCTGGACCAGCACGGCGGCGACGATGATCGCGCCCTTGGCGATCTGCTGGACGTCGCTCTGCAGGTTGTTCAGGGCGAAGATGTTGGTGATCGTGGTGAAGATCAGGACGCCGAGCACGGAGCCGACGATGGTGCCACGGCCCCCGCTGAGCAGGGTGCCGCCGATGATCGCGGCCGCGATGGCGTCGAGTTCGTAGAGGTTGCCGTTGGTGTTCTGGCCGGAGCCGGCGAGGATGATCAGCAGGAAGGCGGCGATGCCGCAGCACAGTCCGGACAGCAGGTAGAGGTAGAGCCGCTGGCGGCGGACGTCGATGCCGGCGAGCCGGGCCGCCTCCGCGTTGCCGCCGACGGCGACCGTGCGGCGTCCGAAGGTGGTGCGGTTCAGGATCAGCCAGCCGATGATCGTCACGACTGCGAACACCATGACCAGTGGTGGAATGCCGAGCACATAGGCGTCGCGCTCGCCGAGGTCCAGTACAGAGGGCACGGTGACGATCTGCGTCTTGCCGTCCGTGATCTGGAGCGCCAGTCCGCGCGCGGAGGCCAGCATGGCGAGCGTGGCGATGAACGGGACTATCGCGCCGTACGCGATCAGCATCCCGTTGACCAGCCCGCACCCCAGGCCGACGACCACCGCGGTGAACAGGATGCCGACGAAGCCGTACTCCTGTGTCGCGACCGTGGTCGCCCACACCGAGGCGAGCGCCACGATCGCGCCGACGGACAGGTCGATGCCGCCGGAGACGATGACGAAGGTCATGCCGACGGTGACGACGCCGATCACGGAGGCCTGAGTGAGGACGAGTTGGAGGTTGCGGGTGTCCAGGAACTCGTCCGGCTTGGTGATGCCGCCGATGATGATCAGGACGGCGAGGACGCCGAGCAGGGAGAGGGTGCGCACGTCGGCGCGGGCCATCAGGCCGCGCCAGGCGGGCGGTGCACCGGCCGACGGCACCTTGCCGGTGCTGTCCCGGGGCGGTGAGGCGTGCTGCGTCATGACGCCGGGCTTCCTTCCATGACGAGGTCGAGTACGCGGTGTTCGTCGAGTTCACGGGCCGGTGCTGTGTGGACGACGCGCCCTTCGCGCAGTACCAGCACGCGGTCGGCGAGGCCCAGCACTTCGGGCACTTCGCTGGAGACCAGCAGGACGGCGAGGCCTTCGTCGGCCAGCCGCCGCACGACTGCGTACAGTTCGGCGCGGGCTCCGACGTCGACGCCGCGAGTGGGTTCGTCGAGCAGCAGCACCCGGCAGCCGCGCAGCAGCCAGCGGGCCAGGACGGCCTTCTGCTGGTTGCCGCCGGACAGGGTGCGCACCGGCACGTTCGGGTTGTCGGGCCGCAGCGACAGCTCGCGGGTCGCGGCCCTCGCGGCCCCCAGTTCGGCGGCCCGGTCGATCCAGCCGCCGCGTGAGAAGCGGGACATGGAGGAGACGGAGACGTTGCGGGTGACGGACTCCAGCATGAGCAGCGCCTGTGCCTTGCGTTCCTCGGGCGCGAGCCCGAGCCCGGCGCGCACGGCTGCCCGCACACTGCCGGGCCTCAACTCCCGCCCGTCCACCAGGACTTGACCGGCATCGGGCTTCCTCGCCCCGTAGATCGTCTCCAGGATCTCGGAGCGCCCCGAGCCCACCAGCCCGGCGAGCCCGACGATCTCGCCGGGCCGCACGCTCAGGTCGAGCGGCTCGAACTCCCCGTTCCGGGCGAGTCCCCGGACCTCCAGCACCGGCTGCCCGACCGCCGCCATGTCCTTGGCCGGCCGCTCGGGAAAGACGTACTCGACATTGCGTCCCGTCATCAGCGCCACGACCTCGCGCGTCGGCGTCGTCTTCGCCGGAAGCCCGACCGCCACGGCCCGCCCGTCCTTCAGCACCGTCACCCGGTCGCCGATCCTGCGGATCTCCTCCAGCCGGTGCGAGATGTAGACGACGGCGACTCCGGCGGCGGTGAGGTCCCCGACGATGCGGAAGAGGTTGTCGACCTCGTCCGGGTCGAGGGCCGCGGACGGCTCGTCCATCACGATCAGCCGTACGTCGTGGGAGAGCGCCCGCGCCATGGAGACGATCTGCTGCTGCGCCGCCGACAACTCCCCGACCAGACGCGCCGGATCGATCTCCGGATGCCCAAGTCGCTTGAGTAGCTGGGCGGTTGACTCCCGAGCTACCTTTCCGCGTACGACGAAGCCGGCGGCCGTGGGTTCATGGCCGAGGTGGACGTTCTCGGCCACCGACAGATGCTCGACGAGGTCGAGTTCCTGGTAGATGGTGGCGATGCCGAGACGCATGGCGGCGATGGGCGAGCGGAGCGTGACCGGTTCGCCGCGCCAGTGGATGGTGCCGGTGTCGGGCTGGTGGGCGCCGGCCAGGACCTTGATGAGGGTGGACTTGCCGGCGCCGTTCTGGCCGAGCAGGCAGTGCACTTCACCGGCCTGGACGTCGAGGGCGACGCCGTCGAGGGCGCGGACTCCGGGGAACGACTTGGTGATGCCGGACATGCTGAGCAGCGGTGGTTCTGGTGCCATGAGGTCCCCTTGGCGGGCGTGCGGGCCGGTTTCAGGGCGGGGCGAGGCAGAGCAGGGCAGGGCTGAGCGCTGTGCGAGGTGCGGTGCTGGTGAGCCGTACGCAGTGAGTGGCTTACGCGGGTGAGAACACGTGGTCGCTGATGAGCCGGGCCGCGCCGATGACTCCGGCGGTGGGGCCCAACTCGCCCAGGACGATGGGGAGGTTGCCGGTCGCCAGGGGCAGCGACTGGCGGTAGACCTGGGTACGGATCGCGGCGAGCAGGTTGTGGCCGAGGCCGGTCACCCCGCCGCCGATCACCACCAGGCCCGGGTTGAAGAAGCTGACGAGTCCGGCGATGACCTGGCCGACGCGGTTGCCGCCCTCGCGGATCAGGTCGAGCGCGGTGGCGTCGCCCGCGGCGGCCGCCGCCGCGACATCGACAGCGGTCAGGGTGCCGTTCGCCGCCAGCCGTGAGGCGAGTTCCTCCGACAGCCCTTGCTGGGCCGCCTCCACGGCGTCCCGGGCGAGGGCCGCTCCACTGAAGTGGGCCTCCAGGCAACCCCGGTTGCCGCAGGCGCAGGGGCGGCCGTCGGGCACGGCCTGGATGTGCCCGATGTCGCCCGCGCTGCCCGTGACACCGCGGTGGACGTCACCGCCCGCGACGATGCCGCAGCCGATGCCGGTGCCGATCTTGACGCAGAGGAAGTCGCCCACGGAGCGTGCCACGCCCGCGTGCCGCTCCCCCATCGCCATGAGGTTCACGTCGTTGTCGACCATGACCGGGCAGCCGAGTTCCTGGCTGAGCGCCTCCCGCACCGGGAAGCCGTCCCAGCCCGGCATGATCGGCGGAGCCACGGGGACACCCTCGGGAAAGCGGACCGGTCCGGGGACGCCGATGCCGGCGCCGTCGAACCCCTCCGCGAGCCCGGAGGCCCTCAACTTGGCGGCCATGGACAGGACTTGCTCGAAGACCGCGACCGGTCCCTCGCGTACGTCCATGGGCTGGTTGAGGTGTCCCAGGATCTCCAGTTCGGCGTTGGTGACGGCGACGTCGACCGAGGTCGCGCCGATGTCGACGCCGAGGAAGCGCAGCCCGGGGTTGAGCCGGACGTTGTGGGAGCGGCGGCCGCCGCGCGAGGCGGCGAGTCCGTCGGCCACCACCAGGTCCGTCTCCAGCAGACGGTCCACCTCCACGGCCAGCTTGGACCGTGAGAGGTCGATCTGATCGCCCAGCTGGGCCCGGGAGTTGGGTCCGCCGTCGCGCAACAGCCTGAGCAGTCGGGCCTGATGGGCGTTCGCGGGTCGCGCCGTCATACGTCTCACGAGCCCCTCCCCGCCTCATTCGGCCTGTGCGCGCCGGATTTCGGCCACCTCGGTGACCTGCTTTCGAGGGGAACGTAGCAGCGGCCGCCGGAGGTGGGAAGAAGTTACGCAGAGATTGCCGTCAACTTTCTCCACTCACAGGACAAAGAAGAGATCGCTCAGGACTTGGGCCGTGCGTGATACGACCGTCGCGTGTGCTCGGTGTGCTCCCGCATCAGCTGTGTCGCGCGCTGCTCGTCCCGGTCGGTGATCGCGGCGATCATTCCGCGGTGCTCGATCCAGGACTGCTGGCCGCGCTGGCGGGCCACGGGCGTGTAGTACCAGCGGACGCGGCGGTCGACCTGGGCCGCCAGCTCGGCGAGGACCGCGTTGCCCGCGAGGTCCATGATCTTCGCGTGGAAGCGGGCGTTGAGGGCGACGGCGGCGTCCACCTCGTCGGCGGCGACGGCTCTCTCGCCCTCGGCGCACAGCTCCTCCAGCGCCGCGATACCGGCGCTGTCGGCATGGGCGGCGGCGAGCCGGGCCGCCTCGGCCTCCAGCAGCGTACGCACGGTGAGGAGCTGGTCGGCCTCCTCCTCCGTCGGCTCGTGCACGAACGCGCCCTGCGCGGGCCGTAGATCGACCCAGCCTTCGGTGTTCAGCCGCTGGAGCGCCTCGCGCACCGGCTGCCGGGACACACCGAGGTGACCTGCCAGTTCGCTCTCGACCAGATGCTGCCCCGGCTGGAGGGCACGGGTCGTGATGAGTTCGAGCAGCGCCTCGTAGACACGGTCGCGCAGTGGACCGGGCCGTTCGAGCTTGGGCACCGCACCCTGCGGCAGTCCTGTCGACAACATCGGTTCCCCTCCTGGGCGAACACCGGGCGTGCACCGGGCGACTGCATCCGCTAGCCAACCGTCACTGGAAAGCCAGTATCGATTGTCTTTCGTCTACAGTCTACGGCGCACAAAGGCCAGGGCGCCGAGGAGTTGGCCACGTCACACAGGCCTCAGGGACAGCGGACGACCTGTCCGGCATACGACAGGTTCCCGCCGAACCCGAAGAGCAGCACCGGATCGCCGGTCGAGATCCGTCCCTGCTCCACGAGCTTGGAGAACGCCAGCGGAATGCTCGCCGCCGATGTGTTCCCGGACTCGGAGACATCACGCGCGACCACGGCGTTGACCGCGCCGAGCTTCAGCGCGAGGGGCTCGATGATGCGCAGGTTGGCCTGGTGCAGGACGACTCCGGCGAGGTCCTCGGGAGCGAGGCCGGCGCGTTCACACGCCCGGCGGGCGATGGCCGGCAGCTGTGTCGTCGCCCAGCGGTAGACGCTCTGCCCCTCCTGGGCGAACCGCGCCGGCTGCCCCTCGATGCGCACCGCGTGCCCCATCTCGGGAACCGAACCCCACAGCACCGGCCCGATGCGGGCCTCGTCGGACGCCTCCACGACGGCCGCGCCGGCCCCGTCGCCGACCAGCACACAGGTCGTACGGTCGCTCCAGTCGGTCACGTCGGACATCTTGTCGGCGCCGATCACCAGCGCCCGGGACGCGGCCCCCGCCCGGACCGCGTGGTCGGCGGTGGCCAGGGCGTGGGTGAAACCGGCGCAGACGACGTTGACGTCCATCGCCGCGGGCGAGGGGATGCCGATCCTGGCCGCGACCCGGGCGGCCATGTTCGGGGAGCGGTCGATGGCGGTGGAGGTGGCGACCAGGACCAGGTCGATGTCGCCGGGGGCGAGGCCCGCCGCCGCGAGCGCCTTGGCGGCGGCGTGGGCGGCCAGCTCGTCGACCGGCTCGTCGGGCCCGGCGATGTGGCGCGTGCGGATACCCACCCGGGATGTGATCCACTCGTCACTGGTGTCGACCATGCCCGCCAGGTCCGCGTTGGTGAGCACCCTGGCGGGCTGGTAGTGGCCGACTGCGGCGATGCGCGAGCCGTTCATCGATGGTGATCCCCTCGGGCCTTGGGTAGCGGGATTCACCAGTCTGATCAGTGACTCACGGGTACGGGTGCAAGTGATGCCACAGGAAACGGGCGCCCGTGTTGTCAGCTTCCATCAGGCCCCCGGACGCCCGAACAACTTCCGAACGTCTACCCGGTGAACAGCTGCGTAGCCTTTTGTACGAGTTCGTAGAGCCCGTATGCGAGGGGCACACCCACCCAGACCCAGGCGAAAGCGATCAGCCCCCGGCGGCCAGGCGGACTGCTGATGCCACTGCCACCGCTACTGCTGTCGCTGGACATCGGCGGCCT
This sequence comes from Streptomyces viridochromogenes, assembly GCF_001270495.1. GTDB lineage: Bacteria > Actinomycetota > Actinomycetes > Streptomycetales > Streptomycetaceae > Streptomyces > Streptomyces viridochromogenes_A. Next base: position 224,560 of record NZ_LGUR01000117.1, read on the forward strand.
CCTTCTCCTTCGACGCCGGGGCGGGAATGTGATGGCGGGGGTGGACGGGCCGGACGAGTTCGTTGGCGACGAAGCCGACGGCGAGCAGCCCGATCATGATGAACATCGACAGGGTGTACAGGGACGCGCCGTCCTTGCCCGCCTCCTCCTGCCGGTCGGCGATCCAGTTCACGATCAGCGGCCCGAGGACGCCGGCCGTGGACCAGGCCGTGAGCAGCCGCCCGTGGATGGCGCCCACCTGGTAGGTGCCGAAGAGGTCCTTCAGATAGGCGGGGATCGTCGCGAAGCCACCGCCGTAGAAGGAGAGGATCACCAGCGCGCACAGGATGAACAGCGGCTTCGACGAGTCACCGGCCAGCGCGATCAGCCCGTACATGAGCGCGCCCACGCCCAGGTAGAGACGGTAGATGTTCTTGCGTCCGATCAGGTCCGAGGTCGACGACCAGCCGATCCGGCCCGCCATGTTGGCGGCGGACAGCAGGGCGACGAAGCCCGCGGCGGCCGACACCGACACCGGGGTGGAGGTGTTCGCGAAGAAGTCCGTGATCATCGGCGCGGCCTTCTCCAGGATGCCGATGCCCGCGGTCACGTTCATGCAGAGCACGACCCACAGGCACCAGAACTGCGGCGTGCGCACGGCGTCGCGGGCGGACACCTGCGGACCGTCGACGGCGCTGGGCCCGTCGTCACCGGCCGGCTTCTCGGTGCGCGGCACCCGGACCAGCAGCACGCCCAGCAGCATGAAGACGGCGTACGACAACCCGTGCACCAGGAACGCCAGCGCGATCCCGGAGCTGTCGCTGCCGAAGGACTCCAGCATCTGCGCCGACCAGGGCGAGGCGATGAGCGCGCCGCCGCCGAAGCCCATGATCGCGATGCCGGTGGCCATGCCGGGCCGGTCCGGGAACCACTTGATCAACGTCGAGACCGGCGAGATGTAGCCGATGCCGAGGCCGATGCCGCCAACGAAGCCGTAGCCGAACACGATCAGCCAGTACTGCTCGGTGGCGGCACCCAGCGCGGAGAGCAGGAAGCCGGACGAGAAGCAGATCAGGGCGACGGTCATGGCCCAGCGCGGCCCGTTGCGCTCCACCAGCGTGCCGCCGAACGCGGCCGACAGACCGAGCATGACGATGCCGAGCTGGAACGGCAGCGCGCTCTGTGTGCCGCTCAGACCGAGGGCTGATTCGAGCGGCGGCTTGAACACGCTCCAGGCGTAGGCCTGGCCGATGGAGAGATGGACGGAGAGAGCGGCGGGGGGAACCAGCCAGCGGCTCCATCCCGGGGGTGCGACCGGTGGACTCATGATCCCGAACGGTAGGGAGGAAGCCGGAAGTTGAAAAGTCGGCGCGTCGACCGTATGCGGTGAGCGGTATCCGGGGCGCGACGAACGGTCGAACGCCGTACGGAAAGCCAGCCCTGCCCTGCCGGACCGCCGTGCGCGAACCCTTGCTGACCCCCTATCCATACTGTAGACAATATTCAGTCGACGAGATTCGACGCGATCGGACACTACTTCCCAGCCACTCCGCGGTACTCCCTCGACCGAACGGAGCGTTCCGAAGTGAAAGTTGCAGTCCTCGGCGCCGGTGCGATCGGCGCCTACGTCGGAGCCGCGCTGTATCGCGCCGGCGCCGACGTGCACCTCATCGCCCGTGGACCGCATCTCGCGGCCATGAGGCAGCACGGGGTGCGGGTGCTCAGTCCGCGCGGCGACTTCACCGCCCGCGCGCACGCGACCGACGACCCGGCCGAAGTCGGCCCGGTCGACTACGTCTTCCTGGGTCTGAAGGCCAACTCGTACGCGGCGTGCGGGCCGCTCATCGAGCCCCTTCTGCACGACGGCACGGCGGTCGTGGCCGCCCAGAACGGCATCCCCTGGTGGTACTTCCACCGGCACGGCGGCCCGCACGACGGCCACCGTGTCGAGAGTGTCGACCCCGACGGCGCGGTCAGTGCGGTGCTCGCGCCCGAACGGGCCGTCGGCTGCGTCGTCTACGCGGCCACCGAACTCCAAGGGCCCGGTGTCGTACGGCACTTGGAAGGCACCCGGTTCTCCATCGGGGAGCCCGACCGCAGCGTCTCCGGGCGCTGCCTCGCGCTCAGCGAGGCCATGGTGGCCGGTGGCCTGAAGTGCCCGGTGGAGCCGGACCTGCGTAACGACATCTGGCTCAAACTGCTCGGCAACATCTCCTTCAACCCGATCAGCGCGCTGGCCCGCGCCACCATGCGGCAGATGTGCCTGCACGGCGGCACCCGCAAGGTCATCGAGACCATGATGGCCGAGACGCTCGCGGTCGCCGAGGCCCTCGGCTGCGAGGTCGGCGTCTCCATCGAGCGCCGCCTCGCGGGCGCGGAGCGGGTCGGCGACCACCGCACCTCCACGCTCCAGGACCTGGAGCGCGGCAAGCCGCTCGAACTCGACGTACTCCTCGCGGCAGTCGTCGAGCTCGCGGAGATCACCGGCGTTCAGGTGCCCACCCTGCGCACCGTGCACGCCATCTCGGACCTGCTCGCGCTGAGGAGCGCCGCATGAACTCTGACGAACGCCGTACGAGGAAACGCGACCGGACCCCGAAGACCTACACCCGGCTCACCCACCCCCTGGTCCGGGACTCACGCGACGAGCCCTTCCGGCGGGCGAGCTGGGAGGAGGCCCTGAACCGCGCGGCCGAGGGGCTGGCCCGCAACCGGGACGCCTTCGGCATGTTCTCCTGCGCCCGGGCCACGAACGAGATGAACTACGTGGCGCAGAAGTTCGCCCGCGTCGTCATGGGCACGAACAACGTCGACTCCTGCAACCGCACCTGCCACGCGCCCAGCGTGGCGGGCCTGTCGGCGGCCTTCGGGTCGGGCGGAGGCACCTCCTCGTACGAGGAGATCGAGCACACCGACGTCATCGTGATGTGGGGCTCCAACGCCCGCTTCGCGCACCCGATCTTCTTCCAGCACGTGCTGAAGGGGATCAGGAACGGCGCCCGCATGTACGCCGTCGACCCGCGCCGCACCTCCACCGCCGAGTGGGCGGAGAGCTGGCTCGGCCTGAACGTCGGCACCGACATCCCGATGGCGCACGCGATCGGCCGCGAGATCATCCACGCGGGGCTCGCGAACGAGGCGTTCATCGAGCGGGCGACCAGCGGCTTCGAGGAGTACAAGGCGCTCGTCGAGCCCTGGACGCTGTCTTTGGCCGAGAAGGTGACGGGCGTACCGGCCGCCGCCATAAGGGAGTTGGCCCACGCCTACGCCCGTGCCGAGCGGGCCCAGCTGTGCTGGACCCTCGGCATCACCGAACACCACAACGGCACCGACAACGTCCGCGCCCTGATCAACCTCTCCCTGCTGACCGGGCATGTGGGCCGCTACGGCAGCGGGTTGCAACCCCTGCGCGGCCAGAACAACGTGCAGGGCGGCGGCGACATGGGCGCCATCCCGAACCGTCTGCCCGGCTTCCAGGACATCCTCGACCCCGACACCCGCCTGAAGTTCGAGTCGGCCTGGGACACCGTGATCCAGCCCCACTACGGGCTCAACCTCACCGAGATGTTCGAGGCCATGGAGGAGAGCTCGCTCAAGGCCGTCTACTGCATCGGCGAGAACCCGGCGCAGTCGGAGGCGGACAGCGAGCAGGCCGTACGCCGCATGCGGCAGCTGGACTTCCTCGTCGTCCAGGACATCTTCCTGACGAAGACGGCCCGGCTGGCGGACGTCGTCCTCCCCGCGACCGCCGGGTGGGCCGAGACCGACGGCACCACCACCAACAGCGAGCGGCGGGTGCAGCGGGTCCGGCGGGCGGTCACCCCGCCCGGCGAGGCACGCGAGGACATCGACATCATCTGCGAGCTGGCGGCGCGGCTCGGCCACGACTGGAAGTACGCGGACGCCGAGGCCGTCTGGAACGAGCTCAGGTCGGTCTCGCCGGACCACTACGGGATGACGTACGAACGGCTGGCGGAGCACCAGGGCATCCAGTGGCCGTGCCCGAGTACCGAGCAGCTCGAACCGACGTATCTGCACGGCCGGCTGTGGGCGAAGGACCCGGCCGAGCGCGGTGTGCCGGCGCCGTTCGGGATCGTCCAGCACGATCCGCCGGTCGACCTCACCGACGAGGAGTATCCGATCCGGCTCACCACCGGGCGGCGGCTCGACTCCTACAACACCGGGGTGCAGAGCGGGAGTTTCGCCTCCCCGCTGCGACGCGGCGAGTTCGTCGAGCTGTGCCCGGAGGACGCCGAGCGGTTCGGGGTGGTGGTCGGCGAGGAGGTCCAGGTGACCTCGCGGCGCGGGTCGGTCGTCGCGCCGGTGTGGGTCGACACCGCGCTGCGGCCCGGGCTCGCCTTCATGACCATGCACTTTCCCGACGAGGTCGACACCAACCAGCTGACCATCGAGGCGAACTGCCCGATCGCGGGGACGGCGGAGTTCAAGGCGTCGGCGATCCGGATCGAGAAGCTCCCCGTCGCGACCATCGTGAGGTGACCTTAAGTGGACTTGCACTTCGGTGACAGCAAACCGACGGACGACGAACGGGCGGCCGTCGACGCCCTGCTCGGCCCGCCCGAGTCGTCCTGGGAGGGCGCCGACCGCTCCGACGCGGACCTGAGGTGGGCCAGGGGCGGACGCGAGGCCCGGGACCGCCGCGACCTGCTGTTGCCGGGGCTGCACGCGATCAACGACCGGATCGGCTGGCTCAGCGAGGGCGCCCTCGACTACCTGTGCCGGCGGCTGACGGTGCCGCCGTCGGAGGCGTACGGCGTGGCCACCTTCTACGCCATGTTCTCGGTCAAGCCACGCCCCGCGACCGTGCTCCACGTGTGCACGGACCTCGCGTGCGCGGCCGCCGGGGCGAGCGAGCTGTGCGCCGGGATCGAGGCGCGGCTCGGACTCGGGAGTGGGGTGAGCGTGGAGCGCAGCCCCTGCCTCGGTCTGTGCGAGCGGGCTCCGGCGGCGCTCGCGATCAAGGCGGGGGATCCGGTGCGTACGGCGGTCTCGGCGCCGGCGACCGTGCACGACGCCGTTCTCGCCGCGAGCGCCCCGGACTCGGCGCCGGAGGAACCGCCGGCCGTGATGGCGGTACCGCAGGCGGGCAGCGACAGCCTGGTCCTGCTGCGGCGCGTCGGAGTCGTCGACCCGTCCTCGCTGGACGACTACCGCGCCCACGGCGGCTACACCGCACTGCGCCGGGCCTTCGAACTCGGTCCCGCCGGAGTCATCCGCGAGGTCACCGACTCCGGCCTGGTCGGGCGTGGCGGCGCCGCCTTCCCCACCGGCCGCAAATGGCAGGCCACGGCGTCGCAGCCCGACCACCCCCACTACGTCGTCTGCAACGCCGACGAATCCGAACCGGGCACCTTCAAGGACCGCGTGCTCATGGAGGGCGACCCGTACGCGCTGGTCGAGGCGATGACGATCGCGGCGTACGCGACCGGCGCACACCAGGGGTATCTGTACGTGCGGGGCGAGTACCCGCGGGCGCTGGGGCGTCTGGAGCAGGCCCTCGCGCAGGCACGCGCGCGTGGGCTGCTCGGGGAGGACATCCTCGGTCAGGGATACGCCTTCGACATCGAGATCCGGCGGGGCGCGGGGGCGTACATCTGCGGTGAGGAGACGGCTCTGTTCAACTCCATCGAGGGCTATCGGGGCGAGCCGCGCTCGAAGCCGCCGTTCCCGGTGGAGAAGGGGCTGTTCGGCAAGCCGACGGTGGAGAACAACGTCGAGACGCTGGTCAATGTGCTGCCGATCCTGACGATGGGCGCCCCGGCGTACGCGGCGATCGGCACGGACAGGTCCACCGGCCCGAAGCTGTTCTGCGTGTCCGGGAGCGTGGAGCGGCCCGGCATCTACGAGCTCCCCTTCGGCGCGACGCTGGGCGAGCTGCTGGAGCTGGCCGGGGTACGGGAGCGGCTGCGGGCGGTGCTGCTGGGCGGCGCGGCCGGCGGCTTCGTACGGCCCGACGAGCTGGACATCCCCCTCACCTTCGAGGGCACGCGGGAGGCGGGCACGACGCTCGGCTCGGGCGTGGTCATGGCCTTCGACGACACGGTTCCGCTGCCCCGGCTGCTGCTGCGCATCGCGGAGTTCTTCCGCGACGAGTCGTGCGGGCAGTGTGTGCCGTGCCGGGTCGGGACCGTACGGCAGGAGGAGGCGCTGCACCGGATCGTGGAGCGCACGGGTGCGGCGGCCGCCGATGACATCGCCCTGCTCAGGGAGGTCGGCCGCGCGATGCGGGACGCCTCGATCTGCGGTCTGGGGCAGACCGCGTGGAACGCCGTGGAATCCGCCATCGACCGTCTGGGGGCGTACGAATGACCGTGGTACCGCTGGGGATCCCGCGCCGGCTGCTGGAGTTCACCATCGACGGGGAGCCCGTGCGCGGGGCGGAGGGCTCCACGATCCTCGACGCCTGCCGGGCGGCCGGGAAGGACATCCCGACTCTCTGCGAAGGGGACACGCTGCGGCCCAAGAACGCCTGCCGCGTCTGTGTCGTCGAGGTCGAGGGGTCGCGGACGCTCGTCCCGGCCTGCTCGCGCAAGGCCGAACCCGGGATGGAGGTGAGGACCGACACCGAGCGCGCCCGGCACAGTCGCAAGATCGTCCTTGAGCTTCTCGCCTCGTCGGTCGACCTGTCGACGACCCCGCAGGTCGCCGGGTGGATCAAGGAGTACGAGGCGAAACCGGACCGGTTCGGGCCGGACGCGGCGCGGCTCAACGAGGAGCCGAAGGTCGACAACGAGCTGTATGTGCGCGACTACGACAAGTGCATCCTCTGCTACAAGTGCGTGGACGCGTGCGGTGACCAGTGGCAGAACAGCTTCGCGATCTCGGTGGCCGGGCGGGGGTTCGACGCCCGGATCGCGGTGGAGCACGACGCCCCGCTGACCGACTCGGCGTGCGTGTACTGCGGGAACTGCATCGAGGTGTGCCCGACCGGGGCGCTGTCCTTCAAGTCCGAGTTCGACATGCGGGCGGCCGGTACGTGGGACGAGTCGGCGCAGACGGAGACGACCACGGTGTGCGCGTACTGCGGTGTGGGCTGCAACCTCACCCTGCACGTGCAGGACAATGAGATCGTGAAGGTCACCTCGCCGCACGACAATCCGGTGACCCACGGCAACCTGTGCATCAAGGGCCGCTTCGGCTACCAGCACGTACAGAACCGGGACTGATCAGGGACTGGTGGGGACGGGAACATGGGACGAGTCACGGAACGACGCAAGGTGATCCGGATCCGGGACGGAGTGGTCTCCACCCGCCCGGACACACTCGTCGCCGAGGAACCCCTGGAGATCCGCCTCAACGGCAAGCCGCTGGCGATCACCATGCGCACGCCCGGCGACGACTTCGCGCTCGCCGCCGGGTTCCTGGTGAGCGAGGGCGTGCTCGCCGAGCAGGGCGACCTGCAGAACATCGTGTACTGCGCGGGCGCCACGGTGGACGGCTCGAACACGTACAACGTGGTGGACGTGAAGACCTCGCCGGGGGTGGTGATCCCCGACATCACCCTCGAACGCAACGTCTACACGACGTCGTCCTGCGGGCTGTGCGGCAAGGCGTCGCTCGACGCGGTCCGCACGACCGCCCGCTGGCCGATCGACGACACACGGGGCGGCGACGCTCCCCCGGTCCGGCTCGACCCCGACCTGCTCGCGGGCCTCCCCGACCGGCTGCGCGCGGCCCAGCGGGTCTTCGACCGGACCGGGGGCCTGCACGCGGCGGCCCTGTTCACCGAGGACGGCGAGCTGCTCGACATACGGGAGGACGTGGGCCGGCACAACGCGGTCGACAAACTGGTCGGCCGCGCCCTGCAGAACGGCGACCTGCCCCTGTCCCGCACGGTCCTCCTCGTCTCCGGGCGGGCCAGCTTCGAGCTCGTCCAGAAGGCCGTGATGGCGGGCATCCCGGTCCTGGCGGCCGTCTCGGCGCCCTCGTCCCTCGCGGTGGATCTGGCCGCGGAGACAGGGCTGACGCTGGTGGGCTTCCTGCGGGGCAGCTCCATGAACGTGTACGCGGGTGAGGACCGCATCGCCCTGCGGGCCGCGGCCGCCCAGGGCTGACGAGGTTCCCCGCGGCACGGCGGCGGGGCCCTGAACGGCGGGGAGCGCCCCCTGCGCCTGCAGGGGCCCCGCTGTTATGGCTCGGTCGCCTACGGGGCGCCTTGTGCCGGTGTCGAGAGACCGATCGTGCTCGACCCTTCGGGCCTGCGCGCGTTCGGTCTCTCGACACCGGCGCGCCCCTTCGGCTCCCTCGCGGCCGGTGTCGTGGGGACAGTGGCTGTTGGTGGGCCGTTGCCCGGCGATGGTGTGGGCTGGTTGGCCCGGCTCACGTGGCTTTGAAGGTCACATCCGCGGCCCGCACCACCGAACCCAGTCTCGGGAAGTCGAGCCGTACCGATGCCTCGTGCTCGGCCGCCGTGAACGCGGTCATCGCGTCCTCGACGAAGACCAGGTCGTAGCCGAGGTCGGCGGCGGCCCGTGCGGTGGACTCGACGCCGAGGTTGGTGGCGATGCCGCCGAACACCAGCGTGGTGATGCCGCGTTGGCGGAGCCGGTCGTCCAGGCCCGTGCCCTGGAAGGCGCCGATGGTGCGCTTCACGATCTCGATGTCGTCGTCCGTCAGGAGTCCTGGCACGAGGCCGCTGCCGGACGGCTGCTCGGCGACGCCGCTGCGTTCGACGCGGACGAGGACGACGGTCGCTCCCGCCGAGCGGCCGGAGGCGGCCAACTCCTCGCAGGTGACGAGGACTTCGGTGCCCTTCCGGGGTTCGAGGGGCAGCGCGACGATGCGGTCCATCAGGTCGACGAGCACCAGGGCGGTGCGGGCGGGTTCGAGGGCAAGGGCTGCGGTCATGACGGAACGTTATCCGTCGTCAGCTCTGCGTACCGGAGATCCGGATCAACAGGTCCATGAAACGGTCGCGTTCGGCCGCCGAAAGCGGGGCGAGGAGCGCGTCGTTGGCCTCGCGGGCCGCCTTCTCGCAGCGCTTCAGCAGGCGCGCCCCGTCGTCCGTGAGGGAGACGGCGTTCTTACGGCGGTCGTCGGGATCCGGCGCACGGACCACGAGGCCCTGCGCCTGCAGGTCGTTGAGGATCCCGACCAGGTCCTTGGGGTCGAGCCGCACACCGCGGCCGAGGTCCGCCTGTGCGACGGGGGCCAGGTCGCGGACCGCGGAGAGCACTACGTGGTGCCACATCTTCATGCCCTCCGCCGCCAGCGCCTCGGCCACCAGGGAGCGGCCCCGGGCCGCCGCGCGGCCGAGCAGCCAGCTGGGGAGGGAGCGGATCGCGGGGAGCGGGGCTTCGGGCATGCGGACACCCTACCGAGAATTCGTTGGACTTCCCAACGACCATCCCGGTACGGTCGAAACCGTTGGTGTACCCAATGAGTTCTGGAGGTGTGATGCGTCGCGTCCGCTACGAGTCCACCGGCGGCCCCCTGTTCCTGGAGCAGACCCCCGTCCCCGAACCGGGCCCCGGCGAGCTCCTCGTCCGGTGTGAGGCGATCGGCGTGACACTCCCCGTCGTCCGCAAGGTCACCGAGGCCGCCGAGCCGGTCCCGCTGGGCGGCGAGATCGCGGGCAGGGTCGTGGCCGTGGGCGTCGGGACCACCCGCTTCGGCGCCGGCGACCGCGTGACCGGACTGTGCTTCGGGCACGGATACGCCGACTACGCACTGCTGCACGAGGCCATGGCCTCCCCGGTTCCCGACACCGCCACCGCCACCGATGCCGTCGCCCTCGTCCGCAGCGGCCTGGTCGCACTCGGCGCGCTGGAGGCCGCCCGGCCCGAGCCGGGAGAGGCCGCACTGGTCACCGCGGCGGCGAGCGGCGTAGGGCATCTCGCCGTGCAGCTCGCGCGGGCGCGGGGTGCGGAGCGGGTCGTCGGCGCCGTGTCCGATCCGGCCAAGGCGGACTTCGTGCGCTCCCTCGGCGCCGACGAGGTGGTGGTCTATGCGGACGACGACTGGGGAGCACCCGTCGACTACGTTCTCGACGCCGTCGGCGGCGACCTGCTCACCCCGGCCCTCGCCGCCCTCGGCCCGGGCGGACGGCTCGTGGCGTACAGCTCGGGCGGCGGGACCGTTCGGGCATACGACCTTCTCGTGGGCGCGAAGTCCGCCGTCGGGTTCCAGATGGCGCGGATCGCCCGGGAGGAGCCGGAGTTGTACGAGCGGTGGCGGCAGGAGCTGTGGAAACTGTTCGGCGAGGGGCTCGTGACGCCCGCCGTGCACGGAGAGTTCGCGCTGACGGAGGCGGCCGCGGCGCACGCGGCCGTCGAGGCGCGGGCCAACCGGGGGAAAGTAGTACTCCATCCGTGACGTGACACGTGCACGGTTCTTGTGATGTGTGCGATAGCCCAACTAACGTCTGTGATGCGCACCTTGGACGTGGGATGTCCGGATGTTCAGATGCCTGGACACATGACCAGACGATGAAGGGCGGGCCGCACCATGCCGTCAAGAGTTCGCGCACGTCTCAGAGCTGCCCTCGTCGCGGCCGTCGCCCTCACGGCGACGGCCGCGACGTCAGGTCCGGCGGAGTCCCGACCGAGCACCAGGACATCGCCGTTCGAGCAGCAGGTCCTCTTCAGGGCCGACCAGGATCCCGGGTACGCCTGCTTCCGCATCCCGGCGATCGTGAAGTCCAAGGACGGCACGCTGCTCGCGTTCGCCGAGGGGCGGGTACTCAACTGCGGTGACGCCGCCGACATCGATCTCGTCCTCAAGCGGTCGACGGACGGTGGCCGCACCTGGGGGCCGCTCCAGGTCGTCAACGAGGGCAACGGCGACACGCACGGCAACCCCGCACCGATCGTGGACCGTGAGACCGGGCGCATCCTCCTGGCGGAGACGTACAACACGGGCCGTACGGACAGCGGCAGTTGCTCCGTGCCCTGCGATCGCACGCCTCATCTCCAGTACAGCGACGACGACGGCCTGACCTGGTCCGAGCCGCGCGATCTGAGCGCCCAGATACTGCCCGCGGACTGGAACTCCTGGTATGCCACGGGTCCCGTGCACGGCATCCAGCTCACCAAGGGCAAGCACGCCGGGCGGCTTGTCTTCGGCGTCAACACCGAGACCTGGGACGGCAGTCGGGTCACCGACAACCACGCCGCCCTCATCGTCAGCGACGACGGCGGCGACAACTGGCGGGTCGGCGCCACCGACTCGTGGGCCATTTCCGCCGCCGACAGCACCTTCCGGCAGAAGCCGTCCGAGGTGACGCTCACCGAGCGTACGGACGGCACGATCATCATCAGCGGACGGGAACAGGACGGCACCGACCTCGGGCATCGCTCCCAGACGTACAGCCGGGACGGCGGCGACAGCTTCACCGGCCCGTTCCGCGACCTTCCGGACCTCTACACGCCCCAGGTGCAGGGCGCCACGCTCCGCCTGGGCAACCGACTGCTGCTGTCCGCGCCCGGCGATCCCGACCGTCGGCGGACCATGATGATCCGGACCTCCTGGAACGGCGGCACCACCTGGGACAGCGTGGACCGGGGCAAGGTCGTCACCACGGACTGGTCGGGCTACTCCGACATGGTCGGCATCGACGCGTCCACGGTGGGCCTGATGTACGAGGGCGGCGCCGTCGACGCGCGGGACGAGATCCGCTTCGCCCGCTTCACCGAGGGCTGGCTGGGACCACGTCGCGGCCCCGACCCGACCACCCCCGACCTCGCCCCGGGCGCACCCCGCGCGACCGTCCTCGGGGGCGCCCGGGTGACGGACGGCGTAATGGGCAAGGCCATGGAGTTCGACGGCGACGACGCCGTACGCCTGCCGTACCGGTCCCGACTGCCGCTCGGTACGGGCGAGTTCACCGTCTCGCTGTTCTTCCGGTACTCCGCCACGGCCGGCGAGCAGCCGTTCCTGTGGATGGGCGGGATCGGCTCCACCCAGCCACAGGTCTGGCTGCGGGGGGAACCCGCCAACGACCGGGTGCGTGCCCTGATCACCACCCGGGAGGGGTTCGGGACGGTGCACACCTCGTCCGTGTGGGCCGGAGACGCCCACAACGACGACGCGTGGCATCACCTCGCGCTGCGGCGCGGCGGCGGAAAGCTGACCCTCTTCGTCGACGGCAGGGCGATCAGCACCACTGACGTGCCAGGTTCGGTCAGCCGGAACTCGCCGTTCGGCGTGCACGTCGGCCAGCGCATGGACAGCCGGGCCTTCCTCACCGGCGCGATCGACGACGTGCGGGTGTGGAACCGGGCACTCGGTGACTCGGAGCTCGATGCCGCGGCACGGGCCGGTGCCCGTAAGAGTTCGGCCACGCCCGACACCGTCCTGTGGCTGCCCATGGACCAGGTGGGCTGAGACCACTAACGTCCCAGGCGTGCCCGACGACGCACGAGCACGGCAGCGCACGGGAACGGGGCTCGGCCTCCTGCTGGCCCTGGTTCTCGCGGCCGTGCTGCTCACCGCCCTCCCGGACGACGGCGAACGGGAGGGCGGTGGCGCGTGCCGGCCGCACTCGGTCGCGTCCTGGTCGGCCGACAAGGGTCTGACCGGCGAGTTCACCCGGTACGGCGACGACCCCTCCCGCACCGACGACTGGACCGGCGGCGACGGCACCCACTCGGTGCGACTGCCGGACGGCCGACTGCTGTGGCTGTTCTCGGACACCTACCTCGGCCAGGTCTACGCCCCGCCCAACCCCTTCGGCGAGTCCTCGACCTGGCGGGACACGACCGCTCCCCTGGTGCGCAACTCGGCGGTCGTCATGCGCGACGGCCGCCTGGAGCGCACGCTCGCCACGCCCCTGTTCCCCGACCCCGCCCCGAACCAGTGGCGCTGGCCGGTCGCGGCCCGCGTCGAGCCCCGCTCCCCCGGCTCGGACGAGCAGGTCGTACGGGTGCTGCTGTGGGTGCGTACGGCCGGGCAGGCCCCGTGGATCTACGGCGTGCCCACCGCCACCGAGGTCGCCACGCTCGCGCTGCCCGACCTGCGGGTCGAGTCGGTCGTCAAGGTCATCGACCAGCAGTTGGTGCCGGATCCGTCGCGGCGTGTTCTGTTCGGGACGACGCTGGTGAAGGAGGGCGGCTGGACATACGTCTATGGGGGCGACGACGGTCAGGCCGCGTCCCGGCCGACCTCGCACGCGTACGTCGCGCGCGTGCCCGAGGGCAGGCTCGCCGAGCCGGGGGCCTGGCGGTACTGGAACGGTTCCGAGTGGGCCGGGGCGGGCGCCCGGCCGCGCGCGGTGCTCGGGGACGGGCAGCGCAAGGGTGTGGGCAGCGCGTTCTCGGTGGTGCGGGTGCGGGGGACGTACGTCCTGTTCACGATGGCCGCGGGCACCGAGGGGCTGACCACGGTCACGTCGTACTGGGCCTGCTCCCCCGCCGGCCCCTGGCACGGGCCGACGAAGGACTTCAGCCCGGCGCTGCCGCGGGGCGGTCAGGTCGCCGCCTACAACCCGCAGACGCATCCCGAGCTGAGCGGCGAGGGGCGGCTCGTGCTCAGCTATGACGTCAACTGGCTGGAGACGGGGGGCGCCGCGGCGCAGCTCAACCGGAACGTGTCCCTGTACCGACCGCGGTTCGTGACGCTGCGGCTGGCTCCGACGCGGTGACCTGCCGCGGGGCGTCGACGTCGGCTTCGGCACCGGATTCGGCACCGGTGTCGGTGTCCTGTGCCCGGCGCTTGGCGATGACCGCGCACACCATCAGCTGCATCTGGTGGAAGAGCATCAGCGGCAGCACGGCCAGCGAGGCGTGCGCGCCGAACAGGACGCTGGCCATGGGCAGCCCGGCGGCGAGGGACTTCTTGGAGCCGGCGAACTGGATCGCGATGCGGTCCTCGCGGTTGAAGCGCAGCGCCTTGGCGCCGTACCAGGTCAGGGCGAGCATCACGGCCAGCAGCACCACCTCGACGGCCAGCAGGCCGGCCAGCCGGGCCGGGCTCACCTGGTGCCAGATGCCCTGGACCATGCCCTCGCTGAACGCGGTGTAGACGACCAGCAGGATCGAGCCACGGTCGACGAGCCCGAGGACCTTCTTGTGCCGGGCGACGAAGCCGCCGATCCAACGGCGCAGCAGCTGCCCGGCGACGAACGGCACCAGCAGTTGCAGCACGATCTTGACCAGCGAGTCGGCGGAGAAGCCGCCCGCGCCGCCGCCGAGCACGGCCGCCGCGAGGAGCGGGGTGACGACGATGCCGACGAGGGAGGAGAAGGAGCCCGCGCAGATCGCGGCGGGGACGTTGCCGCGCGCCATCGAGGTGAAGGCTATGGACGACTGGATCGTCGACGGCACGAGGGTGAGGAAGAGCAGGCCCTGGTAGAGCGGGTGCGTCAAAACCACCGGGACGAGGCCGCGGGCGGCCAGCCCGAGAACCGGGAAGACGACGAACGTGCAGGCCAGGACTGTGACGTGGAGCCGCCAGTGCTTCAGCCCGTCCATCGCCTCACGGGTGGACAGCCGGGCGCCGTAGAGGAAGAAGAGGAAGGCGATCGCGGCCGTGGAGGCGCCGGACGCCACGTCGGAGGCCGTCCCGCGCGCCGGGAGGAGGGCCGCCAGGCCCACGGTCCCGAGCAGCAGCAGGATGTACGGGTCGATCGGCATCCAACGCGGCCATCGCAGGCGTTTCACTGTGCTCCACTACTTCGCTGTCGTACTCGGCTGTCGCTTCGCCGAGCTTCGGGTTCCCGGCACGGACGTGCCCTCTCCATCGTCCTCCGACGATCAGCGATCGGGAATCCGGCACACCACTCTGACTGTCATCACGTTCCGCGATAACGGCAGCTAGCCTGGGGAGCGTGTACGACCCCTCCCATCTGCGCACCTTCCTCGCGGTGGCCCAGACGCTGAGCTTCACCCAGGCCGCCCGGCGCCTCGGCCTGCGTCAGTCGACCGTCAGCCAGCACGTGCGGCGCCTGGAGGACGCGACCGGGCGGCCGCTGTTCTCCCGGGACACGCACTCCGTGGAGCTGACCGAGGACGGCGAGGCCATGCTCGGCTTCGCCCGCCGGATCCTGGAGGTGCACGAGCAGGCGTCGGCGTTCTTCACCGGCACCCGGCTGCGCGGCCGGCTCCGCTTCGGCGCGTCCGAGGACTTCGTGCTGACCCGGCTGCCGGAGATCCTGGAGGGCTTCCGCTACGACCATCCCGAGGTCGACCTGGAGCTGACCGTCGAACTCTCCGGCACCCTGCACGAGCAACTCGCCGCCGGAAAGCTGGACCTGATGCTCGCCAAGCGCCGCTCCGAGGACCCGCGGGGCGAGCTGGTCTGGCACGACCGGCTGGTGTGGATCGGCGCGGAGCGGCTGCGGCTGGAGCCGGACCGTCCGGTGCCGTTGATCGTCTATCCGCCGCCCGGCATCACGCGGGCGCTCGCCCTGGAGGCACTGGAGCGCCAGGGCCGTGACTGGCGGATCGTGTGCACCAGCGGCAGCCTCAACGGGCTCATCGCGGCGGCCCGGGCCGGACTGGGCGTGATGGCGCACTCCCGGGGTCTGATCCCGCCGGGACTGGCACGCGTCCCCGACCGGGCCGGGCTGCCGGAACTGGGCCGGGTCGACTTCGTGCTGGTCCACGGGGAGCGCCGGACGGCCGCCCAGGGAGCGGCGGACGCGCTCGCGGCGGCGATCCTGGCGGGCGGGGACCGGTTGCACCGACGCTGAGCGCTCCGCCGGAGGTGTCCCTGGACAGGAGGCCGCCCGTGAAGAGGACCCGTGTGACAGGTTCGGCCCCTCGTACGCTGACAGAAGAGACGAGGACACGCCGGGGAAGGACATGATCCACCGGGCCCGGACCGGGTAATCGGGTCGTAGCGATTCGGTGGAGATTACGGGCCCGAAACTTACTCAACCGTCAGTTTTCTGTCCGACCCTTCCCCATGTGAGCGTATTTTCCCACGCTGACCAGTGCATACCTGAGCACCCATCGATTTCCGGCCCCCTCCCGTCCGAAACGTGGTTGGGGTAGCTTTCACGGCGCTGAGCGGAACGTCAGCGAAGCGATCGGACGGGGAGCGGGGAGCGGGGTTTGCGCGAGTTCACCAACCCTCCGTTGGCATTGGCACCGCCCGTGGGCGGCCTGGCCGACATCGTCTTCCAGCATGCGCAGGCGGACCCGCTGTACGCCGCGCTGGGCCGCAAGGACGAGGGCGGGCAGTGGCGGGAGGTCACCGCCGCCGAGTTCCGTGACGAAGTACTCGCCCTCGCCAAGGGCCTGCTCGCCCGGGGTATCCGGTTCGGCGACCGGGTCGCGATCATGTCCCGCACGCGGTACGAGTGGACGCTCTTCGACTTCGCGCTGTGGACCATCGGAGCCCAGGTGGTGCCGATCTACCCCACCTCCTCGGCCGAGCAGTGCTTCTGGACGCTGTACGACGCCGAGTGCTCGGCGGCGATCGTGGAGCACGAGGACCACGCGATGACGATCGCCACCGTCATCGACCGGCTCCCGCAGCTGCACCAGCTGTGGCAGCTGGACGCGGGCGCCGTGCAGGAGTTGTACGACGCGGGCGCCCACCTCGACGACGAGGTGGTCCACCGCCACCGGCAGGCGGTCACCCCCGACTCCGTGGCGACGATCATCTACACCTCCGGGACGACCGGGCGCCCCAAGGGCTGTGTCATCACGCACGGCAACTTCATGTTCGAGGCGGACACCGTCATCGAGCGCTGGGAGCCGGTGTTCCACTCCAAGAAGGGCGACGAGGCCGCGACGCTGCTGTTCCTGCCGCTCGCGCACGTCTTCGGCCGGATGGTGCAGGTCGCCGCGATCCGCGGCAAGGTCCGCTTCGGCCACCAGCCGCAGATGAACGCGGCCGCCCTGTTGCCGGACCTCGCCGCGTTCAAGCCGACGTTCTTCCTGGCCGTGCCGTACATCTTCGAGAAGGTCTTCAACGCCGCCCGCCGCAAGGCCGAGAAGGAGGGCAGGTCGGGCGCCTTCGAGAAGGCCGTCGAGGTCGCCGTGAAGTACGCGGACGCCATGGAGGCCAAGGCGTGGGGCGTCGGTCCCGGTCCGTCGGCCGGTCTGCGCATGCAGCACCAGCTCTTCGACAAGCTCGTCTACTCCAAGATGCGGGCCGCGATGGGCGGCCGCATCCGGCAGGCGATGACCGGCGGCTCGGCGATGGACCGGCGCCTCGGCCTGTTCTTCGCGGGCGCCGGAGTCCATGTCTACGAGGGGTACGGCCTCACCGAGTCCACGGCGGCCGCGACCGCCAACCCGCCCTATCGCACCCGCTACGGCACCGTCGGCCAGCCCATCCCGGGCATGACCGTGCACATCGCGGACGACGGCGAGATCTGGCTGCACGGCCCCAACATCTTCCAGGGCTACCTCAACAACCAGAAGGCCACCGACGAGTCCCTGCACGACGGCTGGCTGGCCACCGGTGACCTGGGCTCCCTCGACGAGGACGGGTACCTCACCATCACCGGCCGCAAGAAGGAGATCCTGGTCACGTCCGGTGGCAAGAGCGTCTCGCCGGGAGTGCTGGAGGAACGCGTCCGCGACCACCCGCTGGTCGCCCAGTGCATCGTCGTCGGCAACGACCGCCCGTACATCGCCGCCCTGGTCACCCTCGACCAGGAGGCCGTCGAACACTGGCTGATGATGCGCGACAAGCCCCAGATGACGGCGGCCGAGCTGGTCCGCGACGCCGACCTGGAGACCGAGGTGCGGCGCGCGGTCGTCGCCGCCAACACCCTTGTCTCGCAGGCCGAGTCGATTCGCACCTTCCGTATCCTCGCCCAGCCCTTCACCGAGGAGCACGGACTGCTCACGCCGTCGCTGAAGTTGAAGCGCAAGGCGATCGAGAACGCGTACGCCAACGAGGTCGAGGCGCTGTACCGGGCCTGATCCCGCCGCTTCCGGTGTTTCCCACGGATTCTCCGGTCAGGAATGCATCTCGGGCCGTGATCGTTGACGATGTCAGTACCACTTGACGACAACCGTAAGGATCAAGAGCTCGTGAGCAGCAAGGTCCCCCCGATCATCCTCAACAACGGCGTCGAGATGCCCCAGCTGGGCTTCGGCGTCTGGCAGGTGCCGGACGACGAGGCGGAGCAGGCGGTCAGCACCGCGCTGGAGGCCGGGTACCGCAGCATCGACACAGCGGCGATCTACGGCAACGAGGAGGGCACCGGCAAGGCGATCGCCGCCTCCGGCCTTCCCCGCGAGGACGTCTTCGTCACCACCAAGCTCTGGAACGACGACCAGGGATACGACTCCACGCTGCGCGCCTTCGACGTGTCGCTGGAGAAGCTGGGCCTGGAGTACGTCGACCTGTATCTCATCCACTGGCCGCTGCCCGCCCGGGGCACGTACGTCGACACGTACAAGGCGTTCGAGAAGCTGCACGCCGACGGTCGCGTCCGCGCGATCGGTGTCTCCAACTTCCTTCCGGAGCACCTGGAGCGGCTGCTCGGCGAGACGTCGGTCATCCCGGCGGTCAACCAGATCGAGCTGCACCCGCACCTTCAGCAGCACGCCTCCCGCGAGTTCCACGCCGAGCAGGGCATCGCCACCGAGGCCTGGTCGCCGCTCGGCCAGGGCAAGGGGCTGCTGGAGGTCCCGGCGATCGTCGCCATCGCGCAGAAGCACGGCCGCACCCCGGCCCAGGTGGTGCTGCGCTGGCACCTCCAGCTGGGCAACGTCGTGATCCCGAAGTCCGTGACGCCCTCGCGGATCAAGGAGAACATCGAGGTCTTCGACTTCAGCCTGGACGACGAGGACCTCGCGGCGATCAGCGCGCTGAACGAGGACCGGCGGATCGGCCCGGACCCGGCCGCCGTCGACCTGGGCTGACGCCCGCCGCGATACGCCCGTCCGCCCGCCGCTCAGCTGTGTGAGCGGCGGGCGGACGCGTTCAGTCGCCGCGCACGTCGGAGAGGACCACCTCGAACTCCTCCAGGCCGGTCACGGTCACATGGGCCTTGGCCGCACCTTCGTGCCTGGCCGCCGCCTGTCCCGCGCGGGACGCCGCCAGGGACGCCTGGTCGACGAAGAGCACTCCGACCAGCCCGCGCCCCCGCTCCCGGTCGACCAGCAGGGACGCCCTGGCCAGCCCTCCGAGGGTGTCGAGCTTGGGCACCACCGTCGCCCGGAACGTGTCGGCGAGCAGGTCCGTGTCGGCCGGCTCGAACTCCAGCCTGGTGACCCGCAGTCCGCCTCCCGGCTCCGGCTGCCGGACCTGGTGGAAGACCAGCGCCTCGTAGTTGTCGACCGCCACCGTCCCGAGGAACGGCTCCAGCATGGCCGTCCGCCGCTCACGCAGCACCTCGTCGCTGTTCTGCCGGGCCTCCGCCGACTCCCACCAGCTCGCCGCGAGCAGTTTCCCGAGCGTGCGGTCCACGAAGACGCTCGCTCCCCGGTATCCCGGGCGGTCTTCCAGCAGCTCCCGCCCTTCCGTGTTCAATGCCCTGATGGCCGCGTCGATCTTCGTGGGATCACCGGTCGTGTAGATGGCGCGTACGAACATGACACCTCCCAGAAGCCGGGGCACATATCCGAAAGCTTCGGTATGTCCAGTCTTCTACTGGGGTGATGACGCCGCAAACAGCGTCCGTAAGGAAACGTTCCTACCAGGAGGATCCGACCCCGGTGCGCATCCGAACACTGCCCCTGACCGCGGCCTCCGGCGCCGCGCTGCTCGCCGCCGCACTGCTCCCCACCAGCGCCTCCGGCATGCCGGACCCGCCGTTCGTCCGCGAGGGCTCGGTCAGCGCCGCCGATCTGCTCGCGAAGGTGACGTCCTGCGCACAGGTATCACACGGCATGTACCGCACCGACGAGACGGCGGCGGCCACCGTCCCCGTGTGCGGGAAGAACGGCGCCGTCTTCTGGACGGCGGACATGGACATCGACTGCGACGGTCAGCGCACCGCCCTGTGCAATGAGCACACCGACCCCTGGTTCCTGCCCGACACGGCGTTCCACCAGTCCGACGGCCGCCCGCTGCGGTCCGACACACTGCCGTACGTCGTCGTCCCCGGTGCCGGCGACATCTGGGACTACAAGGCGGCCGGCATCGGGGGCGGCAGCGTGGTCGCCGTCGTCCACGACGACGAGGTCCGCTACGCCGTCGTCGGCGACACCGGCCCCCGGCGGATCATCGGCGAAGCCTCCTACGCCGCCGCCGAGGCCCTCGGCATCGACCCCGACCCCACCACCGGCGGCACCGCCTCGGGCGTGACGTACATCCTCTTCAAGGACTCCCGCGTCTCGCCCATCGAGAGCCACGAGGCCGCGGTCGCGCTGGGCGAGCAGCTGGCGGAGGAGTTCATCGAGAACAACTGAACACACCGACGCGTCAGTTGGGCTGTCCGATCGGCCGTACGACGACGGTGTTGACGTCGACGCCGTCGGGCTGCCGGATGGCCCACACCACCGAGTCGGCGATCTGGTCGGCGGTCAGCAGATGCCCGGGCGGCAGGCTGCCGTAGCTGTCCCAGAACGGTGTCTCCACCCGGCCCGGGGCGATGTGGGTCACGCCGATGCCCCAATCGGTCACCTGCCGCCGGGTGTTCTCGGCGAGCCCGGTCACCGCCCACTTGGTCGCCCCATAGATGTTGCCGGGCCCGGGCACGAACCCGGCGACGCTGCCGACAAGGACGATCCGGCCACGGGTCTCCTTGAGGGCGTCCACGGATGCGCGGATCAGCAGGGCCGGGCCGAGTACGTTGGTCAGCACCATCTCGGTCCAGCCGGACGGGTCGCCCTCGGCGACCGAGTCGTGGGTGGCGAAACCGGCGTTGGCGACAACCGTGTCCAGTCGGCCGAAGTTCTTGAGCATGGCGTCCACGGCCGCCTGTACGTCGGCGTAGTCGGCCGCGTTCCCGACGACCGTCAACAGGCCCTCGGGCTCCCCGAGTTCCTTGGCGAAGCCCCGCAGCCGCGCCTCGCCACGGCCGGTGACGGTGACCCGGTGCCCGGCGGCCAGCAGCTGCCGTGCGACGGCGGCGCCGATGCCGCTGCCGCCGCCGGTGATGAGTGCGACCGGTGAGTCGGTCATGTGATCCCCCTGTGTTCCGGTTTGGACGAGGGGGAGTCCATCACTTGGAGAGCTCTCGAAGTCAAGGCCCGCCGGTACTGATCGGCGTCACTTCGTCCGTACCGCCGTGTACACCGTCTGGGCCGCGAGCATGAACACGTCCGGACGGTGGTGCACGCTCGCCTTGTCGTCCGGGTCGAGGAGCCGGTCGAGGGTCGCGCGGTCGTCGGCGTCGAGGCGGTCGCCGACGCCCTCGCGGGTGCGGGTGAGTGACGCGACGACGTGGGCGCGGGCGCGGTCCGTGGTGGGGGCGGGCAGGTCGAGGAGGAAGGTGCGGGTGCCGGTGGGCCGGAGGCCGGCGGCGGTGAGCAGGGCCGGCCAGTCCTCGGTCTCGGTGACGGAGCCGGGCAGGTCCGCGCGCATCACGGCGAACCACTCCGCCTCCAGCGCATCGAGCCTCGCCTGGAGCCCGGGCCGCCCGAAGCCGACGTCGCGCGGCAGGAACCGGGCCGGCAGGCCACCCTCCTGGAGGGCCAGCGTGCCGCCGTGTGTGAGGCGGGCGGCGAACGCGGTGAGGGCGGCGCGCTGGTCGCCGAGGTGGTGCAGGCTGCGCCCGGCCCAGAGCAGATCGGCGGGGTAGTCCAAGTCGCCGAGGACGTCCGGGAGTTCACCGGCGAGGGTGCCGAAGCGGTCGGCGACTCCGAGTCGCTCGGCGCGCGCCCGGGCCCGCTCCAGGAGCGGTGCGGATCCGTCGACGGCGACGACGCGGGCGCCGGGGAAGGTGTCGGCGAGCAGGCAGGACACGACGCCGGGGCCGCTGCCCACGTCGACGACGAGCCCCGGCTCGGTCTGCCGCTTGGCGAGCCACGCCATGGCGTGCTCGTACATCGGCGTGAACAGCTCGGCCTCGGCCTCCAGCACCGGGCCCATCTCCGCCCAGTCGAGGTCGGTGTGGTCGTGATGGTGCGCCTGGTGCTGGTGGTGCTGATGGTTCTCGTGGGCCATGGTGGTCCGCCTCTCGTCCGGATGCCGCCAGCGTGCTCCGACGCATGGCCCCCGGGCCACTGTCCTTGCCGTAGCGGCAAAAACAGGGCAAAGAAAATGGGGTGCGGCCCCGGGCGTCGGTCGCCCACGATGGCCCGATGGACGACGACATGGTGAAGCGCTTCCTCGAGGACGGGTTCGTGAAGATCGAGGGCGCCTTCCCGCCGCGCGTCGCCGAGCACTGCGCGCGGCTGCTGTGGCGGGAGACGGGGTACGACCGGGAGGACCCGGGCACCTGGAAGGACCCCGTGCACTGGGTGTACGACATGGCGCAGGGCCCCTTCGCGGCCGCCGTCAACACCCCCGTCCTGCACGAGGCCTTCGACGTGCTGGTGGGTGAGGACCGCTGGCAGTCGCGCTACTCGCTGGGGAGCTTCCCGCTGCGGTTCCCGCACGAGGAGGAACCGGCCGACGCGGGCTGGCACATCGAGGCCAGTTATGTCCCCGAAGGCGCCGAGCACCCGCACACGAACGTGCGCTCGAAGGATCGTGCGCTGCTCATGCTGTTCCTGTTCAGCGAGGTCACCGAGGAGGACGCGCCGACCCGCATCCGGGTCGGCTCCCATCTCGACGTACCGCCGGTCCTGGCGCCGTACGGCGAGACCGGTGCCTCGTTCCTGGAGCTCGGCCCGAAGGTCGCGGAAGCCTCCGCGCACCGCCCCCTCGCCCACGCCACCGGCAACCCCGGCGACGTCTACCTCTGCCACCCCTTCCTGGTCCACGCGGCCCAGCCCCACCACGGCACCCGCCCCAGATTCATGGCCCAGCCACCCCTGCTCCCGACGGTCCCGCTGGAGCTGGAGCGAGCGGACAGCAACTACTCGGCAGTGGAGTTCGCGATCCGCCGGGGCCTGGCCAGAGAGAACTGACCACCCCCGGCGGACCACAACGCCCTGAAGGGGCGCGGGGCTGTATCCATGTGCGGCTCCGCCGCGGGCGCGACCAGCCACAACGGACCCGCAGCCGCACTCACAGCACTACGACAACGGCGGGTACGCGTTCTGCATCAACTGCTGGAACTGCGCCGAGAACCAGTGCCCCGACAGCGGAGCGTCAGGCAGGGCGCCGGACATGTTGTTGCCGTTACGCGGGTTCCCGGTGTACGTCGGGTCGCACATCCGGTCGAAGCCCTTGCCCTCGTCGTTCGGGATCTCCTTGCTCGCGCCGTCGGACTCACCCGGAGGCTTGATCCAGACGTACGCGTCGATCCCGGCCGCCGGGTTGGCCTGCGGCCGCTCACCCAGCCCGGCCCCGGACTGGTTGCACCAGTTGCCGACGTGGATGCGGCGGTCGTAGCGGCCGCCGTTGACGTAGGTGTCGACGTCGGTCATCGCACCCGGGCCGGCCGGCCGCGCGCTGCCGCCCCAGCCGTTCCTCGACGTGTCGATCAGCATGCCGATACCGGAGTTGAACCCGGTGGTGACCAGCTGGTTGCGGAAGGCCTGCGCGAAGGACAGCTCGTCGGTGTACCGGTTCCAGTCGACCCACTTGGACTCACGGACGGACTTGCCGCCGACCGAGTCGTTGATGGTGAAGTTGTTCTCCTTCAGAGCGCTGTAGTTGGCCGTGTTGGCGATGAAGCCGTGAACGTCGTTCACGGTGGCGCCCTCGGAGGTGGCGGCCTCCTTCATCACGGTGGCGCTGGCGGCGAAGTTGTCGTCCCAGCCGATCCAGCCGTGGTGGCCGGCGTCGATGTAGTTGTAGACGTTGGCCGCGTCACCGAGCTTGTTGAGGGCGTAGCCGACGCCCTTCTGGTAGTTGCCGTTGGCCTTCATCACGTCGCACTGCGGCGTGGCCGTCGGACGGCTGCCGGTGTTGGTGACGAGGTTGGGCAGCGAGTCGATCTCGATGGTGGTCACGATCCGCAGCGCGGCGTACTTCGGGTCGGCGAGGATCGCGGCGATCGGGTCGATGTACTCGGTCTTGTAGCGGCCGAGCTCCGTCGGGCCTAGCTCGCCGTTGGAGGCGAGGGCGGCGCAGTCGCGGCCCGGAAGGTTGTAGATGACCAGCTGGACGACGAGTTCGCCGGAGCCCTTCTGGGTCAGGGCCTCGTCGAGGTGGTCGCGCAGGCCCATGCCGCCGTTGACGCCGTTGATGGCGGCGATCCGGTCGAGCCAGACGCCGGTGGGCTGGTTGGCGATCCGGCTGCCGCCCGGTTCGGCGGCGGCCTTCGCGGACCACTCCGGGTTCACGTACACCTTGGCGCCGGAGTACGGGTTGTCGACCTTGGGACCGGTCGGGCCGGGGTCCGGCGGATCCGTGGGGCCCGAGCCGTCGTCGACGTTGCAGGTCACGCCGTCGAGAGTGAAGGTGGCCGGGACGGCGTTGGTGCCGCTGTAGGAGCCCTGGAAGCCGAAGCTGACCGAACCGCCGGTCGACAGGGTCCCGTTGTAGGTCTCGTTGGTGGCGGTGACCGCCGCGCCGCTCTGGCTGATCTTCGCGTTCCAGCCGCTGGTGACCTTCTGGTTTCCGGCGTACGACCACTTCAGCGACCAGTTGGACTTGGCGGAGCCCTGGTTGGTGACCGTCACGGCGGCGGTGAAGCCGGTGTCCCACTGGTTCTGCACCTTGTAGTCGACGGTGCAGGGGACGGCCGCCGTGCCGACGTCCGCGGGGACGGTCGCGGCGAGCGCGGTCCCCGAGGCACCGGCGACCAGCGCCAGGGCGGCGAGCATCGCAGTTCTGGTACGACTCATGAGTGCGGGTTTCCTTCTCCGTGAGGGGAGTTGTCCGTCGAGGGTGCGCGGCTGACCACGCGGCCCGATGCCGTACGACGTGGGGGTTCCGTCGTGGACGGGTACGTCAGCCACTGGCTCAGGCCGTCGCGTACGTGGACGTCGCGCGGCCCGAGGAGGGCTCGTTGAACAGGTCGGAGACGACGATCGACGCCGAGCGGGCGACGGTTGGTGCCGTTCAGGGTGCCGTTCGACTGGAACTCCGTCGGTACGGCATCGCTCCCCGACCCGGAGTACTCCACCGCGCACGCGGGGGTGGCTCTCTGCGCCATGGCCGCCGGCTCCGTCACGGCTCCGGCGACGGCTAAAAGTAATGAACGCGGGGGGTGTCGCATGAGCGACTCCTTGCAGATCAGCGCGTCGTGACGGACGCGTCGACTGATGGAATCGCTCCCACTGGTGTCAATGAAGCTAGCGCCAAGTGACGGTAAAGGACAGAGGAGTTGCTGACTTTCCCTCAACTAAATCCGTCGAATCTTTTCGACTCTTCAAGCACCTTGACCCTTTGCACCCCCATCCTCACTATGGGAGCGCTCCCACTGGTTCAAGCCTTGACTTCTCCGAGCCGCAAGGAGGAACCAGCACGTGCATCCCCCACGCAGACGCAGAACCGCGCGACGGTTGTGGACCGCCGTCGCAGCGGCCCTGGCACTCCCCTTGACCATGCTGGGCACGGGTTCAACCCCCGCCCAGGCCGCGGCAGTTCAGTGCAGTGTCGACTACAAGACCAATGACTGGGGCTCCGGCTTCACCGCGGATCTGACGATCACCAACCGCGGTACGGATGTCATCGACGGCTGGACTCTGACGTACGCCTACGCGGGCAACCAGAAGCTCGGCAACGGCTGGAACGGCACCTGGTCCCAGTCCGGCCAGTCGATCACCGTGAAGGACGCCGGCCACAACGCGCGGATCGCCGCCGGGGCCGCGGTCACCACGGGCGCGCAGTTCAGCTACAGCGGCAGCAACGCCGCTCCCACTAACTTCGCGATCAACGGCACCAGCTGCACCGGTGCCCACCAGCCCCCCATCACCGTGCTGACCAGCCCGGCGGCGGGCGCCGTCTACACCCAGGGCGACGCCGTTCCGCTCGCGGCCACCGCCGCGGCGGCCGACAACGCCACCATCAGCAAGGTCGAGTTCTACGACAACACCACGCTGCTGGGCACGGACACGACGGCGCCGTACTCGCTCTCGGTCTCCAGCTTGACCGTGGGCAGTCATTCGCTGCTGGCCAAGGCGTACGACAGCCTGGGCGCGTCCGCGGAGTCCACGCCGGTCGGCGTCACGGTCGCCTCGGGCCCCGCCGTGGTGGCCTCGCAGGCCCAACTCCCCGTCCAGCAGGGCAAGTCGGCCTCGTACGACCTGAAGCTGTCGACCCAGCCGTCGTCGAACGTGACCGTCACCACCGCCCGCACGAGCGGCAATTCGGGTCTGTCGGTGACAGGCGGCGCCTCGCTCACCTTCACACCGTCGAACTGGAACACCGCTCAGAAGGTGACCATCACCGCCGCCTCCTCCGGCACCGGTGCGGCGACCTTCGAGTCGACGGCGGGCGGGCACGCGAAGGCCACGGTCACCGCGACCCAGATCGCGGCGACGAAGGCGTACGACGCCCGCTTCCTGGAGCTGTACGGCAAGATCACCAACCCGGCGAACGGCTACTTCTCACCCGAGGGCATCCCCTATCACTCGGTGGAGACACTGATCGTCGAGGCGCCGGACCACGGTCACGAGACCACGTCGGAGGCCTACAGCTACCTTCTCTGGCTGCAGGCCATGTACGGCAAGGTCACCGGCGACTGGGCCAAGTTCAACGGGGCCTGGGAGATCATGGAGAAGTACATGATCCCGACCCACGCCGACCAGCCGACGAACTCCTTCTACAACGCCTCGAAGCCGGCGACGTACGCACCCGAGCTGGACACCCCCAACGAGTACCCGGCGAAGCTCGACGCGTCGGTCTCGGTCGGTTCGGACCCGATCGCCGGTGAGCTGAAGAGCGCGTACGGCACGGACGACGTCTACGGCATGCACTGGCTCCAGGACGTCGACAACACCTACGGCTACGGCAACTCGCCCGGCAAGTGCGAGGCGGGACCGACCGACACGGGGCCTTCGTACATCAACACCTTCCAGCGCGGCGCGCAGGAGTCGGTGTGGGAGACGGTGCCGCAGCCGACCTGTGACGCCTTCAAGTACGGCGGAAAGAACGGCTACCTTGACCTGTTCACCGGTGACGCCTCCTACGCCAAGCAGTGGAAGTTCACCAACGCCCCGGACGCCGACGCGCGTGCGGTGCAGGCCGCGTACTGGGCCGACAAGTGGGCCGACGAGCAGGGCAAGGGCGGTCAGATCTCCGCGACCGTCGCCAAGGCCGCGAAGATGGGCGACTACCTGCGCTACGCGATGTACGACAAGTACTTCAAGAAGGTCGGCAACTGTGTCGGGCCGTCCACCTGCCCGGCGGGCACCGGCAAGGACGCCTCGCACTACCTGCTGTCCTGGTACTACGCGTGGGGCGGTGCCACCGACACCTCGGCGGGCTGGGCCTGGCGCATCGGCTCCAGCCACGCGCACGGCGGCTACCAGAACCCGATGGCCGCGTACGCCCTGGCCAACTACGCCGACCTGAAGCCCAAGTCGGCTACGGGACAGGCGGACTGGGCCAAGTCGCTGGAGCGGCAGGTCGAGTTCTACCGCTGGCTGCAGTCCAGCGAGGGCGCGATCGCGGGCGGTGCGACCAACAGCTGGGCGGGCCGGTACGCGACGCCGCCGGCCGGGAAGTCGACGTTCTACGGCATGTACTACGACCAGCAGCCCGTCTACCACGACCCGCCGTCCAACCAGTGGTTCGGCTTCCAGGCGTGGTCGATGGAGCGGGTGGCCGAGTACTACCAGCAGACGGGGAACGCGGCCGCGAAGGCCGTCCTCGACAAGTGGGTCGACTGGGCGCTGTCCGAGACGACCGTCAATCCGGACGGTACGTACCGGATTCCCTCGACGCTTCAGTGGTCGGGCCAGCCCGACACCTGGAACGCGTCAAGTCCGGGCGCGAACAACGGACTTCACGTCACCGTCGCCGACTACACCAACGACGTCGGTGTGGCGGCCGCGTACGCCAAGACCCTGACGTACTACGCCGACCGCTCCGGTGACACGGCTGCCGCGACCACGGCGAAGGCCTTGCTGGACGGCATGTGGGACAACTACCAGGACGACCTCGGCATCGCCGTCCCGGAGACCCGCGCCGACTACAACCGCTTCGACGACGGGATCCACGTCCCGAGCGGCTGGACCGGCACCATGCCGAACGGCGACGCGATCAACTCGTCGTCGACCTTCGACTCGATCCGCTCGTTCTACGAGGACGATCCGGCCTGGTCGAAGATCGAGGCGTATCTCGCGGGCGGGGCGGCGCCGTCGTTCACGTATCACCGGTTCTGGGCCCAGGCGGACATTGCCTTGGCCATGGGTTCGTACGCGGAGCTTCTCGAATAGTCCCCGCGAAGCGCTCCGCGAAAAGGCCGTGACGTTGTCTGCGGGTCCGTTGTGGTTGGTCGCGCAGTTCCCCACGCCCCTGAAGGGGCGCTCCCGTGCACGGCGTTTTCCCGGAACCGCTTGAAGGCTCCGCGTGCGTGGTCCCGTCACCTGACGGCGGGACCGGTCGGCCGGGCGGCCCCCTCCCGCACTGGGGGCCGCCCGGCCTCCCCCCACATCCAGGAAAGGACTCCCCTGTGCGAAGAACCCGCATCCTCACGGCCGTACTCGCACTCGCCGCCGGACTGCTCGCGGGCACCCCGCCCGCACTCGCCGCCCCTGCCGCCAAGGACGTGTCGATCGCCGCCGACACCTACACCTGGAAGAACGCCCGCATCGACGGCGGCGGTTTCGTCCCCGGCATCGTCTTCAACCGGACCGAGAAGAACCTCGCCTACGCCCGTACCGACATCGGCGGCGCCTACCGCTGGCAGGAGTCGTCGAAGACCTGGACGCCGTTGCTGGACTCGGTCGGCTGGGAGGACTGGGGGCACACCGGTGTGGTGAGCCTGGCGTCCGACTCCGTGGACCCGGACCGGGTGTACGCGGCGGTCGGGACGTACACGAACAGCTGGGATCCGAAGAACGGCGCGGTCATGCGGTCCTCCGACCGGGGCGCGAGCTGGCAGAAGACGGAGTTGCCGTTCAAGGTGGGCGGCAACATGCCGGGCCGTGGCATGGGTGAGCGGCTGGCGGTCGACCCGAACAAGAACAGCGTGCTGTATCTGGGCGCGCCCAGCGGCAAGGGGCTGTGGCGGTCGACGGACTCCGGTGTGACCTGGTCGCAGGTGGCGAACTTCCCCAACGTCGGCAACTACGTGCAGGATCCGAGCGACACGAGCGGATACGCCAGCGACAACCAGGGGATCGTCTGGGTCACGTTCGACGAGTCCACGGGGACGTCCGGGAACGCGACCAAGACCATCTACGTGGGGGTCGCCGACAAGGACAACGCCGTTTACCGGTCGACCGACGCGGGCGCGACCTGGTCGCGGGTCGCCGGGCAGCCCACGGGATACCTGGCCCACAAGGGTGTCCTGGACGCGGCGAACGGCTACCTCTATCTCGCCTACAGCGACAAGGGCGGGCCGTACGACGGCGGCAAGGGCCAGCTGTGGCGGTACGCGACCGCGAGCGGCACCTGGACGAACATCAGCCCGGTCGCCGAGGCCGACACCTACTACGGCTTCGCCGGCCTGACCGTCGACCGGCAGAAGCCCGGCACGGTGATGGCGACGGCGTACAGCTCCTGGTGGCCGGACACCCAGATCTTCCGCTCCACGGACAGCGGCGGCACCTGGACGAAGGCGTGGGACTACTCGTCGTATCCCAACCGCGCCAACCGCTACACCATGGACGTCTCGTCGTCGCCGTGGCTGACGTGGGGCGCGAATCCTTCCCCGCCGGAGCAGACGCCGAAACTGGGCTGGATGACCGAGGCGCTGGAGATCGACCCGTTCGACTCGAACCGGATGATGTACGGGACGGGCGCGACGATCTACGGCACCGAGGATCTGACGAAGTGGGACAGCGGGAGCCAGTTCACCATCAGGCCGATGGTGCGGGGCCTGGAGGAGACGGCGGTCAACGACCTCGCCTCTCCCCCGTCGGGCGCCCCGCTCCTGAGCGCCCTCGGTGACATCGGCGGCTTCCGGCACACGGACCTCACCAAGGTCCCCTCGATGATGTTCACCCAGCCGAACTTCACCACGACCACCAGCCTGGACTTCGCCGAGACGAACCCCAACACCGTCGTCCGGGTCGGCAACCTGGACTCGGGACCGCACATCGCGTTCTCGACGGACAACGGCGCCAACTGGTTCGCCGGGACCGATCCTTCGGGGGTCAGCGGCGGAGGTACGGTCGCGGCGGCGGCGGACGGCAGCCGGTTCGTGTGGAGCCCTGCCGGTACGGGCGTGCAGTACACGACGGGCTTCGGCAGTTCGTGGGCGGCGTCGAGCGGCATCCCGTCCGGGGCGATCGTCGAGTCCGACCGGGTCGACCCGAAGACCTTCTACGGCTTCAAGTCCGGGAAGTTCTACGTCAGTACGGACGGCGGCGCGACCTTCACCGCCTCCTCGACGACCGGGCTGCCGAGCGGTGACAGCGTCCGTTTCAAGGCGTTGCCCGGCGTGAAGGGCGACGTGTGGCTGGCGGGCGGTGCGACGGACGGCGCGTACGGTCTGTGGCACTCGACCGACGGGGGTGCGAGCTTCACGAAACTCTCGAACGTCGAACAGGCCGACGCCATCGGCTTCGGCAAGGCGGCGCCCGGGGCGTCGTACCAGGCCCTCTACACCAGCGCGAAGATCGGCGGCGTACGCGGCATCTTCCGCTCCGTCGACAAGGGTGCGAGCTGGACCCGCGTCAACGACGACGCCCGCCAGTGGGGTTGGACGGGCGCGGCGATCACGGGCGACCCGCGGGTGTACGGGCGGGTCTACGTGGCGACGAACGGCCGGGGCGTCATCTACGGCGACACCGCCGACGGCGGCACGACGGACCCGGACCCCGATCCCGACCCGGACCCGACACCGACCGGTGCCTGTGCGGTCTCGTACAAGGTCACCAACCAGTGGTCCGGCGGTTTCCAGGCGGACGTACAGCTGTCCAACACCGGTTCCAGTGCCTGGAGCGGCTGGTCCCTCGGCTGGACCTTCGCCGACGGGCAGCGGATCACGCAGGTGTGGAACGCCGACCATACGCAGTCGGGTTCGGCGGTGACCGCGAAGAACGTGGGCTGGAACGGCAGTGTGGCCGCCGGCTCGTCCGTCAGCTTCGGGTTCACGGGGAGTTGGCAGGGGGCGAACGCGAAACCCACCGCCTTCAAGCTGGGTGACCAGAGCTGCACGGTGAGTTGAGCCGAGCGAGCGCGAGGGCGCGTGCCGTTCGCCGGCACGCGCCCTCGGTGCGCTCTCCTAGAGCTTCCACTCCCCGATCTGCTCGGCGAAGCCCGAGTCCATCCCCCACGTGACCGTGGCCACCTTCGACGCCTTCGGCACCTCGAACACGACCCAGCCCAGCGCCTTCGCGCCCGGCTTCAGCCGGACGTCCGACGACATCGACGGGCCGGCCGTGATGTCGGCGATGACGGTCCCGAACTGCTGGCCCTGGTCGTCGGCCATCTTCGCCCCGTTGATGGGAGCGTCGGAGTAGACCTTGGTGCCGGTGTTGACGAGCTGGAACTGCACGCCGATCCACCGGTTGCCGGACTCGGGGGCGAAGAACTCGTCACTGGACTTGGCGTTGTCGACGACCTTGACGACCGTGACGTCGAGTCCGCTGCCGCCCTCCATGCCCTTGAGGGCGAGCGTGTCACCGACCTTGGCGACGTCGGGCGCGGCACTGCTCTTCTCCGCGGCGGGCTCCTTCTCGCTGCCGCTGGCACTGTCGGCCTTGGCGGAGGCTTTCGCCTTCGGCCTGTCGACGACCTCGTCGCCGGAGCCGGAACCACAGGCGGTCAGACCGAGCGCGGCGACGGCGACGGCCGCGGTGGCGGCGAGACGTATGCGGGTGTGGTGGACCATGTTCTCCCCAGGTTTCGGTGGTACGCATGTGAAGGACCCGTAAAGAACCCGCATGGTTGTACGGATCACCGAAACGATCCGGGGTCGGGAAGCAACCTGGCAGCCCGTTATGACGTCCGGGCTGCCAGACCGGCGGAGGTGATCGCCGATGCTCAGGGCGTGTAGACGGTCGGCCGTGGCGCAGTCGGCATCCCGTTGCCGATGAAGAAGCTCGGGTGCGGGGGCTGGTTGTAGGCGGTGTTCTGCCAGGCCAGGCCCGTGCGGTACATCGGGTCGTGCAGGAGGGTCGTGATCCTGGTGTTCGTCTCGTACGGCGTCGAGTAGATCCTGAGCGCCGTGTTGCCGCTGGTGCGCCAGATGACCTCCTCGCGCCAGTCGCCGAGGATGTCGCCGGACAGTACGGGCGTGGCCTTCGTGCCGTTGTTGGAGGAGACGCCGGAGCCGGTGAGCAGGCGGGTGTCGGACGACGTGCCGTACTTGTCGATGCGGGTGCCGTCGAGGAGTTCGCGGACCGTGTCGCCGTCCCACCAGGACAGGAAGTTGACGGACGACGGCTCACGGCCCTTGGTGGCGCCGGCCTCGTCGCGGATGGAGGTGTCGGAGGCGGACCACACCTCGGCGCCGTCGTTGCCGGCCCAGATGTCCCCGGCGACGCCGCGGCCGTTGTCGCAACAGGCGGCGAGCTTCCAGTTGACCGTGCCGTTGGCCGGGTTGATGTACAGCTCGGCGGGCTGGCCGGTGGACTCCGAGACCTTGAAGTACTCCAGGCCCGCCCGGGACGGGTCGAGGTCGCCGAGATGCTGGGCGTCACCGTGTCCGGTCTTCGTGGTCCACAGGCCGTGGCCGTTGTCGTCGACGGCCATCGAGCCGTACACGATCTCGTCCTTGCCGTCGCCGTCGACGTCTCCGACGGAGAGGCTGTGCGAGCCCTGGCCGTCGAAGCCCTTGCCGGTGTTGGTGGAGGAGTTGGTGTCGAAGGTCCAGCGGCGGGTGAAGCTGCCGTTCCGCCAGTCCCAGGCGGCGATCACCGAACGGGTGTAGTAGCCGCGGGCCATGATGAGGGAGGGGCGGGAGCCGTCCAGGTAGGCGGTACCGGCGAGGAACCGGTCGGCCCGGTTGCCGTAGGAGTCGCCCCAGGACGAGACCGTGCCCCGGGCCGGTACGTAGCCCACCGTCCCCATCGCCTTGCCGGTCTGGCCGTTGAACATGGTCAGGTACTCGGGGCCGGACAGGATGTAGCCGGAGGAGTTCCGGTGGTCCGCCGACGAGCTGCCGATCACCGCGCCCGTGCCGTCCCGCGTGCCGTCGGCCGTCTTCATGGCGACCTCGGCCTTGCGGTCGCCGTCGTAGTCGTACACCTGGAACTGCGTGTAGTGCGCGCCGGAGCGGATGTTGCGGCCCAGGTCGATGCGCCACAGGCGGGTGCCGTCGAGCTTGATGCCGTCGACGATCGTGTTGCCGGTGTAGCCGGACTGGGAGTTGTCCTTGGCGTTGGTGGGCTGCCACTTGAGGACGATGTCGAGGGCGCCGTCGCCGTCGAGGTCGCCGACGGAGGCGTCGTTGGCCTCGTAGGTGTACGCCACTCCGTCGGGGGTCGTGCCGCCGGCGGGCGGGCTGATCGGGACGTCCTTGTACCCCGTGCGGAACTGGACGGCGTGCACGGAGTCGCCCTGCTCCACGCCGTTCACGATCGCGCGGATCGTGTAGTCGGCCTGTTCGGGGGCGCCGGAGTGGAAGTAGTTCGTGGAGCCGGTGACCGGCGTCGAGTTGACCTTCGTACCGGCCCGGTAGACGTTGAAGGAGACGTCGTTCGGGTCGGTGCCCAGCCAGCGCCAGCTGACCAGGTTGCCGCTCGACGTGTGGACGCTGACCACACCCCGGTCCAGCGCCTCGACCTGACGTGCGGTGGCGGCCTCCGCGGTGCCGGCGCCGTTCAGGGTGGTGAGCCCGGCGGCGACCAGGGCGGCGGTGGCGAGCGTCGCGGAGAGAGCGACGCGGCGTCTGCGGTGCTTGCGCGGGTGCTGCACGTGACGTACCTCCTCGGGAGGACGGACGGATTCCGTTCCCTCAGTCGCCGCCGTGCGTGCGGAAGTTGCCGTATCTCTCGGCCAGTTCGGCCACCGTCAGGGCGATTTTCTCGCGGAGTTCGGGCGGTTCGAGCACCTCGACGCCGGTGCCGAGGCGCAGGAACTCGGCGTGAGCGTGGTCGACGGACTCGATGGGGACGGTGGCCCTGGTCCAGCCGTCCGCCTCCGTACGGTGGTTGGTCGCGCGGTCGACGCTCTCTCCGGGCGCCAGTCGCACCACCGCCTCCCGGCGGTACAGCCGGTCGTGGAAGTCGCGCTGGTACGCCCTCCAGTACGCGGCCAGATCGAAGTCGCGGGGGCGAGTGAACTCCTCGTCGGCGGGGGCGAGTTGGAGGATCTGGTCGACGCGGTAGGTGCGGGGGCCGGGGCCAGAGACGACGTACCAGCGGCCCGCCTTGAGGACGAGGCCGTACGGCTCCAGCCGGCGTTCCACGTCGGTGGGCTCCCGCCAGCGGCGGTACAGGACGCGCAGGACGCGGCTGTGCCAGACCGCGTCGGCCACCGCCGGGAGGTGCGGCGTCTCGTCGGCGCCGGCGTACCAGCCGGGTGCGTCGAGGTGGAAGCGGCCGCTGATCCGGTCGGCGTGGCCACGCAACTCCGGTGGCAGGGCAGCGCGCACCTTGAGCTCGGCCGCGGCCAGGACCGAGCCGAGGCCGAGCTGGGCGGCGGGGCCGGGGGCGCCGGCGAGGAAGAGGGCCTCGGCCTCGTCGGCGGTGAGTCCGGTGAGGCGGGTGCGGTAGCCGTCGAGAAGGCGGTAGCCACCGGCGTGGCCCGCATCGCCGTAGAGCGGGACGCCTGCCGCGCTCAGCGCCTCGACGTCGCGGTACACCGTGCGGACCGACACCTCCAGTTCGTCGGCGAGCTGCGCGGCGGTCATCCGGCCGCGGGTCTGGAGCAGCAGGAGGATGGAGACGAGTCGGCTGGCTTTCACTGACACAGGATGGCAGTGAAGCGGTCATAGCGTCGCGTCATGGCCCTCAAGGAGAAACCGGCCTTCGCCGAGAAACTGCTGACCGTACCGCCGCCGATCGAGGTGGCCGGGCGGCACGTCAAGCGCTACCACGTCACCACGGACCCGGCGGGCATCGCGCCCGAGGTGGCGAAGGCGGCGTACGAGATCCTGCCGGAACTGCTGCCGGAGCCGGACGGCACGCCCCCGGCGACGTTCGTCGTGCTGCACCGGGGCGGGGACGACGGCGCCTATCTGAACGCCTACAGCTGGGTGTGGGACAACGTCCTGCACTTCAAGGGCGCTTCGGCGGGCCAGCCGATGCTGGGCTGCCCGGACCGCGACCCGACGAACTTCATCGTCCCCGGGCTGCCGTGGATCGGCTGCGTCTGGGAGCTTCCGCCGATCCTGCACGAACGGGACGCCTGGGTGCGGCACGTCATCGCGCCCGAAGTCCCGGACCTGTCGGCCTACTTGGCCGATGCCCTGCCCGAAGGAACCACTGGAGACCGCGTATGAGCAGCCCGCACGACTTCGACTTCTTCCACGGCGCGTGGGAGGTCCGCAACCGCC
This sequence comes from Streptomyces viridochromogenes, assembly GCF_001270495.1. Lineage (GTDB taxonomy): Bacteria > Actinomycetota > Actinomycetes > Streptomycetales > Streptomycetaceae > Streptomyces > Streptomyces viridochromogenes_A. The sequence goes on from NZ_LGUR01000117.1 coordinate 259,967, forward strand.
GCCGCACCGACTTCCTCGACCCGGGCAGCGACTGGGAGGAGTTCTTGGCCACCAGCCGCTGCCGGCCGCTGTTCGACGGGGCCGCGAACCTCGACGAGATCGACATGCCGCACCTGTCGGCGAAGGGGGCGACGCTGCGGCTGTTCGACCCGGAGACCGAGCGGTGGTCGCTGAACTGGGCCTCCAGCGTCAGCGGGACGCTGTTTCCGCCGGTCTTCGGCCGGTTCGAGGGCGAGCGCGGGGAGTTCTACGGAGACGACACCCACGACGGGAAGGACATACGCGTGCGGTTCGTCTGGTCGGGCGTCTCCGCGGCGTCGGCCCGCTGGGAGCAGGCGTTCTCCCTCGACGACGGACAGACCTGGCTGACGAACTGGGTCATGGAGTTCACCCGGGCTTCAGAAACGCCCGCAGGCTGAACACCGGGTCCGGACGGGGCCGGTCCTGGTCCGGCAGCTCCGCCAGGCGGGCGGCGAAGCCGTCGGCGAGCGCGCCGCCCGGCGGCACGGCGACGAACCAACCCCGGCGCAGGTCGGCGACCGTTCGGCGGGGGCTGCGGCCCTGGCCGTGCCCCGCGAAACGGGCCTGCCCGGCCGGGACCAGCCCGTGGGCGAGGGCGTACGACTCCACGAGCGCCGCCTCGTCCCGGGCCGGGCGGCGCGGACGGGACGCCATGACGGCATCGATGTCACTGCCCACGTTGTGGGCGGCGGCCTTGTCGACCGTGGTGACGTACACCCCGCCGGGCCGCAGGACCCGGGCGCACTCGCCGACGGTGGTGCGCACGTCCTCGGCGGTCCGGGCCAGGTGCAGCAGCCACACGCTGCTGACGGCGTCGAAGCGGCCGTCCCCGAACGGCAGCCGGCGGCTGTCGGCGAGCACGACGGAGCCGGGCAGCCGGGCCGCGGCCTGCCGGGCCATGGCGGGTGCGCGATCGACGCCGACCACGCTCAGGCCGTCGCGTGCGGCGGCGAACCGCCGTGTGACGATGCCGGTGCCGCAGGCGACGTCGAGCAGGCGCCGGGTTCCGGCCGGCAGGAGTCCCAGCACCGCCTCCGCCGCGGCCGACGCCCGGGGCTCGCCGCCGCGTGAGGCGTCGTATCGCTCCGCTTCCTTGTCGTAGTCCAGCACACCCTTCAGTTTGCCCCGTGGCCGGGGGCGAGTCCCTCGATCCTGCGGGCGAGTGCGAAGTCCCGCTCGGTCACGGCGCTCACCGTGTGGGTGTTCACCGTGAGGGACACCGTGTTGTAGCCCAGGGTCAGGTCGGAGTGGTGATCGAGCTCCTCCTGGACCTGGGCGATGTGCACGACCATCGCCGTGGCCGCGAAGTGCGAGGGGAGCCGGTAGGAGCGGGCGAGGCGGTCGCCGTCCAGCGACCAGCCCGGCAGCTCCGCGAGCCGGTCCTCGATCTCCTTCTGCGACAGCGGTTCGAGGGGCATGGCCTCGCTCCTTCCTCAACGGGCTCAACGGGATCAACAGGAGGGTTCGTCTTCAGACTGCCACAGCCGGGGCGCGACAGCCCTGGTCAGGCGGGTGCCCGGCGGGTCGACGGCGACACCTTCGGCGGCCGGATCATCGGCGGCGGCCCGCACGGGGGGCCTGACCCACGATCGCGGTCGGCGCGCCGGTCGCGTAAGACAGCCACGCACTCCTCGACTACGGTCGTACTCATGACCATCGTCCCGTCCGGAGACGCCACGCCCGCCACCGGCCCCGCCGACCAGGGAGTGGGCCCTCTGCTGCGGGCCTGGCGGGAGCAACGGCGGGTCAGTCAGCTGGAGTTGGCGTTGCGGGCCGACTCCTCGGCGCGGCACATCAGCTTCATCGAGACGGGTCGTTCCCGGCCCAGCGAGGAGATGGTGCTGCGGCTGGCCGAGCACCTCGACGTGCCGGTGCGGGAGCGCAACGCCCTGCTGCTGGCCGCCGGGTACGCCCCGCACTACCCGGAGACCCCGCTGGACGACCCGGCGCTGGACGCGCTCCGCGCGGGCATGGAGCGGCTGATCCAGGGCTACGAGCCCTACCCGGCCGTCGTGGTGGACGCGATGTACAACGTCCACGCGGCCAACCGGGGCATCCTGATGCTGCTCGACGGCATCCCGGATCACCTCCTCACACCCCCGCTGAACGCCATGCGTCTGACCCTGCACCCGGAGGGCCTCGCGCCGCGCATCCGCAACCTGCGTGAGTGGCGCGGTCATCTGCTCGCCCAGATCGAGCGGCAGATCGCCCTGCACCGCTCCGAGCCGCTGCGGAAGCTGTACGAGGAGGTGGCGGCGTACCCGGTGCCGGAGGAGGAGGTGCCGGAAGGGACGGTGGCGGAAGGGACACCCGGGAGCCCCGAACCGGCGGAGCCGGTCCCGTACTTCGCGCTGCCGTTGCAGGTCGAGGTCGAGGGCCGCGTCCTGTCCTTCATCTCCTCCATCTCCACGTTCAACACCCCCATGGACGTGACCGTCGCCGAGCTGGCCATCGAGACCTTCCTCCCGGCCGACCCGGCGACGATCAAGTACCTTCAGTCGCTGCTCCCCTGACGGCCCTTCAGGGCCAGGTGCTGGAGCGCGGCGAACGCGGCGACGGTGAGCGCCTGGAGCACGGTCCACACCGCGCCCGCTCCGGTCGGCGCCAGCCACATCGCGAGAGCGACGCAACTCAACACGCTCCAGGCGAGGTTGGCCTCGATCACGGCACGCACCGGGAACGCTCCGGGACGCGCACGGGAGGCGAGGAGCCCGACGGCGGCGGCGTACACGGCGAGGAACGCGCCGAGCGCCAGCAGCAGTCCTCTGTCGACCCCGAGCAGCCGCCCAAGCGGCCCGGACGCGGCGAGGTAGGCGAGCCCGTTCGCGCCGGTCACCACGGCGTCCAGAGCCAGGAGACGGCGCAGCACGGCGTGCGGGTCGGAGGTCCGGGTGAGCGCGGCAAGCGAGGTGGCGGACATGACGAATCACCCTCCGTCGAGGTCGAGTTGCGGTGCTGCGGGACCCGGATCCCGGCCCGGAGTGCGCCGGCCCGGAACCCGGTGACTCAACGATCTCCCGCACGGGCGGGACGGTCGATTACCCGACAGGTAATGGGGGCCGGCACTCGACTCCACTCGACGACACTCGACGCGGCTGAGGACAACCGGTTACGAAGGCGTCCGCGTCCCGCCGAGCAGGGCCGCGATGCTGTCGTCGTCACACGTGTCCCAGAAGGAGCCGACGATGTCCTCGACCTCGTCCATCGAGTCCGCTTCGAACAGGACCGGCTGGTAGGTGGAGATGTCGTACTCGACGTCGACGAGGCTCTTGATGTCCAGCGGCCGGAAGTCGGCGCTGCGGAAGTGGTCGAGTTCCCCGTAGGAGGAGACCAGCGTCGCCCCGTACGCCTTCCGTTCGCCGCGCTCGCGGACGACACCGCATTCGAGAGTGAACCAGAACACCTTGCCGATGAACTGAAGGGCCTCGGCGCTCTGCACGCGGGCCGCGGCGTTGCCCGCGAGCCGGTACAGACGGGCGAAGCGGTCGCTGGCCAGGACGTTGCCGTGCCCGACGAGGTCGTGCAGGAGGTCGGGATCCTCGGTGTAGAAGGGGGAACGAGGATGCCGGAGGTACTGGGTGGAGTGGAAGACGGAGTTCGCCAGACCCCCGCAGAACTCCCGCAACGGAACGAGCGCGGGCGCTGACTGAAAGCGAAACCCCGATATCGATCCCAAGCGGCTGCTCACGTCGCGGAGTTGAGGCACGTGGTCCAGCGGGACGGCCAGTTGTTCTGCCGATTCGAGGTACTCAGTGGACGCATCCGTGCGGTGCCGGGCGATGAGGTCGACGCAGACCGTCCGCCACACCTCGTGCTCCCAGTCGGTGTACTCGACCACCGGAATGGGATCCTCCGGCGTCAGGTCGGCCGACAGTGCCGCGATCTCGCCGCGGCGTATTTCATAGGCGGCATCGGTCATTTGGGCATGCTGCCCCTGCATGAGGGATCACTCCAATTCAAGACGATCGTGTGAGAGCGGGCACCGGCCCGGCCGCCGGTCAGGCGGAAGGAATACCGAGGACGCTGTGCTCGGCTACTTGAGAAGGCATGTCGACGACCCCTGACAGCGCTCGCATCATGCGCCTCATCGAGGAACGGAGTTCTCTCGCGGGTTCATCGAGCAGGACCGCGCTGACCAACTCCAGAGGAGGGTACGGTCGTGACATCGGGCATTCCATTTGGTTCCGCCACTGTGCTGCGAACCGCCTGCCTGAGCACTATGGGATGCAAGTCGCAGGCCGGAATCTGCTGAGTGGCATATCCGTTGGAAGCCATGCGGTCGTCCTAGGAGTTCGACTGGGCAACTCAATCAAATTTAGAACCGGGGACCAGTCGATCCGACCTCTCAGCGCTCCCCGGTCGACGTTTCTCTCAACCGGGCAACTCCTCCGCCCGCTTCCGCAGCGCGATCCGGTCGACTTTACGGTTGGAATTCAACGGGAAACTGTCCAGGTGAACGTATCGGCGCGGCAGTGTGCTGTGCGGCAGCACGGCGCGCACACCGTCGGCCAGCACCTGCTCCGGCGCTTCGTCGCCGGTGTAGAACACGACCAGCTCCGTTCCGTGTGGCGCGGGCCTGGTGACGGTGACCGCGTCGCGCACCCCTTCGCATCCGCGTACCACGTGGTCCACTTCCGCCAGCTCAACGCGCCAGCCGTGCACCTTCACCTGCGAGTCCAGGCGGCCGATATAGACGAGCTCGCCGTCGGGATGCGCGCGTACCCGGTCGCCCGTGCGGTACCAGCGCCGACCGTCGAACTCGACGAACCGGCCCTCGTCGTCGGCCGGATCGAGGTACCCGGACGCCATCTGCGGACCTGTGATCCACAGCTCGCCCTCGACGGAGGACTCCTCCCCCTGCTCAGTCACCAGGCGGAAGTCGTTGCCGTCATGCACCTTCCCGATCGGCACGGTGCCGTTGACGCCCCGCCTCTCCGACTCCTCGCCGGACCAACGGTGCCAGCAGATGCCGATCGAGAACTCGGTCGGCCCGTAGAGGTTCTCCAGCTTCGATCCGGGTGCGGCCGCCAGCCAGTCCACGACGTCCTGACAGCGCAGCGCCTCCCCGCCGAAGAACGACCACCTCAGGCCGGGCAGCGCGCCCTTCTCCAGCCCTCCCATCTCCCGGGCCATCCAGATACCGCTCGGCGTGGAGTGCCACACGGTGACCCCGTGCTCGGCGAGGTATGCGGGAAGATCCCGATACGCCGACAGCGGCACGGCCTGCATCATCGCGCCCGCACCCCACGCGGCGAACACGTCGTGGATGCCGGGGTCGAAATTGAGGTCGTAGGTCTGGGCGAACACGTCATCCGGACGGAAGTCGCACCGCTTGTCGAGCTGCTCGAAATAGTGCGCGAAACCGCGGTGCGAGATGGGAACTCCCTTTGGAGTCCCCGTCGAACCCGACGTGAAGAGAATGTAGGCCGGATCCGAAGGCGCCACTTGGACCGGCTCCGAGAGCTCCGGATGCGACGTCACCGGAATGGTCGGAAACCTGTCGGCGAAACCACCGGTGTCGAGGACCCGAACGGTCGTTTCCGCATCGGTGATCTCCGGCAGTACCTCCAGACCGCGTTCGTCGGCGAGCAGGGTGTCCACGCCGGCCACCTTGATCATCCGGCGGGTGAGCGCCGCGGGGAAGTTCGGCTGGAGCGGAACAACGGTGGCGCCCGCGTACAGCACCGCCAGTAGGCCCACATAGGACGTCCTGCTCTTGCCCGCCAGTACGCCTACCGACCTGGGAGAACCGTTCGCTATGAGCGACCCCGCCCAGTGCAATGCGGTGTTGTGCACCTCTCGATAGGTGACGATATCCGAACCGATCCGTACCGCGGGACGGTCCGGGGCCAGTTCCAGTCCGCGCAAGAATCGCTCGACCAATGTGAGAGACATAAACCTTGCCAACCCCTATCTCTCACGCTGTGAAAGTATTCTTCAGCGTGATGGTTAGTCTCCTATCTTCAAATCAGTAGATTACCGATCGGCACACCGAACTGTACTGACATCCGTCAGGTGCATCGGTTCGGAGTCGATGAGGGTGGTGGCGTTCGAGGTCGGGCGGCACGACCACCCCGACGAGGCCCCGTAACAGACGTCTCACCGCCATCCTCGTGAGACCGGCACCGGAACATGACACACTGCACGGCGTACTTTCGGCGCGTAGGGGAGGCGTGGCGTGAGTGAGCGGCGGCCCGCACCCACCGTGGGCCAAGTAGTGCTCGGCAAGCGTCTGCAGGAGCTCCGAGAGGCGGCCGGACTGGGACGTGACGAAGCCGCACGCGTGCTGCGCGTGGCCCCGGCGACGGTACGCCGGATGGAGACGGCCGAGGTCGCGCTGAAGATCCCGTACGTGCAGGTCCTGCTGGAGACGTACGGCGTCCCGGAGTGCGAGGCGGCCGACTTCGTCACCCTGGCCGAGGAGGCCAACCAGCCCGGCTGGTGGCAGCGCTTCCACGACGTGCTGCCGGACTGGTTCAGCCTGTACGTGAGCCTGGAGGGCGCCGCCCGCATCGTCCGCTCCTACGAGCCGCACTTCGTGCCGGGCCTGCTCCAGACCGAGGAGTACGCCCGTGCCGTACTGGAGGCGGGGACGATCGGGCAGACAGGGCCGGAGACGATAGAGCGGCATGTGTCGCTGCGCATGGAACGGCAGCGCCTGCTGGAGCGCCCGGACCCGCCCCACCTGTGGGTGATCATGGACGAGACGGTGCTGCGCCGTCCCGTGAGCCTCCGCGGCGAGGTGATGCGGGACCAGCTGGCCAAGCTCCTGGAGTTCGCCGAGCGGGACCGCGTCACGCTCCAGGTCGCCGAGTTCGCCTCCGGCCCGCACCCGGGGACGTACGCGCCGTTCAGCCTGTTCCGCTTCGGCGAGCCCGAGCTGCCCGACTTGGTGTACACGGAGTATCTGACCGGCGCCCTGTATCTGGACTCCCGCAGGGAGGTCGCCGCGCACCTGGAGGTTCTGGACCACATGTCGACGGCTGCCGCGTCGGCCGAGCGCACGAAGAAGATCCTGCGGGAGTGCCAAGCGGACTTCTGACCCCGAGGACGTCTGATCCGCAAGGACGTCTGAGCGGCGCGGACTTCTGCCCGGCGTACGGCAACCTTTCCCGCCGCCGCGGACGACCTACCTGTCCGAGACCGCAGACGAGCCCGAGGAGAACACCCCGCATGACCGGATCCGACGCCGCGCCCGACCGCATCGACACCAGTCGGCCGCATCCGGCCCGGGTGTACGACTGGTGGCTGGGCGGCAAGGACAACTACCCGGTGGACGAGGAGCTGGCCCGCAGGATCCTCGCCGTGGACAGCAGCGCCGTCCGCGGGGCGCGCGCCAACCGCCGGTTCATGCACCGGGCCGTCACCACGGTCGCCGAGGCCGGCATCCGCCAGTTCCTGGACATCGGCACGGGCATCCCCACCGAACCCAATCTGCACCAGGTGGCGCAGGGCGTGGCCCCGGAGGCGAGGGTGGTGTACGCGGACAACGATCCGATCGTCCTGCGCCACGCGCAGGCCCTGCTGCACAGCTCGGCCGAGGGCACCACCGCCTATGTGCACGCGGACGTCCGCGACGCCGACGCGCTGCTGGCCCGGGCGGGCGAGGCCCTGGACTTCGGTGCGCCCATCGCGCTGTCCCTGGTGGCACTGACCCACTATCTGGGCGACGAGCCCGACGGCGACGACGTCTACGGCCTGCTGGCGAAGTACGTCGCCGCGCTCGCGCCCGGCAGCTATCTGATCCTGTCCCAGGTGACGCCCGATCTGAACCCCGCCGCGATCGACAAGGCAGCCGAGCACTTCCGGCGCAGCGGCACCTCCTTCCACCCCCGCTCGCTCCCCGAGTTCTCCCGCTTCTTCGACGGTCTGGAGCTGCTCGGCCCCGGTGTGATCCCGGTGTCCGGCTGGCGCCCGGGCCTGGAGGACGTGGCGGCCCAGGCGGAGGGCATCGTGCCCGTGTACGCGGGGGTCGCCCGCAAGGTCTGACCCGTACGGGTGCGGTGAAGGGGTGCGCTCCCGCGCATCGCCCTAGGTTCGTGATCAGGGACCAGGGCAAGCAAGGGAGCGCCTGTGACCGACACGCGGACACCGCCCACCCCGCCCGCCGAGCCACCCCCCGAGCCCGGCGCGGCGCTGCTCAGGGCCGGCAGGTTCTTCCGGCCGGGTACGCCCGCGCCCGATCTGCACAGCGTCCGGCTGACCGGCGGGCGGGAGGCGGACGCCTTCTACCGGGACCGGTGGAGCCACGACAAGGTCGTGGACTCCACGCACGGCGTGAACTGCACCGGCTCCTGCCGCTGGAAGGTGTACGTCAAGGACGGCATCATCACCTGGGAGACCCAGCAGACCGACTATCCGAGCGTCGGCCCCGACCGCCCCGAGTACGAGCCCCGCGGCTGCCCTCGCGGCGCCGCCTTCTCCTGGTACACCTACTCCCCCACCCGGGTCCGCTACCCGTACGTCCGCGGCGTGCTCCTGGAGATGTACCGCGAGGCGAAGCAACGCCTCCGCGACCCCGTCCTGGCCTGGGCGGACGTCCAGAGCGACCCCGAGCGCCGCCGCCGCTACCAGCGGGCACGCGGCAAGGGTGGTCTGGTCCGGGCGAGTTGGGACGAGGCGATCGAGATCGTCGCCGCCGCACACGTCCACACCATCAGGACGTACGGCCCGGACCGCATCGCCGGTTTCTCCCCCATCCCCGCGATGTCGATGGTGTCGCACGCGGCGGGCGCCCGCTTCCACTCCCTGATCGGCGCCCCGATGCTGTCCTTCTACGACTGGTACGCCGACCTGCCCGTGGCCTCCCCGCAGGTCTTCGGCGACCAGACCGACGTGCCGGAGTCGGGCGACTGGTGGGACGCGGCGTATCTGATGATGTGGGGCTCGAACGTCCCGGTGACCCGCACCCCCGACGCGCACTGGATGGCGGAGGCCCGCTACCGGGGCCAGAAGGTCGTGGTGGTCGCCCCCGACTACGCCGACAACGCCAAGTTCGCCGACGAGTGGCTGCACCCGCACCCCGGGACGGACGGCGCGCTGGCCCTCGCCATGGGCCACGTCATCCTCAAGGAGTTCTTCGTCGACCGCGAGACACCGTTCTTCGCGGACTACGTACGGCAGTTCACCGACCTGCCCTTCCTGGTCACCCTGGAGGAACGGGACGGGGCCTACGTCCCCGCGAAGTTCCTGCGCGCCTCGGACCTGGGCCAGAGGGGCGCAAGCGCCGAGTGGAAGACGGTCGTACTGGACGCCGCGACGGGCCGCGCGGTCGCCCCGAACGGTTCTCTCGGCTTCCGCTGGTCCGAGTCGGGCGAGGGCAGGTGGAATCTCGAACTCGGCGACATACGCCCGCAGTTGAGCCTGTACGGCAGCGAGGTCTCGGCGGGTGTCGAGGTACTGCTGCCGCGCTTCGACACCGAGGGCGGGTCGCACGGGCAGGGGCGCGGGGACGTCGTACGGCGCGGTGTCCCGGCGACGAAGCTCGGCGGTGCGCACGGACCGCTGGTGACGACAGTCTTCGACCTGCTGCTCGCCCAGTACGGGGTGGGGCGGCGGGGACTGCCGGGCCGTTGGCCGGTGTCGTACGACGACGCCGACGCGCCCGGCACGCCCGCCTGGCAGGAGGCGCACACCTCGGTCCCGGCCGTCAGGTGCATACGCATCGCCCGGGAGTTCGCACGGACCGCCGAGCGGTCGAAGGGCCGCTGCATGATCCTGATGGGCGCCGGCACCAACCACTGGTTCCACTCCGAGACCATCTACCGCGCCTTTCTCGCCCTGCTGCAGCTCACCGGCTGCCAGGGCCGCAACGGCGGCGGCTGGGCGCACTACGTGGGCCAGGAGAAGTGCCGTCCGGTGACGGGCTGGGCGACGCTGGCGGCGGCGTCGGACTGGGCACGGCCGCCACGGCAGATGATCGGCACGGCGTACTGGTTCCTCAACACCGACCAGTGGCGCTACGACCGGTTCACGGCCGACGTGCTGGCCTCGCCGCTCGGCACGGGCCGGTTCCGGGGGATGACGGGCGCCGACTGCCTCGCGCTGTCGGCGCGCGTGGGATGGATGCCGTCGTATCCGACCTTCGACCGCAATCCGCTGGAGCTGGGCGAGACGTTCGGCGACCCGGTGTCGAGGGTGGTGGCCGAACTGCGGGCGGGCACCCTGAAGTTCGCCTGCGAGGACCCGGACGCGCCGGAGAACTGGCCGCGGGTGCTGACGCTGTGGCGGGCCAACCTGCTCGGCTCGTCGGCGAAGGGCGCCGAGTACTTCACCCGGCACCTGCTGGGCACGCACTCGTCCCTCCAGGCCGAGGAGGCTCCGCAGGACGTACGGCCGCGGGAGGTGACCTGGCGCGACGAGGCACCCGAGGGCAAGCTCGACCTGCTGCTGTCGCTGGACTTCCGGCAAACGTCGTCCACGCTGCTGTCGGACGTCGTGCTGCCCGCCGCGACCTGGTACGAGAAACACGACCTGTCCAGCACGGACATGCACCCCTACGTCCACTCCTTCACCCCGGCCGTGGATCCGCCGTGGCAGGCGCGCACCGACTTCGACACCTTCAAGGCGCTGGCCGAGCGGCTGAGTGAGCTCGCCGTCGGCCATCTGGGGGTGCGGAAAGACCTGGTCGCGACGCCGCTCCAGCACGACACCCCCGGCGAGATCGCCCAGCCGGGCGGCGTCGTGCTGGACTGGCGGCGCGGGGAGTGCGATCCGGTCCCCGGGCGGACCATGCCTCAGCTGACCGTCGTGGAGCGGGACTACACGGCGATCGGCGCCAGGTTCACGACGCTGGGCCCGCTGGCCGAGCAGCTCGGCCTGCCCGCCAAGGGCATCACGCTGAAGCCGGACGAGGAGGTCGAGGACCTCCGGCACCTGAACGGCGTGACCCCCGACGGCCGCCCCTCCCTCGATACGGCCGTGAAGGCGGCGAACACCATCCTCGCCCTCTCCGGCACCACCAACGGCCGCCTCGCCACCCAGGGCTTCCGCACGCTGGAGGCCCGCACCGGGCAGGAGATGGCGCACCTGGCGGCCGAGCACGAGGGCAAGCGGGTCACGTACGCGGACACGCAGGCGGCGCCCGTGCCGGTGATCACGTCACCGGAGTGGTCCGGCAGCGAGTCGGGCGGGCGCCGCTACACCGCCTTCACCCTCAACACCGAGCATCTCAAGCCCTGGCACACCCTCACCGGCCGCCAGCACTTCTTCCTGGACCACGACTGGATCCACGAACTCGGCGAGGCGCTCCCCGTGTACCGGCCACCGCTGGACATGAACCAGCTGTTCGGCGAGCCGCGCCTCGGCCCTGACGGGCAGCGGGAGGTGACGGTCCGCTACCTCACGCCGCACAACAAGTGGTCCATCCACTCCGAGTACCAGGACAACCTCTTCATGCTGGCCCTCTCCCGCGGCGGCCAGAACATCTGGATGTCCCCGCAGGACGCGGAGGCGATCGGTGTCGTGGACAACGACTGGGTGGAGGCGGTCAACCGCAACGGCGTCGTCGTCGCCCGAGCCGTCGTCTCGCACCGGATGCCGGCCGGCACCGTCTACATGCACCACGCGCAGGAACGCACGGTCGCCGTTCCGAGGACCGAGACCACCGGCAGGCGCGGCGGCATCCACAACTCACTCACCCGGTTGATCCTCAAACCGTCCCATCTCGTCGGCGGCTACGCCCAGCTCTCCTGGGCGTTCAACTACCTGGGCCCGACGGGCAACCAGCGCGACGAGGTGACGGTGGTCCGCCGCCGCAGCCAGGAGGTCGAGTACTGATGCGCCCGATGGCCCAGATCGCGATGGTCATGAACCTCGACAAGTGCATCGGCTGCCACACCTGCTCGGTCACTTGCAAGCAGGCGTGGACCAACCGGCGGGGCATGGAGTACGTCTGGTTCAACAACGTGGAGACCCGCCCCGGCCAGGGCTATCCCCGCCGCTACGAGGACCAGGAGCGGTGGCGCGGCGGCTGGGAGCTGAACCGGCGCGGCGCGCTGAAGCTGAAGGCGGGCGGCCGGATCCGCAAGCTCGCCGGGATCTTCTCCAATCCCGAACTCCCGGAGATCAAGGACTACTACGAGCCCTGGACGTACGACTACAAGAACCTCACCGACGCCCCGCTGGGCGACGACTTCCCGGTCGCCCAGCCGATCTCGCAGCTCGACGGCAAACCGATGAAGATCGAGTGGTCGGCGAACTGGGACGACAATCTCGCGGGCGCCCCGGCCTACGGCGACTTCGACCCGATGGCCGAGCGGGCGCGCCGGCATGCCTCGGACAAGGTGCGGTTCGAGTTCGAGCAGACCTTCATGTTCTATCTGCCGCGCATCTGCGAGCACTGCCTCAACCCGTCTTGCGTGGCGTCCTGCCCGTCCGGGGCGATGTACAAGCGGGCGGAGGACGGCATCGTCCTCGTCGACCAGGACCAGTGCCGGGGCTGGCGGATGTGCGTGACGGGATGCCCGTACAAGAAGGTGTACTTCAACCACCGCACCGGCAAGGCCGAGAAGTGCACGCTGTGCTATCCGCGGGTCGAGGTCGGTCTGCCGACGGTCTGCTCGGAGACGTGCGTGGGCCGGCTGCGGTATCTCGGGGTGGTGCTGTACGACGCCGACAGGGTGACCGCCGCGGCATCGGTGCGCAGCGAACGGGACCTGTACGAGGCGCAGTTGGGTGTCTTCCTCGACCCCGAGGACGCCGGGGTGCGGCACGCGTGCGACGCGGCGGGGATCCCGTACGACTGGGTGGAGGCGGCCCGCCGCTCCCCCGTGCACGCGCTGATCAGCAAGTACCGGGTCGCGCTCCCGCTGCACCCGGAGTACCGGACGATGCCGATGGTCTGGTACATACCGCCGCTCTCCCCGGTGGTGGACGCGCTGAGCGAGACCGGGCACGACGGTGAGGACGCCGGGAACCTGTTCGGGGCGATCGACAGCCTGCGCATTCCGCTGGAGTACCTGGCGGAGATGTTCACGGCCGGTGACATCGGTCCGGTCCGGTCCTCGCTGGAGAAGCTCGCCGCGATGCGCGCCCACATGCGGGCGATCAACCTCGGTGAGGAGCCGGATCCTTCCGTGCCGGACGCCGTGGGCATGCAGGCGCGTGAGATCGAGGAGATGTACCGGCTGCTGGCGATCGCCAAGTACGAGGACCGGTACGTGATTCCGACCGCGGCCGTCGCGGACGCCCGGCGGCTGGAGGAATCGGCGCTCCCCGAGGGGTGCAGCCTCGACTACGACGGCGGGCCCGGGATGGGCGGGGACGGCCCCTTCGGCCAGGACTCGGGCCGCAAGCTGCTGCCGCTGGTGCCGGTGGAGAACTTCCACCTCCTGCGCCGACGGCAGACCGCGGACGACACGGCCGACACCACCCCCACAGCCGATGCCACAGCCGAACCCGAGGAGGCCTGATGCCGTCCTTCGAGGTGCTCTACCAGGCGGCCGCCCTCTGCCTGACCTACCCCGACGACGACTTCCGCGCCCGACTGCCGCTGCTGCGCGAGGCGGCCCCGCAACTGCGGGAGTTCACCGACCACGCGGCCGTGACACCACCCACCGAACTGGCCGCGCACTACGTGCAGGTCTTCGACCTCAAGAACCGTCACAGCCTGTATCTGAGCTGGTGGCGCGACGGGGACACCCGGCGGCGCGGCATGTCACTGGTCCGCTTCAAGGACCTCTACCGCGACCACGGCCTGGAGTTCACCGGCGAGGAGCTGCCCGACTTCCTGCCCGCGGTACTGGAGTTCGCGGCCCGCACCGGCAACACCGATCTCCTGCTGGAACACCGGGACTGCCTGGACCAGCTCCGCGCACGGCTCACCGACTTCGGCACACCGTACGCGTCCGTACTGGACGCCGTGTGCGCCACCCTGCCGACCGCGCAGCCGGGGACGCGCCCATGACCACACTCCTCTGGGGCGTCCTGCCCTACGTCACCTTCGTCCTGCTGGTCGCCGGCCTGTTCTGGCGGCACCGCTACGACCGCTTCGGCTGGACCACCCGCTCGTCCCAGGTGTACGAGTCGAGGCTCCTGAACATCGCCTCGCCCGCCTTCCACTACGGCATCCTCTTCGTGCTGGTCGGCCATGTCGTCGGGCTGTTCGTCCCCGAGTCGTGGACGGGCACCGTCGGCGTGAGCGAGCACACCTACCACCTGTTCTCGCTCTACGGCGGTACGGCGGCCGGCCTCGTCACGGTCGGCGGGATCGCGCTGCTGCTCTACCGCCGCCGCACCCGGGCTCCGGTGTTCCGGGCGACGACCGCCAACGACAAGGCGATGTACGTCGTGCTGGTCGCGGCGATCGTGCTGGGCATGGTCGCCAAGCTGACCCACTCCTCCGGCGACGGCTACGACTACCGCCAGTCCATCGCCCCGTGGGCCCGCAGCCTGTTCACCCTCAGCCCGGACACCGACCTGATGGCCGGCGTGCCGGTCCTGTACCAGGTCCACGCGCTGATCGGCATGGCACTGATCGCGCTGGTGCCGTACACCCGGCTGGTGCACATGTTCAGCGCGCCGGTGCAGTATCTGTTCCGGCCGTACCTGGTGTACCGCAGCCGGGACCCCCGACAGCTGGGCCCCCGGCCGGAGCGGCGCGGGTGGGAGAAGACCGACGCCTAGCGCCTAGGCGGCACCGCCCTTCGCGTCCCGGTCGTCGTCGACGATCTCGGCGTCCACCACGTCGTCGTCCTGCGGTGAGGTCTGTTCCGTGCCACTGCCGGTGCCCGCACCGGCGCCGGCGTCGGCACCGGTCGCTGTCTGCTGGGTCTGGGCGTACATGGCCTGGCCCATCTTCTGGCTCACCGTGGCGAGTTTCTCGATGCCGGTGCGCAGGGCGTTCGTCTCGGCGCTCTCCGCCAGGAGCTGCTTCAGCTCAGCTGCCGCCGACTCGACCTCCGACCTGGTGTCCGCGGGGACCTTGTCCTCGTTGTCGCGGACGAACTTCTCGGTCTGGTAGACGAGTTGCTCGGCCTGGTTCCTCGTCTCGGCCGCCTCGCGGCGCTTGCGGTCCTCCTCGGCGTACTCCTCGGCGTCCCGCATCATGCGGTCGATGTCGTCCTTCGGCAGGGCCGAGCCGCCCGTCACCGTCATCTTCTGCTCGCGGCCGGTCGCCATGTCCTTCGCGGAGACGTGCATGATCCCGTTGGCGTCGATGTCGAAGGCGACCTCGATCTGCGGGACACCGCGCGGGGCCGGGGGCAGACCCGTGAGGTCGAAGACGCCGAGCTTCTTGTTGTACGCCGCGATCTCGCGTTCGCCCTGGTAGACCTGGATGCCGACCGAGGGCTGGTTGTCGGTGGCCGTGGTGAAGATCTCCGAACGCCGGGTGGGAATGGTCGTGTTGCGTTCGATGAGCTTGGTCATGATGCCGCCCTTGGTCTCGATGCCGAGGGACAGCGGGGTGACGTCGAGCAGGAGGACGTCCTTGACGTCGCCACGGATGACACCCGCCTGGAGAGCCGCGCCGACGGCCACGACCTCGTCGGGATTGACGCCCTTGTGCGGGTCCTTGCCCGTCAGTTCCTTCACCAGGTCGGTGACGGCGGGCATCCGGGTGGAGCCGCCGACGAGGATGACGTGGTCGACCGCGGAGAGCTTGATGCCGGCGTCCTTGACCGCCTGGTGGAAGGGGGTCTTGCAGCGGTCGAGGAGGTCCGCGGTGAGCTCCTGGAACTGGGCGCGGGTCAGTTTCTCGTCGAGGTGGAGGGGGCCCTCGGCGGAGGCGGTGATGTACGGCAGGTTGATCGTCGTCTCGGACGAGGAGGACAGCTCGATCTTGGCTTTCTCGGCGCCCTCGCGCAGCCGTTGCAGCGCCATCTTGTCGTTGCCGAGGTCGATGCCGTTCTGCCCCTTGAACTTCTTCACCAGGTGCTCGACGACCCGCTGGTCCCAGTCGTCGCCGCCCAGATGAGTGTCACCGTTCGTGGCCTTGACCTCGATGACGCCGTCACCGATCTCCAGCAGCGAGACGTCGAAGGTGCCGCCGCCGAGGTCGAAGACCAGCACCGTCTGCTCCTCGCCCCGGTCGAGGCCGTAGGCGAGGGCGGCGGCCGTGGGCTCGTTGATGATCCGCAGGACCTTCAGGCCCGCGATCTCCCCGGCCTCCTTCGTCGCCTGCCGCTGGGAGTCGTCGAAGTACGCCGGGACCGTGATCACCGCGTCGGTGACGTCCTCGCCGAGATAGGACTCGGCGTCCCGCTTGAGCTTCTGCAACACCCGGGCGGACAGCTCCTGCGCCCGGTAGCGGGTGCCGTCGATGTCGCCCTGGCCCGGGAAGCGCCAGGTCCCTTCGCCCATGTGCCGCTTCACGGAGCGGGCGGTGCGCTCGATGTTCGTCACCGCCTGCCGTTTGGCCACCTCCCCCACGAGCACCTCGCCGTTCTTGGCGAAGGCCACGACCGACGGTGTGGTCCTGGCTCCCTCCGCGTTGGCGACGACTGTGGGTTCGCCGCCCTCCAGGACGGCGACCACCGAGTTCGTGGTCCCGAGATCGATCCCGACCGCGCGTGCCATCGCTGTCCCCTTCCGCCAGGGCGCCCCTTGAACTCCAGCACAAAACTTGAGTGGGTTCTTGTCAATGGGACGAGTGACCGGGGGGCCGGCTACCAAACGAGAACTGAGCGCCCGCTCAGTCTCTGGGGCCCTGGGGGGCAGGCCCGCAGGGCCGCCCCCCCAGGGGCGCGGGGAACTGCGCGACAAGCCCCCCAGGGCGCCGCAGCCGCCACACAGCCGCCGCGGCACCCCCTCGGGCGACCCGCTACACCCGCTACACCAGCTACACCAGCTTCGCCGACAGAGTGATGTTCGTGCCGGTCAGCGCCTGACTCACCGGACAGTTCTTCTTCGCATCCTCCGCCGCCGCAGCGAAGCCCTCGGCATCGAGACCCGGCACCGTCCCCTCGACGGTGAGGTGAATCCCCGTGATCCCCTCCCCCGGCTGGAAGTTCACGTCGGCCGAGGTGACGAGCTTGGCCGGCGGCGTCCCGGCACCCGCCAGAGCGTGCGACAGCGCCATCGAGAAGCAGCTGGAGTGCGCGGCCGCGATCAGCTCCTCAGGGCTGGTCTTGCCGTTGGCGTCCTGGGAGCGCGAGGCCCATGTGACCGGCTGGGCGGCGATGGCACCTGAAGAGTCGAAGTTGACGACACCGTTGCCCTCGAGCAGGTTGCCTTCCCAGACGGTGTGTGCGGAGCGCGTGGTAGCCACGATTCTTCCTTTCGCGTGGGGGCCCGTTTCCT
Source organism: Streptomyces viridochromogenes (assembly GCF_001270495.1). Classification (GTDB taxonomy): domain Bacteria; phylum Actinomycetota; class Actinomycetes; order Streptomycetales; family Streptomycetaceae; genus Streptomyces; species Streptomyces viridochromogenes_A. The sequence continues at coordinate 277,229 of NZ_LGUR01000117.1, forward strand.
GGGTCCGTTCCCCTATCCGATCACACTCCGGCGCACCGCACCTGGAAGACCGGCCTACGCGGGGTGAACGGCAGGTGGCGTGCAGCATCTCGGGGGCCGCCGATTTTCAGGCGGCCCGTTCCTCCGGCTCCGCCCCCAACGGCACCTGGGGCCCGTTCGATTCCCGCAGCCAGCGGCGCAGCACGCGGTGCACGTGCTCGGCGCCCACGAGGTCCTCCCCGTCACCGGCCGGCGCGGAGAAGACGACCGGCGACAGCAGGAACGGCTTCCCCTGCGCCCCGCCGAGTCCGCCGTGCGAGCCGATCTGCTCCTCGAAGGCGAGGACCTCGCCGCCCTCGGCCGGGTCGTACGCGGAGTTGACCATGATGTCGGCGGCGTTCGGGAACGAGTGCGTGCGGCGTACGGCGTCGGCGGCGCCCGGCCCGAAGATCTTCAACGGCCCCGGATCGTCGTCCAGTCGGTCCAGCGGGACCTCCGCGCCGTACGCGCCCAGCACCACCCCGCCGTGCTCCTCGCTGCGGACGAGCAGGAATCCGACGCCGGGGTGGTTGGCGAGGGTGGTGAGCAGGGCCGGGTGGCGGGCGTCGATCTCCTCCTTGGTCATCCGGTGCGGCACGTCCGGGAAGGAGATCAGGCCGAGGTTGCCGGACGCGAGCACGATCGGCTCCGAGCGGCGGGAGGGGCGACGCTGCTCACCGCCCTCCTCGACGGGTCGGCGCAGCGCCGCGCGGACGGCCGCACGGGCCTCGGCGCCGCTGTGGGTGCGCTGCGCCCTGCGCGGCACGGGCAGCCCGCAGCCGGCCCGCACCAGATCGCCGAGGCCGAGTCCGTAGCGGGACCGGAAGGTCTCGCCGGGGCTCTGGCCGTGGTCCGACAGCACGACGATCCGGTACGGCCGCGGCGCGTGCTCGGCGACGTTCTCGATCAACGCGAGCGCCCGGTCGAGGCGTTCGAGGACCTGGTCGGCGTCCCGGCTGCACGGCCCGGAGTGGTGCGCCACCTCGTCGTACGCCACGAGGTCGGCGTACACGGCGGTGCGGCCGGCGAGCATGTCGCCCATCACCGCGGCCACGACGACGTCTCGCTCGACGACGGTCGCGAAGGCGCGGACGAAAGGGTAGAGGCCGCCGCGGGAGACGCGCGGGCGGACCTTTCGGACGCGGGCCCGGGAGGACTGGCCGATCTCGCGGCCGACCTCGGCGATGAAGGACAGGGCCGTGCGCACGGCGTTGGCCGGGTCGGAGAAGTAGGCGAAGTAGCCCGCGCGGGAACGGTTCTCACGGCCGCGCCGCCTGGTGGCGATGGACAGCACGAGGGCCTGCTCGTCGGCGCCGCCGCTGAAGAGGTTGCCGCGGCTGGCGCCGTCGGCGGTGAGCAGTCCGCCGTCGCCGGTGCGGTCGATGGCGCGGCGCTGGAGTTCGGCGGCGTTGGCGGGACGGTTGCAGACCATCACCTCACGGCCGGCCTTCTCGTACCAGCGGAAGGCGGGGACGTCGTGGTTGCTGCCGTGCAGGATGCCGAGCTGGCTGGCGCCGGTCTGGCTGGACCAGTCGGTGCGCCAGGGGGTGAGCCGGTGGGTGGGGCGGGCGGGGGCGCCGGGGCTGTCTCCGGTCCCGCTGCCCGCGGCGCTGCCCAGCCAGCGGGCGACCGTCGGCATCAGGTCCTTGCCGACGGCGTCGAGGAGGACGTCGTGGCCGACGCCGTCGAGCTGGATGAAGACGGTGCCGGGGCTGGACGGGCCCGGCGGCAGGGCCCTGCGGCGGCGGTCGGCCAGGCGGTACAGCCGGCGCCTGTACGCGTCGTCGTCCCGTACGGCAAGGGCGGCGCCGGTGGCCGACGCCACGGCGGACATCACGGCGGCGACGATGACGGCGGTCTCGGGGGCGGCCTCGCTGTCGCCGGAGGGCACGAGACGCAGGGCGACGATGAGCAGCGAGCCGTTGAGGAAGAAGACGAGGAGGCCGAGCACCAGCGCGGGCACGAGCAGCAGGAGCCGTACGAGAAGAGGCCAGACCAGCGCGGACAGCAGACCGAAGGCACCGGCGCCGAGGGCCGCGGTCATGGCGATGCTGGTGGCGCTGTCGCCGTCGGCGGACTGGAGTTGGAAGTCGGGGAGGACGCCGGCGAGCACGAGCATGGTGACGGTCGAGACCGCCCATACGGTGACGCTCCGCCCTACCTGACTGACGACCCGTCGCCAACGGCCACCACGCACAGCCCACCTCCCGGCCCCATTCTCTCGCCCCCGCCGCCCCTACCCGCCCCATCCCTGGGGCGGAGCCCCGGGAGGGGCGCGGGGAACTGCGCGACCGGCCACGACGGCGCCGCAGACGCCAGACGACCTTTCAACGGCCGTCGTAACCCGCTGTCGGCATCGACAGTCTTCGGTGTACCCGGGCCTTCATCTGCGCGTCGTACGAGGGTTCGGCCCGCCCCACGATCTCCACCCGCACCCCCCGGCGCGCGCACTCCGCGGTGAACTCCTCGACGGACGACAACGCGCTCTCCAGCACTCTCCGGCTGGGCGCCACGAACAGGTCGAGGCCCGGGTGGACGCCCTCCCACAGCACGCTGTGGTCGGCCCGCAACCGGCGTACGAGAAGCTCGCGCGCGACGACGTACCCGTGCTCGGCGGCCCAGCGCGCGCACATCGCGTGCTGGCTGCGGGAGTCCACCAGGAAGGGGTCGGCGTCCAGCTCTTCGAGCGGCGTCAGACTGGCGATCGCCGTCACGCGCACTACGGATGCCCCCATGGCGTCCCCCTCACCTCCGGGTTTCGCCGCCGACCCTACTGCAGCCCGTACGCTTCGGGGAGTCGCGTGAAGGAGGCAAAGAAGGTGCCGGTGGAGATCACGTGGTGGGGGCACGCCACCTGCACGGTCGAGGATTCGAACATGCGCGTTCTCACCGACCCTTTGTTCGCACGCCGGCTCGCGCACCTTCGTCGCCGCCGGGGCGCGCCGCCACCGCCCGCCGCCTGGCGCGCGGATGTCGCCGTGGTCTCCCACCTGCACGCCGACCATCTGCATGTCCCGTCCCTGGCCAGGCTGGAGCGGGGCACCCGCCTGCTCGTGCCCCGGGGCGCGCTCCGGGCGGTGCCGGGCCTGCGCCGGCTCACGCACCTGCAGGTGAGCGAGGTGGAGCCGGGGGATGTGACGACGGTGGGCGGTCTGGCCGTACGGGCCGTGCCCGCGCGGCACGACGGGCGGCGGCTGCCGGTCGGCCCGCGTCGCGCCCCCGCCCTCGGCTATGTCATCGAGGGCGAGGCTCGGACGTACTTCGCCGGGGACACCGGGCTGTTCGACGCGATGGCGAAGGAGGTCGGGCCGGTCGACGTGGCGCTGCTGCCGGTCGGCGGCTGGGGACCGTATCTCGGGGAAGGGCACCTCGACGCGGGGCGGGCGGCCGAGGCACTGGCCCGGCTCGCGCCGCGCAGCGCGGTGCCGGTGCACTACGGCACGTACTGGCCGATCGGCATGGACGCCGTACGCCCCCATGAATTCCACGCACCCGGCGACGAGTTCGCACGGCTCGCGGCGGAGCGCGCGCCCGGCGTTTCGGTGCATCGGCTCGCGCACGGGGAGCGCGTGCGCCCGGAGGTGGCGCGGTGACGCTGCTGGCCGCCGCCACGACGGTGGTGCCGACGCAGTCGACGCAGCAGGCGATCGGCTATCCGTCGCTGTTCCTGCTGGTGCTGATCGGGGCGCTGGTGCCGGTGATCCCGACGGGCGCGCTGGTGAGTTCGGCGGCGGTGGTGGCGTTTCATCAGACGGCACCGTTCTCGCTGGCGCTGGTGTTCGTGACGGCGTCGACGGCCGCGTTCCTGGGGGACGCGACGTTGTACTGGCTGGGGCGGCGTGGCATGGGCTCGAAGAACGGCTCGCGCTGGCTGGAGGCGATCCGCTCGCGTGCGCCGGAGGACCGGCTCACGCAGGCGCAGGAAAAGCTCGCCGCGCATGGGGTGGCGGTGCTGGTGCTGTCCCGGCTGGTGCCGGCGGGGCGGTTGCCGGTGATGTTGGCGTGTCTGCTGGCGACGTGGCCGATGCGGAGGTTTGCGCGCGGGAACTTGCCGGCCTGCCTGGCCTGGGCTGTGACGTATCAGTTGATCGGGATTCTTGGCGGGTCGCTGTTCTCGGAGCCTTGGGAGGGTGTGGTTGCGGCGGTGGCGCTGACGCTGGTCATCAGTGTGGCGCCCAGTGTGTGGAGGCGGGTTCGATCTGCCCGGTGATGTTCGTTGCGGGGTGCGGACCGTATGTGGTTGCTCGCGCCCGCGCGGCGGAGCCGCATGTCGATACAGCCCCGCGCCCCTAGGCGGGCTGCACTACAGCACCCTGGAAGCGCCGACCGGCATGTCCCACAGGTTTTCCCGGTCCAGTCCCGCCTTCTCCCAAGCCGCGCGCACGCGTGTCAGCGGCTCCAGGACCGGTTCCGCCGACAGCACGAACGTCGCCCAGTGCATCGGTGCCATCCGGCGCGCCCCCAGGTCCTGGGCCGCTCGGACCGCCTCCTCCGGGTCGCAGTGGACGTCGCTCAGCCACCAGCGGGGGTCGTAGGCGCCGATGGGGAGCAGGGCGAGGTCGATGCCGGGGTAGCGCTCGCCGATGCGGGTGAACCAGTGGCCGTAGCCGGTGTCGCCCGCGAAGTACACGCGCCGGCCGTCCGGGGCGGTGAGCACCCAGCCGCCCCACAGGCTGCGGCAGGTGTCGACGAGGGTGCGCTTGGACCAGTGGTGGGCGGGGACGAAGTCGAAGCGGACGCCGGACAGTTCGGCCGCCTCCCACCAGTCCAGCTCGGTGACCTGCGTGAACCGGCGGCGACGGAACCAGGCGGCGAGACCGGCCGGTACGAACACGGGGGTGTCGCGCGGGAGTAGGCGCAGGGTGGGAGCGTCCAGATGGTCGTAGTGGTTGTGGCTGATGACGACCGCGTCGACGCGCGGGAGGGCGCCCCAGGCGATGCCGACGGGGGTGATCCGGGCCGGGGTGCCGAGAATGCGGCGTGACCAGACGGGGTCGGTGAGGACGGTCAGTCCGCCGATCCGCACGACCCAACTGGCGTGCCCCGCCCAGGAGACGGCGACGGTGTCCGCGTCCACGCGGGGCACCGGGCCAGGCTCGAAGGGCAGCCGGGCGATGTCGGCGAGGCCCTCCCGCCCGGGGCGTACGGAGCCCTCGCGGGCGAAGCGGGCGAGGGTCTTGAAGCCGGGCAGCGGGGCGGTGAGCCGGTCGTGGAAGGTCCGCGGCCACACCCGGCGTTCGCCCAGCGGACGGGGTGCGGGGAGCGGCGGGAACGGGGACGCGAAGGGTGACGGGTTTGCCGGAGCGCCGGCGTCCCGGGTGGGCCTGCGCGGTGTGGTCGACGTGGGTGACTCGGACTGCTGCGTCATCGAGGAGGCTCCCATCGCTGAGCTTCGTCACGGAGGTCGTCGAAGACCGACTTCAAGTGGATCAACGCGCGGTGCACGTGCGGCAGTTCCAGCGGCGAGGGTGAAGTCACGCATTGCGCTCGTTCCTCGTCCGTGCCGGCCAGCAGCGGTCCGGTGGACAGCCGTACGCGCAGCGCGCCGAGGTCGTCGCCGAAGCGGTGCCCGCCCGGCGCGGGCATGCCGAGCCGGGCGGCGAGGAAGTCCTCCAGGTCCTGCGCGTCCCCCACGCCGTGCGCGGACAGCCCGGCGCGCAGCGGGCCGAGGTCGACGTACAGGTGCCGCCCGGCCTGCGGGGGCCGCGCCACGGCGCCCGCTCCCACCGCGGCGGTGTGCGCGGCGGCGGCCACGCGCGCGTGCAGGCGTACGGCGGCGGTGATCCGTGTGGTAACCGGCTCGGGCTCCTCCAGCGCGTACCCGGCGGCGTGGGCGACCGGCCCGGCGACCCGGGCGCCGAGCGCGGTGAGCACGTCGAGCACGCGCGCGTGGAGGCCGTTCCCGGCGCCGTCCGCGGGGAACCGGGCGACCGCGGCCGGCCAGCCCGGCGGGAGGTGGGCGCCGGCCAGGTCGGTGACGACGGTGACCTGCTCGGGCAGCATCTCGGCGGGGCTGAGCAGCACGGTGTCGTGCGGGGCGTGCACCGTGTCGCGCCAGGTCTCGTCGCTGACCAGGTGCAACCCCTCGTCGGTGGCGGCTTCCAAGGTCTCGTGCAGTGCCTCGGGCGGGGCCACGGTGGCGGTGGGGTCGTCGGCGACGGACAGCACGAGCAGCCGCGGGTCACCGCCCTCGGCACGGACCCGGCGGACGGTCTCCAGGAGGGCGTACGGATCCGGCACACCGCCGCTCTCGGCCGGTGTCGCCACATGGAAGACGGGTCTGCCCAGCAGTCGTGCGTACGGCGCCCACCAGGCGGCACAGGGCCGGGGCACCAGGACGTCGCCGCCGAGCGCGGCGGTCAGCGCGAGCAGCAGGGCGGGCGCCCCGGGAGCGGCCACCGCCTGCTCGGGCCGGGTCGGCAGCCCACGCCGGTCCCAGTATCCGCACGCGGCCTCCAGGAGTGCGGCGCCGCCCCCGACGGGCTCGCTCTCGGCCCTGCCGGCGGCCGCGGCGAGGACGGCGGCCAGCTCGGGCAGCACGGGCAGCCCGTCGCCCGGGTGCGGCGGTCCGTAGCGGACGGGGCCGTGGCCTTCGGGGTCCGTCGGGCGCATGGTGCCTCCGCGCTGTGCCTGGTGCCTCAGTGAGTACCCATCGTGCCGCCGTCCCATGGGCGCCCGCAGAGGTTGCGCCCGTCACAGCGTCGGCGTGCGTCAGTCCTCCGTGGTGGGCGCCTTGCGGCGCAGTCGGTACACCGCGCCGCCGGCCGCGCCCGCGATCAGGAGACCGCCGGCGACCAGCGCGGGGACGGAGTCGGTGAAGGTGCCGCCCGAGCCGGCCCGCACACCGTGGTGGCTCGCCTCGTCGGCGCAGTCGGCCTCGGCGTTGTCGGGTTCGGCCATGTCAGGTGCGGCCTTGTCGGGTTCGGCCATGTCGGGTTCGGCTCTGTCCGAACGGGGATCGGCGCAGTGTTGACCGCCGCCGCCCGTGCCGCCGCTGCCACCCTCCATCCCGCCCTGGCCGCCGTCGTGGCCGCCCTCGATGCCGCCCTCGTGGCCCCCGTCGTCGCCGCCCTGGCCGCCGTCGTGGCCCCCCTCCATGCCAACCTGGCCACCGTCCGAGCCGCCCATGCCTCCGTCCTTGCCGCCCTCTTTTCCTCCGTCCTTGCCTCCGTCCTTGCCGCCGGTGTCGAGGGCCACCGTCAACGTCGCGCTCCACTCCTTGCCCTCCCCTCCGGGCGCCGCCGGGCAGGTGCCGTCCACTGTCCATGCGGAGTCCGATCCGACCGCGTCGGGGTCGCCCTCGAAGTTCCCGGCCGGGGGGATGCGGGCGGTGCCGCTGTAGGCGGGCCCGGCGCTCTTCTCGTCGTTGCCGGAGACCCGTTTCAGCTCGACGGTGCCCTCCTCGAAGGCTTGCGAGGTGGCGTCGAGGGTGGCGGGCGCGGTCCCGCCGATCGGGTCGCAGGAGACCGAGATGGTGACGCTGCCGCCCGGGGAGACGCTGCCGGGGCTGACCTCCGCGGTCGGTTCCGCGAAGACGGCCGAGGCGGCGAAGCCCAGGACGACACCGGCCAGAGCGGCGACGGACAGGGCGCGGACGGTGCGGCGCATGGGGTGAGCTCCTTCGGCCGACGGCTGCGGGGGTACGGCGGTCGTGCCCCCAGCCATGACAGCCCGCCCGGCGGCCGGGCGCGCGCGGCCGGGCACCATTCGCGGGACGGAGCACGGCCGAGCGGGTGACATCCCCGTCAGTTCAGCAGCGTCAGTTCAGCAGCGCCGCCAAGTCGCGCTCCAGGCCGCGGCCCCGTCGGCTGACGACCCCGGCCGCGACGTCCGAGAGCTTGCGGTTGGTGCCCTGGGAGATGCGGCGCAGTACGCCGAAGGCGTCGTCGGCGTCACAGCCGAGGACGTGCATGACGATGCCGCAGGCCTGGTCGACGACGGGCCGGGTGCGCAGGGCGGTGTCGAGCTGGTCGAGCTCGGTGAGCGCGGCGCGGTAGGAGCGGTCGCGGACCAGGCAGCTGGCCGCGAAGTCGCCGAGAGCGTGCACGGGGCCGTGGGCGACGTCCTCCAGGGCGCCCGGCCGGAAGCTGTAGAGACTGAGCGTCACCGTCAGCACGGAACGGCGGAACGGGAGCGTGACACTGGAGCGCACGCCCGAGTCGAGCGCCATGGCGCGGTAGTCCGGCCAGCGCTCGTCGCGCAACAGGTCGGCCGAGTCGACAGGCTCGCCGCGTTCCAGGGCGGCCGGAATGGGTCCGTCCCCGGAGCGGAGCTGCACGGCGACGAGTCCGGCGAGGTCGGGATGGGTGACGGCGGCGGGCCGCTCGGCTCCCGCCTCGGCGACGACGCTGCTCGCTCCGCAGCAGTCGGTGGTGCAGCGCACGGCCTGTTCGACCAGCTCGGACAACCGGCGCCCCGGAAGGGCGGCTTCGGCGGACTCGTGTCCCCAGTGACCCACTGGGTGGTGAGCGGACATCCTCAACTCCTCCTATCTTTCTGCGCGTTCCCGGACCCGCGCGGGAAAAACAGCGGAGGAACAGGCAGAACCTGTGGGCGCCCCGCCGTCCCGGAGCACGTCACCACGAGCTAGGTTCGTCCCTATGGCGAAGACCGACGAATTCGGTGAAGAGCTCGCGGATTTCGTGCGCCGCGTCGCGGAACTCAAGGCGGCGCGGTCCGTGTCGGAAGGGGACCTGCCGACGGTACTGGACGCGGCCATCTTCGAACTCGACCATGTCGCCGACCAGTTGTGGCCGTGGTACGAGCGGCTGTCCTCGTCGGGACCGCCCCGCACGACGTCCGCCGACCGCCAGGAGCAGCATCTGCTCCGGGCCGTGTTCCAGCGGTTTCCGCTCCCCGTGGCGCTGGTGGACCGGGAGGCGGTGGTGCGGCGGCTGAACTTCGCGGCGACGTCCTTCACGGGTGTCCGGGCGGGCTATGCGACGGGCCGGCCGCTGACCGGGTTGCTCGCCCATGCCGACCGGGCCGCCTTCCGTTCCCAGGCTGCGGCCGTGGCCCGCGGTGAGGGCGACCGCAGCCTCACCGTGCGCCTCCAGCAGCGCCCGTCCGTGCCGGTCCACGCGACCCTGACCGCCGTCCGCCCCAGCGGGGAACCGCACACCACCGTGCTGGTGGTGCTACAGCCGGGGGACCTCAGCGCGTCCGAGTCCGCAGGCGTGACCGAAAGCCCGACGACCCAGGTCTCCGACCTCACCGAGGCGACCCGGCACGCGGCCCTGATGGACGTCCTGGACGAGATGACCACGACCCTCCTGACCGCACCGCGCGGCGACCGCGAGGCGGTCGTCCGGGAGGCGGCCCGGGTCCTCCATGGCCGCCTCGCCGACTGGGTGATCGCCGACACGGGCACGGACGGCCTGTCCCGTACGACGGTGCTGGCCCCCTCGGAGAAGGAGGCGAAGACGCTGTCGTCCCAGTCCCCGGCCACCTGCCCCCTCGTCGTGGAGACGGCCCGCTCGGCCTCCCCCGCCCTGCAGGTCCGTCCCCCGGACCCGGACGCCTTCGGCCGCGATCCCGAGGGCGCCCCCGTCCTCGTACAGGCGAACGTCACGTCACTGCTGTGCGTGCCTGTCGTGGTCGGGGGCGCCGTGGAAGGCGTCCTGACACTGTTCAGATGCGGAGCCCGCCTCGCCTTCTCGATGGCGGAGGCAAAGGCGCTGGACACGATGTCCCGCCACATATCACTGGCGGCGACAGCAACCCCCTGAAGGGGCGCGAAACCCGCCCCTCAACCCACGTCGCTCAGAACCTGCTCCCGTACCCGGCTGCAGCACCGGCTGATCAGCCGGGACACATGCATCTGCGAGATGCCGAGCTGCTCGGCGATCCGGCTCTGCGTCATGTCCCCGAAGAACCGCATGTACAGAATCGCCCGCTCACGCTCGGGCAGCGCCGCCAGCCGAGGCGCGACCGCCTCACGGTCCACGACCGTGTCCAAGGCGGGATCGGCGGAGCCCAGCGCGTCGCTGAGCGAGTACCCGTCGTCGCTGCCGGGCAGCTCCGCGTCCAGCGACAGGGCGGTGAAACTCTCCAGTGCCTCAAGGCCGACCTTGACGTCGGCCTCGCTCATGTCCGCGTGCGCGGCGATCTCGGCGACCGTCGGACGGCGACCGGACACGGTCTGCAGGTCCTGGACGGCGAACCGGACGCGGTTACGCAGGTCCTGCACCCGGCGCGGCACATGCAGCGTCCACATGTGGTCGCGGAAGTGCCGCTTGATCTCGCCGGTGATGGTGGGCACGGCATAGCTCTCGAAGGCGTTGCCGCGTTCGGGGTCGTACCGGTCGACGGCCTTGACCAGTCCGAGGGCGGCGACCTGGCGCAGGTCGTCGAAGCTCTCGCCGCGGCTGCGGAACCGTCCGGCGAGCCGGTCGGCCATGGGGAGCCATGCCTCGACGATCCTCTCGCGGACGGTGTCGCGCTGCTGCCCCTCGGGCAGGGTGGCGAGCTTGCGGAAGTCCTCCGCGGTATCGGGGGCGTCGTCGTGCGGGTGGTGCTTCGCGCTCACTGAAGTGGGCATCGTGCGTCGCAACTCCCTTGGTTGTGCTCTGGCTTGGACGGTCACCATGGGAGTGCGGGCGCGTACCGGAGCGGGACACACCCGTGGCGGGGAATCCCCGCTCCCACGGACGTGCCTCCTGTCCGAAGCACTGATTCTTCGCCTGCCCCCGCCCCCGGGCCGCAAACCCCCGGGCAGGTTTTCCACCGTCCGGCAGGGTCACTCGGAGCGGAGCCGCACAGTCCCCCACCGGACCCGGGAGGTCCCGCATGAGCACCAAGGTCGCCGACCATGTCCTGCAGCGCCTTCGCGAGTGGGGTGTGGAGCACGTCTTCGGCTATCCCGGCGACGGCATCAACGGCCTGCTCGCCGCCTGGGGCCGCGCCGAGAACAAGCCCCGCTTCATCCAGTCCCGGCACGAGGAGATGTCCGCGTTCCAGGCGGTCGGTTACGCCAAGTTCAGCGGCCGTCTCGGGGTGTGCGCGGCGACGTCCGGACCGGGCGCGATCCATCTCCTGAACGGCCTGTACGACGCCAAGCTCGACCATGTCCCCGTCCTGGCCGTCGTGGGCCAGACGCACCGCACCGCGATGGGCGGCTCGTACCAGCAGGAGGTGGATCTGCACACCCTGTTCAAGGACGTCGCCTCGGACTTCGTGGAGACGGTGACGGTCCCCGAGCAGCTGCCGAACGTCCTGGACCGGGCGATCCGCACCGCGTACGCGCGCCGTGCGCCCACGGCGATCATCATCCCCGGCGACGTGCAGGAGCTCGACTACTCGCCGCCCACGCACGAGTTCAAGATGGTGCCCTCCAGCCTGGACCGCAGCGGTTGGACGTCGATCCCCTCGGACGACTCGATCCGCCGGGCGGCCGAGATCCTCAACGCCGGTGACAAGGTGGCGATCCTGGTCGGTCAGGGCGCGTCCGGCGCGCGGGCCGAGGTGGAGCGGATCGCCGAACTGCTCGGCGCCGGCGTGGCCAAGGCCCTGCTCGGCAAGGACGCGCTGAGCGACGAACTACCGTATGTCACCGGCTCGATCGGCCTGCTGGGCACCCGCCCCTCGTACGAGCTGATGCGCGACTGCGACACCCTGCTGACCATCGGGTCCTCCTTCCCGTACACGCAGTTCCTGCCGGACTTCGGCGAGGCGCGGGGGGTGCAGATCGACATCGATCCGCACATGGTCGGGATGCGGTATCCGTACGAGGTGAACCTGGTCGGCGACGCGAAGGCGACGCTGGAGCGGCTGATCCCGCTGATCAGGTCCGAGGAGCGCGGCCGTGAGTGGTACGACACGGTGTGCGACAACGTGGCGCGCTGGAGTGAGGTGATGGAGCGGCGGGCGAACCAGTCCGCCGACCCCATCAACCCGGAGTACGTCGCCCGCACCCTGGCCCCGCTGCTCCCCGACAACGCGATCGTCTCCTCCGACTCGGGCTCGGCGGCCAACTGGTACGCCCGCCACCTGACGATGCGGCCGGGCATGCGCGGGTCGCTCTCCGGGACCCTCGCGACGATGGGCTGCGGTGTGCCGTACGCGATCGGCGCCAAGTTCGCCCACCCGGACCGTCCGGCGATCGCGCTGGTCGGCGACGGCGCGATGCAGATGAACGGCCTCGCGGAGCTGATCACGGCGGCGAAGTACAAGGACCTGTGGGAGGACCCGCGCCTGGTCGTGGCCGTGCTGAACAACCATGACCTCAACCAGGTCACCTGGGAGATGCGCGCCATGGAGGGCGCCCCGTCCTTCCTGCCTTCCCAGGAGCTTCCGGACGTGCAGTACGCCGCCTTCGCCCGCAGCCTCGGCCTGACGGGCATCCGCGTCGAGAAGCCCGAGGACGTCGAGGCCGGCTGGCGGGCGGGCCTGGAGGCGGACGGCCCCGCGGTCATCGAGTTCCTCACCGACCCCGCCGTACCCCCGATCCCGCCGCACGCCACCTGGGAGCAGATGGAGGCCACGGCCTCGTCGATCCTGAAGGGGGACGCGGATCGCGGGTCGATGATCAGGCAGGGGTTCAAGGCGAAGGTGCAGGAGTTCCTGCCGGGGCGGGAGAAGAAGGGCCACTGAACTGTTGAACGGCACTGAAGAGTTCAGTTGCGCACGACACAGTTCAGTGGTCAGTTCAGTAGCGCGGTGAACTGTTCAGTGCCGTACCTACTCGACTGGTGGGTACAGCGCTCGGCCGAACTCCTCCGCATAGCCACGACCCCGCCGGCTTCAAGATGAACAGGGGTGAGGATGACCGCCGACCGGGCATACGATGCTCATTCTCCTCGGTGATGTCACGCACGGAAGCAGTCGTCAAGTCCCGTCGCATTCTGGCTAATTGGGTCGGACGTTCACTGCAGGCCGAGTGGCCCGGCCGGTTCGGCGAGTGCGGGCACGAGCTTGTCGGGTGACGTCAGTACCTGCAGCGGTACGTGATCCGCGCCCGCATCGAGGTGCTGTTTCGCCCTCGCCGCGACGGCATCGGCGGTGCCGTGGGCCACGACTGCGTCCACGAGGCGGTCACTGCCGGGCTTGGCGAGGTCTTCGTCGCTGAACCCCATCCGTTTCCAGTTGGCGAGGGCGTTCTTCAGGCTGAGGTACATCTCGAGCGTCTGGCGACCGATGGCGCGCGCCTCCTCGGTGTCGCCGGCCAACACCACCTTGTGCTCCGGTGCGAGGAACGCGTCGGGCCCGATGGTGGGGCCGGGCTGTCGCACACGGCAAAGGCGGGCAGGAGGCGTCCGTTCGGTAGTGGCCGGCCACCACCCTGGAGATGCCCTGCCTACCTGCGCTGACTCGTGTCCTGAGAACAACAGTCATCGCAGGTAGCAGGGCATCTCTAAGGTGGATTCAGGCTCAGTGGGCCATCACGGGCTCGCCCTCGGACGGCTCCAGAGCCCGATTCGGAATCAGGAACGCCGCGATCACCGCACCGGCCACGAAGATCCCGGAGTCCCACGCCAGGGTGGCCGTGTAGCCCTCGACCCCGGCCTGCGCCGCGGCCAGCGCGCTGGGCTTGTGCGAAGTCAGGTAGTCGGTCGTGGCCGACGAGGCGACGGTGGTCAGCAGCGCCGTACTGATCGAGCCGCCCACCTGCTGACCGGTGTTGATCAGCGCCGAGGCGACGCCCGTGTCATCGCGGTGCAGGCCTGAGGTCGCCCCCTGGAACGCGGTGGTCATCACCCCGCCGAGGCCGAGACCCAGCAGGATCATGCCGGGCATGATGTGGGTGGCGTAGGTCTGTCCAACTCGACGCGGAGAGCGAGAACCTGCGTATCACCCGCAAGACCCTCCTCACCCTCCCGCTGCCCTCACCCGCCACCGCCCCGACATCCCGGACCACCCCGCCTACCAGCAGATCCTCACCGCCCTGGCAGACGCAGGCCGACCGATGCGCGCCCGCGACCTCTGCCAGGCCTTCGACCTGCCGATCCTCCCGAAGCACACCGAAGGCATCCGCTCCAAACTGAAACGCCTGCTCAGCCGGGGCATCCTCATCGAAGCCGAACCCGGCTTGTTCGCCCGCCCCGACGCCTGAGAGCCACCCCCCACCCGCGACCAGCGATCCTTCCCCAACCTCAACCACGAAGCTAACAAGAGCTCACGTTCCGCACTCTCAGGCTGAGGACTCCGGTGTGGCGTCATGTTCTGCTCCGGAGCGCTCAGTGGTTCGGGGCAACCGCCGGTTCGCGCAGGCGAGCGTTGTTCTGCAGCGCCCACCGCATGGTCCGCGGTGGGCGCCCGAGCAGGGTTTCCAGTTGGTCGGAGAGGACGTCGTACCGCCCGCCGGCGATCAGCCTGGCCTGGATCCTCAGGTGCGCCGCCACGTGCCGGGCCGCAGCCGGGTCGCCCAGGGCCTCCTGCAGGAGGGTCTCGTCTATGAAGGTCTCGTTCCAGGCCTCCACTTCCTCAGGGATGTAGGTGACCTGGCGTCCCAGCGCGGCTGCGTAGTCCTCAGCGAACCCGTACATGTCCTTCAGCTCCGGGCCGGTGAGCGCGTAGGACTTCGAGATGTGCGGTGCGGGGTCGACCAGTATCTTCACGCACACCTCTGCCAGGTCGTGAACGGCGATGGGCGCGAGCCGCTGGTTGCCGTAGGGCAGGCGCAGTTCACCGTTGCTCAGCGGGCCCAGTTGCATCCAGGTCAGGTGGGGGGACTCGGCGAACGTGGTCGCACGTACGTTGACGGTCGGGAGGCCGGACCAGTCCAGCACCTGCTCGCAGACCCAGTGCGCCCGCTGCTGCGGTGACCAGTCCGTGACCAGTCCGCCGAGCCAGGAACGCCGCTCCTCATCCGGTGTGGTCATCTTCTCGAGCGTCATGTACGACTGCTCGTAGTTGGACAGGTGCACGAAGGCCTCGATGTCGCCCTGGGCTCGCGCCGCCGCGGCCATCAAGGTGAGGGCATCGGCGTAGTACGGCTGCGCGCTCATGCTGAAGTAGATGCGCCGGACACCCTTCAGTGCGGCGGCCACGTCCGCGAGTTTGAGCAAGTCGCCGACGAAGACCTCGGCCCCGGCCTCGCGCAGCGACTGCGCGCGTTCGTCGTCCCGTCGCACGAACGCGCGCACCGGGTGGCCCTGTTCGAGCAGCATGTCGACCATCACCCTGCTCACGCCACCGACTTGGCCGCCGGCGCCGGTGATCAGAATGGGATTGCGTTCCGTCATTGCTGTGTCCTCCATCTGGTTGGGGTGGTCGGCCGTTCAGAAAGCCGAGGAGGGTGGCGTTGACCTCGGCGCGACGCTCCTGCTGCCTGCTTGGTGGGCATGACTGAAAATCGTCTGGTATCTGATTGGTTTCCTCACCGGTGAAGGTGAGGAGGGCGGGTGGCGGGCTGGGATCTCAGGGCTTGGAGATCATGGTGTGGCCGCTTTGGGGCTTGCCTCGGCGATCGCTTGGAGGGCTGCGTCGGTGTCCGCGATGGCCAGCATCCTGTTGATGTCGGCGCCGGCCAGTGCGCCGGCCGCTGCGGAGGCCCCGACCTGGGCGACCAGATCGGTGACGTTGCCGGCCACCCACACACCCGGCACCTCGGTGGTCCCGGCCGTGCCGGAGGCGAAACCGCGGCCCTTCGGCAGGTCCAGCACCGGCAGGCCCAGACCCTCCAGACCCTTAGTGCGGGCCTGCATCGGCGCGGCGACCGCGACGACGCGGCGGGCCACGACCTGGCCGTCGGCCAGGCGCACCCCGGCGAGGGCACCGTCGGCGTCGTTGACGACCTCGGTGACCGGGGTGTCGACGATGCGGATGCCGCGGGCGGCGAAGCGGGCGCGGCTGTCCTCGTCCAGGTCGGTGCCGTGGGTGAAGTAGGTCAGGTCCTCGGTCAGCTGACGGAACAGATACGCGTGGTCGATGGAGGCCTCGCCGGTGGCGAGGATACCGATGGGCTCGTCGCGCACCTCCCAGCCGTGGCAGTACGGGCAGTGCACCACACTGTGCCCCCAGTGCTCGGCGAGCCCGGGCACCTGGGGCAGCACATCCGTGAGGCCGGTGGCCACCAGGATGCGGCGAGCGGTGATGTGGCGGCCGTCGGCCAGGGTGACGGTGAACCGCAGGTCCCCGTCCGCCGACGGGGCGGCAGGCTCGGCCGAGACCACCTCGCCGGACACGACGCGTCCGCCGTACTGGCGCACCTGCTCCCGGCCCCGTCGAAGGATCTCGGACGGCGGGGTGCCGTCCAGGGCGAGGAGGCCGTGCACGGCCTCCGCGGGCGCGTTGCGCGGGGAGCCGCTGTCGATCACGACGACCGAGCGGCGGGAACGGGCGAGGATCAGTGCACCGTTCAGCCCCGCGGCGCCCCCGCCGATCACCACCGCGTCAACGGTCCCCTCGGCCAGTGCGTCGCTCACGTACGGAGGAGTCGCCACAGCCATGGCCTCCTGCCTTTCCTTGTCAGTCATGGTTCGGTCAGCCCTTCGAGTTCTGGGTGGTTGGAGGGGGGTCAGCTGTTCAGGAAGCCCACCATGTGGTCGGCGACCGTCTTGGGCTGTTCGAGGTGCGGGAAGTGCCCCGCCGGGTATGACGATCCGTTCGCCGAGGCCGGTGAGGTGTTCCGACAGGAGCCGACGGAGTCGGTGCCCGGCGCCCCGGCGGACGCTCCCCCCGGCGACCCGGCGGACGCGTCCCCGGCCATCCAGTGGACGCCCCGCCGGCGATCTAGCGGGTGGCCCCGGTGCGCTCCCGCACAGTCGCCGCCTCGCTCGCCGTCGTCCCGGCCCCCGGCTCGGCGCTCTGCTGCGCGAAGCCGCGCCGGCCCGGCAGGATGGCGAGGACGATCAGTGTTCCGGCGGCCATGATGATCCCGCCGATGAGGCTGGTCTGGGCGACTCCGTGGGCGAAGGCCTGGTGGACGGCGTCCACGGCGGCCTGGGCCTGCTGGGGCCCGGCGGCGGGATCCTGCGCGACCCGCTCCGCGACAGCCAGGCCGGCGCCGACCGAGTCCTTGGCGGTCTCCATCGCCTCCGCCGGGAGCCGGTTGCCCACCAGGTCGGTCAGCTCGTCGCGGTAGGCCGTGCCCAGCAGTGAGCCCAGCACCGCGATGCCCAGCGCCCCGCCCAGCTCCAGCGCGGTGTCGTTGACACCGCCGCCGACGCCCAGCTCGGACTCGGGGAAGGAGCCCATGATCGTGTCGGTCGCCGGGGAGATGGCCAGTCCGAGCGCGAGGCCCAGCATCATCAGCGGCGCCAGGAAGTCCCCGTACGTCGACCCCTTGTCGATCTGGGTGAGCAGGAACATGCCCGCCGTGCCGACGGCCAGGCCGGTCACGGCCATCACCTTCACCCCCAGCTTCGGGGTGAGCATCCCGGTCAGCGCGGACCCGAGGAACACCGCACCGCCCAGCGGCAGCAGCCGTACACCCGTGTCCAGGGCGCCGTAGCCGAGGACGAACTGCAGGAACTGCGTCGCGTAGTAGATCACGGCGAACATGCCGAAGAAGAAGAACATCACCGCGAGCATCGAGCCGCTGAAGGGCCGCAGCGCGAACTTTCGGACGTCCAGCATCGGGTGCGGGTGCCGCAGCTCCCAGGCGACGAAGGCGACCAGACCGACACCGGCGACCACGGCGGCGGTGACGGGGCCGGCGCCCCAGCCGGAGTGCGGGCCCTCGATGGCGGCGTAGATCAGGGAGCCGACGGTGACGATCGACAGCAGACCACCGACGTAGTCGATCCGGCCCATGCCCTCCGCCTTGGACGGCGGTACCAGGGCGAGCGCGCCGAATACGGCGAGGACGGCGATCGGCACGTTGATCAGGAAGGTCGAGCCCCAGGCGTGGTCCTCGAGCAGCCAGCCGGAGACCAGTGGGCCG
The DNA here is from genome assembly GCF_001270495.1 of Streptomyces viridochromogenes. Lineage (GTDB taxonomy): Bacteria > Actinomycetota > Actinomycetes > Streptomycetales > Streptomycetaceae > Streptomyces > Streptomyces viridochromogenes_A. Next base: position 295,071 of record NZ_LGUR01000117.1, read on the forward strand.
ACGGCTACCGCCACCCCGGAGGTCGCGGCCCAGGCGGTGATGGCCTTGGCCCGCTCGCTCCGGGGGAAGGTCGCGACCACCAGGGACAGCGTGGCCGGCATCACGACCGCGGCACCGACACCCATGATCGCGCGGGCCACGATGACCAGTGAGGTCTCGTCGACCATGCTCCCCATCACCGAACCGCCGGCGAAGATCAGCAGACCCAGCACCAGCGCGCCGCGCCGGCTGTACTTGTCGCCGATCGCGCCCAGCACCAGCATCAGCGCCGCGTACGGAACGGTGTAGCTGTCGACGACCCACTGCAGATCACTGCTGCTCAGGCCCAGGTCGGTGGTCATGTCGGGGGCGGCGACGATCAGCGACGTGTTCGCCATCACCGTGATCAGCAGGCTCAGGCACAGCACGAGCAGCGCCCACCAGCGCCGCGCGTACGGCCCGGTCATCTTCTCCACGGGGGTATTTGCAAGGAAGGGCATCAGTAGCTCCTGAGAGGGACGGTCGGATGAGCGGAAGCACTTAATTGCCCATCGATGTGCACAGTAGTTTATTGCCCCTTGCTGTGCAACTATCGCGATGGCTCCCTTCTTCCACCCGCCTTCGAGGTACCGACGTGATCAGCCGACCAGCACGAACACCGACGACGAGGCCGAGACGGTCTCCGGCCCGGCCCCACGAGACGCCGCCCCCTCCTGCTCCGACTTCGACTTCATCCCCCTCGCCGACTTCGACCTCGACTTCGGCGCAGCGTCGGGACGCGCGGGCCACCCGTGCCCGGATCCTCGACGCGGCCCGGCGGGAACTGACCCGCGACCCCGACAGCCGCCTGGAGGACATCGCCGCCGCCGCCGGTGTGGCCCGGCGCACCGTGTACGTCCACTTCGCCTGCCGGGCCGCGCTCGTCGAGGGCCTGGCCGCCGAGGCCGCGGAGGCGATCCGGCGCGCCGTCGCGGGCGCCCCGGCCCCGACCCCCGACGCCGTCGCGGACCTGGCGCGATTCGTCCTCATGGTGTGGCCCGTCGGCGACCGCTACCGCGCCCTGATCCGGCTGGCCCGCGGCCATGACCTCGCACGCGCACGCGTCGACGAACTGCTGACCCCCGCTCGCGACATGGCCACGAGGGTCTTCGCCCACGGCCGCCGACAGGGCGTCTTCCAGACCACCGTCCCGCCCGACCCGCTCGGCCGGGCCATCGAGGCCCAACTGCTGGCCCTGCTCGACTGCGCCGACTGCGGCCTGTGGTCCGACGACGGCACCGGCGCCGCCACCGCCACCCTCATCGCCGCCGGAGTCGCCCCGGACACCGCCGCAGCGAAGGTCGATCAGGTACGGAAGTCCGGGTCGCCCCCGAGTCCCGTCTGAAACCCCGTGCCCGTACCCCACTCGCACTCACACATGTCCGCCCCCCCAACTCCCTGTTCCCCGAAGCCCTTTGGAGGAGGGCCGATCTACCGCCCCCCGCCCCGAGCGCGACTGCGACCAGGAGTGCGAGTTTTCGTACTCGTACTCGCACGAACCCGCCGACGGCTCCGACCGTCGGCTGTCGGTGAGCGAACTCGCCCTGCGGATGGACGGGTTGACGAAGTCGGACGACGACAGCGAGGCCCGGGCCCGCTCGGCGGAGGCGACCGTCTTCCTGTCGTACGCGGACCTGTCCGACGCCCTGGCCTGGAACTGACCCGGGGCTACGGTTCCGACCGGATCCGCGCCCGCGGCCTGACCACCCTCGGCTTCGAGGCCACCGCGACGACGACCGTCTCGGCGGCCTCCGGCAACCGCGTCACCTTCAAGGACTTCAAGGTCGCGGGCCGCGTCGCCCGGCCCGAGGCCAGTGAGACGTTGCTCGGCAGGTCTTCGCCGAGCCGATCGCGCCGCGGAACATCCCCGACGGCCTCCGACTGCGCTCGGTCACCACCACGGAGCAGGGCCTCACCGCCCACTTCTCCGCAAGTCGGTCACCTTCCGCCGCGACGACGCCCGGGACACCTCGTCGACGGGTCGGTCGGAGAGCAATCAGGTGCCGTGGGCCGGAAGAGCCGTAGCCATCGCCGAAGCAACCTCCTCGACCACGGCGCTCGCCCGATCCTTCGGCACGCCGGCCGCGATGAGGGTGGCCGTGGCGATCCGGTGCCCGTCGTCCTCCAGCGCGCCGGTGTTGACGGACTCCACCAGAGCTACGATCAACGCCATCAGGCCTGTGCTCTGCACGGCCGGCGGCAGATGCGAGTGGAAGACGCCGTCCCGCTGCCCGCGCTCCAGGATCCCGGTGACGGCCTCCCGGGCCGGCGCGAGCACCTCGGCGAAGCGCTCGGAGCCGAGGTCCCGCCGGGTGAGCGCCACCAGCATGCGGTAGCGGTCGCCCACGCGCCACATCCGGAGTACGAACCACGCCAACGCCCGCTCGGCCGACTCCCCCGGCTCCGGCCCGGCCTCCACCGCGTTCCGAAACGTCTCGGCGGCTTCCTCGGCGAGCGCCTCCAGCAGCGCCGCCCGCCCCGGGAAGTGCCCGTAGAGGGTGCGCCGGACGACCCCGGCGGCCCGCGCCAGCTCCTCCAGCGTGACATCGGGGTTCCGCCCCAGCTCCTCCCGAGCCGTGGCCAGGATGCGCGCCCGGTTGGACCGCGAATTGCGGCGCAGCGGCTCGCGGCCCACGTGCTTGCTCACGGAGAACCTCACAGCATCAAAGGACGGACGAACGGCCCCCATTTTGTCACGCCGAGCCGAAGCCCCCGTATCACGCCCCAGCAACCGCTGCCTCACGCGGGACCCGCCCCACCTCGTGGCCCCGAAGCTCGGCCGACGCGGAACCGAGCGCGCCCGGTGCGGCCCTCGCGCTTGTTGCTCGACGAGAGCCCCGGCGCGCCGGGCGCCGCCGCCGACCTCGTCCGTCGCGGCCATCCCACCGGCCACCCCCCGTCGGATCAGACCCCGAACTCCCGGATCACCATGTTCCGGAACACCGCCTGCCCGTCGATGGTGAACAAGGCCAGCCCGGTGTCGGACACGTCGGGGAAGACCACGGTCGAGTGCGCGTACCGGCCGTCGTCGACGAACATCTCCACGGACGTGCGGTCGACGAGGACGCGCAGGCGGACCGTGCGGTCGGACAGGTGGAAGGGCGTCCGGCTCTCCTGCCAGCGGTCCGAGGTATCGAGGCCGGCGGTGTAACCGCGGTTGAGAAGGCGTAGTCGCCGTAGACCCCTACGTCGACGTGCCGCCCGCCGTCCGCCGAGCGCCGCAACTGCAGCTCGGCACCCGTAAGTTGGTCCCAAGTGATGTCGCAGATCAGTCCTTCTGGTCCCTGTCGGGGGTCGTGGGCCGGACGGGGAAGCGGGCCATACGGCCGCGATGCGGCGGTGGCCCGCCACGGGGACCGTGGCAGGGCCACGGTTTCGGGTGGGGCGCCGGTGAGGGCGAGGGTGGCGACCACGGCCGCGCCGAGGCCCGCCCGGACCAGGGGCAGGGGCGGTCGGCGAGGTCCCTGACCGAGCGGGGCGACGGTGACCAGTCGGCAGGGGTAACCACGCGGTCATCGTCGTCGGCGATCGGCGCGGACGCCAGGTCGCGCCACTGCTCGTGTGGATCGGGATCGTCGCCGTCGTACTCGACGACCAGGTGGAGGCCCGCCGTGAACTCGCCGAGCTGACCGGGCGTTCGACGGGGCCGGTGACAACCTGACCGTCAAGCCGGTCAGCCGCCCCAAGGACGCCTCTGGCTTCGTCGAGCTGTCCCGCCGCTGGGTCGTCGAGAGGTCGCTCGCGTGGATGATGCACGCACGCCGCCATGCCCGGGACTACGAACGGCTCATCCAGTACTCCGAGACCTGATCACCTGGGCCGTCGTCACCCTCATGACCAGGCGTCTCGCACGGAAGGGGGCCACCCCCAGCTGGCCAAGGAAACCCACATCGGCCACGAGTGCCTGACAGGCGTGGTCACCGTTCCCCGGTCAAGCGGATCCCCGAAGCCCATGCTCCATCTGCTCTCTAGGCGGAGGCGGCAGCCACGAAGAACGGAATGGCGATGAGGAAGCGGTCGGCCTCGGCGCGTCGGTGCTGTTCGGCGAGCCACTCGTCGGCCTGGTCACGGCCGACGGCGCCGCTCGTGCAGGCCGACTCGGCGAGCCTGGTGAGCAGCGGCAGCATCGCGGGATCGGTGAACACGTTGGTGTGCACCTCGACGGTGACGTCGCTGAAGCCGCCGTCCAGGAGCAGGTTGCGGTACTGGCGGCCGGCGCGGGGCGTGCCCAGGAGGTCGGCACGGGCGTGCACGATCGTGCGGGTGAGCGCCGCATCATCAGAGTCGACCATGATGGCGTCCCAGTCCTGCCCTACCAGGACGATCCTGCCGCCCGGGCAGAGGACGCGCCGCGCTTCCGCCACCGCGCGCCACGGCTCCTGAAGTGCGTGGAAGACCTTGTCGGCACGGTAGCCGCGCACACTTCCGTCGGCGAACGGCAGATCCTCCGCCCCCGCCTCCCGGAACTCGGCCGCCGGCCACCGTTTCCGGGCCGCGGCCAGCATCCACGGATCGGGATCCACGCCCACCGCGTGGACGCCACGCTCGGCCAGCTCGGCGACGGCCCGCCCGGCACCGCAGCCGATGTCCACGACAGACGAGCCCGGGACAAGAGACAGCAGCTCGTAGGAGCGGGCCCGCAGCAGGCTGGCGCTCGGCATCTGGTCCATCGCGTCGAGGAGGGCCAGCATGGCCTCGGTGTTCCGGTGCTTTTCCACCGTTTCCGGGTTCTTGGACATGGACGCCAGGCTACGACTTAATGTCAACATGAAGTCAAGCGGAGACAACGGCGCGAGCGCGATGAGCATCGGCGCTCTCGCGGCACGGTTCGGTCTCGCCACGCACGTCCTGCGGCATTGGGAGTCGATGGGCCTGCTGCACCCCGTACGGGACGCAGGCGGACGCCGCCGCTACGGCGCGGACGACCTCACCCGCGTGGCGGCGATCCTCATATTCAAGGAGGCCGGCCTAGGCCTGGACATCATCAGGAGCCTGTTCGCCACCGTCGAGCGCTCTACCCGGCACGAGATCCTGCGTGCCGAGGCCGAAGAGCTCCGATCGAGGATCGCCGCCACCCGGATCTCATTGGAGCTCATCGAGGGTGGCCTGAACTGCGAGCACGAGGACGTCACCCAGTGCCCGTACTATCGGCGGCTCATCGCCGAGCAGGTCGGCTCCCGAGTGCCGGCGCACGGGCGAGCGCGAGGCGGAAAGCCGCCTGCTCAGCGGGGCGATTGAGCACGACCCGTGAGCACGGCCCGACCCGGGCCGGGCGAGGAGCGTACAGGTCCGACCGACGACGAGCCGGAGCCGCTTGAGTTCGTACGACGGCACCGACACTGGCCGAGGATCAGAAGCACGCACTCACTTCGACGCCGTTTGGTCGGCTCACGGCGCTGGCTCCCCGTCTTGAGGTTGACCTGCTCGACCGCCTCGCGCTCCAGGCCTTCGCGGCGACTGACGGCACCTCCTGCAGGGGAACGCACAGCACTCCGTCGTCGGCCACGATCACGTCACCGCGTCGGACGGCGGTGCCGGCGACCACGGCGGGCGCGTTCACCGGGCCGGGGCCGGCCTTCACCGTGCCCTGCGCCGAGACCCCTCGCGAACAGGCAGGGAAGCCTATTGCCGTCAGCTCGGACGGACCATGTGGTCCGCGCGGTCATGCAGCCCATCTCCTTGGTCTCGACGCCGAACACGGGCGTGATGTCCAGCAGCAGGTCGGGGGGAACCTCGCAGACCTGGCGCTGGCGCGGCTCGAACTGGAACCCCTGGGCGGCGACGAGCGGCCGGGTGCGCGGTGGTGGCCGTGGGCCTGGGCGATCCTGCGCGTCAGCAGGGTGGTCGCCTGTGCCTGGTGGCGGTCCCGGGTGTACGGGGGCGTTCGCCACGTGGGTGAGCAGGACGTCGGGCTGACGCTCGCGCAGGATGGCGACGATCGGACCGGTCGCCGACTCGTCGACGCCCAGCGGGAGTCCGTACTGCTTTCCGCATCCGCAGGGACGGCACCCAGCTCCAAGAGACCACCGAGGCGGAGCGCTGGCACGAATTCGTGCACACGCGGTCCGAGTTGGCGGGGCGGCGGCCGCAGTACCACCGTCTGCCGGCGGCGTGGCGTTCGGCGACTGACCGTGCGGTTCAAGCCCGGCGACACCGCGCATGCGGTGGAGCAACTCGACTGGATGCGGGCGCAGTTCTTCGGCCAGCCGCCCGGACGACCGCCCGGCGGCGGGTGAACCTGCGGGCCATGTCTCCGCAGCGTCGAGGTGGGGGGCCGCATCAGATGCCTGTGCGACGAGCGCGGCCGTGCCCTGCTCAGCGGTGGCGCGGGCGAGGCAGCAAGGCGAACGCGCTCTCCGCGATCGAGGTCAGGCGGGCGGGACTGTGGCCGTAGGCGCCTACGACATCGCTCCCGCGGATGACGGTCAGCAGCAGGAGGTACGCGAGGTCGTCGGGATCCGCGTCGGGGTCGATGTCGCCGTTGCGCTGCGCCGCTCGCACACACTCGGCCACCGCCGTCCGGACTACGGAGAAGCAGGCGTTGGCCAGGCGTGTCACCTCGGGGTCGGAGGTGCCGAGCTCCAGGGCCATCTTGGCGGCGAAGCAGGCCGCTGCCGCCCGGTCGGGGGCGGGGGGTACGTCAGCGGCGAGTGGCACCCCGTGGACGGCGCGGAGCAAGTATGCGTGCAGTCGTTCCAGGGCGCCCTCGTCCGGTCCGGCGAGCGCCTTCGGCGCGAACTGCCCCAGCCGGGCGAAGTAGTCGGCCATCGCCTGCAGCAGCACGCCGTGCCTGCCATCGAACGCGGCATAGAGGCTGCCGCGGCCCAGACCGGTGGCGGCGCTGATGTCGTCGAGGCATATTCCGAATCTGATAGACGCTGATGACTACCGCAACGTCATGGCCATTCACCTTCCCGGAACCACACCTGTCATCGGCAGGCACTCCTGCTCCCTCGCACTCGCTCGCCTGGCCGGGGCCGAGACTTGGGCCCAAGCCGAAGACTCGCTCGATTCCCCACAGTGCCGCAAGGAAAATTGGGGAAAAACTACCCAGAGAATCCCTGACTCTCAGGCTTTCTGGAACGGCATTCGAACTTTGGCCGATCTATTTCGGAAACGAGGAGCCATTGATTACGCCGCTCACCGGAAATCACCTTCCGAACTTCTCGAGGTCCCTTATGACAGCCTGTTCTCGATCTTCCGTCCAGTACGGATGGGCGTTACTCGCCAGCGGCAACGCCACGCCGCAGCGTGGATCTGGGAAGCCCTCACAGGCAGCCCAGCCCGTGACTCCCCTGTCTACGCCGGAGGCTGGGAAGGACTGAGCGTGGCCTCGGTGACCGAAGCCCGGCGGAAGTTCCACGATCGCGTTCCGGAATCTGCCGCCAGGGCGTTGACGCTGTGGGGGCTGGAATGGCTGGACGAGAAGGGCACTGGACCCCAGCCCGACTCGAGAGCCGCTGGTGCCGTGGGCGGCCCGGTGCGATCGTGGTCTGCGCACTGAACTGTTCCGCGCGAGGGTTGCTACTTCCTTCTATGCAGAGAAGAGTTCAGTGCCCAGGTCAGGGCCACGGGAACTGAACTTTTTCCTTTCGTCCGGAGGGGGCGGCGCGTCAGTGCCCGAGCGCCGCCCCCTCCGGCCTGTCCGCCTCGTCCGGGTCCCTCGGAAGCAGCAAATCCTCGTAACGGCCCAGTGCCAGCACCACGCCGAGCATGAGCAGTGGGAGGAGCACAGCGAGCAGTGCCATGACCTGGTCCTTCCCCGAGCAAAAGGTGCGTGGGGGGTAAGGGACCGGGTCTCCCCGCTTCCGGTGCGCAAACCCTGTGTTGCCCCGGGATGTACGGGTACGCGGTGCGCACGCCGAAGATCTGGAGGGAGTCATGCAGCGAGGCAGCGACCGGCTGAGCGTTCACCGTGACGACGAGATGAAGCACGAACTGCAAGGACTGCTGAGGTCCGGCCACCCCACCCGGACCGAGGAGTGGCACGATCCGGAGCCGTCCGCCGATGACGATCCGCAGGTCGCGGGTGGTCCGGTGAGGCCGGGGAGTACGTCGTCCCTGGCGACGGTCCGACTCGAACTGGCGCGGTTCCTGGGACGCAGCGCCTTCCCGGCGAGTCCCCGGGAACTGGTCGTCACGTTGCGCCGCGGGTACGCGCCCGACGCCCTGGTGGAGTCGTTGGAGCGCCTGCCGCGCTCGAAGCGCTACGCCAATGTCCAGGAGCTGGCCGAGGCCCTGACCGGGACCGGGGAGCGCAGGAGGGCCCGCGATGGCTGATTTCGTGAGGGACGTCATGACACCGGGCGTGGTCGCCGTCCGCCCGGACGCCTCGCTCGTCGAGGCGGCGCAGCTGATGCGGGCGCAGGACATCGGCGATGTCGTGGTGGCCGACGGACAGGACGTCGTGGGCGTCCTCACCGACCGTGACATCACGGTGCGCGCGGTCGCCGACGGCGCCGACCCGCTGACGGTGAGCGCCCGGTCGGTGTGCAGCCGGGACCCGGTGGTGATCGATCCGGGCGAGCGGGTGTCCGTCGCGGTGGCGTTGATGCGCGAGCACGCCGTACGGCGGCTGCCCGTCGTCGAGGACGGGCTGCCGGTCGGCGTCATCAGCCTCGGGGATCTGGCCGAGACCCAGGATCCCGACTCGGCGCTGGCCGAGATCAGCCGTGCGGCTCCGGACGAGTGATCGGATGAGTGGTCGGTTGAGTGGTCGGACGGGCCGGGACCAGGCCGCCGAGATCAGCTCAAGCTCCTCCGGTGTCACCGTCGACGTCGGCGAAGCCACGGTCCGCTATCTGCTCTACGGCCTGCTGCCCAGCTGGTTCGTGCCGGGAGTCGCCGACTGGTGGATGCACCGCCGGACCCGGATCGAGGAGACGGCGGGCGTCAAGGAGTCCCTCATCCACTCGATGATGATGACCGAGGTCGGCATCCCCATCGCGCTGACCCTGCGCTACGAGGTCAACCCGCTGCTGCTCAGCGTGCAGTTGGGCGCGACGGCGGCGCACGAGGCGACCGCGCTGTGGGATGTGCGTACGGCCGTCGACAGCGACCGCGAGGTCAAGCCGGTCGAGCAGCACATCCACAGCTTCCTGGAGTCGCTGCCGTTCGGCGGGCTGGCGGCGCTGATGTGTCTGCACGCCGACCAGGTGCGGTCCCTGTTGCGCGGAGGCCGGGGCGATCCCGACGCGTGGCGTCTCGTGCCGCGTCGAAGGCCGCTGTCGCGCGGCTATCTCGCGGGCATCGGCGTCGCCATCGGGGCCTGCGTGCTGCTGCCGTACGGCGAGGAGCTGTGGCGTTGCGTGCGCGCCCGCCGGCGGGACAAGAAGCGCTCCACGAGCGACGAGGCCCACTTCAGGGCCACGGAAGGACGTTGAGACATCATGCGTATCGCTTTTCTGACCGCGCCCGAGGGCGTCGAGCAGATCGAGCTCACCGATCCATGGCAGGCGGTGGTGGACGCGGGCCATGAGCCGGTGCTCGTGTCGACGAAGCCGGGCACCATCCAGGCGTTCCACCATCTCGACAAGGCGGACAAGTTCCCCGTGCAGGAGGTCGTGGGCGAGGCGTCGGCGGACTCCTTCGGCGCGCTGGTCCTGCCGGGCGGGGTAGCCAACCCGGACTACCTGCGGATGAACCGCAAGGCCGTCGCCTTCGTGCGGGACTTCTTCGACCAGGGCCGCCCGGTCGCCGCGATCTGCCATGCCTCCTGGACGCTGGTGGAGGCGGACGTCGTCCGCGGGAGGGTGCTGACCTCCTGGCCGAGCCTGCGGACGGACATCCGCAACGCGGGCGGCACCTGGGTGGACGAGCAGGTGCGGATCTGCGACCACGGTCCGAACAAGCTGGTCACCAGCCGTAAGCCGGACGACCTGAAGGCGTTCTGCGAGACGTTCCTGGAAGTCTTCGCGAAGGAGGCATCGTAAATGGGGAACCGCAAGGAGGAGCAGCGGGAGGCCTTCCGGGCGGACGACCCCACGGCCGGGCCGCTCACCACCGACCAGGGCGTCGAGGTCGACCACACCGACGACTCGCTCGCCGCCGGGGAGCGCGGGCCGACGCTGATGGAGGACTTCCACTTCCGGGAGAAGCTCACCCACTTCGACCATGAGCGGATCCCGGAGCGGGTGGTCCACGCGCGTGGCGCGGGGGCGTACGGCTATTTCGAACCGTACGAGTCCTGCGCGGAGTTCACCCGCGCGGCCTTTCTCCAGGATCCGGCCGTGCAGACGCCGGTGTTCGTGCGGTTCTCCACGGTGCAGGGGCCGAAGGGTTCGGCGGACACCGTGCGGGACGTGCGCGGCTTCGCGACCAAGTTCTACACCTCGGAGGGGAACTACGACCTGGTCGGGAACAACTTCCCGGTCTTCTTCATCCAGGACGGCATCAAGTTCCCCGACTTCGTGCACGCGGTGAAGCCCGAGCCGCACAACGACATCCCCACCGGCTCCTCCGCGCACGACACCCTGTGGGACTTCGTGTCGCTTCAGCCGGAGACGCTGCACGCGATCATGTGGCTGATGTCGGACCGGGCGATCCCGCGCAGCTACCGCATGATGCAGGGCTTCGGTGTGCACACCTTCCGGTTCGTGAACGCGGACGGGAAGGGCACGTTCGTGAAGTTCCACTGGAAGCCGCGGCTGGGCGTGCGGTCGCTGGTGTGGGACGAGGCGCAGGAGTGCCAGGGCCGCGACCCGGACTTCAACCGGCGTGATCTGTGGGACGCGATCGAGGCGGGCGAGTACCCGGAGTGGGAGCTGGGTGTCCAACTCGTCGCGGAGGAGGACGAGTTCGCGTTCGACTTCGACCTCCTCGACGCCACGAAGATCATCCCGGAGGAGCAGGTGCCGGTACGGCCGATCGGCCGGATGGTGCTGAACCGCAACCCGGAGAACTTCTTCGCGGAGACCGAGCAGGTCGCGTTCCACACGGCGAACGTCGTCCCCGGTATCGACTTCACCAACGACCCGCTGCTCCAGGCGCGCAACTTCTCCTATCTGGACACGCAGCTGGTCCGGCTGGGCGGCCCCAACTTCGCCCAGCTGCCGGTGAACCGCCCGGTGGCGCCCGTACGCACGAACCAACGTGACGGCTACCACCAGAGCGCGCTGCACAGCGGCACGAACTACTTCCCGAACTCCCTCGGCGGCGGCTGCCCCGCGCACGCCGGTGTCGACGGCAGCGCGTACACGCGCCCCCACGCTCGAACAGAATCGCGCGGGGGGACCCCCTTCGCCGAACGCGTCGACGGCGCCAAGATCCGGCGCCGCAGCCCGAGTTTCCAGGATCACTACAGCCAGCCGGCGATGTTCTGGAACAGCATGGCGGACTGGGAGAAGGAGCACATCGTCGCGGCGTTCCGGTTCGAGCTCGGCAAGGTCGGCGTACGGGAGGTGCGAGCCCGTACGGTCGAGCATCTCGCCAAGGTGAACGGCGACCTGGCGTCCCAGGTGGCGCGCGGCATCGGAGTTCCGGAGCCGTCCGGGACGGAGGCGGCGGACAAGCTCTCCTCCCCCGCGCTGAGCCTGGAGTCGCAGCGCGGCGACGGCTCGATCCGCACCCGGCAGATCGCGGTCCTCGTCACCGACGGCGTCGACACCGCGCAGGTCACCTCGGTACGTGAGGCGCTCACGGCCGAGGGGGGCGATCGTCGAGGCGCTGGCCCCGACGGACGGCGCGGTCGCCGGTGCCCACGGTGACCGGTGCGAGGTCGACCGCGCCCTGCCGACGGTCGCGTCCGTGCTGTACGACGCCGTACTGCTGCCCGGCGGCCCGCACGGCACCCCGCCCACGGCCGCCGTCCAGGACGCGATGCGCTTCGTGCGGGACGCCTACCGGCACGGCAAGCCGGTCGGCGCGCTCGGCTCCGGCGTGGGCATCCTGTCGTCCCTGGAGCCGGAAGGCATACGGCTGTCCGCCGAGTTCCACCACACGGTGGCCGACCAGGGCGTGGTGACGGACACGTCACCGGGCCCGGCGAGCGAGGACTTCCTGGATGCCTTCAAGGCCGCCCTGTCGGCGCACCGGCATTGGGGCCGTCCGCCGGTACGGCGCTGAGCGCCGGACGGTCAGCCGTGATGGGCGGGGCGTGCGCGGCGCACGCCCCGCCCATCACACGTTGCGGTCGCGGGCGCCCTCCCGAGTGCGGCCCGCGGCCACCGTGCGGCGCGGGTTGCGGCGCAGGTACTCGCCCTCCAGCTGCGCCATGCGTTCGTTGTGGGCCCGCAGCGCGCCGTTCGAGCCGTACAGCAGCGTGTCGTGACGCGTCCGGTGGATGGTCTCCAGCTCCTTCATGAGCTGCTGGTCGTCCAGCCGGCTGGGGTCGACTCCGGTCATGGTGGTGCCCCGCTCGTCGTGTTCAATCATGCGGTCCGGGTACCCGCCCGTGGAGCACACAGCACCCGAGCGGCGTACAGGAGAGACAGACCATGGATCTCGCCTTCCTGAACCCACTGTACGAACACCCCGGCCCTTGGGCCTCCGTATACGTGGACACCTCCCGGCACACGGAGGACACCCCCCATGAACGGCACCTGACGGCTCGAGCCCTGTCGCGGGAGCTCGCCGGGCAGGGCGCCGACGACGCGACCTGCCGGGCCGTACGGGATGCGCTGGAGGAACTGCGGCACTCCTCCGAACCCCATGGCCGCGCGATCTTCGCCCGAGCGGGTGAGGTGGTCCTGGATCCGCCGCTGTCCCGTGCCCCGCTGCGCGACAGCACCGACTGGGCCCCGCTGCCGCACACCGCGCCGCTGCTGGAGCTGGCGGGCGAGGATCCGGTCTGCGTGGTGGCCTACGTCGACCGCCGGGGCGCCGCGTTCGAGCTGCGGACCGCGCTGGGCCGGCAGGACGTCGGTACGGTCACCGGCCGACAGCATCCGATCCACCGGACGAGCACGGTCGACTGGTCCGAGCGGCACTTCCAGCTCAAGGTGGAGAACACCTGGGAGCACAACGCGGCCGAGATCGCCGACGCGCTCACCGTCTGCCAGGAGGAGACCCGTGCCGACCTGCTGATCCTCGTGGGTGACGACCGGGAGCGGCGGACGGTGCACGACCGGCTGCCGCAGCGGTTGCACGATCTCGTGGTGGAGGCGCCGCACGGCACCGGCAGCCGACTGCTCGACGGGGACGTCGAACGGGCCCGGGAGGAGCATGTACGGCAGCGGGCGGTGCGGGAGCTGGAGCGGTTCCTGGCGGCGCGCGAACCCGGGGCCGAGGGGCGTGCCGGGGCGGTGGAGGGTGTGCCCGCGCTTGTCGCGGCGGCGCGTGAGCACCGTATCGACGAGCTGCTGATCCGGCCGGACGGCCCTGACGCGCACCGTGAGGTGTGGATCGGGGAGGACCCGGACCAGCTGGCGGTGCGCCGTACCGACCTGAAGATCCTCGGCGAGCAGAACTCCTGGCCGGCCCGCGCCGACGACGCGCTGATCCGCTGCGCGGTCGCCACGGGTGCGGGGGCGCTGTCGGTGACGCCGGCGTCCCAGGGGGAGACCCCGGCGGGCGGCCTGGGAGCACTGCTCCGCTGGACCTGACCGGCAGCTCCCCGCCCCCGCCGCCCCTACCCGTCCCATCCTTCTGGGGCTCCGCCCCAGACCCCGCTCCTCAAACGCCGGAGGGGCTGAGTTTCAGCCCGTCCGGCGTTTGAGGACGAGGCCCGCAGGGCCGAAAGCGGGGGTCTGGGGGCGCAGCCCTCAGGGATGGGACGGGTAGGGGCGGCGGGGGCGGAAAACTATCGTGCCCGCTCCACCCGCCGCTCGTCCCACACCGGCTCCGCCGTCTCCCGCACCCGCCCGTCGCTGCCGAACACCAGATACCGGTCGAAGGATCGCGCGAACCAGCGATCGTGCGTGACCGCCAGCACCGTGCCCTCGAAGGCCTCCAGACCCTCCTGAAGGGCCTCGGCGGACTCCAGGTCCAGGTTGTCGGTCGGCTCGTCGAGAAGGAGGGCGGTCACGCCCTCCAGTTCCAGCAGGAGGATCTGGAAACGGGCCTGCTGACCACCGGAGAGGCGATCGAACGTCTGCTCGGCCTGGTGGGTGAGTTCGTACCGGCGCAGCCGGGACATCGCGGCGCCCCGGTCCTGGGCGTGCTCCTTCCACAGGATGTCGAGGAGCGTACGGCCCATCAGCTCAGGATGCGCGTGCGTCTGCGCGAAGTGCCCGGGCACGACGCGCGCACCCAGCTTCCACGCCCCCGTGTGCGCCACGTCGTCCCCGGCCAGCAGGCGCAGGAAGTGCGACTTGCCGGAGCCGTTGGAGCCGAGGACGGCGACCCGTTCGCCGTAGAAGACCTCCAGGGAGAACGGCTGCATCAGCCCCGTGAGTTCGAGTCCCTCGCAGGTGACGGCCCGTACCCCGGTACGGCCGCCCTTCAGCCGCATCTTGATGTCCTGCTCGCGCGGCGGCTCCGGCGGCGGGCCGATCTCCTCGAACTTGCGCAGCCTGGTCTGGGCGGCCCGGTAGCGGGAGGCCATGTCCGGGCTGTTCTCGGCGGCTTGACGGAGCGTCAGCACCAGCTTCTTCAGCTGCGCGTGCTTCTCGTCCCAGCGCTTGCGCAGCTCCTCGAAGCGGGCGAAGCGGTGGCGCCGGGCCTCGTGATACGTGGCGAAGCCGCCGCCGTGCATCCAGGCGTCGGCGCCGGCCGGCGACGGCTCGACGGAGACGATCTTCTCGGCTGCGCGGGCGAGGAGTTCGCGGTCGTGGGAGACGAAGAGGACCGTCTTGCGGGTCTCCTTCAGCCGCTCCTCCAGCCACCGCTTGCCGGGCACGTCGAGGTAGTTGTCGGGCTCGTCGAGCAGGAGCACCTCGTCGCTGCCGCGCAGCAGCGCCTCCAGCACCAGCCGCTTCTGCTCACCTCCCGACAGGGTCCGCACCTGCCGCCACTGCGCCCTCTCGTACGGCACGCCGAGCGCGGCCATGGTGCACATGTCCCACAGCGTCTCGGCCTCGTACCCGCGCGCCTCGGCCCAGTCGGCGAGCGCCTGCGCGTACTTCAGCTGGGCCGCCTCGTCGTCGACGGTCATGATGCCGTGCTCAGCTGCGTCGACGGCCTGCGCGGCCTCGCGGATCCGGGGCGGCGCGACCGAAACGAGCAGGTCGCGCACCGTCGTCTCGTCCCGTACCGATCCCACGAACTGCCGCATCACGCCGAGTCCGCCACTCACGGTGACGGTCCCGCCGTGCGGTTTCAGCTCACCGGAGATCAGCCGCAGCAGGGTCGTCTTCCCGGCCCCGTTCGGCCCGACGAGCGCCACCACGGCGCCTTCCCCCACCCGGAACGACACGTCGCCGAGCAACGCCCTCCCGTCGGGAAGGTAGTACTCAAGATGCGCGGCTTCCAGATGTCCCATGGGGCCGCATTCTGATATCCAGCGACGGGCGCGGGCAAACGCTTATCGGCGCCGGCCAGCATCTTCAGCCCGTCCGGCGTTTGAGGACGAGGCCCCTTAAGGGCCGAAGCGGGGTCTGGGGCGGCAGCCCCAGCGGGGTCGAAGGGGCGGAGCCCCTTCACAGGATGGGACGGGTAGGGGCGGCGGGGGCGAGAAACCTCGGCCCAGCCCTAGTCGGCGTCCACCGCCCGCCCCGTCGGCCCGCCCTCCCCCACCGGAGCGACCACGGCCCCCGCCCAGGTCAACGCCTTCCAACCGTCCGCCGGCGCCCCCTCCAGGATCACCACCCCGGTGTTGTCCAGCGGGTGCGCCGCGGCGAAGGGCACGTCCACGTTGACCGCCCGCGCCGCCGTCCACATACGGATCGCGGCGCCATGACTGACCATGGCCACCGTCCCGGCCCCGCTCGCCGCGGCCTCCGCCACCACGGAGTCGTAGCGCGCCAGCACCTCCACACCGCTCTCACCGCCCGGCATCCGCAGCCCCGTGTCCCCGGCCGCCCAGGCGAACACCGTCCGCATGTAGAGCCCGCCCTGCTCGGTGTCCCCGCGCGCCATCTCCAGGTCCCCCGCGAACACCTCGCGGATCCCGTCCCGCACCAGCACGTCGAGGCCCCGCGCAGCGGCCAGCGGGGCGGCGGTGAGCTGGGTGCGGACCAGAGTGGACGCGTAGACCGCCTCGATGTCCTCGTCGGCCAGCGCCGCGGGAAGGGCGGCGGCCTGCTGTTCGCCGAGGGCGGTCAGACCGGCGCCCGGAACACTCGTGTCCAACAGGTAGTCCACGTTGGCCGGGGTCTGGCCGTGGCGGACGAGCAGCAGGCGCATGTACGGGTTCCTCCGTGTGTCGGTCACCGCCGGCCGGTCAGCAATCGGCGACTTCAGGGTACCCAGCCCTGTATGAGCCCAGACGTCGACCTCACCGTCCCGAAACCCGGCCGGCACGCCCTGCGCGACCGGCTCCTCGCCCTCGACTCCCGGCTGTTCGAGTTCGCCGCCGAGCGGAACTGGCCGTATGCCGAGCCGGTCCTGCCGCGGCTGAGCCGGAGCGCGAACCACGGCGTGCTGTGGTTCGCGACGGCCGCCGTCATCGCCGCCGGCCGGACCCCTCGGGGCCGCCGGGCCGCGGCCCGCGGCCTCGCCTCGTTGAGTCTGGCCTCGCTGACCATCAACACCCTCGGCAAGCGGTCGGTGCGCCGGCCTCGCCCCGTGCTGGACCCCGTACCGCTGGGCCGGCAGCTGAAGCGCCAGCCGATCACCACGTCGTTCCCGTCCGGGCACGCCGCGTCGGCGGCCGCGTTCGCGACCGGAGTCGCGCTGGAGTCGCCCGCCTGGGGCCTCGCGGTGGCTCCGATCGCCTGGTCGGTCGCGTTGTCGCGCGTGTATACGGGCGTCCACTTCCCGAGCGACGTGGTGGCGGGCGCGGCCCTGGGCGCGGGTGCCGCGTTCGCCGTGCGGGGCATGATCCCGACGCGTGACCGGCTGGTCCCGCCGGCCCGGACCCGGACGGACGTACCGGCGCTGGAGGACGGAGACGGCCTGGTCGTGGTCGCCAACAAGGCGTCGGGCAGCTCCGACCAAGTGCACGCCCTGCTGGACATTCTGCCGCGCGCCGACCTGGTCGAGTGCGAACCGGCGGACACCCGGGCCGAGTTGCGCAAGGCGGCGGCCCGGGCCCGGGTGCTCGGGGTGTGCGGCGGCGACGGCACGGTGAACACGGCCGCCGAGGTGGCGCTGGAGCACGGCCTGCCGCTCGCGGTGCTGCCCGGGGGGACGCTGAACCACTTCGCCTACGACCTGGGCGTGGAGGACGAGCGCGACCTGGGCCGGGCCGTCCGGCGGGGCGAGGCGGTGCGCGTGGACGTGGGCCGGTTCACCTGCGACGGACGGCAGGGCGTGTTCCTCAACACGTGCAGCCTCGGCGTGTATCCGGAGCTGGTGCTGGAGCGGGACCGCTTCTCGCCCCGGATCGGCGCCTGGCCGGCCGGGGTGCTCGCGGCGCTGCGCGTCCTGCGCCGGGACCGCCACCCGCTGCACGCCGAAGTCGCGGGCCGCGCGCACCCGTTGTGGATGCTGTTCGCCGGGAACGGCACCTACCACCGGATGGGCCTCGCCCCTGCCCGGCGCCTGAATCTCGCGGACGGCGTGCTCGACGTACGGGTCGTGCACGGCGGCCGCCGCCCCGCGCTGCGCCTGCTCGCGGCCGCCGTGGCAGGCCCGCTGACGCGTTCTCCCGCCCACGCGGCGGTCCAGGTCGGCCGGCTCCACCTGTCCGGCGTCACACCGGGCGCACTCCTCGCGTACGACGGTGAGGTCACGGAGGTGGGCGGCGAGGTGACGCTGGAGAAGCTGCCTGAGGCACTGACGGTCTACCGTCCGCTGGCCGGTGCCTGACATGTTCCTGATGAGCCGTCAGTCCAGATAGTAAAACGCAGGTCTCACCATTCGACATGCGACGTACCGTGTCGAGTACCGCCAGGCGGGGCCGCGCGCCCCGTGAACCGGTACGACGCGACGAGGGGAACACGCATGTCGAAGGCCCAGGAGACCGCCGTCTACACCCACGGGCACCACGAGTCCGTGCTGCGTTCGCACACCTGGCGTACGGCCGCCAACTCGGCGGCCTACCTGCTCGGCTCGCTGAAGCCGCACATGAGGATCCTGGACGTCGGCTGCGGCCCGGGCACCATCACCGCCGACCTGGCGGCCCTGGTCCCCGACGGACAGGTCACCGGCGTCGACCGGGCGCCGGAGATCCTGGACCAGGCCCGGGCCACGGCGGCCGGGCGAGGGCTGACGAACGTCGACTTCGCGGTCGCGGACGTGCACGCCCTGGACTTCCCGGACGACACGTTCTGTGTGGTCCACGCCCACCAGGTGCTCCAGCACGTCGGCGATCCGGTGAGCGCGCTGCGCGAGATGAGGCGGGTGACCAGGCCGGGCGGCCTCATCGCCGTCCGCGACTCGGACTACGCGGCCATGACCTGGTATCCGGCGTCCCCGGGTATGGACGCCTGGCTGGACCTGTACCGCCGCGTCGCCCGCGCCAACGGCGGGGAGCCCGACGCCGGACGCCGGCTGAAGTCCTGGGCGCTGCGGGCCGGGCTCACGGACATCGCGGCCACGTCGAGCACCTGGACCTTCTCGACGCCGGACGAGCGGGCCTGGTGGAGCGGGCTATGGGCGGATCGCACGCTGGCCTCGGCGTATGCCGAGCGGGCCACGGAGGGCGGACACGCGAGCGCGGAGCAGTTGCGGGCCGTGTCGGCGGCCTGGCGGGAGTGGGGCCGGCGGGAAGAAGGCTGGTTCAGTGTTCTGCACGGGGAGATTCTGTGCCGTAAAGAAGCCTGAATCGCGCGTTTCTGGAAACCCGGTGAGCAGGAGGTCAAAAAACTATGGTTCCTATTCTGCTCGTGCTGCTGCTGGCGCTGATTCTCTTCGGCGCCGGATTCGCGCTGAAGGCGCTGTGGTGGATCGCGGTCGTGGTTCTCGTACTGTGGCTCCTGGGTTTCGTGATGCGCGGCACCACCGCGGCAGGAGGCAGGGGTCGCTGGTACCGATGGTAGATCCAGGTCAACGATGAAAAGTCGCCGCTGACGAAACATGAGAAATCGGCAGTGAATTGATTTCACTGCCGATTTCTCACGTCTTGTGAAGCCGATTCCTCACTCCCTGGGAAGCAACGGCCCCAGTGGACCGAGGTCCAGGTTCAGGTCCTCGGGCCGCAGTCCGTAGCGGTCCCGCAGCTCGGCCATACGGTCGTCCAGCAGCATCAGCGTGAGCCCGATGCGCTCCTCCTGCTCCTCGCTCAGGTCGCCCGTGTCGAAGCGGCGCAGCGCCTGGCGCTCCATGAGCTGGCGCAGCAGCTCCACGACCGTCAGGACGAGCTTCACGAGGTCGCGTTCCACGGTGTCGGGGTCGAGGTCCAGCCGGTTGCGGTGGTGGGACGTCACGCCAATTCCCCCCAGGGCGACGGGACCTGCTCGTTGACCGAGCTGATCAGCGCGTTCAGGTCGATCCGGACGAGGTCGACGTCCGCGATCCGCAAAGTGATGTCCCCCGTGACCACGACGCCCCCGGAGAGCAGCCGGTCGAGCAGGTCCACGAGGGCGATCTCACGGCGTTCGACGGCGGTCACGGCTCCACCTCCGGCTCCTCCGCGAACTCGTCGGTGAAGGAATAGGCCGCCCAGGGCCCGGTGAGTTCGACCCGGATTCCGGGGGCGTCGTCCTTCTCCCGGTCCACCAGTTCCACGAATTCCTCGGAATCGGCACGCGGCACGAGATAAGCGGCGTTGAGCATGTTCTGCCCGGACGCACCGGAAAGGGCGGCGTTCTGCGGGGCGTGCAGCCGGGAATCCTCGGCGAAGGCGGAAAGCGTTTCGTGGAGTCGGCCGGCGAATGCGGCGGCCTTCTGCCATACGTCCTCTCGGGCCCGGGTCTGCATACGGCGCCGACGCAGATAGTCGCGCCCCGACACGGGCTCCTTGGCCTCCTTGGCCTCCGCAGCCTCCTTGGCCTCCGAGGTCTCCGCGCCCTCTGAGGTCTCCGGTTCGGCATACACCTTCACGCCCCACTCGACCCGGCCCTCCAGCCGGTCGAGGACGCGCCGGAAGTCCTCCTCGCGGGCCTCCATCATGGTCCGTACGCCGCTGTCGTCCCGGAAGACGGTGGCGAGCCGCAGCGGCAGCGGAGTGGTGACGACGGTGAGCGCGTCGATGACCTGCTGGTGGGCCCGGGCCGTGGCGGTGAGCCAGTCCAGGTCCTCCAGATGGGCGCGCAGCGGCTCCTCGGCGAAGTCCGCCTCGGGCACCGTACTGACGACGGCGATCAGGCCGTGGTGCGTCAGCTGCTTGGGCGGCGACCCGGCGACCCCGGTCAGCTGGGACTGGAGGGCGGAGCGAAAGGGGCGACAGACGGCGTAGACGTAGCGCAGTCCGGTCATGGGGCCTCCTCCTGTTGCCTGGCGGGCTCCAGCTGAGCCAGGCGCTCGCGCAACTCGGCGTTCTCCCGGGCCAGTTCGTCCCGGCGGGCGCGCGTCGACAGCGCCGGGTCGTCCTCCCACCAGTCGATGCCCATCTCCTTCGCCTTGTCGACGGAGGCGACGATGAGCCTCAGCTTGATGGTGAGGAGTTCGATGTCGAGCAGGTTGATCCGGATGTCGCCCGCGATGACCACGCCCTTGTCGAGCACCCTCTCCAGGATGTCGGCGAGGTTGGCGCTGCTGTCGTGGCCGTAGGGCTGGGGCAGCCGCCCGGGAGTCGTCATCGGCGGCTCCCGCCACCGGCGTACTCGGCCTCGTCCTCGGCCTCGCTCTCAGGCTCCTCCTCGGGCTCCTCCTCGTACTCGTCCTCGTCCTCGGTCTCGTACTCGTCCTCCGGTTCCTCCACGTCCTCGGCCGTGTACTCCCCGTTCTCGTCCTCCCCGTTCTCCTCGTCGTCCTCGTCGTCCTCCTCGGCGTACGCGGCTTCCCCGTCTTCCTCCTCTTCTCCTTCGTACGCCTCCTCGTCCTCCTCCGCGACCGCGTCCTCATGGCTGCGGACGACCTCGCCGTCGCGGATCTCGCCGCGCCAGCCGTCCTCCGCCTCTCCCTTGAGGGTGACGTAGCGGACGTAGTTCTTGAGGTCGAGCCGGGCGCGGCGGCCCTGGGCGCGCCAGATGTTGCCGGTCTTCTCGAAGAGGCCCTTCGGGTAGTACTCGACGACCAGCAGGACACGGGTGAGGTTGTCGGCGAGCCGGTGGAAGGAGACGACGCCCTTCGTGGTGCCCTTGGCGCCCTCCGACGTCCAGGCGATGCGGTCGTCGGGCGTCTGCTCGGTGGTGTGCGCCTTCCAGCTGCGGTTGGACCAGAAGACCTTGAGCTGCCAGTCGGACGTCGTGTCGTCGGCGCGGTTCGCGCTCTTGACGCCCTTCGCGAAGGTGCTGAAGTCCTGGTACTGGGTCCACTGGTCGTACGCGGTGCGCAGCGCGACGCCGACATCGACGTACTCGATGATGACGGTGGGCTTCTTGCCCGCCCCGCCCTTGCCCTTGCCGCCGCCGAGATTCTTCAGCGCGTCGGTCACGCCGTCCTTGGCGCGTGAGGCGCCGAGTTCCAGCGCGCTGCGCAGTGGTCCCTTGCCCTCGGCGAGCTTGCGGCCGCCGTCCAGGGCGAGCTGGGCGAAGCCGGGGCTGCGGCCCTCGGCGATGTCGGTCAGCTTGACCGTGGCTTCACCGAGTTTCCGGCCGGCGCCGGTCAGCAGTCGCGTGGCCTGGGCGGCGAGGTACTCGCGCAGTTCGGCCTTGAGCCGGTCGGCGGCCTCGCTCTGGGCCAGGCCGCTGAGCGGTCCCGTGGCCCCGCGGGCCGCGGAGGTCGCCGACTTCGCGGATCCGAGTGTCTCGGTCATCGCTCGTCACCGCCCTTCGGCAGCCGGGACCGTGCGCCGCGGGCGGTTCCGCGCGCCGCGGCCGTCTTCTTGGCGGCGGGCTTCCCGTTCGCCGTCTTCTTCGCCGCCGTCGCCTTCTTGGCCGGCGCCGTCTTCTTCGCCGCCGCCTTCTTCGCCGCGGTCTTCTTGGCGGGCGCCTTCTTCGCCGGAGCCTTCTTGGCCGCCTTACGACGCGGCTCCTCCTCGTCCCCGGGCTCCTCAGCGTCGTCCTCCGGACCGAGATCCTCCGCCCCGGACGCCACCCCGGCCAGCTGGTCACGCACCTGTGCGGTACGCCCGTGCAGCCGGTCGGCGAAGGCGTCGAGCTGCCGCTCCACCATGGCGCCCGACGCCGCCTTGCCCACGCCGCGCAGGTCCTCGCGCAGCTGGTCCCCGATCTCCTTGAACTGCGGGTTGTTCTGCAGTTGCTGGGACACCAGGTCCGCGAGCGCCCGCGGGCTCAGTTGCATCCGCTTGCCGGCCACCAACGTGCCGACGGCGAAGGCCAGCTTCATCTTCTTCGTACGTCCGAGGACGTATCCGGCCCCTACCGCGAGGCCCAGTCCCACTCGGTTCATCGTGCCGTCCCATCACTTGCCCGTGCCGCGCGCAAGGGCGATCTCCAGCCGGTCGAGGAGCTCGTCCTCCCGACGGTCGAACTCCTCCTCGTCGATCTCGCCCCTGGTCAACTGCTCTTCCAGCGCGGCGAGTTCGGCGCGCACGGTCGCCGGGTCGTAGTAGAGGCGTTCCGCCTCCTGCAAGACCTGTCTGATCACCCATGCGCTGCCGCGCACCGGAGCGAACGGCAGCAGCACCACCTCTCCGACCAGTCCCACGTCACTCCTCCACACTCTCCGCGGTCTCCGGGCTCGCCACGCCGGTCATGGTCCCCGCGGGCTCGGCGGGGCCCGGATCGACGAAGCTGTACGGGGGCAGCGGGCCGTTGACGCGCAGGTCGAGGTGGGGGTGGCCCTTGCGGAGCTGTTCCACCGCGGTGAGGAAGGTCTCGACCCCCTCGCGGTCCACCAGGAACGACACGTTGGCGAGCCAGCCGCTGGAGTCGGGACCCACGCTGACGGCGTCCGCGGCGGGCTCCAGGGTGTGCTGGACGTCGGTCGCGTCCTCGGCCTCCTGGGCCTTGACCGCGGCGACCACCATCTCGCCGAGCCGGAGCCGTTCCTCGTACGTACCGCCGCCGGCCTGCCGGTTGGCCTCCGTGATGGCCCGGATCTCCGGGTTCTCGGACAGCACGCGGTGCAGCACGGCCTCTTCGGCGTGGCTGGCCTTGATGTTGTACTCGACCTTGCCGTCCAGGGCCGCGAGGCGTTCCTTGTAGTGCTCGGCGCGCTCGGCGAGGACTCCGGTGACCGTGTCGTCGTCGGGGGCGAGGCTCCCGAACCGCATGGGCAGCACGCAGCCGCCCGCACCCACCTCGGCGAGCACGTTCGAGTGGGCGAGCAGTTCCCTGCGCTTGGGGCGCAGCCCTTCGGGGGCGTCACTGACCAGGGCGGCCAGGCCACCTTCCTTCAGTACCCGGATCGGGCTCGGCGGGTCGCCGACGCCGCCCACGGCGCTCGGAAGTGAGGGGTGCGAGCTCGCGGTGATGCCGTACACGTACGTGCTCACTCCTGCTCCTCCTTCCGGCGCGACGCGGTGGCCTTGCGGGCGCGCGGCTTCGGCTGGGCCTCGCCTTCGTCCCGTTCGTCCCGCGCCTGCTTGAAGGCGTCGGAGATGGTCTCGGCGGCGCCGGACAACGCCCCCTTGGACTTGCCGCGCGCGCCGGACTCGGTCATCTCGCCGACGAGGTCGGGCAGACCCGGGTTCTTGCGCGGGCCGGCCTCCAGGTCGAGCCGGTTGCACGCTTCGGCGAAGCGGAGATAGGTGTCGACGCTGGCGACGACGACCCGTACGTCGATCTTCAGGATCTCGATGCCGACGAGGGAGACCCGTACGAACGCGTCGATGACCAGCCCCCTGTCGAGGACGAGCTCCAGGACGTCGTAGAGGCCGCTGCTGCCGCCTCCGCCTCCGGTCTGCTGTGCCGGGACAACGGTCATGCCGGCCGTTCCTCCTTGTCTGGGGATCTTGTTTGGGGATCTTGTTGGGGACGGTGTCTGGGGATGGCGTGACGGGCGTGGGTGGGCGGCTCGGGGGTGCGGTGAACGTCCCCTAACGGCCGCCGGACCTGTGTGCGTCGGACCGTCCGCGTTCGTAGCGGCGGACCCGGCGGTAGCCGGTGAGCTGCCCCTGGGGGTCGAGATCCACCTGGTAGCTCGCCATCAGGCTCATCGTGTCGGGGACACGGGCCAGCTCCAGGACCTCGATCTCCAGCACCCAGCCGTCCTCGGTCTGTTCGAACGAGGACACGGTCTCCGCCGCCTTGCCGGTGAGCTCGGCGAGCTGGGCCCGCGCCTGGCGCAGGACCTCCATCGGGCTCGGCATGTCGTCCGCCCCGCCCTGTCGTTGTCTGGATGATTTGCGTGAGTTCTGTGAATCAGTCATGGGCGCCTCCCACGGCGAGTGGCCCGGAAGGCCTTGGCCAAACCCATGAGTTCGCTTGTGTCAGCCACGCAGTGCGTCGAGCCTGCGCCGGGCGGGCCCGAGGGCGCGGGGACGGCTCATCACCCCCGCCCAGGGGTTGGTGCGGGCCTGGTCCACGGCATCCGCGATGGTCCAGCGGCGGGCGTCGAGGTCCGGGTCGTCCAGCTCGGCCCAGGTGAGGGGCGTGGCCACGGGGGCGCCGGGCCGGGGGCGCACGGTGAAGGGCGCGACCGCCGTCTGGGCGTAGGCGTTGCGCTGCACGTCCAGGTAGAGACGGTCACCGCGGTCCTTCTTGCGGGCGGCGGTGGTGAGCCGGTCCGGGTGGGCCTCGACGAGGGTGTCGGCGACGTCCCGGGCGAACTCGCGTACCTGGTCGAAGTCCTGCTCCCCCTTCAGCGGTACGACGACATGCAGGCCACGTGACCCGGTCGTCATGAGCGCCGACGGCAGCTTCAACGCGTCGAGCAGTTCGCCGAGCAGCCCGGCCGCCTCCCGCACCTGCGCGAAGTCGTCCTCGGCCGGATCGAGGTCGAAGACCATCCGGTCGGGGAAGTCGATGCGATCCGTGCGCGACAGCCAGCGGTGCAGGGTGAGACACGCCTGGTCGGCGAGGTAGACGAGGGTCGCGACGTCGTCGCAGACCGTGTGGCGGACGGTGCCGTCCTCCTTGGCCACCTCGACCCGGGTGATCCAGTCCGGGTAGTGCTCCGGGGTGTTCTTCTGCATGAACTGCGGTCCGTCGACGCCGTCGGGGTGCCGTTCCAGCATCAGCGGACGGCCGCGCAGATGCGGCAGCATGAACTCGGCGACGGACCGGTAGTAGTCGACGAGGTCGCCCTTGGTGTACTCCTTGGCGCCCCCGTCACCGGGAAAGAGCACCTTGTCGACGCGCTTGACCTCGACGGTACGGCGGCCCGCCCGCACCTGTTTCGTGCCGTCGCCGCCGGTCACCGTACGACCGCCTCCTCCACCAGCAGTTTCCCCGCGGCGGCGATGGACGCGGCGTCGATGCCCGCGGCGTGCAGCTGCTCGTCCGGCGAGGCCGAACCGGGCATCCTGCGGACGGCGAGGCGCACCAGGCGCGGCACCGGGCGCCCGTCGAGGAAGGCGTCGAGGACGGCGTCGCCGAGGCCGCCCTCCTCGTGGTGGTCCTCCACGGTGAGCAGGCAGCCGGTCTCCTCGGCGGCCCGGCGCAGGGTGGCCCGGTCGACGGGCTTGACCGAGTAGAGGTCGACGACCCTGACCTGGATGCCGTCGCGGTCCAGCGCGTCGGCGGCGGCGAGTGCCTCGTGCACGGTGACGCCGGCCGCGACGACGGTCAGCCGGTCGCGGTCGCTGGAGCGCAGCACCTTGCAGCCGCCGACGGGGAACTCCTCGTCGGGGCCGTAGATCACCGGGGCGGCGCCGCGCGAGGTGCGCAGATAGCGGACGCCGTCGAGACCCGCCATGGCGGCGACGAGCTGCGCGGTCTGGTTGGCGTCACACGGGTAGAGCACGGTCGAGCCGTGCACGGCCCGCATCATCGCCAGGTCCTCCAGGCCCATCTGGCTCGGCCCGTCCTGTCCGATGGCGACGCCCGCGTGCGAGCCGACGAGGTTGATGCCGACACCGCTGACCGACGCCATGCGCACGAAGTCGTGGGCGCGGGTGAGGAAGGCCGCGAAGGTGGAGGCGTACGGCACCCAGCCGCGCGTCGCGAGCCCCACGGCCGCGGCGACCAGCTGCTGTTCGGCGATGTAGCACTCGAAGAACCGGTCGGGGTGTGCCTTGGCGAAGAACTCGGCGCGGGTGGAGTCGCTCACCTCGCCGTCGAGGGCGACGATGTCGCCGCGTCCGGTGCCGAGCGCGGCGAGCGCCTCGCCGTAGGCGTTGCGGGTGGCGACCTCCTCCCCCTTCTCCCAGCGGGGCAGTTCGAGGTGTCCGGCGGGCACGGCGTGCAGCATGCGGGTGGCGGGCGGCTCGTGGACCCGGACGCGCAGGTCACGCGGTCCGCCGAGTTCGGCGATGGCCTCGTCGGCGTCCGGCAGCGGCTTGCCGTGCAGTCCCTCGCGGTCCTCGACGGCGCCGACGCCCTTGCCCTTGAGGGTGCGGGCGAGGATCACGGTGGGCTGCCCGACGGTGGACCGGGCCTCCCCGTAGGCACGGTCGATGGCGTCCACGTCGTGCCCGTCGACCTCGACGGTGTGCCAGCCGAAGGCCTGGAAGCGGCGGGCGTAGGCGTCGAGGTCGTGCCCGTGCCGGGTCGGGCCGCGCTGGCCGAGCCGGTTCACGTCGACGATCGCGGTGAGGTTGTCCAGATGCTCGTACGCCGCGTGCTCGGCGGCCTCCCACACGGATCCCTCGGCGAGCTCGCTGTCCCCGCACAGCACCCACACCCGGTACCCGGTCCGGTCCAGCCGCTTCCCGGCCAGCGCGATGCCGACGCCGATCGGCAGGCCCTGCCCGAGCGAACCGGTCGCGGTCTCCACCCACGGCAGCCGCCGCGGCGTCGGATGCCCTTCGAGCCGGCTGCCGAGCTTGCGGAAGGTGACCAGTTCGCCGTCCTCGATGGCGTCCGCGGCCTTGTAGGCGGCGTAGAGGAGGGGTGAGGCGTGCCCCTTGGAGAGGACGAAGCGGTCGTTGCCGGGGTGGGCGGGGCGGTCGATGTCGTAGCGGAGGTGCTCCGCGAGGAGTACGGCCATCAGATCCGCGGCGGACATCGACGACGTCGGATGCCCCGACCCCGCGGCGTCGGAGGCACGCACACTGTCCACGCGCAACTGCTGGGCCAGTTCGACGAGTTCAGCGGTGTTCATGGGTGTCCTGGTCTCCTTCGGAAGGCTGGCGGGAGCGGGGTTCGGGGGCTATGGGGGCGTCCGGGTGCGGCTTGTGCACGGCCGGCGAGCCGGGCGGTGCTTCGTCGTCCGCGGAGGTACCGGGGTCCGGCCCACGGCCCGCGCGCAGATCGGGTCGCGTCACCGGGCCGGGCGGCTCGGGGTGCTTGCCGGCGTCGGGGTCCTGGACGGGGTCGGGCGGCTCGGACCCGGTTGCGGGGCCGGGCCCCGGACGCGTGGCGGGTTCACCGGCTGGCTGGTCCTTGGCCGGCGCGCCGCCGGGCTGGTTCTTGGCGGGTTCACCGCCAGGTTGGTTCTTCGCGGGCTCACCGCCGGGCCGGTTCTTCGCCGGCGCGCTGCTCGGCTGCCGCCCCTTCGCGGACTCGGGCTCGCGTCCGGACGATCCGGACTCCCCGGGATTCGGTCCCGCCGAGGGCGCCTTCTCCGGCCGCCCCGGCGTGCGCGCCAGCTCCGGGGAGGCGGTGTCCAGCGGCACCGACCACGAGCGAACCAGCCCCAACTGCACGGCCTGGCGCGGCAGTACGGCGTCCAGGAGCCAGTCGGCGGCGACGCGTACGCGGTTGCCGGGCATCGCGGCGAGGTGGTAGCCGCGGGTGACGGCGCCCGCCGCCACGCCGGACAGGTGGACGCCGAGCGGGTTGGCGGCCGCCTTGACGCCGCCGAGGTCCACGACGAAGCCCATGTCGCGGTGGCGGTAGGCGCGCCGCTCACCGAGGCCCAGGGACGCGGCGACGTTGTGGGCCACGGTCTTGCCCTGCCGCCAGGCATGCTGGGCCGTCATCGGCGTGTACTCTCCGGGCTTCTCCAGGTCGGGCACGGCGGCTCCGTCCCCCGCTGCGAACACCTCGGGCCGGCCCGGCACCTGGAGGTGGGGGTCGACGAGGAGGCGGCCCCGCTCAAGGGGCAGGCCCAGGGACTCGGCGAGCGGGTCGGGCCGTACTCCGACGCACCACACCAGGGTGCGGGTGTCGACGAACTCGCCGTCGGTCAGCAACACCCCACCGTGTGTGGCCTCCTTCACGGAGGTGCCCATCCGTACGTCCACGCCCCGCTGCCGCAGCACCCGGTCGGCGGTGCGGGAGAGCCTCGGGTCCAGCTCGGGCAGGACGCGGTCGGCGATGTCGAGCAGCAGCCAGCGCGGCCGCATACCGGCCCGCAGAGGGTGTTTGCGCACCTGGGCGTCGGTGAAGAGCTGGCCCTGCGCGGCGACCTCCGTACCGGTGTATCCGGCACCTACGACGACGAAAGTGCACCGCGCGGCGCAGCTCTTGGGGTCGTCGGCGGCCGCCAGCTCCACCTGCCGGGTCACGTGGTCGCGCAGGTACAGCGCCTCGGGCAGGCCGCGGAAGCCGTGCGCGTGCTCGGCGACGCCGGGGATGGGCAGCAGCTTGTTGACGCTGCCCGCGGCGAGGATCAGCCGGTCGAAGCGCAGGCTTCCGCCGTCGCCCTCGGGTCCGGTGTAGTGGACGGTGTGCCCGTCGAGGTCGATGGAGTCGGCCTCGCCCAGCACGAGCCGTACATGAGGCAGGGTGCCGGAGAGCGAGACGGTCACCCGGCGTGGTTCCAGGATGCCGGCGGCGACCTGGGGCAGCAGGGGCAGATACAGGAAGTAGTCGGTCGGGTTCAGCAGGGTGATGTCGGCCTTGTTCCGGGTGAGCCGGGACAGGGTGCGGGCCGCCCGGTACCCGGCGAATCCGGCGCCGACGATCACGATGCGGGGTCGACTCACGGTTTGCCTCCGGGGCTGTCGCGTACCTCGGGAGCCTTCCGCGTCCCCCTGGTCAAGGCCCCCAAACGTCGCCCCCCGGCCGGCGCCGGCTTCCGGAGCGCCGACCCGTACGTCCCGGTTCCGGGTCGGTTTCCCGCCTGGCCGCCGGGTACCCGGACGGCGACCCGTCCCCGCCGCCGACCCGACGCGGCAGTTCCGGAGGTGCCCCCCATGCCCGAGTACGGCTATTTCCTGGCGTGCGAGGAGTTCCGTCCCGCCGAACTCGTCGAGCAGGCGAGGATGGCGGAGCAGGCCGGATTCCAGTCGCTGTGGATCTCGGACCACTACCACCCGTGGAACGACGCGCAGGGCGAGAGCCCCTTCGTGTGGTCGGTGATCGGCGCGATCTCGGAGGCGGTGTCGCTGCCGGTCGAGACGGCCGTGACCTGCCCGACCGTGCGGATCCATCCGGCGGTGGTGGCGCAGGCCGCGGCGACCTCCGCGGTCATGACGAACGGCCGCTTCCGGCTCGGCGTCGGCTCGGGCGAAGCCCTCAACGAGCACGTCCTGGGTCATGTGTGGCCGCCCGCGAGCGTCCGTCTCGAGATGCTGGAGGAGGCGATCCTGATCATGCGCCGGCTGTTCACCGGCGAGGAGATCAGCCACTACGGCAGCCATTACCGGGTGGAGAACGCCCGCCTCTACACGGTCCCCGACGAACCGGTCCAGATCGACATCTCCGGCTTCGGCCCGGCGGCGACGGCCCTGGCGGCCCGCGTCGGCGACGGCTTCATCACGATGATGCCGGACGAGGAGCTGGTCACCCAGTTCCGCAAGGGCGGCGGGCACGCCAAGCCGGTGATGGGCGGCACGAAGGTCTGCTACGGCACCGACCGCGACGACGCCGTACGCACGGTGCGGCGGCTGTGGTCCAACCAGCTGCTGCCCGGCGAGATGGCCCAGATCCTGCCCTCGCCGCGCCACTTCGAGCAGCTGGAACCGCTGGTCACCGAGCAGATGGTGAGCGAGAACACGGTGTGCGGCGACGACGTCGACGAGCACGTGGCCGAGCTGAACGCCTTCGCCGACGCGGGCTTCGACCGGGTCTACGTCAGCCAGATCGGCCCCGATCAGCGCGGGTTCTTCGACTTCTACCGCACCAAGGTGCTGCCTCAGCTTCAGCCGTGACGAGGGGCGGGCCCACGCGATGAAACTCCATCTCCCCGTCGTCTCCGTCTACACGGTGCCCACCGACGCCCCCGAGGCGGACGGCACCCTGGCCTGGAACTCCACGACCGTGGTGATCGCCGAGGTGACGGCGGGCGACGCGACCGGCACCGGCTGGACCTACGGCCCGGCGGCGGTCGGCGACTTCCTGCGCGACCACCTCGCGCCCCTCGTCGAGGGACGAGGCGCCCTGGACATCCCCGCCGCGCACGACGCGATGACCAGGGCGATCCGCAACGCGGGCCGCCCGGGCATCGCCGCGTGCGCGCTCTCGGCGCTGGACATCGCCCTGTGGGACCTCAAGGCCCGACTCCTCGAACTGCCCCTGGCCCGGCTGCTGGGCAGCTGCCGCGAACGCGTCCCCGTCTACGGCAGCGGAGGCTTCACGACGTACCACGACACGCATCTGGCCGCGCAGTTGAACGGCTGGGTGCACGGCCAGCACATCCCGCGCGTGAAGATAAAGATCGGCGAGGACTGGGGCCGCGCGGCCCTGCGCGACGTGGCCCGGGTCCGGGCGGCCCGCCAGGTGATCGGCGTCGAGGCGGAGTTGTACGTGGACGCCAACGGCGCCTACACCCGCAAGCAGGCGATCCGCGTCGGTCACGCCCTCGCCGAGCACGGCGTCGGCTGGTTCGAGGAGCCGGTGTCCTCGGACGACCTGACCGGGCTGCGGCTGATCCGCGACACCCTGCCGTGCGACGTCACGGCCGGCGAATACGGCTACGACCTCCCGTACTTCGCCCGCATGATCGCCGCGGGCGCGGTCGACTGCCTCCAGATCGACGCGACCCGCTGCGGCGGCCTGACCGAGTTCCTGCGCGCCGCAGCCCTGGCCCAGGCCCACGGCCTGGAGGTCTCGGCCCACTGCGCACCGCACGCCCACGCCGCGGCGGCGGCCGCCCTGCCCAACCTGCGGCACATCGAGTGGTTCCACGACCACGTCCGCGTGGAGGACATGTTCTTCGACGGCGCCCTGGATCCCAGGGGCGGCACGATCACCCCGACCCAGGGCCTCGGCCACGGGCTGACGCTGAGGGCGGAGGAGGTGCAGGAGTTCCGGGTCGGCTGACACGGCCCATCGCGTCGCGGCAGCACCGGAGCGCTCAGCGGCGAGCCAGGCGGCTCAGCCGACGTGCAGCCAGCACGCCGACGCCGATCGTGACCGCCCGCCCCACCCTGCCACGGTTGCGGGACAGCCACTCCTGGCGGCTTCCCGGGCGGGACTCCTCGTCGAAACGCCCGTGCGCCCCGAAGTCCCGCCCGTGCGGACCGTCCGCCGGCGTCCACAGGTTCCCCGGAGCGGCCTGCTCGCCCTCGTCGTGCTGCGCGTCGAACCCGGTACGCGCCAGATACCGGTCCAGGAACCCGGGAACGACGGCGTTGGCCATCAGCGTCGCCACCGTCGAACCCCCGACCCAGTACTCCCGGCGCCGCCCGTGCCCCGCGGCGTGCACGATCGCCCGCGCGGCCACCTCCGGCTGGTACACCGGCGCCACCGGCCTGGCGCGTCCCGGCACACGGCTCAACACCCAGTCGAACTGCGGGGTGT
This sequence comes from Streptomyces viridochromogenes, assembly GCF_001270495.1. Lineage (GTDB taxonomy): Bacteria > Actinomycetota > Actinomycetes > Streptomycetales > Streptomycetaceae > Streptomyces > Streptomyces viridochromogenes_A. The sequence continues at coordinate 326,747 of NZ_LGUR01000117.1, forward strand.
TGAGAGCGGGCATCTGCACCATCGTCGTACGCACCCGGCTCCCGTCGCGGAGCAGCTCGCAGCGCAGCGACTCGTTGAACCCCTGAATCGCGTGCTTCGCCCCGCAGTACGCCGACTGCAGCGGGACCCCGCGGTAGGCGAGCGCGGAGCCGACCTGCACGATCGTGCCCCGGTCGCGCGGCAGCATGTGCCGCAGGGCGGCCCGGGTGCCGAACACATACCCCAGGTACGTCACTTCGGTCACCCGCCGGAACTCGTCCGGAGTGATCTCGGTGAAGGGGGCGAAGATCCCGGCGAAGGCGTTGTTGACCCAGACGTCGATCTGCCCGAAGGCGTCGACGACCTGCTGGGCCGCGTCGTCGACGGCCTTGGCGTCGGCCATGTCCACGGTGACGACCAGGGCCTCACCGCCGGCCCGCTGCACTTCGTCCGCCGCACCGGCGAGACCCTCGCGTCCCCGGGCGAGCAGGGCGACCCGGTCACCCCGCGCGGCGAAGGCCAGGGCCGCGGCCCGGCCGACACCGCCGCTGGCCCCGGTCACGACGACGGCCCTGCCGCGCTTCGGCAGGGCCCCCTCCCGCGGCTTGCGCACCGGCCTCACGCCCGGTGGTGCGGCTGCTCGGGGTCGATGTCGTCCGGGTGCGGCTGCCGCGCCCCGGGCGCGTGCGGTGTCCCCGCGCCGGGCACTCCCGCCTCGGGCGGGCCGGCCGGCATCGGGGGATACGGCAGGCCGAGCCCGCCGGGCGGGGCGACCGGGGCGCTGCCGCCGACGGTGCGTCCGGGGGCGTGTCCCGGCTCCGCCGCGTGGTCCGGCATCGGCCGGGACGCCGACGGGCGTGCGGCGCCGCGCAGCGCATACGCCACCACGCCGAGGATCGCCGCGGTGATCAGTGCCGCGGCCCAGTCCGGCAGCCCGGTGGCGAGGCCCAGCCCGAGGGCGAGCGCGAGGGCCGCGCCCGCGTACAGGGCGACGGCGCCGGAACCGGCGTAGAGCATGGCCCGGCGGCGCTGCCTGCGTGTCTGCTCGCGCAGTTCGTCGCGCACGGTCTCCCGCGCCACCTGCGCCAGCTCGTCGACCAGTTGCTTGTCCAGGTGCTCAAGATGATCCAAGCGGTCCATGGGCGCCGAGTACCCGCACAGGCGTGCGCATAACAGCGTGTGTCACGGCACGTACCCGCACGTGAACCCCTCGGAGTGAGGGGATCGCGTGAAACGATCTCCCCAGCCCCGGCTCCCCCAACTAGGCTCGTCCGTATGGACATCCTGGGAACCACGCTGCGCGTGTGCGTCGACGACCTGGAGAGGGCAGTCCCCTTCTACGAACGGCTCGCGGGCGGCCAAGCCCTCCGCTTCGAACGCGGCGGCGTCCAGGTGGCCGCGATCGGCTGCTTCCTGCTGATGAGCGGCCCGGAGGCCGAGCTGGAGGTGCTGCGCAAGGTCGCGGCGACGATCGCCGTGAAGGACGTCGAGGAGGCCCACCAGGTGCTCACCGAACTGGGTGCGCACATCATCGCGGGTCCGGTGCCGACGCCGGTGGGCCGCAACCTGATCGCGATGCATCCCGACGGGGCGATCTACGAGTACGTGGACCGCCAGGGCTGATCGTCAGGGCTGGTCCAAGGCCGACACGATGATGTCGGCCAGCAGCGCGACGAGTTCGCCGGGGGGCGCCGGCCGGCTAGGCCCGCATCTCGGCGGTGATCGCCCACCGCTCGTGATCCCGCCAGGCCCCGTCGATGAAGAGCATGCCCGGCGAGAAGCCCTCCAGGCGGAAGCCGCAGGCGCGGGCGAGGGCGATCGAGGCGGTGTTGGCCGGCTGGACGTTGATCTCCAGCCGGTGCAGCCGCAGCGGCCCGAAGGCGTGGCCCACCACCAGGTCGAGACCCTCGCGCATCAGGCCGCGCCCGGCCGCGTGGGCGAAGGCGCCGTAGCCCAGGGCCCCGCACTGGAAGGCGCCCTCGACGATGTTGTTGATGTTGACGAACCCGGCGATCCCCCCACCGTCGTCCTTCGCGCAGACCAGGAACCCCGCCTTGCTCGGATCCTCGATCAGCCGTCCCGCGTAGGCGGCGTACGCCGCGGCGCCGTCCGGCGGGAAGAGCCACGGATGGTGCAGTTCCTTGCTCTCCCGGGCACGCGCCGTGAACTCCGCGCTGTCCTCGTACGTGAAGTGACGTATGCCCACGCGGGGGCCTTCGGCGAGATAGCGGGACGCGGGGTGAGGCATTGCGCCAGCCTACGACGACCCGCTATCGACGCCGGCCCATGAAGTACGCCCCGACCAGCGCACCGATGACCCCCATGGCGAGCAGCGCCAGCCACAGCGGCATCGTGACCAGGGGCACCAGCAGACGGATCTCGGTCTCGCGGGTGTTCTCGAAGACGAGGACCAGGGCGAGGGCGAGCAGCACCAGCACGATGATCCCCTTGGGGGTCAGCGCACCGCGCCGGCCGCTCTGCGTCCCGCCCGCCTTCCTGCCACCCTGCGACGTCGTCCTCGCGGTCATATGACTAGGATGCTCCCGGCGACGCGATCACGCATGGTGAGCGACCCTGCAAGCGCTCAGCCGATCACCGGCAGTTCGATCACCCCCGTGTCCTCGGGCGCGCTGACCACGGTCACCGGCTTGATCCCCCGGTTCCCGAAGTACGCGTCGTCACTCGCCGCGATCACGAACCGCAGCCGGTGCCCCTTCTCGTACCGGTGCACGATCCCCGGCAGGGTCACGGTGAAGCTCTTGGTGACGTCGGGCACGCGGACCGGTGCGACCAGCCGGTGCACCAGCGTCTTCGTGCCGTCGGGCGCGACGTCGTACAGCTTGGCGAACAGGACGAGCTTGTCGGCGGCGTCCCCGGAGTGCTGGGTCCGCTCCGCCCGCGGGGAGACGACCTTCAGGGTGGCCCGGGGTGCGCCCACGACGTCGGTGGTGCGCGCGAGCGGCTCGCTGGTCCAGCCGAGGTAGGTGCCCTCGGTGTCGTACGGCGCCGGGTCCGGGAGGCCGATGGCTCCGGCGAGTGAGCTCTCGGAGTGGCTGGTGGGGACGAGCCAGTTGGTGTACGTCCGGCTGCCGCGGGCCACCTTGCGGCGGTTGTCGACGAGCTTGCCGTCGCCGGAGAGGTAGAGCGTCCGGCTGAGCGCGGGGACGCGGTCGGTGGTGGCGTAGGTGTCGTTGGGGTCGGTGATCCAGTCGCGGTAGTAGGCGAAGTCCGGTCCGGTGTCGACGTTCCGTTTCCCCAGGTAGCGGTCGAACCAGGCGAGGATGCGGCGGCCGACGTAGCTGGTCTCCAAGTTGCCCTGGCCGAGGTTGAGTTCACCGGCGGCGGGGTCGCTGATGCCGCCGCTGTGGCCCCAGGACTGCCAGATCATCTTCGTCGGCGTTCCTTGGGCTTTGAGGGTCTTGTACGTCGCCGTCGCCTCGTTGAGGTTGAAGAGGCTGTCGGCCTGGCCCTGGACGAGCAGGGTGGGTGCCTTGACGCGGTTCAGGTACGAGACCGGCGAGACGCCGCGTGCGTAGGTGAGCAGCTCGGCGGTCTGCTTCGCCGGGTAGCGGCCGGAGTTGAGGGTGCGGACGGTGTCGCAGACCTTGGTGACGAAGTGCAGGCAGGCGAGGGAGTTGACGCGGGAGGGGTCGAGGTTCGGCTCCAGCAGGGGCTGGCCCTCGCCGATGAGGTAGAAGCCGTTGGCCCACTGCCATTTGAAGGCGCCCGGCACATTGCTGCCGGCTGTCGCGTTGTTCGGGTCGAGGGAGTACACCAGGTCGTGCCAGGTGATCATCGGCACCAGCGCGTCGAGGCGCTGGTCGACGGCCGCCGTGGCCAGCTGGATGGCCCCGCCGTAGGAGCCGCCCACCATGCCGAGGCGCGGGTCGCCCGGGGCGTCGAGGGTGACGAAGTCGGCTTTCGTGCCGTCGTCGGCGGCGCGGCTGCCGCCCAGGAAGTCGATCAGCCGGGAGGCGGCGACCGCGTCGATGGTGGGGTCGTCGAGCGAGATGAGGCAGCCCGACTCGCCGAAGCCGAGCCCGGAGTAGACGAGGGAGACGTATCCGCGCTGGGCGAAGGTCTTGCCGATGGCGTCGGTCGAACCGTCGGACTTGCTGCCGCCGAAGCCGTTGGTGGCGAGGACGGCGGGTGCGGGGTGGGCGCGGTCCACGCCCGCGGGCCGGTACAGGTCGGCGTCGACGATGCAGGTGCGGCCGCCTGCCTGGACGGTGAACTTCAGGGCGGTGACGGTGAACTGGGCGCTCGCGGCGGCGGCCGGAGCGGTGAGCGCGAGGGGTGCGGTGAGCGTGGCGCCGAGGAGGAGAGCGAGCGGGGCTCGGAATCTGGGCACACGTCGGGACACGGAGACCTCCACACTGAGGCACGTTGAGGACAGCCCTGTTTACCGACCAGTAAGTACTGGCCGGTTGTCATGGTGTGACACGTGTCAGACGAGGTCAATCGCCGTGACGGTGGTTTCTTGACAGAAATTCAGTGAAGGGCGGGTCAGGCGAGGGCGGGCTCGTCGAGGGTCAACGTCCCCGCGTCGGCGTCGAGTTCGGCGCCGACCCCGAGGGGAATCGTCAGCGCCCCTTCACCGTGCCCGAACCCGAACTCCTCCACAACGGGCACACCGAGGCCGCCCAGCCGGTCAGACAGCAGCGCACGCACCCGCTCGTACGGCTCGCACTCCTGCCACGACCCGAGCAGCACCCCGCGCACGCCGTCGAACAGGCCGGCCCGCAGGAGTTGGGTGAGACAGCGGTCGAGCCGGTACGTCTCCTCACCCACGTCCTCCAGGCACAGCAGTCCGCCGCGCGCGGAGGTCCGGGCGTGCGGGGTGCCCGCCTCGGCCGCGAGCAGACAGAGACAGCCGCCGAACGTGACGCCGCGCGCCCGGCCCGGTACCAGCGCGGAGCCGGTGGAGGTGATCGTGCGCACCGACTCCGGCTCGAACAGGGTGGCCCTCAGATGCTCCTGCGCCCGCGCGTTCTTGATGAAGTCGATGCCCGCCGCCATCGGCCCGTAGAGCGTGGCCAGCCCGAGCCGCGTGGCGAACGCCTCGTGCATCACCGTGACGTCGCTGAATCCGACGAACACCTTCGGCCCGGCCGCCCGCATCGCCTCCCAGTCGAGAAGGCCGACCATGCGCTGGGCCCCGTAACCGCCCCGGGCGCACAGCACCGCGGCCACGGAAGGGTCGCACCAGGCGGTCTCCAGATCGGCGGCCCGGTCGGCGTCGCTGCCCGCCAGATAGGCGAACTGCCCGTGCCGGTCCAGCACATGGGGTGCCACCACCGGATCGAGATCCCAGCCGCGCAGTATGTCGAGCCCGGCCTGCAGCCGCTCCTCGGACACCGGCCCGCTGGGTGCGACGACGGCCACGCGGGCGCCGGGGGCGAGGCGGGACGGCCGCAGGAGCGGCCGTACGGGCGTGTTCACTTGGTGAGCTCCAGTTTCGGCACTCCGGGCGGGTTGAGTCCGAAGGCCTGGGCGTACAGGGAGAGTTCGGACTCCAGGACGCGGATCATGGTCTCCGCCCGCCGGAAACCGTGGCCCTCCCCCTCGAAGGCGATGTAGGCGTGCGGCACCCGGCGTCCCTCCATGCGGGCGAGGAACCGCTCGCACTGGGCGGGCGGGCAGATGACGTCGTCCAGACCCTGGAGCAGCAGGAACGGCACGGTGAGACGGTCGGCGTGCACGGCGGGTGACCGTTCCGCGTACCGTGCCGGCACCTCGGCGAGCGGTCCGACCAGGGTCTCCAGGTACCGCGACTCCAAGTCGTGGGTCTCCCCGGCACCCCAGCCGGCCAGGTCGAGGATGGGGTAGAGGATCGTGCCGCAGGCGTAGACGTCGGTGGTGGTGAGCGACGCGGCCGCGGTCCAGCCGCCCGCGCTGCCGCCGCGGATGGCGAGCCGGTCGCGGTCGGCTGTGCCCTCGTCGGCGAGGGCGAGCGCGACGGCCGCGCAGTCCTCGACGTCGACCACGCCCCACTGCTCGCGCAGCCGGTTGCGGTACTCCCTGCCGTACCCGGTGGAGCCGCCGTAGTTGACCTCGGCGACCCCGATGCCGCGCGAGGTGAAGTAGGCGATGGCCAGGTCGAGCACGAGGGGCGCCCGGCCGGTCGGCCCGCCGTGCGCCCAGACGACGAACGGAGGCGGGGTATGGGCGGGGGCCACGCACCCGGGGTTGTGGGGTGGGTAGACGTGCGCGTGGATCTCGTCCCCGGCGGGGCCGGTGAAGGTGCGGATCTGCGGCTCGGGGTAGTAGGCGGGGTCGACGGCGTCGTCGTGTTCGGCGCCGATGACCCGGGCACGGCCCGTACAGGTGTCGAGTTCGACCACCTCGTGCGCGCTGCGCGGGCTGGCGCCGACGGCGACGATCCGCTCGCCGTACACCGCGAGTGTCGGCTCGAACTCCGTCCAGGGGCCCGCCGCGTCGACGATCTCGCCGGTCTCGGGGTCCAGCACCCCGAGGGCGGTCGGCCCGCGGCCGTGCACCACGGCGACGAGCCCGCCCTCCAGTGGGGCGAACCAGCGCAGGCCCGGCTTCCACAGCGGCCCGCCGAACTCCTCGTCGCGCGGGCACAGGGGGTCGCCGTCGCGGTAGAGGTTCCACCAGCCGCCGCGGTCGCTGACGTACAGCAGCCGGCCGTCAAACGCCCAGTCGACCTGGGCGATCGACTCCTCCGGGCCACCGGCGACGGCCCGCGGGCTGCCGAGCGTGCCGTCGGCGCCGACGTCGGCGACCAGCAGCTCCGTGCCGTCCCAGGGCATGCGCGGATGGTCCCAGGCGAGCCAGGCCGTCCGCCGCCCGTCGGGCGAGATCCGCGGCCCGGTGACGAACCGGTGCCGGTCGTCGGTGAGTTCGCGTACGGCGTTGCGGTCCTCGGCCGCCGATCCGTTCAGCGGGACGGCGGCCAGGACGCGCCGCACATCGGTGGGCCCCTCCCCCGTGAACTCCTCCAGCACGCACCACACTTCGCCGAGTTCGAGCCGCACCTGCGGCTCCGCCCAGCGCAGTCCGCCGCCCACGGCCGACACGGGAGTGAGCGGTCGCGGCTCGCCGCCCTCGTCGTACCGGTAGAGCCGCTGATCGGCGAAGTCGACGAAGACGACGAGCGGCCGCCCGTCGACCAGCACGCCCGCCCAGGGCTGCCCGCCGTACTCGACGACCCTGCTGCGCACGTTCCACGGAGCGGGCAGCACGGAGTCCTCCATCCCCTCGGCCCGCCGCCGCACCAGGGTGCGCCGGCCGCCCTCCGTGGGCCGCGGCTCGGTCCACCACACCTCGTCGCCGACGAAGCCCACCCACTCGGGGTGCCCGTCGTGGGTGGCGGCGAGGGCCGCGTCGATGGGCGAGGGCCAGGAACCGTACGCCAGCGTCCGCACTGTCTCCCCCATCTCGCCTAGGCCGTCCGCAGGAAGCGGTCGAGGACACGGACGCCGAAGTGCAGCGCCTCCACCGGCACGCGCTCGTCGACACCGTGGAACATCGCCCCGTAGTCGTAGCCCTCCGGCAGCTTCAGCGGGGAGAAGCCGTAGCCGGTGATGCCGAGCCGTGAGAACTGCTTGGCGTCCGTGCCGCCGGGCATGCAGTACGGCACGACGTGCCCCTCGGGTGCGAACTCCTCGACGGCGGCGCGCATCCTGGCGTACGTCGGCGAGTCCACCGGCGACTGGAGGGCCACCTCGCGATGGTGGAACTCCCAGTCCACGTCGGGCCCGGTGAGTTCGTCGAGGGTGGCACGGAACTCGTCCTCGATGCCCGGGAGATAGCGGCCGTCGACGTAGGCCACGGCCTCCCCGGGGACCACGTTGACCTTGTAACCCGCCTCCAGCATGGTCGGGTTGGCGCTGTTGCGGACGGTCGCCTCGACGAGCCCGGCCACCGGGCCGAGCTTCTCCAGCAAGCCGTCCACGTCGTCCAGGTCGGCCTCCAGGCCGTACAGCGCGGCGAGTTCGGTGAGGGCGGCGCGGACCGTCGGGGTCAGCCGCAGCGGCCACTCGTGGGCGCCGATCCGGGTGACGGCGGCGGCGAGGCGGGTCACCGCGTTCTCCCCGTTGGGCCGGGAGCCGTGCGCGGCCTTCCCGCGTGCGGTGAGCTTGACCCAGCCGGTGCCGCGCTCCCCCGCCGCGATCGGGTAGATCTGCCGCCCGCTGCCGTCGTGGACGGTGAAGGCGCCGGACTCGCTGAAGCCCTCGGTGCAGCCCTCGAAGAGCCCCGCGTGCCGGTCGGCGAGGAACCCGGAGCCGTCCTCGGCGCTGGCCTCCTCGTCGGCGGTGAACGCGATCACGACGTCCCGTCGGGGCCGTACGCCCTGCCGGGCCCAGGCCCGGACGACGGCCAGGATCATCGCGTCCATGTTCTTCATGTCGACCGCGCCCCGCCCCCACACCACCCCGTCGCGGATCTCCCCGGAGAAGGGGTGCACGCTCCACTCGGCGGCCTGCGCCGGCACCACGTCCAGATGACCGTGGACCAGCAGCGCGTCGGCCGACGGGTCGGTGCCCTCGAAGCGGGCGACGACGTTCGTCCGGCCCTTGGTGCGCTCCAGCATCGTGGGCTCCAGGCCCGCCTCGGCCAGCCACTCGGCGGCGTACTCCGCGGCCGGGCGCTCCTGGCAGTCGCCGCCGCCCCGGTTGGTCGTGTCGATGCGGATGAGGTCGGAGGTGAACGTCACGACCTCGTCCAGTGCCTGCTGGTCAGCCATACTGCTCCTCCACCGCGGCCGAGACGATCGTGGTGACCGCCTTGAAGGTACGGATTCCCTCGTACATGCGCTCGCTCGTGTACGCCACCTTCCGCTCCCCGATCCGTTCGACACCCGGGACGACGGTGGCAGCCATCGCGAGATGCTCGGCGTCGAATTCGAGGGCGACGGTGAACGGGCCCTCGCTCACCGGCGCCTGACGGACCGCAAGCGCGGCCGCCTCCTTGGCGGCGGCCCGGATGTCGGCGGCGGTCCTGGCCGGCGTACGGCACACGGCGGCGTACCGCGAGACATGGTCCTTGACGGCGACCTTCAGCGCCTCGGGCGCGTACCCGAGGGCGTCCTCGCAGGCCACGTCGTCGCCGGTGACGAGCACGACGGGCACACCGTACTCGGCGACGACACGCGCGTTCAGCAGTCCCTCGCTCGCCCGCACGTCGTTCAGCCACACGCCGGTGACGGAGTTGGCGAGGTAGGTGTGGGCGAGGACGCCCTCCATGCCGGCGCCCGCGTGGTAGCCGACGAAGGCGATGCCGTCCACGTCGCCGTGCTGCACGCCCTCGACCATGGACAGCGCCTTGTGCCGGCCGGTGAGCATCTCCGCCCGCTCGTCGAGCCGTTCGAGCAGCAGATTGCGCATGCTCCAGTGGGCCTCGTTGATGACGACCTCGTCGGCGCCCCCGTCGAGGAATCCCAGCACGGCGGCATTGACGTCCGAGGTGAACATCCCCCGGCACCGCTCCCACTGCGACGTCCCGGGCAGTACGTCGGCCGGCCAGGTCACGCCGGTGGCACCCTCCATGTCGGCGCTGATGAGGATCTTCATGTGGATTCACGTTACGCGTCGACGAGGGAACTTCCTACGAGTCGGAAGAGCCGTATCAAGCCGTGGTGCGGGGCTTGAGGAAGGCCAGCGGCACGGCCACGACGGTGGCCACGGCCATCACCCCGGCGGTGACGACGGCCTCCCCGGTGGACAGGCCGCTCGCGACCCCGGTGAACAGGGTGACCAGCAGCGCCCGGCCGCTCATGCTCAGCGAGGACGCCGGTCCCTGCAGTTCGGGGAAGACCTGGAGGGAGCGGCCGAAGACGACCGGGTAGACGGCGGCGAAGCCGACGCAGAACACGGCCAGCGAAGCGGTGGTGGACACCGGGCCGTCCCCGAAGGCGAGGAACAGCCCCACCCCGGCCACAGCGGCGGCGATGCCGCACGCCACGGTGCGTCCGGGACCACCGATGAGGGCCATGAGCTTCGCGGCGAAGAGGCTGGTGACGGCGAACGACGCGACGATGACCAGCAGATGGCCCGCGAAGGCCAGGGTGGACAGCCCGAAGTCGTCCGTGTACTCGCCACCTATGGCGAGTGACGCCGACTGCAACGTGTCCCCTTCTGAGCGTTCCCGATACGAGGGTGACCGTCGGTATGAGTTCGGTCCTCGATGCGAGCTTGGATCTCAAGATCGGTCGTCGCTCATCGTAGGCAGACGGTCGCCCCTCGCCACAACGTGATTTCTCACCCCGACCCGCTGTCCGGGCACGTCGCGAGCGGCCGAGCACCTCTTTCACGCCCCCGAGGCGCGCTTGTCAGCCACCCGGTCCGGGCACTACTGTCACCACGCCTTGGTGAACGGGAAATCCGGTGTGATGCCGGTGCGGCCCTCGCCACTGTGAATCGGGAAGTCCGGCTCCGGCCCTCACGGGCAGCCACTGGGTCCTTCGGGACCCGGGAAGGCGGAGCACGGGCGGTGCTACCCGTCAGCCAGGAGACCGGCCAAGGCACGTCAACCATCCACGAGGTGCTGGAGAGGGTCTGCTGAGCCATGCACATAGCCGAGGGTTTCCTGCCTCCGGCGCACGCGGTCGCCTGGGGCGTCGCGTCCGCGCCCTTCGTCGTCCACGGCGTCCGTTCACTCACCCGTGAGGTCAAGGAGCACCCGGAGAGCACCCTGCTCCTCGGCGCCTCCGGAGCCTTCACGTTCGTCCTGTCCGCGCTGAAGCTGCCCTCGGTGACCGGCAGCTGCTCGCATCCCACCGGCACCGGCCTCGGTGCCATCCTGTTCCGGCCGCCGATCATGGCCGTCCTGGGCACCATCACGCTGCTCTTCCAGGCGCTGTTGCTCGCGCACGGCGGTCTGACCACCCTCGGCGCCAACGTCTTCTCGATGGCGATCGTCGGTCCCTGGGCCGGATACGCCATCTACAAGCTGCTGCGGCGTTACGACGTGCCGCTGATGGTCGCCGTCTTCTCCGGGGCCTTCGTCGCCGACCTGTCCACCTACTGTGTGACCAGCGTCCAGCTGGCGCTCGCCTTCCCCGACCCGAGCAGCGGATTCCTGGGCGCGCTCGGCAAGTTCGGCTCCATCTTCGCCGTCACCCAGATCCCCCTCGCGGTGAGCGAGGGACTCCTCACGGTCCTCGTGATGCGGCTGCTGGTGCAGTCCAGCAAGGGCGAACTGACCCGGCTGGGCGTGCTCCTGACCAAGAAGCAGTCCCGGACCGAGACCGAGTCCGAGGCGGTGACCCGATGAGCCGGAGTCCGATGAGCAAGAACACGAAGATCAACGTCCTGCTGCTGCTCGTCGTGGCCGCCCTCGCCGTGCTACCGCTGGCCCTCGGCCTCGGCGACCACAAGGAGGAGCCGTTCACGGGCGCCGACGGCGAGGCGGAGTCGGCGATCACCGAGATCGAGCCGGACTACAAGCCCTGGTTCTCGCCGCTGTACGAGCCGCCGTCCGGCGAGATCGAGTCGGCGCTGTTCTCCCTCCAGGCGGCTCTCGGTGCCGGGGTCCTCGCCTACTACTTCGGCCTGCACCGGGGACGGCGGCAGGGCGAGCAGCGGGCGCTGGAGCGGCTGGGGGACGACGCCGATCGCCCGGCCGGCGCCGCCGCCGAGGAATCCACGGCCGAGAGGGCCTGACGCCTCGTGCTGCCGATCGACGCGGCGGCGCACAGCAGTCGCTGGCGCCGCCGTCACCCCGTGGACAAGGCCGTGCTCGGGCTGGGCCTCACCGTGCTCGCGATCTCGTTGCCGCCCTGGCCGGGAGCCGCACTTGTCCTGGTCACCGCCCTCGCCGTACTGCTGGGTCCGGCGGGGGTGCCCGCGCGGCGGCTGTGGCGCGCCTACCGCGTCCCGCTCGGCTTCTGTGTGACCGGCGCGGTCACGCTGCTGGTCCAGGTCGGCGGGCCGGAAGGCTTCGTGTCCCTGGCCGACGAGGGCCCGCTGCGCGCCGGGGAGCTGCTGCTGCGCACCTCGGCCGCCTCGCTCGGGGTGCTGCTGTTCGCCTTCACCACCCCGATGTCCGATCTGCTGCCCCGCCTGGTGAGGGCCGGCGTGCCCGCGCCCGTCGTCGACGTCGCCCTGGTGACGTACCGCATGAGCTTCCTGCTCCTGGACTCCATGCGCCGTATCCGGGAGGCCCAGGCCGCCCGGCTCGGGCACACCGGCAGGGCCGCGGAGTGGCGGTCGCTGGCCGGGCTCGGGGCCACCGCCTTCGTGCGGGCCTTCGACCGGGCCACCCGGCTCCAGGCCGGGCTCGCCGGGCGCGGCTACGACGGCACCCTGCGTGTCCTGGTGCCCGAGGCCCGGGTCTCCGTCCGCTTCACGGCCGCGAGTTGCGCACTGCTCGCGACGCTGGCCGCCCTCACCCTCGTACTGGAAAAGGCCCTGCCATGAGCGAGCCCACCGCCCTGGTCGCCCTGCGGGGCGCGTCCTACGCCTACGAGGACGGCCCCGTCGTCCTCAGCGACCTCGACTTCGACGTGCGCGAGGGGCGCGCGCTTGCGCTGCTCGGGCGCAACGGCAGTGGCAAGACCACGCTGATGCGGCTGCTCAGCGGTGGACTGCGCCCGCACGACGGCCGGTTGACCGTGGCGGGTACGCCGGTCACGTACGACCGCAAGGGGCTGACCCGGCTACGGACGACCGTGCAGCTGGTGGTGCAGGACCCGGACGACCAGCTGTTCGCCGCGTCCGTCGCCCAGGACGTCTCCTTCGGCCCGCTGAACCTCGGTCTGGCCGATGCCGAGGTACGTGTGCGGGTCGACGAGGCGCTCACCGCCCTGGACATCACCGCGCTGGCCGACCGGCCCACGCACCTGCTGTCGTACGGGCAGCGCAAGCGCACCGCGATCGCGGGCGCGGTGGCGATGCGGCCCCGTGTGCTGATCCTGGACGAACCGACCGCCGGGCTCGACCCGGACGGCCAGGAGCGCCTGCTCGCCACCCTCGACGGACTGCGCGCGAGCGGCACCACGGTGGTGATGGCCACCCATGACGTCGACCTGGCCCTGCGCTGGGCCGACGACGCGGCGCTCCTCACCCCGTCCGGCGTACGCACCGGTCCGGCGGCCACCATGCTGGCCCGCACCGATCTCCTCCAGCAGGCTGGACTACGGCTGCCGTGGGGCGTCGCGGCCACCGAACTCCTTCGCTCCCACGGCCTGTTGACCGAGGCGGCGGACGGTCCGCGGACCGCCGAGGACCTGGCCGCCCTCGTCTCGGCCCCCGCCGAGGGCTGACGACTTTGCCCGCCAAAGGTCGTCAATGACTCGAATGTTCTCTCACTCCCTGTTCTATGGAACCGGCGTACACCGGGAGTACGGGAGTGAGGGAACATGGCCGAGGACCTCGCGGGCGCGGGCCCGCCGCCGCAGTCCGCCGGCTTGAAGCCCAATGCGATCGGGTTCCTCGACGCACTGGTCATCGGGCTGAACTCCACCTCCCCGGCGTACTCGGTGGCGGCGGTCATCGGCCCGGTGGTGGCGCTGGTGGGGATCCACGCCCCCGGTGTGATGCTGGCGTCGTTCGTGCCCATGCTGCTCATCGCCTCGGCGTTCTACTACCTCAACAAGGCCGACCAGGACTGCGGCACCACGTTCTCCTGGGTCACCCGGGCCATGGGGCCGTGGGCCGGGTGGCTCGGCGGCTGGGCCATCGCGATGACCGGGGTGCTGGTCGTCGGGTCGCTCGCGGACGTGGCCGTGACCTTCGCCCTGCTCGCCCTCGGCCTCGACAGCTGGGTGGACGACGACGTGCTTCGCCGGCTGCTCACGGTGCTGCTCATCCTGGTGATGACGGCCATCTGTGTCATCGGCACCGAGGTGTCGGCCAAGGTGCAGAACATCCTGATCCTCGCGCAGGTCGTCTGTCTGCTCGCCTTCGCCGTGGTGGCGCTGTACCGCGTGTACGCCGACACCGGCACGCTCGACGCCGTCGAACCGTCGATCAGCTGGCTGGACCCCTTCGGAGCCGGCGGGGCATCGCTGACCGGGGCCCTGCTGCTGGGTGTGTTCATCTACTGGGGCTGGGAGTCGGCGGTCAACCTCACCGAGGAGACCGAGGACTCCGCCACCGCTCCCGGCAAGGCCGCCGTGTGGTCGACGGTCATTCTGCTGGTGACCTATGTGGCGGTCGGTTTCGCGGTGGTCGCCTACGCCGGAGCGGCCTATCTGGCCGAGAACGCGGCGGAGGAGGAGTTCATCTTCGCCCTGCTCGCCGAGGAGGCCATGGGCGGCTGGCACTGGGTCGTACTGCTGGCGGTCTCGACGTCCGCGCTGGCGTCGACCCAGACGACGATCATCCCGGCGTCCCGCACGGCGCTGTCCATGGCGCGGCGGCATGCGCTGCCCGCGCATTTCGGGCGGATCCATCCGCGGTTCCGCACGCCGGACGTGAGCACGTGGTGGGTCGCCGGCATCGCCATCGCCTGGTACCTCGTCGTCAGCGAGATCAGCTCCAACGCGCTGTTCGACTCGCTCACCGCGCTGTCGCTGCTGATCGCGTTCTACTACGCGCTCACGGGCGTCGCCTGCGTCGTCTACTACCGCCGCCATCTGACGCGCAGCGTCCACCACTTCGTCCTCATCGGCCTCGGCCCGCTCGTCGGCGCCGGGCTGCTGGCCTGGCTGCTGGTGGAATCGGTCATCGACATGTCCGACCCCGCCAACTCCTACAGCGGCGACTCGTGGTTCGGGCTCGGTCCCCCGCTCGTCATCGGTATCGGCATCGCCGTCACCGGCGTGGTCATCATGGTCGTACGGCGGCTGCTGGCGCCCGTGTTCTGGTCGGAACGCCCCGGTGTGGTCGACCCCTCCCTCGTCGACGGTGACGGGCCGGGGAGCAAGGAGTCCTGAAGATGTCAGTCGTCCTCGGCTTCGACGAGTCCCCGGGCGCCGTGCGTGCGCTGACCGTCGCGATCGAGCTGTCGGCAGCGTTCGACGAACCCCTCGTGCTGGTCTACGGCGCCGCGGCCCCGGGCGCCATGGGCGACGAGTACGCCGCCCATCAGCAGGCGGTCCGCGAAGCCGGTCAGCTCGCCCTCGAGCACGCGGTCCGGGTGGCGGAGGAGGCCGGTGTGCGGGCCACGGTCGAGCTCATCGACCAGAAGCCCGCACCGGCGCTGATGGATGCCGCGTCACGCCATGCGGCGCGGTTCATCGTGGTGGGCACGTGGGGCGAGAGCCCGGTGCGCGGGGCGCTGCTGGGCTCGACTCCCCACAAGCTCCTGCACCTCTCCGGCGTCCCGGTCCTCTGCGTGCCGACCGAGACCTGAGCCGCCTGTGTGCCCACCGGGACGAGCGGTTCAGGTCGCCGTCGCCGCTGCCGCCGCCCGCCCCGCCGTGCGGCCCGAGAACAGGCAGCCGCCGAGGGTCTTCCGGGTGAGGAGCTTCTCCTCGAAGGGCTCCACGACTGCGGGACCAGTTCCCCACGTGACATGGAAGCGCGGCCCGAGTTGCCGTGTCCGTCCGCGAGCCCGCCGCCGCGCTCGGCCCAGCCGACGATGGGGAACCACTGCATGCCGAGCCCGGCCAGCCAGGACCGCATCTCCTCGGAGGCGAAGTCCACGTACGCCTCGGCCCACTTGTAGGCCCAGTAGTCCTGCCCCGACGGGTCGGAGATCCCGCGGTCGAAGCCCGTGCCCAGCCAGTCCTGCCAGGCCAGGTCGTGGGAGTCCTTGACGCCCATCAGCCGCTGCTCGTCGGAGTTGACGAAGGAGAGCCCGCCGAAGGACCAGAACGCCTGCCTCCGAGACTCGCCTCCGGCTCCTGGTCCAGCAGCACCTTGCGTCCCGCCGCCTCCAGTTCGGCCGTGGCGACCAGCCCGGCGAGCCCGTGGCCGACGACGATGGCGTCCGCGTCCGCGGATCCGGCCGAGGCAGCGAAGGCCGGGAACGTCGCCTGCGCGAGAGCGGCACCGGCGAGCACCCCGCCGGCGACGGTCAGGGCACGACCGCGGGTGATCGCGGCAGGGGCTGACGACGGGTTCTCCATGGGCTGCCTTCCGGAGGTACGCAGGGGCATGACGCAGGGGTGCTGCGCGGGGCGGGAGGCACACGAGAGGCCGCTGTGGCAGCGGGTGTTACCGACGGCAGCCCTGGGGGTCGCCGCGGTCGCCAGATGCCGCAACCGTGAACTCTTCTCACGTTTGATGGATGCGATCCACCAGGATGTCGATCACCGACGGCGTCCGCGGCCCGTAGCCGAGCAGCACCCCGTCCTCCATGTCGACGACCCGGCGGTTCATCCCGGCCGGCGTCTGGCTGATCCCCGGAATATCGACCAGACCGTCCACACCGCCGACCGACTCCAACCCCTTGGTCATCATCAGGATCACGTCCGGCTGGGCCCGCACCAGGGCCTCGCTGGTGATCGGCGTGAACGGCTTGTCCAGTCCGGCCTCCTTGCCCGCGTCCAGGGCCCCCGCGGCCTCGATCAGCGAGTCGGCGCCCGACCCCTTGCCGCCGATCAGATAGACGGCCGCGCTGCCGCGCATGTACAGGAAGGCCACCTTGGGCCTGCTGCCCTTGGGTACGGCGGCGCGGGCGGCGGCGAGTTCGTCGCTCATGCGCTTGTTCAGGGCCTCGCCGGCCTCGGGGACGCCGAGCGCCTCGGCGACGCGGGTGGTGCGGGTGGTGACGTCGGCGAGTTCGGTGGCGGGGTCGAGGACGACGACGGGGACGCCGGCGTCCCGGATCTGGTCGATGGCCTCCCGGGGGCCGGTGTCGGTGTCGGCCAGCACGACCGTCGGCCGCAGCGAGAGCACGCTCTCCGCGCTCACGTCGTGCGCCTTGGTGACCTGCGGGAGCTTCTTCGCCTCCGCGAACGTGGCGGTGACGTCCCGGCCGACGACCCGGTCACCGAGGCCCAGCGTGAACACGATCTCCGCGACACCGCCGTTGAGCGGCAGGATGCGCGAGGCGTCCTTCACCGTCACCCTGCGACCGTCGGAGGAGTCGACGGTGACCGGCAACTTCGGGGCGGGCGGCTCACCTTCGAGCGGGACGAGGGTGTTCTTCGCGAGCCGCTTCTCGGCCGCGGCGGCGCGGGCGCTCGCGGAGGCGGGGGAAGCGTCGGTCCCACCCGAACCGGAGGAGCCGGAAGAACCTCCCCCGGCGCAGGCGCCCGACACGAGCGCGAGCGTCAGGCCGAGGACGGCGAGATGTCTCCGGGATGCGCGCATGGGTTTCCCTTCCCTCTCTGCTGGCACACTACCGAGCAATACTTTAGGTTAGGCTTACCTTAGTTTCCTCTGGTGGGGGTGTTCCATGGCGTGGGCAAGTAGCCTGCACCGCACGGGAGTTGGACCGTTCCTCGGGTTCGCGGCCGTGGCCGCCCTGCTACTTCCGGCCGCCGGGCCGGCAGCCGCGGCAAGCGGTTCGGCGACGGGCCCCGAGGGCCAGAAACTCACCGTCTCCAAGTCCTCCGGCCTCGATCCGGACGGCGAGACGGTGACCGTGACGGGCTCCGGCTACAACACCGAGAAGGGCATCTACGTCGCCTTCTGCGTGGACAACGGCGCGGGTAAGACCCCCACGCCGTGCGTGGGCGGGGTGGACATGTCCGGTGAGTCCGGGGCGTCCGCCTGGGTCTCCTCCAACCCGCCGTCATACGGGGAGGGACTGGCGAAACCGTACGAAGGCAGCGGCCACAAGGGCTCGTTCAGCGTGCCGCTCAAGGTGCGCGCCAAGGACGCGAACACCGACTGCGCCAAGTCCGGCGTGAAATGCGCCGTCATCACCCGCAACGACCACACCCGGGGCGGCGACCAGAGCCAGACGGTCCGGATCCCGGTGACCTTCGGCGGCAGTGGCGGGAACACGTCGAACGGCGACGGCGCCTCGGCGACGCCGACCGCGTCGGCCGGGGCGAGCACGACCGGCGGTGGGGGTAGGGGCAGTTCGGCCGAGAGCGGCGACACGACGTCCGACGGGCCGCTCGCGAGCACCGGTTCCGCCGCCCTGACGGCCGGCGGGACGGCGGCCACCCTGGTCGCGGCCGGCACCGGGGCCTGGCTCTGGGCCCGCAGGCGGCGGCGCGCGGCGAACGCGGGGTGACCGTGAACGCGGGATGACCGCAGTACGGGCCGGCACTCGCATCCCGCCCCGCACCTGACCGCACATTCCTGACGTTCCAGATATTCCAGAGGGGGACTTGAAGATGGGGAAAAGACCCGGCGCCGCCGCCGTGACAGGCGGTGCCCTGCTCGCGCTGCTCTGTCCGGGCGCGGGGTCGGCGGTCGCACAGGACGCGGGCCCGTTCCCGCGCCCGGTGTCCGGCGGGTACGCGAGCTGGACGACGGCCGATGCTGAGCCGGCCGACCACGACATGACGATCGCCGTCGGTGAACCCGCCACAGGAGGATCCGTGGACCGCGCCTGGTTCCCGGCGACGGGCGGCGGCGCGGATCCCGAATCGGGCGCCGCGGAGATCGAGTTGGGCGGCACGGCCCGGATCCTTCCGGCCTCCGACGCGATGCCGCCGTTGACGCTGGGCGGCCTGCGACTGGAGTTG
Source organism: Streptomyces viridochromogenes (assembly GCF_001270495.1). GTDB lineage: Bacteria > Actinomycetota > Actinomycetes > Streptomycetales > Streptomycetaceae > Streptomyces > Streptomyces viridochromogenes_A. The sequence continues at coordinate 345,228 of NZ_LGUR01000117.1, forward strand.
GACGGTGGCGACGACGGCGGCAGCGGCGCCCTCTACGCCCGTACGACCACCGACGGCCACGCGCGTGAGCTGGCGCTGGCCGCCATGACGGCGGACGGCGCCGCCCCTGCCGTACGGGCAGGCGGGGTGACATGGGCCGGGCTGCGGGCGTCACTCACGGGCGAGGGCGCGCGGCTGCTGGCGGAGTGGAGCGGGGAGCCGTTCGCCGAGGGCGACCCTCTGGGCCGACTCGATGTGACGGTCGGTACGGGGAGCGCCCCCTCCCCGGGGCCCGGCGGCTCCGCGCCACCCGCCGGGACACCGTCTCCGTCGCCGGACACCACGGCCCCGAACGGGCCGAAACAGCCGAGCCAGCCGGACCGCGCCACGCCGTCCTCACCGGCGGCGACCGTGTCGGCCGGAGACCTGGCTGCGGGCGGCGAACAGACCGTGCGCGGCGCGGGGTTCGAGCCCGGCGAGGTCGTCCTCGTCGCGATCGACGCCGACACCCGGTACCAGGCGGTGGCCGACGAGGAGGGACGTGTCTCACGGGCCTTCCCGGTGTACGCGACCTCCGTCGAGGGCACGCACACGGTCGAGCTCCGCTCCGTCACCGGCGAACGCGTGGCGGCCACCCGGTTCGAGGTCCGGCCCTCGGGCTGACCCGGGCGCGAGAAGGAGCGAATCCGAACCAGGAGCGGGCCGCGCGGCCCGCTCCTCGGCATACCCAACCGCCCTCAACTGCCGTTCTGGATACGGGAGTTGGAAGTACATCGCCATGCGTTGACAAGCGACGGGAATTCATACTTAGGTTTGCCTTACCTAACCACCCGCAGATAACCCCCGCAGGGTTGTCGCACCCCAGAAAGGTGTCCGCTCACCATGAGACCCGTCCTCTCCGCCCGTACCACCGCCCGCGCCGGCCTCGCCGTCATCGCCTCCTCCGCCCTCACCCTGGGCCTGGCGACCTCGGCCTCCGCCGCCACCTCGACGCGCACGGTCACCGACGGCGGCACGACGTACAACCTCTCGGTGACCGCCCCGAACACGGCGACCGCCGCCGGACAGGTCATCAACGTCACCGGCTCCGGCTTCAACACCGGCCAGGGGATCTACGTGGGTCTGTGCGTGGTCGACGGCGCACCGGGCGCGAACAAGCCCACCCCGTGTCTGGGCGGCCAGGACGAGACCGGCTCCACGGGCGCCTCGCACTGGGTCAACAACACCTTCGGCGGCATGTTCGCCAACAGCTCCAAGTTCGGCTCCGGCGGCACCTTCAACGTGAACATCTACGTCAAGGCCACCCTCGACGACGGCACCGTCTGCGGCCAGGACGTCGACTGCGCCGTCGTCACGCGTGCCGACCACTTCGACAGCAACGACCGCAACTACGACGTGCACGTCCCGATCACCTTCCAGTAAGCGCGCGTAGCACCGACTGGTACTCGGGCCGGCCACCCGGCCGGCCCTTTCCGGTACGTCCGCATCCCGAACTCCTTCCCGTAGGAACCCGCCATGACAGACGACACAACCACGCGGCGGCGGCCGGCCACCCCGGCCGTACGCCGGCTCAGACGCCCCGCGGCGCTTCTGGGCGCCGTCGCCCTGGTGGCCGCCGGAGCCACGGCCGTGACCGTCGGCTCGCCCGCCCAGGCCGCCGACACCCCGAGGACGGCCCTCGGCAAGCAGGGCCAGAAGCTCTCGGTCTCCGCCTCCGCGAACATCGACCCGGCCGGCGAGACCCTGCGCGTCACCGGCGAGGGCTACGACGACACCAAGGGCGTCTACGTCGCCGTCTGCAAGGACAACGGCGACAACCGCGTCCCCACCCCCTGCCTCGGCGGCGCCGACCAGAGCGGCAGCAGCGGTTCCTCGGTGTGGATCATCCCCAGGGACGCCTCCGACGAGGGCGCGGGCACGGTCGCCGAACGGTGGGGCGAGGGCGGCACCTTCGACGTCGACCTGGGTGTCAAGGCCAAGGACAGCGGCCTCGACTGCCTGGAGGTCGCCTGCTCCGTCGTCACCCGTGTCGATCACAACGGCCCCGGCGACCGCTCCCAGGACGTCCGCATCCCGATCACCTTCGAGGGCCATGACCCGGGCGATGGGGACGGCGACGGCGACGGTGTGGACGTCCCGCCGGGCACCGTCAGCTATGTGAAAGCGGCCGAGTTCACCACCGCAGGACGCCCCCTGGACCTCCTCCTCCACCCCGGCTCGGGGAAGCTGTACGTCGGTTCGGACAACATCCCCGACACCTCCGACGTGGCCGAGCAGGGCCTCTACGTCCTGGACCCGGGTGACGGCAAGGTCCTCGGGCACATCGCCCAGGCGCCCGGCCCGAACGGTGCGATGGCCGCCCGTGTGGTCCGGCGGATCGCCGGCCCGCTCCCCGGCGACGGCGTGGTCTTCCACTACCCGCTGCGCGGCATAGGCACCGCCAAGCAAGGGGACGCGGTCGCGCGGGGCGTCTGGTTCAACGGCGCGACGTTCACCGGCGTCGGTCAGGACGCGGACACCTCCACCGTCCTGGTCGCGGCGGGCCCCGAGCTGCGCCGCGTCGAGATCGCCACCGGCGCCGTGCGGGACACCGTCACGCTGGAGGGCGGCAACCAACTCGGCGTGGACGCCGCGCGCGGCACCGCCTGGTCCGTGGGCACCAGCGAGGGCAAGCCGGTGCTGCGCCGTGTGGACACCGCAACCTTCGAGGTCACCGCCACGGCCGAACTCCCCGCCGACTCCGTCTTCTTCGTCGAACCGGACCCGGCCACCGGCAACGTCTGGGTGGCGAGCGGGACTTCGGTGCTCGTCTTCGACAAGGACGGCAAGCCGCTGACCACCCTGACGGGCGCGGACCGGCCCACGGCGGCGGCCTTCGACAAGACCACCGGGCGGGCCTTCGTGCTGCGCGAGGACCTCTCCGAGAGCACCTCGGACCAGAACGGCTCGCTCCAGATCCTCGACAGCGCGACGTTCCGGCGGACGGCCGACCCGCTCTCCCTCGCGGGCAGCCTCGCGGGCGCCTACGCGGGCGTCGCCGTCACCCCCGGTGCGGCCTCCGTGTACGTCACCAAGCAGGCGGAGAGCAAGGTCGTCAAGCTCGACCTGCGTATGTCCCCCAAGGTCACCCAGTCCCCCACCGACCAGTCCGCCGACCCCGGCGACGAGGTCACGTTCGTCGCGGCGGCCGAGGGCACCCCCGAGCCGACCGTGCGCTGGCAGGTCAGCCCGGACGGCGGCCAGACCTGGTCGGCGCTGGAGGGCGCGACGAAGAACGCGTACTCCTTCACCGCCAGGGCGGCGCAGAACGGCTACCGGTACCGCGCCGAGTTCACGAACGCCGTGGGCACGACCCGTACCGCGCCGATCACGCTGACGGTCACCGAGTCCACCGGGGACGGCGGCGCCACCGGAGGCGGCGACGGCGGAGAGGAGTCCGAGCCGTCGGGCAGCAGGACCGAGACCGGCTCCGAGGGCCAGAAGCTCACCGTCACCCCGGTCAACCACCTGGCCACCGAGAACCAGACACTGAAGGTCACCGGCGCCGGCTACGACACCGACAAGGGCGTCTACGTCGCCCTGTGTGTCGACAACGGCGACGGCGAACTGCCGACGCCGTGCGTCGGCGGTGTCGACATGAGCGGCGCGTCCCACTCCTCGGCGTGGATCTCCTCCAACCCGCCGGACTACGGCCAGGACCTCGCGATCCCGTACGGCGACGGCGGCTCCTTCGAGGTCGAGCTGTCGGTGGACGCCAAGGACGAGTTCACCGACTGCTTCAAGGCCAGGTGCGTCCTCGCCACCCGCGCCGACCACACCCTCTCGGGCGACCGCTCCCAGGACGTGAAGGTCCCGGTCAGCTTCGTCGGACAGGACCCGGTGGACACGGACCCGGAGCCCGGAGACACCGGCGGGACGGGTGGTCCCGGTTCCTCGGGCGGCACGACGGGCGGCGCTAGGGACACGGCCGGTGGCAGCACCACGGGTTCGACCGGCGGCGGCACCGGCACGTCCACCGCGGGCGGCGGCCTCGCCTCCACCGGCCTCACCGTGATCTCCGCCGCCGCGCTCGCGGCCGCCCTGACAGCCACGGGCTGGGTGGCCTACCGCCGGGGCCGCAGGGTCGAGTGACCTGGGGTGGTCACGCCGTGCGGCCCGCCACCACCCACCTCGACGGCAGCTCGATACGCGTGCCGTCGGGCCCGTACTCCGTGGTGATCAACGGCAGTTCGCCGCCGGCGAGGACGGTGAGCCCGGCCGCGCGCAGGTACTCGGGCACGGACTCGTCGGCCACCTCGCCGGGGGCGATACCGTGCCGGAAGACGGGCGCGAGCTTGGGCGGCGGGCCCGACGGGCCCTGGGCGAGGCCCAGCAGGACGGGCTTGGCGGACTCGGAGAGTTCGACGAGGAAGACCCGGCCGCGCTCACCGACCAGCGTGGCGATCTGGTTCACCATCGACTGCCGGTCGTCGGGCTCGGCCTGGTGCAGGACGCCCCGCACATAGACGTTGGCGTCACCGAGTTCGGCGTGCAGCGTCTCGGCCTCGGCCTTCTCCACGGCGTCGAACAACCGGTACGTCGCCGGCCCCGCGGGGTCGGCGCGCCGGGCGTGGTCGAGGGCCGCGGCGGACAGGTCGGCGCCGACGACGCGCGGGAAGCGCTCGGCGAGGAAACGGGTCTGGGTGCCGTTGCCGCAGCCCAGGTCCACCATCGCCAGAGCAGGATCGGTCAGGTACGCCTCGAAGAGGGCCAGATGGCGGCCGGCGGTCAGGGCCGGTTCCGCGTCCCAGAACACCGCCCCCGGTTCCTCGGGGGCTTCACGCCAGAAGCCCTCCCAGGCCTCCCGGTAACGACTCGTCACACTCATGCCCGACTCCCCAGGTTGCGACGCCGACCCGCCGTGAAGTGACGGGCGAGTACGGTTTATCGCGGCCTGGTTTCGGCCACAAGCGCGCGGCGCATACCTTCACTCCGCATTCGAGACCCGTACGCCGTCGTGCGCCCTTTGGGCCACGATGTGTCAGCGGCGCGGGACCGTGAGTTCGAACCAGACGGCCTTGCCGGTGCTCGTACGGCTCGCGCCCCACGCACGGGCCAGCACACTCACGACCCGCAGGCCGCGCCCGACGTCGTCGGTGGGCCCGGCATTCAGCAGGGTCGGCAGGTCGTGATCGTCGTCGTCCACCTCGCACAGCAGCGTGTCACCGCGCACGAGGCGCAGTTCGACGGGGCGGCTGTGGGAGTGCCGTACGGCGTTGGTGACGAGCTCGCTGACCATCAGTTCGGCGCTGTCGGCGAGGCCGCCCAGGCCCCAGTCGTGCAGCTGCTCCCGGACGACGGCGCGGGCCCGGCGGGCCTCCACCGGGTCGAGGGGGAGCCGCCATTCGGCGACGTCCTCCGGTTCGATGCCGTTGAGCCGGGCCATCAGCAGGGCCACGTCGTCCTTGCGGCCGCCGCGTGTGTTGAGCGACCGGATGACGGTGTCGCAGGCGTCGTCCATGGAGGCGGCCGGGTGGGCGGCGGACTCGCAGAGTGTCGCGAGTCCCACACCGATGTCCTCGCCGCGCACCTCGACCAGCCCGTCGGTGCACATCACGATCCGGTCGCCGGGCTCCACGCGCACGCGTACCGCCTCGAAGGGGACCCCGCCGACGCCGATCGGCGCACCCGTGGGCAGGTCGAGCAGCTCGCTGCGCCCGTCCTCGGCGCGGACCAGGACGGGCGGGATATGGCCGGCGTTGGCGATGTGGAGCTCGCTCGCGATGGGGTCGTAGACGGCGTACAGGCAGGTCGCGAGGTAGGTGTCGCCGAGGCGCTGGGCGAGGTCGTCGAGGTTGCGCAGCAGCCGTGCGGGCGGCAGGTCCAGGGCGGCCATGGTCTGCACGGCCGTACGCAACTGGCCCATCATGGCGGCCGAGTTGAGGCCGTGGCCCATCACGTCGCCGACGACGAGGGCGGTGCGCGCGCCGGGCAGTTTCACGGAATCGAACCAGTCGCCGCCGACCCGGCCGAGGAGGGTGCCGGGCAGATAGCGGGTGGCGATGTCGCAGCCCGCCATACGCGGCGGGATGTGCGGCAGCATGCTGTCCTGGAGGGTCTCGGCGACGCTCTCCTGGTACGTGTACATGCGCGCGTTGTCGAGCACGAGGCCCGCGCGGGCGGCGAGTTCGGCGCCGGTGACGCGGTCCATGTCGTTGAAGACGGGCCGCTCGGGGTGGCGCAGCAGGATCATGAACCCCAGCACCACGTCACGGGCCTTGAGCGGCACGACCAGCATGGAACGGCCCGTGATGAGCGGCCGGATGTCGCGCTTCTCGAACTGGGAGGCGATGGCATGGCCCATCTCCTCGCTGATGCGCGGCACAAGCACGGGATCGCCGGTGGTCATGCACTGGAAGAACGGCGTGTGCGCGGGGAAGGGCATGGCCTCGCCGACCGGCACGACGTCGTCCCAGCGGCCGGGTTCGTCGGTGTGCTCGACGGCGACCCGGTGCCACATGGTGGTCGTGTCCGGCACGCCCTCGGGGAACCCCTCGCCCGCGACGACCTGTTCGCGCAGATAGGTGCCGGCGACGTCGGTGAAGCGGGGCACGACGGCCTTGCTGACCTCGATGATGGTCCGCGACAGATCGAGGGAGGTGCCGATGCGGCCGCTGACCTCGTTGAGGAACTCCAGCCGTTCGCGTACGGCCGCGTATTCGAGGTTCTCGACGTCGTCGGGGTCCTCCTGCGGTAACGGCAGGCCCTGAGCGGCGGCCCGGGCGGCCCGCTCCCGGCGGGCCCTGCGCTCGACGCGCCGGGGCACGCCCCAGTCGGGGGTGACGGGCACCCGGTCGTTCTGGCTGAACTCCAGGACGGGATAGCCCAGTTCGAGGATCTGTCCGACGATGCGGGCGCTGTCGTCGACGCTCATGCTGGGGAGGATCTCGGGGAGCTTGCGAGCGAGTTCCTCGGCGCCGGGGAAGTCGGTGTGCAGGGCGAACCCGGGAGCGACACGCTCGTAGCGGGTGTCCCCGTCGTGCTCCTGGTCGTCCTGCTGGAGCCGTCCCACGTCGGCGCCGAGCACGAGCAGCCGCTCCGGCCCGGGTCCCACCAGCGGGTAGGCCCACCACAGCACGTCGACGCGATCGCGCTCGGGCACGGTGAGACGGGCGCGGCCCGCCGCCGGGTAGTACAGCCGCCCGTCGAGGGAGGATTCGAGATCGTGGCCGAGACCGTCGTACGCCGCGTAGGCGCCGTACGGGGAGACGTCGTCGTCCTCGGGGAGCGCTCCGGAGACGGGCAGCAGGTCGACGGCCGGGCGTCCGAGCGCCTCCTCCTTGGCGGCACCGAACAGACGGCGTGCGCCGGAGCTCCAGTGCGAGACGAGGCCCTCGCGGTCCACCACGACCACGGCCAGCGGGATCCGTCCGGACGCGGCTTGTTCCGCCACCGCGCCGTCCCTCTCGGTGCCACGGTCCATCGCCCAGGCCCTCTCTCCCCAAGGCTCCGCAAGATCTGCGCGCCCCCACCACCGTACGGCTCAGGGCCGAGGCGATGTGCCGCAATACGGGAATTGATGAGACAGGTTCACGTCGCCTCGCGCATCGGCCGCAGGGCCCGTCCACAGCGCGTCCGCGCAGGACAGGCCGGTGTCCCGGTCGTCGGCTCAGTCCTCGTGCCCGAGCTGAAGGTCGCGTTCCGTACGGCCCCCTCCGGCGACTTGGAGCACGGTGGCGACCGGCGGGTAACCCGTGGCGATGACGGTGTACTCGCCGGTGGCCAGATCGACGAACCGGAAGGTGCCGTCCGGTCCGGTGGTCAGCGAGTCCATGACGTTGCCGGCCGCGTCGAGGAGGGTCACGCGCGCGTCCTCGACGGGCCGTCCGCCGCCCGCCCGCACGGTGCCGCGCAGCAGGGCGCCGCCGGCGAGTTCGATGTCCTGACGGGTCTCGCGGGCCGCCTTGACGGTGACGGGAACGGCGGCCGGGCGGAACGCGGCCGCGCTCGCGGCGAGGGTGTACTCCCCGGCCACGAGTTCGGTGATGACGTAGCCGCCCTCGCGTCCGCTGCGGGTGGTGGCGACGACTTCGCCGTGCACGTCGGTGAGCGTGACGGTGGCGTCCACGGGGGTGCCGTCCGGGGTGAGCACCCGGCCGGCGAGGCGTCCGGCGCCGCCGAGGACGATGTCCAGTACGACGGGGCGCTCACCGACGGTCACGGAGACGGCCTGCGGCTGGTGGCCGCCGGCGGCGGCGATCATGACGTACGACCCCGGGCCCGGCGTCGCCAGCGTGTACCGCCCGTCGCCGCCGCTCCCGCCGCGCCCGACCTGCTGCCCGGCGATGTCGATGAGCGTGAGCGCCGCGCGCGGTACATACGTCCCGTCCGGATGCTGCACCGTGCCGCGCACGGGAACTTCGGCGGCGTACGGCGAACGGGCCGCGGGGATCGGGGTGTTCACCGGCGCCGATTCCGTCTCCGGGGCCGGGGCGTTGTGGGACACCAGCGGTTTCTCCTTGAGGAAGAAGGCGATCAGCAGACCGAGGACGAGCACCGGCACGAGGTACAGGAAGATCCTCGGCATGGCGTCCGCGTAGGCCCGGATGTAGTCGTCGCGCAGCGCCGGGGGCAGGGTGTGGACGAGCTGCGGGGTGATGGACTCGGGGTGGGGCAGCTCGCCGCCCGCGCGCGTGGGGAGGCGTTCGGCCAGGGCGTCCGTGAGCCGGTCGGCGAACAGCGTGCCGAAGATCGCCGCGCCGACGCTGCCGCCGATCTGCCGGAAGTAGTTGTTGGCGCTGGTGGCGGTGCCGAGGTCGGCGGGGCGCACGGAGTTCTGCACGGCGAGGATCAGGACCGGCATCACCATGCCGATGCCCGCGCCGAGCACGGCCATCCAGAGGCTGTAGTGCAGCCGGGGCGTGTCCACTTCGAGGCGGGACAGCAGCCACATGCCGACGGCCGAGAGCGCGCTGCCGAGCACGGTGTAGATCTTGTAGCGGCCGGTGAGGCTGATGAGCTGGCCGCAGACGATGGAGGCGCCGACGATGCCGCCCATCATGGGCAGCATCAGCAGGCCCGACTCGGTGGCCGTCGCGCCGTCGACCATCTGGAGGTAGGTCGGCAGATAGCTGGCGGCGCCGAACAGGGCGACGCCGATCACCAGGCCGACGAGTCCGGTGACGTTGAAGACGGAGTCCCTGAACAGCCGCAGCGGAATCAGGGGTTCGGCGGCGAAGTGCTCGGCGACGAGGAAGAGGACGGTGGCGAGGGCCGCGCCCGCGCCCAGGCCGAGGATGACGTGGGAGTCCCAGGCGTACTCGGTACCGCCCCAACTGGTCAGCAGGACCAGGCAGGTGGAGGCGGCGGCGAGCAGCAGGGCGCCGAGGACGTCGAGCCGGGCCTTGGCCTTCGGCTTGGGCAGCTTCAGCACGACGGCGACGACGGCCAGGGTGACGAGGCCGAAGGGGACGTTGATGTAGAAGCACCACCGCCAGGAGAGGTGGTCCGTGAAGTAGCCACCCAGCAGGGGCCCGGCGACCGAGGCGAGCCCGAACGCGGCGCCGATCAGGCCCATGAAGCGGCCGCGCTCCCGGGCCGGCACGATGTCCGCGATGATCGCCTGGACGCCGATCATGAGCCCGCCCGCGCCGACGCCCTGGACCGCGCGGTAGGCGATCAGCTGGTCCATGGTCTCGGCTCGCCCGGCGAGCGCCGAGCCGACGACGAAGACGACGATCGCGAACTGGAAGACGCCCTTGCGGCCGAGGAGATCGCCGAGCTTGCCGTAGATCGGCAGTCCGACGGTGGCGGTGAGCAGGTAGGCGGTGATCGCCCAGGACATCCTGTCCAGGCCGTGCAGCTCGCCGACGATCTTCGGCAGCGCGGTGGCGACGATCATCTGCTCCAGCGCGGCCAGCAGCAGCGCGAGCATCAGCCCCAGGAAGACCAACCGCACCCGGCGCGGACTCAGCTGGGGCTCGGCGTCCTGGGGTGGAGCCTGTGGAGGGGGTGCGGTGACGGTTTCGTCCTGCACCAGAGTCGTGCCGCCCACGTACCGCTCCCCTCGCCGCACCTGCTCACATTTCCCGCAATAGGCGACAACTACGAGCAAGCACGGCGAGTTACGGCACCGTCCCGGACACGGCCGAGATCCACTCGATCCGGTGAGGAGGCCAAGGACCCCCGAACACCGGGGACTTACTTCTCGACCTCGGCGGCGAGGTTGGCGAGCAGTGCGTCGTAGATGCGGCCGAGGCCCTTGGGCGCGAAGGTCTTCTCGAAGAAGCCGCCGATGCCGCCGGCGCCCTGCCAGGTCGTGGTGACGACGACGCGGGACTTGCCCTCACCTGCCGGGGTGACCCGCCAGGTGGTGACCATGGAGGAGTTGCGGTCCTTCTCGACGAGCTCGCCGTCGGTGGGCTCGCTGACCTCCAGCAGGCAGTCACGGACGCGCTTGCTGGTGGCCTGGAGCTTCCAGTGGACGAGGGTGCCCTCGCCGTCGCCGCCCTCGCGCACCTCGTACTCGCTGTAGTGCTCGGGCAGGATCTTCTGCCGGGTTCCGCTGTAGTCGGCGAGGGCGTCGAACACCTTCTCCGCGTCCGCCGCGACGACCCGCTCCGTAGTGGCCTCGACCTGCGCCATTGACTTCCTCCAGGACCTGATTTCTCGGGGGTTGGGGCAAGCCAACCACCCCGCCGCCGGAGCACCCAAATCGGGGTACCGATCAGCTCACCGAAGCGATCGCACAGTGATCGGAAACGAAGCCGGGAGATAGGTCGCACGATCAAGGGAACATGTGTTCTATTCTGAGGGCAGTGCTACCGAGGAGGCACCATGCGCTGGGAGAACCTCACCCTGGAGTCCGAACACAGCCGGGCCGACGCCGCGCTGTTCGGCGCGGACGCCGTGGTCACCCGCACCTTCGACACACCCAAAGTCCCCCCAAGGACGTATTAGGTGCCTGTACGCTTGTCGGCATGCCTACCTCCTCCGCGGCGGACGCTCCCGCCACGTTCCGGCGTCGCAAGCGGGCCAGCCTCTACGTCCGCCTGTCGGTAGCTGCCGACGCTGAGAACCTGTCACTTGATGGCATGATCGAGGACATGCGCGACCTCTGTGCGCGCGAGAATCTCGAAGAAGTCGCCTTGCACATCGACGATGGTAAGTCGGGCGGACGGCGCGACCGAGACAAATTCCAGGCTTGGCTCAACGACGCACGTACCGGCGCGTGTGACGTCCTCGTCAACCCCGTTACGGACCGCCTGACCCGTGAGGGCCTGAACGTCGCTGCGACGATCCTGGACATCGTGGAGGGCAAGGACCCAGCGACGGGTGCGCCATCCCACAAGCCGGTCCGCCTGGTCGACTGCAACGGCCTGGACTCCCTCCACGGCGACGCCTTCCGCTTTCGCTTCGTGATCCAGGCGGAGGTAGGCCGGTCCGAGCGCGAGCGCATCCGTCAGCGTTCACGGGACCGCGAGCGACGGTTGAAGCGCGCCGGCCGCTGGGGCGGAGGGACGGCCCCCTTCGGCTACAAGGCCGTTCCCAATCCGGAGAAGGACGAGGAGGGCAACCCGAAGGGCTGGGTCCTGGTCATTGAGCCTGCGGAGGCGAAGGCCGTCCGGGAGGCCGCTGACGCACTCCTGAAGACACCCCCGGACGCGTTCAACAAGGTCGTCCGCCGCATGAACCACAACGGCCCTGCGCCCCGCCGTGCTGACCACTGGTCCAGGGTCACCCTGCGCCGTGTCCTTACCGGGGACGCGATCCTGGGCCGCGTGTCCGAGAACGGACGGCCACTCCGCGACGCAAAGGGCGAGATCGTAGCCCCCTTCCCGCCTGTCCTGACGCTGGCCCAGGTGACCGCCCTGCGCGCCCGCCTGGCCGGTACTGGTGTCCAGGCCAAGCTTGCTGATGGCCGTCCGTCACGCGTCCTGTCCGGACTCCTCACATGCCACTCCTGCCAGGCGGACCTGACTGTCCACCACTCCGTCCGCAGGTACCGCGTAGGCAAGGAGAAGCGGCTAAAGGAGGTACCACAGATCACGTACCGCTGTCCCACGCGAGGCTACGGCGGCACGTGTGAGAAGCCAGTGGCCGTGTCCGCCGAACCAGCGGAACAGCACATCGTTGGCCTCTACTTGGCCACGGTTGGCCACATGCCCAGGTACGAGGAGCGGACGACCGTGTCCGGCCTGGAAGAGATGGCCGCCGTGGAGGAGGAGATCAAGGAGGTACTGGCCGACCTGGCCACGAACGCGGACGCGGACACGTTCGCCCGCCTGCAACAGCTCCAGGCACGTCAAAAGGAGCTGTCCGAGAAGGACTTGACCACGCGGACAGAGCTGGTACCGACTGGTCAGACCCTGGCGGAGTACTGGGCGGGCGCCATGGTTGACGACCGCCGTGACCTCCTGGACGAAGCCTTTGAGGAACTGACGATCCTGCCCGGCAAGCGCGGGATCAAGGGGTTCCAGGAGGACCGCCTGATCCGGCGCTGGGCGGAGGATGACGAGGAGCTGGACGAGGACCAGGAGGCCCTCCTAGACGCGCTGCCGGCGCCCGCGGAGGCCGTGAAGCCTTCGCCTGACGAGGTCCTGGCGGAGCTGGCGCCGTACGTGGAGACGGTGAAGCGGCTGAAGGCGGACGGGGTCGACGTGGACTCGTACCTGGTGATGTAGGGGCCGAGGGGCCGACAGCGGGCGAGTTGTTCTCTTATTTTTGTTCTGTCCCACTAACTAAATAATCTCTACTTCTTCTCGCCTCTTGGGGCTTAGCCCAGAAGCTGGGACAGAACTCCTCCTTTCAGAACAGCGCAGATCAGGGGACCTCCTCTCCGGTCAGGTAGCGAATCGCTCACCCGACCTGAGGAGAGGTCCCCTTGGTCGTCCAAGAGACCCACTGCGCCCACTGCGGCGACCCCCTGACCGGCCGTCAGCGCCGTACGTGCTCGCCACGCTGCCGGAAGGCCGTACAGCGCTCCGCGCCTGCCCTGCGGACGTGCAAGCTGTGTCGCCAGCCCTTCCAGCCGTCCGGCCCTGGCCGACAGTCCATCTGCCCGTACGACGACGCGGACGACTTCTGTCAGGGCCTCCAGGACGACCAGGAGGACGCGGAGGCCGCGCGCCTGGCCGCCCGCGAGGAGGCTGTGTGCGAGGGCCCTGAGTGCTCCTCTCCGCTGCCGTACGCCGGACGTGGGCGCCCGCCCCGGTTCTGCTCCTCCTCATGCCGCACGCGCGCCTACCGGCGGGAGGCTCGATCGTGAACGCAGTCTCCGCAGTCCCCGCGCCACTCCTGGCCGACCGCCAGGCCCGCACGCGCGTCAACCGCCGTCTGGCCGCCCTGGGCGTCCCTGCGAAGGCGTGCAGCCTCTGCTACACCCTGAAGGGCCTGGACGCCTTCCCTGTCCACCAGGGCGGCTTCCGTGGCCGTCTGGCCCGCTGCAAGGAGTGCCACCGCGCCGGCCAGGCCCGCCTTCGCAAGGATCCCGCCTACCGTGCCGCGGAGCGCCAGCAACAGCGTCCGTACGACCGCAAGCGGGCCCTGGAGGACGACCGCAGGGCCTACATGCTGGGTCGCTCGCAGCTTCGCCGTGCGCTGGAGGTCGGTGCCGAGTACGACGGCCACCAGCCGGAGGACCTGGCCCTTCACTGGGATGACGAGGGCTACTACGCGTGCGTGTGCTGCGGTGGCCCATACGAGCACCTGGACCACAACGTCCCCTTGATCAGGGGCGGCTCACACACGCTGGACAACCTCCTGCCACTCTGCCAGGACTGCAACCTGGCCAAGTCCGGTAAGTGCCCGTACCGCTTCTACGCGGAGCGCTTCCCTGCGCTGAAGCCCTACCTGGCGCCTTTCTTCGACGTTCACGAACGCCTGACGGAGGAGGAGCTGGCCGCCCGCGAGGCTGCCGTTAACGACTCAAGCGAGGCGGCTTGACTCGACTCAATTGAGTCGGCTACTTTGGAGGCCCGCCAGGTTGGCGGGGACGAGAGGGGTTAACGATGATCATGCAGTGTGGTGGGTGCTCCGCAGATGTTCGCGTGACGCGGCAACAGTTCAAGGACGAGGACACGGCACCGTGTGACAACTGCCCGGCAGGGGTCGACCTGGCTCACGCCCGTGCCCACAGCAACTAACCGTTAACGACTGACGCTCGGCCCCTGGCCTTCCCGCTGGGGGCCTTCGTCATGCCCCCAAGTTACCGCCCGGTAGGGGACATCCTCACCGGTCAGTAGTAGGGACAGACGAGGTCCTGGAGTGCCGCGCACTCAGCAACGAATGCGACCTGGCGGTCTGAGCGCTAGGACCTCGTCGACAGTCCTCGCCCCTTCGTAGCTCAGTTGGTAGAGCGGCCACCCCTCCACGCCTCACCCAGGCGGGAGGACAGTGGCGACGGTTGATGCGCTGGTTCGAGACCAGCCGAAGGGACTTGCGCGACTCCGGGGCGTCCTCTCCCCCGTTGAGCGCGCTCTGGGGCCCTGTTGCGACGCCTGAGGGCGGGAGACAGGGCCCCATCAACCTCTGCGCGGAGGGTTCGACAGCGAGGGTGGATGGTGAGAGCGCCCGATGCCGCACAGTAGCCGTGGCCGTAGGTGAACCCCTGCGGCGCGACGGCCCCAAGACTTCCCCGCCCTGGGTGTTTGGCCTCCAGGTCGGGGAACGCTGCTCCCTCGCCCCTCGTAGCTGTCGGGTCTGGGTCATGCATGCGGGTAGCGCCCGCAGGCTCGGAAACTCCCCCTGATCAGGGGACGGAAGAGCGGTGCCGGTCGTCTAACGGCCTAGGACTCCTCCCCTTCCGGGAGGTAATGCAGGTTCGAATCCTGTCCGGCACACTCCGCCCCGCAGGCCCTAAGCCTGCGCTCCCGCCCTGGCGGGTGACTGGTCCGTTGGGCGCGGACAGGGTAGGGGCGGACGCGCCCGACAGGTTGAAGCGCTGGCGACGGCGCGAGGGGTTCAAATCCCGACTACCCGCAACGCTTTGCAGGCTTCTGACCTGCGTTAACGACACTTTCCCGCTGCCCTGGAGGCCACCGTGACGAAGGCGTGGCTCGCGTGGCTGGCCGCGTTCGTGGCCCTGGAGGCCAAGGCCCTGGCCGACAAGCGCAAGGGCGACACGCTCAGCGAGCACGCCTGGCGCTGGTTCGGCATCAAGGCCCAGTCGCCCATGCCGTCCGGCTGGGTACGCTTCCGGCGCTTCAGCCTCCTCGCCGGCCTGGTGTGGCTCACGCTCCACTTTCTGACGGGCGGCTGGGTGTAGCGCTGGCGACGGACGCGCCCTTGCCGGGACGGACGATCTGGAGGGCCAGGTAGGGCACGAAGGCCACTACGTCACGGCCTTGGCTGCCCTTGCGGCCCACGAACTCCACACCGTGGTCCGTGTACCGCATGGAGCGGGCCTCCACGGTCTGAGTGCTGCCATCCGTGAACGTCACTTCGAACTCAGTCATGGCTCCAAGCCTACTCAATGGGGGTGGCTGCCGTGGCCCATCGCGCATTGTCCGTATGCCCGACGCCTGGGTGTCCCACGCTGACGCCTGGTGGCCGCTGCGACGCGTGCAAGGCGAACGCAAGACGTTCACGACGCTCGCCCACCCAGGCTGGCTACGATGCTCAATGGAAGCGCACACGACGCGCGTACCTCATGGCCCATCCGCTGTGTGAGTGCGAGGACTGTGCATCCATCCCTTCGCCGCTGCGATCAGCTGCCACGGAGGTTGACCACATCGACGGCCTGGGCCCACTCGGTCCACGTGGTCACGACTGGTCCAACCTCAGGGCGATGACGAAGCGCTGTCACTCACGCTCGACTGCACGCAACCAGCCTGGAGGCTGGAACGACCGCGCTTGATCACTCAGCGCTGAGTCACCGAGCGTGACGGGGGCCGGGGGGTGACCCCTAACGATCATGGACCTCCAGAACGCGGGGGAGGGCTCTGGCCCCTGCGCCCGGTTCAGACACCTGATGTGACCCCCGATACACGCACGCATCGTGACTGCCCGAAGGGGGTGATCACCCATGCCCAGAGGTGGAGCACGCGCCCGCTCCGGGCCGGCGCCGACCAGCACCGAGCGGAGCCACAAGGCCAAGACCGACACCCAGGGGTGGGTCACTCTCCCTATCGACGGCCGCGACGGCCCGTTGCCCGCCTTCCCGCTGTCCTCCCCGAGCGACCGTGAGTACGAACTCTGGGAACGGCTCTGGGAGACGCCGCAGGCCGTCATGTGGGAACAGCTGAACCAGGAGTTTGAGGTGGCGTCCTACGTGCGCCTCCTGGTCCGCGCTGAGAAGCCCGGATCGTCCGCCATCATCTGGGGCCAGGCAAAGCAATTCGCGGAGTCGCTGGGCCTCTCCGTGTCCGGCATGCAGCGAAACCGCTGGACGATCGCCCCCGTTAACGACGATTCCGACCAGTCGGCGCCCCAGTCCGCTGTCTCCCCTGTCGCCGACCTGGCCGCGCGCCTGAGGGCGGTGTCAGGTGACTGACGGCAAGTGCCTGGTCGTCACGCTGGCGTGGATCGAGCGGCACGCTGTCATCCCTGACGGCTTCGACCAGGGCAAGCCGTTCACGATGCTGCCGTGGCAGCTGAAGGTGGCGAGCAACCTCTACACGGTCAAGGCCACGGCCCAGGTCGGCCAGAAGTCGACCGCGTTCGTGTACCGCCGTGCCCAGGTGATCATGCCCCAGAAGTCGGGCAAGGGCCCCTTCGCTGCCGCTGTCGTCCTGGCCGAAGCCGCGGGTCCGACCGTGTTCGATGGCTTCGCGGAGGGCGGGGAAGCGTACGAGTGCGCCGACTGGGGCTGTCCCTGCGGTTGGTCGTACGTTTACGGCGAGGGCGAGCCTATGGCTGTCCCCCAGCCGACGCCCCTGATTCAGCTTCTGGCGACCTCTGAGGACCAGGTAGCGAACGTCTACCGGCCGCTGAAGGCCATGATCAAGCACGGCCACCTGTCCGCGCTGATGAGCGTGCGCGAGGGGTTCGTCAAGGTCGGCGACGAGGGCCGAATAGACGTGGTCACCTCGTCCGCACAGAGCCGCCTGGGCAACCCCATCACCTTCGCCATCCAGGACGAGACAGGCACGTACACGGCGACGAACAAGATGATCAAAGTCGCTGAGACGATGCGTCGCGGCCTCGCCGGCATGTCCGGCCGGTCCATGGAGACGACGAACGCGTACGACCCGTCCGAGTACTCCACGGCCCAGAAGACGCACGAGTCCAGCGCGGAGGACGTCTACCGCTACTTCCCGCAGGCTCCGCCCACGCTGAGCTACCGGAACAAGCAGGAACGACGCCGCATCCACCGCGCCGTGTACGTCGACTGCCCTCACATCGACCTGGACGCGATCGAGGCCGAAGCGGCGGAGCTACTGGAGTCCGACCCTGGCCAGGCCGAACGATTCTTTGGCAACCGCATCGTCGCAGGTCACGGCGCTTGGCTTGAAGCCGCGCAGTGGTTGTCTCGCGCGAGCGAGCGCGAGAAGCCTGCGCCGTCCCAGTACAAGCTGATGAAGGTCCCGATTGTCCTTGGGTTCGACGGCTCCGACAGCGACGACTGGACAGGCGTCCGCGCTGAGACGATGGATGGCTATCAATTCACGCCGACCTACGGCCCCAGCAAGCGACCCACCGTGTGGGACCCCGCTGAGTGGGGTGGACAGGTCCCCCGCCTGGAGGTCGACGCGGCGGTTGATGAGCTGTTCCGCACGTACGACGTCAAGTTGATGTACTGCGACCCCCCGTACTGGGAGACAGAGGTCGACAACTGGGCGGAGCGCTACGGCGAACGCCGCGTTATCCGCTGGCATACGCGCCGCATCGTCCAGATGCATGCCGCCGCTGAGCGGATCAAGACGGACATCATCAAGCGCGACTCGGGGTTCACGCACGACGGTTGCGAGATCACCGAACGCCACATGTTCAACGCACGCATGGCCGCTCGGCCGAGTGACCGGTACGTCCTGGCGAAGCCGGAACACCGCCGGAAGATCGACCTCGCCGTTGTGAGCGTGCTCACCCATGAAGCCGCGTGCGATGCCATCGCCGCAGGCCTGTTGAAGAAGAAGCCGCTGTACATGTCGGCGTGAAAGGAGTGTGGGCGTTGGCTACCCGTGAACAGGCTCTTACGCTGGTCGGCTTGCTGGAGAATGAGCTACTGCGCCGGCGCCCACAGATTCAGCTGACCTCTGACTTCTACCGGGGGAACCAGCCGCTGACCTTCGCCTCCGACCAGTTCCGCAAGTTCCACGGGGACCGGTATCGCAAGTTCGCGGACAACTGGGTCCAGGTCGTCAGTGACTCCCCCGTGGAGCGTCTCACCGTGAACGGCTGCATGCCGTCCGGGGTGACCGAGGCAGACAAGGAGTCGTGGCGCGTCTGGCAGGAGAACGGCCTGGACGCTGACTCCCAGCTGGGCTTCCTGGGGGCCGTGAACGCCTCCCGTTCCTTCGTCCTGGTCTGGGGCAACCCCGACGACGAGGAGACGCCCGAAGTCACCTTCGAGGACGCGTCGCAGGCCATAGTGGCGTACGTGCCAGGCTCACGCCGTAGGCGCCGTGCCGCGCTGAAGCGATGGGACGACGGCGACAGGTCGCACGCAACGCTGTACCTGCCTGACGAGGTCTGGAAGTTCGAACGGCCGATCCTGGCCGCCGGCACCGAGTCACCGCAGATGCGCGCTGTTGACGAGGAGCTGTCGAAGTGGGGCCTCCGGGACACTGGCCTGGAGCCGAACCCCCAGCCCAACCCGATGGGCGTCGTGCCCATGGTGGAACTTCCGAACAGGCCGACGCTGGTGGACGACCCGATCAGCGACGTAACCGGCGTGATCTCCATGCAGAACGCCGTCAATCTCCTGTGGGCCCAGCTGTTCACGGCGGCTGACTACGCGTCGTTCCCCCAGCGCATCGTCCTGGGCGCGGAGGTCCCTGAAATCCCGATCCTGGACGAGAACGGCCAGATAGTCGGGTCGCGCCCCGTGGACCTGGAGCGCTTCGCTGTCGACCGCGTCATGTTCTTTACGGGCGATGACGTCAAGGTCACGGAGTGGACGGCTGCCAACCTGGAGGCGTACACGAAGGTGATCGAGGTCGCCGTAGGCCACATTGCCGCGCAAACGAGGACACCGCAGCACTACTTGGTTGGCAAGATGGCCAACCTGAGTGGGGATGCACTCCTAGCCGCTGAGACCGGTCTGGTGAAGCGTGTCGAGGAGAAGCAAATCTGGTTCGGCCAGGCCCTCCGCGAGATGTTCCGTCTCATTGCCCTGGCACAAGGCCAGGACGCGAAGGCGCGAGCGATAGCCAGTGGTCGCGTTCTGTGGGCGGACGCTGAGTCTCGTTCCCAGGCCCAGCTGGCAGATGCACTGACCAAGCTGCGACAGATCGGCTTCCCGTTCGAGTGGCTGGCCCTTCGGTTCGGCTTGACCCCGACGGAGGTTGCTGACCTCCTCCTCATGCGGGACCGCGAACTTCAGGCCGATCCGATAGGCGCAATGACCCAGCTCATGGCGCAGGACCCCGCCCTGGGTTCAGCCGACCCAATTGGGGCGTCTGGTGGTGACGATGGCGTGGAACCCGTGGGCCAGGAGGCACCAACAGCAGCGTGAAGCCCTGGCGGAGACCACGGCTCGCGCAGTCCTAGCCGAGTGGGCGAAGGTCCGGCCTGACGACGTGGCGCGCGACTGGGGGCGACTACTCCCCCGGGTCACTGCGTACGTCCAGGCCGGACAGCTCCACGCGGCAGAGGGCACGCACACCTTCATGAAGGATCTCCTGGGGCCCGACGCCGAAGGCGCCCCGGAGGTCGTCCCCGAGCAATTCGCATCTCAGACGCCCGACGGCCGGAACCTTACGGGGGTCCTGGCACGCGCGATCCCGACGGCCATCAGGTCCCGCTCGGCCGGCCAGTCCCCGCAGACCGCAATGGCGCGGGGCGCTGCCTTCCTGGACATGGTGGTACGGACGATCGTTTCCGACACGGGGCGCCAGGCGGACCAGGCCGCAATGGTCGCTAACCGCAGGGTCGTCGCGTACGTGCGCGTAGTGGAGTTGCCCGCCTGTTCGAGATGCATCATCCTCGCCGGCCGCGAGTATGGCGTGTCGACCGGTTTCCTTCGGCATCCCCGCTGTGACTGCACCATGGAGCCGGTTACCCGCCGCAACAGGCCGATGCCGCTGGACGCTGAAGAGCTGTTCGAGTCGATGACTCCGGCACAGCGGCGGAAGGCGTTCGGTGAAGCGGGCACGAAGGCCATTGAGGACGGCGCTCGTATCTCGTCCGTCGTGAACGCCCGCAAGTCCATGGCGAAGGTCGAGATGTTCGGCCAGACGGTCCAGGTCACGTACGCGGGCACTGGTTCGCGGAAGAAGAAGCGACCGCCACGGCTCATGCCGGAGGAGATCTACCGCCAGGCCGAGTCTCGCGAGCACGCGATTCGCCTTCTCTACAAGAACGGCTACCTGAGGTAGCGCGCAACGCGCCCTCTCCCCCTTCTCTCTGACCCCCGCGCAAGGCGGCTGGGTCCCTTTCCCGACCCCGCAACGGAGGCTTCGCATGCCCGAAAACACCGACGAGACGACCCCCCAGACCGGCACCGAGGAGACCCACACTCCTGGTACCGGAGAGGGCGCCCCCCAGGGGACCGGCCCGACTGGCGACGGTGACGGCACTGCCGGAGGCTCCGACACCCCGGAGGGCACGGACGCCCTGGGCGACGCCGGTAAGAAGGCCCTGGACTCCATGAAGGGCAAATGGCACTCGGAGCGGGACCGGCGCCGTGAGCTGGAGGCAGAGCTGGAGACCCTGAGGGCCCCGAAGCCGTCCGGCGACAACGACCAGCCTGACCCGGAAGCGATCCGGCGTGAGGCTACGCGGGAGGCCACGAAGGCCGCGAACACCCGCATCCTGCGATCGGAGATCAAGGCCGCTGCCGCGGGCAAGCTGGCCGACCCGACCGACGCACTGGCGTACCTGGACCTGTCGTCCTTCGAGGTCGACGAGAACGGCGACGTGGACGCCGACGAGGTCCGGGACGCGATCGACGATCTTTTGACCCGGAAGCCCTACCTGGCCGCAACTGGCCGACCGCGCTTCCAGGGGTCCGGCGACGGTGGCGCTCAGCGCAAGGCGGAGGGACCGTCCCAGCTCACCCGCGAGGACCTGAAGCGGATGGGCCCCGCCGAGATTCACCAGGCCAAGCGTGACGGCCGCCTGAACAAGGTGCTCGGCATCTCCCAGTAACCCCCTTAGACGCTTGGAGCGTTCATGGCTGTTGACACATTCATCCCTGAGGTCTGGGCGGCTGACCTGTTCGTGGCCCTCCGCCACGACACCGTGTTCGGTCAGTCCGGCATCATCAACCGGGACTACGAGGGCGAGATTTCGGCGTCCGGCGACACCGTCCACATCGGTTCGCTGACGCGTCCGACCATCGCCACGTACACGAAGAACTCCACGGCGATCAACCCCCAGACCCTGACCACCACGGACCAGACGCTTCTGGTCGACCAGAGCAAGTACTTTGCCTTCGAGGTCGATGACATCGACCGGCGCCAGGCCCGCGACGGTGGCCAGCTCCTGAACAAGGCCGCGAACGACGCCGCGTTCGGCCTGGCCGACACGGCGGACCTGTTCCTGTCCGCTCTGATGACCGCGAACGCGGGCAACGTCATCACCGCTGGTGACGCTGCGACCGCTGACGCTGCGTACAAGATCGTGCTCGCCCTGAAGGTGAAGCTGGACAAGGCGAAGGTCCCGAGCGCCGGTCGCTTCCTGATCGTCTCGCCGGAGTTCCACGCGCTCCTGCTCCAGGACGCCCGGTTCATCGACGCGTCCCAGTACGGCGACAGCAACGCCATCCGCAACGGTGAGGTTGGCCGGATCCTGGGCTTCAACGTCCTGGTCAGCCTGAACCTTCCGGCTGGCACCGCCGGCACCGCGCCGGAGGTCTCGAACTTCGTCGTGGCCGGTCACGCCATGGCGACCACGTTCGCGGAGCAGATCAACAAGGTCGAGGCGTACCGCCCTGAGGGCAGCTTCGGCGACGCGATCAAGGGCCTTCACCTGTACGGCGCGAAGGTCGTCCGCCCGGAGGCCCTGGCCGTCATGGACGTGGACGTGACTTCGGGTCTGCCCACCTGATCCAGCTGAGTAGTGGGTCCGCTGGCTAGCGCTGGCGGGCCCGCCTCGGTTCCCTTCCCTCTCCCTCTTTCCCACCAGGAGTGCACCCATGGCGGACGTCGCCGTTGAGATCGTGAACAACTCCAAGCAGACCGTTCGTATGACCGTGGACGACGGCGAACAGCTGGACTACCTGAAGAAGCTGGTCCGGCGCGAGGACCTCCAGTCCGTCAAGGTCGTGACTCCGGCCGGTCGCAAGCCCGCCGCGAGCAAGTAAGGGAGTGACGTCCCGTGGCCCTGTCCCCGCTGGCGACGACCGCTGACCTTGCGGCCAGGGGCGTCACTGTCGCGGCTGAAGAGACAGCCTTCGTTAACTCCGCCCTGGCCACTGCCTCCGCTGTGGTGCGCGAAGCGGCTGGGTCCCCGATCAGCGAGACGACCAGCACGGTTGAACTGCCCGGCGAGGCCGCTGCATGGCTGCACTTGCCTGGCCTTCCGGTCCGGTCGGTGTCTGCTGTCCTCCTGGACGGCGTGGCTGTGACGGACTGGAAGCTTCGCGCTGGCGCCCTCTGGCGCGCGTGCGGATGGCAGTCTGGATGCGACCCGTCTGACGTGACGGTGACGTACGTTCACGGTCTGCCGGAAGTCCCGGAGGACATCGTGGACCTGGTGTGCCGCATGGCTGGCCAGGCCCTGGTGAAGTACCGGGAGAACCCTGAGGCGATCGGCACGAAGCCTGTCGTTCAGGAGCGCATCGGCGACTACTCCGTCACCTACGCCTACGAACTCACCTACTCCGACATGGAGTTGCCGAAGTACCTGCGCCGTCGGCTGGCCGCGCGCTTCGGTAACGGTGTTGAGACGGCGAGGACACGTTGAGCCGCGTCTCTCATCTGCTGAACAGGCAGCTTCAGGTGTGGCGGCACGTCCGCACGCCGGACGGCGGGGGTGGCTGGACCCAGGCCTGGACCCAGGTGTCCACCACGCGGGCCAGGATCTCCCAGCCGTCCGCCCGTGAACGCGTCGTCGCCGACGCCTCCCAGGCCCAGCTGACCCACGTCATCTACACGCCCGACGGCGCGGACATCCGACGTGGTGACGAACTGCGCCTGGGCGCCCGGGTCTTTGAGGTCCTGGCCACCTACGAACCCTCCGAGCCTGGCACCTACCTGCGCGTGAACTGCGAGGAGCGCCAGCCAACCTAAGGAGTCCCGCGCATGGCGGCTCTTTCCGCTCAGCGTCTGGCCGTGGCTGGCGCTGCTCCTTCCTACTCCGCTGCGGCAGCTGGCGGTGACACGGCCCCTGTCGGCAAGGGGCTGGTCCTCCACGTCGTGAACGGCAGCGGCAGCGCAGTCACCGTCACCGTTGTGACCCCCGGCACCATCGACGGCCTGGCCGTGGCAGACGCTGCACTATCCGTACCGGCTGGTGCGAGCGGCTTCATCCCGCTGGGGAACGTGTACCGCAACCCGTCGACCAACCGAGCGGCTGTCACCTACAGCGCCACCACAACCGTGAGCGTGGCCGTCCTCCAGCTTCCGTAAGGGGGCCGTATGAACGCTGCATTCAGCGGCCTTCGCACTGCCCTGGCCCGCCTTCGCCTGATCCCCGCGCGCGTGAACGAAGCGCGATCGGAGGCCTTGCGCGACTGGGCGGAGGCCCTGGAGAAGACAGCGAAGGACCTCGCACCTGTCCGACGCGGCGTCCTGCGCGACTCGATCCAGGCGAAGGTCAATGAGTCGTCGGGCAAGGCATGGGTCCGGGTCGACCCGACCCAGTCCCTGGACTACCCGTACTACGTGGAGAAGGGCACTTCCAAGATGGAGGCCCAGCCCTTCCTTGGTCCCGCCGCGCAGATCCACCGACGCACTGGCGAGCGAGCCCTTCGCCGTGCTGTCCCGAGACGGCTGGGGAGGTAGCCATAGCCACCGCTATCTGGCCCCTCCAAGTGGCCATCTACCAGAAGCTGACCGCCAGTTCCGCGCTGATGGCTCTTGCCACGGGCGTGTTCGACGAGGTCCCGGAGGACCAGGCGTTCCCGTACGTGTCCTTCGGCAGCATCGTCGAAACCAAGGACGACACACACGACCGCCAGGGCCTGTTCGTGACCGTGGTCATCCACGTCTGGTCCAAGTACCCAGGCAACCGCGAAGCCGCGGACATCTTCTCCGCTCTGGACGCCGCGCTGGACCGCCAACCCCTCGCGGTCGCGGGCTTCAAGGACGTGTCCATCTGGCACGAACAGCACGAAACCCTGAGGGATCCGGACCCTTCCATCAGGCACATCAACGCGCAATACAGGGTCCGCCTGACCCGACTTTAGGAGGAGCCACGCATGTCTGGTGTGGACGCTTTCGGTATCCAGCTTCAGCGGTCCGACATGGCAACACCGTCGGCGACGTTCACGGCCATCGCCAACGTTACGAACCTGGGCGGTCCGGAGATCGAGCGGGAGACCTACGACGTCACCGCGCACGACTCCACGGACGGCTGGCGTGAGTTCGTCGGCGGTCTGAAGGACGGCGGGGAGGTCAGTGTGGAGGTCAACTACGACCCCCGCGACCACGACACCCTGGTTGCCGACTTCGAGGACGACGCCCCGCGCGATTACAAGATGGTCTTCCCCACGCAGGCCGGCGGAGGCAACTGGGCCTTCAAGGCCATCCTGAAGGGCTTCAAGCAGGAGGCCCCGGTAGACGACAAGTTCACGGGCGAACTGACCTTCAAGGTCAGCGGCAAGCCCACCATCACCCCTGGAGCGTGACCCGTGGCAATCCTCTCTGCTGACGACATCCTCAACGCCGACGACCTGAAGTCGGAGCCGGTAGAGGTCCCCGAGTGGGGCGGCACGGTCCTCGTTCAGGGCATGTCCGGCACGGCGCGCGACCGCTTTGAGGCCGCGATGATGAAGGACAACATGTCCGGCGTGTCCAAGGACAAGGCTCTGGACAACTACCGCGCCCGCCTGGCCGCTGCGTGCATCGTGGGCGAGGACGGCAAGCGGCTCTTCCAGGGTGACGCCGTCGTGCGGCGGCTGGGTGAGAAGAGCGCCCAGGCCCTTACCCGGGTCGCGGAGGTCGCCTCCCGCCTGTCCGGCCTGACCGACGCCGACGTGCAGGAACTGACGGGAAACTGACGGACCGGCCAGAGCGACAGTTCTACTTCCGCCTGGCCGGTCATCTCGGCATGACGGTCCGTGAACTTCTCGCCCGCATCACCTCCCGTGAACTCACGGAGTGGATGGCGTACGAAAGGATCACGGGCCCGCTCGACTCCCGGCTCCGCACCGACATCAGTGCCGCAATCATCGCTGCCACGGTGGCCAACTCCGCGAGCGGCAAGGCCAAGGCCAAGCCCCGGGACTTCATCCCCACCTGGTTCAAGCGAAAGAAGACCCCCGCCGAACTCTGGCAGGAGGTCATGAAGGCGAACGCTGCCCTAGGTGGCGGAGTCCAGACCTCAGACGAAAGGGGGTGAGCCATGGCTACGCTCGCCTCCCTGACTGTGGCCTTGGGCATAGACACAGACGAGGTTTCGTCAGGTGCCAGGCGCGCTACTGCCGCACTGCGGTCCATCGGCGCCACCGTGTCCGGCATGACCCAGGACGCTGAGGGGAACTGGCGCAGTCTTGACGGACGCGTCCTCTCCTCGGCACACGCCATGATGACGAACGGTCAACGCATGCGTGATGCCCTGGGTGGCGTCGGTCAGGTCATGCGAAGCCTGGGCCAGACCGCGGCGCGAGACATGGCCGAAGGCATACGTCGGGCCGGAGACGCTGGCGTCAAGACACTGGGCGGCCTGTCAAAGGCATTCGGCGTGGCCAGCGTCGGCGCGATCGGTGCGGCTGGCGCAATGGCCGCCGTGCCCGTGGCGATCCTGGGTATCGGTGTCGCCGCTGCGGCCCAGTCCCAGACGGTGAAGGACGCCTTCTCCGGCCTGAAGGACCACGTCACGTCCACCATGCAGGAGCTAGCGAAGCCTCTCGTCAAGCCGCTGGCCCAGGCCGCCGGTCAGATGAAGGACATCTTCGACGACATCGCCCCGCAGCTGGGCAAGATGTTCGAAGCTGCCGCGCCCATGATTAAGCCCTTGGTCGCGGGCATCGGCGACCTGGTGAAGGGTCTCGTCAACGGCTTCGTCCCCGTCATGGAGAAGGCCGGCCCCCTGGTCGAGTCGCTGGGCGGTCTGCTCGGCACCCTGGGCAGTGCCCTGGGCGGCTTCTTCGAGGGCCTGTCGTCTGGCATCGGTTCCGCCGGAGCCGTGTTCGACGGCCTGGGTTCCGTGCTCGGGGCCCTCCTGCCGACACTGGGCCAGCTCATGGGAACGATCCTCGAAGTTGCCGGTCCTATCCTGGGCAAGCTCCTGACCGGCCTTGCTCCCGTGATCGAGATTCTCGGCCAGGCTCTCCAGCCTGTCATTGTCGCCCTGGGCCCTGTCCTGGACGCCCTGGTTACCGCGTTCCTGGCCCTCGTCCAGGCCCTCCTTCCGCTCCTGCCTCCCATCGCCCAGCTGGTCGTTGCACTGCTACCTGCGTTGACACCGATCCTTCTGGCCCTGGTCCCGCTGTTCGGCGCCCTGGGCGAGGTCGTTAACGCCCTGGTCCCGATCCTTACGCCCATCATCGCGCTGGTCGCGAAGCTGGCGACGATCCTTGGCGAACACCTGGCAGCGTTCATCACGGACGTCGTGGTCCCCGCAGTGAAGGCCCTGGCCGCGCTGCTCCGGGGCGACTTCTCCGAGGCTGGCGAGTTTGCCAAGACGGCCATGAAGAACGCTGCCTCATGGATCGTCAAGACGTTCACGGAGCTGCCGGAGAAGATCGGGAAGGCCCTCGAAGGTCTGCCTGGCGTCCTCAAGAACGTCGCCGTGACCGCTGGCACGGCCTTCCTGAGAAGCCAAAAGACCATGATCGACAACTGCATCAAGGACCTGAAGGCCCTCCCCGAAAAGTGCCGTCAGGCAGCTATGGGCATGGGCAAGGTCCTGCTGTCCGCTGGCCGCGACCTGATCCGAGGCTTCATCAGCGGCATCACCAGCATGTTCGGATCCGTCCGCAGCAAGCTGGGAGAGCTGACGTCGATGCTGCCGGACTGGAAGGGCCCTGCGGCCCTGGACAAGCGCATCCTCACGCCCGCCGGCCGCAAGGTGATCGCTGGTTTCCAGCACGGCATTGCCGCCCAGGCGCCCCAGTTGAGGCGTCAGCTCCAGGGCCTGACGGCGGACCTTCCCGGCATGGTCGCGGACGTGTCCCCCCGCGGCGTACTCAGCGCGGCGATGCGCAATGACCAGCGCGTCACGTTCGACGTGACCGGCGCGGACGAGGACATGAAGCGGCTCATCCGCCGCATCGTCAAGGACGACGGCCGAGGCGACGTGCAAACCGCCTTCGGCCAGCGATAAGAGAGGGGGTCAGCGGTGGCATTCCCGCTGGACATCCGTACGGACATCTTCGTAGGCGGCACCTGGCAGAACATCAGCCCCGACGTCTACGTCCGGGACGTCAAGCAGATCGTTCGCGGCCTGCGCGACCAGGGTTCCACCGCTGACCCCTCCTCCCTCCGGCTCACGCTGGACAACCGACTGGGCAAGTACACCCCCCGCAACGCCATGTCACCGCTGTTCGGGCTGATCGGACGGAACACCCCCATCCGCGTCAGCCTGCCCAGCGAGGATGACAACTACCTCCAGCTGGACGGCCGAGACGGCAACTACGCCGACACCCCGGACGCCGCGGCCCTGGACATCACGGGGGACCTGGACGTCCGTGCCGAGATCTCCCCCAACTGGTACGGCTCCGACAACCAGTTGATCATTGGTAAGTGGGACCGCCCGACCCTTCAACAGAGCTGGATGTTTCAGGTCGTTGACGGCACCGTGAACTTCCGCTTCACCACGAACGGCGACGACTACGCGACCGCCCGCGCCTTCGCCCGCCCGCTCCCTGATCTCCCCGAGCGCGCTGCCATCCGCGCGACGCTGGACATCGACAACGGCAACGGTGGCAACACGGTCACCTTCTACTGGGCCGAGACGCTCGATGGCCCCTGGACCCAGATAGGCGCCCCCGTCAGCAACTCCGACGGGACCACGGCCCTGTTCAGCGGCAGCGCTCCTCTCCGGATCGGCATCACGGACCTGCGCAACGGCGTTCACCGCTCGCGACACCCGTTGAACGGACGCGGCTACCGCTTCGAGGTCCGCAACGGGATCAACGGCACGGTCGTTGCCTCTCCTGACTTCCGCGCTGCCACCGATGGCGCCTCCTCCATCGTCGACCCACAAGGCCGAACCTGGACACTCCACGGCTCCGCCGAACTCCGGGACCGTGAGGACCGGTTCATGGGTGAAATTGCGTCGTGGCCAAACCGCTGGTCCGTTGACGACGCCGACCGGTACGTCCCGATCACGGCTACCGGCATCATGCGCCGACTGGGACAAGGCGCGAAGGCCCTCGAATCAACCCTCCGCCGGCGCATCCCGTCGGGCAACCCCCTGGCCTACTGGCCCCTGGAGGAACAGCAGGACGCAACGCGGGCCTACTCCCCGATTCCCGGAGTCCTCCCGGCGTCGGTGTCCTCCGTCGACTGGGCGTCCTTCGACACCTTGCCCTCGTCCGCCCCGCTGCCACGCCTGACTGGCATCTCCTCCTTGGTCGCTACGGTCCCCTCGGCCACCCCGGGACAGTGGCAAGTCGAGATGGTCTACAACGCCAACGACCTGATCCCCCTCACGGACTCAGAGGTCCTGAAGATCCACTCAGCCGACGGCACTGTCCGCCGCTGGGAGATCCTGTTGCGCAACGCGCGCGCGACCGTACGCGGGTACAACGCGGGCAACGTAAAGATCATTGAGCGGTTCATCAGCATCGGTGCCGACGTGTTCCACGGCTGGGTGCGCCTTCGTGTGTTCGCCTTCGACAGCGGCGGCTCCTTCTCCTGGAACGTCGGCTGGCAAGACGTCGGAGGCAACGCTGGTGGCTACGGGAACACCGAGACAGGTACATGTGGCAGCGTCGCCAGCCTGTCCGCTGACTGGCCCGCGCTGACCGAAGGCTGGAGCGTCGGCCACATCTCAGTCCTGCGCGAAGCGGGCAGTGTCCTGTACGACGGATCCGATGACGCATACCGGGGCGAGACGGCCTGGGAGCGCATGCGCAGGCTCGCGACCGAGGAGGGCCTTTCGTTCACGCGGACCGCTGGCCGGCTGCCGGTTGAAGCCGTCGGGTACCAGCGCCGTAGCTCCCTGGTCGACCTGTTCGAGGCAGCTGCCGACGCTGACGGCGGACTCCTCACGGAGGACATGCGACGGATCGGACTGCACTACCGCGACCGGTCCAGCCTCTACACCCAGGACCCCCGCATCACGTTGAGCTACGTTCAGCCTGGCCTGGGGCCTGACCTGGAACCTGTCGACGACGACAGCGGCGTCACGAACGACGTCACCGTCACACGCGACGGGGGTTCCTCCGCGCGCGCTGTCCTGGAGGACGGCCCCCTGTCGGTGGACAGTATCGGCAAGTACGACACGTCCAGGACGGTCAGCCTCTCCGACGATGAACAGGCTGAGCCTCACGCCTACTGGCGCTTGCATCTGGGCGCGTGGGACGGCGCCCGGTACCCGTCCGTCTCGCTCATGCTGCACAAGCCTGGCGCGCAGTGGCTTATCCCGCTGGTGATGCGCTTGCGCGAGGGCGACAAGATCAGGCTCACGGACCTCCCCGAGTGGGTCAGTCACGACGATGTGGAGTTGATCGTCATGGGGTGGACCGAGCGTCTCGACATGTACCGCTGGGAACTGACGCTGAACTGCGCGCCAGCTGGCCCGTGGGACACGGCCGTGACCGACCATGCCGTCTACGGCAAGGCCAACACGGACGGCTCCGTCCTCGCGGCAGCCGCCACCGACACGGCCACCTCGCTACTGGTCCGCGTCACGGTCGGTCCCCAGTGGACTGAGGACCCAGTGTTCTTCCCGCTCCAGGTCCGTCTGGGCGGGGAGGTCGTCCAGGTCAACGCGATCGGTGCAGGCGTGTCCGACACGTTCACCCGCTCCCTGACCTCGTCCTGGGGCAGCACCGACACGGGTGAGGCCTGGACGAACACGTCCGGAGCCGTCAGCGACTACAGCGTGTCAGGCGGGCAGGGTCGTCACCTCCTCACCTCGCTGAGCGTCTCGCGTCGGTCGGCCTTCACCCAGCCGTACGCGGACGTGGACGTGCGCGCCGACATGGGCGCCTCCCAGGTCGCGACGGGCGGCAACATCATCGGCTCACTCATGGCCCGCGTGGTCGACGGCAACAACATGTACCTGGCGCGGATTGAGTACCGACCGTCCGGCGGTGCGTGGCTGGTAGTCCGGCGCAGGGTCAGCGGAGTGGAAACCACGCTGGGGTCCGTCGTCCAGGTGGCCACCTCGTACTCCGCCGGCCAGATGTTCACGGTGCGGCTCCAGCTGGAGGGCACCACGCTCCGCGCCCGTGCATGGGCCGTCGGCTCCACGGAGCCTGGCACGTGGCAAGTCACCGCCACCGACGCATCGTTCGCCGCTGCCGGAACGTGTGGCTTCCGCTCGATCCTGGAGACGGGGAACACGAACGCGTCGCCGTCCGTGCTGTTCGACAACTTCAAGATCACCACTGACCAGCGCTTCACGGTCGTCCGTTCCGTTAACGGCGTCGTCAAGCCCCATGCTGCG
The DNA here is from genome assembly GCF_001270495.1 of Streptomyces viridochromogenes. GTDB lineage: Bacteria > Actinomycetota > Actinomycetes > Streptomycetales > Streptomycetaceae > Streptomyces > Streptomyces viridochromogenes_A. Next base: position 376,011 of record NZ_LGUR01000117.1, read on the forward strand.
GGCACGGTCCTTGGCCTGGCCTACCCAGCGCTCACCCCCCTGTAAGGAGATCCCTTGTCCACTCCTGTCGACATGTGGCGCCCCGGAATGGACCTCACGGGCGGTCGCCTTCAGTACATGCTGGAGCGGCTGAATACCAGCTCCACCGTGAACGTCGAGACCTTCGGCGCCGTAGGCGACGGGACGACCGACGACACTGCCGCGATCCAGGCCGCCCTTGATCTCGCCCACGATTCCGGGGGCGGCCTGGTCCAGTTCACACCTGGCAAGACGTACGCCGTGTCCACGTTCTTGGTCGTTTACGACTTCACCACCATCTACGCGTACGGCGCGACGATCAAGGCCATCGGCAACTCCGGCTTGCTCCGGAACTTCCTGGACACCGAGACCTTCAGCGTCTACGGCGGGCACTCCCACATCCAGGTCCTGGGCGGTGTCTGGGACGGCAACGCCTTCAACGGCACGACCGGCAGCGTCACGTCCATGACCAACATCATGAACTTCGTGCACTGCCAGGACATCACCGTCCGGGACGCCACGCTGACCAACGTGTCCAGCGGACATGCCATGGAGTTCAACTCCACTGACGGCGCGAAGGCCCTGAACTGTCGCTTCCTGGGCTACGAGGACAACACCGTTGACAGCTCACGCCAGTACAGCGAAGCGGTACAGATAGACATCGCCGTGTCCGGCTCCTCGTCCATCGGCGCCTTCGACAACACGCCCAGCAAGAACATCCTGGTGGATGGTTGCTACTTCAGCGACTCGTCCCGCTGCGGCTTCTTCGGTCGCGCTGTCGGCAGCCACACGCTCGCGGGCGGCCAGTACTACTACGGTATCCAGGTCGTGAACAACCGCGTGGAGGGCACTCTTCAGGAGGGCATCCGGGGGTACGGGTGGCGCCGTGCGCTGATCGCCAACAACATCATCAACAACACGGGCTTCAGCGGCATTGCCGTGACGCACCCGAACCCCGCCAGCGCCGGCTACTCCCCGAACAGCCGAAACATCTCGATCACGGGCAACACGATCGAGCGACCGGCCACGGACTCCGGCATCCGCGTCCTGGGCTACTCCGGCGCGACGATCGACCAGGTGGCCATCTCGGGTAACTCGATCCTGGGCAACGCCGCTGACTCCGCGAACGGGATCCAGGTCGAATACTGCTCACGCCCCAACGTGAACGGCAACACGATCTCTTCCGTCGGGTCGACCGGCATCTACAACAACCAGTCCGACGGTGGGTCCATCAACGGCAACACCCTTCGGAGCGGGGCCACGACTGGTATCAACATCAACAACAGCACTGGCACCACGATCAGCGGCAACAACGTCGACACTTGCGGAACGCACTGCATTGTGGTCAGCGGCTCGAATGACTTCCTGATCACGGGCAACCGCACGACCAACGCAGGGAACGGCGCGGCAGCCTCCGCGAACAACGCCGGCATCCGCCTGAGCACTGGCGCCACCGATGGCATGGTGACGAACAACCGCATCATCAAGGGCTCCACGATCAAGGGCATTTCCGTCATTGACGGAGTCAGCGGGAACACGATCGCCAACAACGACCTGACGGGTAACTCCTGGTCGGCGACCAACAGCGCGGCCAGCGGAACCGTTGCCGCCTTCTCAGTCGGTACGTCCACGGTCACGTACGGGTTCGGCGGTGGCGTGTCGAACCCTGGCGACAACCTGGTGTCCTGACCCCCCGCTCTCTCCTCCCCATTCGTTAACGGCCCCTGGGCGCTGGCTTCGTGCTGCCCGGGGGCCGCCCCCTGGAAGGACTCACGCATGTCCACCACCCCCATGACTCCGTCCCAGCTCCTGGCCAATCTCACCGAGTGGGGCGTCAAGTTCGAGGAGTACCGGTCCTGGCGGACCCACAACCGGGACAGCGCCACGGGCAAGTCCTTCGGTCCGGTATCCGGCTTCATGGTCCACCACACTGGGTCCGACGCGAGCGACCAGCGCGCGCTCCTGTACAACGGCGTGGCCGGTCTGCCTGGCCCCCTCTGTCACTTCGGCCTGGCCCAGGACGGCACGGTCCACCTGATCGGCTGGGGTCGGACCAACCATGCGGGACTGGGAGACCCTGACGTCCTGCGCGCTGTCGTTAACGAGTCGTACGACCAGTACCCGCCCGTGGACAACCAGTCCACCGTGGACGGCAACGATTGCTTCTACGGCGTAGAGATCTGGTACAGCGGCGGCCACAAGATGACGGACGCTCAGTACGCCACCCTTCGCCGGCTGGCCGCTGCGGTCTGCGACTACCACGGTTGGTCCGCGAAGTCGGTCATCGGACACGGCGAGTGGGGTTCGCCGGGCAAGTGGGACCCCGGCATGTCCGCCGGTCGCATGATGGACATGGCCGCTGTCCGCGCCGACGTCCAGTCCACCCTGGACAGCAAGGTGGCCACGCCGTCCAAGCCCACCACTCCGACCAAGCCCGCCCCGAAGCCGACCACTCCGGCGAAGCCGGTCGTTGACCTCTCGAAGGTGGAGAGTGCGGCCAGGACCAACCCGCCCATGGCTGGCCGGACGGTGACCTACTCCGGCGTGAAGACGCTGAAGGCCGCACTCATCCGCGAGGGCCTCCTTGCCAGCTCAGACACGGACGGCCACTACGGACAGCGCGTGGTCAAGGCGTACGCGGCATGGCAGCGCAAGTGTGGGTACTCCGGCGCCGCGGCGGACGGTGTCCCCGGCTGGACCAGCCTCCGGAAGCTGGCCGCGAAGCGCGGCTTCACCGTCGTCCGATGAACGGACAGGGACCGGACGGCCAGGACAACGACGTGGGGACGGTGACCATCGGCGCCCGCGAGATCTATGACCAACTGGTGGCCATGCGGGAGGAGGTCCGGACATCGACCCAGAGCCTGGCCACCATGACCGACCGCCTGGCCGATCACGAGGACAGGATTCGTGCCGTGGAGCGATGGAAGTACTCCGTCCCCACGGCCCTTGTGACCGCTGTCCTATCAGCGGCCACGACCATCTACACGAAGCTGGGAGGCTGACGTATGGAGAAGCTGAACAAGGCCCTCGCGTGGGCGCGCGAGAACAAGCGCGTGGCCCTGGCCGGCGCCGCGGTAGTGGCTGGCGTCGTGGCGCACTACGTGCCGGGGCTCCCGAAGGAGGCGATCGTCAACGCTGTCGCCGTCCTCCTCGGGGTCTGATCCGGGGGACGTCCTCTCCGGCCTGGTGGTAACGGACCACTACCCGGGGAGGACCCTTGAAGGACATTGCGCTGACCGGCCTGTCCCGCGCCGGTAAGGACTCGGTCGCGGCCAGGCTGGTGGAGGCCCACGGATACGTTCGCGTCGCCTTCGCTGACAAGCTGAAGGAGGCCGCGCTGAAGGCTGACCCCCTGATCCCGCACATGCAAGGAGACAGGCAGCTGACCACGCGCCTGTCCGAAGTCGTCCGGCTGGTCGGCTGGGAGTATGCCAAGGATGATCTTCCGGAGGTCCGCCGATTCCTTCAGGACTACGGCCAGACGATCCGCGAGATTGAGCCCCAGTTCTGGATCAGGGCCGCAGGGTTCGCCGTCCGGGCAGCGCACGCCGCTGGCAAGCCGGTCGTCGTGACGGACGTCCGGTACCAGAACGAAGCCGACTTCCTGACCGTGAACGGCTTCCGTCTGGTCCGCGTCGAACGTCCGGGCCAGACCCCGGGCCAGCACCGCAGCGAACGGGAAATGCTGGACTACCCGGCGGACCGCACCATCACTAACGGTGGCTCGCTGGAGGCACTGGCCGCGCTGGCCGACACGCTGGTTGTGTGACTGAAAAGGGGTCCCTTCGGGGGCCCCTTCTTCGTTGTCAGGCGCCCTCATTGGGGCGGCTACGCTACTCTGGAAACTCCGCCAGTTGATCAAGGGAGAGTGACCATCATGGCGAGGACCACGAAGAAGCAAGAGGCCGCAGACCTGATCGAGAGGGTTAACGACCTCCTGGAGGCAGGCTCCTTCCTGGAGGCGTACGCCGCGCGCCCGACCGTGGAGACGGCCATTCAGGCGTGCCGGCCCCAGGACCGTGCCGCGCTGACCAAGGACCTGGAGCACGCCTACGAGACGCACCCAGAGCCAAAGGAGCCGGAGGCGCCCACAGAGCTAGCCATTCGCTCCTGGCACGACGTAGAGGGCGTGGACGCTGTCGTTAACGACGGTGTCAAGCAAGTGCGCAAGGCCGTCAACGCGGGCCTGAAGACTGCCGACATGGCCAGGCAAATTGCCGAGACGCTGTTGGACGCGCGCCTGAAGATGCGGACCGTTGACGATCTCCCGGACATCGTCGCGGACCGGAAGTATACGAAGGACATCGCACGGGACCTGTTCCTGGAGGCCCGCAAGGGCGTGACGGAGGAGGACGTTCACCGCTGGGCCACGCACAAGTCCCTGGCGAAGGCGGTCCGAAACCGCATGTCGGACGTCGTCGTGGAGTACCTCCGTGGCCTGGACGACAACCCTGACGCGTTCCCCGCCATGGACAGGGCACGCAAGGAGTTCCCGAAGCTGTCAGCCACCGAGGCTGTTTACGCGCTGTACGAGAAGGCGGGGACCACGCTCCCCCGCAAGGGACGTACAGAGCTGGCCCGTGACGACGCTCGCCGGAAGGCTGAACTCCTCCGCCAGCTGGAGGCCGGCACCTATCAGGAGGAGGACGAGGAGCAGGACGGCGAGGAGCTGGCGAAGGACATTGCCGCCCTGGAGCGCGTGGAACGCGGGTTCTTGATCGCCACGGAGCGCGCTGCCAGCCTGACCCCCGAGGCTCGCGGCCAGCTGAAGGCACGCCTCAATGAGATGATCACGAAGTTGGCCGCTGCGGCGGCTGGCTTGTAGGGCGGGGCCATGGCTGAGCAGATCATTCGACAGCCGGACGGACGGCTGGCCGTCTTCTCCTCCGTCTCTGACTCCTTCGTCCTCCTGGACGCGACGCCGGACGAGGTCGTGGAGTGGCGGGCGACGGAGGCAGCGGAGGCCGCGCGCCGGAACACCAGGGCGGAGCTGGCGCGCGTGCTGGACGATGCCAACGACCGGCCGTACCGACAGTTCACGCTGACCTGGGAGGAGGCGTCCAGGCGTCACGCGCTGGCGGACGATGACGAGACGTAGCCTCCGACGCGCACAGACGATGGGTCGGCCCCCGGCGCGGGGTCGGCCCTTGTTGTTTCAGCGGAAGGAGGGGCGGGGCGCCTCTAGTTGTTTCTTTATTTTTGTTTAGTCCCACTTAGAAAAACATTCCCTATTCCTCTCGCCTCTCCAGCTTCGCCTCAACAACTGGGACAATTCTCGATTTCCATTCTGGGGACCTCCTCTCCGGTCAGTAGTGACGGCACTCGCCCCGCTACCTGGGAGGACCCTTGTCCAAGATCGATACCGTAAAGAAGGCGGGCGCCCGCTTCTACGTGAACGACTCGCGCCCCAACGTCACCGTGCCTGGCGTGACGTCCGTCGTCGGCATGCTCCCGAAACAGGACTTCCTGGGCCCGTGGCAAGCCAACATGGCCGCTGACCTCGCCATCGACTCGTTCGACTACCTCAGGCAGATGGCTGACCGCGACAGGGCCGGAGCGAAGCGCTACATCGCCGGCGCTGCCCGCCGATACACGGAGGTCCGGTCCAAGCTGGGTTCCCGCGCCCACGACGTGTTTGAGCGGCTCATGAACGGTGAGGAGGTCGACTACGTCCACCCCGACATCGTGAACCACGTCCGGCACTTCCAGGAGTTCCTGGCCGCTGTGAATCCGGAGCTGGTCCGCGCGGAAGACGTGGCTTGGTCGTATGAGCACGAGTACGCGGGCAGCTTCGACGCGATCCTTCGCATCTGGGTCCAGGTCGACACCTTCGGCCGGATCACCATCACCCCGGACCGCTCGGGGACCCCGATTCTGGTCATGGTCGACTACAAGACCAGCAAGAGCACCTACACCGACGTGGCCCTTCAGCTGGCCGCCTACCGCTACGCGGACGTGATCATTGACGAGGACGGCAACGAGGAGCCGATGCCCGCCATTGACTCCGCTGCGGTCCTGCACATCACGGACGAGGAGTGGTCGTTCAAGGGCGTCCGCGCTGACCGTGACGTGTTCGACTACTTCGTAACGCTCCGGAAGGTCTTCCGCTGGGTCCGCGAGGACAGCAAGGACGTCATCGGCAAGGCCCTGGCCTCCTCCAAGGGCCGCATGGTTACCGGCACCCAGCGACGGGGGAAGTGAGCACATGGCCGACTCGTTCAGGCTCGATCCGCTGATGGCCCTGGAGCCTCCGGGACCGATCGTCTTCCCCCCTGTCCCCATGTCCCGTGAGGAGGCCCTGGCGAAGGCCACGGAGCACGTAAACGCCCTCGCCACGAACGGCCGCGGATACCAGGACGGTGTCCGCTTCGCCGACAAGGTGGAGGCAGTGGAGCGGCTGGCCCGCTTCCTGGCCGGCGACAGTTCGGGGGCCTGATGGCGCAGCGCATGATGAACGGTCCGGAGCCGCTGTACCGCCTGGTTGTGGTGAAGCGGCGGACCCAGCGCAACCCTGCGTATACGGGTTGGGGGTGCGGTGAGCCGCTTCTGGTCGCGACTGACGAGACCTATACGGAGATCTACGGCCCGTACGTCCGCCAGCACGCGGCCACGACAATGAAGGGGAAGGAGTCCGGCCCCTTCACTGTCTCGGCAGAGATCCAAGTCTGTGCGCCCCAGTGGGGCCCTGTCGTTAACGCTGCCCAGGCGAAGGAGGCCTGACCTTGCCCACTGAAGAGGAGATGCGCGACCCAGCTTTCTGTTGGCGCTGCATGCGCAAGTGTGGTTCCCAGCCGCACCCCTGACGCCTCCTCAAGGCCCCCGACTGGCTTCGTGCCTGGTCGGGGGCCTTTTTGCGTTCTGGGGGACATCCTCTCCGGGCCAGTGGTGACAGCTCATCACTGAGAGGGGTTCACGATGACCGCCGACTTCCGAGAGACGCGCGTCACCGTCGCTGGTACGGAGCACGTCATACGCACGGAGCGTGGAGGCAGGGTCCGCACTGACAAGCAACTGGAGTCCGCACACACACGAAGGCCGTGAAGGCGAAGGTCGTTGCGTTGCGCCGTGCCAATCTCCCCCGCCTCCTGGCCGCCGCGAAGGCAGCGGAGGAGCGGGCAGAGAGCGGCAACTGGCTTGCCAAGGAGGACGCGAAGCTTGCGCGCCGTCGCGTCCGGACCGCTGAACGCGGCTCGCTTCCCGTGTGACTGGGGGACGTCCTCTCCGGACCAGGGGTGAGGGACAGCGAAGCGCCAGCTCAGAGCCAGGGGACGCCCTCCCCGGACCAGTAGCAGAGGGGCGCTTCACCCCAACTTCAGTCACTTGTCAGTCACCCCTGGAGGCACTGTGTCCATGCTCGACATCTTCGCGACCGACCCGGAGGCGAAGGCAGCACGCGAGGAGCGAGAGTCCGCGAGGGAGAGGGCGACGCGCCCTGACTACGCCTTCCAGTTCCGTTCCGGCGGTCGCGTGAACGGCAAGCCGGTCAGTCTCCGCCAGTGGCGCATCACCACGCCGAAGCTGGAGGTCGCCCAGGCCGTCAAGGAGCTGTACGGCGGCACCATCGGTGAGGCCCCGAACGGGGATTACGCGGTGGACACCGACACCGAGACGATCGAGGTCGTCATAGACGCCTCCAAGATCGAGTCCAAGCTCATTCAGTGGGCGGACGGCCTCCCCGTGCACGAGTGCGACGGCTCCGTGTTCCTGTCGCCCGACGAGGACAAGGGCAAGCCGTGCGGCTGCCCGAAGATCCTGGCGGAGCGGAAGGAGAAGGCCAAGCAGCGTCGTGGCCCGAAGCCGAACATCGTTCTCCCGATCCGACTCCCGCAGGACGAGGACCTGGGCCTGGGCAAGTACACGGCCACGGCGTGGTCCTTCGCGGAGGACCTCCCCTACACCATGAAGGCCCTGGGCCGCATCGACGGTGAGGCCCTCTGCATCCTCCGCCTGGAGCACGTGGAGTACACCACGCAGTCCGGGGAGAAGCGGGAATTCACGAAGCCGGTCCTGGACGTCGTCACCTCGTACCAGGACGCCATCTCCGCTGACCCGGAGGACTGATGGCGGGCAGCCGGGCCGCGATTCTGCGGGCCTTGCCGGACGCCACGATCAAGCGGCCCCTGTGGACGTTCCTCTGGTCCGACGCGAAGGCTGTCCTCCACGAACGACGCCGACGCTTCGGCATCGACGAGGAGCGCATCAATCCCGCTGACCTGGAGGAGGACGGCGACGCATGACCCGATGGTCCGGCCCTTGACGGGGTCGGGCCTTCGGGCGTGCCAACACCGTTAACGACAGGAGGTCACCCAGTGACGTTCCGACTTCCCAGCGGAAACATCGTCCGTACGTCCGACCAGGGCGGAGGCTGGACCGAATTTGAGACGCGCACCGCTGACAACCGCGTGATCAGCACCGTGTACCTGGCCGGTGCGAAGCGTGCCGCCACCATCAGCGACCTGGAGGCGAACGCCCAGTGAAGCGCCGTGAACTTCGCCGCCGCGTGTTCCTGTTCGGCAAGCCCTACGCCTGGCACACCGCCCCGGACGGGAGGCTGACCCTTCGTCCGCTGTCGGAGGGCTGGTCCGCGCTGACCGGCGCGCACGCTGCCCTGGAGTCTCTGCGGCGCGCACGCGACATCTGACCTCTGGGTCGGGCCCTTGACGGGGTCCGGCCTTCAGGGGCGCCCAGACCGTTAACGACCAGGAGGCACCCATGGCCGAAGCCACGAAGTCCACCCGCACCGTGACGACGACGGAGGAGTCCTACACGCTGACCCTGACCCCGCAGGAGTACGCCTACCTGACCGCCCTGGTCGGTGACCAGCCGAGGGGCCACGGCGACGGGGCCAGCGGCACGATCTGGGACGCCCTGTTGACGCCGGCCAACGGTGATCAGTTCACGCACAACGGCGTGACCTACGACCTGACGGCGGAGTACCTGGACGCGTCGGGCGACCGCTGGAAGTTCACGGGTGCGCGGGACAGCAACGGCCAGCCGCTGATCTCCTGCCTGGTGGAGGACTCCGCCGGGTACCAGGACTGGCCGCTGTCGCGCTTCGTAGAGACCTACTCATACAGCCCCGGCATCCGCCGCGCCTGACGCGCGTCTGCGCCCGCCTGGTCCGGCCCCTGACGGGGTCGGGCCTTCGGCGTTGCCTACAACCGTTAACGACAGGAGGCAGCGTGTTCCGAATCATCGCGAAGGCCAGCGCTCCGGCCCTGGGCGACGTCCGCCAGCTGGGCCAGGGGGACGTCGTGATCCTGGACGAGGACGCCACGGAGCGCCCCGACTGGGGCCGCTACCTGGAGGCCATGAACCAGGCCATCACGAACGGCGCCGAAGTGTGCCAGGCCGCCAACTGGCCTGTCCGATGGGCCACGGGGGTGGACCAGTGACACCCGCTGACGTCGCCGTACGCGTCCTCGCCATGGCTGCCTTCCTGGCCGCCCTCGCCTGGGCCCTGGACCTCTTCCCCTGGCAGCGGAGGCGTTACTGATGAACCATACCGGCATCCCCGCGGACGTCCATCCCGTCTGGCCCGCGCCTGACGCGGAGCCTGTCGACGTCACCGCCCTGACCTCCGCTGTCCGTGCCGCATGGATCACGCCGGACCTGATCGCAGACCTGGAGGACTGATGGACGACTGGCGCGGGCTTGACCCGCTGGCCGTGGCCCAGGAAGAGGCCGCCACCCGTCGCGCTGAAGAGGAGCTGGCGGAGTCGTCCTCCTGGTCGTCCTACGGCAACGGCGCGGCGATGCAACTGGACTGGGAGGACTGAATGGACGACTTCGAGATTCGCCAGCGGGAACGACGGTCCGGCGTGGCCCCAGTGCTGGACATGGACGGTCCGCTGTTCGTCGTCTGGGACATACAGCTGGACAAGCGCGTCCCGTTCGGCAACTACCGCCGGCACGACCAGGCCGTGGCCCGGATCCTGGCGGAGCGCCGGAAGCGGCGCGGCGTCGCTGAACCTTCGTCCTGCGCTGAGTGTGGCATCCCGAAGCGGCCGCACGGCCGTCGCTTCACCCTGTCTGCTGGCGTGCACACCTGGCAGGCCCCCGACCAGGCCCTGATCTTGCGCCGTATGCGCACACGTAGGGAGTTGAGGCAGCGTGGCTAACCCTTCGAAGGCCCGCGGCACCCGCTGGGAGTCCGCAATACGCGACTACCTGAACGGCGTCCTGGAGTACAGCCACCCCACGGACTGGCGGCTGGTCAAGCGCCAGGCCCAGGAGGGGGCCAAGGACGTCGGAGACCTCCACGCCTGGCCCTTCATCCTGGAGGCGAAGGACGTCAAGTCCCCGGCCGTGCCCACGTGGTTGCGCCAGGCCGACCAGGAGGCCGTTAACGCTGGCTTCCCGTACGGCGTCGTGATCCACAAGGTTCGGGGGAAGGGCCCCGCCCTGGCCCGCGTCCACATCACAGCGGAGACGTACGACCGCCTGATGGTCGCTTGCCCGGAGGCGCACGCCGCTGTCGCGCCTGACTCCTACTCGCCCAGGTTCCGGTACTGGACCTGGACCCTGGCCGACTTCGCGGAGGTCCTGCGCGCTGTCCGGCAGACGGAGTCCCTGGACATCGGGACCTTCGCCCAACCTGACCTGCGGTTGTTCGCGGAGTAGGGGACGTCCTCCCCGGTCCAGTGACGTAAGCACACGCCCCCGACAGACGGGAGTCCCCGTATGGACGTTTCCGCGATCCTGGACCGCTTCCAGGAGGTCAGCGACCAGCCGGACGGCGGTTACCTGGCCCTTTGTCCATCGCACGGGGACTCCCGTCCCTCGCTGCGCATCTGGTTCGGGGAGGACGGACGTGTCCGGATGACCTGCCGCGCCGGATGCGAGACGAACGACGTGATCACCGCTGCCGGCCTGCGCTGGCGAGACATGTTCAACGCGACCGGCGCGGCACGCGTCGTCAAGGCCGCGAAGCCGGTCCTGGTCGGCACGGAACAACTGGCCGCCCTGCGCGTGTATCTGGACGCTGCGGCCCAGGAGTTCAGAAACTCCCCTGCGGAGTCGTACGCGGTCCGCCGCTTCGGCATGACCCAGGACCTGGCCTCCCGCCTGGGCCTGGGGTACGACGACGGCCAGCTTCCGGGACTGATGTTCTGGGACGAGGAGGGACGGCGGCGTAACTACCGCTCCCCTGGCTTCCGGCGGCACCCGCGCCTGATTGTCCCCCTGGTCGGCTTCGACGGCACGCCCCGCGGCCTGCAGGGCCGTGACGTGTCCGGCGACTGTCCGGCGCGATGGATGTCCCTCGTCAACCCTGACGGGATGCACTGGGGTGCCTATGGCGTCCTTCTGGCCGACCGTGAAACGGACGTCTTCATCGTCACGGAGGGCCCAGGCGATGGCCTGACCGCCGTGGCCGCCGGCTTCCACGCGGTCATCATCCGTGGCGCCTCCCTGGTGGCGAACCCCGAACTGGTGGAGGAGCTGGCCGCGGGCCTGAAGGGCAAGCGCGTCGTCCTCGCCGGAGACAACGACAAGGCCGGCAACGGCTTCACTGAGCGTCTGGCCGCCGGCCTGGCCTCCCACGGCGTCCCGACCCAGGCCCTTGCCATCCCCAACGAGGGGGACGACCTGACCGATTGGAGGGCCCGTGACGTGAACGCCTTCCCCGATGCCCTGGAGGCTGCCGTTAACGCCCCTGCGCCCGCTCCGGCGCCCGCCCAGGACGACGACTCGCCCCTTGCCACCCAGGAGGACGTGGCCCCGACCAGGGACCAGGTGGACCTGATCACGGACCTGTACTACGACACGATCAGGGAGTACGGCGCGTCCGACGTCCAGGGGGCGTACCTCCTGGCCCAGTTCGCTGACGGCCAGATCAAGTATGCGCCTGGCCTGGGGTTTTATACCTGGACAGGCCGTGTCTGGGAGCGGTCGGATCTGAAGGTCCGCAACATGGTCCACTTCATCGGTCGCGCGCTGATGGCCGCTGCGAAGCGGAAGACGGAGGACAAGGCCCCCGACGCGAAGGAGGACCCCGGGGAGGGCCTGCGCAAGGCGGCCAAGGGGTTCACGACCAGGCGGAAGATTGACGACCTCCTGGCGGAACTTCAGTCGGTGCCTTCCGTTCACGTTTCGCCCACGTACTTCGACAGCCAGCCGGACCTCCTGTCCTTCCGGAACGGGACCGTGGACCTGACGACAGGGGTGATCCGCCCCCACGACAAGGACGACTTGCTGACCTACTGCCTGGACATCAGTTACCGGCCGGAGGCCACGTGCCCTCGCTGGGAACAGTTCCTGGCGGAGATCTTTCCCGGTATGCCGGAGATGCCGGCGTACATCCGCCGCCTGGTCGGCTACGGCGTCACGGGCCACACCGCGGAACAGTGCTTCGCTGTCCTGCACGGGCGCGGCGCGAACGGAAAGTCTGTCCTGACGGACACCCTGACGAACGTCTTCCGCTCGATCACGGCCACCACTCCGTTCAGCACCTTCGAGGAGAAGTCGTCCGGCGGCATCCCGAACGACATTGCGGCCCTGCGAGGCTCCCGCCTGGTCATGGCCAGCGAGGGCGAGTCGGGTAAGCCGATGTCCGAAGCGGTCCTGAAGCGCGTGACCGGTAAGGACGAGATCTCCGCGCGCTTCCTGCGCCAGGAGTTCTTCACCTTCAAGCCGACGTTCCTTCTGATGCTCGGGACCAACTTCAAGCCGAAGTTCCGCGGCCAGGACGAAGGCTTGTGGCGTCGCGTGAAGCTGATTCCGTTCGTTCGGTTCTTCGCGCCGGAGGAGCGGGACCACACCCTGGACCAGAAGCTGGTGGCGGAGGCCGAAGGGATCGCAGCCTGGGCCGTCCGCGGTGCGATGGAGTGGTACGCCTCCGGCCTTCAGGATCCCCAGCGCATCGTGGACGCAACGAAGGACTACCGGCGCACGTCGGATGCCCTCGCCGGGTTCTTCCCTGGCGTCCTGGAGCGGTGCGACGAGGACACGGCCATGGCCGGCGGTGAGGCGTACCAGGCGTACAAGCACTGGTGCGAAGCGGAGGGCCTGCCCCAGCGCGAGCAGTGGACACGCCGCACGTTCATCGACGCCCTGGCCGAACGCCGCGTCCCCAACAAGCCGACCACGAAGGGCATTGCCCTGATCGGTGTCCGTCTCGCCTCCGACCACTCCGACGCCCCGGACGGTCCGGGCATCTTCGGGGACGAGTAGCCGGGGGACGTCCTCTCCGGACAGTCGTGAACGCCCTGGGTCGGGCCCTTCGGGGTCCGGCCTTCCGGCGTGACTACGACTGATGGAGGGACACACGTGCCTCAGACTCGCACGCCGCTGACGCTGGCCGATCACTTCAAGATCCTGGCCCTGATCGCAGACCTTCGCGCCACTCGAAAGCCGGTCCATCTGGACCTGTTCTGCTGCCAGGGTGGCGCATCCGCCGGCTACGACAGGGCAGGCTTCGCGGTCCTGGGCGTGGACGTGGACAACCAGCCGCGGTACCCGTTCGCCTTCGTCCAGGCGGACGCCGTGGAGTTCCTGGCCCGCTACGGCCACCTGTTCGACAGCGTCAGCGCCAGCCCTCCGTGCCAGGCGTTCACGCTGGCGCAGCGGATCCAGGGCAACACGCATCCCGACTTCATCGTGCCGATACGCGCGCTTCTGGCGGACCTGGACCGGCCCTCCGTGATCGAGAACGTACCGGGCGCGCCCCTGGTCGATCCGGTCGTCCTCTGTGGGGCCATGTTCGGGATCCACACGTACCGGCATCGGCTGTTCGAGACAGGCGGAGGCTTCACGTTCACGGCGCCGGAGCATCCGGAGCACAAGGCCCCCACCGTGAAGATGGGCCGGAAGCTGAAGCCTGGCGACTTCTATCACGCCGTAGGCAACTTCCAGGGCGTCGACTACGTCCGCCGTGACCTGGACATGCCCTGGGCCACGCGTGAGGGCCTGCGGGAGTGCATACCGCCCGTCTACGCAATGTTCATCGGCGCCTATCTGCTGGCGCACCTTCGCCCCTAGGCGACCGACTCACTAGCCCCTCCCTGGCAGGACAAGGCCGGACCTCCACCGCGGGGGTCCGGCTTTCCCCCTGTCCGCATCGTCAACGGAGAGGGGACGACATGCGTTACGTCGGAGGTAAGAGCCGCCTTGCGAGGGCCATATCGGAGGCCATCCAGGCCCGCCGCCAGGGCCGGAGCAAGTACGTGGAGCCGTTCCTGGGAGGAGGCGCGACGTTCGCGCGCATGGCCCCGCTGTTCGATCACGCCAGCGCGGGTGACGTCGTGCCGGACCTGGTCCTGATGTGGCAGGCGGCGAAGAATGGTTGGCAGCCCCCGACGGACGTAGATGACGCGCTGTACGAGGCGCTGAAGACCGCCGGTCCGTCGCCTGTTCGTGGGTTCGTCGGGTTCGGCTGTTCGTTCGGCGGTAAGTGGTTCGGAGGCCGCGCGAAGGGCGGATTCAACGCTGACGGCACGCCGCGGAACCATGCGGCGGAGTCGGCCCGTGCGGTACTGCGCCTGGCGCCCAGGATGGCAGGCGCGGACGTCCGCCAGTGCGGGTACCAGGACTGGCGCCCGGATGCGGATACGGTCGTCTACTGCGATCCGCCGTACGCCGGCACACAGTCCTACGGCGCGGCCGGCGCGTTCGATAGCGCGCTGTTCTGGAAGACCGCTGAGTCCTGGGTGGCAGACGGCGCGCTGGTCCTGGTGTCGGAGTACGAGGCGCCGGCCGGCTGGGTCCCCGCACTGGTGACGGAGCACCGCCAGTCACTACAGCACGGCAAGGGCGGAAGGCCCAAGACCGTCGAGACCCTGTGGGTTCACGAGACCCAGCACTGACACAAGGCCGGACCTCCACCGCGGGGGTCCGGCTTTCCCCCTGTCCGCATCGTCAACGGAGAGGGGACGACATGCGCCACTTCAGCGGCACCCTGAACGGCCTGGGCTGGGACGGATACGTCGTGGAGCGCCCGGAAGACCTGGAGCCATTCCGCGACTGGATCCGCCGCCAGGCCGAATCCCGCACGCCGGTCGCTGTCGACACGGAGACGTGCGGCCTGAAGATCTACGCCTGGGGCCCTGGCTTCCTGCGCCTGGCCCAGTTCGGCAACGAGACGGAAGCGTGGGCGCTCCCGATCGAGCATGGCGCTGTGTACGCGGAGGCCGCCGTCTGGGCCCTCCGCATCCTGCCGGACATCACGGGTCACAACTGGGCCGGCTTCGATGCCCTGGTCTGTGACGAACACCTGGGCGTCCCCCTGGAAGAGACCTGCGCGAAGGCCACGGATACCAAGATCCTGGCGAAGCTGATCGACCCCCGCGCGGAGATGGAGGGCGGCATAGGCCAGAGCCTGAAGCCGCTGTCCGCGCACTACATCGACGCGTCCGCGCCGGACACCCAGGACGGCCTCAAATCCGTCTTCAAGGACCTGAAGCTGAAGATCGCTGAAGGCTTCGCGAAGATCCCGCTGTCGCATCCCACCTACCTCGAGTACGGCCTCTTGGACGTGATCCTGACGTCCCGGCTCCGCCCTCGCCTGGAGCGGACGCTGGCCAAGCTGGGCGTCCCGCAGCGGCTGTCCGTTTACGAACACCGCGTGGCCCGCATCTGCGCCCAGATGGTCCGCGCCGGCATGGTCCTGGACGAGGAGTACACGACCGGCCTCCAGGCCGATCTGTCCTACGACGCGGACCAGTTCGCGGAGATCGCCCTTCGCTACGGCGTGGAGTCCGTGAACTCTGGCCGCCAGGTCTCCGCCGCGCTCCTGGACATGGGCGAGTCGCTGACGGAGAAGACAGCGTCCGGCGCCTGGAAGGTGGACAAGGCCGTCCTGATGGCGATCGCGGACCTGGATCGAGACTGGAAGGCCATCGGTTCACGGCCCCCGAACGCCCTCGCTGACGCTGTCCTTCGCAGCAAGCGGGCCGGTAAGTGGCGGAGCGCGTACGCGGACAACTTCCTGGAGAACGTGGACGCCAGGGGCCGGATCCACCCCAACATCCAATCCATGCAAGCGCGGACCTTCCGCATGTCGGTGACCCAGCCGGCGGTCCAGACGCTTCCGTCCTCGGACAAGATGATCCGCCGTGCGCTCCTCGCCGACGAGGGTCACGTCATGATCAGCACCGACTTCCAGGCCGTGGAACTTCGCGTCCTGGCCGCGCTGGCTGACGTGAAGCGCATGAAGCTGGCGATCGCCAACGGGGAGGATCTGCACTCGTTCACGGCCCGCCTGGTGTTCGGCGAGGGGTTCACGGACAAGGACCGGAAGGTCTCCAAGGGAATCGCGTTCGGCAAGGTCTACGGGGGTGGAGCCACGACTGTGGCCCGCCAGACTGGCGCCCCGATCGACGCTGTTCAGCGCGCCATGGCGAAGTACGACCAGGTCTACCCGGAGGTGGGCCGCGCGGCGAAGGACTGGCGCATAGAGGCGTTCAACAACCGCATGGTTGCCGTCTCGATCACGGGTCACCGTCTCCCGCTGGACCGCGACCGCACGTACGCCGTGACGAACTATCTGGTCCAGTCCACGGCCCGTGACTGCCTGGGTCAGGCCCTGATCCACATGGACGAACGCGGCCTGGTCCCGTTCCTGCGCCTCCCGATCCATGACGAGGTCCTGGCTTCGGCCCCGAAGGAGGACGCGAAGGACATCGCGCGGGCCATCTCGGAGTGCATGACGTTCGACCTGTTGGGCGTCCCGATCGCCGCTGATGCCGAAATCGGCAAGCGGTCCTGGGGTTCGCTCTACGGCGCCGACTTCTGACCGGTCCCGATCGACTGTGAACGGCCCTGTACGTATGACACCCGTCACGCGTTCAGGGCCTTCACCGATTCGTTACACATGCCGACTCAAGTGAGTCGCCTGGAAGGCGATCGTCCATAACAACGCGGTCTACCTGGGACAACGTCTCCTACCCAGGTCTGATCTGTGGTTTCGCGTCGATCGCTACTGGTCAGTAGGCGTCATCCGGCTGGCAACCTTGGACATCCAACCGCTTGTGCCGACTCAATTGAGTCGCTTACTTTCACATTGCGCTCACAACTCGCGGACCGATCAGCCGCGAACGGAGGGGCGCGTTCCCCACCACACCCATGTCCCTGGTTCCCCATGCCCTGGCCCAGCCATGCCCTGGCCCAGCCATGCCCGGATCCGGGGGCCCCCAGAGAGGGCCACCACCGTGAACGTCACCACTCGCACCCAGGTCATCGGCTCCGTCATCAGCGAGGAGGTTACGGACGAGACGCTGGCCGCAGCGCAGGCCGGCAACCGCGACGCTGGCGCATCGATCCTGGCGGACCTGGAATCCCGCTTCGCCGCCCTGGCCCGTCGGACCGCTGCCCGCACGGAGGGCGACGCCAGTGAGGGCCTGCGCTCCGCCTACGTGGAGGATCTGACCCAGGAGGCCGCCCTGATCGCCTGGGAGTGCCTGGTCGGGTACGAGGGCGACAGCGTTGACGGCTTCCGCGCCTACGCCTTCCGCTACGTGGAGCGTGAACTTCCGGCCCGCGCTCGCGACATGATGAACGGCACGGACGACGACTCTGACGGTAAGAAGCTGTTCGCGCAGATGGTGAAGCACTTCCGCGCTGCCGACGTGAACCACCAGATGATCGAAGCCGACTACGTGAACCTTGCTGAGTCCGCGGTCCAGGACAAGGGCCTGGTCGCCACGCTGAACGGTGGCGCCTACAAGTCCCGCGTCCGCATGTCGCCGGAGGCCGCCTACGCCGCGCGCCTGGCGTACCAGGGTGCCATCTCGATCTACGTCCCGACCGCTGGCGAGGACGCCGACACCACCATTGCGGACACCCTGGCCGACCCCACGGCCGTTAACGACCTGGACGTGGTCCTGGGCGGCTACCGGCCGATCCAGTGGGTTCTCCCCGCCCTGGTCCTGGAGGACAACCTGGCGACGCCGAAAGACGACGTCCAGCGCGGCCTGGTCCTCCTGGCGCTGGATCGTTTCCGCGCTGGCACGGTGACGGAGACGGACCTGGAGCTGATGGAGGGCCTTACCTGCCGCAGCGAAGCCGTTGGTACGGCCGTGGACATGCTGCGCTCCCTGCACACCCAGCGCGAGGAGGGGCCGGACGCGTCCACCGCTGAGTCCCAGACGAACGCTGCCCTGGGCCGTGGCTCGATCGCCCTGACCGCCCAGCGGGCCATCCTGGAAAAGGCCACGGACGACGCCGTGAAGCGGGCCCTGGTGCGTCGCGTGCTCGGCATGCTGTCCCCGCGTCAGGCGTACATCCTGGCCGCGTCGTTCGGCTTCATGGGCAAGTTCAAGGACGACGCCCAGGTGGCTCGCGAGATGGCCAAGGCGGGCATCGCCGACGTGGAGGCGGCCAGGGTGCGCAAGGACCGCGACAAGGCGCGTGCGGCGTTCACGAAGCGCTGGGCGTCCCTGGTCGCGAGGGGTGGCGAGCGCATGGCCCTGGAGCTGGCCGCTGCCATGCAGGGTGTTGACCTGACGGAGGCCCTGGACGAGGACTGACAGGGGACGCCCTCCCCGGACGGAACCAAGGGGCCTCACCGCTGGGGCCCCTTCCAGCCGCCTCAACAGGGGCGTTTACGAGAGGACCACCCCATGTCAGACCTGGACGCCCTGGGCAACCCCGAACACGAGTGTGACGAAGGGTGCGGCCCCTACGAGCCGCAGGCTGACCGCAACCTTGAAGACCTGGACGAGTCGGCCCACATCGACGCCCTGTACGAGGAGTTGAACCTGGTCCGCGAGCACGTGGCCTTGCTGCTCCTGGCGCTGGCCCAGGTGGAGGGGCCGACGATCGGCCTTCAGCCGCGCGGTATCTCCGTGCTCCTGGACCTGTCCCAGACGGAGGCTGAAGCCCTCCTGGGCCGCAAGCACCATGACCCCCAGGCCGTCGTGAACCACGCCATCAGCGTTGCCGGCGAGGACGGATACGTGGGCCGCGCCATGGAAGCCGTGTTCCGCGCTCAGATCATGCGCGCCTCCGCCGTGACCAGCCCGGACGAGGACGACGAACAGGATTGACGCGACTCAATTGAGTCGGCTATCTTCAGCACTCCAGCCGCCCCTATTGGGGCACCTGCCCTGAGAGGACCTGACCCGTGAACGCCATCCGCACGCGCCTGACCGTCACCGCTGGCGTCGTCATCATCGCCCTGACCGGCGCTGCCTTCTGGCTTTCCTACGCCCACCTCCACGACGTGGCCGCGACTCACGGCCTGGGCACGTCCCCCGCCAGAGCCTGGGCCTGGCCCGCGACCCTGGACCTGTTCATCGTCGCCGGAGAAATCATGATGCTGGTCGCCGCACTGGCGAAGCGCCGTGACTTCTGGGCCATCGGCTTGACGGTCGCTGGGTCGGTCGGCTCCATCGGCCTGAACGTTTACGGTGTCGGCGCCGACGCACCCAAGATTGAGTACCTGGTGGCCGCCGTCCCGCCGTCCGCCGCCCTCCTGGCCTTCGGCGCCCTCATGCGGCAGGTTCACCACGCCTTGGCTGGCGAGGAGGAGGCCAAGGCGGAGCCTGGGGAGGCCCTGACGTACGAACTCCAGGGTGATCGCCCGCTGTCTGCCCGCTTCATGGAGCCCCTGGAGGAGTACCAGGCCGCCATGGACGAGGTCGTGGAGAAGATGGCCACCGAAGCCGGCGTGCCCCTGGAACTGGTCAAGACCACTGCTACAGAGGACGCTAGCGACTCCGCCGACGAGGACGAGGACTCCGAGGAGGAGGTACCGGTCTACACCATTTCTTCGAAGCCGACCCTGGCGGAGATTGACGCCGCCATCCAGGACATCCGGAAGGAGGGCCGCCCCCTCTCCGGCGGTCGCCTGGCGAAGTACTTCGGGGTGAGCGGACGCACTGGCCGCCGCTATCTCTCCGAGTGGAGCGAAGCCCAGGAGTCGACCGCCTGACACCCCGTCATTGCAACCCCCTGCAACCTTGTACAACCTTTTGGCCGGGCCCCCAACTTAGGGGGCCCTTCCCTTTGGCCAGGGCTTTTTACCTTCCATTTGCCCGTAACAGAGTGGTCACACCACGCGTCGCATGCCTTACAGTTGGTTGAAAGGGGAAGAGCCGATTCCGGGGGGTTTTTGTGAACTCTTGCTCCGTGACGTTGCGCGCCTTCATACCGTGTGTTACGTCCTACGGCTGGACCTGGGGCGAGTGGCGTGGGGAGACGCCTCTTGCCGTTGAGGTCCTGGCCGAACTTGCCGAACTGCCGCGAGTGCTCCGTTCGTACTCCACGACGGTTGCCACCATGTTGCGCATGGCCGACTCCGGCGACAGGTTCAACATCACCGCGTACGGGACACGTTCAGGTCGTGTCTACGGTCGTGATCAATGGCTGTTCGATGCCGTGTACGGCACATACCGGCCGCACGGTGACCCGTGGGTCCCGCGCCGATTCAAGGTCCTACAGGACACCGAATCCGAACAGCCGTTCGAGAGGCATGCAACGGGTGTTGCCCCCGTTGTGTCACTGATGAGCCGGCGGGCACCCCTGCCGGAGGACTGCCCTCCGATGGTCGCATGACGGGTACGCTCCGGGCATGGACCTACCTCCGATTACCGAGCGCGGTACACGGGACCAACTGGCAGAGCAACTACGCGACATGTCGACGGGCTGGTATCTGCGGGCCAACGACCGGCTGTCCGAACAGGCAGCCGACGCGGCGGACCAACTGACAGCAGGAGCCGACTCCGTGACGGTGGGACATACCACTTACACGGTTGACGAACCTGGTGACAGCGCGTCGACTCCGTAGTTACCCTGGTCACACTGGTCTGGCAACAGGCTGGACCTAGCGCGCAGTTAGGACAACAGCAAAATGACCCAAGCGGACAGCGCTGCTCCTGCGCTGAGAAGGTCGCTTGACTCTGACCCCACCCAGGGCCAGGGGCAAGCGGAGATCACTGCAACCACGCCCCTGCCTCCTGGGTGGTCGTCTTTCTGCTCCAAGCCGACCCGGACGGATCCGGCGCACTGGTACGCCACAGCGCCATGGGACGCCGACGTCATCAACCTGTCCCATGGCCTGAGGGGCGACGAGAACCAGCTGACACAGACCGTGGACGCCGAGACGTGGAGAGGGCTCCACCGCGTCGTGGCAGAACAGGTGCTCTTGCACCAACAGCTGTCGGGGCGGGCGCATGCCTAGGGCCGTCCTAAAGTACGTACCGCACACCATCAGGCACGCGCCCGACCTTGAATCGACGCGTCAGGCCCACTGCACCACGGCCGGCTGTGGCGAGTCGTCCACCCCCAGCGACGAGGACACTGTTCAGCTCTGGTGCCTCGGTCACACGGGACGGCACCCCGAGCACACCGTGTTTCGACGGGTCTTCACCGACCACGCACGAGTGATACGAGAGGAGTAGTAACGCCACCCCGAGACAGGCCCCGTTCACCGCGCCAGGTGGGCGGGGCCTTTCCGTTGCCTGTGAGCGGGGCGTGAGAGAGACGTGAGGAACCAGTAGCCATGCATATATCTATGCCGCTACCCGGGCACATTGGACCATGGAGGCCCTGGACTCTCTCCCCTTTTGTCCAGGGCCTTCTTCATGCCCGCCCAGGTCAGGCTGTGGTTAACGACTCCAGCTGTAATACGTCCTAGCCAGGACTTCCGACACACCCGAGTTCGCCGGGATCACGTTCCACGAGATCCGGGCCCGCTCGATCATCAACCGGGTGCCGGGCGCCTCGCGCATGCCCTTCGAGTGGACGGTCAACCCGTATCGGGGCTGCTCGCACGCGTGCGTGTACTGCTTCGCCCGCAAGACCCACAGCTATCTCGACCTGGACACGGGCCTCGGCTTCGACTCCCAGATCGTGGTCAAGGTGAACGCGCCGGAGCTGCTGCGCCGGCAGCTCTCCGCACGTCGCTGGCAGGGCGAGCACATAGCGATGGGCACGAACGTCGACTGCTACCAGCGGGCGGAGGGCCGCTACCGCCTGATGCCGGGCATCCTCGCCGCCCTGCGCGATCACGCCAACCCCTACTCGATCCTGACGAAGGGCACGCTGATCCTGCGCGACCTGGAGCTGCTGAAGCAGTCCGCCGAGGTGACCGACGTCGGCATCTCCGTCTCGGTCGGCTTCGTCGACCCCGAGCTGTGGCGCACCGTGGAGCCGGGCACGCCCGCCCCCGAGCGGCGCCTGGACGTCGTACGGACCCTGACCGAGCACGGCCTCGGATGCGGGGTGCTGATGGCACCGGTGATTCCCTTCCTGAGCGACCAGCCGGCCCAACTGCGGGCCAGCGTGCGGGCGATCGCCGCCGCCGGGGCGACCTCGGTCACGCCGCTGGTGCTGCATCTGCGGCCCGGGGCGCGCGAGTGGTTCATGGCCTGGCTGGGCCGCGAGCACCCGCACCTGGTGCGCCGTTACGAGCGGCTGTACGCGGACGGTGCCTACGCGCCGAAGTGGTACCAGCGCCGGATCACCCGTCAGGTCCACGACCTGGCGCAGGAGTACGGCATCGGCCCCACGCGCGCGGGCATGCCCCGGCGGATCCGCGAGCCCGAACCGGCGCCGGAGCCCGCCGGGCACACGCAGCAGGAACCGACCCAGCTCTCCCTGCTCTGAGGGCATTGGGGGCCTTGGGGGGCATTGGAGCGCATCTCTCGGCCCAATAGGGTCAAGTCTCGTCAGAACCTGTTCTTCCAGGCGTCCGTTCCGGGATGAATGCGGCCGGGACCGTGGCTCTCGCGGTCCGCATCCCTCCGTCCTGGGAGGACCCCATGGGAAAACGCGCAGCCATGCTGTGCGGTGCCGCCGTCGTCATGGCCGCGGCCGTGCCGGCCGTCCCCGCCGCCGGGGCGAGCGCCCCGCACATCGCCGACACCG
Source organism: Streptomyces viridochromogenes (assembly GCF_001270495.1). GTDB lineage: Bacteria > Actinomycetota > Actinomycetes > Streptomycetales > Streptomycetaceae > Streptomyces > Streptomyces viridochromogenes_A. Next base: position 398,838 of record NZ_LGUR01000117.1, read on the forward strand.
CTCAGGCCGCACCCCTCACCTGGAAGAAGTGCGGCACCACGAAGTACCCGACGCTCCAGTGCGCGTCCCTGGAGGTGCCGCTCGACCACGCCGATCCGCGCGGACGGCAGATCACCCTCGCGCTGTCCCGCGTCCCGCACACCGCGAAGAAGTACCAGGGCCCGCTGCTGGTCAACCCCGGCGGCCCCGGCGGCAGCGGCCTCACACTCGCCGGATTCGTCGCCTACGCGCTGCCGAAGGCGGTAGCGGCCCAGTACGACGTCATCGGCTTCGATCCGCGCGGGGTCGGCGCGAGCAAACCGGCCGTCAACTGCAAGTCCGGCTACTTCGCCCCGGTGCGCCCGGACTCCGTGCCGCGCACACCAGCGATCGAGCGGGCCAACCTCCAGCGCGCCAAGGCCTTCGCGCAGTCCTGCGGAAAGAAGTACGCGGACGTGCTGCCGCACATCAACACGATCAGCGCCGTGCGGGACATGGACCGGATCCGCGCGGCTCTCGGCACCAGGCAGATCAGCTACTTCGGCTACTCGTACGGCACCTACCTCGGCGCGGTCTACGCGAAGCTCTTCCCACAGCGGGTGCGACGCGCGGCCCTGGACTCGGTCGTCGACCCCACCGGCGTCTGGTACGAGGCCAACCTCGCACAGGACGTCGCCTTCGACGACCGCCACCGCGCGTTCCTGGCGTGGGTCGCCAAGTACGACAAGACGTACCGGCTCGGCGCCGATCCCGCGCGGGTCGAGGCCAAGTGGTACGCGATGCGGGCAGCCCTGGCCAACGCGCCGGCCGGCGGGAAGGTGGGCCCCTCCGAGCTGGAGGACACCTTCCTGCCCGGCGGCTACTTCAACGGCTACTGGCCCTATCTCGCCAAGGCGTTCGCGGCGTATGCGAACGACAAGGACGCCGCCCCGCTGATCGAGGTCTACGAGAAGTTCGGCGCCGCGGACGCGTCCGACGAGAACGGATACAGCATCTACGCCGCCGTCCAGTGCAGGGACGCCGCCTGGTCCCGGGACTGGCAGCGGTGGCGCGCGGACAACTGGGAGGTGTACGCGAAGGCGCCGTTCATGACCTGGAACAACGCCTGGTACAACGCGCCGTGTGCGTTCTGGCCGAACGAGTCCCTCCCCTCGGTGAGCGTCATCAACGGCAAGGTCGCGCCCGTGCTGCTGTTCCAGGCGACCGGCGACGCGGCCACCCCGTACCAGGGCGCCGTCACGGTGCACCGGCAGCTGGCCCGCTCCAGCCTGGTGGTCGAGCGGGGCGGCGGCAACCACGGCATCACGCTGGGCGGCAACTCCTGCCTGGACAAGCACCTCGCGGCCTACCTGACCGACGGGACGGTGCCACGCGGCGACGGCGTGGTCGACGCGGTGTGCGAGGCCCGGCCCGACCCGAAGCCGCTGAGCTCCAAGGCGACGTCGGCCACGGCAGCGGGCGCCGAACTGCACAGGCTGATCGGCTTCCGCCACTGAGCGGGTGACCGCCTGACCAGCCGACCGTCCGGTCGCGCCCGAGGGTCCGTCGGGGGCGTTGTCAGACCCGTGGTCCACCATGGACGCATGAGTGAGCTGACCAGGATTCCCGCCCCCGACGGAGTCGCCCCCGCCGCCCAGTACACGCATGTCGTGCTCGGTACGGGCCGTTTCGTCGCCGTCTCCGGCCAGCTCGCCCTGGACGAGGACGGCAGACTCGTCGGCGAGGGCGATCCGGCTGTCCAGGCCCGCCAGGTCTTCGAGAACCTCAGGCGCTGCCTCGCGGCGGCCGGGGCGACGTTCGACGAGGTCGTCAAACTCACCTACTTCGTCACGGACATGGCACACATGCCCGCCATCCGCGCGGCCCGTGCCGAGCACATACCCGACGACCGGCTGCCTGCCGCGTCGGCGGTCCAGGTCGCGGGGCTGGTGCGGCCGGAGTTCCTGATGGAGGTCGAGGCGTTCGCGGTGCTGCCGGACTAAATCGAAGGCCGGCCGGGGCGGGCGGCCTCTAGGGTGCCGCCATGAACGACGACGACCGCATCGGAATCCGCCGTATGACCCTGGCCGACTGCGGCCGCGTCTCCGAGATCCGCGTCGGCGGCTGGCGCAGCGCCTATCAGGGACTCATGCCGCAGTCGTACCTGGACGCCATGGACGTGACCCAGGACGCCAATCGCCGCCGCGCCCACTTCACGGGGGCCGACCGCAGGGTGGTGAACCTGGTCGCCGAGGAGGACGGCGGGATCGTCGGCTGGGCCTGCCACGGCCCGTACCGCGGCGGCGAGGGGCACACGGAGGACGCCGAGTTGTACGCCCTCTACGTGGACCCCGAACGGTACGGCGCCGGCACGGGCCACGCCCTGCTCCAGGAGTCGATACGCCGGTGCACGGCCGCCGGACGCCCCCGCATGCTCCTGTGGGTCCTCAAGGACAACACCCGCGCCCGGCGCTTCTACGAGCGGGCGGGCTTCCGCCCGGACGGCGCCGAGGAGCCCTTCGAGGTGGACGGCGTGCAGGTGCCCGAGGTGCGGTACGTGCGGGAGCTGGCGGCTCACCGCTGACGCGGAATCCGCGCCAGCGCCTGAACCGCCGCCTCTGCCAGCGCCGGGTGGGCCAGGGCCTCGTTCAGGACGCGTCTGGCCCTCTTGTCGCCGAGGGTGCCGAGGCCTTCCACACAGGCCAGGGCCACGCGGCGGTACGGGTCGTGCGGATGCAGGCGGCGTTGCAGGGTGGTGATCAGGGCGGGCACCGCCTCGGGGGCGCGCAGCTCGACCAGGAGCCGGACCGGGTGCAGGGCGTAGGCGACGCGGAGTTCATTGGTGGCGAGGGCGGCCGCCGCGCGGGCCGTGCGCGGGTCACCGAGCCGGGCCAGGGCGTGGGCGGCGGAGACACAGCGCTGCGGGTCACGGTGGTTCAGGAGCAGGACGAGGGACTCGAAGGCCCGGCGGTCCCCGGCGATGCCCAGCCGGAACGCGGCCAGCTCCCTCGCCCACAGCGGCTGTCCGGGCGCGGTGAGCACGTCGGCCAGTTCGTCGAGGTCCTCGGTCGCCACGAGGTGGTCGTACGCGGGCGACGCCCCGGACTCCTGCCGTAAGCGCTCCGTGAGTGATCGCAACTCTTCGTCCATGAAGGCGAGCGTATGCAAGCGGCCCGCTCGGCGGGACCTACATCACAAAGACGAGGTCTGGCGCGCTCGTTACCCACCGGTTAAGCTCATACGAGCGAGTCACCCACTCGTGGATTTACTTGCAGCGGCCTGGTGACGCAGCCACTGCAAGGGAGCACCTCCCACGCCTTCAAGGCGGTGGGGGCGCTGGTCGGTTCGGTACATCAGGTACCGCAGTACGACTCGGCTCCGGGACAGGGCCGGTCGGATCCGCCGTTCCCCGGCGCGTGTGCACGCGCTCGGCGGCGGCACCGGGCGTGTGCGCCAGAAGCCCGGCAACACCCGCACTCACTCCTTTCTCCGCACCCGGTGCGCCTTCTCGGCGCACCCGGGGGCGTTTCCAGTCGTCACCCTCATTCCTGGAGTCCCGCGATGGCCACTCCCCTGTCCGACCCCTCGTCCGACACCCCTCTGTCCCCGCTCAGGACCGTTGCCGTCGTCGGCCTCGGCACCATGGGCACCGGCATCGCCGAGATCCTGGCCAAGGCCGGTCGCGAGGTCATCGGCATCGACATCAGCGAGGCCGCCGCCGCCAAGGCCGTCGCCGCCCTGGAGTCCTCGACCGCCCGTGCCGTGGAGCGCGGCCGGCTGACCGAGGAGGAGCGCGCGCAGGCCCTGGCCCGCGTCCGCACCTCCGCCGACCTGCGGGCCGCGGCCGACGCGGACCTGGTCATCGAGGTGGCGCCGGAGTCGTACGAGATCAAGCAGCAGATCTTCCGCGAGCTGGACGGGATCGTGCGCCCCGAGACGATCCTGGCGACCGGTACCAACGCCCTCTCGGTCACGCGGCTGGCCGCCGACTCGGCGCGCCCCGAGCGCGTGCTCGGGCTGCACTTCTTCAACCCGGCACCGGCGATGCGCCTGGTCGAGGTGGTCTCCTCCGTGCTGACCGCGCCCACGGCCGTCACCGCGGTCACCAACCTCGCCCTCGACCTCGGCAAGGAGCCCGTCGCGGTCGGCGACCGGCCCGGGTTCGTCGCCGACGGGCTGCTGTTCGGCTACCTCAACCAGGCGGCCGCGATGTACGAGGCGAAGTACGCCTCCCGCGAGGACATCGACGCCGCGATGCGGCTCGGCTGCGGGCTGCCGATGGGGCCGCTGGCCCTGCTCGACCTGATCGGCATCGACACCGCGCGCCGGGTTCTGGAGGCCATGTACGCCGAGTCCCGCGACCGGCTGCACGCCCCCGCCCCGATCCTCAAGCAGCTCAGCGAGGCGGGTCTGACGGGCCGTAAGTCGGGCCGTGGCTTCTACACGTACGAGGCGCCGGGCAGCGCCACCGTCGTGCGGGACGCGCTGACGCCGCTGGACGGCGCCGCTCTGACCCCCGGCCGGACGGTCCGCTCCGTCGGTGTCGCCGGCTCCGGCACCATGGCGTCCGGGATCGCGGAGGTCTTCGCCAAGGCCGGGTACGAGGTCGTGCTCGCCGCCCGCAGCGAGGAGAAGGCGCAGGCCGCGAAGGCCCGTATCGGCAAGTCGCTTTCCCGCTCTGTCGACAAGGGGCGGATGACCGCCGAGGCCGCCGCGCAGACTCTGGACCTGATCACCGCGGCGGGTTCGTACGACGCGTTCGCCGACGTCGATCTGGCCGTCGAGGCCGTCGCCGAGGACCTGGAGATCAAGCGGCAGCTGTTCGCGACGCTGGACAAGGTCTGCAAGCCGGGCGCGGTGCTGGCCACCACCACCTCGTCATTGCCCGTCGTCGCCTGCGCCCGTGCCACCTCGCGTCCGCAGGACGTGATCGGCATGCACTTCTTCAACCCGGCGCCGGCGATGAAGCTGGTCGAGGTCGTCCGTACGGTGCTCACGGCCGACGACGTCCACTCCACGGTCCGCGAGGTCTGCGGGCGGATCCGGAAGCACGCCGTTGACTGCGGCGACCGTGCCGGGTTCATCGTGAACGCGCTGCTGTTCCCGTACCTGAACAACGCGATCAAGATGGTGCAGGAGCACTACGCGACGCTCGACGACATCGACGCCGCGATGAAGCTGGGTGGCGGCTACCCGATGGGCCCGTTCGAGCTGCTGGACGTCGTCGGGCTCGATGTCTCCCTGGCGATCGAGAAGGTCCTGCACCGCGAGTTCCGCGACCCGGGCCTCGCCCCGGCGCCGCTCCTGGAGCACCTGGTGGCCGCGGGCTGCCTCGGCCGCAAGACCGGCCGTGGCTTCCGCGAATATGCCCGGCGCTGAGCGGCCCGGGGACTGGTTCGGAGCGGGTCAGGAGTGGGGCGGGCTGCTGGATCCCGGCAGCCCGCCCCCGCCCGCCCCGCGCAGCTCTCCGCCAGCCGACCGAAGCGGCTCGCCGCCGCCCGCCCGACCCGGCGCTCCCTCGCCCGTCCAGGGCGGGGGAAACCCCGTGCATGCGCATCAAGCTGCGCACATGCAGTACGTTCGGGTCATGTCCCAGCCCGCCAAGTCCTCACGTACACCAGCCACGTCCGACGCGCCGGAAAGTGCCGCCGGCAGTCGCGCGGCCGCCCAACGGCTCAAGATGCGCCGCGAACTGGCGGCCGCGGCGATGGAGCTGTTCGCGACCAAGGGGTACGAGGCGACCACCGTCGACGAGATCGCGGCCGCGGCCGGGGTCGCCCGCCGCACCTTCTTCCGCCACTTCCGCTCCAAGGAAGAGGCGATCTTCCCGGACCACGACGACACCCTGATCCGCGCCGAGGCGGTACTGAACGCCGCCCCCGCCCATGAGCACCCGCTCGACACGGTGTGCCGCGGCATCAAGGAAGTCATGCGGATGTACGCGGCCCGGCCGGAGATCTCGGTCGCCCGCTACAAGCTCACGCGCGAGGTGCCCACCCTGCGCGAGGCCGAGATCGCGTCGGTGGCCCGCTACGAACGCCTCTTCACCCGCTACCTCCTCGGCCACTTCGACGAGCACGCCCACGACGACGACGCCAACGACGACCCGCTGCTGGCGGAGGTCGCCGCGTCCGCCGTGGTCACGGCCCACAACCACGTCCTGCGGCGCTGGCTGCGGGCGGGCGGGCAGGGCGATGTGGAGGCGCAGCTCGACCATGCCTTCGCGATCGTGCGGAGGACGTTCGGGACGGGCATCGGCGCGGGCCGGGACACCGCGCCGCGTACGGCGCCGGCCTCCGTGGCCGCGCAGGGTGAGGTGCTGGTGACCGTGGCCAGGACGGACGCGCCGCTCGACGAGGTGATGCGGACCATCGAGCAGGCGCTGAAGGAGCGGGCGTAAAGCGTCACCAGGGTGTGGAGGCGAGGACTTGGCCTCCTGGTGGGCTCCGCCACGGGAACCATTTCCCCGGCCCGTCCGTCCTCCATGTCGAAGCACGATCTTCACGGTGTGCGACGGAAGTGGGTTGCCATGCAGACGAACGACCCGACCAAGCTCGAGGCCACGCTGGCCGACGGGCGGCGCATGACCCTGTCCCTCCCCGCGACGGAAGCGAAGTGGGCCGGCGACGGCATAAAGGGCCTGCGCACCGTCCCGCCCACGCACACGGGCCGCGGCGAGGAGCCGCGCGCCCTCCCCGAGGAGCCGGCGCTCCCCCTGCAGATAGCGCTGCTCGGCCTGGGCGCCTAGGCGGGTTGCGGAGGTCCCTGGCCAGCCCCAGCCCCCCGTGCCGGACCGACCGGCCCGGGGCGAGCACCAAGCCGGGCATGTTGTGGCCGTGGCGAGCAGGACGCGAGGGCGGCCCGGTACCGGGCCGATCAGGGACATCCCGTCCGGGGTCATCGGGCGCGACCCATCCACTCCTGCGCCCACCGCTCCCAGTCAGCCCCCGGCGGATACGGCCACGCGGCCGCCGCCAGCGCCTCCACATGGCCCTGCCGGAAGCGGTCCCGGCCCCGGTCCACCTCCATCGCCCCGGCGGCCCGCACGCCCTTGCCCAGCGGCGCCAGCACCGCCTTCGCCGAGCCCAGGTGGACCAGCCGCCTCGGCAGTGACTCGGCCGGCACAGCGACGCTGTAGCCCTTCCCCGGCGGCCACCTCGATCCGTACGCCCAGCAAGGCGGACACCTGCCGGGACCGGACGCCTGCGGCGATCACCACCACGTCCGCCCGATAGGTCCCGGCCGTCGTACGGACCTCGACGCGGTCCGCGCCGCAGCCGCTCGGCCAGCGTGGCCACGAACTGCCCCGGACCCACGGCCCACTGGCGCTCCACCAGGAACCCGGCCCGCGCGGCGGGCCTCAGCGCCGGCCCCGTCTCGGCCAGCGCCGTGGGCACCGGCGCCGTGGTGGCGGGCCGTGCTGCGCAGCCCCAGGGCGGCGAGGAAGTGCAGCAGCGCGCTGCTCGGCACCGGGTTGATCCTGATGGGCTACCACCGGGCGACCGATAGCACCCGATTTGAACCTACTCGTCGGTAACTTTGATCGATCATCGCTCATTTGTTACGTAAAGATTTCATCTGAGAGCAACTTCTGGCACTCGGTGCCTTGCCGGATGACACGCCGTGCCATACGTTGAAGGAGTCCGGGCGGCCGGCGTGCAGAGACCTTTCGTACGTCGGCTGTCCCCGCAAACCCTTCCCGGGGTCTGCGCGCCCGGCGCCTGCGTCACAGGCAACCTCCCGCGCCACAAAGCGCTGCCGAACAGCACCACCCGCCGAACCGACGGCAACCACCAAAACCCTCAGCAGCACCGACGTAACCCTCAGCACCCCTCCCTCAGGGTGCGTACCGCCGGAGGCAACACCGTGACCGTGAAGGACATTCTGGACGCGATCCAGTCGCCGGAATCGACGCCGGCCGACTTCGCCGCTCTGCCGCTCCCCGAGTCGTACCGCGCGATCACCGTGCACAAGGACGAGACGGAGATGTTCGCGGGCCTGCAGACCCGCGACAAGGACCCGCGCAAGTCGATCCACCTGGACGACGTTCCGGTGCCGGAACTCGGGCCGGGCGAGGCCCTGGTGGCCGTCATGGCCTCCTCGGTCAACTACAACTCGGTCTGGACCTCGATCTTCGAGCCCCTGTCGACCTTCGGGTTCCTGGAGCGCTATGGCAAGCTCAGCGAGCTCACCAAGCGCCACGACCTGCCGTACCACATCATCGGCTCCGACCTCGCGGGCGTGGTCCTGCGCACCGGCCCGGGCGTCAACTCCTGGAAGCCCGGTGACGAGGTCGTCGCGCACTGTCTGTCCGTCGAGCTGGAGTCCAGCGACGGCCACAACGACACCATGCTCGACCCCGAGCAGCGCATCTGGGGCTTCGAGACCAACTTCGGCGGCCTCGCCGAGATCGCCCTGGTCAAGTCCAACCAGCTGATGCCCAAGCCGGGCCACCTGAGCTGGGAGGAGGCCGCGGCCCCCGGGCTCGTGAACTCCACGGCGTACCGCCAGCTGGTCTCCCGCAACGGCGCCGGCATGAAGCAGGGCGACAACGTCCTGATCTGGGGCGCGAGCGGCGGACTCGGCTCGTACGCGACCCAGTTCGCGCTGGCCGGTGGCGCCAACCCGATCTGTGTCGTCTCCAGCGAGCAGAAGGCGGACATCTGCCGGGCGATGGGCGCGGAGGCGATCATCGACCGCAACGCCGAGGGCTACAAGTTCTGGAAGGACGAGAACACCCAGGACCCGAAGGAGTGGAAGCGCTTCGGCAAGCGCATCCGCGAGCTCACCGGCGGCGAGGACGTCGACATCGTCTTCGAGCACCCCGGCCGCGAGACCTTCGGTGCCTCGGTCTACGTCACGCGCAAGGGCGGCACCATCGTCACCTGCGCCTCGACCTCGGGCTACAACCACGAGTACGACAACCGCTACCTGTGGATGTCGTTGAAGCGGATCATCGGCTCGCACTTCGCCAACTACCGCGAGGCCTGGGAGGCCAACCGGCTCATCGCGAAGGGCAAGATCCACCCCACCCTGTCGAAGGTCTACTCCCTGGAGGAGACCGGCCAGGCCGCCTACGACGTGCACCGCAACCTCCACCAGGGCAAGGTCGGCGTCCTGTGCCTGGCCCCCGAGGAGGGTCTCGGCGTGCGCGACGAGGAGATGCGCGCCAAGCACATCGACGGCATCAACCGCTTCCGCAACATCTGATCCGCACCATCTGAGACACCCGAGGTCATAGATGACTGAGCGTCAGCCCGCCGAAGGTGCGCGGGAGAAGGACCGGCCGTGGCTCATGCGCACGTACGCCGGTCACTCCACGGCCGAGGCGTCCAACGAGCTGTACCGGCGCAACCTCGCCAAGGGGCAGACCGGCCTGTCGGTCGCGTTCGACCTGCCGACGCAGACCGGCTACGACTCCGACCACATCCTCGCCCGCGGCGAGGTCGGCCGGGTCGGCGTGCCGGTCGCGCACCTCGGTGACATGCGCCGGCTGTTCCAGGACATCCCCCTGGAGCAGATGAACACCTCGATGACGATCAACGCCACCGCCATGTGGCTGCTGGCGCTCTATCAGGTCGTCGCGGAGGAGCAGGGCGCGGACATCACCAAGCTCCAGGGCACGACCCAGAACGACATCGTCAAGGAGTACCTGTCCCGCGGGACGCACGTCTTCCCGCCGGGTCCGAGCCTCCGCCTGACGACGGACATGATCGCGTACACGGTCTCCCACATCCCGAAGTGGAACCCGATCAACATCTGCAGCTACCACCTGCAGGAGGCGGGCGCCACGCCGGTCCAGGAGATCGCGTACGCGATGTCCACCGCGATCGCGGTTCTCGATGCCGTACGCGACTCAGGGCAGGTCCCCGCCGAGAAGTTCGGGGACGTCGTGGCCCGTATCTCCTTCTTCGTGAACGCGGGCGTCCGCTTCATCGAGGAGATGTGCAAGATGCGGGCGTTCGGGCGGATCTGGGACCAGGTCACGCGCGAGCGCTACGGCATCGAGAACCCCAAGCAGCGCCGCTTCCGGTACGGCGTCCAGGTCAACTCCCTCGGTCTGACCGAGGCGCAGCCGGAGAACAACGTCCAGCGGATCGTGCTGGAGATGCTGGCCGTGACCCTGTCCAAGGACGCACGCGCGCGTGCCGTGCAGCTGCCCGCCTGGAACGAGGCACTGGGCCTGCCCCGGCCCTGGGACCAGCAGTGGTCGCTGCGGATCCAGCAGGTACTGGCGTACGAGAGCGATCTGCTGGAGTACGAGGACATCTTCGAGGGCTCGAAGGTGATCGAGGCGAAGGTGGACGAGCTGGTCGAGTCCTCGCTCGCCGAGATCGACCGCATCCAGGAGATGGGCGGCGCGATGGCCGCCGTCGAGTCCGGCTACCTCAAGTCCCAGCTGGTCGCCTCGCATGCCGAGCGCCGGGGCCGGATCGAGTCCGGCCAGGAGAAGATCATCGGTGTCAACGCCTTCGAGGGCACCGAGCCGAACCCGTTGACCGCCGATCTGGACACGGCGATCCAGACGGTGGACCCGGCCGTCGAGGCCCGGGTGATCGCCGGGCTCCAGCACTGGCGCGACACCCGGTACCAGCCGCCCTTCAACCACCCGCGCCCGTGCAAGGCGCTGGAGAGGCTGAAGGAGGCCGCGAAGGGCACCGCCAACCTCATGGAGGCCACCCTGGAGTGCGCCCGCGCCGGTGTCACGACCGGCGAGTGGGCCGGGGCCCTGCGCGAGGTGTTCGGCGAGTTCCGGGCGCCGACCGGCGTGTCGTCGGCGCCGGTGGCGATCCCCGCCGAGGAGGGCTCGGCCCTGTCGCTGGTCCGCCGCAAGGTCGACCTGACCGCGAAGGACATGGGCGTCGGCAAGCTGCGCTTCCTGGTCGGCAAGCCGGGCCTGGACGGGCACTCCAACGGCGCCGAGCAGATCGCCGTGCGGGCACGCGACGCCGGGTTCGAGGTGGTCTACCAGGGCATCCGGCTGACGCCCGAGCAGATCGTGGACGCGGCCCTCGCGGAGGACGTGCACGCGGTCGGCCTGTCGATCCTCTCCGGATCGCACGCCCAGCTCGTGCCGGACGTCCTGGAACGGCTCCGTGTGGCCGGTGCCACAGATATACCCGTGATCGCCGGTGGCATCATCCCGAATGGTGACGCCGAGCAGCTCCGGGCCGCCGGAGTGGCCGCCGTCTTCACCCCGAAGGACTTCGACATCACCGGAATCATCGGCCGCATCGTCGACGAGATCCGGAAAGCGAACAAGCTCGACCCCCTGGAGGTCCCCGCATGACCACGGTCAACCGCCTTCGCCCCCGGCGTTCCTGCCTGGCGGTACCGGGCTCGAACCCCCGCTTCCTGGAGAAGGCTCAGGGCCTCCCGGCGGACCAGGTCTTCCTCGACCTGGAGGACGCGTGCGCGCCGCTCGCCAAGCCCGAGGCGCGGCACACCATCGTCAAGTTCCTCAACGAGGGTGACTGGACGGGCAAGACGAGGGTCGTGCGCGTCAACGACTGGACGACCGAGTGGACGTACCGCGACGTCGTCACGGTCGTCGAGGGAGCCGGCCAGAACCTCGACTGCATCATGCTGCCGAAGGTGCAGACGGCCCAGCAGGTCGTCGCCCTCGACCTCCTGCTGACCCAGATCGAGAAGACGATGGGCTTCGAGGTCGGCAAGATCGGCATCGAGGCGCAGATCGAGAACGCGCAGGGCCTGAACAACGTCAACGAGATCGCGACGGCCTCGCAGCGCGTCGAGACGATCATCTTCGGCCCGGCCGACTTCATGGCGTCCATCAACATGAAGTCGCTGGTCGTGGGCGAGCAGCCGCCCGGCTACCCGGCGGACGCCTACCACTACATCCTGATGAAGATCCTGATGGCCGCCCGCGCCAACAACCTCCAGGCGATCGACGGCCCCTACCTCCAGATCCGCAACATCGACGGCTACCGCGAGGTCGCCCAGCGCGCCGCCGCGCTCGGCTTCGACGGCAAGTGGGTGCTGCACCCGGGCCAGGTCGAGGCGTCCAACGAGATCTTCTCGCCCTCGCAGGAGGACTACGACCACGCCGAGCTGATCCTGGACGCGTACGACTACTACACGTCCGAGGCCGGCGGCAAGAAGGGCTCCGCGATGCTCGGCGACGAGATGATCGACGAGGCCAGCCGCAAGATGGCGCTGGTCATCTCCGGCAAGGGCCGCGCCGCCGGTATGCAGCGCACCAGCAAGTTCGAGATCCCGGAGGCCTGAGCGCGATGCAGTTCGGACGCACCTACGAGGAGTTCGAGGTCGGGGCGACGTACAAGCACTGGCCGGGCAAGACGGTCACGGAGTACGACGACCACCTGTTCTGTCTCCTCACCATGAACCACCACCCGCTCCACATGGACACGAACTATGCGGAGAAGACGACGGACTTCGGCAAGAACGTCGTCGTGGGCAACTACATCTACTCCCTCCTGCTCGGCATGTCGGTCCCGGACATCTCCGGCAAGGCGATCGCCAACCTGGAGATCGAGTCGCTCAAGCACGTGGCGCCGACCTTCCACGGCGACACGATCTACGGCCAGACGACCGTGCTGGACAAGTGGCCGTCGAAGTCGAAGAACGACCGCGGCATCGTCTACGTCGAGACCAAGGGCTACAAGCAGGACGGCACGCTCGTGTGCGTGTTCCGCCGCAAGGTGATGGTGCCGACCGAGACGTACATCAAGGAGCGCGGCGGCGAGCAGCCGGGCCGCCCCGAGCTCAAGGAGCAGGAGAAGTAGCCATGGCGCGACTCGCCCAGACCGCCGGTCTGACCGACATTCAGCAGGAGATCCTCTCCACCGTCCGCGACTTCGTGGACAAGGAGATCATCCCGGTCGCGACCGAGCTGGAGCACCGCGACGAGTACCCGCAGCAGATCGTCGACGGCCTCAAGGAGTTGGGCCTCTTCGGCCTGATGATCCCCGAGGAGTACGGCGGTCTGGGCGAGTCGCTCCTGACGTACGCCCTCTGCGTCGAGGAGATCGCCCGCGGCTGGATGTCGGTCTCCGGCATCATCAACACGCACTTCATCGTGGCGTACATGCTCAAGCAGCACGGCACGCAGGAGCAGAAGGAGCACTTCCTGCCGAGGATGGCCGCCGGCGACATCCGCGGCGCCTTCTCGATGTCGGAGCCGGGCCTGGGCTCCGATGTGTCGGCGATCACGTCGAAGGCGGTGAAGGACGGCGAGGAGTACGTCCTGAACGGCCAGAAGATGTGGCTGACGAACGGCGGAACGTCGTCTCTCGTCGCCGTACTCGTCCGAAGTGACGAAGGACACCCCGAGGGCACCGCGCCCCACAAGTCGATGACGACCTTCCTCGTCGAGAAGGAGCCCGGCTTCGGAGAGGTCCGCCCCGGCCTCACCATCCCCGGCAAGATCGACAAGATGGGCTACAAGGGCGTCGACACGACCGAGCTCATCATGGACGGCCTGCGTATTCCGGCCAATCGGGTGCTCGGCGGCGTCACCGGCCGAGGTTTTTACCAAATGATGGACGGCGTCGAGGTCGGGCGCGTGAATGTGGCGGCCCGTGGCTGTGGTGTCGCTCAGCGTGCGTTCGAGCTCGGCGTCCAGTACGCCCAGCAGCGTCACACTTTCGGCAAGCCGATCGCTCAGCACCAGGCCATCCAGTTCAAGCTGGCCGAGATGGCTACCAAGGTCGAGGCGGCGCATGCGATGATGGTGAACGCAGCACGCAAAAAGGACTCCGGGGAGCGAAACGACCTCGAAGCAGGGATGGCGAAGTACCTCGCCTCCGAATACTGCAAGGAGGTCGTCGAGGACGCCTTCCGGATCCACGGCGGCTACGGCTTCTCCAAGGAGTACGAGATCGAGCGCCTCTACCGTGAGGCTCCGATGCTGCTTATCGGTGAAGGTACCGCCGAGATCCAGAAAATGATCATTGGTCGCAGACTGCTCGAAGAGTATCGGTTCCAGGGCTAGATGTCCGGGTTCGGGGTGCTTTCTTCGAGAAGAAGATCACACCCCGTCAACACTCTTCGGCCGCCGACTCGACTTCCTGGCTTGCCCAGTTGTGGCCCGCGACCGGTACCATCCCGGGAAAGCCGCCGTCCCCCGTCGAAGCGCGGCATCATCCGCTACGAAGGTCATCCATGCCCCACAGCCAAACCTCTGCACCACGCGACAGCCGGGCCGGCGTACGCCTCGCGCGCGGAGCATCGCCGTGGCTTCTCCCGACCGTCGCCACCGCAGCCCTCAGCCTGGCCCGCGCACGCCGCTCCGGCGTAGCGAAGGCCGTGGCCGTGCCCGCCACCGCGCTCGCGGCGGGCATGCTGTGGTTCTTCCGCGACCCCGAGCGCGAGATCGCCCAGGGCCGGGTCATCTCGCCCGCCGACGGTGTGGTGCAGAGCATCATGCCGTGGAAGGACGGCCGCACCCGCGTCGCGATCTTCATGAGCCCGCTCAACGTCCACGTCAACCGTGCGCCGCTCTCCGGCACGGTCACCTCCGTGGAGCACATCCCGGGCGGGTTCGTTCCGGCGTTCAACAAGGAGAGCGAGAACAACGAGCGCGTAGTCTGGCATTTCGACACCGAACTCGGTGACATCGAGATGATCCAGATCGCCGGCGCGGTGGCCCGTCGCATCGTCCCCTACATCCCGCAGGGCACGAAGGTCGAGCAGGGCGACCGTATCGGTCTGATCCGCTTCGGCTCGCGTGTCGACATCTACCTGCCCGAGGGCGTGGAGGTCGCGGTCGAGGTCGGGCAGAAGACCGTGGCTGGGGTGACTCGCATTGACCGTGATTGATCCTGAGACACAGCCGGGCTGGGTGCCCGAGGCCGACGACGTGGACGAAGAGGAGGAGATGCCTCTTTCTCTCCGCCTGTCGATAGCGGACACCCTGACCCTCGGCAACGCGACCTGCGGCTTCATGGCGGTGTACTTCACCACCACCGGCATCCTGATCCCGCACCTCTCGGGTGACGATTTGGGCATGGCCCGCAACAGCGCGGCCACGGCGGTCATCCTGATGCTGTGCGCGGCGGTCTTCGACCTGTTCGACGGCCTGGTGGCGAGGAAGCTGCGCTCCTCCCCCATGGGCGCGGAGCTGGACAACCTCTCGGACCTGATCAGCTTCGGCCTGGCCCCGGCGTACTTCGTCCTGGTCTACGGCATGGTCGCCAACGACGCGCACGAGCGGGTGGCGGCGGTCGGCGCGATCGTCGTTCTGCTGGCGGTGGTGCTGAGACTCGCCCGGTTCTCGTGTGTGACGGTGCCGAACGGCATGTTCCAGGGCATGCCGTCCCCCTTCGGGGCGCTGACGGTCGTCTCGATCGTCCTGCTGGAGCTGCCCTTCGTGGCGACGCTGCTGGCGATCCTGGGTACGGCCTGGCTGATGGTGAGCCGGGTCGAGTACCCGAAGCCGCGGGGGCGCCTCGCGGTGGCGATGCTGTCCTGGATCGTCGTGTCGATGGGTCTGCTGGCGGCCTGGGCCTTCGATGCCCCCAGCGGCCAGCTTCTCCTCCAGACCGGCTGCGCGTTGCAGCTGGTGATGGGCGCGGTCATTCCGCTGTTCGCCACGGCTCGCCGGGTGAACAACTTCCGTGACAACCGGCGTGAGGCGCGGGCGGCGCAGCTGCCGTAGCGCTCCGCTGAGTGGGGCCCCGGACCGGGTTGGTTCGGGGCCCTTCGCATGTCCGGCAGCGGCACCGGTGCGGACCTGGGGGGCCTCGCCCCCGCCGCCCCTACCCGTCCCATTCCCCAGGGGCTGCGCCCCTTCGACCCCGGTTGTCTTTCGGGTGCGGGCGGGAGAGGGCTGGTCGCGCCCACGCGGCGGAGCCGCACATCGATACAGCCCCGCGCCCCTTCTGGGGCTCCGCCCCAGACCCCGCTCCTCAAACGCCGGAGGGGCTGGATTCGCCAGGCATCTTCAGCCCGTCCGGCGTTTGAGGACGAGGGGAAGCCGGTGTCAGGCCAGGAAGTCGCGCGCCAGTCGTTCCGCCGAGCGTTCCAGGATGGGTCCGGCGTCCGCGATGCACTTGGCCACGTCCGGCTCGATCTCCGTCAGCGGGTACGCCCGCCGGATCCCGGCTCGGCCGAGCGCCTCCGGTGCCAGCGCGAGGCGGCCACACACCGCGACGACCTCCTTGCCGGCCGCGCGCGCGGCGGCGGCGACGCCCGCCGGGGCCTTGCCGTGCAGGGTCTGCTCGTCCAGGGAGCCCTCGCCGGTGATGACCAGGTCCGCCCGCTCCAGCGCGGACGCGAAGCCCAGGACGTCGAGCATGACCTCGATGCCGGGCCGGAAGCCCGCGCCGATCAGCAGGGCGCCGTAGCCGATGCCCCCCGCCGCCCCCGCGCCCGGCGACGCGGCGTGCTCGGCCGCCTTGGGACCGAGCGGCCCCTCCAGCACCTTCGCGAAGTGCGCGAGCGCGGCGTCCAGCGTCTCCACGTCGTCCGGGGAGGCGCCCTTCTGCGGCCCGTACACCGCGGGCGCGCCCTTCGGGCCGGTCAGCGGGTTGTCGACGTCGCTGGCGAGCACCAGTTCGACGGAGGAGAGCCTCGGGTCCAGGCCGGAGAGGTCGGCGGTGGCCAGGTCACCCAGGCCGCCGCCGCCCGGCGTCACGGGCTCCCCGTCCGCGTCGAGGAAGCGCGCGCCCAGCGCGCTCAGCATTCCGGCGCCGCCGTCCGTGGTGGCGCTGCCGCCGACCCCGAACACGATCGTGCGGGCGCCCGCGTCCAACGCGGCCCGCAGCAGCTCTCCGGAGCCGTAGGTGGACGCCGTGAGCGGCGCGAAGACGCCCGCGGGCAGCCGCTGCAGGCCGCTCGCCTCCGCCATCTCCACGACCGCCGTGTCGCCGCGCAGCGCGAACGCCGCGGTCACCTCGTGCCCGAGGGGCCCGGCGACCCGGACCTCCCGCCGCTCGAAGCCGGCCGCGACCGCCGCGTCCACGGTTCCGTCGCCGCCGTCGGCCACGGGCATGGCCTCGACCTCGACGTCCGGCACGATCCGGCGCAGACCGGCCGTCACCCGCTCGGCGACCTGCACGGCCGTGAGCGACCCTTTGAACTTGTCCGCGGCGATGAGCACGCGCTGTGTCACCTGATTTTCCCCTTGTTCTCCGGGCCTCGCGCACGCCAAGGCCAGTCGCGCCGCTGCGACCTTAACCGGAGGAGGCCCGTGACGTCATGCGATGCCCGGACCCTGAGAAGGCGGTGGGAACAACTTACGAGCGGCCTGGGAAGCCGCTGTGCGAGCTGCCGAACCTCCGAGCGGCCGCCGCCGGAATTGGGTAGACCGGTCCTATGACCCCTGTGGGCACTGAGCCAGAGCTCGCCGACCGCGTCCTCGGGGGCTGGCTGGGCCGGATCGCGGGCAACATGCTCGGCAAACCGGTCGAGCAGGGCGACCTGTGGACGCGGGACCGGATCGATCAGTATCTGCGGCAGGCCGCCGCCCTGCCCCTCACCGACTATCTCCCCGAGCCGCCGAGCGAGGACCACGGCCTGGAGCTGCGGCCCGAATGGCGGCAGTGCGTGCGCGGCCGGATCCACGGCAGCTGCCGCGACGACGACGTCGACTACGCGATCCTCGGCCTCGACCTGCTGGAGACCCACGGCTTCGGCTTCAGCACCGAGCAGGTCGGCGACCTGTGGCTGCTGCGACTGCCGTATCTCCAGACCTTCACGGCGGAGCGGGCCGCGTACCGCAACCTCGCGAACGGGCTGAAACCGCCGCTCACCGCCACGTACGACAACCCGTACCAGGAGTGGATCGGCGCCCTCATCCGCGCCGACATCTACGGCTGGACCTGTCCGGGCGACCCGCGTCGCGCCGCCTCCCTCGCCCGCCGGGACGCGGTGCTGTCGCACACCGGGAACGGCGTGTACGGCGCGATGTGGGCGGCGGCGCTGATCTCCGCGGCGTTCACTGCGCCCACGGTCCGCGAGGCGATCGACCAGGCGCTCGTCGTCATCCCGGCGAGCAGCCGCCTCGCCCGCACCGTACGCCGCGTCGTCTCGCTCCATGACACCCGGATGACCTGGGAGGACACGCTCACCACGGTCGCCGAGGAGACCGCCGGGCTCGGCTGGATCCACACCATCCCGAACGCCGCCGTCCTCACCGCCGGGCTTCTCTACGGCGACGGCGACTTCACGCGCACCATCACCCTCACCGTGCGCGGCGGCCTGGACACCGACTCCAACGGGGCGACGGCCGGTTCGGTGGCGGGGGTGCTGACCGGGGCGGAGGCGCTCCCGGAGCAGTGGACCGGGCCGCTGGAGGACACGGTGCGCAGTGCGGTGTTCGGGTTCGACGGGGTGCGGATCAGCGAGCTGGCGGAGCGCACGGTGCGGCTGGCGGAGGCCGAGGTGGAGTGAGGAGTAGGGAGCACCCGTTCGACTGAACTGGCAGCGATCCCCGGGCCGGGTTGCGCGGGCTCGTTAGGCTGCCTGGATGACCACCACGCCAGACTTCGCCGCGTACATCGCGAGTCTCCCCCGTGTCCTCGCCGGTGCCGCCGCCCTCTTCCGTGACGGCGAGGGCCAGGTGCTGCTCGTGGAGCCCAACTACCGTGAGGGCTGGGCCCTTCCGGGCGGCACGATCGAGTCCGACGACGGCGAGACGCCCCGCCAGGGCGCGCGCCGCGAGACGTTCGAGGAGATCGGCCTGGACCGGGAGCTGGGCCGGCTGCTCGCGGTGGACTGGGTGCACGGGACGGGGCGGCCGCCGCTGGTGGCGTATCTGTACGACGGCGGGGTCCTCGGCGAGGACGACTTCAAGGCGATCCGGTTGCAGGAGGAGGAGCTGCTGTCCTGGCGGCTGGTTCCGCGCGGGGAGATCACCGCTCATCTGCCCGGCGCCCTGGGCCGCCGCGTCCTGGCGGCGCTGGACGTCCTCGCGGACGGCGAGGGCACGGCGGAGCTGGAGAACGGTCACCGGGTGGCCTGACGGGCCCCTCGAATATCCATTCGCGGCCGTCACGGCGACCGTCCTACCCTCGGCAGCATGACCAAGCCCCTCGTCGCCCTCCTCAGTGGCGCCGGTATCTCGACCGACTCCGGGATCCCCGACTACCGCGGACCGAACGGGCTGTGGCGGCGGGATCCGGAGGCCGAGAAACTCGTGACGTACGAGTACTACATGGGCGATCCGGAGATCCGGCGGCGCTCGTGGCAGATGCGGCGCAAGAACCGGACGCTCAAGGCCGAGCCCAACGCGGCGCACCGGGCGGTGGCCGAGCTGGAGCGGTCCGGGGTGCCGGTGCGGGTGATCACGCAGAACGTGGACGGGCTGCACCAGCTCGCGGGGATGCCCTCCCGCAAGGTGCTCGAACTGCACGGCAGCGCACGGAGTGTGCTCTGCACGAAGTGCCATGCGCGCGGGCCGATGGAGGACGCCCTGGCGCGGGTCGAGGCCGGCGAGGACGACCCGCCGTGCCTGGAGTGCGGCGGCATCCTCAAGTCGGCCACGGTGATGTTCGGCGAGCGGCTCGATCCCGTGGTCCTCGGTGAGGCGGTCGCGATCACCAAGGCCTGCCAGGTGTTCATCGCCGTCGGCAGCAGCCTTCAGGTGCAGCCCGCCGCCGGACTCGCGGGCGTCGCCGCCGACCACGGCGCCCGGCTGGTCATCGTCAACGCCGAGCCGACGCCGTACGACGACCGCGCCGACGACGTCGTACGGGAACCCATCGGCACGGCGCTGCCCACGCTGCTGCGCGAACTGGCCGGCTAGGGCGGCCGCCCGGAACTAGAACAGTGCCGTTCCGTTCTCGAAGTCCAGCAGTCGCCGCTTGCGGTCCAGGCCGCCGCCGTATCCGGTGAGGCTGCCGTTCGCGCCGACGACGCGATGGCAGGGGATGATGATGCCGATCGGGTTCCTGCCGTTGGCGAGGCCGACCGCGCGGGAGGCGCCGGAGTTGCCGAGGGCGTCGGCGAGTTCGCCGTAGGAGCGGGTCTCGCCGTACGGGATCTTCCGTAGTTGCTCCCAGACGCTGCGCTGGAACGGTGTTCCGCACAGGCGCAGTTCCAGGGTGAACTCCTTCAACTCGCCTGCGAAATATGCCTCCAGCTGGTCCTCGGCCTCTCCGAAGAGGGATTCCTCGCGGGTGCCGAAGGTCTCTTCGTGCGGGCGGTGGCGTTGGTCGGTCATGTAGAGGCCGCACAGGACGCCGTCCTCGGCGACGAGGGTCAGGGGGCCGTAGGGGCTGTCGATGACGGTGTGCTGTTTCATCGGGAGTTCCTGATGTCCTTACACGGGGAGGAAGTTGATCGGGTGGCTGTCCGTCGCCCACAGGTACTGGACGGCGTACGCCCGCCAGGGGCGCCACGCGGCCGCCCGGGCCGTGAGGGCCGCCGGAGTGGACGGGAGGCCCAGCTCCTGGGCGGCACGGCGGATGCCGAGGTCGGTGGGGAGGAAGGCGTCGGGGTCGCCGAGGGCGCGCATCGCGATGACGTCGACCGTCCAGGGGCCGAAGCCGGGGAGGGCCAGGAGACGGGCGCGGGTCTGCGGCCAGTCACTGTCCGGGCCCAAGTGCACCTCTCCGTCGGCGAGTTGACGGACCAGGGTGGTGAAGGTCGCTCGGCGCGTGCGGGGCATCGCCAGTGACTCCGGGTCCACGGACGCCAGCGCCTCGGGGGACGGGAAGAGGTGGGTGAGGCCACCTTCGGGATCGTCGACCCGCTCGCCGTGGGCGGTGACCAGGCGGGCCGCGTGGGTGCGGGCGGCGGCCGTGGAGACCTGCTGGCCGAGCACGGCCCGTACGGCGAACTCCGCCTCGTCGACGGTGCGCGGGACCCGGCGTCCGGGCGCCTTGTCGACCAGGGGCGCGAGCAGGGGGTCCGTGCGCAACTGGTCGTCGATCGCGACCGGATCCGCGTCCAGGTCGAGCATCCGGCGGCACCGGCTGATCGCGACGGTCAGATCGCGCAGGTCACCGAGGGTGAGACGGCAGGCGATGTGGTCGGGCTGGGGTGACAAGGACACGATGCCGTGGCCGTACGGCAGCCTGAGCGTGCGGCGGTACGCGCCGTCCCGCCACTCCTCGACCCCGGGGACGGCGGTCGCCGCGAGGTGGCCGAAGAGGTTGTCGGGGTTGAGGGGGACGCGGAACGGCAGGCGCAGGGTCAGGACGCCGGCGGTGTTCGCCGCGGTCCCCGGGGTGCTCGGGGTGCCGCGGGGTGCGCGGGTGCGCAGGTCGGTCGGGGCGAGGGCGAAGACCTCGCGGACGGTGTCGTTGAAGGTGCGGATGGAGGCGAAGCCGGCCGCGAAGGCGATGTC
This sequence comes from Streptomyces viridochromogenes, assembly GCF_001270495.1. Lineage (GTDB taxonomy): Bacteria > Actinomycetota > Actinomycetes > Streptomycetales > Streptomycetaceae > Streptomyces > Streptomyces viridochromogenes_A. The sequence continues at coordinate 420,070 of NZ_LGUR01000117.1, forward strand.
CGCCATGGGCAGGGGCGTCGTCTCGATGAGGAGGCGGGCCGCCTGGGCGCGCTGGGCGCGGGCCAGGGCGAGCGGGCCGGCGCCCAGTTCGGCGAGGAGCTGGCGTTCGATCTGCCGGGTGCTGTAGCCGAGGCGGGCGGCGAGGCCGGGCACGCCCTCGCGGTCCACGACGCCGTCGGCGATCAGCCGCATCGCGCGGGCCACCAGGTCCGCGCGCTGGTTCCATTCCGGGGAGCCGGGGCTGGTGTCCGGGCGGCAGCGCTTGCAGGCCCGGAACCCGGCCTGCTGGCAGGCGGCCGCGCTCGGGTGGAACCGCATGTTCGCGGGCTTGGGCGGGACCACCGGGCAGCTGGGCCGGCAGTAGATCCCGGTGGTCACGACCGCCGTGTAGAACCAGCCGTCGAAGCGGGCGTCCTTGGACTGAACAGCGCGCACGCAGCGCTCGGTGTCGGTGTGCATCCCCTTCTGCATGCGTCCAGCATCGACCACAGGAGGCGCCGAGGGCTGGCGAGAATCCGACATCAACCTCGTCTGCGCTGGGAGCTGCCGGATCCCTCAGGGGACCTTGAGCACATCACATGAACAATCATTCATATGTTCGCGTACGATGAGTAAGATACCCACATGGGTCATGGAGCCGTCACCACCGCGCAGGACGCAGCCGAGCGCGTACGTCTGGACGCGGCCAACGTGGCCAAGGTCGCCACCACCCTCCAGGCTCTCTCCACCCCATCCCGCCTGCTGATCCTGGCGCGGCTGCGCGAAGGGCCCCTGCCGGCCACGGAGTTGGCGGCCGAGGTGGGCATGGAACAGTCCGCCTGCTCGCACCAGCTGCGGCTGCTGCGCAATCTGGGCCTGGTGGTGGGTGAGCGGCGCGGCCGTTCGGTCGTGTACGCCCTGCACGACCACCATGTCGCCGAGCTGCTCGACCAGGCCGTGTACCACGTGGAGCATCTGCGGCTGGGCATCAGCGACGCGGCCGACTGAGACCGGTCGTTACGACGCCGACGGGCCCGGAGCCGGGCCCACGCCCCGCAACTGCTCGATCTTCCCGCCGAGTTGGGGACGGAGCTGTTCCAGCAGCTCCGGCTTCGCGCTGACCACCCAGCGGGTGCCGACGAGGTACTTGCCGCCGTAGACGGCGGCCGCGTCCAGCCAGGTGAGCTTGAGCTTCTCCTGCGGGAACGTCGTGATGAGGTAGTCGCCCCGCTTCGTCCGGCAGACTCCTTCACGCAGTTCGTCCGCCTCGGTCCGGATCCTGACCTTGCAGCCGGTCAGGTCGGCGAGCACCTCGACCTTGGCCGGGGCCACCACGCCGGCCGCGGTGGCGGAGACGTTCGTCGGGCTGCTCTTCGCGGCGGAGCCTTCCTTGCCCTCGCCCCCGCCGCACGCGGTGGCCAGGAGCAGAAGAGCCAGGCTGCCGGTCGCCGTCGCGACGCGGCCGACGCGACCGGTGCGTCCTCGGTGTGCCTGCACGAAGCTTCCTCGGTGTGACTGTGACTGCACGAAAGGTGGTACGGATCAGCACCGGATGCCGTTCACCTCGTGGGTCACGGTCTGTTCGGTCAGCCGACCTGCGCGGCGAACGCCTCGTACGCCCGCTCGTCGAAGAGGACGAAGCGGACCTCCTCGACGTCGGTCTCCGCCTCGCGCACCGTGGCGACCGCGATGCGTGCGGCGTCCTGCAGCGGATAGCGGTAGACGCCGGTGGAGATCGCCGGGAAGGCGACGGTGCGGGCGCCGAGCTCGTCGGCGACCCGCAGGGACTCGCGGTAGCAGGAGGCGAGGAGGTCCGAGCGGTCCTCCTGGGCGGAGAAGACCGGGCCCACCGTATGGATCACCCAGCGGGCGTCCAGCTCCCCCGCCGTCGTGGCGACCGCCTGCCCCGTGGGCAGGCCCTTGCCGTACCGGGAGGCGCGCAGCTTGCGGCACTCGTCGAGGATCGCGGGGCCGCCGCGGCGGTGGATCGCGCCGTCGACTCCTCCCCCACCGAGAAGGGAGGAGTTCGCGGCGTTGACGATCGCGTCCACGGTCTCGCGCGTGATGTCGCCCTGAACGAGCCTGATGGTGGTCATGACTGCCTCTATAGCAGCCCTGGCCACCGGTGGCCGGTTCATGACCAGGCGATCGGCAGCGAGCGCACCCCGTGGACCGTGCTCGTCGAGAGGGCGAGCGACTCGGGCGGGGCCGTCATGCGCAGGGACGGGAGCCTGCGGAACAGGGCGGACAGGCCGAGGCGGAGTTCGGTGCGGGCGAGTGCCTGGCCGAGGCACTGGTGCAGCCCGTGACCGAAGGCGAGGTGGCCGCTCGCGTCGCGGCGGACGTCGAGGGCGTCGGGGTCGGCATACACGGACGGGTCACGGTTGGCGGCCTGCAACGCCACCACCACGCCCTCACCCGCGCGGATACGGACGCCGGAGAGGTCGACGTCCTCCGTGGCGACCCGCCGTATCCCGGAGTGGATGACGGTCAGATGGCGCAGGAGTTCCTCCACGGCGCCCGGCCACAGGGAGTCGTCCGTGCGCAGGGCGTCGAGCTGGGCCGGGTTCTGCAGCAGGGCGATCACAGCCAGCGGGAACATGTTGGCTGTCGTCTCGTGGCCCGCCAGGAGCAGGAGGGAGACCATACCGGTGGCCTCGTCGAGCGTGGCCTCGCCGGTCGCCACGCGCTGCGCGGCCAGCCGGGAGATCAGGTCGTCGGCGGGGTCGTGCGCGCGTCGCTCGATGAGGGCGCGCAGATAGCCGTAGAGCGCCATGCGGGCGGACATCGCCTCGGCCGGGTCGCCGGCGACGCTGGTGAGGGCGTTGGACTTCGCGCGGAAGAAGCCGTGGTCCTCGTAGGGGACGCCGAGCAGCTCGCAGATGGCGAGGGTGGGGAGCGGCAGCGCGTACGACGCGACCAGGTCCGCCTCCGTGGCGTCGCCGTCCGTCATCGCGTCCAGCAGGTCGTCGCAGATCCGCTGGACGGCGCCCTCCATCTGCTCGATGCGCCGGAAGGTGAAGTCGGGGATGAGCATGCGGCGCAGCCGGGTGTGGTCCGGCGGGTCCATCTGGTGGAAGAGGCCGGGGGCCTGCGGCGGGGCACCGGGGCGGGTGTGGGGGAAGGCGGGGTGGTTGGCGTCGGCGCTGAAGCGCGGGTCGGCGAGGACCGTGCGGGCGTCCTCGTGACCGGTGACGAGCCAGGGGCTGTTGTCGCCCCAGATCGTCACCCGGCGGACCGGCTCCTCGGACTGCCACTTGGCGTACTCGGGGGCCGGGTCGAGCAGGGGGCGGATGGCGGGTAGGGACGGGTACGTCGTCATTTCTCGGTTCCTTCGGTGTGCAGGTCCGCGAGGGTGAGGAGCAGGGACTTGACGTCGGTGGCCGCGTACGCCTCCTTCGCCCCGTCCGGCCGCGAGCACAGCAGTACGGGGCCGTCGGCGGGGTCGCCGGGCAGGCGACCGTGGCTGCCGCGGACGCCGGACGGGTCCAGGGGGACCGTCTTGAGGCGGTAGCGGAAGCCGAGCTTCTTGCGGGCGACCTGGCCGACGGCACGCAGTTTCACCGCGGGGACCGTCTCGTCGTAGAGAAGCTCGGCGGGGTCGTAGCCGGGCTTGCGGTGGATCTCGACCTGGCGGGCGAAGTCGGGGGCGCGGTCGTCGTCCAGCCAGTAGTAGTACGTGAACCAGGCGTCGGGGTCGGCGAGTGCGACGAGTTCGCCGGAGCGCTCGTGGTCCAGGCCGTGAGCCGCCTTGCCCTCCGTGTCCAGCACCCGTTCCACGCCGTCGAGTCCGGCGACGATCTTCGCGACCGCCTCGGTGTCGGCCGGGTCGCGGACGTAGACGTGGGCGACCTGGTGGTCGGCGACCGCGAAGGCGCGTGACGTCCACGGGTCGAGGTACTCCATGCCGTCCTGCGTGTACACCTCCAGCAGCCCTGCCCGGCGCAGGGCGCGGTTGATGTCGACCGGGCGGGAGACGGGCGTGATGCCGTACTCGCTGAGCGCCACGACGGTCGCGCCCTGGCTCAGGAAGTGGTCGATCAACGGGCGCAGGGCGTCGTCGAGTTGGCGGGCGGCCTGGATGGTGGCGGGTGAGTCGGGGCCGGAGCGCTGGGGCTCGTAGTCCATCTGCGGGATGTAGACGAGGGTGAGGTCGGGGCGCTTCTCGTCGAAGACCTGGCGGGCGGCTGCCAGGATCCACTGGGTGGAGGGCATGCCCGCGTTCGGCCCCCAGTAGGTGAAGAGGGGGAACGGGCCGAGCCGGTCGGTGAGTTCGTCGTGCAGGGACGGCGGCCAGGTGTAGCAGTCGGGTTCCTTGCGGCCGTCGGAGTAGTAGACGGGGCGCGGGGTGACCGTCCAGTCGACGTCGGCGCCCATCGCGTACCACCAGCAGATGTTGGCGACCTTGTAGTCGGGGTCGGTCCTGCGGGCCGTCTCCCAGATCTTCTCGCCGCCGACGAGCGCGTTGTGCTGGCGCCACAGCATGACTTCGCCGAGGTCGCGGAAGTACCAGCCGTTCGCCACCGCGCCGTGCGTGGAAGGGGGTTCGCCGGTGAGGAGCGTGGACTGGACCGTGCAGGTCACGGCGGGGAGCACGGTGTCGAGCCGGGCCTGGAAACCGCGGTCGCCGAGGGCGGCGACGGACGGCATGTGCTTCAGGAGGTTCGGGGTGAGGCCGACGATGTCGAGTACGACCACACGGTTCATGAGGGGTCCTCCTTGAGGCCGAGACCGGTCAACCGGTCGCGGGCCCAGGCGAGTTCGGCGGCGATGCCGCCGGCCAGGTCGGCGGGCGGGTCGGGGAGGACGGACCAGGTGTAGGTCTCGACCTCGATGTGGTCGCAGTGTGCGGAGGGCCCGCCCAGCAGCCCGGCGAGGACCTGGTCGAGCTGGTCGGCCGTCGTACGCAGCGGGGGTTCGGGGTCGGTGTGCAGCGGGGCGTGGAAGTGGACGCGCCAGGGGCCGGCGTCGGCGGGAAGCTCGCCGGCGAGGGCGTCCGGGAGGTCGTCCACACCGAGGACGTCACCGTCGCCGCTGGTCCGGGTCTGGTGCAGGAACCGGGGTTCGGCGAGCCGGTGCAGGGCCGCGCGGGCGGCGGGGTCGGCCGGGTCCGCGGCCTCCACCGCGCAGGACGCCTGGAGTTTGACCACGGGCATCCCGGCTTCCGCGAGCCGACGCAGGGCCTCGGCAGGCTGCTCGAACTGCACGGCGAGATGGCAGGCGTCGAGGCAGATGCCGAGCCGGTCGGGATCCAGTCCGCCCAGCTCCCGCACCGCCTGCGTGGTGGTCTCGACGACGCACCCGGGTTCCGGTTCGAAGCCCACGCGGATACGGCGGCCGGTCCACGCTTCGAGCGCCGCGAGCCCCGTGGTCAGCCGGTCCAGGGCGTGCCGCGCCTCCTCGGCGCAGACGGGCGTCCACGGGGTGCGCCACGCGAGCGGCAGGGTGGAGACGCTGCCGTGGTCGACGTGGTCCGGGAGGAGGGCGGCAAGGACGCGGGCGCAGTCCAGGGTGTAGTTCAGCCGGGCCTCGTCGGCCCAGTCGGGCTCGTACACGTCCTTCTTGACGACCTCGCGGTGGAACCCGGCGTACGGGAAGGCGTTGAGGGTGACGGTCTCCAGCCCGCGCGCCCGCAGTTCGGTCCTCAGACGTGCCAACGCGCTCTCGTCATCGGCGAGTTCCGTGACGACGGGACGCGCCAGCCACAGCCCGATGCCTAGCCGGTCGGTGCCGAGGCGTTCCCGCACGGGCTCGGCGTGGTCGGCGAGTTGGGCGATGACGCCCTCCAGGTCCTCCGCCTGGTGAACGTTGCTGCAGTAGCCGAGGTGGACGGTCGTACCGTCCGGGTGCAGAAAGCGCATGGGCTGCTCACGCTCCCCCGCGACGTATGGAGTTCCCCTGGAAGGTGGCCAGCTCGTCCGGCTTGGGCTCGTCCAGCTCCAGTCGCCCGCTCTGGTCGTAGAAGGCGACGGGGTTGCGCCACAGCACCTCGTCCACGGCGTCGTCGTCGAACCCGGCGGCGAGCATGGCGTCGGCGGTCCTGCGGGTCTTCAGCGGGTCCGAACGCCCCCAGTCCGCGGCGGAGTTCACGAGCATCCGCTCCGTCCCGTGCTCCTTGAGGATCTCGACCATCCGGTCCTCGCTCATCTTGGTCTTGGGGTAGATCGAGAACCCGGCCCAGCAACCGCTGTCGAGGACCATGCCGACGGTGAGCTCGTTGAGGTGGTCGAGGACGACGAGTTCGGGGGCGATGCCCGACTCGCGTACGACGTCCAGGGTGCGCCGGGTGCCGGCCGCCTTGTCGCGGTGCGGGGTGTGCACGAGGGCGGGCAGCTCGTGCTCGATCGCGAGCTGGAGCTGACGGGCGAGCGCCTCGTCCTCCTCCGGGGTCATCGAGTCGTAGCCGATCTCGCCGACGGCGACGACCCGGTCCTTGGCGAGGTAGCGGTCCAGTTCGTCGAGGACCGGGAGGCAACGCGGGTCGTTGGCCTCCTTCGGGTTGAGCGCGATCGTGCAGAAGTGCTGGATGCCGAACTGGGCGGCGCGGTACGGCTCCCAGCCCAGCAGCCCGTCGAAGTAGTCGTAGAAGCTCTCGGGCGAGGTGCGGGGCTGGCCGAGCCAGAAGGCGGGCTCGACGACGGCGCGCACCCCGGCGGCGTACATCGCCTCGTAGTCGTCGGTCGTGCGGGAGGTCATGTGGATATGGGGGTCGAAGATGCGCACGGTCAGCCCTCTTCCTTGAATACGTCCGCGAGTGGGTCCGTGGTGGGTGCGTGCCGGAGTGTCTGCTGGAGCGCGTGGTCGAGTTCGGCGCCGACGATGTCCGGGAAGGCACGGACGACGGGCCCGATGTCCTGGGGCACGTCCCGGCCGGCGACGATCCGCTCCTGGGCGAAGTCGGCGAGCATCCGGGCCAGTTCACGGTCGGCGCGGGTGCCGAGGCCGGTGACGCGGTCCAGCGGGATCCCGCAGAAGACGCACTTCAGTACGGCCTGGCGGAACTCGGCGTCGGGGAGGCGCGCGGCGGCGTACGGCCCGAGGGCGGCCTCGATCAGGGTGGTGTCGTTGCCGCGCAGCGCCTCCCGTACGAGGGGCAGCGCGAGGTCGCCCAGGTCGAGCAGGGGCAGGGTGCGCAGGACGGCGCGTCGTTCCGCCGGGTCGCCGTGCCGGTGGAGGCGGGTGACCTCGTCGGCGAGCTCCTGACCGCGCAGGGGCAGTGCGGTGATGAGGACGGCCCGGGCGGCCTCGTCGACGGTCCAGTAGTGGTCCATACGGCCGTGTCCGCAGCGCCTTCGAACGGCGGGGAACAGGCGCCGCACGGCAGCGGGTTCGGCGGCGACCTCGGCGGCGCTCTCGTCCAGCCAGGTGCGGGTCGTGGGATCCAGTACGGCGATCAGGGCGGGGTGGGGGTCCGGCGGGGCCGAGAGGGAGGCGGTCGTGACGGCCATGGAGGAACAGCCTTCTGCGAGGTGGGAGGAGTGGGGCGGGAAGGAGAGCGGGCGGGGCGGTGACTAACGGACCGCGCGCAGGAACTCGATCGAGCGGCGGGCGACGTCGGGCGCGTCGAGCGAGCCGCCCTGGATCTCCACGGAGATCAGGCCGCGGTGGTTCAGGTCGCGCAGGGCGTCCAGGACGGGCGGGAAGTCGATCTCGCCGGCGCCGAATTCGAGGTGCTGGTGGATGCCGCGGCGCATGTCCTCGATCTGCACATTGCGCAGAAGCGGTGCCGCGTCGTGCACGCAGTCCAGCACGGAACGTTTCTCCACGCAGTGCGCGTGACCGATGTCCAGGGTGATCCCGAACAGCTCGTGCCCGTCCACCAGTTGGGCGAGGTGCAGGCAGCGCTCCACGGTGTCGACGAACATGTACGGCTCCGGCTCGAAGGCCAGCGCCACCCCGTACCTCTCCGCGGTCTCCAGCACGGTCTCGACCCCGGCCGCGAGCCGCTTCCACGCGTCCCGCTCCGGCAGCCCGTCCGGCACCGGGCCGCTGCACAGGTGGACTGTGGGCGAGCCGAGGTCCGCGGCGATGCGCAGGGCTCGCCGCAGCAGGTCGATCCTCGCCCCGGAGCCGTCCGACATCAGCGTGGGCAGGTGCTTGCCCCAGGGGTCGAGGAGGAACGGCGCGCCGGTCTCCACCGTCACTTCCAGTCCGTGCCGCCCGAGCTGCCGCGCGAGGGCGGCGACGTGCCGGGGCAGCTCGTCGGCGTACGGGTCGAGATGGCCGTGGTCGAGGGTGAGGGCGACGCCGTCGTAGCCGAGGTCGGCGAGGACGACGAGGACATCGGTCAGCCGGTGATGGGTGAAGCCGTTGGTGCCGTAGCCGAACTTGAGAGGGGTGGAGGGAGTAGTGGGGGGAGGTCTCATGGTGCGGATTCCTCACACGGAGGTGCGGTGGGTCTCAGGTGGGCGATATGCGCCGGGCGAGCCGTCGCGCGAGGGGATGGACGACGCCGAGCGCCGCGGCGACACCCGGTGCCCCACCGCGCGCGGTGAGCGCGGCCTGCAAGGGCATCAGCCCCAGAATCCCGGCCCCCACGGCCCGCCGTACGTTCTCCCCCGACGGCTTCCGCACGGCACGGACCTGGGCGGAACCGTAGGCCCCGAGGTAGGCGAGAGCACCGGCGGCAGTGAGGGCGGTGCGGAACCTCTTGGAAGGCACGGTGCCGGCAACGCCTTTAAGGGGCGCGGGGCTGTGTCGAACTGCGGCTCCGCCGCGGGGCGCGACAAGCCACCACGGCGCCGCAGCCGCGCGATGCCCCTTCGCGGCACCCCCTGAGGCGTCTTGCTCGACCGGAACCGCCGTAGCCAGGGCAGTCGCCGCAGACACGGCGAGGGTCACCCCCGGCACCCGCACCGGCGCCCCACCGATCTCATGGCGACTGAGCGCCATCAACGTACCGGTGTGCACCCCGACCAGCCCGGCGGGCACAGCGGCACGCCGCACCGCGACACCAACCGATTCCGCCCCCGCCCCAGGCACCACCGCACCGGCCAGAACGTCCAGAACCCGTGCCCCTGCCATGGCGAAGCCCCCCGCCGGCGTGGACTTGAGCTTCAGGTCATATGCCCAGATGAGTCCGGCCAACGGCAGCGCGACACCCACACTGCGCCGACCCCCCGCGGCAGCGGCGAGCCCGATCCCCGCCACGGTCAACGCCCCGGCCACGCCAAGCGCCGTACGCCGCGGAACACGCCCCGACGGCACAGGCCGATCCGGTCTCTCGACGGAGTCGACCGTGGCGTCGGCGTAGTCGTTGAGGGCCATGCCGGCCCAGTAGAGACAGACGGAGGAACCGATCACTCCGAAGGTACGGGCGTCCAGCGGGCGTCCGGCGGCGGCCGCTCCCGCGATCACGTCACCGGGCACACTCAGCGCGGCCGGGGCTCTGACGAGCAGGGCGAGGTCGCTGAGGCGCACGGCAGACCGGGATCCGAAGCGGACAACCGCTTTCCGATCTTTCATGGCCGCACCCTACTCGCGGCTATTGAGCCTTCAGATACCTACCCCCCGGTAAGGGGAGTGACAAAGAAGACACAGAATTCCCTTACCGCGGAACCCGAACTACCGGTAAACGTGGACCGTTTGACCGGTCTCACGGCTCCTGCCGCAGCCGCCGCCACACCGCCTTGGCCGCGTTGTGCCCCGACATCCCGTGCACGCCCGGTCCGGGCGGGGTCGCCGACGAGCAGATGAAGACAGCGGGGTGCGGGGTGCGGTAGGGGAAGAGCGACAGCTTGGGCCGGAGCAGGAGTTGGAGCCCGGAGGCCGCTCCGGAGGCGATGTCGCCGCCGACATAGTTGGCGTTGCGGGCGGCGAGCTCGGCCGGGCCGGCCGTCGCGCGCGCGAGGACGCGGTCGCGGAACCCCGGGGCGAAGCGCTCCAGTTGACGTTCGAGGACGTCCGTGAGGTCTCCGGTCCAGCCGTTCGGCACATGCCCGTACGCCCAGAAGACGTGCTTGCCCTCGGGGGCCCGCGTGGGGTCGACGACGCTGGGCTGCACCGTGATCATGAACGGCTTGTCGGGCGCCCGGCCTTCCCGGGACGCGGCGCGCAGGGCGGCGCCGATCTCCGCGCTGTCCCCCCCGACCTGCACGGTGCCGGCCCGCCGCGCCTCCGGCGAGGTCCATGGCACCGGGCCGTCCAAGGCGTAGTCGATCTTGAAGGCGGCGGCGCCGTAGCGGTAGCCCTCGTAGTAGCGGCCGAAGCCGGCGATGCGGGCCAGCGCGGTGGGCGAGGTGTCGAAGATGTACGCGCGCGCGGGCGGCAGGTCGTCGAGCCGCTTGACCTCGTAGTCGGTGTGGACGGTGCCGCCGAGGTCCTTCAGATAGGCGGTGAGGGCGTCGGAGATGGACTGGGAACCGCCGCGGGCCACGGGCCACCCGCGGGCGTGGGCGGCGAGGGCGAAGACCAGTCCGATGGCACTGGTGGCGAAGCCGTCCAGCGGGGCGATGACGTGCGCCACGAGGCCGGCGAAGAGCGTCCTGGCCCGCTCGTCGCGGAAGCGGCGCGTCAGCCAGGTCGACGGGGGCAGTCCGACCAGGCCGAAGCGGGCGAGCGTGACCGGGTCCCGGGGTAGTGCGGTGAGGGGCAGGGACATGAAGTCACGGGCCAGCGTGTCCCACTTGGCCAGGAACGGCTCGACCAGCCTGCGGTACGTGCCCGCGTCGCGCGGGCCGAACGAGGCGGCGGTCTCGGCGACGGACCGGGACAGCACGGCGGCGCTGCCGTCGGTGAAGGGGTGCGCCATGGGCAGCCCGGCGTGCAGCCACTCCAGGCCGTAACGGTCGAGCGGCATGGTCCGGAAGACGGGCGAGTTGATGCCCAGGGGGTGCGCGGCGGAGCACGGGTCGTGCCGGAAGCCGGGGAGGGTCAGCTCCTCGGTGCGGGCTCCGCCGCCGACGGTGTCACGCGCCTCGAACACGGCCACGGAGAAGCCGCGGCGGGCCAGCTCCACGGCAGCGGTCAGTCCGTTCGGCCCCGCACCCACCACGACCGCATCGAGCATCGACGGCACCTTCGGACTCCTTCGTCAGCCGATGGCCATTGAAGGATCAGGATATGCCGGGGCACTGACAGACCGGGGCACGGTGTTCCAGCCGGGGGTGCGGTGCCCCGACCAGGGCCACGGGGCCGTATGGATCTGCGGCTGGACCGCGCTCCCCTGGACGATCAGTTTCCCGCCGACAGCAGTCCCGCGACCCGGCGAGCCGTAGCCGCGTCCCGGGCCGTCGTGAACGGCAGGGCGTTGCCGCCCGTGATCCGGAACGGTTCGCCCGCGTGGGTCAGGTGGGCGCCACCCGCCTCCTCGACCAGGAGAATGCCCGCGGCGTGATCCCATGCGGCCTCCCAGCTGAACGCGGTCGCGTCCAACTCGCCCCGGGCGATGGCGAGATACTCCAGCCCCGCCGAGCCGCACGCGCGCGGCCTGACCCCGTCGGTCCACAGGCCCAGCAGCGCGCGCTTCTGTTCGTCGGTCGTGTAGTCGGGGTGGGACGTGGCGATGTCCAGGTCCCGGCCGGGCTCCGGCGCGCCGGAGTGCAGCCGCTCGCCGTCGAGGTAGGCGCCCTTGCCCCGTATCGCCGTGGCCAGTTGGTCGCGGGCGGGGGCGTAGGTCCAGGAGGCGAGCAGGACGCCGTGCTGTGCGAGCGCGACCAGCGTGCAGAAGCCGGGGTCTCCGTGCACGAACTGGCGGGTGCCGTCGACGGGGTCGACGATCCAGACCGGGGCGTCGCCCTGTAGCGCGTCGTACGACGCCGGGTTGGCGTGCACCGCCTCCTCGCCGACCACGACCGAGCCCGGGAGAAGCGCGCCGAGCACCCCGGTGAGGTACTGCTCGGCGAGCCGGTCGGCGTCGGTCACCAGGTCGTGCGGTCCGGCCTTCTGGTCGATCTCATGGGCGGCGAGCTGCCGGAAGCGGGGCATGATCTCGCCCGCGGCAGCCTTGCGGACCGCTTCCTCCACGTCCGCTTCGTGCTGTGCGAGAAACTCGTCGATGGTTTCGTTGTATCCGATCACCCCTCCATGAGAGCACGCCCCGCTGACAGTCCCCGCCTGCCCGGTGGACGCCGGATGGCATCGGCATGAACATGGGGGGTGCGTATCCGCAGGTCAGGGGTGTGCGTATCGGCAGGTCAGGGGCGTGCCCATGACGCCCGGCGGCCGTTCTCAGCGCCCGACGGCGTAGCCCTGCATCCCCCGTGGATTCGCCGCCGCCGACAGCACCCCGGTCTCCGGGTCCCGCGCGACCGCGCACAGCCGGCCCTCCGACCAGGCGTCACCGACGGTCACCGCATGGCCACGCCGCCGTAGCTCCGCCACCACCTCGGGGGCCGTACGGGACTCCACGGTGACGCTTCCCGGTCGCATCCCGCGTGGGTAGAAGGAACCGGGGAAGCTGTCGTTGTGCCAGTTCGGGGCGTCGATCGCGCCCTGGAGGTCGAGGCCGCCGCGGACCTGGCCGCGCAGGGCGACCGCGAGGAAGAAGTGCAGCTGCCACTGGTCCTGCTGGTCCCCGCCGGGCGTACCGAAGGCCATGACGGGCACACCGTCGCGCAGGGCGACGGACGGCGTGAGCGTCGTACGGGGCCGCCGTCCCGGTGTCAGCGAGTTCGGCAGGCCCTCCTCCAGCCAGGTCATCTGGAGCCGGGTGCCGAGCGGGAAGCCCAGTTCGGGCACGACGGGGTTGGACTGGAGCCAGCCGCCGCTGGGGGTGGCCGCGATCATGTTGCCCCAGCGGTCGACGATGTCGAGGTGGCAGGTGTCGCCACGGGTGCCGCCGTCGGCGGAGACGTCGGGCTCGCCCGGCACCGGCGACGTCGGGCTCTTGGCGACCGTGGGTTCACCTGCGCCCAGCGCGTCGAAGCCGGGCCCCTCGGTGGCCGCCACGCGCGCGTGGGCGCACAGTCGCGGGGCGCGGCCGCCCGGGCTGCCGGGCCGCAGCTCGTGGGAGGCCCTCTCGCCGACCAGCTCCCGCCGTGCGGCGTTGTAGCGGTCCGACAGCAGCTCGTCGAGCGGTACCTCGGTCGCGTCGCCGTACCAGGCCTCCCGGTCGGCCATGGCCAGCTTGCAGCCCTCGATCAGCAGATGGACGTAGTCGGCGGACCCGTACCGGGGCAGCTCGTGCGGCAGCAGCGCGAGCTGCTGGAGGAGGATCGGGCCCTGACTCCAGGGGCCGGCCTTGCACAGGGTCCAGCCGTTCCAGTCGTACGTCGCCGGCGCCTCGTAGGTCGCGGACCAGCCGGCGAGGTCGGCGGCCGTGAGCGTGCCGGAGTGTCGCTCGCCGCTGGTGTCCAGGGTGGGCCGCCGGGCCTGCCGCACGAGGGCCTCGGCGATGAAGCCGGTCCGCCACACCTCCCGCGCGGCCTCGATCTGCGCGACCCGGTCCCCGGCACCGGCGACCTCGTCCAGCAACCGCTTCCAGGTGGCGGCGAGGGCGGGATTGCGGAACAGCTCCCCGGGCCGGGGCGGCTTCCCGCCCGGCAGATACACCTCGGCCGACGAGGTCCACTCCGTCTCGAACAGCTCCCGCACGGTCTCGACGGTCTCGCCGACCCGCTCCACGGGCGCGTGCCCGTCTTCGGCGTAGCCGATGGCGTACTGGAGCACATCGGCGAGGGACCTGGTGCCATGGTCCCGCAGGAGAAGCATCCAGGCGTCGAACGCGCCGGGCACGGCGGCGGCGAGCGGTCCCGTCCCGGGCACGAGTTCCAGCCCGAGCCCCCGGTAGTGCGCGACGGTCGCCCCGGCCGGCGCCACGCCCTGCCCGCACAGCACCCGCACCTCGCCGCCCGCCGGGGCGAGCAGGATCGGTACCTCACCGGCCGGCCCGTTGAGATGCGGCTCGACGACATGCAGCACGAACGCGCCCGCCACGGCGGCGTCGTACGCGTTACCCCCGCCCTCCAGCACGGCCATCGCGGACTGCGAGGCGAGCCAGTGGGTGGAGGACACCATGCCGAAGGTGCCTTGGAGTGTGGGGCGGGTGGTGAACATAGGACCTCTCACCTCGCTGTTTACACACATTGGCCCGGCTGACGGGCAATCAGGACCGGCCTTCCCGCTCCCCCAGCAGGCTATCGATCACCGACGCGAGCACGACAGGGGAGCGAAGTCATGGATCCGAGTCGGGAGTTGGGCGGTGGCGGCACACGCGACTTAAGAAGCCGTATCCACGCGGTGCCACCAAGGGCTCGGCGTGGATGGCTCCATGTGCACCGCCTATTCGGGTGCTTGTGTGAAATCGACGCTTCTCGCGTGTGGGCCGGCGGCATACCTCTGGCGAGCACACACCGATCGAAGGAGATACTTATGCGTGCACCTGCCATGCTTGCCGCCGTCGCTCTCGCCGGGAGTGTTCTGCTCGGAGGGCCGGGCCAGGCCTTTGCCGACGAGAACGACGATGCGAGCAACAGCGGAATGGAATTCGGGAACAGCGCTCCGGCTGATTCCGATTTCGGCCAGGGTACGTCCGAGGCCGGACAGGGCGCGTCCGGCTTCGACCAGGGTGCGTCCGGCTTCGACCAGGGTGCGTCGGGCTTCGGCCAGGGCGGGTCTGGTTTCGGCGAGGGCCTGGATCTCTGACGGCCACGCCGCCGCGCCTTCGTCCCCACGCCCCGCACCGGGATGCTCTCGGTGCGGGGCGTGGGATCGGGGCCTGCCGGAGGGCCCTGACGGAGGGCGGAGATCCAGGTCACAATCTGCGAGAGGGAAAGGTCACAGCCCTGCCCTCTGCTGCTCCTTTGTCGTTCTGACCTAGCATCCGAGCATGACGGTCCTGCCTGACGACGGGCTCTCGCTGGCCGCCGAGTTCCCTGACGCAACCCATGAGCAGTGGCAACACCTGGTGGAAGGTGTGCTGCGCAAGTCGGGCAAGGACGTCTCGGGCCCGGCAGCGGTAGAAGCCCTGTCCACTGCTCTGGAGGACGGGCTGCGCACCCGTCCCCTGTACACCGCGCGCGACGCCGCGCCCGATCCCGGCCTGCCCGGGTTCGCCCCGTTCGTCCGTGGCGCTCGCGCCGAGGGCAACACGGTCGGCGGCTGGGATCTGCGCCAGCGGCACACCACGGTCACGGACGGCGTGGCGCTCGCGGACCTGGAGAACGGCGTCACCTCGCTCTGGCTGGTCCTCGGCGAGGGCGGCATCCCGGTGGCGTCGCTCGGCCGGGTCCTGGACGGCGTCTATCTCGACCTGGCCCCCGTCGCCCTCGACGCGGGAGCCGACGTGGAGCCCGCCGCACGGGAGTTGCTGCGGCTGTACGAGGAGCGGGGCGTCGCCAAGGAGGCTGCGCGCGGCAACCTCGGCGGGGACCCGCTCGGCCATGAGGCCCGTACCGGAGAGTCCTCGGCGTTCGCGCCGGTCGCCTCGCTCGCGCGGCTGTGCGCCGAGGAGTACCCGGGGCTGCGGGCGCTGACCGTGGACGCGCTGCCGTATCACGAGGCCGGCGGCTCGGCCGCCCAGGAGCTGGGCTGCTCGCTCGCGACCGGCGTCGCGTATCTGCGGGAGCTCACCGCGGCGGGGCTGACGGTCGAACAGGCGTGTGCGCAGCTGGAGTTCCGCTACGCGGCCACCGCCGACCAGTTCCTGACCATCGCCAAGCTGCGGGCGGCGCGTCGGCTGTGGGCGCGGGTGACCGAGGTGTGCGGGGCGCCGAGCGCGCAGGTGCAGCACGCCGTCACCTCGCCGGTGATGATGACGCGCCGCGACCCGTGGGTGAACATGCTGCGCACGACTGTCGCCACGCTGGCCGCCGGGGTCGGCGGCGCCGACGCGGTGACCGTGCTGCCCTTCGACCACGCGCTCGGCCTGCCGGACGCGTTCGCGCGACGCATCGCCCGCAACACCTCGACCATCCTCATCGAGGAGTCGCACCTCGCCCGGGTGATCGACCCGGCGGGCGGCTCCTGGTACGTGGAGCGGCTCACGGACGAACTCGCCCATGCGGGCTGGGAGTTCTTCCAGCGGATCGAGGGCGCCGGAGGCCAGGCCGCCGCGCTGCGCTCCGGGCAGCTGGGCCAGGACCTCGCCGCGACCTGGCAGGCGCGGGCCGGCAAGCTCGCCAAGCGCCGCGAACCCGTGACCGGCGTCAGCGAGTTCCCGCACCTCTCCGAGCCGCCCGTGGAGCGCGAGCCCGCCCCCGAACCCCGGTCCGGCGGCCTCCCCCGGGTCCGCCGCGACGAGGCGTACGAGGCCCTGCGCGCCCGCTCCGACGCCCACCTGGCCGCCACCGGCTCCCGGCCCCGGGTCTTCCTGGCCGCGCTGGGCCCCGCCGCCGCGCACACCGCGCGCCTCACCTTCGCCTCGAACCTCTTCCAGGCGGGCGGCATCGAGCCCGTCACCGGGGGCACGTTCGAGGAGAGCGGTGCCACCGAGGTGTGCCTGTGCTCCAGTGACGCCCTGTACGAGGAGCAGGCCGAGTCCGTGGCCGCCGGGTTCAGGTCGGCGGGCGCCACGCATGTGTTCCTCGCGGGCCGGCCCGGGCAGTACACCGAGGTCGACTCGTACGTCTTCGCGGGCTGTGACGCCGTCGCCGTGCTGTCCGCCACCCTCGACCGCATGGGAGTGTCCTGATGGGAATCCCCGACTTCTCCGGGATCGAGCTGGGGACCCCGACCGCCGGCGGCGGCGCCGACGAGTGGCGTACGGCCGTCAAGCAGGCCACGGGCGGCGACGAGCCGCTGTGGGAGACACCCGAGGGCATCGCGGTCAAGCCGCTGTACACGGGCCGTGACCTGGAGGGCCTGGACTTCCTGTCGACGCAGCCGGGCATGGCGCCGTATCTGCGCGGCCCGTACCCGACGATGTACGTCAACCAGCCCTGGACGATCCGCCAGTACGCGGGCTTCTCGACCGCCGAGGAGTCCAACGCCTTCTACCGCCGCAACCTCTCGGCCGGCCAGAAGGGCCTTTCGGTCGCCTTCGACCTGCCGACCCACCGCGGCTACGACAGCGACCACCCGCGCGTGACGGGTGACGTCGGCATGGCGGGCGTGGCGATCGACTCGATCTACGACATGCGGCAGCTGTTCGACGGGATCCCCCTCGACAGGATGACCGTGTCGATGACGATGAACGGCGCCGTGCTGCCGGTGCTCGCGCTCTACATCGTGGCGGCGGAGGAGCAGGGCGTACCGCCGGAGAAACTGGCCGGGACCATTCAGAACGACATCCTCAAGGAGTTCATGGTCCGCAACACCTACATCTATCCGCCGAAGCCGTCGATGCGGATCATCTCCGACATCTTCGCCTTCACCTCGCAGCGGATGCCGCGCTACAACTCCATCTCCATCTCCGGCTACCACATCCAGGAGGCGGGCGCGACGGCCGACCTGGAACTGGCGTACACCCTCGCGGACGGCGTGGAGTACATCCGCGCGGGCCGCGAGGCCGGTCTGGACGTGGACGCGTTCGCGCCCCGGCTGTCGTTCTTCTGGGCGATCGGCATGAACTTCTTCATGGAGGTCGCCAAGCTGCGGGCGGCGCGGCTGCTGTGGGCCAAGCTGGTCAAGCAGTTCGACCCGAAGAACTCCAAGTCGCTGTCCCTGCGCACCCATTCGCAGACCTCGGGCTGGTCGCTGACCGCGCAGGACGTGTTCAACAACGTCACGCGCACGTGTGTCGAGGCGATGGCGGCGACGCAGGGCCACACACAGTCGCTGCACACCAACGCCCTCGACGAGGCGCTGGCCCTGCCGACCGACTTCTCGGCGCGCATCGCCCGCAACACCCAGCTGCTGCTCCAGCAGGAGTCCGGCACCACGCGGGTCATCGACCCGTGGGGCGGCAGCGCCTACGTGGAGAAGCTGACGTACGACCTCGCCCGGCGGGCCTGGCAGCACATCCAGGAGGTGGAGGCGGCGGGCGGCATGGCCAAGGCCATCGACGCGGGCATCCCCAAGCTGCGCATCGAGGAGGCCGCGGCCCGCACCCAGGCCCGGATCGACTCCGGTCGCCAGCCGGTCATCGGCGTCAACAAGTACCGCGTCGACAGCGACGAGCAGATCGAGGTGCTCAAGGTCGACAACTCCTCCGTGCGCGCCCAGCAGATCGCCAAGCTGCGGCGGCTGCGCGAGGAGCGGGACGAGACCGCCTGCCGGGACGCCCTGGACGCCCTGACCCGGGCCGCCGGCGGCGAGGGCAACCTGCTGGAGCTGGCGGTGGACGCGGCCCGCGCGAAGGCCACCGTCGGGGAGATCTCCGACGCCCTGGAGAAGGTGTACGGGCGGCACGCGAGCCAGATCCGTACGATTTCCGGCGTGTACCGCAACGAAGCCGGCCAGTCCCCGTCCGTGGACCGCACCCGTACCCTCGTGGACGCCTTCGAGGAGGGCGAGGGCCGCCGCCCC
This sequence comes from Streptomyces viridochromogenes, assembly GCF_001270495.1. Taxonomy (GTDB): domain Bacteria; phylum Actinomycetota; class Actinomycetes; order Streptomycetales; family Streptomycetaceae; genus Streptomyces; species Streptomyces viridochromogenes_A. Next base: position 438,394 of record NZ_LGUR01000117.1, read on the forward strand.
CGCATCCTGGTCGCCAAGATGGGCCAGGACGGCCACGACCGCGGCCAGAAGGTGATCGCCACCGCCTTCGCCGACCTCGGTTTCGACGTCGACGTCGGCCCGCTGTTCCAGACCCCGGCCGAGGTGGCCCGCCAGGCCGTCGAGGCGGACGTGCACATCGTCGGGGTGTCGTCGCTGGCGGCCGGACACCTCACCCTCGTACCGGCGCTCAAGGAGGCGCTGGCCGAGGAGGGCCGCGAGGACATCATGATCGTGGTGGGCGGGGTCATCCCGCCGCAGGACGTCGCGACGCTGCTCCAGATGGGCGCGGCGGCCGTCTTCCCGCCCGGGACGGTGATCCCGGACGCGGCCTACGACCTGGTCAAGCGGCTGGCGGCCGACCTCGGGCACGGCATCTGAAGCCCATGGCGATCGAACTCGATGCGTATGTGAAGGGTGTACTCGACGGGAAGCGGGCGGTCGTCGCCCGCGCCATCACCCTCGTCGAGTCCACCCGTCCCCAGCACCGGGCGCTGGCCCAGCGGTTGCTGACCGAGCTGCTGCCGTACAGCGGGAAGGCACGCCGGATCGGCGTCAGCGGGGTGCCGGGGGTCGGCAAGTCGACGTTCATCGACGCGTTCGGCACGATGCTCACCGGCCTCGGTCACCGGGTCGCGGTGCTGGCCGTGGACCCGTCGTCCAGCCGTACGGGCGGGTCGATCCTGGGTGACAAGACGCGGATGGAGCGCCTGGCTGTCGACCCGGCGGCCTTCATCCGCCCCTCCCCCACCGCGGGCACGCTGGGCGGCGTCGCGAAGGCCACCCGTGAGTCGATCGTGGTGATGGAGGCCGCGGGCTACGACGTGGTGCTGGTGGAGACGGTCGGGGTCGGCCAGTCGGAGACCGCGGTCGCGAACATGGTCGACTCCTTCCTGCTGCTCACGCTGGCCCGCACCGGCGACCAGCTCCAGGGCATCAAGAAGGGTGTCCTGGAACTGGCCGACGTGATCACCGTCAACAAGGCGGACGGCCCGCACGAGCGGGACGCCCGGGCCGCCGCCCGCGAACTGTCGGGCGCGCTCCGGCTGATGCACGGCCCGGACGCCGCCTGGACCCCGCCGGTCCTGCACTGCAGCGCCCGCGAGTCGACCGGCCTGGACACCGTCTGGGAGCGCCTCGAACAGCACCGGACCCTGCTGGACTCCACCGGCCGCCTCGCCGCCAAGCGCCGCGACCAGCAGGTCGACTGGACATGGAACATGGTCCGTGACGAACTCCTCGGCCGTCTGCACGCGGACGGGGCGGTACGGGCCCTCGCGCCGAAGCTCGAACAGCTGGTCAGGGACGGCGAGTTGACGGCCACGCTCGCCGCCGAGCGGATCCTCGCGGCGTTCGAAGGAGAGCGCGGCCCTCAGGATCAGCACACCGAGGTGTCGGGATTGCGCGGTGCGACCAGCCCCGACTCATAGGCGAACACCACGAGTTGGGCCCGGTCTCTCGCCCCCAGCTTCGTCATCGCCCTGCTGATGTGGGTCTTCGCCGTGAACGGGCTGATCACCATGTGCTCGGCGATCTCCTCGTTGGTCAGGCCGCGCGCCGCCAGCGCCGTCACCTCGCGTTCGCGGCGGGTCAGACACTCCAGGCCGGGGGCCGTGGCCCGGTCCGGAGGGCGGGAGACGAACTCGCCGATCAGGGTGCGGGTCACCGACGGGGACAGCAGCGCCTCGCCGCCCGCCACCACCTCGATCGCCTGGAGCAGGTCGGCCGGCTCGGTGTCCTTCAACAGGAAGCCGCTCGCGCCGGCCCGCAGTGCCTCGAAGACGTACTCGTCGTGGCCGTAGTTGGTGAGGATCACGACCCGGACTCCCGACAGGGCGGGGTCGGCGGCGATGTGCCGGGTCGCCTCGATGCCCGTCATCACCGGCATCTGTACGTCGATCAGCGCGATGTCGGGCACCTGGGCCCGGATCAGCGCCAGACCCCGTTCGCCGTCGGCCGCCTCGCCGACCACCTCGATGCCGTCCTCGGCCTCCAGCAGGGCCCTGAAGCCCGCCCGCATCAACGCCTGGTCGTCGACGAGCACCACCCTGATCACGCCGTCCGTCATCCCGCCTCCCCCAGCGGCAGCCGTGCCCGCACCGCGAATCCGCCCTCCGCGCGCGGGGCGGCGTCCAGAGTGCCACCGAGCGCCGTGACACGTTCACGCATGCCGGTCAGCCCGATGCCGGGCGTCGGCGGTCGGGACGGATCGGCGGTGCCGTCGTCCTCGACGCATATCGCCAAGTCGCCGTGCTCATAAGCGAGTCGCACGCTCACCTTCGCCGGTCCCGCGTGCCGTGCCGCGTTGGTGAGTGCCTCCTGGACGATGCGGTACATCGCCCGGTCCACGGTTGCGGTCAGCGGCCGTTCCTCCCCCGTCACCGTCAGATCGACCGCGAGCCCCGCCGTCCGCGCCCGCTCCACCAGCAGCGCGGGAGTGCCGGTCGGCTCGTCGGTGCGCAGTACCTCCAGTGTGGCGCGCAGCTCGCGCATGGCCTCTCCGCTCGCCTCCTGGATGGCGAGCAGGGCGGGCGGCACCTCTTCGCCGCGCTTGCGGGCCAGGTGCACGGCCACGCCCGCCTGGAGCTTGACGATCGAGATGCTGTGGGTGAGGGAATCGTGCAACTCCCTGGCTATACGCAGGCGTTCCTCGCCCGCCCGGCGCAGCGCCGCCTCCTCCCGGGTGCGTTCGGCCTCCAGGGCGCGCTGCTCCGTCTGGCGCAGATACGCCTGCCAGTTGCGGTCGGCGAGGCCCGTCACCACCGCGCACAGGAACCAGCCCGCGAGGAGCGACGCCTCGCGCGTGACATCCGAGGCCGCCGAGCCCGCGGCCACGTATCCGCCGAGGAAGACGGCGGCCGCGGCCGCTGCGGTACCCCGATGCCCTGTCCGCGACGCCGTGTGCACCGCCACCACGACGGGAACGACCAGCCCGGCGGCGGGCCCGGCGTGCACCACGTCGGCGAGCAGGCAGCCGGTGGTGACCGCGAGGACGGCCCGCGGGGCGATGCGGTGCGCGGCCAGGGCCAGCGAACCGGCCACGATCAGCGCCCAGTCGACGGGCCCCGCCCGGTCGTCCGCCACGGCGGCGAGCACGGTGATCACGCCGACCACGACCGCGAAGGTCGCGTCGGCGAGCCGCTCGCGTGTGATCCGGTACCCGCTCATGCCCGCACACTAGACCGCCGCACCGACAGCAACGTCAGCCCTGTGGACGGCTCTTCGACTACTCCCGGCGTAGTAGTGCCGGGCACCGGTCCGCCTCGCCGGAGCAGCACCGACTGTCTTCGGCTGTACGACGCCCCGGACCGCCCCGGCGGCGCACGCTGCTGTCCATGCCCACACCCTTCCGTTACACCGAGCCCCTCCCGCCCAAGTCGGCCACCGGCACCGTCGTCGAGGTGTACGCGCAGATCGCCCTCGACTTCGGCATCGCCGAACCCGTCACCTTCGTGGTCCTGTCCTCCGCGCCCGAGCTCCTCGCTCCCACCTGGGCGTTGCTGCGCGAGTCCCTCATCGCGGGGCCCGGCACCCGCACCGGCAAGGAACTGGCGGCCCTCGGGGTGTCCCTCGCCAACAAGTGCCCGTTCTGCGTGGACGCGCACACCGTGCTCCTGCACGCCACCGGCGACCACGCGCTCGCCGAACGCCTGGCCCGCGGGGAGCGCCCGGAGAACGAGGAGCACGCGCGTGTGCTCGCCTGGGGGCAGGACACGCGCGTGCCGGGCGCCGCCCTGGAGCCGTATCCCTTCCCCCGCGAGCACGCCCCCGCCTATCTCGGCACCGCACTCACCTTCCACTTCATCAACCGGATGGCGTCGGCCCTGCTGACCGAGAACCTGCTGCCGGCGGGCGCCCAGCGCTTCCGGGCCGTACGCAGCCTCACGGGCCGCACCCTCGCCCGCACCGTGCGCCGCCCCGCCCGCCCCGGCACGTCCCTCCCGCTGCTCGACCCGGTCGACCCCGGCGAGGCCCCAGCGTGGGCGGAGGGCACTCCCGTCGGCATCGCGTACGCGGCGCTGCTCAGGGCGGCCATGAGGGGCGCGGGCCTGCTGGACGCCGACGACCACCACCTCCTCGAACAAACCCTCCAGGACTGGGACGGAAAGCATCCACCGCTCGCCTGGGACGGGTTCCCGGACCGCCGGGAGCGTCCGGGGGCGCGGCTGGCCCTGCTGGCCGCCCTCGCGCCGTACCGCGTCACGGACGAGGACGTGACGGCATGGCGCCGGCCGGAGCACACCGACCACTGTCTGGTGCATCTCGTGGCGTACGGCGCCTTCCTGGCGGTCGATCGCATTGAAAGCGCTATCTGCGCCCAAATCACCCAGGAGGCCATGTAACTCGCCCAGGACACCCCGTAATTGGAGCCCTGATACGGCCCTTCCGTAATGGCGTCAGCACGGAGCGAGTTGGCACTTCCGTCCCACAGGGAGTCATGTGACACTGGCGTCCCGTCCGCAGTGCGGACTCCTTCCGCACCATCCCCCACGAGAAGTGCGCCGTGCGTTCTCTGCCCTTGCCGCTTGCCCTCACCGCGCGTCTGTCGCCCGTCGTCGTGCTCGCCGCGGCGGGCTGGGCGCTGTCGTCCGGACCGCTCGCCGCGACGGCGGCGACCGAAGACCAGGCGACGCAGAAGAGCGGCGAGGAGTCGCCGACGGCCCCCGCCACGGCTGCCGCGTCGAAGACGTACGCCTCCGCTCCCTCACCGTGCGACAGCCTGGGCTCGAAGACGATAAAGGCGCTCGTCCCGGAGGCGAAGACGGCCGGCAAGGAGATCCCGTCAACCGACTCGAAGCTGCGCCGCACCTGCTCGTGGAACGCGCTCAAGGGGTTCGAGTACCGGTGGCTGGACGTGTCCTTCGAGATCACGGAGTCGGACGAGGCGGCCCAGAAGTCCTACAAGGACCGCGTCGCGGACCGGAGCGGCGGCGGTGACGTCCCCGGCATCGGCGACTCGGGGTACTCGGTCGTGAACCTCACCACCGAGGACAAGCAGCAGACCCGCGAGGGCGTGGTGCTGGTCCGCGTGTCCAACGCCCTGGTCTCCGTCACGTACAGCGGCAGTGACTTCGAGTCGAAGAAGGCGCCCGGCACCGACGAGATCAACAAGGGCGCGATCAAGGCGGCCAGGGAGGCGGTCGCCGCCTTGGAGGAGGGCCGGGAGGGCTGACCGTCCTCCAAGGCGGGCCGGCCCGGTTCAGGCCGCGGGTTCAGCGGCGACGCGTTCCCGGTGACCGGCCATCAGCACCACGTAGAGCACCAGCGAGGCGCCCAGGCCCACCGCCCAGCCGTAGTCGGCGAGGGGCTTGAGGAACGGGATCAGTCCGTCCGTCGGGAAGGGCCCGGTCTTCGCGCCGTCGGCGCCGACGCCCGAGTACGAGCCGCCGACCGCGAGGACGCCGCCGACGAGGAAGGCGACGATCGCGCGCCAGTTCCAGCCGGACGCGTACCAGTAGCGCCCACCGGGCGTGTACAGGTCGGCGAGGTGCAGGACCGTACGGCGCACGATCCAGTAGTCGGCGATCAGGATGCCCGCGACCGTGCCGAGCAGTCCGCCCACGACGCCGAGCCAGGTGAAGATGTAGAACTCGGGCGTCGAGATCAGCTTCCACGGGAAGATCAGGATGCCGACGACACCCGTGATCAGCGCGCCGGTACGGAAGTTGATGAGCTTCGGCGCCAGGTTCGCCAGGTCGTACGCCGGGGACACCACGTTCGCCGCGATGTTCACGGAGACGGTCGCGACGAGGACGATGACCAGCGCGAAGAGCAGCCCGAAGGCGTTGTCCGTCTTGGCCGCGAGGGCGACCGGGTCCCAGATCGCCTCGCCGTAGACGACCTCGGAGCCGGAGGTGACCAGCACGGCGAGGATCGCGAAGAGGGTCATGGTCGTGGGCAGGCCGAGGGACTGGCCCCAGGTCTGCGCCTTCTGACTGGCACCGAAGCGGGTGAAGTCAGGAATATTTAGGGACAATGTCGCCCAAAAGCCAATCATCCCCATGAGTGACGGAAAGAAGACCGGCCAGAAGTCGGCGCCCCAGCCGAGCTTCGACGGCTGGTCGAGCAGCGCGCCGAACCCGTCCGCCTTGACCGCGATCCAGACCAGCAGCACGAGCGCGCCGACGATCACGAAGGGCGCGGCCCAGTTCTCGAAGTGCCGCAGGAAGTCCATGCCCCGGTAGATGATCGCGATCTGGAGGGCCCAGAAGAGGAGGAAGCACAGCCACAGCGGCCACGGGTTGCCCGCGATCTTCCCGGCGTTCTCCCAGCCACCGCCGGTGAGCTTGGACCCCAGCGCGAAGATGCCGCTGCCGCCGATCCAGGTCTGGATGCCGAACCAGCCGCAGGCCACGGCCGCCCGGATCAGCGCGGGAATGTTGGCGCCCCGCAGTCCGAAGGAGGCCCGCGCCAGCACCGGGAACGGGATGCCGTACTTGGGACCGGCGTGCCCGGTGGCCAGCATCGGCAGCAGCACGATGATGTTGGCCAGGGCGATGGTGAAGACGGCCTGCTTCCAGTCCATGCCGAGGGCGACCAGGCCGGAGGCCAGAGTCCAGCTGGGGATGCAGTGGGCCATGGAGATCCACAGGGCCGCGAAGTTGTACGTCGTCCACTTGCGCTCGGCGACCGGGACGGGACGCAGGTCCTCGTTGGCGAAGGGGCTGTCGGCGGGGAACGCCTCGGGAGCGAGTTCGATGCGTCCGCCGGTGTCGGCGGACTGGGATATCTGTGACCCCGTGGGGACTGTGTCGGTCATGAGCAGGCCAATCGACGTGCGGGACGGGAGGGACAGGCCGTGCGGGGGCCTTGGGCCCCTCCCCGGGGCGGAGGCGGGGAGGCCGGGGACCGCGGGGAGGGAGACAAGGTGTGGGGGGTCGGGTGGAGCGGTGTTGCTGTTCGGTGCGTCAACCAGCCGACGGATGTCAGGAGTTGTTGACCGCGGGAATGACCGACGAGCCGTACACGTCGATCACGGCTTCCTGCGCGTCGTGCATGTCGTAGACGGCGAACTGGTCGACGCCGAGCTCACGCAGCGCTTTCAGCTTCTCGATGTGCTTCTCGACCGGCCCGATCACACAGAACCGGTCGACGATCTCGTCGGGCACGAACTGCGTGTCCGGATTGTCGGCGCGCCCGTGGTGGGAGTAGTCGTACCCCTCACGCGCCTTGATGTACTCGGTGAGTTCGTCGGGTACGGCGGCGGAGTGCTGCCCGTACTTGGCGACCAGGTCGGCCACGTGGTTGCCGACCATCCCGCCGAACCAGCGGCACTGCTCCCGGGCGTGGGCCAGGGCCTCGGGCGAGTCGTCCGCGGTGACGTACGCGGGAGCGGCCACGCAGATCTTCACGTCCGCCGGGTCGCGCCCGGCGGCGACGGCCGCGTCCTTCACGGCCTTGACCATGTACTCGGTCAGATAGAGGTCGGCGAGCTGGAGGATGAACCCGTCGGCCTCCTCGCCGGTCATCTTCAAGGCCTTCGGACCGTACGCCGCCATCCATACGGGCAGTTCGGCGCCGGGCTTGATCCAGGGGAACCTCACGACGGTGCCGCCGCCGAGGTCTGCCTCCCGGCCGCTGCCGAGCGCCCGGATGACCTTCATGGCCTCGCTTATGCGGGCCAGGGTGTTGGGCTTGCGGCCGGCGACGCGCATGGCCGAGTCACCGCGGCCGATGCCGCAGACCGTGCGGTTGCCGAACATGTCGTTGAGGGTGGCGAAGGTGGAGGCGGTGACCTCCCAGGTGCGGGTGCCCGGGTTGGTCACCATCGGGCCGACCTTCAGCTTCTGCGTGTTGGCCAGGATCTGGCTGTAGATGACGAACGGCTCCTGCCACAGCACGGCCGAGTCGAAGGTCCAGCCGTAACCGAACCCGCTGCGCTCGGCACGTTTCATCAGGCTGACGACCCGCGAGGCCGGCGGGTCGGTCTGCAGGACGAGTCCGAAGTCCATGAGCTCCGCTCCTAGTTGAGGTATTGACAGGTGGAGCGGGGGGTGTAGACGCCCTGCCCGGCGCGGCCGGTGTACTCCCGCTCGGTGATGACGGGTTCGCCGCGCGAGAGGACCGTCTCGACCCGGCCGGTGGTCTGCTTGCCCTCGTACGCCGAGTAGTCGACGTTCATGTGGTGCGTCACGGCGGACATGACCTGCTCGGCCTGCGGGTCGTAGATCACGACGTCGGCGTCCGCGCCCGGCGCGATGGTGCCCTTCTTCGGGTACATCCCGAACATCCGGGCCGGGGTCGCGCAGGCGATCTCGATCCAGCGGCGGCGCGAGATATGACCGTCGAGTACGGCCTGGTGGAGCAGGTCCATCCGGTTCTCCACGCCGGGAAGGCCGTTGGGGATCTTCGAGAAGTCCCCGCGCCCCAGCTCCTTCTGGCCCACGAAGCAGAAGGGGCAGTGGTCGGTGGAGACGACCTGGAGGTCGTTCGTCCGGAGCCCCTTCCACAGCTGGGCCTGGTGCTCCTTGGGCCGCAGGGGCGTCGAGCACACGTACTTCGCGCCCTCGAAGTCCGGCTCGGCGAGGTTGTCGGTGGACAGGAACAGATACTGCGGGCAGGTCTCGCCGAAGACGTTCAGCCCCTCGTCACGCGCGCGTGCCAGCTCGGCGACCGCCTCCGTCGCCGAGACGTGCACGACGTACAGCGGGGCGCCCGCGACCTGGGCCAGTTTGATGGCCCGGTGGGTGGCCTCGGCCTCCAGCAGCGCCTTGCGCACCTCACCGTGAAAGCGGGGGTCGGTCTCGCCCCTCGCCAGCGCCTGCTCGACCAGCACGTCGATCGCGATGCCGTTCTCGGCGTGCATCATGATCAGGCCGCCGTTCTCGGCGGAGCGCTGCATGGCGCGCAGGATCTGGCCGTCGTCGGAGTAGAAGACGCCGGGGTAGGCCATGAACTGCTTGAAGGAGGTCACGCCCTCCTCCACCAGCAGGTCCATCTCCTTGAGCGTCTCCTGGTTCACATCGGAGACGATCATGTGGAAGCCGTAGTCGATCGCGCAGTTGCCCTCGGCCTTGGCGTGCCAGGCGTCGAGGCCCTCGCGCAGCGAATGGCCCTGGCTCTGCACCGCGAAGTCGATGATCGTGGTCGTACCGCCCCAGGCGGCCGCCCGGGTGCCGGTCTCGAAGGTGTCGGAGGCGAAGGTGCCGCCGAACGGCAGCTCCATATGGGTGTGGGCGTCGACGCCGCCCGGGATCACGTACTTCCCGGTGGCGTCGATGGTCCGCTCGGCCGTCCATGCCTCGGCGACCGGGGTGCCGCTCGCGGCGAGGGCGGCGATACGGCCGTCCTCGATCAGGACGTCGGCGTGCATCTCGTCGGACGCGGTGATGACGAGACCGCCGCGGATGACGGTACGGCTGGTCATGGTCCCTCTCCTCGCAGAGTGACTCGCAGGGTGAACGGTGCGGTCAGGGCGCGGTGAGCGGCGTGTACGCCCCCGGCGCCCGGTCGCGGTAGAACTGCCAGCGGTCGCGGACCTCGCGGAGTTTGGCCAGGTCCAGGTCGCGGACGACGAGTTCGGTCTCCTTGTCGCTCGCCACCTCCCCGACGAACTGGGCCTCCGGGTCCACGAAGTAGGTGGTGCCGTAGAAGTCGTTGTCGCCGAGGTCCTCCACGCCGACCCGGTTGATCGCGCCCACGAAGTACTCGTTGGCGACGGCCGCGGCCGGCTGCTCCAGCTGCCACAGGTAGCGGGAGAGTCCGCGGGAGGTGGCCGAGGGGTTGAACACGATCTCGGCGCCGCTCAGGCCCAGGGCGCGCCACCCCTCCGGGAAGTGGCGGTCGTAGCAGATGTACACGCCGATCTTCCCGACGGCCGTCTCGAAGACGGGCCAGCCGCTGTTCCCCGGACGGAAGTAGAACTTCTCCCAGAATCCCTGGACCTGGGGGATGTGGGTCTTGCGGTACTTGCCGAGGTAGGAGCCGTCGGCGTCGATCACGGCGGCGGTGTTGTACAGGACGCCGGGCTGCTCCTCCTCGTACATCGGCAGGACCAGGACGATGCCCAGCTCCTTGGCCAGTGCCTGGAAGCGCCGGACGGTCGGGCCCTCGGGGATCTGTTCGGCGTACTCGTAGAACGCCTTGTCCTGCACCTGGCAGAAATACGGTCCGTAGAACAGCTCCTGGAAGCACAGCACTTGAGCACCCTGGGCGGCCGCGTCGCGCGCCGCCTGCTCGTGTACCTGGATCATCGATTCCTTGTCGCCGGTCCAGGCGGTCTGGAAGAGGGCGGCACGAATCACTCGGCTCATCGGGACCTCCGGTCGCTCGGTGTGCGAGAAGGCTAGGAAGTCCGGACGATCGGTTTGAGTTGCACGGTGTCACGTCTGCGGGCATGCGGCGTGCCACGGTGTCACCCTGTCGTGATCCCATGTTTCACCGCCGTTTTCCCAGGTCGTCGCAGGTTTCAGCCCTGTTGCGCGTCGTGCGCGAGGAGTGCGATGTGCACCGATGCGGCCTGCTCGAAGTCGTCGAGGTCGACACCGAGCCGTCCCTGTATCGCCTCCAGGCGGCGGTAGAGCGCGGGCCGGGAGACGTGGTGGAGCTGGGCGGTGCGGGACTTGTTGCGGCCGGAGGCGAGATAGGTCCGCAACACGGCGAGCAGGTCCTCGTCCGCTCCGGAGAGCAGCCCGTCCAGCTCGCGCTCCGCGAAGGACTGCACCTGCGGGTCGTCCCGCAACAGGCGGATCAGGCCGCGCAGATGGACGTCCTTGAGGCGGACGACTGCCGGGAGGTCGAGGGCGGCCGAGGAGTCGGCGACGGCGTCGGCGACATGCTGGGCCTCGCGCAGTCCGGCGGGGACCTCGTCCCAGGCGGTACGCGCGTCGGCGGCGGCCACGACGGTCCGGGGCGCCCCCGACTCCGAGCGCACCCGGGCGGCGAGGTTGGCGGTGAGCACGGCGGCGTCCTGGTCCCGGGCGAGGCTGAGCAGCACGGCGGTGGCTCCGTCGGCGAGCTCGGCGACGATCCCGGACAGCCCCAGCAGCCGCAGTACACGCTCCAGTTGGCCCGGTTCGCCGTCCCGCACGACCAGCGGCACGAAGGCACGCCGGTTGACCGGCAGCCCCGCGGCACGGGCACGTGGCAGCAGCTGCCTCGCCGGTACGACGCCGCTGACGAGGTCGGTCAGCAGGCTCTGCGCGGACTGCTCCTCCCAGGTGTGCGCGGAGCTGCCGCCGAGCATGCGGTGCAGCACGAGCGCCTCGGCGGCGCGGTCGGCGAGCAGCCGCCCGGTGGCGGTGTCGCCCCGGTATCCGCACAGCATGATCTGACCCCACCGCTCCCCGCGTCCGCCGAGTTCGGCGCGGATCCAGCCGTCGCCCGCGCTGCCGCCGGCCTGGCGGGCGATGCGCTCCCAGTCACGCAGCACGTCGTCCACGGCCGACCGCTCCCCCGCCGTGGCGAGGACACGGTGGGCAAGATTGGTGACGACCACGGGGCAGGCGCTGTGCGAGGCGACCTCGTCGAGGAGCCGTTGCAGCGGGGCGCCCGCGGTGATGAGGCCGGTGAGCGCGGTCCGTACCGCCTCCGAGAGGCTGACCGCGGCGAACTTCCTCCGCACCAGCCGGCACTGGACCTCCTCGGTCAGCTCGGCGAAGGGGAAGGGCCGGTGCAGGACGACCATGGGCAGCCCGCACCGCTCGGCCACCCGGCGCATCACGTCCGGCGGCGCGGGGAACGCCCGGCCGAGGCCCAGGACGACGGCCGCGGCCTCCGCCCGGTGCAGGGACCGGATGTACTCGGCCTGCTTGTCCTCGTCCCCGGCCAGCAGCACGCCGGTGGTGAGCACCATCTCGCCGCCGCTGAGCATCACCCCGACGTCCGGGGCCTCGGCGACATGCACCCAGCGCACCGGCCGGTCGAGCTGGCCGGCGCCGGCCACCACCTCGGGCTCCCCGGCGAGCACCCGCTCCAGGGTGAGGACCTGCCGGACCGACAGAGCGGGTTCCGAGAGTTCCGAAGGCTCCAACGGCTCAGAGGTGGTGGCCATGGCGATGTTTCCCTAACTCGGGTGCTCGGGTGGGTCCTGCTAGATGCTCCTCAGAGCGTTCTCGAGGATCGCGGCGCCCTCTTCGGCCTCCGCGACGGTGAGGGACAGGGGCGGGGCGACGCGCAGGGAGGTGGTGTTGTGCCCGCCGCCCTTGCCGATGAGGAGGCCGCCCTCGCGGGCCGCTTCCAGTACGGCCGACGCGGCGGCCGGGTCGGCCTCGTCCGTGCCGGGCCGGGTGATCTCGATGCCCAGCATCAGGCCCCTGCCGCGCACCTCCCGTACGTGCGGCACATGCGTCGCGACGGCCCGCAGCCGTTCCACGAGCAGCCCGCCGACCCGCCGGGCGTTGCCCTGGAGGTCGTGTTCCAGCAGGTACGACAGGTTGGCGAGGCCGGCCGCCATGGTGATCTGCGTGCCGCCGAAGGTGGAGATGCTGTTGGAGTCCAGGCAGTTCATGATGTCGGCGCGGGCGACGACACCGCCGATGGACATGCCGTTGCCGATGCCCTTGGCGAAGGTCAGGATGTCCGGCGGACCGGACTGACCGTGCGCCTGCCAGCCCCAGAAGTGGTCGCCGGTACGGCCCCAGCCGGTCTGCACCTCGTCGGCGATCCACAGGATCCCGTGCTCGGCGAGCACCTCGCGGAAGGCGGCGTACAGACCGTCCGGCCCGGATGTGAAGCCGCCCACGCCCTGGATGGGCTCGGCGATCAGCGCGGCCGGCGGGCGGGTGTGGCCGAGGATGTCCTTGAGGTCGTCGACGCAGGCCGCGATGAAGTCGTCGTCACTCAGCTGCGCGTACGGCCCACGCGTGCGCACCCCGCCATGGACGTACAGCGTCTGCAACGGCGACAGCGAGGTCGGGGACCAGCCGCGGTTGCCGGTGATACCGACCGCGCTGAAGGAGCGGCCGTGGTAGCTGTTGCGCATCGCGAGGATCGTGTTGCTCCGCCGGTAGGCCGTCGCGAGGAGCAGCGCGGTGTCGTTGGCCTCGGTGCCGGAGGTGGTGAAGAAGACGCGGGCGTCCGGGATGCCGCTCAACTGGGCGATGCGTTCGGCGAGTTCGACCATCGGCCGGTTGAGGTACAGGGTCGAGGAGTGGATGATCCGCCCGGCCTGCTCGCTGACCGCCTTCGTCACCTCGGGCAGGGCGTGCGCGGTCATCGTCGTCAGGATGCCGCCGAAGAAGTCGAGGTAGCGGTTGCCCTCGGCGTCCCACACATGGCGGCCCTCGCCGTGGGTGATCTCCAGCGGCTCCTCGTAGTAGAGGGCGAGCCAGTCGGGCAGGACGGCTCGGTGGCGTCCCAGCAGGTCCTTGGTCACGGCTGCACCAGCCCTTCGTAGGCGTCGGGGCGGCGGTCGCGGTAGAAGGCCCACTGTTGCCGCACTTCTTCGATGAGGTCGAAGTCGAGGTCGCGGACGATGAGTTCCTCCTCCTTGTCACTGGCGGTCTCCCCCACGAACTGGCCGCGCGGGTCCACGAAGTACGACGTCCCGTAGAAGTCGTTGTCGCCGTACTCCTCGACGCCGACCCGGTTGATCGCGGCGACGAAGTACTCGTTGGCGACGGCGGCGGCCGGCTGCTCCAGGCGCCAGAGGTAGGAGGAGAGGCCACGGTGGGTGGCGGAGGGGTTGTAGACCAACTGGGCGCCGTTGAGCCCGAGTTGCCGCCAGCCTTCCGGGAAGTGACGGTCGTAGCAGATGTAGACGCCCACCTTGCCCACCGCCGTGTCGAAGACGGGCCAGCCGACGTTGCCGGGCTTGAAGTAGTACTTCTCCCAGAAGCCCTTGACCTGCGGGATGTGGTGCTTGCGGTACTTGCCGAGGTAGGTGCCGTCGGCGTCGATCACGGCGGCGGTGTTGTAGTAGAAGCCGGACTGCTCGACCTCGAAGACGGGGACGACGACCACCATGCCCGTCTCACGGGCGAGCTCCTGCATACGACGCACGGTCGGCCCGTCGGGTACCGGCTCGGCCCAGCGGTAGTGCTCCGGTTCCTGGACCTGACAGAAGTAGGGAGCGTTGAAGACTTCCTGGAACCCGATGATCCCGGCACCCTGCCGGGCGGCCTCGCGGGCGTGCTCCTCGTGTTTCGCCACCATGGACTCGGTGTCGCCGGTCCAGGTGGCCTGGACCAGAGCGGCACGTACGACGTTGGCCATGAGCTGCTCCTTCGACGGGACGTCAGAGCCTCTACGCCCGTAGAGGGGGGCCGTAGAGGCTCGAAAGTAAGCCCCTGGAACAGCCTTGCCAAGACCATCGTCGTTAACCCGCGGAGTCGATCACGTTTCACACTCCTGAGGGTGACGGATGGGGCCGGTGAGAGGGGGTGCCACACCCCGCGCTCCCGGCCTCTCAGGCCGTGTGGCCCGCCACCCGCAAGGCATGGACGAGATCCCACTGGCACTCGTCCGAGACCCCTTGGGCGGCCGCCAGCAGCAGCGGTACGAGCGTCTTCGGGTCGGCCGCGACACTGCGGGCGGCCTCCTCCGGGGTGCGGACGCGGACGTAGGCGTCGAGCAGGGCACGGACCTCGCGGTGCCGCCCCTCACCGGCCAGCGCCACGACGGCCTGCCCGATCTCGTGCGCGGGCCGCCCCACGCCCTGCCGCAGGATCTGCTCCCCGTCCTCGGCGCGCCCCGCCGCGGTCAGCGCGTCGGCGGCGGCGACGAGCCGCTCGGCGGGCAGCGAGGCGGCCTCCCACAGCAGAGTCGCCCAGTCGGCCCCGAGCCCGGCGCGCTGCATCTCCGCGGCGAGCAGCGGAAAGCGTACGGCGGGCCAGTACGCGGTCTCGACGAGCAGCGCGTGCGCCTCACCGGTGCGCCCCTCGCCGCGCAGCCGCACCAGCGTCTCCACGGTCCCGACGACCTCGCGCCGGTCCGCCACGCCCATCGGCTCGGCCTGCGGCTCCGTCGGCGTCGCGGGCGTCTCGGCCCCGGCCTCCGCCCCGGCGAACCGGGCGCCCCGCGGGGTACGGCGGCGGGTGACGGGCTGGGCCGGGAGGGTGGGGAGGCTGGGTGCGGCGGGCGGTACGACGACGGGGGCCGAGTCCTCCTCGACCATCCCGGCGAAGCGGGCGCTGCCCCGGCGGCGTTTGCGCGGTGTCCCCCGCCCGTCGGGCCGGCTCTTCTCGCCGGCCGCGGCGTTCCCCTGCTCCTCGGCCGCCCAGGAGGTCGTCCCCGCGGCCGGCCGCGCGTCACGCTGACCCGGCATGGTGCGGCTGCCACCGCCTGCGGAACCGGCCTCACCGGGCTGCGCACCGTCCGCACCGGCCCCGACCCCCGCCCCGACGTCCCTGAATCCGTCGCCCCCGAATCCGTCGCCTCCGAACCGGTCCTCGACGCGGAAGACGGACCCCTCCGCCACCCGCTCCCGCCGTATCGCCTGTCCCTGAACACTCGCCGCCCGGCGGTCCAGGTCGGCCATCCGGGTCCGGAGTTCGGTGCAGCGGGCGCTCGCGCGTTCGTGGTCGTCGCGGGCCCAGGCGAGGTCGAGGCGGATCGCGTCGGCCTGCTCCTGGCTGCCGGCGGAGGCGAGCGAACGGCTCAGTTCCGCTTGGCGTTCGGCGGCGTACCGCTGTTCGCGGAGCATCACGTCGAGGCGGTCGCCGAGGGCATCACGGCCGCCGGGCCGGGTGTCGTACGCGGCGAGGGCGGCGGCGTGCAGGGTGCGGGCGCGTTCCGTCTCGGGGGCGGCACCGCCGGGGCCGTACTGGCCGGCGAGGTCGTGCAGGAGCGCCTCCACCACGTCCCAGGGCGGTACTTCACGTCCGTCCAGACATGCCTGCATGCCCTCCGGGTCACGCTGCCAGAACACCCCGCACCAGCCGGCGCCCTGGTCCAGGCGCGCCAGCAGTCCGTCCAGGTAATTCACGAACTCCCGTATCTGCGACGGGAGTTGATCCACTGACATCGCCCAACTCCCGCCAGACCGGAGTACTCCGGTCCGTTAGGCAACACCAGCCATGTTACGAACGCGCTACGGGGAGTTTTCCGTATGGACGCAGAGTACTCCGCGGCTGCCGGAACGTGACGTGCCCGGCCGTCCGGTCGCCCGGCCCCTCAGGCGGCGGCCTCGGTGACCGGGGCGCAGCGCCCGGCCAGTTCGTCCATCGAGAGGCCGAGGGCGTGCGCGAGCGCGGACACCGTGAAGAAGGCCGGCGTCGGCGCCCGGCCGGTCTCGATCTTGCGCAGCGTCTCGGCGGAGACACCGGCGCTCGCCGCGACCTCCGTCATGCTGCGGCCGCCGCGGGCCTCGCGGAGGAGCCGGCCGAGCCGCTCGCCGCGTTCACGCTCTTCGGGGGTGAGAGGGGTGCGCACCATGACACCCATTCTAATACCGCACCCGGCCACTCCACCCCATTCAAATACCGGTATAGTAATTGGCATGGTGGAACTGAAGACGGACACGTCGATCGAAGCGATGTACAAGGCGGGGCAGGTCGTGGGGCAGGCCCTCACGGCCGTACGCAAGGCCGCCGACGTGGGGGTCTCCCTGCTGGAGCTGGACGAGGTGGCGCGCGAGGTGCTGCGCGTGGCGGGGGCGACCTCCCCGTTCCTCGGCTACCGCCCCTCCTTCGCCCCCGTCCCCTTCCCCGCCGTCATCTGCACCTCGGTGAACGACGCGATCGTGCACGGCATCCCGACCGGGTACCGCCTGCGCGACGGCGACCTGGTCTCCGTCGACTGCGGCGCCGAACTGGGCGGCTGGGCCGGCGACTCGGCGATCAGCTTCACGGTCGGCACGCCGCGCCCGGCCGACGTACGCCTCATCGAGACGGCGGAACGCGCGCTGGCGGCGGGCATCGAGGCGGCCGTGGTCGGCAACCGCCTCGGCGACATCGCCCACGCGATCGGCTCGGTGTGCCGGGCGGCCGGGTACGGCGTCCCGGACGGGTTCGGCGGGCACGGCATCGGCCGCAAGATGCACGAGGATCCGTCGGTGCCCAACGAGGGCCGCCCGGGCCGGGGCATGCCGCTGCGGCACGGCCTGGTCCTCGCCATCGAGCCGATGCTCGTCGCGAGCGGCAGGGACGACTACCACGCGGCGCCGGACGGCTGGACCCTGCGCACGAACGACGGCTCCCGCGCGGCCCACACGGAGCACACGGTGGCCATCACGGAAGCGGGGCCACGGATTCTGACGGCGCGCTGAGCGTCGGCACCCCGCCCGCCGCCGCGGGCCGATCGGGCGCCGGGCGTTCCGGGCAGGGGTGCCCCGGCCGTGATCGCCGTACCGAACCTGCCGAGGCTGCTTCCGCAGTCGCCGGGCGTGCTGCCGGCGAGCGCGGCCAGTGCGGCCCCCGCGACCGGCGCGGTCGGCGCCCCGTCTCCGGTGTGCCGCCGCGCCGCACCGGCACCTCGTGTGCGGACACAGGGCCGTCGATCCCGGCCACCGCGCCCTCCTGCCGAGCCCTCCCGACCCGCACCGCCGCCGCGTCCCTGAAGGTGCCCCCGGCCATCGTTCGTGCGAAGGTGTTCTACGAACGCGGCCAGGTGTAACCGGCTTCCGCCCGGGTTACCCGACTCCGGCACGCCGATCAGCGAGGGCGACCCTGCCCGCGCAGGGACGCCGGATGGGAACGCCATGACCAGCGGCTTCAATGGTGGTCCGGAAGACTACGACCCCTTCGGAGAATTCCTCGCCCGCTTCTTCGGCGGACCGCGCCCCGGCCCCCGGCAGATCGACATCGGCCGTCTGCTCAGCCAGCCGGCCCGGGAACTGGTGCGGGGCGCCGCGCAGTACGCCGCCGAGCACGGCAGCCGCGACCTGGACACCCAGCACCTGCTGCGCGCCGCACTGTCCGCCGAGCCGACCCGGAGTCTGCTCAGCCGGGCCGGTGCGGATCCCGACTCGCTGGCGACGGAGATCGACGAGCGGTCGGGTCCCGTCCAGCACCCGCCGGGCGAGGCCCCGCCGCCGACGTCGCTCTCCCTGACGCCGGCCGCCAAGCGCGCCCTGCTGGACGCGCACGACCTGGCCCGGGCGCGCGGCACCGGCCACATCGGCCCGGAGCATGTGCTCAGCGCCCTCGCCGCGAACCCCGACTCCGCGGCCGGGCACATCCTCAACGCGGCCCGGTTCGCCCCTTCGGGCGGGCCGGCCGAGGCCGCGGACGCCCCCGATCCCCGGCCCCGCATCGACCAGCGGCCGCGCGTCGACTCCGGTACGCCCACCCTCGACAAGTACGGCCGCGACCTCACCGACCTCGCCCGCCGGGGCCGTATCGACCCGGTGATCGGCCGGGACGAGGAGATCGAGCAGACCATCGAGGTGCTCTCCCGGCGCGGCAAGAACAACCCCGTGCTGATCGGTGACGCGGGCGTCGGCAAGACCGCCATCGTGGAGGGCCTGGCCCAGCGGATCGCCGACGGCGACGTGCCGGACATCCTCGGCGGCCGGCGGGTGGTCGCGCTGGACCTGACGGGCGTGGTCGCGGGCACCCGCTACCGGGGTGACTTCGAGGAGCGGCTCAACAACATCGTGGGCGAGATCCGCTCCCACTCCGACCAACTGATCGTCTTCATCGACGAGTTGCACACCGTCGTAGGCGCCGGAGGCGGCGGCGAGGGCGGTTCCATGGACGCCGGGAACATCCTCAAGCCGGCCCTCGCGCGCGGCGAACTGCACATCGTCGGCGCGACCACGCTGGAGGAGTACCGCAGGATCGAGAAGGACGCGGCGCTCTCCCGCCGCTTCCAGCCGATCCTGGTCCCCGAGCCGACCACC
The DNA here is from genome assembly GCF_001270495.1 of Streptomyces viridochromogenes. Classification (GTDB taxonomy): domain Bacteria; phylum Actinomycetota; class Actinomycetes; order Streptomycetales; family Streptomycetaceae; genus Streptomyces; species Streptomyces viridochromogenes_A. The sequence continues at coordinate 457,133 of NZ_LGUR01000117.1, forward strand.
GCCGACGCGATCGAGATCCTGCGCGGCCTGCGCGACCGCTACGAGGCCCACCACCAGGTCCGCTACACCGACGAGGCGCTCGTCGCCGCCGTGGAGCTGTCGGACCGCTATCTCACCGACCGCCGGCTGCCGGACAAGGCGATCGACCTGATCGACCAGGCGGGCGCCCGGGTACGGCTGCGCGCCCGCACCAAGGGAACGGACGTCCGGGCCATGGAGCGCGAGGTCGAGCAGCTGTACCGGGACAAGGACCAGGCGGTCGCCGACGAGAGTTACGAGCAGGCGACCCAACTGCGGGACCGTATCGTCGAGTTGAAGCAGCGCATCGCGGACGCGGCCGGCAACGGGGAGGTCGACGAGGGGCTGCACCTGGAGGTCACCACCGAGGCCATCGCGGAGGTCGTGTCCCGGCAGACCGGTATCCCGGTGAGCAGCCTCACCGAGGAGGAGAAGGACCGGCTGCTCGGCCTGGAGGAGCACCTGCACGAGCGGGTCGTCGGCCAGAACGAGGCGGTGCGCGTCGTCTCCGAGGCGGTGCTGCGCTCACGCGCCGGGCTCGCCAGCCCCGACCGGCCGATCGGCAGTTTCCTGTTCCTCGGCCCGACCGGCGTCGGCAAGACCGAGCTGGCCCGGGCACTCGCCGAGGCGTTGTTCGGCAGCGAGGAGCGCATGGTCCGCCTGGACATGAGCGAGTACCAGGAGCGGCACACCGTCAGCCGCCTGATCGGCGCCCCGCCCGGCTATGTCGGCCACGAGGAGGCCGGTCAGCTCACCGAGGTGGTGCGCCGGCACCCGTACTCGCTGCTGTTGCTCGACGAGGTCGAGAAGGCCCACCCGGACGTCTTCAACATCCTGCTCCAGGTCCTGGACGACGGCCGGCTGACCGACTCCCAGGGCCGCACGGTGGACTTCACCAACACGGTCATCGTGATGACCAGCAACCTGGGCTCGGACGCGATCAGCCGGGGCGGCGCCGGGATCGGGTTCGGCGCGGGCGGCGAGGAGGCCGACGAGGAGGCGCGGCGCGAGCGGGTCCTGCGGCCGCTGCGCGAGCACTTCCGGCCCGAGTTCCTCAACCGGATCGACGAGGTGGTCGTGTTCCGCCAGCTGACCCCCGAGCAGTTGCGGCGGATCACCAACCTGATGCTGGACGGGACCCGCCGGCTGCTCCAGGCCCAGGGAGTCTCAGTCGACTTCACCGGCACGGCCGTCGACTGGCTCTCCGAACGCGGCTACCAGCGCGAGTACGGCGCCCGCCCGCTGCGGCGCACCATCCAGAAGGAGGTCGACAACCAGCTCTCCCGGCTGCTCCTGGACGGCCGGATCGGCGAGGGCGGCCGGGTGACGGTGGACGTGGCGGACGGGCGGCTCACCTTCCGTGCGGAAGAGCTGCCGCCCGCCCCCGAGTTGTGACGTACCGGGTGTGGCGTTCCGGGTGGTGACGTTCCGGGCCGGTACTACGACGTCGGCCGCACCACCATCGCCGAGCCGCCGCCCCGCCGTACCGTCTCGGCGGCCGCCAGCCACTTGCCGTTCGGCAGCCGCTGTACGCCCGTCGCCGCGCCGATCTCCGGGTTGAGCCGGAAGCCGTGCCCGATGGCCTCCAGCTTGGCCCGCAACGGGCTGTTGTACAGGCCCGGTTCGAGTTCGGTGGTGGTCTGGTTGCGCTGGCTGGCGCGGGGCGCGGCGATCGCGTCGACCAGCGGCAGGCCCCGGTCCAGGAAGCCGGTCAGGGTCTGCAGAACGGTCGTGATGATGGTCGCGCCACCGGGTGAACCGAGCGCCACGACAGGCTTGTTGTGCTGGTCGAGGACGATCGTCGGCGACATCGACGAGCGCGGCCGCTTGCCCGGCCCCGGCAGGTTCGGGTCATGGACGTCGGGGCTCGCCGGGGTGAAGGAGAAGTCCGTCAGCTCGTTGTTGAGGATGAAGCCGCGACCCGGGACCGTGATGCCGCTGCCGCCGGTCTGCTCGATGGTGAGGGTGTACGAGACGACGTTGCCCCACTTGTCGGCCACCGTGAGGTGGGTCGTGCTGTCACCCTCGTAGGTGGTCGGCGCGGCCGTGCCACTCGCGTCGCAGGCCGTTGGGTTGCGCGGGTCACCCGGCGCGACCGGACTGGTCAGCACCGCGTCGTCCTTGATCAGGCACTCCCGCGAGTCGGCGTACCGCTGTGACAGCAGCTCCTTCGTCGGTACGTCCTCGAAGGCGGGGTCACCGACCCAGCGCCCGCGGTCGGCGAAGGCGATACGGCTGGCCTCGATGTAGCGGTGCAGGTACTGGGCCTCGCTCGCCTTGGACAGGTCGGTGTTCTCCAGGATGTTGAGCGCCTCGCCGACCGTCGTGCCGCCGGAGGAGGAGGGCGCCATGGAGTAGACGCCGAGACCGTCGTACGAGGTCCTGGTGGGCGCCTGGGACCTGGTGCGGTAGGTCGCCAGGTCCTTGGCGGTCAGATCGCCGGGACGGGCCTTCCAGCCGGAACCTGGGTCGACGGGCGGGTGGTTGACCGTGTCGACGATGTCCTCGGCGAGGTCGCCGCGGTAGAGGGCGCCGACGCCCTTCCTGGCCAACTCCGCGTAGGTACGGGCGAGATCGGGGTTCTTGAAGGTGGAGCCGACGACCGGGAGCCGCCCGTTCGGGAGGAACAGCCTCGCGGTGTCCGGGAAGTAGCGGAACCGGGTCTCGTTCGCGGCGGTCTGGTCGCGGAAGGTGCCGTCGACGGTGAAGCCGTCCCGGGCGAGCCGCTCGGCGGGCTTCAGCAGCGTGCCGAGCCGCTTGCTCCCCCACTGGTCCAGCGCCTTCTGCCAGGTGGCGGGCGTGCCCGGGGTCCCGACACTGAGGCCGCTGCTGACGGCTTCGGCGAAGGGGATCGCCGTGCCGTTCTCCACGAAGAGGTCGGAGTCGGCGCTGGAGGGTGCCGTCTCACGGCCGTCGATGGTGCGCACCGTACGGGACTTGGCGTCGTAGTAGACGAAGTAGCCGCCTCCGCCGATGCCGGCCGAGTAGGGCTCGGTGACGCCCAGCGCGGCGGCCGTGGCCACGGCGGCGTCGACGGCGTTGCCGCCGTCGCGCAGGACCTCGATGCCGGCCGCGGAGGCGTCCGCGTCGACGCTGGACACCGCGCCGCCATAGCCGACGGCGACGGGAACCTTCTCAACCGCCGTGCTCTCGGGGGCGGGTGGCGCTGCGGCCCCCACCGACACCACGGCGGCCGAGACCGCCAGTACCGACAGTTTCCGCGCGACAGGGCGACGCATCCGCACCTCCAGTCAGGGACCGTTCGCGCAGCCTATGCGATCGACATGCCCCCGTCAGCCCGGCCGCGCCGGAGCGCTGCTCGAACACGGGTTTGCGTTGGCCCGCTAGCATGCGCGCCCATGAGTGACGACGTGCGCAACATCGTGCTGGGCGTGGTCGCGGCGGCCATCAGCGCCGGACTGGGCTGGCTCGCCCGTACCTACCTGTGGAATCGGAAGCTCCGCCGCAAGCAGGCGTTCTTCGGGCTGCCCGACAACGCCGAGTCCCTGCTGGTGGTCAACCGCGGCGCCGGCGGCCCCGAACTGACGGTGATGCGCTACGACGTGTTCGCGCTCCTCGAACTCGCCGCCCTCATCAAGGACTGCAACGCCCACGCCCAGATCGTCCCGCACGACGCGGCACGCCAGGGCTTCGGCGAGCGCACCGAGTTCTGCGTCGGCGGCCCGGCGTCGAACCGCCGCATGATGGCGCACCTGGCCTCCCTGCTGCCCGGGGTGCGGGTGAACGTCGACGCCGAACCCGGCCCGGACCGGGGCGCCCTGCAGGTCGGTTCCGAGCGCCATCGGGTGGAGGTCGGCAAGGAGGAGTACGCACTCCTCGCCCGGCTCACCGTCGACCAGAGCCACGGCACCCGCCCCGTCTTCCTCTTCTGCGGCCAGACCGCGATCACCAACCAGGCCGCCACCCGCTACCTCGCCCGCAACCACGAGCGGCTGGCCCGCAAGCACGGCACGGGCTCCTTCGTCCTGCTGCTGAAGGTGGTCAACTCGCAGGCTTACGGACCGGATGTGGTGGAGCTGGTCGCGGATGTCACCAGGGCGGCACAGGCACCCCTGCCGGCACCGGCGGCGACTACGCGTAATACCCACCGGGCCTCCTGAGGTTCATCACATTCCAGTAATCGTTACCGCCACGTAACTTACCGACGGGTTACTTACGGTAAGGGGCCCCGGTTACCGTTCGGTCACTTTGCACTGACACGAGTGACACGAGCGAGGAGTGACCAGTGGGACACCACAACAAGGCCCTGCGTACGACCGCCGTGGGCGCCGTCTCCGCGACTCTGATCGCCGGAAGCGCCCTCGGCCTCGCCCCCGCCGCACAGGCGGCCCCGAACAGCGTCCGCTTCGTCGACATCAGCGGTGACGGCGGCACCACCCTCAAGGCGAACGTCATCACGCCCGCCGGCGCCGACGGCAGCAGCCGCTACCCGCTGCTCGTCCTGCCCACGAGCTGGGGCCTGCCCCAGGTCGAGTACTTCGCGCAGGCCCAGAAGCTCGCGAACTCCGGCTATGTCGTGGTCAGTTACAACGTGCGCGGCTTCTGGCAGTCGGGCGGCGAGATAGAAGTGGCGGGCCCGCCCGACATAGCCGACGCGTCCCGGGTGATCGACTGGGCGCTCGCCAACACCCCGGCCGACGCGGGCCACATCGGCATGGCGGGTGTCTCGTACGGCGCCGGCATCAGCCTGCTGACCGCCGCGCACGACAAGCGGGTCAGGGCGGTCGCCGCCCTCAGCGGCTGGGCCGACCTCATCGGCTCGATCTACTCCGGCCGCACCCAGCACGTCCAGGCCGCGGGGCTGCTGGACGGCGCGAGCCTGGTCACCGGCCGCCAGAGCGCCGAAGTCCGGCAGATCTTCAACGACTTCTACGCCTCCAACCTGTCCAAGGAACAGGACATGATCAATTGGGGGAAGAAACGTTCGGCCGCGACATACGTGGACCAACTGAACAAGAACGGCGCCGCGGTCATGATGGCCAACGCCTGGGGCGACACGATCTTCCCGCCCAACCAGTACGCGGACTTCTACGAGAAGCTGACCGGCCCCAAGCGGCTGGAGTTCCGCCCGGGCGACCACGCCACCGCCGAGCTGACCGGCCTGTTCGGTCTCCCGAACGACGTGTGGACCGACACCGCGCGCTGGTTCGACCACTACCTCAAGGGCGAGGACAACGGCATCAACCGCGAGCTGCCCGTCCAGCTCAAGTCCCGTTCCACGGGCGGCTACGAGGGCTATCCGGACTGGAAGTCGGTCGGCGCGACCAACCGGAAGATCGCCCTCGGCGGCACGACCACCATCCGCACGAACGTCAACTCCGGTGCGGACGGCGGGGTCGTCTTCCTGTCCAGCATCCTCGACCAGGTGGCCCACGTGCCCCCGATGGCCTCGATCCCGCTGATCCCCCGGCTCTGGGCGGGCGTGTGGCAGTCGGAGAAGTACGCCACGCCCCAACGCGTACGTGGCACCGCGAAGTTGCACACCACCGTCACCCCGACCAAGGAGAGCGGCACCCTCGTCGCCTACCTCTACGACGTGGGCCCGCTCGGCCTCGGCAAGCTGGTCAGCAACGCGCCGTACACCTTCCACGGGCGTACGCCCGGAAAGCCGTTCGCCGTCGACCTGGAGTTGTACTCCACGGCCTACGACGTCCCGGCAGGGCACCGACTCGCCCTGGTCGTCGACACGGTCGACCCGCTCTACATCGAGCACAACCCGTCCGGCGCACGGCTGACCTTCTCCTCACCGGCGAACGACCCGTCGTACGTGTCGATCCCACTGCGCGAGCAGTGATCTCCGGCCGGCGCCGGGCGGGTATGGCTCTATGACTGCTGCCCCCTGCTGCCCCTGGTCTAGGGGCCGTGGGGGGATCCCCACCCGGCAGCAGCGTCCCTGGTCGCGGCCGGGGCCACCTCCACGGCCTTGGGGACGGACGAATCATCGTAGTCGACGTCGGACTCGGCGAGGATTCCGGCGTGGAGAAACACCGTTCGGCTCGGCATGGGTCGTACTCCCGCTCAGTGATGGAGGATCTTCGAGAGGAAGTCCCGGGCGCGCTCGCTGCTGGGATGGGTGAAGAACTCGTCGGGGCTGCGGTCCTCGACGATGCGGCCGTCGGCCATGAACACCACGCGGTTGGCGGCCGAGCGGGCGAAGCCCATCTCATGGGTGACGACGATCATCGTCATGCCGTCGCGGGCGAGTTGACGCATGACCTCCAGCACCTCGTTGATCATCTCCGGGTCGAGCGCGGAGGTGGGCTCGTCGAACAGCATCGCCTTGGGTTCCATGGCGAGGGCCCGGGCGATGGCGACGCGCTGCTGCTGGCCGCCGGAGAGCTGGGCGGGGTACTTGTCCGCCTGGTCGGCCACCCCGACGCGCTCCAGGAGTTCACGGGAGCGCCGGTCCGCGTCGTCCTTCTTGCGCCCGCGGACCTTGACCTGGCCCAGCGAGAGGTTCTGCAGGACCGTCTTGTGGGCGAAGAGGTTGAAGGACTGGAAGACCATGCCGACTTCGGCGCGCAGCCGGGCGAGCTCCTTGCCCTCCGCGGGCAGTGGCTGCCCGTCGAGCAGGATCGTGCCGGACTGGACGGTCTCCAGCCGGTTGATGGCCCGGCACAGTGTCGACTTCCCCGACCCCGAGGGGCCGATGACCACGACCACCTCCCCTTTGCCGACGGTGAGATCGATGTCCTGTAGGACATGCAGGTCCCCGAAGTACTTGTTGACGTCACGCAGCTCGATCAGTGGATCGCCAGCCATGCCCAGCCCCAGTCACTCTCAGCTGTGTAGCGGTTTTCGCAAACTATCCGGGCAACAATGAACTTAATGCACGACACGCACTTTTCGGGCATAAGCCGTATTTACACCGAACTTATGTCGAACTGCGGGCCGGCGCCTCATGCTTCCGCGACCTCCGCGTACAGCTGCGACAGCTCGGGCACCCCGCTCACCGCCCACTCCTGCCCGGAAGCCACGACATCGAACTCACGGCCGGAGGCGAGCCGGACGACCGGCTGACCGTCCGGCCAGATCTCCCAGGCGGCTCCGGGCACGGTACGCACGATGACGGTGCCGAGATACAGACCGGCGTCGTTGCCCAGCCACGGCAGGATCTCCTCGTCGTCCCGCCAACGCGGCAGCAGCTGGTCGAGCGCCTCCAACGAGGCGGCGGTGTCGTCGAGTTGGACCCCCGCCCGGGACGCGTGGGAGCGCAGGAGCTCGCACTCGGAGAGGAGTTCGGCGATGCCCTCGGGGTCCGGGGCCCCGCGCTTCTCGGGTCGGTTGCCCAGAAAAGGGATCTTCATATGCCCAGCGTGTCATTCGTACTGCCGAACGCACCACAGGCGCGCGGGCCGCCGATTCCGGTCGAGTTCACGCCGAGTTCGGGCATGGCTCGTTGACGGGTCACGGGCGCCTCTCTAACTTCACGGTGCGTCTTGCGTCTCGTCGGAACGTCTCGTGTACGTCTCGTCCGTACGTCTTGCCTGTTCTTCTCACCTGAAGTTGTCATGCGCAGTCATACGTAGTCCTGAGCGGTCGTGAACGGGAGGAGTCGGAGTTGCGCCGACGTGTGTGGAGTTCCGCGGTCGTCCTCGCTCTCTTCGCGGTCCTGGTGCCGGGTGTCTCCGCACAGGCCGCCCCCGAGCGCAGAGCCGGGCCGCTCCCCCTGGAGCGGCTCTTCGACAACAGGGCCGTCAGCGACGACGCCCGGCCCGCCGAGGCGAACTTCGACGGGGCGGGCGCCTCCCTGTCGGCCCAGTCCCTCGCGGCCGCCGGCTGGACACCGGGCCGCGCGCTGACCGTGCAGGGGGCCCGGCTGGTCTGGCCGAAGCGGCAGCCCGGCCAGCCGGACAACGTCGTGGCCGCCGGACAGGACGTACGGGTGCGCGGGCGGGGCGACGCCCTCGCCTTCCTGGTGGCGGGGACGGGCGCCTCCGGCGCCGGCGGCACCGGGACCGTCACGTACTCCGACGGCAGCCGCACCTCCTACCGCCTGACCACTCCCGACTGGCGCACCGGCCCCCTCGCCACCAAGGCGGTGGCCCTGACCCACATCAACACGCCCGGCGGCCAACTCGCCGAGCGTCCGCGGCTGTACGTCATGACCGTGCCGGTCGTGGTGGGGCGCGCGGTCGCCTCCGTACAGCTGCCGCAGGCGTCCGGGCTGCATGTGTTCGCGCTGTCGGTGCGGGCCCGGGCGACCGGCTGGACGGGGAGTTGGGCGACGGCTACGGGGGGCTATCCGACCGTGGGACCATGGACCGACCGGACGCTGCGGCTGGTGGTGCACACCTCGGCCGGCGGGCCGCGGGTGCGGCTGCGGTTCGACAACACCTTCGCCGCGGCGCCGGTGCGGATCGGGAGCGCCACGGTGGCGGTGCAGGAGGCGGGCGCGGCGGCGCGGGCGACGCCGGTCGCGGTGTCCTTCCGGAGTGCGGCGGGCGTCCAGATTCCGGCGGGAGCGCAGGCGTACAGCGACCCGCTCGGCTTCGCCGTACCCGCGGACACCAATCTGCTGGTCAGCTTCCATCTGCCGGGCACTGTGCCGGCCGCGCCCGTGCACCGGCTCGCGCAGCAGCGGTCGTATGTGAGCGCGCCCGGTGACCACACGGCGGACGGCTCCGCCTCGGCGTATCCCACGGTCCTGACCAGCTGGCCGCTGCTGACCGGTGTCGACGTGGGCGGTGGGCCGGGGTCCGTGGTGCTGCTCGGCGACTCGATCACCGACGGCGACAAGTCCACGATGGACGCCAACCGGCGTTGGCCCAATGTGCTGGCCACCCGGCTGCTGAAGCAGAGTGTGGTCCCGCGCTATGGGGTGCTCAACCAGGGAATTTCGGGCAACCGTGTGGTCTCCGACCGCTATCCCGGTGACGGCGTCTCCACGGACACGGCTGGGGTCAGCGCCCTGTACCGCTTCGACCGGGATGTCCTGGCCCAGACGTCGGCGCGTACGGCGGTCGTGTTCGAGGGCATCAACGATCTGCGGTGGGACACGACCGCGGAGCAGGTGATCGCCGGGCTGCGCGAGATCGCCGACCGGGGGCATGCACGGGGGCTGCGGATGCTGGCGGCGACGATCCTGCCGTGCGAGGGGGAGGTGCGCTGCACCGCGTTGGCTGACATGGAGCGGGTCGAGGTGAACGAGTGGATCCGCTCCGGCGCCGCGTTCGACGGCGTGCTCGACTTCGACGCGGTGGTACGGGATCCGGCGCGACCCTCTCGCATGCTGCCCGCGTACGACAGTGGGGACCATCTGCATCCCGGCGACGCGGGGCTCGCTGCGCTGGCTGAGGCGGTGGACCTGAGGTTGCTGGTGCCGTGAGGTCACCGGCGTCGGGGTGGGCGTCTGGGGGCTGTGCCCCCAGGCCCCCCTGTCGGCCTGAACGGCCTCGTCCTCAAACGCCGGACCGGCCGAGAGGGTTCCCCTACACGTCCAGGTCCACGACCACCGGCGCGTGGTCGGAGGCGCCCTTGCCCTTGCGCTCCTCGCGGTCCACGTAGGAGTCGGTGACCGCCTTCGCGAACGGCTCGTTGCCGTACACCAGGTCGATGCGCATGCCGCGGTTCTTGGGGAAGCAGAGCTGGCGGTAGTCCCAGTACGTGAACGGGTGGTCGTACTTGAGGGGGCGCGGGACCACGTCGGAGAGACCGGCCTCGCGCAGGGAGGCGAGGGCGGCGCGCTCGGCGGGGGTGACGTGGGTGAGGCCCTCGAAGGCGGCCACGTCGTAGACGTCGTCGTCCGTCGGCGCCACGTTGTAGTCACCCATCACCGCGAACGGGCGGCTGCCGCCCGCGTCACCGGCGACGGCCGCCTTGAGGGCCTCGAACCACTGGAGCTTGTAGGCGTAGTGAGGGTGGCCCACCTCACGGCCGTTCGGTACGTAGACCGACCAGACGCGGATCGGGCCGCAGGTCGCGGAGATGGCGCGGGGCTCCTCGACGCCGTCGTAGCCGGGGTCGCCGGGGACGCCCTTGACGACCTCCTTGAGGCCGACGCGGGAGAGCACCGCCACGCCGTTCCACCGGCCGGTGGCGTTCACCGCCGCCTCGTAGCCGAGGTCGCGCAGCGGGTCGAACGGGAACTGGTCCTCGGCGACCTTGGCCTCCTGGAGGCACAGCACGTCGGTGCCGCTGCTCTCCAGCCAGGCCAGGAGCCTCGGCAGGCGGGCGGTGATCGAGTTCACGTTCCAGGTCGCGATGCGCATGCCTGACAACCTACCGGGCGGGACTGACAACCCGGCCCCGGCCCGGGTGGGGCCGCTCACACCTCCGCGGAGTCCCCCGGCACCAGGCGCAGGTGCTCCGAGCCGCCCAGGCCGCCGATCTGGCGGTCGTAGATCGGTCGGGCCAGGTCGGTGAGCAGGGCGTCGTGGATGTCGTAGGCGCGCTGGGGCTTGACCTCGCGGACGTAGTCGATGACCTCGGAGATCTTGTTCCAGGGGGCCATGACCGGGAGCATCAGCGTCTCGACCGGCTGGTCGGGCACGGTGAGGGCGTCGCCGGGGTGGAAGACGCGGCCGCCGTCGATGAGGTAGCCGACGTTGGTGATGCGCGGGATGTCGGGGTGGATCACGGCGTGCAGTTCGCCGTGGACCTGGACGTCGAAGCCGGCCGCGGTGAAGGTGTCGCCGTGGCCGACGGTGTGGACACGGCCCGGGAACGCCGCCGAGATCTGCTCCGCGACGGCCTTGAGCGTCCAGATCTCGGCGGCCGGGTTGGCCTCCAGGGCCGCCCGCAGGCGCGTCTCGTCGAAGTGGTCGGGGTGCTCGTGCGTGACGAGGATCGCATCCGCGCCGACCGCTGCGTCCTCCTCACTGAATCCCCCGGGGTCGAGGACGAGCGTGCGCCCGTCCTTCTGGAGGCGGACGCAGGCATGCGACTTCTTCGTGAGCTTCATGGCACCATCCTGCCCCCGGGGCCGGTTCACGATCGCCCTCGTAGCGGTCACGCGGTGGGCGTGGTCACTCCGTGGGAGTGGTCTCCTCCCTTATGACCTGCTGGGCGACCTTGAACGCGCTGTTCGCCGCCGGTACGCCGCAGTAGACGGCCGCCTGGAGCAGTACTTCCTTGATCTCGTCGGGGGTGAGGCCGTTGCGCAGGGCGGCGCGGGTGTGGAAGGCGAGTTCTTCCATGTGGCCGCCCGCGACCAGGGTGGCGAGGGTGACACAGCTGCGGGAGCGCCGGTCGAGACCGGGTCTGTCCCAGATCTCACCCCAGGCATAGCGGGTGATGAACTCCTGGAAGTCCCCGGAGAACTCGTCCGCCTGTGCCAGCGCCCGGTCGACGTGCGCGTCACCGAGCACCTCGCGACGGACCTTGATCCCGGCGTCGTACGGGTCCGGCCGTCCCGTCGCCTGCGGCTGTACGACGGCAGCGGCGATCTCGGCGATGGGCGCGGGCTGCGGAGGCGCGGCGGCCAGGACCGGCTTGACGGGGGCGGCGACGATGGCCATCTGGCCGGTGGAGGAGTCGTAGGCCGGCTGCCAGGCGGTGGTGAAGTGCCGGACCAGCAGGTCGGTGACGGCGGCGGGCTGCTCGACCGGGACGAGGTGGGAGGCGCCGGGCACGACGGCGAGCCGGGCGTCCGGTATGCCGGCGACGAGGGTGCGTGCCTCCGCGGGGCCGGTGACCTGGTCGTCCGAGCCGACGAGAACGAGCGTGGGCACGGTGACGCCGCCGAGCTGGGGCCGTACGTCGAAGGAGGCGAGCGCCTCGCAGGCGGCGATGTAGCAGCCCGGGTCGGTGGTGCGCACCATCTGCACGGCCCACTCGGTGATGGCGGGCTGGGCGGCGGCGAAGCCGGTGGTGAACCAGCGGTCCGGCGAAGTGCGGGCGATGGGGTCGAGGCCGTTCGTGCGCACGATCACGCCCCGCTGCCGGAACTCGTCGGCCGTGCCGAAGCGGGGTGAGGCGGCGATCAACGCGAGCGAGGCGACGCGCTCCGGGTGGCGCAGGGCGAGTTCGATGCCGAGCGCGCCGCCCAGCGCACAGCCGGCGTAGCCGAAGCGCTGAACGCCCAGGCGGTCGAGGGTGGCCAGCAGCCGTTCGGCGAGCTCGGCGACGGAGCCCGCCGGGTACGCGGGTGCTCCGCCGTGCCCCGGCAGATCGAACCGGAAGACGCGCCAGTGCTGCGTCAGCTCGGGGACCTGCCGGTCCCACATGTGCCACGTGGTACCCAGGGAGGGACCCAGGATCAGGACTGGGGCGTCTTCTGGCCCGTCAAAGCGGTATTGCAGGGTGTTCGGTGGTGTCTCGCTCACCCGTCTGAGCCTCTCATCTGTCACGCCAGCCCCTATGAGCGGGGTGCTGGCCGTAGCTGTTTGACGAGGTGGAAGACCTCCCGGGCAGCGTAGCGTTTGAGGCAGCGGACGATTTCGCGCCGGGACTTGCCCTCCTTGATCCGGCGCTCGTAGGAGTCCTGGGTGCGCGGGTCGACCCGAAGACGGGTGAAAACGATGCGGTGGAGCGCGGCACTGGCCTGCCGGTCGTCGCCGCGGTTGAGGCGACCGCGAAGAAGCCGGCCGCGCCCGCCGCGTAGATCGCCGCCGGGACCGCCACGAACGTATAGGCCGTGTAGACGTCACCGCCGAGCAGGAACCAGGTGATCCAGGTCCCGAACGACCGGCCGCCCAGGCCCCATTCGTCTCACGAAGAAGAAGATGAAGACGGCGAGTGCCACGCCGTTCACGCCGTTGGGCATGGCTGCTCCCGTGCGGGGACGAAGGATTTCAAGCGGGTGATGACGTGAGGGCCGGCCGGGCGCTTGCAGGTCAGCCCGCCACGGGAGCGGCCCAGGGCCTCATCTGAACGATGTTGAACAGGACGTCCGCGGCGGCGCGGGCGCGCAATCGTTGCAGTAGGCGGTGCGACGCTCAAGGCCAGCCAGATCATTGCCGCGTAGCCGGTTCATGCGCCGGCGGACGAAGGACTTGATGTCGGTGAGACGTGTCCGGGCCATCTCGAGGTCCGGGATGGATGGACGCCAGTTCGTCGGGGCCAAGTTTGGGGACCAGCTCGGCGTCCAGCATCACCCGGTGTATCCGTGGAGGACCGAGCGGTCACCGGCTTGTCGAGCTCGTAGACCACGACCATGTCGCTCATGGCTCTACCTGGGTAGCCCCGGGGGCGAACCGCCTGCAGCCTCGCGCCGGATGTGATCGGCTGGCGGGCTCATCCGCGTGACCCACCTCTGTTGCGGCCAACAGGGGCAGTGGAGGTTCATTCCCGGCGCCGTGAAGTACTCCGCCTTGGCCAGGAACGTGATGCGCCGTTTCAGCACTGCGGGCATGAGGAGGGGATCCGCGAAGGACAGGTGGTTCCCGCCGACGATCGCCGCGCCCTCTGCCGGAACATGGTCGAGCCCCCCGGCCCTCGGCGGGAACAGGCAGCCGCAGCAGCGGCCCAGGAAGGACGTGCTCGAGCGCGTACGGCGGCTCCCCACTGCCCAATCACGTCTGGTTGGCCCGCGCGGCCCTCACCGACGCCCCGCCCTCTAGCCTGATGCAGCGGAGGCGAGGCTCAGTGGCGTGGTCGTATAATTCCTAAACTTCTTGGTGCACGTCTTCCGACAGGTGCCGGGATCCCCTTGCAAGGAATTCCTTCACCTATCCCCTTGTATGTGAATATTCCCAATCCTACGGTTAGTGATACTTATGCTTTTCCATTAGGACACTGTCATGCCGCAGGACCCACAGGCGCCTCAGTGGCCCGAGCCTGACTCACCTGCCCCGAAGAAAATGCGCCGCCTCACCAAGATCCTGCTGGGGATCGCCGCGACGCTCATTCTCATCATCATTGCCGCAGCCCTCGGGTCCTCCGGCGGAGACGGCGGAGGCGCCAAACCGCCGCCAGCCAGGGAGGCCCCCGAGGAGACCTCTCCGCCGAACGAACCCGCCCCTCAAGGGGGAGGGGCGGAAAGGGAAGAGAGCGAGACCGCGCCCCCGAGCGAGACTCCTCCAGCCGCCGAGAGTCCGAGCGTCACGGGCCATGTGATCGAGCGCATCGTCGACGGTGACACCATCGAAGTCCGCGGCGACGGCGGAATCCTCCCCAGGGGCCAGACCGCCACAGTCCGCCTCCTGGAAATCGACGCCCCGGAGGTGGGGACCTGCTACAGCGAAGAATCGTCCGCCCGTATCGCGGAACTACTGCCCGTGGGCTCCAGCGTGCGCGTCGAACGCGACAAGGACCTCAAAGACCAGTACGACCGCTATCTGCTGTACGTGTGGAACGACCACGAGGAGTTCGTGAACCACTCCCTGGTGAGCACCGGGCACGCCGAGGCGGTTCTCTACCAGCCCAACGACAAGTACTGGCAGAAGATCTCCCAGGCCGGCAGCGACGCCAAGGACACTGGGGAAGGGCTGTGGTCTGCCTGCGGCAAGGAGACAGAGACTCCGGAGCCGACCGCTCCGGAAGATCCCTATCTCCCGGCGCCGCCGCCCGACCTGGACTGCTCCGACCTTGACGGACCTGTCCCGGTCGGACCCGGCGACCCCCACCGTCTCGACCGAGACGGTGACGGCATCGGCTGCGAGAGCAACTAATTCGACGAGAGGAGACGGCACGCCGAGCCGACGAGCGCACAGCGGCCCAAGCGGCCGCCGAAGCGGAATGGGTCCGACTGACCAGCGGCGACCCGGTCACCGTCATCGCGGCCCTGGAAGCGGCCTTCGAGGACAACATCTCCCCAGCGGCACCCATAGACAGCACCGGTACCGCGGCAACGGTGGTCGTCGCCTTCCCGCCACCGGCGGTGGTGCCGGAGCGCAAGCAGGCGACCACCCCATCCGGTAAGCCGACCCTGCACAAACGCACGAAAGCAGAGCGGAACAGCCTGTATGTACGCGCGCTGGCCTCCACCGTCCTGGCAACCGTCAAGGAGACTCTGGCCGCGGCGCCCAGCGTCAAGGAAGTGACCATCCTGGTCGTCCGGCAGGACCCCGACACCCACAAACCGGAGGACTACCTCGCCGCGATCTACGCCGGCCGGTTCACTCGAGAGCGGCTGGCCACCCTCAACTGGAACCAGGTGGATCCTGTCGCCGAACTGCTCCTCGCACCCGGTGCGATGCTTTGTCGGCGGCGACAAGCTGGCGATGTGCTCCCGCTTGATCTCGCCGCTGAACCGGAGCTCGCTGCGGTCGTCGCACAACTACGCGCCGACTTGTAGACGTTCCGTGCACTCGGGCGCTGCGAACCCAGACTGTGCGACAACGCCCCTCATTGTCAGGTCCCTCACACGTCGAGGGCGGTCAGCTGCACCAGGACCTGCATGATGGCGGCGAGGATGCCGTGTGCGACGACCACGGGCATGGGCAGGTGCCGTTCAGTGCGCGCCGCCTCGTCTGCGGCAGCCGTGCTGGCGGTACACAGGGATCCAGTGCGCTGGATGTATTGCCCCGGAGCGTTGTTCACGCGGCTGATGGGTGGCTGGCTTCCGAGTGCGGTGTGGCAGCGATGGTGGTTGTAGACGTGGAGGAAGTCTGCAAGGGCGGCGGAGCGTTCGGTGTTGCTGTAGGGCTGCAGGTAGGCCCAATTCGTCGAGCAGCACCACGTGGTCGCGGGTCTCGCGGTACCCGCGGAAGCTGCGTTGTGCGAGCGTCTCGTGCTCGGTCTCGGCCGCGATCGACGTCTCGGTCACGGACGTGCGGTACTCACCCTGCCAGGAGACTGTGCGCAACGCGTGGTGAACCTGGGCCACGGGATCGACCAGATCACGGCGGCGCAGAAGACGGCGGTCACGAACGATTGGTGAAGTCACGACCAGCACGACGCCGACGCCGAACAGCCCCGTGAAGCCCCACCGGACCAGGCTCGTGATCAATCAGGGCCAGCACAGTACGGCGCGGCGGCCCGTCAGGGGCCGCCCGTGGATGACAGGTGGCTTGCAAAGGGACCTGAGGGGTTTTTTCAAGCGGCTCTGCGTGAGGGCGAGTTGCGCATAGCGTTGGGGCAGGGCAGTCCCGAGCACGTCTCATCACGTTCGTCACGCTGCAGGTCCTGGAAACTCGGCCGGGACGCTCGGCGACGGTGAGGGGCGCTCGCGCAGGTGATGCTCTCTGCAGTGGCCGGTGTCAGTGCCTTCGCGGGCCGGCGCCTCGGCGCCGCCGAGCAGCGTAGGCAGCTGCCGCTGCGAGGGAGGTGCAGGCCAGGGCTGCGCCCAGAGCCCATTCGTAGTCGGCGGGGCCGGTGCTGCCACCGACGCCGCCCTGGACGCCGCGGCTGGGGACAGGGGTGGCCGCCGTCGTGCTGGTGGTGCTTCTGCGGGGCAGGACCTCGCAGGCGATGCCGTCGTCCGGCCCCTGGTCCTCGTCCAGCCGGTGGGGGTCGCTGCGGTCTCGGTTCAGCTCTGCCTGGGCGTCTTCCTGGAAGGCGAAGTCGCGGCAGTCCAGATCGGGTTGGGCATGTGCCAGGCCGGCCAAGGGGCCGGTGGCGAGGGCAACCGCCACTGCGGCGGTGAACGCGGTGCGTATCCGCATGGGTCATTCCCTTCGGCCGGTGGCCTGCACGATCGTCACCGCGACCCTATGGAGATGACCCGGGCCCCGCGCGTGCTGTTAGGCCGAACGGGCACGGATCGGCGTGCGCCCGGGACAGAACACGGGGCGGCCGCCGTCGGGCGGCCGATCAGGTCCGGTGCTGTACTGAAAAGGCAGAATCTCTCTGCCCTGGGAGGGCGCCATGTGCCCCCGCCTCACCCTGATCCGGACGCCTGGCGTCGCCGGGTCGCAGCACACGCGCCCAGGGCGCCCCAGGCGCCTGAAACACCCTGGATCTGCTGGAGCAGATGCTCCCAGGTTCCGTCGGCCGACCACAGCCGGTGGCGTTCATAGACGATCTTCCAGGGCCCGAACCGTTCCGGCAGGTCACGCCACTGCACGCCGGTCCGCACCCGGTGCAGAATCCCGTCGATCACCTGCCGATGGTCCCGCCACCTGCCACAACGCCTGTTACGGTCAGGCAGGAACGACCGCAGCCGTTCCCACTCCGCATCACTCAGATCACCCCGCCCCATGACAGGAAGAACGATCCGAACACAGACGGGTCGCAAGATCACAAGAACTGCGATTCCTACTCCGTGACGAACGGTGCGTATCCAACCGGGACCTCGCTCACCTGAAGGTCAGAGAAGAGCAAGGTCAGGTTGTGCGCATTGGTCTCAATGCGCACCTCGTGGAAGTCGATCCCGAGGGTCTTCGACCAGCGTCGGGTCGCCTCCGACTCGGGAAGGAGCTTCGCTCCCGGATAAAGGCAGTGCCACTTCACTCCCCAGACGTATCCGTCGAGGTCAACACCGGGTTCGTGGTCGATGAGCCGGTCGTCCAAAGACACCCGCCAAGTCTCCGCCGGCACTGACGTCTCGCACCGCGCCTCAACGCAGTACCTGAAGAGGTAGCGCAGGTGGGACGGCGTGATGCCGGTACGGGGATCAGCCGTCGCGTAGACGATGACCTCGTAGTCGCGCATGTAGTTGGTGTATCCGTGGTGCACAACAGCGTGATCGAAGGTCTCGTCCAGCATCTGTTCAAGTACGGCGGTATCCATGCCGCCCTTCTACCTCACTCGGCGAGACCTTCGACAACGAGATTCGCGGGTGTCGGCCGCCGTTGCCTCAGAGATCGCCCGGACAAGTCCTAGTAGCTGATGGTCTTGACGCGGTGGAAGATGCGGGTGCCGGTGCTGTCGTAGACATGGACGCCGTCACCCTGCATGACCTTGTGGAAGTGGTAGGCGCCGCCGTCCTGGTACTTGGTGGTGTCGCCCCGGTGGAGTTCCACGAACCCGAAGAGGCCGGCGCTCTTGTAGCGCACGGTCGAGCCGACCCAGGCGAGCCGGTCGTCGGCCTTGCTCCAGGTGGTATCCCCGACCATGCCGTCGGCGGCGAGCCCGCGGCTCTGCTGCCACTTGATGGTGGCCGCCTTGGTCTTGGGTCCGAAGTCCCCGTCGACATCCTGGAAGTCCAGGTAGTGCTCGGCGACCAGGATGGCCTGCCAGAGCACGACGATGTCGGTGCTCGACGACTCCCCACAGCCGTAGCACAGCGAGTTGCCGAGCTCCTCGAAGTGGTCGCCGAAGTCGTCGGTGAGGGCGCCGTCACCGTCGACGAACGTGGTCCCGTAGGAACCGGAGTTGCTCGCGTAGGCCGCCTGCGCCGAGCTCATGGGAAGTACGGTCGCGATCGCCGCGCTCAGCGCGACGAGACCCAGCTTCCACCCTCTGCGGTTCATGTGTCTCCCTCGGATCGGATCCTGCTGTGCTCGCTGCGCACAGGATCGACCAGAGTGACGCCGAGGTGACCCTGCATCTTTCGAGGTTGCCCAAGCCCCCCTCCCGAGTGAGGGTCTGGCAGCGGGGCTTCGTGCGCGCCCCTCTGGTCTCGAAACGAACCCAATGGGGGACATATCGCATGGAAGATCCCAATGTGCTCGCGGCCCAGCAATGGGTGAACGCGACCTACGACGGCGTGGCCAAGGGCTACGTCCGCTGCGCCCAGGACGGCAGCACCGGATGGGAGACGGTACTCAGCCTCACCCAGGGCCTCCAGCACGAACTGGGCATCTCGCCGACCGTGCGGAACTTCGGTCCCGGCACCTTCAGCGCACTCGAGGCGCGCGGCGGCATCCGTCCCTCCGAGAGCAACGCCAATCTGGTCCGCATCATCAACTACGCGCTGTGGTGCAAGGGGTACCGCGGCGCTTCACCGGCAAGTCAGTGGACCGCGACGACCACCGATTCGATGAACGACTTGATCGGCGAGGCCGGTCTGGCGTCGTCCGCGACCATCTCCAATATCCCCACCAGGCCCCTTGTGCAGTTCATCAAGGCGCTCATGCGCATGGAC
This sequence comes from Streptomyces viridochromogenes, assembly GCF_001270495.1. GTDB lineage: Bacteria > Actinomycetota > Actinomycetes > Streptomycetales > Streptomycetaceae > Streptomyces > Streptomyces viridochromogenes_A. Next base: position 476,022 of record NZ_LGUR01000117.1, read on the forward strand.
CAGTTCCGGCTCGTCCCCGGCGGCACGGAGGAGATCCGGAAGTTCCAGCAGCATCTGAACCAGATCTACGTGTACGACGAGGCCATCACCACCATGGACCTCGCTCCATGCGACGGCGTCTACTCGCGTGATGTGCAGCAGGCCGTGATGAAGGCCCTCCAGTTCGAGATCGGCATCCCACGGTCGGAGATCGGCGGGTACTTCGGCTCGAACACCAAGGCGAAGCTCAAGGAGCAGCCCACACTGAGCGTGGGCAGCAGCGGCAACCTGGTCCATCTGTTCACGGCCCTGTGTGTCTTCAACTCGCCGGTCGTCGAAGGCGAGGGCGAGACCACGACGCGTATCCGCAGCGACTACATCGACCATACGGAGACGTTCGTCCGGGCCTTCCAGAGGTTCAGCCAGATCACCGTGACCGGCAAGTCGAACTTCGACACCTGGGCGCAGCTCCTCGTCTCCACCGGCAACGAGCTCCGCACCACTACCGCAAGCGACCAGGCAGCGCCGCTCACCTTCGCCCGGGCGCAGGCGCTCAGTAACGCCGGGTTCCAGGTCGTGGGCCGTTACCTCGACGAACATCTCGACCCGAGCGATGAGCACTACCTGGGCAAGGCGCTCACCAGTGCCGAGCTGGGCGACATCATCCGCGGTGGCCTGCGCGTGTTCCCGATCTTCCAGTGGAACGGCACGACGAAGGCCAACTTCACCTACGCCAAGGGATTCGAGCAAGGCGATGTGGCCGAGACCAGGGCACGGGAGTTCGGTTTCGGCCAGGGCACCTGCATCTATTTCGCCGTGGACTTCGACGCGACGGGGTCGGACATGGACGCGGTCCTCGACTACTTCCGTGGCGTGCGCGCGGCCCTGGGCCGGACGAACCGCTACACCTACGGCGTCTACGGCTCCCGGAACGTGTGCATCAACGTCACCCACCGCGTCGGAGCCACCTGGTCGTTCGTATCCGGCCTCTCCTGGGGATTCTCCGGCAACCTCGGCTACCCGCTGCCCGCGAACTGGTCGTTCAACCAGATCCGCAACGGCACGTTCAGCTACGGCAGCGGCAGTTTCGGCGAAGCCTGGGAGATCGACCGGAATGTGTGGCGCCGCTTCTCCGACCCGGGCACGGCCGTCCTCAATCCCGTGCAGTCGCCCGCACAGGATTTCATCGACCTCGTCCAGCGCCTTTACACGGCCGCCCTGGAGTACAACGCGGGGGCCGACCCCGCCAAACTCGTCTGCCAGTTCTTCCGGCAGGTTGAGTACAACTCCTTCGACTGGAGGGTGGCCCTGGAAGCTGTCGACCAGGGATGGATAGCGAAATTGGCGGAGCAGGGGCTGACCCTCACCGGCAGAAGGAGCTTCACCGATCCGGTGACCGGGACCTCCGTCGGTACGGAGCACCTCATGGCAACCCTGGAGATGTGCCTTGAGTACTCCTCGACCACCGACCTCGTGACACTGGGGGACGGTGGTGGCTGGGGCGGTGACCTCGTGACGTTCTACATGGACTGGCGCGAGGCCAAGGCCCAGTACCCGAACCCCATGCTCTTCGCCCAGGACTACCTCGGCAAGCGTGACGCCGCGTCCACCTTCTCCAACGATCAGTGGATTCAGGACGCCGACGGGTTCAACATCATGCGGCTCATGAAGACGGAGTCGCTCAATCTCCCCACAGCGGTCGCCCGTTACTACGGGACCGACAGTCCGGGAGCTGGCGACCGGGTCTGCCAGCGGCGCTACTCGCTGTTCTACGCCGACCGTTTCGACAGCGACAGTTCGACGACGCAGACCCTCGCCAGGAATCTGATCCTGGGTGAGAACTGCGACGCCGCGCTGATCGCGGGGACATGGCTACTGAGAAGCAAAGAAAGCCTCGACCCAGCGGACCAACCGGACAACATCGGACCGAACCTGCTCAGCAGTTTCGTGCTCGCCTACGCGTGGGAACTCGAGGAACGCGCCGATGCCGAGAAGGGCATATGACATGGCACTGACACGACGAGCCGTACTCCTTTCCGCCGGCGCTCTGGGCGCGGGCGCCGCACTGAGCGGCGTCCTCACCGGACCCGCGACCGCGGCCGAGCCCGGGCCCGCGACCGACAGCAAGTGGACCGCACGGCGCAGCGACAACGGCTGGGCCATCGACCCGGACGCCCTCGACTCGTTCCGTGTCGAGGGCTCCCCCGCCACCGTTCGCCTGCACCGTGCGGCGTCGGCGGTCCTCCTGCACGTCGCGAGACGCTGGCACTACGAGGTGGTGCCGCTGCACAGCTCCCGGGACGTCCAGGGACACCGCACCGACCGTGCCGTACGGGCCGCGTACGAGTCGAACTACCTCTCCGGCAGTGCGATCGCTCTGCTCGGGGCGGGCGACGGCCTGTGGCCGCACCAGGAGGCGATCGTCCGCGACATCCTGGCCGACTGCGGCGGCGTGGTGCGCTGGGGCGCGGACCTCTCCCCCGCCGCCGCGTGCCACTTCCAGATCGACGTCGGGCCGGATGCCAAACCCTTCACGCAGCTCACGAAGGCCCTCCGCGACGGCGCCGTGCACCACAACGGCCCGCGCCCCGGCGCGGTGGACGACCCGGCCGCGCCGAAACGCCGCGCCGAAGCGCGCCGCCTGGCCAGGGCTCAGAGCAAGAACTGACAACTGTCGTCCTGCGCTCGAGACGATGGAAGTTCGGCCTCGGTCTTCTCGCCGCTGGTCTGGTCGACGACTGATCGCCACCCCGGCACAGGCCGTACCCGCCAACTCAGGTGGGCAGGACCTCGTACGTGTGCGGCGCCGGGGGCCTCACCGACTACTTCGGTGACCGCTTCCCGGAGGTCTGCCACTGCCTGCACGATGGATGCGCTGACCCCAGCACCGACATCATGCTGCTGTGGCAGGCCATCCGACTGGCGTTGGACTTTGCGGGAGCGAGGGATACGTCCCGTGGTCGCGAAGAGTTCCCGTGTCACATGGTGTGCATCGGCCGTAGGAGTCGTGTCGTCGCCGCGTCCTTGCTCCGGGTCCTCGAGAGAGGAGAACCGAGTGCAACGGTGCCCACGACAGACACTGAAGCCGACGTGCTCAGAAGCCCCGCCGGGTCGCACCTGCGGGGCTTCTCGTCGCACCCTGCTCTCACACGCCTATCACCGGCTGCGTCGACTCCCTCGGACCAGAATGCCCTGACCTGGCATAACGCGCTCCTCTTGGGCCGACCTGGACGCCCACGGACAGTCTCTACAACCTGTGCCACGTGGTACCCAGGGAGGGACCCAGGATCAGGTCTGGGGCGTCTTCTGGCCCGTCAAAGCGGTATTGCAGGGTGTTCGGTGGTGTCTCGCTCACCCGTCCGAGCCTCTCATCTGTCACGACAGCCCTCCCAGCGCCTGGCCGCCGCCGGGCGGGCCCTCCCGGCCGGATCGGCCGGGTGAACTCCGTCCCCGGCTCTTAGGAGCCGGAGGTGAGCCGGGGACATGACGGCCTGGCAGTAGGCGTTGTCACCCGGGCCGTGGACACCACCGTTGAAGGTGACCCGGTACGGGCGGTTCGGCGCGAAACGGCGGGCGGTGGCGAAGCCGACCGCGTCCTCGTTGTGTACGGGGTCGGCGCGGGACCAAGCCGGTGGACCGCGGCGGTGGACCGCCCTCGACGGCCTCAGCTCCTGCCTGAGCGGCGTCACTTTGCAGGAAGTGAGCCCGCAGCTATCCTCATATTCAACAATGCGACTAGGTGCCTAGTTGTTCAGCGATGGCCGTGTGCCACTTCCATCAGCAGCGTTGACGAGAGGCGGTCGGCCCCGTGTCGAGCAGTGGGTATCTGCGCTATGTCGCCCTGGGCGACAGCCATACCGAGGGGCTCGGGGACGGCGACGACGTCCGTGGTCTTCGGGGCTGGGCGGACCGGCTCGCCGAGGAGGTCGCCCGCCACAGCCCCGGCCTGCTCTACGCCAACCTCGCGGTGCGCGGCCGTAAGGCCGGTCAGGTGCGCGCCGAGCAACTGGCGCCGGCTCTCGCGATGCGGCCCGACCTCGCCACCGTGGTGGCTGGGGTCAACGATGCGTTGCGCCCGGGCTGCGACCTCGACGAGGTGGCCGGCCATGTCGAGGCGATGTTCGCCGCCCTCACGGCGCAGGGCGCCACCGTCGCGACCCTCATGTTTCCCGATGTCGGGCGTATCACGCCGTTGGCCCGCCCGATCGGTCACCGTGTTCTCGCACTCAACGCGCGCATCCGGGAGGCCGCCGACCGCCACGGCGTGGTGGTGGCGGAGACGGCCGCGCACGCGGCGGCGACCGATCCGCGGTTGTGGAGTGCTGACCGGCTGCACGCCGGCCCGCTGGGACACGCGCGCATCGCGGCTGCCGCGGCCCAGGCGCTCGGTCTGCCGGGCAGCGACGACAAGTGGACCCTCCCCCTTCCGGCCGAGGGGACAGACATCTCTGTCTGGAGGACCGTGGGTGCCGAACTGCGCTGGGCCGGCACCTTCCTCGGCCCTTGGATCGGCCGCCGCCTGCGTGGCCGCTCCTCCGGCGACGGCCGTCGGGCCAAGCGGCCGGCGCTGCTTCCGGTGGCCGCGCCCGCCGGGGACACCTCCCCATCAGTGTGATGCTCTGGCTTGCGACGACGCCGGCGGCTCCTCGTGCTGAACCGCTCTTCACCGGACGGGAGCCGGAAATGAGTGACATCCATCCCGCCGACAAGGAACCGCAGCCGGTCCTCGCTCGGACACAGACCGACGACCCCTGAGGGGCCGGGCTGCTCACGACCGCCAGCTAATAACTTTGTTGACGAACTGTATGGGTGGAACCGCCGCAGTCAGCCGTCGGCCCGGAGCGCGGCCGTGCGCTGTTCGAGCCTGCGCAGCGCCATGTCCCCCCACTGGAGGTTCTCCCGCTCGAACGACATCCCGCGCAGCAGGGTGAGATACGGGCCGATGCGCTCGGCCTCGGCGAAGTACGCCTCCTCGGAGCGCCCGTCGAGCAGGCGCTGCCGGAGCCGCTCGTAGCGGGCCAGCTTGGCGGTGGCCCACTCCATGCGCTCGGTGATGGCGGTCCGGACCGCTTCCATGTCGCCCGCGTCCAGGCACTGCACCTTGACAAGCAACTCGTCCCGGATCACCGCCGGTTTAACCAAGGGCTGGGCGGTGTAGGCGTGGACGGCCTTCCGCCCGGCCTCCGTCAAGGAGAACAGTCGCTTGTTGGGGCGGCGCTTCTGCTCGACGACGCGGGCCGTGACGAGTCCTTCGGCCTCCATGCGATCCAGCTCCCGGTAGAGCTGCTGAGGCGTCGACATCCAGAAGTTGGCGACCGTCGCATCGAACGCCTTCGCGAGGTCGTACCCGGACGCCTCGCCCTCCAACAGCGCGGCCATCAGCGCGTTCCGCAAAGCCATGGACGCACGCTAGCAGATTAATCAACAACGTGACTAATAGTTCACCCTCCCCTGTAGACAAGTCCTAACGGTGCCCTCTACTCTCCATCACACCTATTCATCTTTTTGAATATCTGAGGCGGGCTCATGCATCCCTTCCGTAAGGCCGTCGAGAGCCGCGACCTGGACGCTGTGGCCGCTCTGCTGGCCGACGACGTCGTCTTCACCAGCCCCGTCGCCTTCAAGCCGTACCCGGGCAAGGCGATCACCGCGGCGATCCTGCGCGGCGTGCTCCGGGTCTTCGAGGACTTCACCTACATCCGTGAGATCGCCAATTCCGACGGCCGCGATCACGCCTTCGTCTTCACCGCCACCGTCGCCGGCAAGCAGATCCAGGGCTGCGACTTCCTGCACTTCGACGACGACGGGAAGATCGACGAGTTCACGGTGATGGTGCGCCCGCTCTCCGCCGCCCAGGCGCTCGGCGAGGCCATGGGCGCCCAGTTCGAGCGGATCGCCCGAGAGGCCGCCGAACAGTAACCACGACGACGGACTTCGACGCGGTGGTCATCGGCGCGGGCAACGCCGGACTGACCGCCGCCACCCTCCAACGCGCGGGACTGCGCACCCTCCTCGCGGAGCGCCACAACGTTCCCGGCGGCTGCGCCACCTGCTTTCGACGAGGCCGCTTCGAGTTCGAGACGGCGCTGCACCAGCTGTCCGGAGTCGGCCTGGAGGTCCAGCCGTACACGCTGCGCTGGCTGTTCGAGAAGCTGGGCGTCGCTGACTCACTGGAGTTCGTCCAGGAGCACGACCTGTACCGCGCCGTGGTACCCGGCCGGCACGATGTGACCCTGCCCGCCGACCGGGCCGGCGCCGTGGACGCCCTGGAGGAGGCCTTCCCCAGCAACCGCGCCCGCGTCGAGCCTTTCTTCGCGTTCGCCAGGGACGTGACGGAGCCGTCACGGCACACGACCTCGACGCCCGGATGCTCGCGCAGCCAAGCTTCCAGCTTGTCGGCGGTGCGGTCGGGCAGCACGTCGATCCGCTCATAGGTCTCGGCGTCGATCACCACGGTGGCAAAGCGGTGCCGCCGGCGCAGAGCGAAGTCGTCGACGCCCCTCACGCGGGGCGTCCGCCCGGTGGGCAACGGGATGCGCAGCAGGGCGCGCAGGGCCGTGTGGCGAGCAGGCCCGCCGCGAGTATCGTCAGCAAACGAGATCCCGCCCGGCCGCCAACTCCTTCACCACAGACTTGACTTACCTGGTCAGACGGGCCGTGCGTCGCTGGTGACGCTCAAACACTCCGGGCATCTGCTCGCGGAAGGGCTGCCGGCAGTCGCGCGTGGAACACACCAGGCGCCGCACCCGCACACGGACGTCGAGGACGGCTGCCCGTCCGCCGCCTCTGCTTGAGGGCGTTGCGCCGCTCGGGGCGGTTGAGCAGCAGCCACCGCACGGTGCCGCGTTGCTCGACGAGCAGAGGTTCGGTGTCGGTCAACGTGGCTCCAGGGGCGGCGAGTTCGGTGCGCCGGCGGTTGCGCTCGTGCCCCCTTGACCCAGGCCCTCGGTGCCGTACTCGACCGGATGGCCGCTGCCTCCGGATCCGGCCGCGTCATCTCAGGCCGATCGAGTGGAACCTGGTCGGTCCGCTGACCGAGGAATCTTCACCGCGGCGTTTGCCGAGTGGCAGGCGCCCGTGGGAGGTCATCGCCTCCGCCGCAGGATGCCTGCCGCCCTTCGACCGAGCCGACATGGCTACTTCGGCGCCCTTGCCACCGGAGCAACGGATCGGCGGGCTCCCCCATCGCTCCCGGTCAGGCTGGAGGCACCACGGGCAGGACGATGCGGGACGGCCGGGCGGGGTCGTGGAAGACCTGCTGCCGGGCCACTCGGGCCGTGGTCGCGTTCTCCTCGGGTTCGCCCGTGTTGAGGTTGCGGTCCCAGCGGGGGAAGTTGCTGGAGGTGACCTGGACCCGTATCCGGTGCCCCGCGCGGAAGACGATGCTGGTCGACCACAGGTCCACGACGTGTTCGGCCGCCTCGCCCAAGGTCGCCGCGCGCACCCGCACGATGCCGTCGGCCACATTGCGGGAGACACCGTTCTCGTCTACGTCGCACAGGCGTGCCACCCAGTCGGTCGAGGGTCCGTCCGTGGCGGCGAAGAGCACCGCCCGGACGCGGCCGGTCACCTCGACGTCCTCGGTGAGCGGTTCGGTGGTGAAGACCAGGACGTCCTCGCGCGCCTCCACGGCCGTCTGGTCGAGCGGCCCGGGACGGAACTCGTCGGACATCAGGAGCGCGCCGCCGGTCGTGGGCACCGGGTCCATGGGGTCGTAGGTGAACTCCTCGGCCCGCTCGGCCGTGGACGGCGGCTCCTGCGTCAGGCGTCCGTCGGCGCGCAGGTGGAAATCCGTGTCCACCGCCCGCGACAGGGGCCATTCCGTCTCCTCGCGCCACTGGTTGATACCCATGACGAACAGCAGCACCCTGCCCGTGTCCGGATCCAGGGCCTCGCCGTCGCCGAGCGTGCGCTGGAACCAGTCGAGCTGGAGGCCGTGCAGGGGTCCGCGCATGCCCATGAAGGCGGAGTTCGCGCCGAACCCGAAGTTGACGTCGCCGATGACGTGCTGCTGGTTGGTGTGGCCCCACGGGCCCATGATCAGCGTGACGGACCGGCCGGCGCTGCGCATGGCGGCGAAGTTGTCGAGCGTGCCCTGGGCGAAGATGTCGTACCAGCCGCCGACCTGGAAGGTGGGCAGGTCAACCTCGTCGTGCCTGCCCGCGACACGGCAGGACGTCGCCCAGCCGGGCTCCCGCCGGGAACGCTCGTAGCCCAGCTCGGGCAGGTCGTGCCGGGCGAACGCGGGAAACCGCCCGGCGGGCAGTTCGCCGTAGCCGCCGTCGGCCAGGCCGTCGAGATCCTGCACGAGCCTGCCGAGACTGCCGCCGAGCATGGCCGGGTCGGTGCTGTGACGGCGCATCAGCGCGTCGGCGCCCATCATGAGGGACCAGGGCGCGGTGATGCCGAGTTCGATCGCGCCGTCGCGCGTCCACAGTCCGTCGTCCGGGTCGGACCACGTGACCATCGGCGCGATCGCCTTCAGCTCCGGCGGCTTGGACAGCGCCGCCATCCACTGGGTGTTGCCGAAGTAGCTGGCGCCGATCATGCCGACGGAGCCGTTCGCTCCGGGAAGGGCAGCGGCCCACCGTACGGTGTCGTACCCGTCGCTCTCCTCGTACGTCCAAGGCTCCCACTCCCCCTCGGAGGCGAACCGGCCGCGGGTGTCCTGGAGGACCACCATGAAGCCACGCCGAGCCGCCGCCAGGGGATCGAGGAGGGCGATCGCCAGGGCCATCTGCTTGCCGTACGGCAGTCGGCTCAGCAGCACCGGCCACGGCCCCGTGCCCCCGGGCCGGTAGACATCGGCGCGCAGCACGGTGCCGTCACGCATCTCGGCCGGAACATCGAACTCGATCTGAATCTCTGCCACGCGCTGCTCCTTTGCACGCCACGACGCTGTCAGGCACATGGTCGAACCTGGCCCCGTCCCGCACTACACCCGAACGGGGGTGACTAAGGCGCTCTCGGGGCGGTCAGGCCACCGCGTTCAGCAGGTCGGCCAGCAGGTCGGGCCGTTCCAGGGCGATGAAGTGGCCGGTCCTGGGGACCTGCGTGAAATCGGCGGCCGGCACAGTCCTCCTCGCCGTAGACGAGGTGGACGGGCGCCTTGACCTCGGGGTAGCGCGAGCGGGCGGCGATGAGGTTGGGCAGGTTCTGGTACACGGCCCTCGCGACGGTCGAGGCATGGGGGACAACTCGTCCATCCCTGAGATGCAGGCCGGTGGCCGAGGTGAGCGCGTCGATCGTGGCGGTGCCGAACAGCTCGCGCACCGCAAAGCCGGCGGGGGTGCGGAAGGAGGCGCTCGGCGTGCTTGCCGGCCTCGGAGCCGACCATGTCGTGGCGGGGCACAAGCGTCCCGGCCGGCCCGACTCCCCGGGCATCCTCGCCGAGACCCGCGCCTACCTCGATGACTTCGAGGACCGCGTCGCGCGCACCGCGTCCACTGAGGAGCTCTACCGAGCGATGCTGGAGCTCCATCCGGACCGGGTCAACCCGGGGGCCCTGTGGGGCTCGGCCCGTTCGGTGAAGGGCTGACGCGACACGCCTCCTTCGGCCCCGTGCCACTGTGGCCTGCACCATGCGTCCGGCTCACAGCCGATCACCGACCCGTGGTACGCGCAGGGCCGCGCTGTTCACTCGCTGCTTCAGCGCGCGTTCGCTCTCTTCGATGGCCGGCCCGGTGAAGTAATACTCCCTGGTGCGGCGGGGGGCGAAGCGTACCCGGGTCTGCGCGATCCGGTGCAGGGCCGCGTCGGCCCGCCGATCACCGCCGCGGTCGAGCCGACGGTACTGCCGACGGGCCCGAGAAACGCTCGACTGGAGTACCGGCCTTGTCCGCCAGGCCGACGGACCCTGTCGGGCACGTTCCCCGACCACCCCGTCCGGCGTCCGGGCTGACGGGTGACGGGCGGTTCGGTCTCTGCCAAGACCGTATGGCCCGTACCCTTCGTGGTATCTACGGCGTCACATAGCGGGCGCCAAACCACTGGAGGCAATACCTCGTGCTGATCGCTCAGCGTCCGTCACTGACCGAAGAGGTCGTCGACGAGTTCCGCTCCCGGTTCGTGATCGAGCCGCTGGAGCCGGGCTTCGGCTACACCCTCGGCAACTCCCTCCGCCGTACGCTCCTGTCCTCGATCCCGGGTGCGGCAGTCACGTCCGTCCGTATCGACGGCGTGCTGCACGAGTTCACCACCGTGCCGGGCGTCAAGGAGGACGTCACCGACCTGATCCTCAACATCAAGCAGCTGGTCGTGAGCAGCGAGCAGGACGAGCCTGTGGTGATGTACCTGCGCAAGCAGGGCCCGGGTCTGGTCACCGCCGCCGACATCGCGCCGCCGGCCGGTGTCGAGGTGCACAACCCCGACCTCGTCCTCGCC
>NZ_LGUR01000118.1 GCF_001270495.1 Streptomyces viridochromogenes
CTCGAAGACCCTCCCCGTCACCCCCTCGCTCCCCGCCGAACCCAGCCAGACGACCAGCGGGGAGACGTTCTCCGGAGCCATGGCGTCGAATCCCGCGATCGGGGCCGTCATCGTCTCCGCGAAGGTCCGTTCCGTCATGCGCGTGCGGGCCGCCGGGGCGATCGCGTTGACCTGGACGCCGTAGCGGGCGAGTTCGGCCGCCGCGACCAGGGTCAGACCGACGATGCCGGCCTTGGCGGCGCTGTAGTTGCCCTGGCCGAGGGAGCCCAACAGTCCCGCGCCGCTACTCGTGTTGACGATCCGGGCGTTCGGCGTACGGCCCGCCTTGGTCTCCGCCCGCCAGTGGGCCGCCGCGTGCTTCAGGGGGAGGAAGTGGCCCTTGAGGTGAACGCGCACGACGGCGTCCCAGTCGTCCTCGTCGAGATTGACCAGCATCCGGTCCCGCAGGAAGCCGGCGTTGTTGACGAGGGTGTCGAGACGGCCGTACGTCTCCAACGCGGCCGCCACCAGGGAGGCCGCCCCGGCCCCGGTCGCCACGTCACCACCGTGCGCGACCGCCGCACCGCCCGCCGCGCGGATCTCGTCGACCACCTGCCGGGCGGGACTGCCGACGGCGGCCGGTGTGCCGTCGAGCCCGACGCCGAGGTCGTTGACGACGACCTTCGCCCCCTCGGCGGCGAACGCGAGAGCATGCGCCCGCCCCAGTCCTCGGCCCCCGCCCGTGACGACGACGACCCGCCCCTCACACATCCGGCTCATGTCATGCCTCCTTGTTGACCGTTGCGGCGTCCAGGAACGCGGGCCGCTCACCCCCGCCGTGCACGAGCAGGCTCGCCCCGCTGATGTAGGCGGCGGCGTCGGAGGCGAGGAAGACGGCGGCCGCGCCGACGTCGGCCGGTTCGGCGAGGCGGCCGAGCGGGACGGTGCGGGAGACGTTCGCGATGCCGTCCTCGCCCCCGTAGTGGAGGTGGGCCAGCTCGGTGCGGACCATGCCGACGACCAGCGTGTTGACCCGGACCTCCGGCGCCCACTCCACCGCCATCGAGCGGGCCAGGCTCTCCAGTCCGGCCTTCGCCGCCCCGTACGCGGCCGACCCGGGCGACGGGCGGCCGCCACTGACGCTGCCGATCATCACCACCGACCCCCGTGCACGCTTCAGGTGCTCGTACGCGGCCAGGGACGCCGTCAGCGGGGCCACCAGGTTCAGCTCGATCACGCGCGCGTGCCGCTCGGCCTCCGCGTCCGTCAACCGCCGGTACGGTGTGCCACCCGCGTTGTTGACGAGGACGTCCAGGCGGGGCAGAGCGGCGAAGAAGGACCGTACGCCTTCCGGATCGCGGAGGTCGAGCGGCCTGAACTCGGCCCCGGGCAAAGGCACTTCGGGCTGTCTGCGCGCACAGACCACGACGTCCGCACCGGCCTCGGCGAAGGCCCTCGCCGTCCCGGCGCCGACACCGCGCGTACCGCCCGTGACGACCACGACCTTCCCGTCCAGCCCCATCCCCGGCTACCCTTCACCTAACAAACGTTTGGTGGAAAGGTAGCTGATGCGGCCATGAGTGTCTCCACCTCGTCCCCGGAAAAGGGGACCGGAAAGGATGGGATCGCCGTCGTCACGGTCGACTTCCCACCGGTGAACGCCCTGCCGGTGCGCGGCTGGTCCGCCCTGGCGGACGCCGTGCGGGCGGCGGGCCGGGATCCGGGGATCCGGTGTGTCGTCCTCATGGCCGAGGGGCGCGGGTTCAACGCGGGCGTGGACATCAAGGAGATACAGCGGGACGGGCGCCGTGCGCTGATCGGCGTCAACCACGCCTGCGCGGACGCCTTCGCCGCGGTGTACGAGTGCGAGGTGCCCGTGGTGGCGGCCGTGCACGGGTTCTGCCTGGGCGGCGGCATCGGACTGGTGGGCAACGCGGACGCGATCGTGGCGAGCGAGGACGCCACCTTCGGGCTGCCGGAGCTGGACCGTGGAGCGCTGGGCGCGGCCACCCACCTGGCCCGGCTGGTGCCCCAGCACCTGATGCGCGCGTTGTACTACACCTCGCGCACGGCGAGCGCGGCCGAGCTGCACGCGCACGGCTCGGTGTGGCGGGTGGTGCCGGGCGAGGAACTACGGGCCGCAGCGCTGGAGTTGGCTCGTGAGATCGCCGCGAAGGACGGGCAGCTGCTGCGTCTGGCCAAGGCGGCCATCAACGGCATCGACCCCGTCGACGTACGCCGCAGCTACCGCTTCGAACAGGGCTTCACCTTCGAGGCCAACCTCAGCGGGGTCGCCGACCGAGTCCGAGACACCTTCGGCGACGGGCAGGAGGGGGCGTAGTGAGTGACAAGACGATGACCGCCGACGAGGTCGTCTCCCGGCTGCACAGCGGCATGACCCTCGGCATCGGCGGCTGGGGCTCGCGCCGCAAACCGATGGCCCTGGTCAGGGCCCTGCTCCGGTCCGGCCTCACCGACCTCACCGTCGTCTCGTACGGCGGCCCGGACGTCGGCATGCTGGCCGCCGCCGGGCGGATCCGAAGGCTCGTCGCCGCCTTCGCCACGCTGGACTCCATCCCCCTGGAACCGCACTATCGCGCGGCCCGCGAACGTGGCGCCTTCGAGCTGATGGAGGTCGACGAGGCGATGTTCATGTGGGGACTTCGCGCCGCCGCGAACCGACTGCCGTTCCTGCCGGTGCGGGCCGGGATCGGGTCGGACGTGATGCGGGTCAACCCCGGCCTGGGGACGGTGACTTCGCCGTACGACGACGGGGAGACGTTCGTGGCCATGCCCGCCCTGCGGCTCGACGCGGCCCTGGTCCACGTCAACCGTGCCGACCGGCTGGGCAACGGGCAGTATCTGGGCCCCGACCCCTACTTCGACGACCTCTTCTGCGAGGCGGCGGACACGGCGTACCTCTCGTGCGAACGCATCGTCGACACGGCCGAGTTGACGAAGGACGCCGCACCGCAGTCGCTGCTGATCAAGCGGCACACGGTGACGGGGGTCGTCGAGGCCCCGAACGGCGCGCACTTCACGTCCTGTGCCCCCGACTACGGCCGGGACGAGGCCGTCCAGAAGACGTATGCGACGACGCCCTGGCCCCAGTTCGCGGCGCGGTTCCTCGGCGGGGACGAGCAGGCGTACCAGTCGGCGATCAGGGAGGGGTCATGACGGAGGTCCCCCGCCCGCCCCTTCTCCCGCCCACCCGCGCCGAGTACTGCGTGATCGCCTGTGCCGAGGCCTGGCGCGACGCCGGTGAGATCCTGGCGAGCCCGATGGGCCTGATCCCGTCCGTGGGGGCCCGGCTGGCGCGGCTCACCTTCGCGCCGGACCTGCTGCTGACCGACGGCGAGGCGCTGGTCGTCCGCCCGGACGGGACGGCCGAGGGCTGGCTGCCGTACCGGCAACACCTGGCCCTGGTCACCGGTGGTCGGCGGCACGTGATGATGGGGGCGAGCCAGATCGACCGCTTCGGCAACCAGAACATCTCGTGCATCGGCGACTGGGAACGGCCGAAGCGGCAGCTGCTGGGGGTGCGGGGCGCGCCGGTCAACACCCTCAACAATCCGACCAGTTACTGGGTCCCGAGGCATTCGCGGCGGGTGTTCGTAGAGAAGGTCGACATGGTGTGCGGGGTGGGCTACGACCACGCGGGCGACGCCCGATACCACCGCATCCCCCGTGTCGTCTCCGACCTCGGCGTCTTCGACTTCGCCACGCCCGACCACGCGATGCGGCTGGCGTCGCTCCATCCGGGCGTCACCGTGGAGCAGGTCAGGGAGGCGACCGCGTTCGACCTCGTCGTCCCCGGCGACGTGCCGCAGACCCGTGAACCCACGGCCGACGAGCTGCGCCTCATCCGCGAGGTCGTCGACCCGGCGAACCTCCGCGCCCGGGAGGTCGGTGCGTGATGGAGACGCCGCTGACCCGGCTGGTCGGGGTCCGCCACCCGATCGTGCAGACGGGGATGGGCTGGGTGGCCGGCCCACGGCTGGTCTCGGCGACGGCGAACGCGGGTGCCCTGGGCATCCTGGCCTCCGCGACGATGACCGTCGACCGGCTGCGTGCGGCGATACGCGAGGTCAAGTCCCGTACGGACGCTCCGTTCGGCGTGAATCTGCGCGCGGACGCCTCGGACGCCGGCGACCGGGTCCGCGTCATGATCGACGAGGGGGTGCGCGTCGCGTCCTTCGCCCTCACGCCCTCCCCCGAGCTGATCACGGAGCTCAAGGAGGCGGGCGTGATCGTCGTCCCCTCGATCGGCGCCCGGCGGCATGCCGAGAAGGTCGCTGCCTGGGGCGCGGACGCGGTGATCGTGCAGGGCGGCGAGGGCGGCGGGCACACGGGCGAGGTGGCGACGACGGTGCTGTTGCCGCAGGTGGTCGACGCCGTGGACATACCGGTCGTGGCGGCGGGCGGCTTCTTCGACGGCCGGGGGCTGGTCGCGGCGCTGGCCTACGGGGCGGCGGGGGTCGCGATGGGCACGCGGTTCCTGCTCACCTCGGACTCGACGGTGCCGGACGCGGTGAAGGCACGGTATCTGGCGGCGACGGTCAAGGACGTGACGGTGACCCGGGCGGTCGACGGCCTGCCGCACCGGATGCTCCGCACGGAACTGGTCGACGCCCTGGAGCGGTCCGGCCGTGCGCGGACTCTCTTCCAGGCGGTCCGCAGGGCGGCGGGCTTCCGGAAGCTGTCCGGCGCGGGTTGGCTCCGCATGCTCCGGGACGGTCGCGCGCTCAGGCACGGCAAGGACCTGACCTGGAGCCAGGTCCTGCTCGCCGCGAACACGCCGATGCTGCTGAAGGCGTCCATGGTGGACGGCCGTACGGATCTCGGGGTGATGGCGTCCGGGCAGGTCGCCGGGGTGATCGACGACCTGCCGTCGTGCGGGGAGCTGGTGGAGCGGATCATGAAGGAGGCAGAGGAGGTGCGGGCACGCCTCGCGCGGTGACCGCTACACCCGCTCGACGATCGTCACGTTCGCCTGCCTCCGCCCCCACACATCGGCACCATCCCCGACGGCCCCCTCGCACCCCTCGGCCCCAGAGGGCCTCACGGGCTTCGGAGCCTGCGCCGGACTCCGTCCGCCGAAGTGGGTGGTCCCGCCACCGTCAAAGTCGCTCAACGATCGTCACGTTCGCCTGCCCGCCGCCCTCGCACATCGTCTGAAGCCCGAACCGGCCCCCGATGCGCTCCAGCTCGTGCAGCAGAGTCGTCATCAGCTTCACTCCGGTCGCGCCCAGCGGATGGCCCAGCGCGATCGCGCCCCCGTTGACGTTGACCTTGTCAGGATCCGCGCCGGTCTCCTTCAGCCAGGCCAGGACGACCGGCGCGAACGCCTCGTTGATCTCGACCAGGTCGATGTCTTCGATCGTCATGCCGGTCTTCTTCAGGGCGTGGGCGGTGGCCGGTATGGGTGCGGTGAGCATGCGGATGGGGTCCTCGCCGCGCACCGAGAGATGGTGCACCCGGGCCCGCGGAGTGAGCCCGTGTTCGCGCACCGCCCGCTCCGAGGCCAGCAGCATCGCCGCCGCGCCGTCGGAGACCTGGGAGGAGCAGGCGGCGGTGATCGTGCCGCCGTCGATGACCGGCTTCAGCCCGGCCATCTTCTCCAGGGAGGTGTCCCGGCGCGGCCCCTCGTCGACCCCGACCTGGCCGTACGCCACCACCTCCCGCTCGAAGCGCCCCTCGTCGATCGCCCGCAACGCCCGCCGGTGCGAGCGCAGCGCGAACTCCTCCTGGTCCTGCCGGCTGATCCCCCACTTCGCGGCGATCATCTCGGCGCCGGCGAACTGGTTGACCGGCTTCTGCCCGTACCGGGCCTGCCAGCCCTCGCTGCCCGCGAAGGGGCCCGCCGTGAGGCCGAGCGGTTCGGCGGCCTGACGGGTGGCGAAGGCGATGGGGATCATGGACATGTTCTGCACGCCGCCCGCGACCACGAGGTCCTGGGTGCCGGACAGCACGCCCTGCGCCGCGAAGTGCACGGCCTGCTGCGAGGAGCCGCACTGCCGGTCCACGGTCACGCCCGGCACCTCCTCGGGCAGCCCCGCCGCCAGCCAGCAGGTCCGCGCGATGTCCCCGGCCTGCGGCCCGACGGCGTCCAGGCAGCCGAAGACGACGTCCTCGACGGCGGCCGGGTCCATGCCGGCCCGCCCGACCAGCTCCTTCAGGACATGCGCGCCCAGGTCGGCCGGGTGGACGGCGCTCAGTCCTCCCCCTCGCCGTCCTACGGGCGTACGGACCGCTTCGACGATGTAGGCCTCGGCCATGGCAACTCCCTCACAGATAAGGGCACTTCGACAGCTTTCGACGGCTATTCACGTACGGCGATCCCGTCCAGCACCATCGACAGGTACTGCCGGGCGATCTCCTCCGGGCTGTGCTGTCCGCCGGGCCGGTACCAGGACGCGGCGACCCACACCGTGTCCCGCACGAACCGGTAGGTGAGCCGGACGTCGAGGTCGGACCGGAACACCCCGGCCGCCACCCCGCGCTCCAGCGTGGACAGCCACGCCTTCTCGAACCTGAGCTGCGACTCGGCGAGGAACGCGAACCGCTCCTGCGCGACGAGCTGCCGGTTCTCCTTCTGGTAGATCGCGACGGCGGCACGGTGCCGGTCGATCTCCCGGAACGACTCGGTGACCAGCGCCTCCAGCGTCTCGCGCGGGTCCAGCTCGGCCTCCAGGACGGCGTCGTAGCCGCCCCACAGCTCGTCGAGGAAGGAGCGCAGGATCTCTTCGAGCATCGACTCCTTGGAGTCGAAGTGGTAGTAGAGGCTGCCCGCGAGCATGCCCGCGTGGTCGGCGATCTTGCGTACGGTGGTGGCGTTGTAGCCCTGCTCGGCGAAGACCTCGGCGGCGGTGTCGAGGAGTTCACGGCGGCGCGCCTGAGCGGCGGCGGCCGCGGGCTTTCCGCTGGCGGTCACCTGGGGCTTCTTCTTGGTCGGCACGGGTCCATTGTCGTCCTAGGCATGCTGGCTGCTGACGGAGACGATCTCTCCCGTCATGTACGAGGAGTAGTCCGAGGCCAGGAAGACGATCACGTTGGCCACCTCCCAGGGCTCGGCGTACCGGCCGAAGGCCTCGCGCGCGGTCAGCTCCTCCAGAAGTTCGGGGGTCGTCACCTTCGCGAGGTGGGGATGCACGGCGAGGCTCGGGGAGACGGCGTTGACCCGCACCCCGTACTCGGCCGCCTCGATAGCGGCGCACCTGGTCAGCGCCATCACGCCCGCCTTCGCGGCGGCGTAGTGCGCCTGTCCGGCCTGGGCGCGCCAGCCGACGACAGAGGCGTTGTTGACGATCACGCCGCCGGTCTCGCGCATCCGGCGGAGGGCGGCCCGGGTGCATCTGAAGGTGCCGTTCAGGGTCACGTCGAGGACCTTCGACCACTGTTCGTCGGTCATGTCTACGAGGGGTGAAGTCCCGCCGAGACCGGCGTTGTTGACGACGACGTCAAGCCGTCCGTGCTCGGACACAGCCGCGTCGAACAGCGCCCGCACCCGCGTCTCGTCGGTCACGTCGCAGGGCAGCGCGGCCACCGACTCCGCGCCGAACTCCCCGGCCAGCTCCGCCTCACACTCTTTCAGTCGCCGCGCGTGCGCGTCGCTGATCAGCACGCGCGCGCCCTCTTCGAGGAAGCGGCGGGCGGTCGCGCCGCCGATGCCCGCGCCGGCCGCCGCGGTGATGACGGCTGTGCGCCCGCGGAGCAGTCCGTGCCCGGGAACGTACGTCGGCACCTCGACGGTTGTCATAGCAGCACGCTAACCTACCAAACACTTGTTAGGGAAGAAGTCGCAGGGAAGCCCGTAGGGAGGGAAGCGACCATGGATCTCACCCACCCCGCCGCCGACGAGGCGTTTCGCGCCGAGGCCCGCGCCTGGTTGCGCACGCATGTGCCGCCCGATCCGCTCCCGTCCCTGGAGACCGGGGAGGGCTTCACGGCACACCGCGCATGGGAGGCCGAACTCGCCGCCGACCGCTGGTCGGTGGTGACCTGGCCGGTTGAGTACGGCGGCCGGGACGCCACGCTTGCGCAGTGGCTGCTGTTCGAGGAGGAGTACTACGCGGCGGGGGCGCCGGGCCGCGTCAACCAGAACGGCATCAGCCTCCTCGCCCCGACCCTCTTAGACCACGGCACCGAGGAGCAACGTGCGCGCGTGCTGTCACCCATGGCCACCGGCGAAGTGGTCTGGGCGCAGGCGTGGTCGGAGCCCGAGGCCGGTTCCGATCTGGCGTCGCTGAGGTCGAGGGCCACGCGCGTGGCGGGCGGTTGGCTGCTGTCCGGCCAGAAGACCTGGTCGTCGCGGGCCGCCTTCGCCGACCGGGCGTTCGGCCTGTTCCGCACGGACCAGGACGCCCCCAAGCCCCACCAGGGCCTGACGTACCTGATGTTCGACCTGCGCGCCCCCGGTGTCACGGTCCGTCCCATCGCTCGTCTCGACGGCAAGCCCGCCTTCGCCGAGTTGTTCCTGGACGAGGTCTTCGTGCCGGACGAGGATGTGATCGGGGAGCCGGGGCAGGGATGGCGGATCGCGATGTCCACCGCGGGCAACGAGCGCGGCCTCATGCTCCGCTCCCCGGGCCGTTTCCTCGCGAGCGCCGAGCGGCTCCACCGGCTGTGGCAGGCCCAGGGCAGTCCGGAGAGCGCGAAGAACCGCGTGGCCGACGCCCTGATCGGGGCCCGGGCGTATCAGCTCTTCACCTTCGCCGCGGCCTCCCGCTTCCTCGACGGCGAGTCGATCGGCCCGGAGTCCAGCCTGAACAAGGTCTTCTGGTCGGAGTACGACATCGCGCTGCACGAGACGGCCCTCGACCTGCTGGGCGCCGAGGGCGAGTTGGCCGACACCGACTGGTCGGAGCGGTATGTCTTCTCCCTCGCGGGCCCCATCTACGCCGGGACGAACGAGATCCAGCGCGACATCATCGCCGAGCGGCTACTCGGCCTACCGAAGGGACGCCGCTGATGCGAGGGGGCTCCGCCGCAGCGACGAGAAAACGCGCCGGGCACCGAGAGCCCCGCGCGACACAGGAACACCCCGGACGCCACGGCGACCCGTCGGGCACCGGGAGCACCGCGCCCGTACGAGAGGGCTCCGCCGCAGCCAGGAGGAACCCTTCAGACACGGAGAACCCCGCGCCGACACAAGAACACCCCGCCCACACCACGAGGAACCCGTCGGGCCACCGGGAGCACCACGCCAGCACGAGAGGGCTGCCCCGCAGCCACGAGAAACCCGCCCGGCACCGAGAGCACCGCACCACTGCGACGGGGAGCGCCGTGCCGGCGCAAGAACACCCCGCCCGCGCCGCAGGGGACCCGCTGGGCCCCGAAAGCCCCGCCGTTGCAAGAACACCCCGCCGCCATGGGGCCCGTCGAACGCCGAGCAGGCCGCGTCGATGCGAAAAGGATCGCCGGGGCCACCGAAGGGACACCGCTGATGCGCTTCCTCCTCGATGCCGAGCAGCGCGCCTTCTCCGACTCGCTGAACTCCATACTGGGAGCCGCGGACACGCCCTCGGCCGTGCGGGACTGGAGTCGGGGTGAGCATGTACGGGGTCGGGCGCTGTGGTCCCGTATCGCTGAGGCGGGGGTGTTCGCGCTGGCGGTTCCCGAGGGGTACGAGGGGCTGGGGCCGCGGCCCGTCGAACTCGCCGTCGCCTTCGTCGAGTTGGGGCGGCACGCCGTGCCGGGACCGCTGGTGGAGACGGTCGCGGCGGCGGTCCTGCTGACCGATCTCCCGGACCCCGGCCCGGCAAAGCGGCTCCTGCCGGCGCTGGCCTCGGGGGAGGCCATGGCGACGCTGGCGTGGCAGGCGCCGTACGCCCTGGACGGCGACGTGGCCACCACCCGCCTGGCCCTCACTCAGCAAGGTCTGCTCCTCTCCCCCGGCCACGGTTCCGTCCGTCCCTCCCTGGACCCGGCCCGCCGTCTCACCCCCCTCGAATCCGGCGGCGAGCTCCTCGGCCGCGACCCGGTCACCGCCCGCGCCCTCGCCTACGCCCGCCTCACCACCGCCGCCCAAGCCCTCGGTGTCGGTCACGCCCTGCTCGACAGGACGGTCGCCCACGTCGGACAGCGCACCCAGTTCGGTGTCTCCATAGGCTCGTTCCAGGCCGTCAAGCACCGTCTGGCCGACGTGCGGATCGGCCTGGAGTTCGCCCGGCCGCTCCTCTTCGGCGCCGCGCTCACGATGGCGGCCGCCGACGTCGCCGCCGCCAAGGTCACCGCCTGCGAGGCCGCGTACGCCGCCGCCCGTGCCGCGCTCCAGCTGCACGGCGCGATCGGCTACACGGCGGAGTACGACCTGTCGCTCTGGCTGACCAAGGCCCGCGCCCTGCGCACCGCCTGGGGCGCCCCGGACGTATGCAGGGCCGACGTGCTAGGTGCCCGTGCCCGCCCTCAGTGGTGATCGCCGCTGGTGATCTCGCGGTACTCCTCCACCGTCGGCTTGGCGATCCGCGTCTGCGGCCCGAACATCGCCCGCGCCAGCCGGGCCCGCACCCGCTGCGTCGGGGGGACCCGGCGCCGGACGCCGTTCGCGTCGACGAGCGGACCGATCTCGTACGGCGGATCCTGCTCGTGCTGGGTGAGGGTGAACAGCTGCGCCTGTGAGAGCGGCTCGTGGACCTCGGTGTACGCGCCGTGCGGAAGCCGCTTGATGGTGCCGGTCTCCCTGCCGTGCAGCACCTTGTCCCGGTCCCGGCGCTGCAGCCCGAGGCAGACGCGTTTGGTCACGTAGTAGGTGAGGACCGGCACGACGAAGACCGCGATCCGCACGAACCAGGTGATCACATTGATGGACAGATGCAGATGCGTGGCCACGATGTCGTTGCCACCGCCGATCAGCAGCACCGTGTACAGGCTCAGCCACGCCGCGCCGAGGCCGGTGCGCACGGGCATGTTGCGCGGCCGGTCGAGGATGTGGTGCTCGCGTTTGTCGCCGGTGATCCACGCCTCGATGAAGGGATACACACCGAGCGCGAGCAGGATCAGCGGGAAGAGGGAGAAGGGGATGAAGACGCCCGGTTCCAGGGTGTGGCCCCAGAAGTTGATCTCCCATCCCGGCATCACCCGGATCAGGCCCTCGGAGAAGCCCAGGTACCAGTCGGGCTGGGCGCCCGTGGTCACCAGGTCCGGGCGGTAGGGACCGAAGGCCCAGACCGGGTTGATGCTGGCGATGCCGCCCATGATCGTCAGCACGCCGAAGACGAGGAAGAAGAAGCCGCCCGCCTTGGCCATGTACACCGGCAGGAAGGGCATCCCGACGACCGTCTTCTGGTCGCGGCCGGGGCCCGGGTACTGCGTGTGCTTGTGGTAGAAGACCAGGATCAGGTGGGCGACCACCAGGCCGAGCATGATCCCGGGCAGCAGCAGGATGTGGATCGGGTAGAGGCGTGCGATGAAGTCCTCGCCGGGGAACTCCCCGCCGAAGAGGAAGAACGCCACGTACGTTCCCACGATCGGGATGGACAGGATCGCGCCGTGGGCGAACCGCAGGCCGGTGCCGGACAGCAGGTCGTCGGGGAGGGAGTAGCCGGTCAGGCCGGTGATGATGCCGAGCATCAACAGGGTCCAGCCGAACACCCAGTTGATCTCACGCGGCTTGCGGAAGGCGCCGGTGAAGAACACCCGCATCATGTGCACCAGCATGCCGGTGACGAAGACCAGCGCCGCCCAGTGGTGGATCTGCCGGATGAGCAGCCCGCCCCGCACGTCGAAGCTGATGTCGATCGTGGACTCGTACGCCCTGGTCATCAGTACGCCGTTGAGGGGCTCGTACGTGCCGTTGTAGACGACCTCGTTGGTGCTCGGGTCGAAGAACAGGGTGAGATAGACACCGGTGAGGATCAGGACGAGGAAGCTGTAGAGGCAGACCTCGCCCAGCATGAAGGACCAGTGGTCCGGGAAGACCTTGCGCATGTTGGCCTTGGCCAGCGCGTACAGCCCGAGCCGCCCGTCGGCCCAGTCGGCGATCCTCTCGCCCGTCCCGGGCGGGGCGGACCTGCGCGTCGCCTCGCCTTCGTTCCCCGATCGTGCGCCGTCCATACGTCGTCGCCTCCCCGTCGGATCACACACAGCGTGACATGGCCCTACGGGCCCCGCCAACGGGGCGGACACCCCCGGCCGTGGGTCAGGACGGCCGTACGATGCCCCGCGCCCGCGCCGCCACGAGCCACTTCGGGAACTCCCCGACCAGGCGGTCGTACAGCTCGGTGTCGGACACGGTCCGCGGATCCGAGCCGGCGTGGAAGAACCCGGCGTTGTCGACGACCCGCTTGGCCGGCACCGCCAGTTCGTCGAGCTTGCGCAGGAAGTCGAACTGCTTGCTGGTGGGGTCCCCGAAGCCGATGAACTGCCAGAACAGCGGGAGCGGGGCCGCCTTGCACAGGTACCGTTCGGCGGCGAGCTTGTTGATGGGGCCGCCGTCGGTCTGGAAGACGACCAGGGCGGGTTCCCTCGACCCGCTGTCGAGGTAGTGGTCGATGACGGCGTCCATCGCCAGGTGGTAGCTGGTCTTGCCCATGTGCCCGAGCCCGGCCACGATCCGCTCGATCCGTCCCTGGTGGTCGGCCAGCGCGATCTCGGTCTCGGCGTCGACGTCGGTGGAGAAGAACACCACCGGCACGGTCCCGTCGTCGTCGAGGTGCGCCGACAGCCCGAGCACCCGGTCGGCGAGCGCCTGCACGCTGCCGTCCTTGTAGTACGGCTTCATCGAGCCGGAGTAGTCGACCACCAGGTAGACCGCCGCCCGCACCCCGTCCAGCCCGTGCTTGCGGAGCGACACACCGGCGCTCTTGTAGAGGCTGACCAGCGCGGGCGCGGTCTCCTCGACTTTGCTGAGACTGATCGCGGCCATATGGTCTCCCCCTCGTGCACCTGGCTGGTTGCAGAGGCTACGGCACACCCGCCCCGCCTCTCCCTCCGTCCACAGGTGTTCGCTATTTTGTTCGCCGCCGCATTTCGTTCGCTGCCGTATTTTGTTCGCCGCCGTCCCCACCGGCTCACCGTTCGTCCCGTCCCCATCGAGGAGCCGGCTGTGGAGCCCGAGTCCACCCCGTCCACCGAGTCCGCCCCGGCCACCCGGTCGGGCCCGTCCACCGAGTCCGCCGTCACCACCTGCTATCGCCACCCCAAGGTGGAGTCGCACGTCCGCTGCACCCGCTGCGACCGGTACATCTGCCCGGACTGCATGCGCGAGGCGTCCGTCGGCCACCAGTGCGTGGAGTGCGTGAAGGAGGGCGCGCGGTCGGTGCGGCAGGCGCGGACGGTCGTCGGAGGGCGGATCGCCACGACGCCGTTCGTGACCTCCGTGCTCATCGGGCTCAACGTCCTCGCCTACCTGGCCGAGGTGGTGCGCCCGGAGATCCTGGACCGGTTCGCGATGCTCGGCGCCCGGCTGATCGGCCCGGACGGCGGCTACTACGTCTACGAACCCGGGTACCCGTCGGACTTCCATGCCGAGGGGGTGGTCGCCGGTCAGTGGGAGCGGCTGCTGACCAGCGGTTTCCTCCACCTGCCGCCGACCGAGGGCACCTTCGGGCTGCTGCACGTCGTGATGAACATGCTCTCGCTCTGGCAGCTCGGCCGGATCGTGGAGCCCATGCTGGGCCGGGTTCGCTACATCGCGCTCTACCTGCTGTCGACGCTGGGCGGTTCGGTGTTCGTGCTGCTGCTCACCGACGTGAACGTGGAGTCGGTCGGCGCGTCCGGGGCGATCTTCGGCCTCGGCGCCGCGTACTACGTCCTGGCCCGCCGCGTCGGCGCCGACATGCGGGGCGTCAACCGGTTCATGGCGTTCCTGCTCCTGTGGCTGCTGCTCTCCGCCGGCCTCACCTCCTGGCAGGGCCACCTCGGCGGACTGCTGACGGGAGCCGCGGTGACGCTCGCCTACGCCTATGCGCCACGCGGCCCGCGCCGGGTCCTCATCCAGGTGGCGGTCTGCGTGGGCGTACTCGCGCTGTTGGCGGTGGTCGCGGTCGCGAAGGTCTCGGAACTGACCGGCGGAGGCGTGGCCCAGTGAGACGTGTCGGCATCCTGCTCTTCGCGGCGGTCCCCGTAGCCATCACCGCGACCGTCTACTTCCTCGTCCCGGAGGAGTCCGCCGAGAGCCCGGGCGGGTCCACCGTCGCCACCGCGCAGCAGGAGTCCCGGCAGGAGGCCAAGCGCCGGGCCGAGGAGGAGCGGTCGGCGGACGACGAGCTGATCGCGCGGCTACCGGCGGGCCTGGCGGCCCCGGCGAAGAAGGAGCTGGCCCAGCGGCTCGTGTCCACCGCGGAGAGCTCGACGCTGGACTGGCGCCGCACCTACGGCGACATCGAGGACCTCGACGACGGCCAGGGCTACACGGCCGGCACCATCGGCTTCTGCACCGGCACCCACGACCTGCTCGCCCTGGTCGAGAACTACACCGAGGACCACCCGGACAACGGCCTCGCCCGGTACCTGCCCGCCCTGCGCGCCGTCGACGGCACCGACTCCCACGAGGGCCTGGACCCCGGTTTCCCGGCCGCCTGGAAGGCGGAGGCCGAGGTGGCGGCCTTCCGCGAGGCACAGGACACCGAGCGCGACCGCGCCTACTTCGACCCCGCGGTCCGCCTCGCCAAGCTGGACGGTCTCGGCACGCTGGGCCAGTTCGTCTACTACGACGCGATGGTCTTCCACGGCCCGGGCATCGACGAGGACGGCTTCTACGTCCTGCGCGAACGCGCCCTGCGCGAGGCGGACTCCCCCTCCCGGGGCGGCTCCGAGAAGGCGTACCTGGACGCCTTCCTCGACGTCCGCCGGGCGGCCATGCGGGACAAGCGACCGGGCACCGACACCAGCCGTATCGATACGGCCCAGCGGCGGTTTCTGGAGGACGGGAACCTTCGGTTGAGGACGCCGTTGGAGTGGCGGGTGTACGGGGAGACGTACCGGGTCCCCTGAGTCGTCGGTAACCGTCCGTTCTCTCCCCCGACTTCTGGGATTATGTGCCGGGGCACGGAATCGTTCGGGGGAGGCTGCACTTGGGTTCCGTCGGCAACGCACGCACGACCGCGGGACGTCGACGAGCACTGCTCATCGGCATCACGGACACTCCCGATCTCCATGACATCCCGGACCTCGCCGAGCGCTACCCGCGCCTCGACTGCGCCCCACAGGACGTCGAACTCATCGGCTCGGCACTCAAGCGGTCCGGCTACGAGATCACCACCCGCCTCGACGACATCGGGCTCGCCCGGCTGCAAGGCGCGCTCAACACCTTCTTCACCTCGTGCGAGCCCGGGGACACCGCCTTCGTCTACGTGTCGTGCCACGGCACGTCCGTCGGCGACCACGACTACCTGCTCCCGTACGACGCCCAGCCGGGCGGGCTCCGCGAGGACGGCACGCAGGGCCTGCTCACCGCCACGCTGGTCGAGGCGGAGCCCGGGACGATGCTGCGGGGGCTGCGCCCCGGCGTGACCGCCGTGGTCTGCGTCGACGCCTGCCGGGCCGAGGAGGACCCCGGCCCGGAAAACCCGCAGGAGCGGTGGGCTTCGTACGAGTTGGACGCGCTGTGGCTGTACGGCTGCGGGCCGGGCCAGTTCGCGTACGCCGACCCCGCGGAGGGGAGCCTGTTCGCCCGCTTCCTCGCCGAGGCGCTCCAGCCGAACAGCCCGCCGACCACTTTCGCGGACGTCGTCGACTACACGAGCCAGGCACTGCGCCGACAGGCCGGGAACGCCCCGGTCCTCCAGACCCCCGCCCCGTATGTGCCTTCCCGCCTCCGCGACCGTACGGGGGAGATCGTCCTGTGCGACGGCTCCGAGGACACCCTCCGGTGGACCGAGGCGGTCAGGCGCTGCGAGCTGTGGGACCACACCGCCGGCAGCCCCGCGGTGCACGAACGGGTGAAGCAGCAGCTGGGCGAGCTGATCCGGTACGTGGTGGACAGCTGCGCGGGAGCCGGGGCCCACGCGGACGACCCCTGGAACGACCCGGCCTATCCCGAGCGCGTCGTACGCCGCCTCGACGACCTCGTCCGCCGCGCCGGGCTGCGCCCCGGCGACTTCCTGTCCCCCGCGGAGACGGCCTGTCTGCTGGCGGGCCCGTTCGTCCACGAGGGCCTGGTCGCGGTGGCACTCCAGGACCTGCGGGTCCACCAGCCTCTCCACCTGGGCGCGTCGCCCGCCGACGAGAGCGGCGACAGCGACCCGCACGGGCGACAGGTGCGCGGCGCCGCCCAGGATGTGTGCCGGGCCCACTCCCAGGTACAGCGCACCGCCGGAACGCTACGGGCCCGTGGCCTCGACGACGCCGCCCGCGCCGCCGACCACTGGCTGCGGCACCGCTTCATCGCCGACTGGGACGCGCTGTGGGAGCGGGACGGGGCCTATCCGGCGGTGGACGCGATCGTCGCCAAGGCGGTCGACGCCGTGGTGGCGGCGGCGGAGGATCCTACGGCGGGGCCGCGCACGGACGAGGCGCGGGACGAGGTCGACGACCAGGTGCGCCAGGTGCTCGGCCATGTCACGGTGAACCCGGGTGGCGCCGACAACGGCCCCCGGGTCAACGTCCCTGGCCGGGGCGACGGTTGGAACATCCGCCAGCCGGTACGCGACAACACCTGGCGCGCGCCCTGGCTCGCCCGCCTGCTGTGGACCGCGGCCCTGCTCGCCGCCGACCCCCGGCGCCTGTCCAGCGTGCTCGTCGACCACCTTGGCGCACACGTCCCGCTGCGGCCGCAGGACGTCGTCACGGCCCTGGCGTACGACTTCGACTACGCCCAGACCGAGGGCCGCACCGCCGCCACCCACGGCCTCGACGTGCGTTTCAGCTGCCCCCATCCGGCTCTGCACGCGGCGGTCGAAGAGCTGGTCGGACATGCGGACGCCACCGTCCGGACGGTCCACCGCGAGTGGAACTCGACGGGTCTGCCACCTCTCCTCAAAGGGCTGCCCGACCGGGTCACGGCCGAGAACCTGACGCCGCGCAACCAGCTCTACCGACGGCCACTGGAGCGCTTCCGGCTCGCCGAGGACGAGATCCGGCCGCTGCTGATGGGCACCCAGCTGTACGGCGACCGCATGCTGGCCATCCGCGAGCTGTACCAGAACGCCCTCGACGCCTGCCGTTACCGCCATATGCGCCGTCAGTACGGCGCGACCCAGGCCGACTGCGGCTACCGCGCCAACTGGACCCCGCGGATCTCCTTCACCCAGGGCCAGGACTCCGACGGGCGGCCCTACATCGAGTGCGAGGACAACGGCACCGGTATGAGCCGGGCCAAGCTGACCTCGATGTTCGCGCGGGCGGGCAAGCGATACGAGCAGGACCCCGAGTTCGTCCAGGAGCGGCGCAACTGGCGCCGGGCCGGGCTCGCGGACATCGGGATGAACTCCCGTTTCGGCATCGGGGTGTTCTCGTACTTCATGCTGGCCGACGAGGTGGTCGTGTGGACGCGGCCGGTGGACCGGCACGGCCGCCCCGGCGCGGAGCAGCCTCTGCGTGCCGACATCCAGTCCGGCTCCGGGCTGCTGCGGGTCAGCGACACGGCGGACGCCCCGGAGCTGGGTGGGACGCGGGTGCGGCTGTATCTCGCGGCGCACGAGGAGAAGCAGCCCTCCCTGGTGGAGACGCTGCGGTCGATTCTGTGGGTGAGCGACTTCGAGGTGACCGCCCAGGAGCTGGACCGGGAGGATCCCGGCCAGGTCGTCCGGAGCGCGACCTGGGCGCCGCACACGCTGACGGCCGACGGGCCCTGGGACGGGGAGCCCGTTCAGGCGGGCCGGGACGCCTGGCTCGTGCAGGGCAAGGGGCAGCTGCTGCTGGACGGAGTGGTCGTCAAGAACGCACCCGCGGTCCACGGCAGGGTGTTCAATCTCCGTGAACGGCATTCCCCCGAACCGAGCGTCGACCGGAACAGGATGCTCTCGTACGACGAGGAACTCGTCATGCGTGAACTGCTGGCCGGCGTGCCGGAGGGGGTGGTCCACTGGCCGGAAGTGCCACTGCGCTGGCTGTGGGAGCTGGCCCCGAACGCCCCACGACTGGCGGTGGCGGTGCTGACGGCACTGCCCGGGGACACGACGGCCGTACTGGAGAGCGGGCCGGGTGATCGCACCCTGGTGCTGGAGCGGTTACCGCTCGCCGAGGTGGGTTGTCTGCCCGTCGACCGCGGAGTACTGCGGGAGAGGTTCAGAGTGCTCGCGCTCGGGGCCGATCGCCAGCACGAGACCGCACTGCTCCGCGACTGGCAGACGAACCGGCTCGCGCTCGCCGACCAGAGCGGTCCTGTGTTCCGCCCGAAGGGATACCCGGATCCCGCTCCCCTGGACGCATTGCTGTTCGTGACGGATCCGATGAGTGAAAAGGGCTGGGTGACGGCCCTGAGTACCGCGGCGGAGTGCCGGCTCCCACTGCGTGTATCGGTGCGGGCCCTGCGCCGGTATGCCGTCATGGGATTGTCCGTGCCCGCCGTCGACGACATCCGTCGCCTCGATGACATGCGGCCCGACCGGACCGACGCGCTCCTCTACGCCTTGTACCAGGATCAGCAGGCGTCGTCCGATGCCGCGCTGCACGCGCCCATGGTGGTGCTCTCCGCTCACGAGGGCCTCACCTACGGGGAACTGTCAAGCAGGCTGGAGGGCTTGCGTGCCTTCGACTCCGACCTTCCGCAGCCGCCGGAACTGACCGCGGAACTCGCGGTGGAACGTGCCTCGGCCGAAGCCTCGCGCCTGACGGCGGAGTTCGAGGCGTACGACTCCTGGGACATCGAAGTCCACTGGCTGCCCGGCACCGTGGCACCCGTAGACCTGCTGAACTACGCGGACACGACCCTTCCGATCGATGAAGTCGTCCGCGTGGTCCGGCATCTGGCCCCCTTCGGCTTCTCGTTCTCCTCCGAGCCGACCAGGGAGACGATGGAACACGGGCCGCTCAAGGTTTCCGAACGGCTTCTCCTCACCGACAGGTACGGCGCTTCGCTGTTGCAGGGCGAGCTCTCCTGGGCTCAGCTGTTCGAGATCTCCCAGAGACTGGGGACGCCCGTGGGCGAGATCGCCAAGCGCATCAACGACATCGCGCCCGCCACGGGTGTGGAAGCGCCCGCGGTGCCCTCCGAAGCCATCGACTTCGTCGCACCCAGGTGGATCTCCAAAGCCCTGGAGGACGAGGACAGACCCTTTGGCCCCTGGTCGCTGGTGAGGGCGGCCACGAATACCCCGACACGCACCGCCGCGCAGGACGTGGGACTGCGCGAGGCGCTGCCAGTGCTGCAGGCGTGTGGTCTGCTGCGCGGCGATCTCGAATGGGACCATGAGGCGCTCGCCCTCGAGGCCGAACTCGCACACCCCCTCACCAGGGTTCTGGGGCGTCGATCCGCCGCTCTCGACGATCACGGCCTCACCATCCCCATGGCGCTCGCCACGGGCAGAACGGTCAGCGAGGAACTGGACCGCCTGAGCAGGACGCGACGGCATCTCCCCCTCACGGCGGTCGCGAGCGTGACAACCCCGGAGGCCGGAAGCCTTCATCTGGAGCCGGGCGACCACGTGATCTTCGCCAACCAAGGCCTCGGCGATGACCATGCCTTCTGCGCGGAGCTGAGTATCCAGCGGATCCTGGAGCGCTGTCGCATCGCCAATGCCCCCCTGGGCCCCTCCCTCCGCCACCTCTCCCGCTTCACCGTCCTCGGCGCTCCCGCACCCCCGGGCGACTTCAACGGCCCCGATGCCGAAAAGCTGGAGGACTTCCGCCCCACCCACTTCGACATGGCCGCCTTCGACGCCGGCCTGCTCGGCCCCGGCACCCTCGGCCCCCTCGAACTCGTCCTCGTGGCCGGCCGTTTCGGGCGAACCCTCGGCGAGGTGTACGAACGCTACGCGCCCTTCCGCTGCCTGGGGCTGGAGGTGACCGTGCCCGAGCCGAACGCCGAGGAGGCCCGACTCGCCCCGGGCTGGCAGGAGGTCATCATCCTGACCGCACAACTGACCGGCCGGGCCCCGGCGTTGACCGGCCCGGTGGACCTCGATCACATCGTGCTCCGCGCCGAGGAGACCGACCTCACCGAGTCGCAGGTCCGCAAGCTCCTGGGGGCCTACAGCCGGCTGTTCGACTTCCGGCTCCCGGACGAACCCGACAGACGGGACCCCACCACATGACCGCGATCCCCTACGACGAGGGTGCTTCTCACCCGTCCCCGCTCACCTTCCGGTGGACGACGGACGAGGCCAACGGCGAGGCGACGGCGACCGGGCGCTGCCCGATATGCGGTTGCGCGATGACGCGAACCTGGACCTCAGGTCAGCCCCTGCTCTCCAAGGGAGGCTATCTCGGCCGTCGTAAGAAGCCGGGGCCGATGCCGTATCACACGCCCTGCCAGTGCGAGACGCTGCACATGGGGCGCCCCGCGGCGGAGCGGCTCGGCTGTGGCGCGCTGCTCGTCATCGCGCCCCCGCAGGCGCCGGCGAACGGCCCGACACCATGAGCTTCACCCCGCAGCAACTGCGCGACGCCGACCGCCGCACCCGCGAACTGTCCTCCCCCGAGCGCCAGTTGCAAGCCGCCCTCCACCAGGCCGAGGGCTACCGCAACTTCCTCGCCGCCCTCACCGGCCTGCTCACCGCGGTCTTCGTGCTCAAGGGCCAGGAGGATCTCAGCAAGCTCGCGCACACCCCGCGCTGGCTCGTGATCGGCCTGCTGGTCACGGGGTTCCTCGCGCTGATCGCGGCTTCGTGGCTGGGGGTGCTCGCCGTGCACGGGCGGCCCGGCGAGGAGATCATGCTGGAGGCGGGACGACTGCTCGAATACGAGAAGCAGCGCACCCGCGTCATCTGGCGGCTCGTCGAGTGGGCCCGGTGGTTCGGGCTCCTCGGTGTCCTCGCCGTCTCCTCCGCCGTCATCGTCACCTGGGTGTGGCCCGGCAAGAAGTAGCGGCGCGCATGCGACGGCGCCTGCCCAGTCGTCCGGTCGGGGACTGTGGGGCAGGCGCCATCTGGTGTTCCGTACGCCGTTGTACGGGACGTTTTTGAGTGACCGTCAGGTCACGGCGGTGGCCGTCAGACCATCAGCGAGCGGTCCGTCGGCCGGATCGGTGCCGGCAGTTCGCTGGCGCCGGTCAGGAAGCGGTCGCAGCCGCGGGCGGCCGAGCGGCCCTCCGCGATGGCCCAGACGATGAGCGACTGGCCGCGGCCCGCGTCACCGGCGACGAAGACACCGGGGACGTTGGTCTGGAAGTCGGCGTCGCGGGCGATGTTGCCGCGCTCGTCGAGGTCCAGGCCGAACTGGTCCACCAGGCCGTTCTCACGGTCGGTGCCGGTGAAGCCCATCGCCAGCGTCACCAGCTGGGCGGGGATCTTGCGCTCCGTGCCCGGCTTCGGGGTCAGCTTGCCGTCGATGAACTCGACCTCGGTGAGGTGCAGCCACTGGACGTTGCCGTCCTCGTCGCCCTCGAAGTGGGTGGTGGAGACGGAGTAGACCCGCTCGCCGCCCTCCTCGTGCGCGGACGTGACCTTGTAGAGCATCGGGAAGGTCGGCCACGGCTGGGAGACGGCGTTCCGCTCGTCGCCCGGGCGGGGCATGATCTCCAGCTGCGTGACGGACGCCGCGCCCTGGCGGTGGGCGGTGCCCACGCAGTCGGCGCCGGTGTCGCCACCGCCGATGACGACCACGTGCTTGCCCTCGGCGGTGATGGGGGGCGTCACGAAGTCGCCCTCCTGCACCTTGTTCGCCAGGGGCAGGTACTCCATGGCCTGGTAGATGCCCTGGAGTTCACGGCCGGGGACCGGGAGGTCACGGGCGGTCGTGGCGCCGGCGGCGATGACGACGGCGTCGTACCGCTTCTTGAGGTCGGTCGCCTTGAGGTCGCGGCCGATCTCGATGCCGGTGCGGAAGCGGGTGCCCTCCGCGCGCATCTGCTCGATACGGCGGTTGATGTGCCGCTTCTCCATCTTGAACTCGGGGATGCCGTAGCGCAGCAGGCCGCCGATGCGGTCCGCGCGCTCGTACACCGCCACCGTGTGGCCGGCGCGCGTCAGCTGCTGGGCGGCCGCCAGGCCCGCCGGGCCCGAGCCGATGACCGCGACGGTCTTGCCGGACAGGCGCTCCGGGGCCTGCGGGGCGACGGTGCCCGCGTCCCACGCCTTGTCGATGATCGAGACCTCGACGTTCTTGATGGTCACGGCCGGCTGGTTGATGCCGAGCACACAGGCCGACTCGCAGGGAGCGGGGCACAGACGGCCCGTGAACTCCGGGAAGTTGTTCGTCGCGTGCAGGCGCTCCGACGCCGCCGACCAGTCCTCGCGGTAGGCGTAGTCGTTCCACTCGGGGATGAGGTTCCCGAGCGGACAGCCGTTGTGGCAGAACGGGATGCCGCAGTCCATGCAGCGGCTGGCCTGCTTGCTGATGATCGGCAGCAGGGAGCCGGGGACGTAGACCTCGTTCCAGTCCTTCAGACGTACGTCGACGGGGCGGGACTTGGCGACCTCGCGGCCGTGGTTCAGAAAGCCCTTCGGGTCAGCCATTGATCGCCGCCTCCATCATCTTCTCGGTGATCTCGGTCTCGGACAGACCGGCTCGCTCGGCGGCGTCCTTGGCGGCGAGCACTGCCTTGTACGTGCTGGGGATGATCTTGCTGAAGCGGTCCACCGCGGTGTCCCACTCGGCCAGGAGCTTCTCGGCGACCGTGGAGCCGGTCTCCTCCTGGTGGCGGCGGACCACGTCGTGCAGCCACTGCTTGTCGGTGTCGTCGAGGGCCTCGACGGCGCTGACGTTGCCGGCGTTGACGTTGTCGCGGTCGAGGTCGATGACGTACGCGATACCGCCGGACATGCCGGCCGCGAAGTTACGGCCCGTCTCGCCCAGGACCACCGCGTGGCCACCGGTCATGTACTCGCAGCCGTGGTCGCCCACGCCCTCGGAGACGACCGTCGCGCCGGAGTTGCGGACACAGAACCGCTCGCCCGTACGACCGCGCAGGAACAGCTCGCCGCCGGTCGCGCCGTACGCGATGGTGTTGCCCGCAATGGTCGAGTACTCGGCGAGGTGGTCGGCGCCCCGGTCGGGACGGACGATCACCCGGCCGCCGGAGAGGCCCTTGCCGACGTAGTCGTTGGCGTCGCCCTCCAGGCGCAGCGTGACGCCGCGCGGGAGGAAGGCGCCGAAGGACTGGCCCGCGGAACCGGTGAAGGTGATGTCGATGGTGTCGTCGGGCAGGCCCGCGCCACCGAACTTCTTCGTCACCTCGTGGCCGAGCATGGTGCCGACCGTGCGGTTGATGTTGCGGACCTTGACCTGGGCGCGCACCGGCTGGGCGTCGGTCGCGGAGTCCGCGGCCAGGGCGTCGGCGGCGAGCTTGATGAGCTCGTTGTCGAGCGCCTTCTCCAGGCCGTGGTCCTGCTCGATCAGCTGGTGACGCACCGCGCCCTCGGGCAGTTCGGGCACGTGGAACAGCGGGGCCAGGTCCAGGCCCTGCGCCTTCCAGTGGTCGACGGCACGCGTGACGTCCAGCGTCTCTGCGTGGCCGACGGCCTCCTCGATGGTGCGGAAGCCCAGCTCGGCGAGGATCTCGCGGACCTCTTCGGCGATGTACTGGAAGAAGTTCACGACGTACTCGGCCTTGCCGGAGAACCGGTCGCGGAGCGTCGGGTTCTGGGTGGCGATGCCGACCGGGCAGGTGTCCAGGTGGCAGACGCGCATCATGACGCAGCCGGAGACGACGAGCGGCGCGGTCGCGAAACCGAACTCCTCGGCGCCGAGCAGCGCGGCGATGACGACGTCACGGCCGGTCTTCAGCTGGCCGTCGGTCTGGACGACGATGCGGTCGCGCAGGCCGTTGAGGAGAAGGGTCTGCTGCGTCTCCGCGAGGCCCAGCTCCCAAGGTCCACCGGCGTGCTTCAGCGACGTCAGCGGCGAGGCACCCGTACCACCGTCGTGACCGGAGATGAGCACCACGTCCGCGTGCGCCTTGGACACGCCCGCGGCGACCGTGCCGACGCCGACCTCGGAGACCAGCTTGACGTGAATCCGCGCCTGCGGGTTCGCGTTCTTCAGGTCGTGGATCAGCTGGGCCAGGTCCTCGATGGAGTAGATGTCGTGGTGCGGCGGCGGGGAGATCAGGCCCACGCCCGGCGTCGAGTGACGCGTCTTCGCGACCCACGGGTAGACCTTGTGGCCGGGCAGCTGGCCGCCCTCGCCGGGCTTGGCGCCCTGGGCCATCTTGATCTGGATGTCGTCGGCGTTGACCAGGTACTCGGAGGTCACACCGAAGCGGCCGGAGGCGACCTGCTTGATGGACGAACGCCGCGCCGGGTCGTACAGCCGCTCCGGGTCCTCGCCGCCTTCACCGGTGTTGGACTTGCCGCCCAGCTGGTTCATGGCGATGGCGAGGGTCTCGTGCGCCTCCTTTGAGATGGAGCCGTACGACATGGCCCCGGTGGAGAAACGCTTGACGATCTCGCTGGCCGGCTCGACCTCGTCGATGGAGATCGAGGGACGGTCCGACTTGAAGCCGAAGAGCCCGCGCAGCGTCATCAGGCGCTCGGACTGCTCGTTCACGCGCTCGGTGTACTTCTTGAAGATGTCGTAGCGACCGGTGCGCGTGGAGTGCTGGAGGCGGAAGACCGTCTCCGGGTCGAACAGGTGCGGCTCGCCCTCACGGCGCCACTGGTACTCGCCGCCTATGTCGAGGGCGCGGTGTGCCGGGGCGATGCCGGAGGCGGGGTACGCCTTGGCGTGGCGGGCGGCGACCTCCTTGGCGATGACGTCGATGCCGACGCCGCCGATCTTGGTGGCCGTGCCGTTGAAGTACTTCTCGACGAAGGCGTCGTCGAGACCGACGGCCTCGAAGACCTGGGCGCCTCGGTAGGAGGCGACCGTCGAGATGCCCATCTTGGACATGACCTTCAGGACGCCCTTGCCGAGGGCGTAGATCAGGTTGCGGATGGCCTGCTCGGCCTCGATGTCCGAGAGGAAGGTGCCCGCGCGGACCAGGTCCTCGACGGACTCCATCGCCAGGTACGGGTTGACCGCGGCGGCGCCGAAGCCGATCAGCAGGGCGACGTGGTGGACCTCGCGGACGTCACCGGCCTCGACCAGCAGGCCCACGTGGGTGCGCTGCTTGGTGCGGATGAGGTGGTGGTGGACGGCCGCGGTGAGCAGCAGCGACGGGATCGGCGCGTGCTCGGCGTCGGAGTGGCGGTCCGACAGGACGATCAGCCGGGCGCCGTTGTCGATGGCGGCGTCGGCCTCGGCGCAGATCTCCTCGATCCGCGCGGCGAGGGCGTCACCGCCGCCGTGCACCCGGTACAGGCCGGACAGGGTCGCGGCCTTGAAGCCGGGCATGTCGCCGTCGGCGTTGATGTGGATGAGCTTGGCCAGCTCGTCGTTGTCGATCACCGGGAAGGGCAGGGTGACCGAGCGGCAGGAGGCGGCCGTCGGGTCGAGCAGGTTGCCCTGCGGGCCCAGCGAGGAGTTCAGCGAGGTGACGAGCTCCTCGCGGATGGCGTCCAGCGGCGGGTTGGTGACCTGCGCGAACAGCTGGGTGAAGTAGTCGAAGAGCAGACGCGGACGGTCGCTCAGCGCGGCGATCGGCGAGTCGGTGCCCATCGAGCCGATCGGCTCGGCGCCGGCCTTGGCCATCGGCGCGAGGATGACGCGCAGCTCCTCCTCGGTGTAACCGAAGGTCTGCTGGCGGCGGGTGACCGAGGCGTGCGTGTGCACGATGTGCTCGCGCTCGGGCAGGTCGGACAGCTCGATCTCGCCGGCTTCCAGCCACTCGGCGTACGGCTTCTCCGCCGCGAGCTGGGCCTTGATCTCGTCGTCCTCGATGATGCGGTGCTCGGCGGTGTCCACGAGGAACATGCGGCCGGGCTGCAGGCGGCCCTTGCGGACGACCTTGGCGGGGTCGATGTCGAGGACGCCGACCTCGGAGCCGAGGACGACGAGGCCGTCGTCGGTGACCCAGTAGCGGCCGGGGCGCAGGCCGTTGCGGTCGAGTACGGCGCCGACCTGGGTGCCGTCGGTGAAGGTGACACAGGCCGGGCCGTCCCAGGGCTCCATCATCGTGGAGTGGAACTGGTAGAAGGCGCGCCGGGCCGGGTCCATGGAGTCGTGGTTCTCCCACGCCTCCGGGATCATCATCAGCACGGAGTGGGGCAGCGAACGGCCACCGAGGTGGAGCAGCTCCAGCACCTCGTCGAAGGACGCCGAGTCGGAGGCGTCCGGGGTGCACACCGGGAAGATGCGCTCCAGGGCCTTGTCCTCACCGCCGAACAGGTCGGAGACGAGCTGCGACTCGCGGGCGACCATCCAGTTGCGGTTGCCCTTGACGGTGTTGATCTCACCGTTGTGCGCGACGAAGCGGTACGGGTGGGCGAGCGGCCACGACGGGAAGGTGTTCGTCGAGAAGCGCGAGTGGACCAGGGCGATGGCCGAGCCGAAGCGGCGGTC
Organism: Streptomyces viridochromogenes; assembly: GCF_001270495.1. Taxonomy (GTDB): domain Bacteria; phylum Actinomycetota; class Actinomycetes; order Streptomycetales; family Streptomycetaceae; genus Streptomyces; species Streptomyces viridochromogenes_A. The sequence goes on from NZ_LGUR01000118.1 coordinate 26,401, forward strand.
GGACAGGTCCGGGAAGAAGGGCTCCAGCTGGCCGGTGGTCAGCATGCCCTTGTAGACGATGGTGCGGGCCGACAGCGAGGGGAAGTAGACACCGGCCTCGCGCTCGGCGCGCTTGCGCAGCACGAATGCCTTGCGGTCGAGGGCGATGTCCTTGGAGGAACCGTCCGCGACGAAGACCTGGCGGAAGACGGGCATCGTCGACCGGGCGGTGGCACCGAGCAGTTCGGGGGCGACGGGCACCTCGCGCCAGCCGAGGACGGTGAGGCCCTCCTCGGACGCGATCGTCTCGATCTGCGAGACGACGTCCTGGGTCCCCTCCTCCGGCAGGAAGGCGATACCGACGGCGTACGCACCGGCCTCGGGCAGTTCGAATCCGGCCACCTCACGGAAGAAGGCGTCCGGCACCTGGGAGAGGATGCCCGCGCCGTCACCCGAGTCGGGCTCGGAGCCGGTGGCACCACGGTGTTCGAGATTGCGCAGAACGGTGAGCGCCTGCTCGACCAGCGTGTGGCTCGCCTCGCCGGTGAGGGTGGCCACGAAGCCGACGCCACAGGCGTCGCGCTCGTTGCGGGGGTCGTACATACCCTGCGCAGCAGGGCGAGCATCCATGAAGGACCAGTTCTGGCCATTCGCGGAGTGCTGGGACGGCTGGCGCGGCGTACGCATCGGCTCTCCCGTCGTCGTCATCTGGCATATGCAAATTGCCGAGGGACGACGTTGGCCCTCTGCGTGAGTGCAAAATTTCGTGCAGGTTACATGATGGGGCGGTTCTCGGGAAGCGGGATAATCCGTTCCATCATGCGGACACCATGGGCTGCGACAAGGGTTCCGCGCCCATGGCTTGAAGTATGTGGAGACCGAACGAGACAGGTCCATGTCCGTCGATCCGAGGCGGAGGAGGCGTCGTCGCCCACCCCGCGAGTGCGCCGCAGGCGTCATTGCCCACAGCGCTTACGGCTCATGCCCGGTGGTCATGCATCCGAAACCAGCGAGTAACGGCTACTTATGCGGCCCATCGCATAAGTTCCAGCCGATCTATCCTACGGCCGTTCCGAACCAACTGCCCAGGGCGTACGTCACACCGGCCGCGGCCCCACCGAGCGCGAGCTGCCGCAGCCCGCTGTACCACCAGGTCCGCGCCGTCACCTTGGCCACGACCGCACCGCACAGGAACAGCCCGACGAGCGCGAGCAGCACGGCCGGCCACAGCGAGGTCGCACCGAGCAGATACGGCAGGACGGGCAGCAGGGCGCCCAGCGCGAACGACCCGAACGACGACACGGCCGCGACCAGCGGCGAGGGCAGGTCGCCGGGGTCGATGCCGAGTTCCTCGCGGGCGTGTATCTCCAGAGCCACCTCGGGATCACGGGAGAGCTGCTCGGCGACGGCCTTGGCAAGCTTCGACTCGACCCCTCGCGCCTCATAGAGCGCCGCGAGCTCGGCCTCCTCGTCCTTCGGGTGCTTTCTCAGCTCCCGCCGCTCGACGTCCAGCTCGGCCTCGACGAGCTCGCGCTGCGAGGCGACGGAGGTGTACTCACCGGCGGCCATGGAGAAGGCGCCGGCCGCGAGCCCGGCGAACCCGCTCAGCACGATGGTCTGATGACCGACCGCCCCGCCCGCGACACCTGTCATCAGGGCGAGGTTGGAGACCAGACCGTCCATCGCGCCGAAGACGGCGGGGCGCAGCCAGCCGCCGTTCACATCCCGGTGCGTGTGGTTGTCACGGTGCGCCTCATGGAGCGGCGCCTCGGTCTCGATGATGGCCATGAAGATCCCCCAGAAACTCAGGTAAGGCTGTCTTTAGACAAGTTCTATTCTTCGACAACACCAAATCTACGCCCGGAAATTTCACACCGCCAGCAAGGAGAGGCTGGGCTAACCTGCGGTTTTCCCCTGGAACGCTCATTCGTGTAGAGGGCCGCACAGATGTCGACCGGGTGACTCTGAGGTTTCCGAGGCTCAGGTCAACCGCCGACGGTGGGACACATCCGCAAAGGGCTCCGCGCCCTGGGCGGAGCCCCCGGAGGAGAGGCCTCGCATGCCATCCATCGCCTGCACCCCCTCGGTCCCGGCGCCCGGGAACGCCGCCGAACTCCGCGAACGGGCGCGCGGCGCACTGCTGGGCCTGGCGGTCGGCGACGCGCTGGGCGCTCCGGCGGAGAACATGAAGCCCTCCGAGATCCGCGCCCGCTGGGGCCGCATCACCGGGTTCGTCACCGACAACCCCGCCGGCACGGACGACACCGAGTACGCGATCTTCTCGGGCCTCCTCCTCGCCCGCCACGGCTCGGCCCTCACCCCGGCCCATGTGGAGGCGGCCTGGCACGAGTGGATCGCGGACCGGGCGGAGGGCCCCTTCCGGGGTGCCGGCTTCAGTGAGCGCGGCACGCTGGAGAACCTTCGCCGGGGCCTCGCGGCCCCCATCTCGGCCCAGCACCGCCACGCCTGGAGCGACGGCCTCGCCATGCGGGCGGCCCCCTTCGGCGCCTTCGCGGCGGGCCGCCCGGCGGAGGCCGCCCGCCTGGTGGCGATCGACGGCTCGGTGAGCCACGACGGCGAGGGCATCTACGGCGGCCAGGCGGTGGCGGCGGGCGTGGCCGCGGCGATGGCGGGAGCGCCGGCGATCGCGGTGGTCGCCTCGGCGCTCGCGGTGGTCCCGGACGACTCCTGGACGGCCCGCTCCCTGCGCCGCGCCGTGGCGGTGGCCCACCGGGGCGAACGCGCGGTCCGCTCCGCGGTCGTGATCGGCGGCTACCCCTGGACCGACCTCGCCCCCGAGGCGGTCGCGCTGGCCTTCGGGGCGTACGCGGCGGCGGACGGCGACTTCGTCCAGGCGGTCCTCACGGCCGTGAACATGGGCCGGGACGCGGACACGACGGCGGCGGTGGCGGGGGCACTGGCCGGGGCGACGCAGGGGGCGTCGGCGATCCCGACCGAGTGGGCGGCCGCGATCGGACCGGCGAGGGGGAGCTGTCTGCCGTCGATGGCCGGGCATCACGTACTGGACGTGGCGGAGCTGCTGGTGCCGGGGGAAGACAGGAAGTGGAGCGCGGGAGCACCGGTCGAAGGGGCCCGACGATGACGCCGCCCACGCCGTGGGACGAAGGGACCCAGGCAACGCAGCCGATCGGACTCGCGGCCGCCGACGGCGAATTCTCCCCGCTGGGGCCACCCGCACCCGACGACGAAAGCGGCACGAGTGGTGCGGGTGGTAACGAACCGGCCGAAGGCGAAGCCGAGGCCGCCAGGCCCCACCTCCCGGAGCGCAACCGCATCGAGGGCCTCCTGCTCGGCCTGGCCGCAGGCGACGCCGCCGGCTGGCCCGCCGCCCGCCACAGGGCCGCCCGCATGCCCGACTGGACCCGCCGCCTCACCCGCGAGCTCGACACCTTCGCCGAACACAACGCGACGACCACCCTCCCCGTCCCCATCGCCCTCAACCAACCCCCCGAACCCCTCCGCCTGGGCCCCTCCGACGACGCGGAATGGGCGGCCTTCGCAGCAGAGGCACTCCTTCGCGCCGGCGACGACACCACCCTCGGCGACCTCAGCCGAGAACGCCGCACCCGAGCCGCGATCGACCTCACCTGGAACGCCGTAGCCAGCGAAGTCGCCGCGGCAGCGGACCGTGCCCCCGAGATCGAGTCGGCGATCCTCCCCCTGCGCGCCCGTATCTCCGTCCGCGCCGGCCTCGGCAACCTCGCCACCGGCCTGCGCCCGCCCGCCACCGGCCACGACAACCCGCACTACTTCGACGACGCGGCGTGCGTACGGGCCTGTGTCCTCGCCGTGGCCCACCCCGGGGACCCCCACCGCGCCGCCGACCTCGCCGAGTTCGACGCCCGCTACACCCAGGACGGCGACGGCGTACACGGCGCGAGGGCGATGGCAGCGGCCGTATCACTGGCCCTGACCGGCGCGAAGACCGGTACCTGCGTGGCCGCGGCACTCGCCGAGCTCCCCGAGGAGACGGAGATCGGCCGCAACGCCCGCCACGCCCTGGAGCTCGCGCGGGACGCCGACAGCGCCTTCGCCCTGATCCCCCTCCTCGAACACCAAATCGTCGACCACGTCTACAGCTACGGCATCGCCGCCGCCGAAACGGTCCCGGTCGCCCTGGCCCTCGCGGTCGCCGCCGGCGGCCGTATCGCCGAGGCGGTGCCCGCCGCGGCGTGCCTCAGCCGGGTCGCGGACTCGGCACCGGCCCTGGCCGGCGCACTGGCGGGCGCGCTCGGTGGCGGCACGTCCATCCCCGCGACCTGGCGCGACGCCTGCCGCACCCTCTCCGGCTGCGTACTTCCCCGCCTCACCGGCACTGACCTGGTGGAACTCGCCGAACTTCTGGAAGCCACGCAACCGGCCCGACCAGGAGGATGATTCGGGACATGACACCCAAAGCGGAAGAAAGCAGTGGTCCGCGTCTTGATGAGCGGATCACCGGCGCCCTGGTCGGCGCGGCGGTCGGCGACGCCCTCGGCGGCCCGGTGGAGGGCTACTCCCCCGACCAGATCCTTCAGCGCCACGGCGGCCGCGTCCACGGCGTCGTCGGCCCCTGGAACGGCGACGCCTGGCGCACGGCCCGTCCCATCGCGCCGTACCACAAGGGCGACGGACACGTCACCGACGACACGTTGATGACCCACGCGCTGGTCCGCGTCTACGCGCGGGTCCGCGACCACCTCGACGCGTACGCGATCGCCGACCACCTGGTCCCGGACCTGATGACCAGCCCGCGCTGGATCCCGGAACTGGAGGCGGAGGCGCTCCCTCTCCAGCGCATCTTCCTGGCGGAGAAATGGCTGGTGACCCGCCTCCACTACGGCCACGTGGACCCCCGAGAAGCCGGCGTCGGCAACATCGTCAACTGCGGTGCCGCGATGTACATGACCCCGGTCGGCCTGGTCAACGCGGCCGACCCCAGGGCCGCGTACGCCGAGGCGCTGGACGTCGCGGGCGCCCACCAGTCGTCGTACGGCCGTGAGGCGGCGGGCGTCCTCGCCGCGGCGGTGGCGGCGGCGTGCGCACCCGGCGCCACACCGGACTCCGTCATCGCCACCTGCCTGTCCCTGGCCAAGGACGGGACGCGAGCGGCGATCGAGAAGGTCTGCGAAACGGCGAGCCACTACACGGACTTCGAGTCGGCGCTGTCCCCGCTCCGGGACGCGGTCGCCCCGTACGACACGGTGGGCCCCGACTACCGGCAGCCCTCCCTCGGTGCCCGCCGCCCCTCCCGTCTGCACGCCATCGAGGAACTCCCCGTAGCCCTGGGCATGTTGCTGGTCGCGAACGGGGACTACCGCCAAGCGGTGCTGGGCGCGGTGAACTACGGCCGCGACTGCGACTCGATCGCGACGATGGCCGGTGCCCTGGCCGGCGCGCTGGGCTCACCGGTCCCCGAGGACTGGTCGAAGACGGTCGCGGAGGCCAGCCGCCTCGACCTGTGGGAACCGCCCCGCACGCTGACCGAGGTGACGAGGGAGATCCACGCCCTGGACGTACACCGCCGCCGGGCCCACAAGGCGGCGTTCACCGCGTTGGAGGGCCGACCATGCTCCGACTGACCTGGGTCCAGCCGGAGGACCTGCTCGGACACGAGCTCCACCAGGCAGCGCTGGACGGCCGGGAGCCGTCGAGGATCGCGGAGAGGTGGAGGGCGGCGGGCGGCTCGGAGGCTCCATTGCGGGCGGGCGCCTCGACGGGGCCGGCGTCGCGGTATCTGCGGACCCTGGCCGAGGACCTGCTGGACGAACTGGCGGACCTGCCCAGCAGGTTGAAGGACGACGAGCCGACGGACCTGGAGAAGATCAGGTCCCTGTGCCCGGACTGGCCGAGCGACGCCGGCACCTCCACAGCGCCCCCCGCACCCACCCGCCTCGAAGCCGCCTGGCTCGGCCGGGCCGTCGGCTGTCTCCTGGGCAAGCCCGTGGAGAAACTCCCCCTCGAAGGCATCCGCCAACTGGCCGGATCCACCGGAAACTGGCCCCTGACCACCTACTTCACCGCTCGCGGTGTCCCCGCGGACCTCCTCGCCGCCCACCCCTGGAACCGCCGCTCGGCCCCCACCTCCCTCGCCGAGAACATCGACGGCATGCCCGAGGACGACGACCTCAACTACCCCCTCCTCAACCTCCTGCTGCTCCAACGCCACGGCAGGACCTTCACCACCACGGACGTAGCCCGTCTCTGGCTGGACGAACTCCCGCCCGGCCGTACCTTCACCGCCGAACGCATCGCCCACCGCAACCTCCTCCTCGGCATCGAGCCCCCGCACACGGCCCGCCACCGCAACCCCTTCCGCGAGTGGATCGGCGCCCTCATCCGCGCGGACGTCCACGGCTGGACCAACCCCGGCGCCCCGGCCGCCGCGGCGGAACAGGCCCACCGAGACGCCACCCTCACCCACACCGCCAACGGCGTCTACGCGGCGATGTTCACGGCGGCCGTCATCGCGCGGGCGGCGACGGCGACCGGCCCCCACGACATCCACGCCTGCCTGCGCACCGGCCTCACGGTGATCCCCCCGCGATCCCGGCTGGCCCAGGCGATCCGCCACGCCATCCACCTGGCCGACACCCGCGACGACTTCGACACGGTCGTCGACGAACTCCACGCCACCCACGCGTCCACCCACCACTGGGTCCACGCCATCCCGAACACCGCCCTGATCGCCGCCGCCCTCACCCACGCCGAGGGCGACTTCACCGGCTCCGTCTGCCGTGCCGTATCGGGAGGCTGGGACACCGACTCCAACGGTGCGACGGCGGGCAGCATCGCCGCCCTCCTCGCCGGCACCCCCGCCGCCCTCCCCGACCGCTGGACGGCCCCCCTCAAGAACCGCCTCGCCACCTCCGTCGCCGACTTCGACGGCACCGGCTTCGACGCGCTGGCGCGGCTGACCCACGAACTCGCCTGCCCGCTCTCCCCCTTGGAGCCCTTGGAGGCCACTCGCCCATGACCGACATCGTCGTGCTCGGCAGCACGAACATGGACCTCGTCACATACGTCGAAAAGGCCCCGCAGCGCGGCGAGACCGTGCGGGGACGGGAGTTCCGTACGATCCCCGGCGGCAAGGGCGCCAACCAGGCGATCGCGGCGGCCCGCGCGGGCGGCAACGTCCTGATGATCGGCGCCGTCGGCAACGACGCCTACGGCACCCACCTGCGCTCCACCCTCGAACACTCCGGGGTGGACACCGACGACCTCCGCACGGCCGAGGGCCCCTCCGGCACCGCGCACATCGTGGTGGACGACGAGGGCGGCAACGCGATCGTCGTGATCCCCGGCGCGAACGGCACGCTGGACCACCTGAGCCCCGGGGACGAGGGCGTCATCGCCTCCGCCGACACCCTGCTGCTCCAGTTGGAGATCCCCCTGGCCGCGGTCCTCGCCGGCGCCCAGGCGGCCCGCCGCCACGGCGTCCGTACGGTCCTCACGCCGTCCCCCGCCCAGCCGCTGCCGGACGAACTCTTCGCGGCCGTCGACCTGTTGGTGCCCAACGAGTACGAGGTGACCACCCTCACCGGCCGCACCGACCCCCGCGACGCGGCCATCGGGCTGCTCGACCTGGTGCCCGCGGTCGTCGTCACCCTGGGCGCGGCCGGCAGCCTCTACGCCGCCCGCGGCGCCGAACCCCTGACCGTCCCCGCCCCGAAGGTCACCGCCGTCGACTCCACCGGCGCCGGCGACACCTTCGTCGGCGCCCTCGCGGTGGCGCTCGGCGAGGGGCGCCCGATGCCGGACTCGCTGAGGTGGGCGGCCGCGGCGGCCGCGCTGTCGGTGCAGCGCGAGGGCGCCACCGTGTCGATGCCGTACCGCCCGGAGATCGAGGAGCGGTACGCGTCATGACCGAAGCAGCCACCGCCCCGCTCACCGGGCTTCGCGTCCTCGACCTGGCCACCCTCTTCGCCGGTCCCCTCGCCGCCACGATGCTCGGCGACTTCGGCGCGGAGGTCATCAAGGTCGAGCACCCCGAGAAACCGGACCCCTCCCGCGGCCACGGCCCGTCGAAGGACGGCGTGGGCCTGTGGTGGAAGGTGCTCGGCCGGAACAAGCGCACCATCGCCCTGAACCTCTCCAGGCCCGGCGGTCGCGCCACCCTGCTCCGCCTGGCCGCGACCGCGGACGTCGTCATCGAGAACTTCCGCCCCGGCACCCTGGAGAAATGGGACCTCGGCTGGCCGGAGCTCTCCGCCGCCAACCCGCGCCTGGTCCTCACCCGCGTCACCGGCTTCGGCCAGTTCGGCCCCTCCGCCCACCGCCCCGGCTTCGGCACGCTCGCCGAGGCGATGAGCGGCTTCGCCGCGCTCACCGGGGAGCCGGACGCGCCCCCGACACTCCCGCCCTTCGGCCTCGCCGACTCCATCGCGGGCCTCGCGACCGCCTACGCCGTGATGACGGCGCTGGCCGCCCGCGAGCGCACCGGCGAGGGCCAGGTCGTCGACATGGCCCTCATCGAGCCGATGCTGCTGGCCCTCGGCCCCCAGCCCACCTGGTACGACCAGCTCGGCTATGTCCAGGAACGCACCGGCAACCGCTCCGCCAACAACGCCCCGCGCAACACCTACCGCACCGCGGACGGCACCTGGGTCGCCGTCTCCACCTCCGCCCAGTCGATCGCCGAGCGCGTGATGCACCTGGTGGGACGCCCCGAGCTGATCGACGAACCGTGGTTCGCGACGGGCGCCGACCGGGCCCGCCACGCCGACGTCCTCGACCGGGCGGTCGGCGACTGGATCGCCCGCCACACCCGCGCAGACGTCCTCGCGGCCTTCGAGAAGGCGGAGGCGGCCGTGGCCCCGATCCAGGACGTCCGGGACGTGATGACCGACCCGCAGTACGCGGCCCTCGACACGATCACCACCGTCGACGACCCCGAGCTGGGCCCGCTGCGGATGCAGAACGTGCTCTTCCGCCTCTCCGCCACCCCGGGCACGATCCGCTGGGCGGGCCGTCCGCACGGCGCGGACACGGCCGAGATCCTCACCGGCCTGGGCCTGCCCCCCGCCGAACGGGCGGCCCTGCGTGAGGAGGGCACCCTGTGACGCGCTTCCCCCTGACCTGGCTGTACGCCCCCGGCGACCGGCCCCATGTGGTCGCCAAGGCCCTGACGTCCGGCGCCGACATCGTCATCGTCGACCTGGAGGACGCGGTGGCCCCGGACCGCAAGGACTACGCCCGGGCGGCCACGGCCGACCTGCTCTCCGAACCCGAGCACCCCGTCCCCGTCCACGTCCGCGTGAACGCCCTGGACACCCCGGCGGCGGCGAAGGACCTGGAGGCGCTGGCCACACGCCCCGGCCTGTCCGGCATCCGCCTGCCCAAGGTGCGGTCCCCCGACCAGATCGTCCGCCTCGCGGAGACCACACCGCCGAGTGCGGGCGGCGCCCCACCGCTCCACGCCCTGCTGGAGTCGGCCCTGGGCATCGAGCGGGCGTACGCGATCGCCTCCGCCCACCCGTCGCTGCGCGGCATCGCCCTCGGCGAGGCGGATCTACGGGCCGACCTGGGTATCCGGGGCGACGCCGGCCTCGACTGGTCCCGCTCCCGTGTCATCGTGGCGGCCAGGGCGGCGGGCCTGCCGCCCCCGCCCCAGACGGTCCACCCCGACATCCGTGACCTGGACGGCCTGGCGGCGACCTGCGCCCACGGCCGCGCCCTGGGCTTCCTGGGCCGGGCGGCCATCCACCCCCGCCAGCTCCCGGTGATCGAGCGTGCCTACCTCCCCACGGAGGAGGAGCTGGAACAAGCGGAGACGATCATCAAGGCAGCGGCGACCAACCAAGGCGCCCAGGCTCTCCCGGACGGCAGCTTCATCGACGCGGCGGTGGTGGCGACGGCCCAGCGGACCCTGTCCTTGGTCCGCCGAAGCTGACCATCCACACACCGACGAGGGCGCCCGGAGAATCCCGAGCGCCCTCATCGCCGTACGGCCATGCCTCACGTCTGCTTCGTCGACCCGGCTTCGTCCTTGACGTCGTCCTTCACGTCAGCCTCGGCCTGTTCGTCGCTCTCGGCAGCCCGGTCCTCACCGGACGCCTCGGCCTCACCGTCGGCGTCACCGCCGGAGGCACCTGGCTCGACGACCTCTTCCCGGCCCGGCCGCTTCTTCGCCGACACCACGAAGTACGTCACCGCCAGCAGGAACACGATGAGCGCGGTCCAGACGTTCAGCCGCATGCCCAGGATGTGGTGGGCCTCGTCGACGCGCATGTACTCGATCCACGCGCGTCCCGCGCAGTACGCCGCGACGTACAGCGCGAACGCGCGCCCGTGCCCCAGCTTGAAGCGGCGGTCGGCCCAGATCACCAGCAGCGCGACGCCGATGCACCACAGCGACTCGTACAGGAACGTCGGGTGGTAGGTGCCCGGCACCCGCCCGTCCGTCGAGGAGGTGATCTCCAGCGCCCACGGGACGTCGGTCCGACGCCCGTACAGCTCCTGGTTGAACCAGTTGCCCCAGCGCCCGATCGCCTGCGCGAGGGCGATGCCGGGTGCGATGGCGTCGGCGTAGGCCGGCAGCGGGATGCCCCGGCGCCGGCAGCCGATCCAGGCGCCCACCGCACCGAGCGCGATCGCGCCCCAGATGCCGAGGCCGCCCTCCCAGATCTTGAAGGCGTCCACCCAGTCACGGCCCTCGCTGAAGTACAGCTCGTAGTCCGTGATCACGTGGTAGAGGCGCCCGCCGACCAGGCCGAACGGCACGGCCCAGACCGCGATGTCGGCCACCGTGCCGGTCCGCCCGCCCCGGGCGATCCAGCGTTTGTTGCCGAGCCAGACGGCTACGAAGACACCGATGATGATGCAGAAGGCGTAGCCGCGCAGCGGAATGGGACCGAGGTGGATCACCCCGCGCGACGGGCTGGGAATGTAGGCAAGTTCCATGGCAAGGTCGACGCTACCCTGCCGGGCGGCAGCGATGGCAGGCGGCCCGGCTACGGGTCCATAACGGGCAGCGACCGGAGTCAGCCCCGGGCGGGGCTCAGCCCTTGGCGGCCTCCTCCACCATCTGCTTCAGCTTGGCCGGGGTCATCGTCTGGTCCTGGTAGATGTTCTTGCCGTTCAGCAGGACCGTCGGCGTGCCGCTGAAGCCGCTCTTCTTGAACGCCTCGTTGGACTTGTTGACCCAGCTGTTGTGCGTGCCGTCCTCGACGCACTTGCGGAAGGCGGGGGTGTCCAGGCCCTCGACCTTGGCCGCGAGTTCCAGAAGCTTGCTGTTCTCGGCGAAGGCGTCGTCCTGCTCGGGCGGCTGGTTCTGGTAGAGCACGTCGTGGTACGGCGTGAACTTCCCGGCGTCCTGGGCGCAGGCCGCGGCGTTGGCCGCGTTGCGCGAGCCGGTGCCGCCCATGCCGCCGTCGATGATCGTCGCCAGGTGGTAGTCGACTCTGAGCTTGCCGGAGTCCGTCAGCTCATGGATCGTCGATCGGTACGCTTCCTCGAAGGACTTGCAGGCCGGGCAGCGGAAGTCCTCCCAGACCGTGAGCGTCGACTTGGCGCTCTCCTCGCCCACCGGGATCGCGAGGCCGTCCTTGCCCTGCGCCCCCGAGGGCCCCACGACCGGCCCCGCCGACTCGCTGCCGTCGTCCTTGCCGGCGTTCGCCGCGACGACTCCGATCACCGCCGCGAGTCCCAGGACGCAGACGACACTCGCGCCCACGATCAGCGCGCGGCGCCGCTTGTCGGCGGCCTTCTGCTTGTCACGCTCGGCCGCCAGCCGCTCCCGGGCGGTCCGCTTTCCCTCAGGATTCTGTTCGCTCACACCCGCAGAACGAACCGGGGAGGCGCAGCGCGCCTCCCCGGCCTCAGGTCCACCCGTTCGAGCGACTCGTACGGAAGGCCCTTCTTCTGAAGATCCTTCACTCGTGAAGGTGTCCCCTACGCCTGTCCGCGCACGCCCTTCGCCAGGTCACCGGCGAGGGTGCGCACGGCCTCGACGCCGGCCGCGTCGTCCGGCGCGTCAAGCATCCGCTTGACGAAGGCCGAGCCGACGATCACGCCGTCGGCGAAGCCGGCCACCTCGGCGGCCTGCTCGGCGTTGGAGACGCCGAGGCCGACGCAGACGGGCAGTTCGGTGCCGGTGGCCCGGGTGCGCTCGACCAGGTCCTGCGCCTGCGCGCCCACGGACGCGCGGGTGCCGGTGACGCCCATCAGCGAGGCGGCGTAGACGAAGCCGCTGCCCGCCGCGGTGATCTGCGCGAGCCGCTCGTCCTTGCTGCTGGGCGCGACGACGAAGACCGTCGCCAGGCCGTGCTTCTCGGCGTGCTCCCTCCAGAGGGACGCCTCCTGGACGGGCAGGTCGGGCAGGATGCAGCCCGCACCGCCCGCTTCCGCCAGCTCGGCGGTGAAGCGCTCGACGCCGTAGCGGTCGATGGGGTTCCAGTACGTCATGACGAGGATCGGCTTGCCGGTGGCCTCGTGCGCCTCGCGGACCGTACGCATGACGTCCGCGATCTTGACTCCGCCGCGCAGGGCGATGTCGTCGGCGGTCTGGATGACGGGACCGTCGAGGACGGGGTCGCTGTGCGGCAGACCGACCTCCACGACGTCCGCGCCCCCGTCCAGGGCGGCCTTGATCGCCTCGATGCCGCCGTCCACGGTCGGGAACCCGGCCGGGAGGTAGGCGATGAGCGCGGAGCGGCCCTCGGCCTTGGCGGCGCGCAGGGTGTCCGTCAACAGCTGGATGTTCCCGCTCACTTGGCGTCCCCCTCGATCTCCGCGCCGGTACCGGCCTCGTCCGCGGCGACGGCCGCGTCCGTGTCGTACAGGCCGAAGTACCGCGCGGCCGTGTCCATGTCCTTGTCACCGCGGCCGGACAGGTTGACGACGATCAGCCCGTCCTTGCCCAGCTCCTTGCCGACCTCCAGGGCCCCGGCGAGCGCGTGCGCGCTCTCGATGGCCGGGATGATGCCCTCGGTGCGGGACAGCAGACGCAGGGCCTGCATGGCAGCGTCGTCGGTGACCGCGCGGTACTCGCCGCGGCCGCTGTCCTTGAGGTAGGAGTGCTCGGGTCCGATGCCGGGGTAGTCCAGACCCGCCGAGATCGAGTACGGCTCGGTGATCTGGCCCTCCTCGTCCTGGAGGACGTAGGAGCGGGAGCCGTGCAGGATGCCGGGCTCGCCGGCGGTCAGCGTGGCCGCGTGCTCACCGGTCTCCACGCCGTGCCCGGCGGGCTCGCAGCCGATGAGGCGTACGTCCGTGTCGGGGATGAAGGCGTGGAAGAGGCCGATGGCGTTGGAGCCGCCGCCGACGCAGGCGACCGCGGCGTCGGGGAGGCGTCCGGCGCGCTCCAGGAGCTGGCGTCGGGCCTCCACGCCGATGACGCGGTGGAAGTCGCGGACCATGGCGGGGAAGGGGTGCGGGCCGGCGACCGTACCGAACAGGTAGTGCGTGTGGTCGACGTTGGCGACCCAGTCGCGGAACGCCTCGTTGATGGCGTCCTTGAGGGTGCGGCTGCCCGACTTCACGGCGATGACCTCGGCGCCGAGCATGCGCATGCGGGCCACGTTGAGGGCCTGGCGCTGGGTGTCGATCTCGCCCATGTAGATGGTGCAGTCGAGGCCGAACAGCGCGCAGGCCGTCGCCGTCGCGACGCCGTGCTGGCCGGCGCCGGTCTCCGCGATCACTCGGGTCTTGCCCATGCGCTTGGTGAGCAGGGCCTGGCCGAGCACGTTGTTGATCTTGTGGGAGCCGGTGTGGTTGAGGTCTTCCCGCTTCAGGAAGATCCGTGCGCCGCCCGCGTGCTCCGCGAAGCGGGGGACCTCGGTGAGGGAGCTGGGGCGGCCGGTGTAGTTGACCAGCAGGTCGTCGAGCTCGCGGGCGAACTCGGGGTCGTGCTTGGCCTTGTCGTACTCGACGGCCACCTCGTCCACGGCGGCGACGAGGGCCTCCGGGATGAACTTGCCGCCGAACGCACCGAAGTAGCCTTCGGGGCTGGGGACTTGACCCTCCGGGTCGGGGATGAAGAACTCGCTGGGCATGAGTGAACCTCACGGTGAGTGGTGTGTGAACAGCACTAATCGCCGTGGGGGCGGGTTTTGTCCGTTGGCTGCAGGCCCGATGTGGCTTGTCGCGCCAGCGCGGCGGTAGCCGCACATCAAACAGAGCCCCGCGCCCCTATGGGGCGCGCTGCCATCGACGGCCGTTGACCTGCCCAGGTTCGTCTCCGATGACGTAGCGCACGCGACGGCCGTGCACGCGGCGTGCCGGCGCGCGGCAGCCGCGAGGGCGGCAGCCGCGCGCGAGGCGGGCGTACCGGTCCACGGTCGTCACAGTGCGATTCATCGGGGTCAGCCTAGCGGGTGATCAGCCGCGCCCGTGGCGCAGTGCCGGGTGCTCGCCCGCCGCCACCAGGTCGGAGACCGCCGACTTCGGGTCCTTGCCGGTCACCAGGGACTCGCCGACCAGGACCGCGTCGGCGCCTGCGTTGGCGTAGGCGATGAGGTCGTGGGGGCCGCGGACGCCCGATTCGGCGACCTTGACGAGGTGGGCCGGGATCTCGGGCGCGACGCGCTCGAACGTCCCGCGGTCGACCTCCAGGGTCTTCAGGTTCCGCGCGTTGACGCCGATGATCTTCGCGCCCGCGTCCACGGCACGCTCGACCTCGTCCTCGTCGTGCACCTCGACCAGCGGGGTCAGGCCGATGGAGACCGCACGCTCGATCAGCGATTCCAGCGCCGACTGGTCGAGGGCGGCGACGATCAGGAGCGCGAGGTCGGCGCCGTACGCCCGGGCCTCCCACAGCTGGTACGACGTGACGATGAAGTCCTTGCGCAGGACCGGGATGTCCACACGGGCGCGGACAGCCTCCAGGTCGGCCAGCGAGCCGCCGAAGCGGCGCTGCTCCGTCAGCACGGAGATGACGGCCGCGCCGCCCGCCTCGTAGTCCGCGGCGAGTCCGGCCGGGTCGGCGATCGCGGCCAGCGCACCCTTGGAGGGGCTGGAGCGCTTGACCTCGCAGATGACCTTGACGCCGTCGCCCTTCAGTGCGGCGACCCCGTCCTTCGCCGCGGGAGCCTTGGCCGCGCGCTCCTTGAGCTCGTCGAGGCTGACGCGCGCCTGCCGCTCCGCGAGGTCGGCACGGACTCCGTCGATGATCTCGTCGAGCACACTCACGCGAGCGGCCCCCTTTCAGACGGTGGACTGTGAAAGCGGTACGAAACCTATGGTCACTGTGATGATATCCGGAGGAGGGCGAAGGCTTCGCATCCGGTTGACGCCGATCCGTCCCCCACCCTCCAACCAGCTTCGCACGGCTCGGGCGGGAGGTGCTCCCCTACTGGACGCTCTCCAGTTGATCAAGGATGAAGCCAGCCACCGAACGGCAGGTTCCGGACAACCGTGAAGAGCAGCAGCAACGCACCCGCGGCCCACAGCTGCACGGGCCCGAGATCGATTCTGAACGGTCGTCCGCGTGCCGCACGGACCACCCACACGGTCCACACCACGGCGAAGAGCGCATAGCCGACGACGGCCAGCGCGTTGTCCTGGAGCGCCGCCGGGAGGTCCCCGTGGACCACGGCGTGCGCACTGCGCAGTCCGCCGCAACCGGGGCAGTAGAGGCCGGTGTACTGCAGGAGCGGACAGGCGGGGTAGTGGCCGGGCTCGTTCGGGTCCACGGCGCCGACGTACGCGAAGGCGCCGGCGACGGCCGCGAGGACCCCGGCAGGGACAGCCAGCCGCCTCAGCCCGCTCGCCGGTCCAGGCCGCGTCACCCTCCGGCCGTCGGTGTTCACGCCTCGCATTCTGCCCCGTGCGGGCGGCTACGCGCGCGTGAGGGCGGCTTCCGGTACGTCGTGCACCGGGAGCCGCCCTCACGCGAGGCCGTACGAGACCGCCGTACGGGATCAGCCCTGGACGTCCGCCGTCTCACGCTTCTCAGCGAGGAGCACGTGCGAGTCCTTGGGCTGGCCGAGGCCCATGCCGCGCATGATCCAGCCGACGACGCCGCCGAGGACCACGACACCCAGGCCGGCCCAGAAGCCCGCGGGCTGGGCCATCACCATGAAGGCGCCCGAGACGCAGAAACCGATGAAGGCGATCGTGACACCGGTCCAGGCGGCCGGGGTGTGACCGTGGCTGCTGCCCGCCATTGCTTGCTCCTCTTGCTGTGTACGTGTTGTACGTGGGTGAGCCGGTCGCTCGCTGTCATTGTCCCGTACGCGCCCGCGTGCGGTGATCGGGGGTCACGGCGCGGCCGCCCGGTCAGGTGCCGGTCGGGTCCTCACCGCGGTCGAGGGCCTTCCAGAGTTCCTCGGGGCGGTCGGGGTCGGCGGCCGGGGACCTGCGGCGGGGCCGGGGGACGCCACCGCGCTCGTAGCGGCCGGACATGCCGGGCCACAGCCGGCCGTAGCGCAGGGCCAGCAGTCCGGCGAGCAGGATCAGCACGCCGCCGACGGCCGCGACGTACGGCCAGGCGGTGTGGGTGAGGGTCTGGACGGTGGCCGAGGTGTCGCCGGACGCCTGCGCGGCCTTCTCGTCCAGCGCGGCGCTGTCGGAGGCGCCGAGCAGGGCGGCGGCGACGGTGCCGGCGCCGGAGAGCGCGAGCAGGGCGGCGACCATGAAGCGGCCGGCCCGGCGGACGGCGAAGACGGCGACGAGCGCGGCGAGCCCCACTATGGCCAGGGCCGCGGGAACGCCCGTGACGTCACTGCCCTTGGCGATCAGCGGGAACGGGCCGCCGGCCACCGTCACGGTGCCCTCCGACCAGCGCTGCCGGGTCGAGAGCAGCGCGACGGCCGCGCCGAGGGCACCGCACAGCAGGGCGACGGCGAGGCTCAGACGGCCGGCCCGGGCGGAACCGGGGGCTTCGGAACGGGGGTGCGGAACAGCAGTCACGTAGTCCACTATCACCCGAACCCCGGGCGAACACTCACCCGGGGTTCGGCTAAGGGGTTGCGTGAGCCGGTTACGTGAGCCGGTTTGCCGTGTGGACCGCCCGCAGGACCGCCGCCGCCTTGTTCCGGCACTCGGTGTCCTCGGCGACCGGGTCCGAGTCGGCGACGATGCCCGCGCCGGCCTGGACGTACGCCGTGCCGCCGCGCAGCAGTGCCGTACGGATCGCGATGGCGGTGTCAGAGTCGCCCGCGAAGTCGAGGTAGCCGACGCAGCCGCCGTACAAGCCCCGCCTGGACGGTTCGAGTTCGTCGATGATCTGCATCGCGCGGGGCTTGGGGGCACCGGAGAGGGTGCCGGCCGGGAAGCAGGCCGTCAGGACGTCGAAGGCCGTGCGGCCGGGTGCCACGCGGCCCGTCACCGTCGAGACGATGTGCATCACGTGCGAGTACCGCTCGATGGTCATGAAGTCGACGACCTCGACCGAACCCGGCTCGCAGACCCGCCCCAGGTCGTTGCGGCCGAGGTCGACCAGCATGAGGTGCTCGGCGCGCTCCTTGGGGTCGGCGAGCAGTTCGTCGGCGAGGGCCTGGTCCTCCTGCGGGGTGGCCCCGCGCCACCGCGTGCCGGCGATGGGGTGGACCATCGCCTGCCCGTCCTCGACCTTCACCAGGGCTTCGGGGGACGATCCGACGACGTCGAATCCGTCGAAGCGGAAGAGGTACATGTACGGCGACGGGTTGGTCGCCCTGAGCACCCGGTAGACGTCCAACGCGCTTGCCGTGCACGGCGTTTCGAAGCGCTGGGAGGGGACCACCTGGAAGGCCTCGCCGGCCCGGATGCGCTCCTTGACGTCCTCGACGGCCTCCTGGAAGTCCTCGCCGCCCCAGAGGGCCGTGTACTCCGGGAGCTCGGAGGGCGGGAGCACGGCCGGCGGCTGGGCGACCGGGCGCGTCAGGTCGGCCTGCATGGCGTCGAGGCGGGCGACCGCGTCCGCGTAGGCCTCGTCGACGCCCGTGTCGAGGTCGTTGTGGTTGATCGCGTTGGCGATCAGCAGGACGGAGCCCTCCCAGTGGTCCATGACGGCGAGGTCACTGGTGAGCAGCATGGTCAGCTCGGGCAGCTTCAGGTCGTCCCGCTCGCCGGGGCCGATCTTCTCCAGGCGGCGCACGATGTCGTAGCCGAGATAGCCGACCATGCCGCCGGTGAAGGGCGGCAGGCCCAGGTCGTGGGCGAGGTCGCGCGGGGTGTGCAGGGCCTCGATGGTGGTGCGCAGGGCGGCCAGCGGGTCGCCCTCGACGGGGACGCCGACGGGCGGGGTGCCGAGCCAGTGGGCCTGTCCGTCTCGCTCGGTGAGGGTCCCGGCGGACCGGACGCCCACGAACGAGTAGCGGGACCAGGAGCGGCCGTTCTCCGCGGACTCCAGCAGGAAGGTGCCCGGGCGCTCGGCGGCGAGCTTGCGGTAGAGGGCGACCGGGGTGTCGCCGTCGGCGAGGAGCTTGCGGGTGACCGGGATGACGCGACGGTCGGAGGCCAGCTTGCGGAAGGTCTCGAGGTCCATGGCGGCTGACCTTACTGATCCGAGGCCGGTACGCCGGAATCGGCGCCGTCCTTGAGCAGTACGTCCTCGTCGAAGCAGGTGCGCGCGCCCGTGTGGCAGGCCGCACCGACCTGGTCGACCTTGACGAGCACGGTGTCCGCGTCGCAGTCGAGGGCGACGGACCTGACCCACTGGAAGTGGCCGGAGGTGTCGCCCTTGACCCAGTACTCCCCGCGGCTGCGCGACCAGTAGGTGCAGCGGCCGGTGGTGAGCGTCCGATGCAGCGCCTCGTCGTCCATCCAGCCGAGCATCAGCACCTCTCCGGTGTCGTACTGCTGGGCGATGGCAGGCAGGAGCCCGTCCGCGCTGCGCTTGAGCCGTGCGGCGATCTCGGGGTCCAGCCGACTGGGCTGACGGGGCGTACTGGTGGTCATGCATGCCATTGTGCCGCGCGCCACTGACAACCCTGGGTGACCGTCCATTGGGCGGACCTGATACGTGGTCGTAGGCTGACTGCATGTCGACCTTCGCCAAGCGTGAACGACTTCTCCTGGCCGACCTCTTGGAGGCCGAGGGCCCGGACGCCCCCACCCTCTGCGAGGGCTGGACGACGCGTGACCTGGCCGCGCACGTGGTGGTGCGCGAGCGCCGGCCCGACGCCGCCGCCGGGATCCTGATCAAGCAGCTCGCCCCGCGCCTGGACAAGGCGATGGAGGAGTTCGCGGCCAAGCCGTACGAGGAGCTGATCCAGCTCATCCGCACCGGCCCGCCGCGCTTCTCGCCGTTCCAGCTCAAGCAGATCGACGAGGCGTCGAACACGATCGAGTTCTACGTCCACACGGAGGACGTCCGCCGCGCCCAGCCGGACTGGACGCCGCGCGAACTCGACCCGGTCTTCCAGGACGCCCTGTGGTCCCGCCTGGAGCGCTCCGCCCGCCTGGTGGGCCGCACCGCCCCCACGGGCCTCGTTCTGCGCCGCCCCGACGGCCAGACCGCGGTCGCCCACAAGGGCACGCCCGTCGTCACGGTGACCGGCGAGCCGTCGGAGCTGCTGCTGTTCGCCTACGGCCGCCAGAGCGCCGCCAAGGTCGAGCTGGACGGCGACAAGGACGCGATCACCAAGCTGCACGAGGGGAAGCAGCTGGGGATCTGAGAGGTCACTTCGGGAGTTCGGCGCGGCGCAGACCGGGCACGCACAGGGCGATCACTCCGCCCAGCCCGCACACCGCCGCGCTGACCACGAAGACCGGGCCGGTGCCCCAGGCACCGATGGCGGTGGCGGACAGGGGCATGCTGAGCGGCGCGAAACCGAGGCTGACCAGCCCGGAGACGGCGGTGACGCGGCCCAGGTAGGCGGCGTCGGCCTGGGTCTGCAGCAGGGCGCCGCACATGGCGCCGCTGAGCCCGGCGAGCAGTCCGATGAGCAGGGCGACCCCGACGGCCGCGACCACGCCGGTCACGAAGGCCAGGGCGCCGATCGCGACCGACCCGGCGAGAATCGTGCAGCCTGCCACCCGCCCGGCGTGCGGCAGGCTGCCGCGCACGGTCAGCAGCAGGGACGCGGCACCCGCGCCGACGCCGAAACCGGCGAGCACCCAGCCCATTCCGGAGGCGCCCCAGCCCCGCTCGTCGGCGAGCAGCGTCAGGCCGACGTTGAGCGGGCCGACGAAGCCGAGGTCACCGAGGGCGATGGCCAGCATCAGCGGAGCGAGCACCCGGTGGCGGCGGATGTAGGCGAGGCCGGCCACCAGATCGCGCCAGGCGGTGCCGCCCCGCGCGGCCGCCTTGTCGTCGGCGGGCAGCTCCCGTATGCGCACGGAGACCAGCAGCGGCAGCGACACCGCGATGAGCAGCCCGGCGAGGCCGAACGCGGCCGACGCGCCCCCGACCGCGACCCCGAGACCGCCGAGCGGACCGCCGACGACGCTCGCGAAGCGGATCCCGAGGCCCCGCATGCCCTGCACGCGCGCGAGCTGGTCGCGTGTCGTCACGCGCGCGGGGAGCGCACCCACGGCCGGCATGAACACGGCGTCGACGGTGCCGAAGACCAGGGCGAGCGCGGCCAGCGGCCATAGGCCCGGGGTGGTGAAGAAGAGCAGTCCGGCCACCGCGAGGACGGCCGCGCACCGCACGGCGTCGCTGCCGATGACGACCTTGCGCGGCCCGAGCCGGTCGGCGATCACTCCCCCGCCCAGCATCAGCAGGGCCCGCGGCACGGCGCTCACCGCCATGACCACTCCGGCCTGGGACGGCGAACCGGCCTGTACGGCCGCCCAGGACAGGGCGATGTAGTAGACGCTGTCGCCGATCATCGAGGAGGTGTAGGCGGCGAGCCAGCGCAGGACGTTGGGGTCGCGGTGGGCGGGGCGCGCCGAGACCGGTGTGGTCCCTAAGGCGGTGAGCAGCGAAGGCACGTCGGTCCTCTCAGGGCCGGAAGGGGAAGTTGTACGTGTGCACCGCGACGTTCTCGCGGCCGTCGGTGTCTCCCGCGGCGTCGGCGGCGCGGCCCTGCTCGTCGTACCGGCGGAGCAGGGCGAGCAACTCCTTGTTCAACTCGGCCAGTTCGTCCGCGGTGAGCCGCAGGTTGGACTCCGTGGACTCGGCCACCCGGTTCCACTCGGCGCTCCAGTGGGCCCGCTCGTCGAGCCAGCGTCGGTACATGTCCGCGCGCTGCTCGGCGAAGAGCCTGCTCGCCGCCGTGTGCGCGGCCGCCTTCTCGGGAGCGTCACGGAAGTCCTCGTCGCGGATGCTCACGCCGTCCGAGGCGGGCCGCCACCAGCGCTCGCGACCGTCCGCGCTCTGCGGCTCGGCCTCCTCGATGAGGCCGTGCTCGGCGAGCTTGCGCAGGTGGTAGCTGACCAGTGAGACCGCCTCGTCGACCTGCTCGGCGAGCTGTGAGGCGGTGGCGACCTGGGCGATCGTCAGCCCGCGGAGAAGGTTCATCCGCAGCGGATGGGCGAGCGCCTTGAGGGTGCCCAGGTCCGTGATCCGGCGGTCTCTTTCCTTGCCTGTCATGCCCTCACCGTAGATGCGAAAGAAAAATTGCACAACATATTTTGCGCAACTTCCCTTTCGTATCTGGTCATGAGAAAACCCCGGCCACCGCGAGGGAGGCCGGGGCTCGACCGGGAGTCAGCCCGGTGCGCGGCGGAGCGTCAGCGGACGGGGTGCCCCGCCCCGCGCAACGCGTCCTTCACCTCGCCGATCCGCAGATCCCCGAAGTGGAACACCGACGCGGCGAGCACCGCGTCCGCTCCCGACTCGATGGCCGGCGCGAAGTCGGCGAGCTTCCCGGCGCCGCCGGACGCGATCACCGGGACCGTCACGTGCTTGCGTACGGCCTGGATCATCTCCAGGTCGTAGCCGTCCTTGGTGCCGTCCGCGTCCATCGAGTTGAGCAGGATCTCGCCCGCGCCCAGCTCGGCGGCCCGGTGGGCCCACTCGACGGCATCGATGCCCGTGCCCTTGCGGCCGCCGTGGGTGGTGACCTCGAAGGTGCCCTCGGGAGTGCGCCGCGCGTCGACCGAGAGGACGAGCACCTGCCGCCCGAAGCGCTCGGCGATCTCGCGGATCAGCTCGGGGCGGGCGATGGCCGCGGTGTTGACGCCCACCTTGTCGGCGCCCGCGCGCAGCAGCTTGTCCACGTCCTCGGCCGTGCGGACGCCGCCGCCGACCGTCAGCGGGATGAAGACCTGCTCGGCCGTGCGGCGCACGACGTCGTAGGTCGTCTCGCGGTTGCCGGACGACGCGGTGATGTCCAGGAACGTCAGCTCGTCGGCGCCCTCGGCGTCGTACACCTTGGCCATCTCGACGGGGTCGCCCGCGTCGCGCAGGTTCTGGAAGTTGACGCCCTTGACGACCCGGCCGTTGTCCACGTCCAGGCAGGGGATGACTCGGACCGCCAGGGTCATGAGACCGGCTCCTCCAACGTCCTTCTGAATGCTTCTATTTCCACTTCGACCAGAATGCGCGAGTCCACGAAACCCTCCACGACGAGCAACGTCGAGACCGGGCGCACCGTGTCGAAGAACTCCTTGTGGGCCCGGCCCACGGCGTCCACGTCGCGCGCGTGGGTGAGGTACATCCGGGTCCGGATCACGGACTCGACGCCGAGCCCGAACTCGCCGAGCGCCTCGATCGCGTTGGTGAAGGCCACGCTGGCCTGCTCGTACGGGTCGCCCTCGCCGTACAGCACGTCCCCCTTGAAGGACGTAGTGCCCGCCACCAGCACACGATCACCCGCCGCGACGGCGCGTGCGAACCCGAAGGACTCTTCCCAGGGACTTCCGCTCTGCACGCGCCGTACGGCATCGGACGTCATGACGAGACAACCTCCAGGGCCTCTTCCAGGGTGAACGCCTTCGCGTACAGGGCCTTCCCGACGATGGAGCCCTCGACACCGAGCGGGACGAGCTCGGCGATGGCCCGCAGGTCGTCCAGGGACGAGACGCCGCCGGAGGCGACGACCGGGCGGTCCGTCGCCGCGCAGACGTTCTTCAGCAGCTCCAGGTTCGGGCCCTGGAGCGTGCCGTCCTTGGCGATGTCCGTGACGACGTAACGGGCGCAGCCCTCGTTGTTGAGGCGCTCCAGCGTCTCGTAGAGGTCACCGCCGTCGCGGGTCCAGCCGCGGCCGCGGAGCGTGGTGCCCCGTACGTCCAGGCCCACCGCGATCTTGTCGCCGTGCTCGGCGATGACCTTGGCGACCCACTCGGGGGTCTCCAGGGCGGCCGTGCCGAGGTTCACGCGCGTGCAGCCGGTGGCGAGCGCGGCTGCCAGGGAGGCGTCGTCGCGGATACCGCCGGACAACTCGACCTTGATGTCCATCGCCCCCGCGACCTCGGCGATCAGCTCGCGGTTGTCGCCGGTACCGAAGGCGGCGTCCAGGTCGACCAGGTGCAGCCACTCGGCACCCGACCGCTGCCAGGCCAGGGCGGCCTCCAGCGGGGAGCCGTAGGACGTCTCGGTGCCGGACTCGCCGTGCACGAGGCGGACGGCCTGGCCGTCGCGGACGTCGACGGCGGGGAGGAGTTCGAGCTTGGCCATGTCTCTACAGGGTTCCGATCCAGTTGGTGAGCAGCTGCGCTCCGGCGTCGCCGGACTTCTCGGGGTGGAACTGGGTGGCCCACAGGGCGCCGTTCTCCACGGCGGCCACGAAGGGCTTGCCGTGCGTCGACCAGGTGACCAGCGGGGCGGTCATCAGCGGGTTCCCGGTCTCCAGGGTCCAGTCGTGGACGGCGTAGGAGTGCACGAAGTAGAAGCGCGCGTCCGCGTCCAGGCCGGCGAACAGCTCGGAGCCGGCCGGCGCGTCGACGGTGTTCCAGCCCATGTGGGGCACAATGTCGGCCTGGAGCGGCTCGACCGAGCCGGGCCACTCGCCCATGCCCTCGGCCTCGACGCCGTGCTCGATGCCGCGCGCGAACAGGATCTGCATGCCGACGCAGATGCCCATCACCGGGCGCCCGCCGGCCAGCCGCCGCTCGACGATCCAGTCGCCGCGGGCTTCCTTCAGGCCCTGCATGCAGGCGGCGAAGGCTCCGACGCCGGGCACCAGCAGGCCGTCGGCGTTCATGGCCTTGTCGAAGTCACGGGTGATCTCGACGTCGGCGCCCGCGCGCGCGAGGGCGCGTTCGGCGGAGCGCACGTTGCCGAAGCCGTAGTCGAAGACGACGACCTTCTTCACACCGCTGCTCAATTCCACACCTCCAGCCTCAGGACACCGGCCACGAGACACATCGCGGCGCCTATGGAGAGCAGCACGATGAGGTTCTTCGGCATCCCCTGCTTGACGAAGGAGATGATCCCGCCGATCAGGAAGAGACCGACGACGATCAGGACGGTGGACAGCCCGTTCATGGGTTACAGCGCACCCTTCGTGGAGGGAAGGATGCCCGCCGCGCGCGGGTCGCGCTCGGAGGCGTACCGCAGGGCCCGCGCCAGCGCCTTGAACTGGCACTCCACGATGTGGTGGGCGTTGCGCCCGTACGGCACGTGCACGTGCAGCGCGATCTGCGCCTGGGCGACGAAGGACTCCAGGATGTGGCGGGTCATCGTGGTGTCGTACTCGCCGATCATCGGCGCCATCTTCTCGGGCTCGGTGTGCACGAGGTAGGGGCGGCCGGACAGGTCGACGGTGACCTGGGCGAGGGACTCGTCCAGCGGGACCGTGCAGTTGCCGAAGCGGTAGATCCCCACCTTGTCGCCGAGGGCCTGCTTGAAGGCGGCGCCCAGCGCGAGGGCGGTGTCCTCGATGGTGTGGTGCGAGTCGATGTGCAGGTCGCCCTCGGTCTTGACCGTGAGGTCGAACAGGCCGTGGCGGCCGAGCTGGTCGAGCATGTGGTCGTAGAAGCCGACGCCGGTCGACACATCGACTTTGCCGGATCCGTCGAGGTCGATCTCGACGAGGACCGAGGTCTCCTTCGTCACCCGCTCTATGCGTCCTACGCGGTTCATGCGCTCTGCTCCTCCGGGGGTGTGGGGGTGTCCCCCACAAAACTCATCAGTTCACGTACCGCGTCGAGGAACGCGTCGTTCTCTTCGGGGGTTCCGGCGGTCACCCGCAGCCAGCCCGGCACGCCGTTGTCCCGGACCAGGACGCCCCGGTCGAGGATCTTCTGCCAGATGGCGTGGCTGTCGTCGAACCGCCCGAACTGCACGAAGTTGGCGTCCGACGCGGTGACCTCGTAGCCGATCGCCAGCAGCTCGGTGACCAGCCGGTCCCGCTCCGCCTTCAGCTGCTCGACGTACTTCAGAAGCGTGTCGGTGTGCTCCAGGGCGGCCAGCGCGGTCGCCTGGGTGACGGCCGACAGGTGGTACGGCAGCCGTACGAGCTGGACGGCGTCCACCACCGCCGGGTGCGCGGCGAGATAGCCGAGGCGCAGGCCGGCGGCGCCGAAGGCCTTCGACATCGTCCGGGAGACGACGAGATTCGGCCGGCCTTCGAGCAGCGGCAGCAGCGAGTCGCCGTGGCTGAACTCGATGTACGCCTCGTCGACCACGACCATCGACGGCTTGGCCGCCTGCGCGGCCTCGTACAGCGCGAGGACCGTCTCGGGCGGGACCGCGGTGCCCGTGGGGTTGTTGGGCGTGGTGATGAAGACGACGTCGGGCCGGTGCTCGGCGATCGCCTCCTCGGCGGCGGCGAGGTCGATCGTGAAGTCCTCGCACCGCGGACCGGAGATCCAGCCCGTGCCGGTGCCGCGCGAGATGAGCCCGTGCATCGAGTACGACGGCTCGAAGCCGATGGCCGTACGGCCGGGTCCGCCGAAGGTCTGGAGCAGCTGCTGGATGACCTCGTTGGAGCCGTTGGCGGCCCAGACGTTGGCCAGGCCGACCTCGTAGCCGGAGGTGTCGGTCAGGTACTTGGCGAGCTGGGTGCGCAGCTCGACCGCGTCCCGGTCCGGGTAGCGGTTGAGGTTCCGGGCCGCCTCACGAACCCGCTCGGCGATGCGTTCGACCAGCGGCTCGGGCAGCGGGTAGGGGTTCTCGTTGGTGTTCAGCCGTACGGGGACGTCCAACTGGGGCGCGCCGTAGGGGGACTTGCCGCGCAGCTCGTCCCGTACGGGGAGATCGTCGATACGTACGTCGTTCACTTGCTCGTCGGAACCTTCCAGTCGAACCGCGCCTTGATCGCCGCGCCGTGCGCCGGCAGATCCTCCGCCTCCGCCAGCGTGACCACGTGATGCGCGACCTCGGCCAGCGCGTCCTTCGTGTAGTCGACGATGTGGATGCCGCGCAGGAAGGACTGGACGGACAGGCCCGAGGAGTGGCAGGCGCAGCCACCGGTGGGCAGCACGTGGTTGGAGCCGGCGGCGTAGTCGCCGAGCGAGACCGGCGCCCAAGGGCCGATGAAGACGGCGCCGGCGTTGCGCACCCGGTCGGCCACGGCGGCCGCGTCGGCCGTCTGGATCTCCAGGTGCTCGGCGCCGTACGCGTCCACCACCCTGAGGCCCTCCTCGACACCGTCGACCAGGACGATCGCGGACTGCCTGCCCTTGAGGGCGGGCACGATGCGGTCGTCGATGTGCTTGGTGGCCGCGACCTGCGGCTCCAGCTCCTTCTCCACCGCGTCCGCGAGCTCCACGGAGTCGGTGACCAGGACGGCGGCGGCCAGCGGGTCGTGCTCGGCCTGGCTGATCAGGTCGGCGGCGACGTGCACCGGGTCGGCGGTGGAGTCGGCCAGGACCGCGATCTCGGTCGGGCCCGCTTCGGCGTCGATGCCGATCTTGCCGGTGAAGTAGCGCTTGGCGGCGGCGACCCAGATGTTGCCGGGGCCGGTGACCATGTTGGCGGGCGGGCAGGACTCGGTGCCGTACGCGAACATCGCGACGGCGGTCGCGCCCCCGGCCGCGTACACCTCGTCGACGCCCAGCAGCGCGCACGCGGCGAGGATCGTCGGGTGCGGCAGGCCACCGAACTCGGACTGGGCCGGAGAGGCCAGTGCGATCGACTCGACGCCGGCCTCCTGGGCCGGGACGACGTTCATGATCACGGAGGACGGGTAGACGGACCGGCCACCGGGCGCGTACAGCCCGACACGGTCGACCGGAACCCACTTCTCGGTCACGGAACCGCCCGGCACGACCTGGGTCGTGTGCGTCGTACGGCGCTGCTCGCGGTGGACGAGACGGGCGCGGCGGATGGACTCCTCCAGGGCCGCGCGCACGGCCGGGTCGAGCTCCTCCAACGCGCGCGTGAGCGCCTCGGCGGGCACCCGCACCTGGTCGAGCTTGACCCCGTCGAACTTCTCGGCGAAGTCGATCAGCGCCGCGTCGCCCCGATGATGCACGGCCTCGCAGATCGGACGCACCTTCTCCAGAGCGGCCTGAACATCGAAGTCGGCTCGGGGCAGCAGGTCGCGCAGGGCAGGGCCCTCGGGGAGGGCGTCGCCGCGCAGATCGATTCGGGCCATAGAGAAATGTTGCAGCACGGGCTCAATTCTCTCAGACCCGCGTCCGGCGTCGTTCGCGCGTATCAATGGCTGATACAGATCCCCCCGAGGATCTCACGGGAGCCTGGAAGATCACCTTCACGTCTTGCGTTCGTGGTGTCACTCAGCGGGCATGAACAGTTGTACGAACCCATGAGTAGATGAGGGGGATGGGCGAAACGTGACCGAAGGTGCCGGCCTCCGTGACGGAGACCTGCCGGACGACCTGCCGAACGACCTGACCGCCGCCGAACTCGGCATGTGGCAGGCCTTCCGCAACGGCAGCGTGTACGACCTGAGCAGCGGCGACACCGTCGTCGACGATCCGCACGGCGGCCATCCCTGGGGAGACGACCGCACCGTGCGCGCGCGGATCATCTGCTGGCTGCTGCTGGACGGCCCGCCCGCCCTCGCGGGCCGCGTGTCGTCGCTCAAGCTCGTCGGCGTACGGATCAGCGACACGATGGACCTCGCGGGCGGCACGGTGGTGCCGTACGTCGAGATGCGCGGCTGCCGCTTCGACCGGGAGATCCGGCTGCCGGAGGCCCACTTCACGACCGTACGGCTGGTGGACTGCGCGGTGCCGCGCCTGGAGGCCGCCCGCGTGCACACCGAGGGCGATCTGCACCTGCCGCGCTGCCGTTTCCACAACGGCATCCGGCTCACCGACGCCCAGATCGGCACGGACCTGCTGCTCAACCAGGCCATCGTCTACCGCGACCGCAGCGGCCGCTCCATCGCCGCGGACGGCATCAACGTCGGCCAGGACCTCCAGGCCGAGATGCTGGAGTCGCACGGCGAACTGAGTCTGCGCGGCGCCAGCATCGGCGTGTCGCTGAGCCTGCGGGGCGCCCGGCTCGTCAACCCGTACACGCGGCTCGCGCTGAACGCGCCCCAGCTGACCGTCGGGCGCACGCTGTATCTGACTCCGGCGGGCATCGGCAGCCCGCTGCTGAGCGGCCGTACCCCCGCGCGCGGGACGCGTATCCAGCGGTTCCAGTGCCAGGGCGGGGTGCGGCTGGACGACGGGCGGTTCGGGGACGCGGTCGACCTGGAGCGGGCCCGCTTCTCCTTCACCGACGAGCAGGAGCTGTCACTGCGCCGCATCCAGACACCCGAGCTGCGCTTCCTCGGCGAGCACCCGGAGCGCGGCGGAGTGGTGCTGTCGGGGGCGCGGGTCGTCAACCTGATGGACCGGGCGGACGCCTGGCCGGGCCCGGGGCTGCTGCACATGGGCGGCTTCACGTACGAGAACCTCGTGCCGCGCGGCCCGTTCCCGCTGGAACGGCGGCTGGAGTGGGTGACCGCCGCGACGGCCGAGTACAACCCGGAGCCGTACGAGCGGCTGGCCGCCGTGCTGCGGGCCGGCGGTGAGGACGAGGACGCGCGCGAGGTGCTGCTCGCCAAGCAGCGCCGCCGCCGCGAGACCCTGCCGCCCGCGGCCAAGCTGTGGGGGTACGCGCAGGACTGGATGGTCGCCTACGGCTATCGGCCGGGCCGCGCGGCCGTGTGGATGGCGGTGCTGTGGGCGGCGAGCTCGGTGGCCTTCACCTACGCCGACCACCCGCCGATCAAGGGCGGCGAACACCCGACCTGGAACCCTCCCCTCTTCGCCCTCGACCTGCTCCTGCCGGTCATCGACCTGGGCCAGGTCGGGTTCTGGCAGCTGAGCGGCGCCTGGCAGTGGCTGGCGGCGGCGATGATCCTGCTGGGCTGGATCCTGGCGACGACGGTGGCCACGGGTGCGACGCGCATGCTGCGCCGGAACTGAGGAATCGAAGGAACTGAAGGAACTCAGGGAACTGACACTGGCGAGGAACTGACATTGCTGAGGCCCGTGAGACCAGTGGGGCTGCTGAGTCGAACTGATGCGGTCAGGACAGTTGTTGAAAGGTTGACCTTTACCTGTTCTTGACCTGCCGGCGTACAACTTTCCACCTGTTGCCCGATCCCTATGGCGCGGGCGTGACCAGCCGACTTTCAATGGTCGGCACCATGGCTCTGCTGCCCCCGTTCGGCCGGGCGTCCCGGACGACAAGGACCGTAGAACACCCCGCCGTCGGACTCACCACCGACGACGAGGTGCTTCTCGACGCGCCCGACGACCGCCTCGGACCCGCGCTGGTCGCGGCCGGGCGGGGCGCGTACGAGACCGCCGCCGAGCTGCTCGCCACCACCCGCCACAGGGCGCTGTGGGAGTGCCGCGACGGGTACGCGCTGCGCCTGGCGGCCTTCGCCCGCTCGCGGCCGGAGTGGCTGGAGACCTGGCACGCGGCAGCCCCGCACGATCCGGACATGCTCCTGGTCCGGGCCCAGCTCGCGGTGGACCACGCCTGGCGGTCACCGGCCCGTGCCGAACTGCTGCGCGGGGTCAGCCCGCTGATCACCGCCGCCGCACGCGCCGACGACCGCGACCCGGTGCCCTGGCGGATCGCGCTGGACCACGCACGCGGCTCACGCGCCGGGCACACCTACTTCGGCGAGCTGTGGGAGGCCGCACTACGCCGGGCCCCGCTCCACTACGGCTGCCATGTGGCGGCCCTGCGCTACCTCGCCTCGTCCTGGCACGGCTCCCACCGTGAGTGCCTCGACTTCGCCGACCGGGCCGCGCAGGACGCCCCGGCCGACTCCCTCGTACAGGCGCTTCCGGCCCGGGCCGTCCTCGCCTACCTGAACGACGGCTGCGGTCCGGGCGTGCCGCCCGAGCGGCTGGTCGCGGCGGCCGACCGCGCGATCGCGCTCTCCGCCCGCTTCCCGGCCGCCGACCTCTGGCCGGCCGCGATCCGCAACAAGCTGACGTACGTCCTGGTACGGCTGGGCCGCTGGGAGGACGCCCTGGAGCAGCTGCGCCTGATCGGCCCGTACGCCACGTCCTACCCCTGGAGCCGGTTCTCGGAAGACCCGCTGGGCCGTTTCCTGGAGGTGCGCCACGAAGTACGGCTGCGGACGACCGCCGCCCACGCACGGAGCACACGCACCGGACATCCACAGGGTGGGCACGCCGGACGTGTTCACTCCGGCGACCACTAGGCTTTGGCGCCGTGACCGTCCGCCTTCCGCTCTTCCCCCTGAACTCGGTGCTGTTCCCGGGACTCGTGCTGCCGCTGAACATCTTCGAGGAGCGCTATCGCGCCATGATGCGCGACCTCCTGAAGACCTCCGAGGAGGAGCCGCGCCGTTTCGCCGTAGTGGCGATCCGCGACGGGCACGAGGTGGCCCAGAGTGCCCCCGGCATGCCCGACCCCACCTCCGTCCCCGAGCGCGGCCCCGCGGCGGGCTTCGGCCCGGAGCCGGTCAAGGCCTTCCACGGGGTGGGCTGTGTGGCGGACGCGGCGACGATCCGGGAGCGGGCCGACGGCACCTTCGAGGTTCTGGCGACGGGAACGACTCGCGTACGCCTGCTCTCGGTGGACGCGTCGGGCCCGTTCCTGACGGCGGAGCTGGAGGAACTGCCGGACGAGCAGGGCGACGAGGCGGGGGCGCTCGCGGAAGGGGTGCTGCGGGCGTTCCGCCAGTACCAGAAGCGCCTGGCGGGCGCCCGCGAACGCAGTCTGTCCACCACGGCCGACCTCCCGGACCAGCCCTCGGTCGTCTCCTACCTGGTCGCGGCCGCGATGATGCTGGACACCCCGACGAAGCAGCGCCTGCTCCAGGCTCCGGACATCGCGTCCCGCCTGCGCGACGAGCTGAAACTCCTTCGCGCCGAGACCTCGATCATCCGTACGCTGCCGTCGCTCCCGGCGTCGGACCTGACGCGCGGCCCGACGAGCCTCAACTGAGCGGAACGACGAGCGGAACGACATGGCGAAGAAGTCGAAGAAGACCCAGCCCCAGTCCGGCGGCGGCACCCCCGCGACGGTGGCGCTGTCCGCCGCCGGCGTCGAGTACACGATCCACGCCTACGACCACGACCCCTCCCACCCGTCCTACGGCGAGGAGGCCGCGGAGGCGATGGGCGTCTCCCCCGACAGGGTCTTCAAGACCCTCGTGGCGGACGTGGACGGCACCCTGACCGTGGCGGTCGTCCCGGTGGCCGGCCAGCTCGACCTCAAGGCCCTGGCGTCGGCGGTCCGCGGCAAGCGCGCCGCGATGGCCGACCCGGCCCTGGCGGAACGCACCACGGGCTACGTCCGCGGCGGCATCTCCCCACTCGGCCAGCGCAAAAAACTCCCCACGGTGCTGGACGCCTCGGCCTCGGCCCACCCCACGATCTGCGTCTCGGCAGGCCGCCGCGGCCTGGAGGTCGAACTCTCCCCCGCCGACCTCACCAACCTCACGAACGCGACCCTGGCCCCCATCGGACGCGCCTGACCACCCAACACAGGGGTCTTCGCCGGCCAGGCACCTCAGCCCGTCCGGCGTTTGAGGACGAGGCCCCTTCAGGGCCGAAGCGGGGGTCCAGGGGGCGGCAGCCCTCTGGCGGGGTCGAAGGGGCGGAGCCCCTTCACAGGATGGGACGGGTAGGGGCGGCGGGGGCGAGAAACCTACGCCGACGGCGGCCCGTACGGCCCCTGCTGGCCCGCCGGAGGCTGAGGCAGCTGATAAGGATCCGCTTCCCGAGGCCCGAACAACGCCGTCAGCCCCAGATGAACCACCAACGCCCCCAGCGACCAGGCCAGCAACGCCCCCTTCGCCCCCAACTTCAGCGGCGCCGAAAACGCAACCCCCTTGCCCGCTTCCTTCGCATGCCCGATCACATCCTCCGTGGGCCCGAGCCACACCCCGACCCGCCAGGCCAGCAACGCCCCGAGAAACCCCCCGACAGCGAGCGCCACCACCAACGGCACACCCCCACGCCGCCGCCACAGAAACACGGCGACCGCGCTCACCAGCCCGAACGCGAGCGCAAGCAGAGTGAACGTTCCGTCCACCCCGACGGCCTGCTCCCCCTCGGAATCCTTGAAGTAGACGACCCAGCTCTTGTCGACGACATCCCCGACCAGCGGCACACTCGGCGCCAGCCGCCACCACAGCACCCCGAGCAACGCCCCGAAGAGCGCCACCACGACCGTGACCACGGCGGCCTCTCGCACCTCGGTCTTCATGCCAGGACCGTCCTGTCCGTACGAGCCGGATATGCCGTACGCGCCGTACGCGCCCAGGGGGTCGTGGTGGCCGTGGGGGCCTTGTGCCCCGGGCGGGGCGGCGTACACGGCGTCATGCGGGGCGGAACCCGCCTGCCCGGCAGCGGGCGGCTGCCAGGCCTGGTTCGGGGACTGGTCACGCGGTGGCGGCGGCGGAGTCAGCGGAGCGGTCACCCTGCCATCGTGCCAGGCC
This sequence comes from Streptomyces viridochromogenes, assembly GCF_001270495.1. Taxonomy (GTDB): domain Bacteria; phylum Actinomycetota; class Actinomycetes; order Streptomycetales; family Streptomycetaceae; genus Streptomyces; species Streptomyces viridochromogenes_A. The sequence continues at coordinate 58,971 of NZ_LGUR01000118.1, forward strand.
GCCCTGTGCGGCGCGTCACCGGACGGCCGCCCGGCGGTACGCCCAGGTTGCGACGGCCAGCGAGACGACACCGACCACCCCGCACACGGCGAGGTCACCCAGTACGAAGGCCCAGTCGGGGTGTGGTCCGAAGGTCCGCGCGAAGGCCTCCACGCCGTACGTCGAGGGCAGCAGATCCCGCGCGAACCGGACCACCTCGGGCATCCGGTCGGCCGGCAGCACGCCGAGCAGCAGAGCCGCGGACATCCCCAACTGGCCGAGCAGCGTGGCCAGTTCGGGCCGCGGCGCGAGCAGCCCGAGCGCGGCCCCGAGACCGGCGAGCGCGGCGCCCGCCAAGGGGATCACCGCGACGAGCACCCACAGATGCGTCACCGGCAGCCCGAACAGCACGCACCCGAAGAGCGCCGTGACCACGGTCCCCGGCACGGTGAAGGAGGCGTACGCCCCCGCCGCCCCCAGCACCACCGCGGCGGGCGGCACCGGCAGCGTGGCGTAGTGGTCGAGCCCGCCGCTGGCCCGCAGCTGCCCGAAGTACTGCGCGAGCAGGTTCAGCGCGACGAAGGCCACGACGAGCACCGACGATCCGGCCACCACGGCCTGCGCCTCGGCCCCGCCGTCCACGACCCCGCGCATCAGGACCATGATCCCGATCGACTGGAAGGTCGCCACGAACAGCAGCGGGATGCGCGCGACCCGGGCACGGGACAGCTGCGCCCGGTACACGGCGCACAGCGACGGCCACAGCCGCGCCCGCGGCCCGAGCTCGGCCTCGGCCGGGCGGGCCGACTCGTCCACGGCCAGGGCGCTGCCCGGCAGAACCTCGGCGGGTACGACACTCACGTGACGCTGCTCCCTTTCACACGGGGGTTCACTGGCGAGGTGGCCCTGCTCCGTCCGGTGGCCCTGTTCCGCACGGATACGGATACGAATACGGAAACGACAGTCTGCCTGCTCAAGCCTTCACCAGCCCCTGCTGTGCGGCCCCGCCCAGCGCCAGGTAGACGTCCTCCAGGCTCGGCGTGGCGAGTGTGAAGTCGTCCAGCGCGGCGAAGGCGGCCCCGCCGGTGACCGTGGCGACGACCGCGCGGGCCTCCTCGGGGGCGAGCCGCAACGTCCAGCGCCGCCCGGACTCCACGACCCGGTCCTGGAGCGCGGCGACCTCGGGCACCTCCAGGGGAGCCCGGTCCCGCCACAGCAGCTCGACCCGTACCTCGCCCGCGACCCGCTCCTTGAGCCCGGACGGCGTGTCACAGGCGATGACGCGGCCGCGGTCGAGCACCGCGACCCGGTCGAGCACGGTCTCGGCCTCGATGACGTTGTGGGTGACGAGCAGCACGGTCGTCGCGCGTTCGGCCCGCCGCCGGTCCACGGCCGACCACACGGCCCGCCGGGCCACCGGGTCCATCGCGGTGGTCGGCTCGTCGAGCACGAGCAGCGGCCGCTCCCCGACCAGCGCGGCGGCGAAGCAGGCCAGCCGCCGCTGCCCGCCGGACAGTTTCTTGATCGGCCGCCCGGCGAGCGGCCCGAGGCCCAGCTCGTCGAGGACGGCGTCCCGTTCGGCCCGCGCCTGCCGCACGTCCAGTCCGCGCAGCCGCCCCGTCGTCTCGGCGGCCAGCGAGACCGTCAGTTCGTCGAGGGCGGTCGACTCCTGGCCGAGGTAGGCGAGGATCCGAGCGGCCCGCTCCGGGTGCCGCACGATGTCGTGCCCGAGGATCTCCACGCTGCCGCGATCGGGTCGCATCAGCCCGGTGAGCTGTCGTACGAGGGTCGTCTTGCCGGCTCCGTTCGGGCCGAGCAGCCCGAAGATCTCGCCGCGCCGGATGTCCAGGCGTACGTCGTCGGTGGCCCGCACCTCGGGCGTGCCGGGCGCTCCGCGCCGCCCTCGGACGGCCGGGTAGGTCTTGGTCAGCCCGCGCACCGCGCACACGACATCACCACTGTGCCGAAGTGCCTGTGCCGCGCGCGTACTCACAAGGGACGAGCCTAAGGGGTCCGGAACCCCGATCCGCCCTCGGGGCGGCCAGTCGCCACAAACCGCCGGCTCGCCGCCCGAAATCCACCGGCCGTCATAAATCCGCCGCAACGCCGCTCAACCCCGGCGGCGGGGCCGGCCGTGCCGGATTCACCGCCTCCCGTGCGGCTCACTCACCGGCAGGCGCGTGCTCCGCGGCCGTCCGCACGTCGATCTCCCGCCAGAACCCGGCCCGGATCGCGTACCGGTCGTGCTCGTCGATCTGGTCGTCCTTGTGCGCGAGCAGCCCGAACCGGGCCGCGTACCTGAGCAGCTCCCCGTCGATCCGGTGCGGGATCCGCGGATACATGCCGGACAGCTTGTGCAGATGGCTCTGCTCGCCGAGCCGCGCCATCCACCGCCGTGCGAAGACCTGTCCCACCTCGTACGGATCGCCGCCGACCGTGGTGATGTCCTCCTCCCGGTCGGCCCAGCGCTGCTCCGCGGTGGTCAGCTGCGCGAGCGTCGGCATCGAGGCGACGTCGGGCGACTCGGCCGCGACGCCGGGCCGGTCGACCCAGCCCTTGTCGGAGGACCAGCGCAGGGTCGCGCTCGTCGGGTTCTGGGCGGGCGGCACACCGGGCGCGCGCAGGGCGGCGAGGTCCTTCGGCGTGGGCACGCCCTTGGGTGCCGGCACCCGCTCCTGGGTGCCGTTCTCCGAGGCGGTGGCCGGGGCGTGTTCGCTCTCCTCGACGGTCCGCTCGGCCGTCGCGCCGAGCGCGGAGTCGGGCAGCGGCGCGGACAGGATCGCGGCGATCTCGGGCCGGGGCGCGGGCGGCGGCGCGCACACGCCGGTGAGTTCCTTGGCACGTACGGCCTTGGTGATCCACGTACGGTCGAGCACGCGCCGCTCGTCGGCCTCGGCGACCAGGTCCTCGGACTGGTTGTAGTCGCCGTCGGCGGCCTGTACGGCCCACAGGTGTACGGCGACTCCGTGCTCCTTGGCCGCCATCATCCCCGGCAGCAGATCGCCGTCGCCGGTGACCAGGACGATGTCGGAGCAGGCGCGGTTGCGGGCCAACTCGGTGAGCTCGGCGTGCATCGCGGCGTCCACGCCCTTCTGCGCCCAGCGGCCGTCGCTTCTGGTCAGGGCACCGAGCCGGACGGTGACCCGGGGCATCACACGCAGCCTGCGGTGCTCGGGCTGCGGGACGCGGTCGGGGGCGCCGTCGAACCAGTAGATGCGCAGCAGGGGCCGTTCCGTGTCGGACTCGGCGCGCTCGCGCAACCCCTGGATGAGGGCGGTGTGATCGACGGTGATCCGGGACCGGGAGGGTTCCCCGGCGAGCAGGCTGGCGGCGGCCCCCAGCAGATACCCGGCGTCCACCAGGACGATGCAGCGGTCCACACGACTCACCCTCTTTCCGGGAGGTTTGCTTTGGGCTTCCTTCGAGTCTGCCCGACCACGCGGGGGTTAACGGGGCGAACTCGATCTTCGGCGTGGCGTTTCGGGGCATCGGATCCACGCGCGCCTCGCCTCACGCCCCGACAACCGCTGTTACACACGGTAATTATCCGAAATGCGTTCTTTGTAAGCCTATGTGAATCTGATCCCGGCCCTGGCCCCTAGATCCCCCACAGGAGGCAGATCACCATGGCCAAGAACAAGAAGCAGGACCGGAAGCAGCCGCAGTCCGAGCGTGGTCAGCAGGAGGCTCAGCAGTCCTCGATGGAGACGCAGACCGAACAGCGCATCGCACAGGTGACCCCGGGCGACATGGCCCGCAAGGGTCGACAGAAGCGCTTCGGCCACAACTGACATCTGCATAACGGGTTGTTGAGACCCAGGCACAGGTAGAGGGGCGCACCCCCGTGCGGGGTGCGCCCCTCTCATGTCGTATGTGCCGCTCAGCCCGCCAGGCAGGACGGCCCGAGCAGCACCTTCAGGTCGCCGAACAGTGCCGGGTCGGGCTTCACCCGGTGCCGGTCCAGCCGGAGCACCGTCGTCTTGGTCGGGCCCTGGAGCTTGATGCGGACCTCGCTGTCGCCCTTGTGGTGGCTGAGGATCTCGCCGAGGCGGTTGACCATCGGCGGGGTGACCCTGGTGGCCGGGATGGTGAGGACCACGGGTGCGTTGGTGCCCGCGTTCGACAGGTCGGGGACCTGGAGTTCCATCGCGACCAGCCGCGGCACGTCCTCGCGCTTGTCGAGGCGGCCCTTGACGAACACGACGGCGTCCTCGACGAGTTGGGTCGACACGAGCTGGTACGTCGCCGGGAAGAACATGCACTCGATGGAACCGGCGAGGTCCTCGACGGTGGCGATCGCCCAGGCGTTGCCCTGCTTGGTCATCTTGCGCTGGAGGCCCGAGATGATGCCGCCGATGGTCACCACGGCCCCGTCGGAGTGCTCGCCGCCCGTCAGCTGGGCGATGCCCGCGTCGGCCTTGTCGGACAGCACGTGCTCCAGGCCGAAGAGGGGGTGGTCGGAGACGTACAGACCGAGCATCTCCCGCTCCTGGGCGAGCAGATAGGTCTTGTCCCACTCCTCGTCGGTGAACTGCACATCGAGTCCGAAGCCGGGCTCGTCGCTCTCCTCCTCACCCATGCCGCCGAAGAGGTCGAACTGGCCCTCGGCCTCCTTGCGCTTGACCGCGACCACGTTGTCGATCATCGGCTCGAAGTGCGCGGTGAGGCCCTTGCGGGTGTGCCCCAGCGTGTCGAACGCGCCCGCCTTGATCAGCGACTCGGTGGTGCGCTTGTTGCAGGCGACCGCCTCGACCTTGTCGAGATAGTCGGGGAAGGAGGCGTACTTGCCCTTGGCCTTACGGCTCTTGATGATCGACTCGACCACGTTCGTGCCGACGTTGCGCACGGCCTCCAGGCCGAAGAGGATCACGTCGTCGCCCTGGGCGGCGAAGTTGTGCACCGACTCGTTGACGTTCGGCGGGAGCACCTTGATGCCCATGCGGCGGCACTCGTTGAGATAGACCGCCGACTTGTCCTTGTCGTCCTTGACGGAGGTCAGCAGGGCGGCCATGTACTCGGCGGGGTGGTTCGCCTTGAGGTAGGCGGTCCAGTACGACACCAGGCCGTACGCGGCGGAGTGCGCCTTGTTGAACGCGTAGCCGGCGAACGGGACCAGCACGTCCCACAGGGCCTGGATGGCCTCGTCGCTGTAGCCCTTGTCGCGGGCGCCCTTCTGGAAGAGGACGAAGTTCTTCGCCAGTTCGTCGGGCTTCTTCTTGCCCATCACGCGGCGGAGGATGTCGGCCTCGCCGAGCGAGTACCCGGCGATGATCTGGGCGGCCTTCTGCACCTGCTCCTGGTAGACGATCAGGCCGTAGGTGACGGCCAGGACCTCTTCGAGGGGCTCCTCCAGCTCCTTGTGGATCGGGGTGATCTCCTGGAGCTTGTTCTTGCGCAGGGCGTAGTTGGTGTGCGAGTCCATGCCCATCGGGCCCGGACGGTACAGCGCCGACACGGCGGAGATGTCTTCGAAGTTGTCGGGCTTCATCAGCCGCAGCAGCGAACGCATCGGACCGCCGTCGAACTGGAAGACGCCCAGGGTGTCGCCGCGCTGGAGGAGTTCGAAGGTCGTCGGGTCGTCGAGCGGCAGGGAGAGCAGGTCGAGGTCGATGCCCTTGTTGGACTTCACCATCTTGACGGCGTCGTCCATGATCGTCAGGTTGCGCAGGCCGAGGAAGTCCATCTTCAGCAGGCCGAGCGACTCGCACTGCGGGTAGTCCCACTGCGTGATGGTCACGCCGTCCGTATGCCGCACCCAGATCGGGGCGTGGTCGACGATGGGCTCGCTGGACATGATCACGCCGGCGGCGTGCACGCCCATCTGCCGTACCAGGCCCTCGACGCCCTTCGCGGTGTCGATGACCTTCTTGACGTCCGGCTCGTTCTCGTACATCCCGCGGATCTCGCCCGCCTCGCTGTAGCGCGGGTGCGAGGGGTTGGTGATGCCGTCGAGGTCGATGCCCTTGCCGAGGACGTCGGCGGGCATCGCCTTGGTGAGGCGGTCGCCCATCGCGTACGGATAGCCCAGCACGCGCGCGGAGTCCTTGATGGCGTTCTTCGCCTTGATCTTGCCGTAGGTGCCGATCATGGCGACCTTGTCGGCGCCGTACTTCTCCGTCACGTACCTGATCACCTCGACGCGCCTGCGCTCGTCGAAGTCGATGTCGACGTCGGGCATGGAGACGCGCTCGGGGTTGAGGAACCGCTCGAAGATCAGGCCGTGCGGGATCGGGTCGAGGTCGGTGATGCCCATGGCGTAGGCGACGATCGAGCCGGCCGCGGAGCCTCGGCCGGGGCCGACCGCGATGCCGTTGTTCTTGGCCCACATGATGAAGTCGGCGACGACGAGGAAGTAGCCCGGGAACCCCATCTGGATGATGACGTCCATCTCGTACTCGACCTGCTTCTGACGGTCCTCGGGGATGCCGCCGGGGAAGCGGCGCTCCATGCCGCGGCGCACCTCCTCCTTGAACCAGGTGACCTCGGTGAAGCCCTCGGGGATGTCGAACTTGGGCATGAGGTCGCGCTTCTCGAACATGCCGTCGGTGTCGACCATCTCGGCGACCAGGAGCGTGTTGGCGCAGCCCTCCTGCCAGGCGTCCGAGGAGTCGATGGCGTACATCTCGTCCGTGGACTTCAGGTAGTAGCCGGTGCCGTCGAACTTGAAGCGGTCCGGGTCGGAGAGGTTCTTGCCGGTCTGGATGCACAGCAGGGCGTCGTGTGCGGTCGCCTCGTGCGCGTACGTGTAGTGCGAGTCGTTGGTGACCAGCGGGGGGATGCCGAGCTTCTTGCCGATCTCCAGGAGGCCGTCGCGGACCCGGTGCTCGATCTCGATGCCGTGGTCCATCAGCTCCAGGAAGTAGCGGTCCTTGCCGAAAATGTCCTGGTAGTCGGCGGCCGCCTTCAGGGCCTCGTCGAACTGGCCGAGGCGCAGCCGGGTCTGGAGCTCGCCGGAGGGGCAGCCGGTGGAGGCGACGATCCCCTCGGACCACTGGGAGATCGTCTCCTTGTCCATCCGGGGCCACTTCTGGAGCCAGCCCTCGGCGTAGGCGTCCGAGGACAGCCGGAAGAGGTTGTGCAGGCCCGTCTTGTTGACGGCCCACATCGTCTTGTGGGTGTAACCACCGGAACCGGAGACGTCGTCGCGCTTCTGGTGCGGCTGGCCCCACTGGATCTTGCGCTTGTTGCGCCGGGACTCGGGGGCGACATACGCCTCGATCCCGATGATCGGGGTGACTCCGGCCTTCTTCGCGCTGTGGAAGAAGTCGTACGCCCCGTGGAGGTTGCCGTGGTCGGACATGGCGATGTGCGTCATGCCCATCTCGTTGCAGGCATTGAACATGTCCTTGAGCCGCGCGGCACCGTCCAGCAGCGAGTACTGGGTGTGGACGTGCAGGTGCGTGAACGGCGGCTTTGACACGGCTTGGCCTCCATGGAAAACGCTCGGTGACAGTCGGACGGACACTTCTGGGGACAGCGTCGAAGTCTATGCCTCGCCACTGACACTCGCGGGGCTCCCCCGCGTACCTTCACAGCGAGGGCCGCGGGCACTTTGCCGGGGGCCCGTCCGTTGGAGACGACAGAAACGCTGTCGTACACATGCACCAGGAGGCACCCAGCGATGTCGGTCCCCCAGCTCAACGACGAGCAGCGCGGCGACGAGATCCTCGCCGTCTTCGACACCGCCTTCGGCGAGCTCCTGGCCGCCGACCCGGCCGCGTTCCGCGTGAAGTTCCGGAAGATGGCGGCCTCGGCCTTCGCGTTCTACCGCGGCACGGCGTGCCTCTTCTACCACGACCTCACCGCGAACACCGGTTTCGGCTCCAAGCGGGGCGGCCCGTACCTCGACGAGCGCACCTCGCGCGTGTGGATCCACGGCGACCTGCACGCGGAGAACTTCGGCACGTACATGGACGCCAACGGCCGGCTGATCTTCAACGTCAACGACTTCGACGAGGCATACGTCGGCCCCTTCACCTGGGACCTCCAGCGCTTCTCCACCTCCATCGCCCTCATCGGCTACGCCAAGGCACTCGGCGACGAGCAGATCGCCGAGCTGGTGCGGATCTACGCGGGCGCCTACCGGCAGCGCGTGCACGCCCTGGCGACCGGCGCCAAGAGCGACGAGGTGCCTCCCTTCACCCTGGACACCGCCCAGGGCCCGCTGCTGGACGCGCTGCGCGACGCCCGCGCGCTCACCCGCTTCGGGCTGCTGGAGTCGATGACCGAGATCCGTGACTTCGAGCGCCGCTTCGCCGGGGGCGGCGGCTCCATCGAGCTGGACGCGGCCACTCGCTACAAGGTGCTCGCGGCCTTCGACGGCTATCTGGAGACGCTGCCCGACGCCTCGCTGGCCCGCCCGGACTCGTACCGGGTGAAGGACGTGGTCGGCCGCCGCGGCATCGGCATCGGGTCGGCCGGGCTGCCGTCGTACAACATCCTGCTGGAGGGCCACACCGACGCCCTCGAGAACGACGTCGTGATCTACATCAAGCAGGCCCAGACCCCGGCCGTCTCCCGGCACATCACGGACCAGGCGCTGCGCGACTACTTCCAGCACGAGGGGCACCGCACGGTGATCTCCCAGCGCGCCCTCCAGGCCAACGCCGACCCCTGGCTGGGCTGGACCGAGCTCGACGGCGCGGGCCAGCTGGTCGCCGAGGTCTCGCCGTACGCGGTGGACCTGGACTGGGGCGACATCGACGACCCGGAGGAGATCGCGGCGGTCGTCGCCGACCTCGGCCGGGCCACGGCCACGATGCACGCGGCGGCGGACGACACCTCCGGCGAGTCCCTGGTGCCGTTCTCCACCGAGCGCGCCATCGACGCGGCGATCGCGGCCGACGAGGAGGGCTTCGCGGAGCTCCTGGTCGACTTCGCTCACGGCTACGGGGCACGCGCGCGGGCCGACCACCAGATCTTCGTGGACCTGTTCCGCAACGGCCGGATTCCGGGTCTGTGACGGAACGGTCGCTCACCGGCGCTCCTCAGCCACTCACCGGCACCCTTTAGGGGTCTTTTACAGGACCACGTGACACACTCTCCTCCGCTATGGACATATCCGGGACCCCGCTACGAGCCGTACGCGCGGCGCTGTTCACGTCACTCGTCGTGACGCTCAGCACCGCGTCGCACGTGCTGCTGTCGCGGGCCCCCCTGCCGTTGAACACGGTGGCCCTGCTGGCGGCCGCCGTGTTCGTCCTGGCGTACACCCTGGCCGGCCGCGAGCGGAGCTTCGGACGGATCGCCGCCCTGCTGATCCCGCTGGAACTGGCCGCCGACACGATCCTCACCACCGGGCAGCACGTCTGTTACGGCAAGGCGGGCGGGCCGGTCGCCGGCCCGTTGGCCTCGGTCGGCTGGGACGTGCTGTGCGGCGACGGCACCCGGGTCGGCACCCCGCTGGCCCAGGTCACCGGCACCGACCCCGCCAGGCTCGGTGGTCTCCTCGCCCACGCCGACCCGGCCACCGCCTGGCTGCTGCTCGGCGCGCACGTCGGCGTCGGCCTCGTCGCCGCCGCCTGGCTGCGGCGCGGCGAGCGGGCGCTGGACCAGCTGCTGCGGGCCGTGGCCGCGACGACGTTCCGCCCGCTGCTGCTGGCGGTCGCCGCGGTGACCGTACGCCGGACCGCGCCGGCCCGTCGCCTGCCGCGCCCCGCCCGCCGCACGGCCACCGCCCGCAGCCTCCTCCTCGCGCACTCCCTGGGACGGCGTGGACCGCCGTGCTCGCCCGCCTTCGCGTGAACAGGCACTGATCACGCGCGCGCAGCATGTCGAGCACCACCAGTCCCTGATACGTATCCCGCACACACAGGTGTGCGTGTCCCCATGGAGATCACCAACATGAGCAAGCGGAACAGCCAGGCGTCGAAGTCGGCGGCCCGGGAGCGGCTGCGCATCGAGCGTGAGCGCGAGGCCAAGCGGGCCAAGGCCAGGCGGCAGATCATCGTCGCCTGCTCGGTCGTCGGCGTTCTGGCGGCCGCCGGCGGCATCGGCTACGCGGTCGTCCAGGCCAACAAGCCCAGCCACTGGGAGTCGATGACGGACGCCAAGGTCGTCGCGCCGGCCAACACCTCCGGCACGAACGGCACGACCGTCGTCATCGGCAAGGACAGCGCCAAGAAGACCCTCAAGATGTACGAGGACCCGCGCTGCCCCGTCTGCGCCTCGTTCGAGCAGGCCGCCGGCGCGACCGTCGACAAGGATGTCGAGGCCGGCAAGTACAAGCTCCAGTTCGTCGGCGGCACGTTCCTCGACGGCGACCAGATGAAGGACAACGAGATCGGAGCCCGCGGCGAGGGCTCCAAGAACGCGATGAGCGCCATGGGTGCCGCGCTGAACGTGAGCCCGGAGGCGTTCCTCGACTACAAGACCGCGCTGTACTCGGCGAAGTACCACCCGGAGGAGTCCGACGACAAGTTCAAGGACGACGACTACCTGATCGAGGTCGCCAACTCCGTCCCCGCCCTGAAGAACAACACCAAGTTCCAGAACGCGGTGAAGAAGGGCACCTACGACGCCTGGGCGCTGGCCATGTCGAAGGCTTTCGACACCAACAAGGACAACGTGACGGGCACCCCGAGCTTCGTCATGGACGGCAAGCAGCTCAAGACCTCCAACCCCAACGCCGGGTGGACCGCGGAAGAGTTCACCAAGGCGGTGGACGCGGCCCTCAAGGGCTGACGCCGGCCGAAGGCGGCCTTCGCGCAAAGAGCGGGCGAACTTTCACCGGTTCGCCCGCTCTCGTTCATACCGATCAGTAACCTGATCGCTCGTGACCAATCGACACAGATCATCCGAGCGACTCAACTCCCTTGCCCCTCGCCGCCGTACGGTCGTCAAGGCCGCGGCGGCGACGGCTGTGCTGGCCGGTCCGCTCGCCGCGGCGCTGCCCGCCCGCGCCGCCGACGCGGCCCCCGCCTTCCTGCACGGCGTCGCCTCCGGCGATCCGCTGCCCCACGGAATCCTGCTGTGGACGCGGGTCACGCCGATACCCGAGGCGACGCCCGGCTCAGGGCTCGGTCCGGACACCGAGGTCAGCTGGATCGTCGCCCGGGACAAGGCGTTGACGAACATCGTCGCCAAGGGCTCGGTCACCGCGACCGCCGCCTCCGACCACACCGTCAAGGCGGACATACGCGGCCTGGAGCCGGCCACCGACTACTGGTTCCGCTTCTCGGCCGGTGGCACGGACTCCCCGGCGGCGCGTACCCGCACCGCGCCGGCGGCGACCGCGTCCGTCGCGGGCCTGCGCTTCGGCGTCGTCTCCTGCGCCAACTGGGAGGGCGGCTACTTCTCCTCGTACCGCCATCTCGCGGCCCGCGGCGACCTGGACGCCTGGCTCCACCTGGGCGACTACATCTACGAGTACGGCACCGGCGAGTACGGCACGCGCGGCACCGTCGTACGGCAGACCGCGCCCACCCACGAGATCCTCACGCTCGCCGACTACCGCGTCCGGCACGGCGTGTACAAGACGGACCGGGACCTCCAGGCCCTGCACGCCACGGCCCCCGTCATCGCCATCTGGGACGACCACGAGATCGCCAACGACGCCTGGTCGGGGGGCGCCGAGAACCACACCGAGGGCGCCGAGGGCACCTGGGCCGCCCGCCGGGCCGCCGCCAAGCAGGCCTACTTCGAGTGGATGCCGGTGCGCCCGGCGATCGCCGGCACCACCTACCGCCGGCTGCGCTTCGGCAAGCTCGCCGACCTCTCCCTCCTCGACCTGCGCTCCTTCCGCTCGCAGCAGGTCTCGGTCGGCAACGGCGAGGTCGACGACCCGGACCGTACGCTCACCGGGCGGGCCCAACTGGACTGGCTGAAGGCGGGGCTGAAGTCCTCCGACACCACCTGGCGGCTCGTCGGCAACTCGGTGATGATCTCGCCGTTCGCGATCGGCTCCCTCACCGCGGACCTGCTCAAGCCCCTCGCCAAGCTGATGGGCCTGCCGCAGGAGGGCCTCGCCCTCAACCCCGACCAGTGGGACGGCTACACGGACGACCGCCGCGAACTCCTCGCCCACCTGCGCTCGAACGCGATCCGCAACACGGTGTTCCTGACCGGCGACATCCACATGGCGTGGGCCAACGACGTCCCGGTGGACGCCGGTACCTACCCGCTGTCCGCCTCCGCCGCCACGGAGTTCGTCGTCACGTCCGTCACCTCCGACAACCTCGACGACATCGTGAAGGTCCCCGAGGGCACGGTCTCCGCGATCGCCTCACCGATCATCAGGGCCGCCAACCGGCACGTCCACTGGGTCGACACCGACCGCCACGGCTACGGCATCCTGGACATCACGGCCGACCGCGCGCAGATGGACTACTACGTCCTGGCCGACAAGGCGAAGCAGGACTCCGGTGCGTCCTGGGCGCGTTCGTACCGCACGCGCAGCGGCACGCAGAAGGTCGAGCGGACGTACGACCCGGTCTGAGGGGCCGTACGGCCCCTTCGCAACGTCTAGAGAGTCTCGAGGAAGCCGAGCGCCACCCGCCAGGTGGCCTCGGCGGCCTCCTCGTCGTAGTCCGGCAGGTCCGGGTCGGTGTAGAGGTGGCCGGCCCCGGCGTATCTGTACACCTCGACGTCCGCCCCCGCTCTGCCCATCTGGAGATACCAGGCGCTCAGCCAGTCGTCCGTCTCGAACGGGTCCGGCTCGGCGACATGCAGCTGCACCGGCAGATCGTCGACGGAGGCGTTCGCCGCGATGTCCGACGTGCCATGCAGGAGCAGCAGCCCGCGCGCCTTCTCGTCGCCGAGCGCGAGGGTCTGGGCGACGGAGGCGCCCAGCGAGAACCCGGCGTACACCAGCCCTCTCTCCGAGTAGGGCGCGGCGGCGAGCACGGCCCGCTTGAGCAGCTCGTCCTTGCCGATGGCGTCGTTGAACTCCATGCCCTCCTCGACCGTCTCGAACGTACGCCCCTCGAAGAGGTCCGGCGTCCACACCTCGTGTCCGGCGGCGCGCAGCCGGTCCGCGGCCTGGCGCACCGCGGGCCTGAGGCCATAGGTCGAGTGAAAGAGGATGATGTTCATGAGGCCATGGTGCCAGCCGGGTACGACAACGCCGTGACCACCGCCTCACCGGCGCACATGTTCATGACCGCCCTCGGGTGGTTACCTTCGACGGCATGGAGAACATACTCCGCCCGCTGATCGTGATCGGCGGCTCGGTCCTGCTCACCCTGATCATCGGGTGGGCCACCGACCGTCTGATGCGCAAGGCCGACGAGCGGCACAACGAGACGCCGCTGTGGGGTCTGCTGCGCCGTGCCCGCGTCCCCTACCAGGTCGTCCTGTGCGCGGCCCTGCTCAGAGGGTCGTACGACGAGGCGAAGCTGCTGGAGGAGAACAAGGTCGCCGTCGGGCGGCTGCTGACGCTGGTGCTGATCGGGGCGGCGGCCTGGCTGGCGATCCGTATCGCGGCGGCGGTCGTGGAGACCACGTACAGCCGCTACGCCCGCGTCCACCGCGATCCGGCCCGGGTCCGGCGGGTGCGCACCCAGGTGACGCTGATCACGCGCGTGGTGTCGGCGATCGTCGGCGTGGTGGCCGTGGCGGCGATGCTGCTGACGTTCCCCGCGTTCCGCGCCGCCGGTGCCTCACTGCTGGCCTCGGCCGGCATCCTCGGCATCGTCGCCGGTGTCGCCGCCCAGTCCACGCTGAGCAACATGTTCGCCGGGTTCCAGATCGCCTTCGGGGACATGGTGCGCCTCGGGGACACGGTGGTCGTGGACGGCGAGTGGGGCACGGTCGAGGAGATCACCCTGACGTTCCTGACGGTGCGGACCTGGGACGAGCGACGGATCACGATGCCGGTGTCGTACTTCACCTCGAAGGCCTTCGAGAACTGGTCGCGTGGCGGCGCGCAGATGACCGGCACCGTCTTCCTCCACGTCGACCATTCGGCGCCGATGGAGAAGATGCGCGAGCGGCTGCGCGACATCCTGCGCGCGTGCCCGGCGTGGGACGGCCGCGACTACGGCCTGGTCGTCACGGACTCGACGCCGAGCACCATGGAGGTGCGGGCCCTGGTGACGGCGAAGGACGCGGACGACCTGTGGACGGTGCGGGTCGCGGTGCGCGAGCAGCTGATCCGCTGGCTGGCCGACGAGCACCCGTACGCGCTGCCGCGCGTCAACGCGACGGACGCGGCCCTGCCGCCCGGCTTCCCGGTGCCCGGCGCGGTCCCCGGCCGTATCCCGGCCCGCCGCACCCACCAGCACGACCACCAGCCACCACAACGCCCGGACCGCCTCTGACCGCGGCGCGGGGCTGTGGCCGATGTGCGGCTACCGCCGCGCGGGCGCGACCAGCTACAACGGCGCCGCAGACAACCGACGACCTGTCCCGGCCCTCTCGCGGAGCGCTCAGTGGCCGCGCTCGGCGCCGCCGTTGACCTGGATGATCTGTGAGGTGATGTGCCCGGCGGCGTGGGACGCCAGCCAGTGCAGGGTCGCGGCCACGTCCCCGGGCGTGGCCGCCCGCCCGGTCGAGGTCTCCGCCACGAGCCGCTCACGCCGCCCGGCGTCCATCGTGTCGCCGAAGAACTCGGTGTCCTCGACATACCCGGGCGCGACCACGTTCACGGTGATCCCGCGCGGCCCCAACTGCCGGGCCAGGTCGTGGGCGTACGGATGCAGCGCGGCCTTCGACGCCGCGTACGCCACGCTGCCGGATCCCCGGAAGGCGGCGATGGAACTCAGGAACAGCACCCGCCCGCCGGGGTCGGCGAGCCGGTCCTTCAGGGCCTCGGTGAGCAGGGCCGCGGTCAGGGTGTTGAGGCCGAAGTTGAGCGTCCAGCTGTGCAGCACGACGTCGAGGGGCTCGTCGCTGTCCACCTTGGGCTCCAGATGGCCGGCGCCTCCGGCGCTGTGGACCAGTACGTCCACGGTGCCGAGTTCCGACGCCACGAACCGCTCCACGCCCCGTACGGCGCGCGTCCTGCTGAGGTCCGCCGCGTAGGTGAGGGCGCCGGGCACCCCGGCCCGCTCCAGCACCTCGGCGCGCCGCCCGAGCAGCAGCACCTGATCCCCGTCCGCCGCGAACAGCCGCGCCGTCGCGAGCCCGATTCCCGTACCGCCACCACTGATCACCACGTTGCGAGCCATGGTCAGAGCGTACGAAGTCAGGGCCGCCGGTGGCGGGATCACCGCAGGCTGCGCACGTCCAAATGCCGCAGCACCCGGTCGACCACCTCCGGGTCGGCCCCCGGCTCACTGCGCGCGGCCAGCACCTCGTGCCGCGCCGCGCTGAGCAGTTCGTTCTGGATCCGCCGCACCCGCTTCAGCCGGCGCACCCGCTGCTGATGCGCCTCCCTGCGCTCCTCCTCGCCCATGTCGGGGCTGATCCGCACCCCGATCTCGAACGCCCTTCGCAGCATCTGCTCGGACAGCTCCTCGGGCAGATCCTCTACGGCCTCGATCTCCTTCAGCCGCCGCTTCGCCGCCCGCGCCGCGCGCACCGCCAGCTGCTTCTCGAACTCCTTCTCCCGCTCGCTGTCGGCCCGCACCCCGAGCCGCTTCACCAGCCACGGCAAGGTCAGTCCTTGCAGCACCAGCGTCGCCATGATCACGCCGAACGCGATGAAGATGATCTCGTCCCGGTCGGGGAACGCGGCGCCCGAGTCGGTCTCCAGCGGAACGGCCAGCGCCAGCGCCACCGAGGCGACGCCACGCATCCCCGACCACCACATCACGACGGTCTCGCGCCAGCTCGTCGGGATCTCCTCGTCCAGGTCCCGCTTCGCGTGCAGCCGCTTGGTCAGCCAGGTCGCCGGCAGCAGATACAGCAGCCGCACCAGTACGACGACGCAGACGATCGCGGCCGCCCAGCCGAGCATCTCCTCCCAGCGCCCGGACGCCGTCCGCACCGCATTGTGCAGTTCGAGCCCGATCAAGCCGAAGGCGACACCGGTGACCAGCGTGTCGACGATGTCCCAGAAGGTGTGCCCGGCCAGCCGTGTCATCACGTCGTCCGCGTCGGTGGCGTACTCGGCCAGGAACAGGGCGGTGACGAGCACGGCGAGCACGCCGGAGCCGTGGAGTTCCTCGGCCATCACGTACGAGGCGTACGGCACGAGCAGCGAGAGCCCGATCTGCAGGGTCGGGTCCCCCAGCAGATCCATCAGCTTGTTGGCGCCCCATCCGAGGGCGAGCCCGACGGCCAGCGCCACCACGGCGGAGAGCACCAGATCGAGCCCGGCCTGCCACGGGGAGAACGTGCCGCTGACGGCGGCCGCGATCGCCACGTGGTACAGCACGATGGCCGTCACGTCGTTGAAGAGCCCCTCGCCCTCCAGGATGGACACCAGCCGTCGCGGCAGCCCGAGTTGGCCCGCGACGGCGGTGGCCGCGACCGGATCGGGCGGTGCGACGAGCGCGCCCAGCGCCACGGCGGCGGCGATCGGCAGCCCCGGCACGATCGCGTGGGCGACCGCGGCCACACACAGCGTCGTGACGAACACCAGCGCCACGGCCAGCAGGAGGATGGGCCGCACATTCGCCGCGAACTGCCGCCACGAGGTCCGTCGTACGGCGGCATAGAGCAGCGGCGGCAAGAGCAGGGGCAGGATCAGATCCGGCGGAATCTCGACGTTGGGCACGAAGTCGAGGAGCGCGAGCACGATCCCGAGCAGCGTCATCAGCACCGGCGCGGGCACCCCGAGCCGGTCCCCCACCGGGACACTCACCACGGCCCCGAGCAACAGCACGAACAACAGGGCCAACTGATCCACGGTCAGCGCTCCGGGAGGGTCGACGTCCACACAACAGGCTTCCAGCCTGCCACGTCGGTCTTTTCACCAGCCTCTATGGGCGCCCTCGGCTACAGAGCGCGCCGCATCGCCCGGTGCGGTATCCCCGCGTCCGGGAACTCCGGCCCGTACGCCACGTATCCCAGCCGCTCGTAGAACCCCAGCGCATGCGTCTGCGCGTGCAGATCCACGGCCGCGAGCCCACGCGCGCGGGCCGCCCGTTCGATGGCCCGCACCAGGGCCGCCCCGACGCCGAGGCCACGCGCCGCCTGCGTCACGGCGAGCCGACCGAGCGAGCCCACCGAGAGATCACCGTCGACCTTGGCCGCGGCCGCCTCGCCGTACAGCAGCCGCCCGGTCCCGAGCGGCACCCCGTCCTCCCGGACGGCCAGCACATGCGTGGCGACGGTGTCGTACGCGTCGTACTCCAGGTCCTCGGGAACGCCCTGCTCCCCGACGAAGACCTCCTTGCGGACCGCGAAGCACATCTCGCGGTCGGCGGGGTCCTCGGCGACCCGCACCGCGTACGACGTGAACGGCGACGACGACGGCGACGGCGTCGGCAGACTCACGCGTACGTCTCCTCACGGACCTGCTCCAGGGCCTTCTGCAGGTCGGCCGGGTAGTCGCTCTCGAACTCGGCCCACTGCCCGTCCCCCGGGTGCTCGAAGCCGAGCCGCACGGCGTGCAGCCACTGGCGGGTCAGGTGCAGCCGCTTCGCGAGCGTCGGGTCCGCGCCGTATGTCAGGTCGCCGACGCAGGGGTGCCGGTGCGCGGCCATGTGGACGCGGATCTGGTGGGTGCGGCCGGTCTCCAGCTTCACGTCGAGCAGGGAGGCCGCGCGGAACGCCTCGATCAGGTCGTAGTGCGTGATCGACGGCTTGCCCTCGGCCGTGACCGCCCACTTGTAGTCGTGGTTGGGGTGGCGGCCGATGGGCGCGTCGATGGTGCCGCTGGTCGGGTCGGGGTGGCCCTGGACCAGCGTGTGGTAACGCTTGTCGACCGTGCGCTCCTTGAACTGGCGCTTGAGCGACGTGTACGCGTACTCGGACTTGGCGACGACCATCAGCCCGGACGTGCCCACGTCGAGCCGGTGCACGATGCCCTGGCGCTCGGCGGCGCCGGACGTCGAGATGCGATACCCGGCGGCGGCGAGCCCGCCGATGACCGTCGGTCCGCTCCAGCCCGGCGACGGATGCGCGGCGACCCCGACCGGCTTCACGATCACGACCACGTCATCGTCGTCGTGCACGATCTCCATGCCCTCGACCGGCTCGGCGACGACCTGCACCGGCGCGGGCGCCTGCGGCATCTCCACCTCCAGCCAGGCGCCGCCGTGCACGCGCTCCGACTTGCCGACCACCGACCCGTCGACCGTGACCTTCCCCGCGGCGGCGAGCTCGGCCGCCTTGGTCCGGGAGAAGCCGAACATGCGAGAGATGGCGGCGTCGACGCGCTCGCCCTCCAGGCCGTCGGGCACGGGCAGGGTACGGATCTCGGGAATCGTGCTCACCCGACGAGTATGCAGGACGGGTCGGACACCCCCGTACCGAGCCTGTGGACAACCCCTGCCGGACCCTCGCGTGCCCTGCTGCGGGCCTCAGTCCTTGTGGACGGTCCCGTCCGGGTCCAGCCCCCTGAACGACAGCAGCACGATCAGGATGCCGCCGCACACGATCGCCGAGTCGGCCAGGTTGAACACGGCGAAGTGCTTGGGCGCGATGAAGTCCACCACCGCGCCCTCGAAGACGCCGGGCGAACGGAAGATCCGGTCGGTGAGGTTGCCCAGCGCACCGCCGAGCAGCAGGCCGAGCGCGATCGCCCAGGGCAGGCTGTAGAGCTTGCGGGCGAGCCGGGCGATCACCACGATCACGGCCGCCGCGATCACCGTGAAGATCACGGTGAAGGCCTCGCCGAAGCCGAAGGCCGCGCCCGCGTTGCGGATCGCCTCGAACTTCAGCCAGTCACCGATGATCTCGATCGGCGGGTGGTGCTCCAGCTTGGCGACCACGATCATCTTGCTGACCAGGTCGAGGGCGTACGCGAACGCGGCGACGCCGAACAGCACGGCGATCCGGCGCCGGCCCCGGGGCCGCTCGGACGCGGTGTCCTTCGCCCGCTCGTCGGCCTGCTCCGGCTCGGCTCCCGCCGCCTCTGGGGTATCCGGCGTACCGATGATGCGCTCCGCCTCTGCCACGTGAGTCCCTCAACCTAGGTACCTGACTGAGGACGAGAGTACGACACGTCCAGCAGCACCCGCCTACCGGTCAGTACCGGCGCTCTTGCTTCTGCTTGCACTCCACGCACAGGGTCGCGCGCGGGAAGGCCTGCATCCGCGCCTTGCCGATCGGGTTGCCGCAGTTCTCGCACAGGCCGTACGTGCCCGCGTCGAGCCGCTCCAGGGCGCGCTCGGTCTGGGTGAGCATCTCGCGCGCGTTGGCGGCGAGCGCCAGCTCGTGCTCGCGCGTGATGTTCTTCGCTCCGGTGTCCGCCTGGTCGTCGCCGGCGCCGTCCCCGGAGTCCCGCATCAGGCCGACGAGGGACTGCTCGGACGAGGTGATCTCCTCGCGCAGCCGCGCCTCCTCGGCCTGCAGTTCGGCGCGCGCCTCCTCGACCTCCTCCGGGGTCCAGGGGTCCTCACCGGGGCGCACCGCGAGCTCGCCGGGCTCCACCGCGGCGATGCGTGCCTTGGGAACGGCGGTCTTGGCCGCCGTGGCCGTGCCAGGAGTCTTCTTCGCAACCACTGTCGTGGCTCCCGTCTGCTCCGCGGCCTGCGCCGCGCCCGCCTTCTTGGCCCTGCTCTTGGCGCCCACACTCTTCCCGGCCGCCCGCTCCGCAACCGCACCTTTCCCAGCCACCTCGCCCACGGCCAACGTGACCGCACGCTCCTCGGCCGCACCCTTTTTGACAGCGCTCGCCTCGGCCGCACGCTCCTCGACGACGCTCCCCTTGGCCGTGCCTTTCACGGCGACGCCCTTCTTGGCTGCGCTCGTCTTGGCAGCACTCTCCTTGGCCGCACGCTTCTCGACAGCGCTCGTCTCGGCTGTGCTCGTCTCGGAGGCGCTCTTCTTAGCTGCCTTCTTCCGAGAAGCCGTCTGACCGGCGGCGCCCTTCCCGACGGCCGCCTCCACGGCCGCCTTCTTGGCAGCGCTTCCCTTAGCAGCGCTTCCCTTAGCAGCGCCTTCCTTGGCAGCGCCCTTCTCCGTGGCACCTTCCTCAGCTACGCCCTTACCGCCCGCCGCCGCGTCAGCCGTGCCCCTCTTGGCCACCGCCGTCCCAGCCGGCGCCTCCCCTGCGGCCGCGGCCTTGGCCGCCTTGCCTCTGCCAGCGCTCTTCTTGGCCCCTGCCTTCTTCCCGGCAGCCTTCTCGCCGGCACCTTTCCTCGCCGGGGTCTTCTCCTCGGCGGCCCTCCTCGCCGGGTTCTTCTCGCCGGCACCCTTACTCGCCGTGACCTTCATGTCGGCACTCTTGGCGGCGCCCTTCGATACGGCCGCCTTCGATACGCCTGCCTTGGACGCAGCCGAGTCACCGCCCTCCCTGGGAGCCCCGGACTCACCGCCCGCCTTGGACGCCGCCGACTCACCGCCCACCTTCCTAGCGGCGTACTCCGGCGCAGCCTCTTCCCCCGCTTTCGAGCCCCGGCCCCGCCCCGTCGCAGCCGAGGCCGCCTCCGACACCGCCCCGCCCGCGACAGTCCCCCGCACGCTCTTGACCGGCTTGCCGTCCCGCGCCCCCGCGGCACCCGCCCGCGCGCTCTTCTTCCCACTCACATCCTTGGCCGCACCGCCGGAGGCACCCGCATGGGTGGATCTGCTCGACGCCGACTGCTGTACGGCGGTCTTCTTCGCCACCATGCCGCGGCCCCTTCACATATTGTGATCTTGCTCGCGAATCGTGCTGGGACGATAAATCGACTTGAGTCCCGCAGCAACGGGGCACACCGCCCGATTCGCCCGCCTCGCGCATGCAGCGCGCCAGACCTGCAACCGTTGTGCCCAGCTCCCCGCCGGGTATGCAGTCGAGCCGCACGTCCCAGAATCCGAACACGCGTACCGCTCCATTCGGGTCACCCCGCCCGGTACGACACGGCCGCCCCGGGGCGCCGGAAAACCGGTCGGCCACTGTCCCCGCGGCGCCGTACACTGGGCGGAGCGAAAAGCGTGGATGGGGACGAGTAGCGACGTACGCAGCCCAGAGCGACCCGGGGACGGTGGAAGCCCGGGGGCGAGCGCGACGTGAAGATCACCCCGGAGCCGCCGGAAGAAAGCCGCAGCCAAGTCGCAGCGGCGAGTAGAACCGGCTCGCGACCCCAATGAGGGGGCTCGCCGACGCACACCCCGCGTCGGAGGGCCAAGGAGGGTGGTACCGCGGGAGCGCGCCGAAACCGGCGTACGGAAAGAATCGGCTCTCGTCCCTCCGGACGGAAGGCAGCAAGTCCGCCGGAGGAAGCTCGCTGATGACAACGCCGACGTACCGCCAGGTACCCGCCCAGGTCGACCTGCCCGCGCTCGAGCACGCGGTGCTCGACTTCTGGCGCGACCAGAAGATCTTCGCCAAGAGCCTGGAGCAGTCCGAGGGCCGCCCCGAGTGGGTGTTCTACGAGGGCCCGCCCACCGCCAACGGCATGCCCGGCGCCCACCACATCGAGGCCCGCGTCTTCAAGGACGTCTTCCCCCGCTTCCGCACCATGCGCGGCTACCACGTGGCCCGCAAGGCCGGCTGGGACTGCCACGGCCTCCCGGTCGAGCTGACCGTCGAGAAGGAACTCGGCTTCAGCGGCAAGAAGGACATCGAGGCGTTCGGCATCGCCGAGTTCAACGCCAGGTGCCGCGAGTCCGTGCTGCGCCACACCGACGCCTTCGAAGCTCTCACGAACCGCATGGGCTACTGGGTCGACCTGAACGACGCCTACGTCACGATGGAGCCCGAGTACATCGAGTCCGTCTGGTGGTCGCTCAAGGAGATCTTCAGCAAGGGCCTGCTGGTCCAGGACCACCGCGTCGCCCCCTGGTGCCCGCGCTGCGGCACCGGCCTGTCCGACCACGAGCTGGCGCAGGGCTACGAGACGGTCGTCGACCCCTCGGTGTACGTCCGCTTCCCGCTCACCTCCGGTCCGCTCGCCGGCGAGGCCGCGCTCCTGGTGTGGACGACCACACCCTGGACCCTCGTCTCCAACACGGCCGTGGCCGCGCACCCCGACGTCGCCTACGTCGTCGCGACGAACGGCGAGGAGAAGCTCGTCGTCGCCGAGCCGCTCGTCGCCAAGGCCCTCGGCGAGGGCTGGGAGACCACCGGCCAGACCTTCACCGGCGCCGAGATGGAGCGCTGGACGTATCAACGTCCGTTCGAGCTGGTCGAGTTCCCGGCACCGGCCCACTACGTGGTCAACGCCGAGTACGTCACGACCGAGGACGGTACGGGTCTGGTCCACCAGTCCCCCGCCTTCGGTGAGGACGACCTCAAGGTCTGCCGCGCGTACGGCCTCCCCGTCGTCAACCCCGTCCGCGCGGACGGCACCTTCGAGGAGGACGTCCCGCTGGTCGGCGGCGTCTTCTTCAAGAAGGCGGACGAAAAGCTCACCGAGGACCTCCAGCAGCGCGGGCGGCTCTTCAAGCACATCCCGTACGAGCACAGCTACCCCCACTGCTGGCGCTGCCACACCGCGCTCCTCTACTACGCGCAGCCGTCCTGGTACATCCGCACCACGGCCGTGAAGGACCGCCTCCTCCAGGAGAACGAGAACACCAACTGGTTCCCCGACACGGTCAAGCATGGCCGCTTCGGCGACTGGCTGAACAACAACATCGACTGGGCTCTGTCCCGCAACCGCTACTGGGGCACCCCGCTGCCGATCTGGCGGTGCGAGGACGACCACCTCACGGTCGTCGGCTCCCGCGCGGAGCTCACCGAGCTGACCGGCACCGACCAGTCGGGCCTCGACCCGCACCGCCCGTACATCGACGACGTCACCTTCGCCTGCCGCCACGACGGCTGCGGCAAGACGGCCACGCGCGTGCCCGAGGTCATCGACGCCTGGTACGACTCGGGCTCGATGCCGTTCGCGCAGTGGGGCTACCCGCACAAGAACAAGGAGCTGTTCGAGAGCCGCTACCCGGCGCAGTTCATCAGCGAGGCCATCGACCAGACCCGCGGCTGGTTCTACACGCTGATGGCGGTCGGCACGCTGGTCTTCGACAAGTCGTCGTACGAGAACGTCGTGTGCCTCGGCCACATCCTCGCCGAGGACGGCCGCAAGATGTCCAAGCACCTGGGCAACACCCTGGACCCGATCCCGCTGATGGATCAGCACGGCGCGGACGCGGTGCGCTGGTTCATGGCGGCCGGCGGCTCCCCGTGGGCGGCACGCCGCGTGGGCCACGGCACGATCCAGGAGGTGGTGCGCAAGACCCTCCTCACGTACTGGAACACGGTCGCCTTCCAGGCCCTGTACGCCCGTACGTCGAACTGGGCGCCGTCCGCGGCCGACCCGGCCCCGGCCGACCGCCCGGTCCTGGACCGCTGGCTGCTGTCCGAGCTGCACGCGCTGACCGACCAGGTGACCCAGTCCCTGGAGGCGTACGACACCCAGCGCGCCGGCAAGCTGCTCTCGGCGTTCGTCGACGACCTGTCCAACTGGTACGTCCGCCGCTCGCGGCGCCGCTTCTGGCAGGGCGACAAGGCGGCGCTGCGCACCCTGCACGAGGTCGTCGAGACGGTCACGAAGCTGATGGCCCCGCTGACCCCGTTCATCACCGAGCGGGTCTGGCAGGACCTGATCGTGCCGGTGACCCCGGACGCGCCGGAGTCGGTGCATCTGGCGTCCTGGCCGGAGGCGGACCTGTCGGCGATCGACCCGGAGCTGTCCAAGCAGATGGTCCTGGTCCGCCGGCTGGTCGAGCTGGGCCGTGCCACGCGCGCGGAGTCGGGCGTGAAGACCCGCCAGCCGCTGAAGCGCGCACTGGTGGCGGCGACGGGCTTCGAGGCGCTCAACCCCGAACTGCACGCGCAGATCACGGAGGAACTGAACGTCGAGTCCCTGGCGTCCCTGTCCGAGGTCGGTGGCAGCCTGGTGGACACCACCGCCAAGGCCAACTTCCGCGCCCTGGGCAAGCGTTTCGGCAAGCGCGTCCAGGACGTGGCGAAGGCCGTCGCGAACGCGGACGCGGCGGAACTGTCGCTGGCCTTGCGCCAGGGCACGGCGTCGGTGGTGGTCGACGGCGAGACGGTCAGCCTCGCTCCGGACGAGGTGATCATCACAGAGACCCCGCGCGAGGGCTGGTCGGTGGCGTCCGACTCGGGCGCGACGGTCGCCCTGGACCTGGAGATCACGGAGGAGCTGCGCCGCGCGGGCCTGGCCCGAGACGCGATCCGCCTGATCCAGGAGGCCCGTAAGAACAGCGGGCTCGACGTGGCCGACCGGATCGCCCTGCGCTGGACGGCGACGGACGCGGCGACGATCGCGGCGCTGGGCGAGCACGCCGAGCTCATCGCCGACGAGGTCCTCGCGACGGACTTCACCCAGGGCGAGGCGGACGACAGCTACGGCTCCCCGTTCGAGGACGAGGGCCTGACCCTGACGTTCCGCCTGCGCAAGGTGTAGCGAGACCCGGCCGGACATCCGAAGGCCCGGGACCACCAAAGAATCTTGGTGGTCCCGGGCCTTCGGCGTTGTGTACGTCGGACACCGCACCCATCCCCCGAACAAACACCGCAAACGCCTTGAACACGCGTAGCAAAAGGGCGGGGCCCCGGATCGAAATCCGGGGCCCCGCCCTGAACGCTGCCGACGCCTACGGCGTACTACCAACCGTCAGTTGTCGTCCTCGTCGATGAGGAACCCGCGCATCGGAGACGGAGCCTGGCCCATCGGGGACGGACCCTGCGGCCGGACCGGTGCCATGGGCTGGGTCATCGCCGGGGACATCTGCTGCTGACCGCCGTAGGACGGAGCAGCCGGAGACGGGGCGCCGCCCATCGTCTGGTTGCCGCCGTACGACGGGGCACTCGCGCCGGCCGGTGCCATGGAGGGCGCCGGGGACGGCGGGAGGGACGCCGTGGCCGGGGTCCGCGGCGGGGCGAGCGAGTCGTCCGCCTGGGTCTCCAGCTGGCGCAGCTGCGACTCGAGGTAGGACTTCAGCCGCGTGCGGTACTCGCGCTCGAAGCCGCGCAGGTCCTCGACCTTGCGCTCCAGCGTGGCGCGGGCGGACTCCAGGGAGCCCATCGCGACGCGGTGCTTCTCCTGCGCGTCCCGCTCCAGGGCGTCAGCCTTGGCACGGGCGTCACGCTCAAGACCCTCGGCACGCGAACGCGCCTCGCCGACGATCTTGTTGGCCTCGGAACGAGCCTCGGCGATCGCCTGGTCGGCGGTCTGCTGGGCCAGCGAGAGGACACGGGCGGCGCTGTCGCCACCGGGGCCTCCCTGACCCGGGCCGCCCATGGGGCCGGGGCCACCCATCGGACCGCCCATCGGGCCACCCATCTGCTGCTGCATCGGGGGCTGGCCCATCGGCCCCGGACCCTGGCCCATCGGACCGGGACCCTGCGGGCCACCCTGCCCGCCGGGACCGGCGGGCAGCTGCGGAGCACCGCTGGGCAGCTGGGGCGGGCCTCCCATGGGGCCACCCATCTGCTGCTGCGGCGGGCCCGATATGCCGGCGGGTACCGGAGCGCCGGGACCGCGCATGCCCTGCTGGGGCATACCGCCCTGCTGGGGCATGCCGCCCTGCTGCTGGTCCTGCGGACCGCCGGGACCCTCCGGGGGCTTGCGCATGTTCTGCTGGTTCTGCGCAGCGGCACGTGTGGCCGCGGCCAGCTTGGCGCGCAGGTCCTCGTTCTCGCGGAGTAGTCGCGTCAGTTCGGCTTCGACCTCATCGAGGAAGGCATCGACCTCGTCCTCGTCATAGCCTTCTCGGAGGCGGACGGTCGTGAACTGCTTGTTCCGCACGTCCTCGGGGGTCAACGGCATCTCTTCACCTCAACGTTGTCGTCGGCAGTCGGCAAGACCGTATCTGTCACATCGCTCACATCGCGCTCCGCACGAGCGTGATCAGGATGTAGACGATGATCATCAGTACGAAGAAGGACAGGTCGAGCGCCACGCCCCCGAGACGCAGCGGCGGGATGACCCGCCGCAGAAGCTTGAGCGGTGGATCAGTGACAGTGTAGGTGGCCTCCAGAACGACCACCATCGCCTTGCCGGGTTGCCACGAGCGGGCGAACTGGAAGACGTAGTCCATGACCAACCGGAAGATAAGCACGATGAGGAAGACCATCAGCGCGATGTAGAGAACCTGCAAGACCACGCTCATGACTGGTGCTTCCCTCTCCCCTGTTCCCTGTTCCGTGCGGTTGTTTCCGGTGGTGCGTCTCAGCTCTGGTTGAAGAACCCGCCCTCTGCGATACGGGCCTTGTCCTCCGCCGTGACATCGACGTTAGCAGGCGACAACAGGAACACCTTCTGCGTCACCCGCTCGATGCTGCCGTGAAGACCAAACACCAAACCAGCCGCAAAGTCGACAAGTCGCTTCGCGTCTGTGTCATCCATCTCAGTCAGATTCATGATCACCGGGGTGCCTTCACGGAAGTGTTCCCCGATGGTACGGGCCTCGTTGTAGGTCCGCGGGTGAAGTGTGGTGATCCGGTACGGCTCTCGTTCCGACACGACCTTGGGCATGATCACCGGTGCGTTCTTCTCCAGGCTTGCGCGTTCTTGTGTGATGGACGCCACGGGCGCGATACGCGCCGGGCGGCCGGATTCCGCGGGTAGCGAAGTCGATCGGGCCACGGGTTCACGCGGCGCGGGCGGTTGGACGATTCGCACCTCTTCGTCCCTTTGGGACTGATGTGCACTGTGCGACTGGTGGGACGGCTCGTGCCGTCGGTGGTCCCGCTCGGGCTCCGGGTCCAGTTCGGGCTCGAAGTCGTCGTCGGGGTCGAACCCCCGGCCGTCGTACCCATCGTCCTCCACGAGGCCGAGGTAGACCGCCATCTTGCGCATCGCGCCGGCCATGCTCTGAGTCCTCCGCTCTGTGGTGGATCGACTGCCAAGTGCCCGCGATCCACGCGGTCGTTACGCCCGCCTTTCGGCGACATTGACCATATTTTCTGCTGTGGTCCGACTTCCTGGCGACGTTACCCGAGCCTGGGGCGGACTCCGAGTACCGCAGTGCCGACGCGCACATGTGTCGCACCGGCCGCCACGGCCTCTTCGAGGTCTGCACTCATCCCTGCTGAGACCATGTTCGCAGCCGGATGAGCTCGGCGCAGGTCGGTCGACAAATCCATCAACCGCTCGAACGCCGCCTGTTGGCGCCCCTCATACTCCCCGCTGAGCGGGGCGACGGTCATGAGCCCGTCGAGCCGGAGCCCCGGCGCCTTCGCCACGAGGTCGGCCAACTCTTCGATCCCGCCCGGCGCCACACCACCCCTCTCACCCCGCGCGCTCTCCCCCGCGTCCAGCGCCACCTGGAGGAGGCAGCCGACCTCGCGCTCCTGCCGTACGGCCTCCTTCGACAGGGCCGTCACCAGCTTGGAACGATCGACGGACTGCACGAGATCCGCGTAACCGACCACAGATCGCACCTTGTTGGTCTGCAGCTGGCCGACAAAATGCCACGCAAGGGGCAGATCCGAGCATTCGGCGGCCTTCGGTGCCGCGTCCTGATCGCGGTTCTCGGCGACGTGGCGCACGCCGAGTTCCGACAGCATCCGCACATCGCTCGCGGGGTACGTCTTGGTGACCACGATCAAGGTCACCTCCTCGCGTGCACGCCCGGCGGCCGCGCACGCCGCGGCGATGCGCTCCTCCACCTTCGCCAGGTTCGCGGCGAGTTCGTCCTTACGGTCCGTCATGTCCATTCAGTCCAGCCATACATAGCCCGCGAGCCGACCCGTGGTGCGGTCTCGGCGGTACGAGAAGTGGTCGCCCGACTCCAGCGTGCAGACCGGCGACTGCGCCCGGTCGCGCACCCCGAGGCGCCCGAGCTGGGCGTGCACGCCGGCGGCCACGTCCACGGCGGGAGTCCCCCAACTCGTCTCGGTGTGCGCCGTCGGCTCCACGGCGGCCACCTCGGCGCGCATCGCCTCCGGCACCTCGTAGCACCGGCCGCAGACGGCGGGGCCGGTGCGGGCGACGATCCGCGACGGCTCGGCACCCAGGTCCGTCATCGCGCGTAGCACGGCCGGGACGACCCCGGCGATCATGCCCGGCCGCCCCGCGTGGGCGGCCCCGACGATCCCGGCGACCGGGTCGGCCAGCAGGACCGGCACGCAGTCGGCGGTGAGGACGGCGAGGGCGAGACCCCGCTGTGCCGTGACGATCGCGTCGACGTCGGGCACCGGACGGTCCCGCCATGGCCCGTCGACCTCAACGACGTCCGCCCCGTGCACCTGGTTCATCCAGACGACCTCGCCCGGTGCGAGTCCGAGCGACTTGGCGGCGAGCTCGCGGTTGGTCAGTACGGCTTCGGGGTCGTCGCCGACCGCTCCGCCGAGGTTGAGCTCCTCATACGGAGCGGCGCTCACCCCGCCCCACCGGTCGGTGAAGGCGAAGTGCGCGCCGCTCACGGTGTCGCGCTGTCCTATCACGTCAGAAGGATCACTTAAGGAAGTCCGGGACGTCCAGCTCCTCCGCCGCACTGTCGGCGTAGGTCCGGGACGGCGGGACCGGCGGGGCGACCGGGATGTCGTTCACCGGCTCCGGCGACGTGGGCTCGGGCTCTTCCTTCGGCGTGACGCTGCCGAGCGAGCCGAAGGACGGGCGGCTCTCGGTCTGCCGTACCGGAGTGGGCTCCTCGCGGCGGGCCGGGGACGAGGAGGAGGACGACGAGGTCGAGCCGAGGACGTTGTCCCGGCGGGCCGGCGGCTGACCTCCGTCGAAGCCGGCCGCGATCACGGTGACCCGGACCTCGTCGCCGAGGGCGTCGTCGATGACCGCACCGAAGATGATGTTGGCCTCGGGGTGGGCGGCCTCGCTGACCAGCTGGGCGGCCTCGTTGATCTCGAACAGGCCGAGGTCGGAGCCGCCGGAGATGGAGAGCAGCACGCCCCGGGCGCCGTCGATGGACGCCTCCAGGAGCGGCGAGGAGATCGCCATCTCGGCCGCGGCCACCGCGCGGTCGTCGCCGCGGGCCGAGCCGATGCCCATGAGGGCCGAACCGGCCTCGGACATGACCGACTTGACGTCGGCGAAGTCGAGGTTGATCAGACCCGGGGTGGTGATGAGGTCGGTGATGCCCTGGACACCGGAGAGCAGGACCTGGTCGGCCGACTTGAAGGCGTCGAGTACCGAGACCTGGCGGTCCGAGATGGACAGCAGCCGGTCGTTCGGAATGACGATGAGGGTGTCGACCTCTTCGCGGAGTTCGGCGATGCCGTCCTCGGCCTGGTTGGCGCGGCGCCGTCCCTCGAAGGTGAACGGGCGCGTGACCACACCGATGGTGAGGGCACCCAGGGAGCGGGCGATATTGGCCACGACGGGCGCGCCGCCGGTCCCGGTGCCGCCGCCTTCACCGGCTGTCACGAAGACCATGTCGGCCCCCTTGAGGACCTCTTCGATCTCCTCGCGGTGGTCCTCGGCGGCCTTGCGGCCGACGGCCGGGTTGGCTCCGGCGCCGAGTCCGCGGGTGAGTTCACGGCCGACGTCGAGCTTGACGTCGGCGTCGCTCATCAACAGAGCTTGCGCGTCGGTGTTGATGGCGATGAACTCGACGCCCTTGAGACCGACCTCGATCATCCGGTTGATGGCATTGACACCACCGCCGCCGACACCGATGACTTTGATGACTGCGAGGTAGTTCTGCGGTGCTGCCACGTCGAAGGCCTCTCGCCTCGAGTTACGGGTCGTCGGATCACGAGAGGCTGTGCTTCGTGAACCGCGACTGATGCCGAATGGGACGGTCCGTAGCGCCGACCCGAACCCTAACCCTGAAGTTTAGGGTTACCAGTGTGTCTGTTCCTTGAAGTCTTCTGAACAGGACACTAAGTCGACAAGTGGCGCACGTTCAACGAACACGCCGAACCTCCCGTTTTTCTTTTCACCCTATGTGATCAGCCATGTCGCTGCCCAACCAGGGTGCTGGCCTGCGCGGATGTGCGTCAACTCCCTGATGACGCAGGCGCGGTGGGAACGCTGACGTCGAAGTACCGCGCATCCGGCGAGGCTTTCATGAGAGCGGTGAGTGTGCGGGCCTTCGCGGCCCCCTTCTCGCCACTCCCCCATGCCACGGTCCGCCCACCTGCCAAAGCCAGTGAGATGTCGTCGTAGGAACGGACCTTGACGACCTGGGTATCGCGCGCGACGGCGGCCGGGAGGGCGCGTGCGACGCGCACCGCTTCCCGGACCAGACGGCTCTCCCCGAAGCGGCGCAGGCTCGCGGCGGCGGAGCTCGACTGAGTCACCGTCAATTCCAGCGCGGGAACGCCTTTCGGAGCCTGAGAAACCGTGGCGAAACGGACGCCTTCCTTGTCCACTTCGACGAACTTTCCGTCCTTTTGGACAATCAGAACCGGAGTACGCTCCGCCACTTTAAGGCTGATTCCATGCGGCCAGGAGCGAACCACGTCAACCACGTCAATTCGGGGCAATTCCTGGCTCAGTCGTGCCTCAATCGCATCGGTGTCGACGGAAATCAGCGGCGCGCCCACCGGGACGTCGGCCGCCTCCAAGACCTGTGCGGGCGTCAGGACCCGGGTCCCCGAGACGGATACGCGCTCGACGCGCAGCCACTTGGAGCCGTACAGCAGCCAGCCGGAGCCCGCGCCGAGGAGGACGAGCACGATGAGAAGGATGATGATCGTACGAAGCCTCGGGGTCGGCCTCAATCGCCGGGCGAGGGGCGGGTCGGACGACTCCTGCTGGCGTTCACCGCGCTCGGCGGTGGTCGGTCCGGCCACGCTCCCTGCCCTCCGTCATACGTTCCTAGCGGCGATGCGAGGCGATCGCCTCGTACACCATGCCGACGAGCAGGTCGTCGGCGTCCCGGCGGCCGAACTCGCTTGCGGCGCGGGACATCTCGTACAGCCGGTGCGGGTCGGCGAGCACGGGCAGGACGTTCTGCTGCACCCACTCGGGCGTGAGTTCCGCGTCGTCGACCAGCAGTCCGCCGCCGGCCTTGACCACCGGCTGGGCGTTGAGCCGCTGCTCCCCGTTGCCGATGGGCAGCGGGACGTAGGCGGCCGGGAGTCCGACGGCGGAGAGTTCGGCGACGGTCATCGCGCCCGCACGGCAGAGCATCATGTCGGCCGCGGCGTACGCGAGGTCCATCCGGTCCACGTACGGTACCGGGATGTACGGGGGCATTCCCGGCATCTGGTGCACCTGCGGCAGTTCGTTCTTCGGGCCGACCGCGTGCAGGATCTGGATCCCGGCCTGCTGGAGCCAGGGCGCGACCTGCTGGACGACCTCGTTGAGGCGGCGGGCGCCCTGTGAGCCACCGGAGACCAGCAGCGTGGGCAGGTTCGGGTCGAGGCCGAACGCGGCGCGGGCCTCGGGGCGGACGGCGGCCCGGTCGAGGGTGGCGATGGTCCGGCGCAGCGGGATCCCGATGTAGCGCGAGTTGCGGAGCTTGCTGTCCGGGGTGGAGACGGCGACCTGGGCGGCGTACCGCGAACCGATCTTGTTGGCGAGACCCGGGCGGGCGTTGGCCTCGTGGATGACGATCGGCACACCGAGGCGCTTGGCGGCGAGGTAGCCGGGCAGGGCGACATAGCCGCCGAAGCCGACGACGCAGTCCGCCTTCGTGCGCTCCAGGATCTGCTCGGTCGCCTTGATCGTGCCGCGCAGCCGGCCCGGGACGGTGATCAGCTCGGGCGTGGGCTTGCGGGGCAGCGGAACGGCGGGGATCAGCGCGAGCTCATAGCCCCGCTGTGGAACGAGCTTGGTCTCCAGGCCGCGCTCCGTGCCCAGGGCCGTGATCCCCACGGTCGGGTCCTGCCTGCGCAGGGCGTCCGCGAGGGCGAGCGCGGGCTCGATGTGGCCGGCGGTCCCCCCACCGGCGAGTACGACATGCACCGAAATTCACCGCTCTCCGGACGAGCGCGCCACCGAGGCACGCCGTCGCATCGTGTTCCATCTCCGAGGCGCCCGGCCGGAACCGGCGCCTCCCGCACGCTTTCTACCAAAGCGGGGTTGCCGCACGGAAAGCGCTGCCCGCGCAGCGGGCTCGTCACGCGCGAACGCGATCAGCAGCCCGATGGCGAACATGGTCGGCAGCAGGGCGGATCCTCCGTAGGAGAACAGCGGAAGGGGGACTCCGGCGATCGGCAGCAGGCCGAGCACCGCACCGATGTTGATCACGGCTTGCGCGGTGATCCAGGTGGTCACACCTCCCGCGGCATACCTGACGAAGCGGTCCTCCGTACGTCCGGCCACGCGGATACCCGCATAGCCTAGAGCCGCGAACAGGGCGAGCACCGACAGCGTCCCCGCCAGGCCCAGTTCCTCACCGGTGACGGCGAAGATGAAGTCGGTGTGGGCTTCGGGTAGTTGGCCCCATTTCTCCACACTCGCACCGAGTCCGGAACCGAAGATTCCGCCCGAGGCGAGCGCGTAGATGCCGTGCACTGCCTGCCAGCAGTCGACAGGGCCCTCCTGGGGCTCGGTGGCGCCGAGGCACTGCAGGCGGGCCATACGGTTCTCGCTGGTCTTGATCAGGAGCAGGCCGATCAGGCCGGCCACCGACAGGACCCCCACGAACAGCCGGGTCGGCGCCCCGGCCAGCCACAGCAGGCCGAACAGGATCGCCGACAGGACGATCGCCGTACCCATGTCGCCGCCGAGCATGATCAGCCCGAGCAGCATGAAGGCGACCGGCACCAGCGGAACCAGCATGTGCTTCCACTGCGTCAGCAGCTTCTTGTCCTCCTTGCGGGCGATCAGGTCCGCGCCCCACAGCACCAGCGCGAGCTTGCCGAACTCGCTGGGCTGGACCTGGAAGGACCCGCCGAGGGCGATCCAGTTCTGGTTGCCGTTGACCGCGACTCCTATCCCGGGCACCTGCACCAGCGCCATCAGGAAGACGGCGCCGGCGAGGATCGGGTAGGCGAGCGCCCGGTGCAGCTTCACGGGCATCCGGGAGGCGGCGAACAGCAGCCCGGTGCCGATCACCGCGGCCAGCAGCTGCTTGCGGAAGAAGTACGACCCCGGCAGCGACATCTGCAGTGCCTTGATCTGGGAGGCCGAGTACACCATCACCAGACCGAGCACGGTGATCAGCAGGCTGCCGCCGAGGATCAGGTAGTACGCGGTCAGCGGTCGGTCCCACGCCCGGTTCAGGCGGATGTACAGCCGCCGTACGGCGTTGTCGTGCGGCGACGGCCGGGGAGCGACGGGGCGCCGGACGACCCGCTGGACGGGAGGTCGTCCCGTGCGGCTACCGGGCATCGGCGCCCACCGCCTCGCCGTGGGAGTACGTACCGTCCGGCCACATCCGAGTCACGCGTCCCTCCAAGGGTCCCGAAGCACCCGCAGTGGCCGAGACCCGGCGTCAGGCGCCCGCGCCGAGTTCGCGAACCGCCTCCGCGAACACGTCACCGCGCTGGTTGTAGTTGACGAACATGTCCATCGAGGCACAGGCCGGGGCAAGCAGCACCGTGTCGCCGGGCTGGGCGAGCCGCCGTGCTTCCTGGACCGCCGCGAGCATCGCCCCAGTGTCGGTCCGGTCGAGGTCGACGACGGGTACTTCCGGCGCGTGTCGCGCCAGGGCTTCACGGATCAGGCCCCGATCCGCGCCGATGAGCACGACTCCGCGCAGCCGCCCGGCCGACTTGGTCACCAGCTCCTCGAAGACGGCGCCCTTGGCGAGCCCGCCCGCGATCCACACGATGGACTCGTAGGCCGCCAACGAGGCTTCCGCCGCGTGGGTGTTGGTGGCCTTGGAGTCGTCGATGTACGCGACCCCGTCCACGTCCGCCACATGCGCGATGCGGTGGGCGTCCGGGGTGAAGGCGCGCAGGCCGTCCCGTACGGCCTGGGGAGGCACCCCGTAGGCGCGGGCGAGGGCCGCCGCCGCCAGGGCGTTGGCGACGTTGTGCGGGGCCGGCGGGTTGACGTCGGTGACCTCGGCGAGCTCCTGGGCGTTCTTCTGCCGGTTCTCGACGAAGGCGCGGTCCACCAGGACGCCCTCGACGACGCCGAGTTGGGACGGGGCCGGGGTGCCGAGGGTGAAGCCGATGGCCCGGCAGCCTTCCTCGACGTCCGCCTCGCGCACCAGGTCCTCGGTGGCCTTGTCGGCGACGTTGTAGACACAGGCGACGCGATTGCCCTCGTAGATACGGCCCTTGTCGGCGGCGTACGCCTCCATGGAGCCGTGCCAGTCGAGGTGGTCGGGGGCCAGGTTCAGCACGGCCGCCGAGTGCGCCCGCAGCGAGGGCGCCCAGTGGAGCTGGTAGCTGGACAACTCCACGGCGAGGACGTCGTACTGCTCCTCGCCGAGCACCGCGTCGAGGAGCGAGACGCCGATGTTGCCGACGGCGGCGGTGCGCAGGCCCGCCGCCTTGAGGATGGAGGCGAGCATCTGGACGGTCGTGGTCTTGCCGTTGGTGCCGGTGACGGCGAGCCAGGGCGCGGCGTCCGGGCCGCGCAGCCGCCAGGCGAGCTCGACGTCGCCCCAGACGGGGACGCCCGCCGCACGAGCCGCCGTGAAGAGCGGCTTGTCGGGCTTCCAGCCGGGCGCGGTGACGATGAGGTCGGTGCCTTCGGGCAGGGTCGCTCCGTCACCGAGGCGGACGGTGATGCCCAGGGCCTCCAGCTCGGCGGCCTGGGCACGCGCGCGTGCGTCGTCGCCGTCGTTGACGACGGTGATCTTCGCGCCGAGCCCGTGCAGCACCTTGGCCGCCGGGATCCCGGAGACGCCGAGTCCCGCGACGGTGACGTTCTTCCCCTGCCAGTCGGTCACTTGTCCGCTGCCCATCCCGCGTAGAAGAGGCCCAGTCCGACGATCACACAGATGCCCTGAATGATCCAGAAACGGACCACGATGAGTACTTCGGACCAGCCCTGGAGTTCGAAGTGGTGCTGGAGTGGCGCCATGCGGAAGACGCGCTTGCCGGTGAGGCGGAAGGAGCCGACCTGGATGACCACCGACATGGTGATCAGCACGAACAGGCCGCCGAGGAGGGCGACCAGCAGCTCGGTGCGGGAGCAGATGGCGAGGCCCGCCAGCGCGCCACCCAGGGCGAGCGAACCGGTGTCACCCATGAAGATCTTGGCCGGCGACGTGTTCCACCACAGGAAGCCGAGGCAGGCGCCCATCAGCGCGGAGGAGACGACAGCGAGGTCGAGTGGATCGCGTACCTCGTAACAGGCGCCCGGGTTGGTCAGGGTCTGCGCGTTGGCGCAGGACTCCTGGAACTGCCACACGCCGATGAAGGTGTAGGCGCCGAAGACCAGCACGGATGCGCCGGTGGCGAGGCCGTCGAGACCGTCCGTCAGGTTCACGCCGTTCGACATGGCGAGGATCATGAACAGCGCCCAGACGACGAACAGCACCGGGCCGATGGACCAGCCGAAGTCCTGCACGAAGGAGAGCTTGGTGGAGGCCGGGGTGTTGCCGCGGTTGTCCGCGAACTGGAGCGAGAGCACCGCGAAGGCGATACCGCCGAGCAGCTGGCCGGCCATCTTGGCCTTGGCCCGCAGACCCAGCGACCGCCGCTTGACGATCTTGATGTAGTCGTCCAGGAAGCCGACCAGACCCATGCCGGCCATCAGACCGATCACCAGGATGCCGGAGAAGGTCGGCGGCTTGCCCGTGATCAGCTTGGACAGGAAGTACGCGACGATCGTCGCCAGGATGAAGGCGATACCGCCCATGGTCGGCGTACCGCGCTTGCTGTGGTGCTCGCGCGGGCCGTCGTCACGGATGTACTGGCCGTAGCCCTTGCGGGCCAGCAGCTTGATCAGCAGCGGGGTGCCGACCAGGGTCAGGAAGAGGCCAATGACTCCTGAGAACAGGATCTGATTCATCATCGGGCGGCAACCTCACCCTCGGTACCGCCCGCGAGCAGCGCCTCGGCGACGCTCTCCAGACCGATCGAACGGGACGCCTTCACGAGTACGACGTCCCCCGGGCGCAACTCGCTGCGCAACAGGTCGACCGCCGCCTGTGCGTCGGACACGTGCACCGACTCCTCACCCCACGAACCCTCGTTATATGCGCCCAGTTGCAGCCAGGACGCTTCCCTGC
Organism: Streptomyces viridochromogenes; assembly: GCF_001270495.1. Lineage (GTDB taxonomy): Bacteria > Actinomycetota > Actinomycetes > Streptomycetales > Streptomycetaceae > Streptomyces > Streptomyces viridochromogenes_A. The sequence continues at coordinate 94,881 of NZ_LGUR01000118.1, forward strand.
CCCCGACTGCGACGAGCTTGCTGACGTTGAGCCGGACGGCGAGCCGTCCGACCGCGTCGTGCTCGGCGAGCGCCTCGTCCCCGAGCTCGGCCATCTCGCCGAGCACCGCCCACGTACGACGTCCCTTGCCCATGGCCGCGAGCGCACGCAGAGCGGCTCGCATGGACTCGGGGTTCGCGTTGTAGGCGTCGTTGACGACCGTCACGCCGTCCGGGCGCTCGGTGACCTCCATCCGCCAGCGGGAGAGGGAGCCCGCCTCGGAGAGCGCGGTGGCGATCTCTTCCGCGGACATGCCCAGCTCATGGGCGACGGCGGCCGCGGCGAGCGCGTTCGACACGTGGTGCTCACCGTACAGGCGCATGGTCACATCACTGCACCCGGAGGGTGTGTGAAGCATGAAGGAAGGCTGTCCGGTGTCCGTGAGTCGCACGTTCTCGGCGCGTACGTCCGCTTCGCCGGACTCTCCGAAAAGGATCACCTTCGCCTTCGTACGGGATGCCATGGCCCGTACGAGGGGATCGTCGGCGTTGAGGACCGCGGCTCCGTCTTCCGGAAGGCTCTCCACCAACTCGCCCTTGGCCTGCGCGATCTGCTCACGGCCGCCGAACTCGCCGATGTGGGCGGTGCCGACGTTGAGCACGAGGCCGATCTTCGGGGGCGTCAGATCGGTGAGGTAGCGGATGTGGCCGATGCCGCGGGCACCCATCTCCAGGACGAGGAACCTCGTCTCCTCGGTGGCGCTGAGCGCGGTCAGCGGCAGCCCGATCTCGTTGTTGAACGAGCCCGGCGTCCACACCGTGGGCGCCTTGCGCTGGAGCACCTGGGCGATCAGGTCCTTGGTGCTGGTCTTGCCCGCCGAGCCGGTGAGGGCCACCAGGGTCGCGCCGAGCCGGCGTACGACATGCCGGGCGAGGGCACCGAGGGCCGTCTGGACGTCGGCCACGACGATCGCGGGACCGTCGACGGGACGCGACGCCAGTACGGCGACCGCGCCCGCTTCGACGACCTGCCGGGCGAAGTCGTGGCCGTCCACGCGCTCCCCGGCGAAGGCGGCGAAGAGGGTGCCGGGCTCCACTTCACGGGAGTCCCGGACGACGGGTCCGGTGACCTGGACGGACGGATCCGGTATGTCGTGCGTCTGCCCGCCGACGACTTCTGCGATCTCGGCGAGAGAGAGGGCGATCACAAGTTCATCCCTGGGTCTTCTGGATAGCTTCGCGCAGCACCTGGCGGTCGTCGAAGGGACGGACCACTCCGGCGATGTCCTGGCCCTGCTCATGGCCCTTGCCGGCGACCAGCACGGTGTCGCCGGGCCGGGCGCGGGCCACGGCCGCGGCGATCGCGGCGGCCCGGTCCTCGAAGACCTGGACCTCGCCACGCTCGTGTGCCGGTACGGACGCCGCGCCCTGGAGCATGGTCGCGAGGATCGCGAGGGGGTCTTCGGAACGGGGGTTGTCGGAGGTCAGTACGGCGGTGTCGGCGAGCCGGGCGGCGGCGGCGCCCATCGGCCCGCGCTTGGTCACGTCACGGTCACCGCCGCAACCGAGCACGATGTGCAGGCTGCCCTCGGTGACCTTGCGGAGCGCCTTGAGCACCGATTCGACGGCGTCGGTCTTGTGGGCGTAGTCCACGACCGCGAGATACGGCTGCCCGGCGTCCACGCGCTCCAGCCGGCCCGGCACGCCGGGCACGGCGGCGATGCCGTCGGCGGCTGCCTGGACGTCGAGGCCGGCGGCGGCCAGGGCGGTGACGGCGGCGAGGGTGTTCGCCACGTTGAAGGGGCCCGCGATCGGCGACCTGGCGGCGATCCGCTCGCCCTTGGGACCGATCACGGTGAACGTCGAGTCCATGGGGCCGATCGTCACGTCCTCGGCGCGCCAGTCGGCGTCGGGGTGGCCCTCGGCGGAGAAGGTGACGACCGGGACGGTGGCTTCCTTGGCCAGCCGGCGGCCGTACTCGTCGTCGAGGTTGACGACGCCGAGTTTGCTGCGTTTCGGGGTGAACAGCTGTGCCTTGGCCCGGAAGTAGTCCTCCATGTCGGAGTGGAACTCCATGTGTTCCGGGCTGAGGTTGGTGAAGACGGCGATGTCGAAGACGCAGGCGTCGACCCGGCCGAGGACCAGCGCGTGGCTGGAGACCTCCATGGCGACCGCCTCGACGCCGCGTTCGCGCATGACGGCGAACAGGGCCTGGAGGTCGGTGGCTTCGGGCGTGGTGCGCTCGGACTTGATGCGCTCGTCGCCGATGCGCATCTCGACCGTACCGATGAGTCCGGTGGTGCGGGCGGCCTTGAGGGCGCCCTCGACGAGATACGCGGTGGTGGTCTTGCCGGAGGTGCCGGTGATGCCGATCTGGAGGAGATCGCGGCCGGGGTGGCCGTAGATCGTGGCCGCCAGTTCACCCATCTGCCCGCGCGGCTCCGCCACGACCAGGACCGGCAGGCCGGTCGCGGCGGCGCGCTCGGCGCCGGTCGGGTCGGTCAGCACGGCGACCGCGCCGAGGCCCGCGGCCTGCGTGACGAAGTCGGCGCCGTGCAGGCGGGCGCCCGGGAGGGCGGCGTACAGATCGCCGGGGCGGACGGCGCGCGAGTCATGGGTGATGCCCGTGACCTCCACGGCGGCGTCCGCGCGATCCGGCGCGGCGGCACCCAGCTGATCGGCGAGTTCCGCGAGGGGTGTGGCGGAGACCTGCACCGGCCTGGGCGGCCCGGGGTACGTCACGGGATGCCCCTTCTGGGTGGTTTGGGACTGATCAGCGTGTGGCACGGCGGTGAGCGTACCGGGCGCACCCGCCTGGGAGCGAAGTGAGGGGCGGGGGGCGCCTTGGTTCCCTGAGTCGGGAGTGATCGTTGTCACGAGGTGTTTCCTGGCTGCTCGGTGCTGATCAGGGGGTCAGTTGAAGGCGACCGGGAGCTTGGCCGCCTTGGCCCCGGTCGGCGGGACCTGGAGGGTCTTCAGGGCGAACTCCATCACCTGCTTGTAGATGGGTCCGCAGATCTGGCCGCCGAAGTAGTTGCCCTGGGTGGCGTTCTGGATGGCGCAGTAGACCGTGACACGGGGCTTGTCCGCGGGCGCGAAGCCGGCGAACGACGACGTGTAGCCGCGGTACTTGCCGGTGGCCGGATCCACTCGGTTCGCCGTACCCGTCTTGCCCGCGACCCGGTAGCCGGGGATGCGCGCCTTGGTGCCGGTGCCCTCCCTGTCGTCCACGACCGACTCCAGCATCTGGGCGAGGGTCTTCGCAGTCTTGGCGCTGATGACCCGGGTCTTCTCGGGCTTAGGGGCCTCGGTGAACTTCCCGTCGGGCCCCTCGGTGCCGCGCACGAGCGTGGGTTCGACGCGTACGCCGCCGTTGGCGATCGTGGAGTAGATCGAGGCCGCCTGCATCGCGTTGAGGGACAGACCCTGGCCGAAAGGAATCGTGTACTGCTGCGACGTCGACCACTTGTCCGGTGCCGCCAGGATGCCCGGGGTCTCGCCGGGAAAGCCGAGCCCGGAGTAGCTGCCGAGGCCGAACTTGCGCAGGTAGTCGTAGAGGACCTTGTTGGCCGCCCGCTGGGTCTTGCCGAGCTGGCCGGTGGCGAGGATGGTGCCGATGTTGCTGGACTTGGCGAGCACGCCGTTGAGCGTCAGGAACCAGGTGTCGTGGTCGATGTCGTCCTTGAACAGCCGGTCACCGCGGTGCAGCCGGTTGGGCACGATGACATGCGTGCCGGGTGTGGCCACGCCCTCCTCCAGTACGGCGGCCATCGACATGATCTTGGCGGTGGAGCCGGGCTCGAAGGCGTCCTGGACGGCCGCGTTGCCCATGTTCGCGCTGCTGGCCTCGGAGAGGTCGTTCGGGTCGAAGCCGGGCGAGTTGGCCATGGCGAGGACCTCGCCGGTGCGGGTGTCCTGGACGATCACATAGCCGCGGTCCGCCCTGGACTCCCGCACCTGCTTGGTGATCGCGTTCTGCGCGGCCCACTGGATGTCGCGGTCGATGGTGAGTTCGACGTCGCTGCCGGGCACGGCGGGCGTCTCGGTGGAGTTCACGGTGGGCACCTGGCGGCCGCCGGACTGGGCGTAGCGGATCTCGCCGTCCTTGCCGGACAGCTGCTTGTTCAGCTGCTGCTCGATGCCGCCGCCGCCCTTGCCGTCGGCGTTGACCCAGCCCAGTATCCCGGCGGCGAGGTCGCCGTTCGGGTAGACGCGCTTGCTGCTGGCGACCGAGAGGACGCCGGCGAGGACGTTGACCGTGCTCTTGTCGTGCGCTGACTTGGTGGCCAGAGCGCTCTTCAGGTCCTTGATCTGCTTCCAGACCTGCGGGGTCTGGCGGTTGGCCAGCAGGGTGTAGCGCAGGTTCTTGTTCGCCGGGCGGAGCTTTCTGACGATCTTCTCCGGCTCCTGGCCGAGGATCGGCGCGAGGAGGGCGGCCGCCTGCTCGGGGCCGTCGTCGATCTTCAGTTGCTCGCGGGAGAACAGCGTGGGGTCGGCCGTGATGTCGTACGCGTCCACGCTGGCCGCCAGGGCGACGCCGTTGCGGTCGGTGATGCCGCCGCGCTCGGCGGCCAGGGTGTAGCCGACGTACCGGTTCTTCTCGGCCTTGGCCGCGTAGGTGCTCGCGTCGACCCCCTGCACCTGGAGCAGCCGTACGACGAAGACGGCCAGGACGAGGGTCAGGGCGAGACCGACCATGCGCAGCCTGGGGCGAGGGCTGCCGAGCCGGATCTTGCCGGGGGGCATGGGGCGGGGCCGTGCCGGGCGGGCCCCGGGGCCCGGGCGTCGCTGGGCGCCGCCGGAGCGGGCGGGCTTCGCGGGGCCGGGCACGCGCCGCCGGGGCGGTTCCCTGTCGGACACTTCCGTCACCTGCCGGGGGTCGGGTACGTGGACTGCTGGACGGAGGGCGCGTACTGGGGTGCGGCGTAGGTGGCCGCGGGCTGAGGCGCGGTGGGGGTGGCCCCGGGCGTCGGTGTGGCGGGGGTGGCCTCGGGAGTCGGCGTGGTGGGTGCCGGGGGCGGCCCGGGCTCGGTGACGAGCGCCTCGGGGGCGAGGGCGAGGGGGTTGTACACGGCGCCCTGCCCGGCGGCCGCGGGGCTGGGGACGCCCTTGACCGTGCCGTCGGGGTTCAGGAAGGCGGGGTCGCCGCCGGGAACCATGCCCAGTTCGAGGGCGCGGCGCTGGAGGGCGTCGGGGGCGGAGTAGGCGTCGATGTCCCGCTGGAGGGACTGCTCCTCGTCGGTGAGGGCCTTCGTCTCCTTCTGCAGGTCGTCGAGTCTGAACGCGCCTTCGCTGAGGGCGGAGTTCAGCACGAGGAGCCCGATCAGACCGCCGCCGAGCAGGACGACGACAAGGAGGACGAAGGGGGCGCGGGCGGCCTGTCTGGCTCCCGCGGGGAAGAGCCGCGCGAGCCGGGCGGCCCGCCCCCTCAGTTCGGGTTTCCTACTCACTCGCCCTCCCTTGAGTCCAGTTCTCCAACTCATGGGTTTGAATCCTGGACCCGGACACCCGCCCCTGCCTCCCACCCGTCATTCGATGGACTCCCTGATGCGCTCGGCGCCCCGCAGACGCGCCGGTGCGGCGCGCCGGTTCTCGGCGACCTCTTCCTCGGTGGGAAGTTCGGCACCGCGCGTCAGCAGCTTGAGCCGCGGCTGGTACTGCTCGGGGACGACGGGCAGCCCCGGCGGGGCGGTGTTGGCGGCGCCGGCCGCGAACACCTGCTTGACCAGCCGGTCCTCCAGCGAGTGGTACGACAGGACGGCGATCCGTCCGCCGAGGGCGAGGGCCTCCACCGCGGCCGGGATCGCCCTCTCCAGGACGGAGAGCTCGCCGTTGACCTCGATGCGCAGCGCCTGGAAGGTGCGCTTGGCCGGGTTGCCGCCGGTGCGCTTGGCGGCCTGCGGCAGCGCGTCCCGGATGAGCTCCACGAGCCGGGCGCTGTTGGTGAACGGCTCCTTGTCGCGCTCCCGGACGATGGCGGCCACGATCCGCTTGGCCTGCTTCTCCTCGCCGTAGGCGCGCAGGATCCGGACGAGTTCGCCGGGCGGGTAGGTGTTGAGGACCTCGGCGGCGCTGACGCCGGTCGTCTGGTCCATGCGCATGTCGAGGGGCGCGTCCTGCGCGTAGGCGAAGCCGCGGTCGGCCTCGTCGAGCTGCATCGAGGAGACACCGAGGTCGAACAGCACGCCCTGTACGCGCGCGATACCGAGCCGCTCCAGTACCTCCGGGAGCTCGTCGTAGACGGCGTGCACCAGGGTCGCGCGCTCACCGTAGGAGGCGAGCCGCTCGCCGGACAGGCGCAGGGCCTCCTTGTCCCGGTCGAGGGCGACGAGCCGGGCCTCGGGGAACCGCTGGAGGAGAGCCTCGCTGTGGCCGCCGAGCCCGAGCGTGCAGTCGACGACCACCGCTCCGGGCCGCTCCAGGGCGGGGGCCAACAGGTCCAGGCACCGCTGGAGCATCACCGGGACATGTCGACTCTGGCTCAAGGGGCCCTCTCAGATCCGACGGGGCTCGCACGCACCGCCGGGCCCCCACCTTCCCCCAGCGAGCCGGGGACCCCCGGTGAAGGGGAGGCCTGCCGGCGCCGGAAGCGTCAGCCGACCGGGAGCGGGAGGAGGCCGAGCCGTACGTACGCGCCGCGCACGCGGGGAGATCTCCGGAAAGTCGCCGGGGTCTCCGGGGAATTCAGTCCAGCAGGGAGTCTCGCCTCCCGCTTCGCGTCACTTTAGTCCACGGTGTCTCGCGGTCAATCAACCGGCCTGCGCGTCGCCGCTTCGGGTTCCGCCCCAGCCGCACCCTGCGCTGAATCGCTCGTATGGACGCACTCACGCCACCCCTGTGGGTTACCTCACTACAAGACTCAATGGCGTTCTTTGTCCCCCCTCACAGCAGGACCGTTTCGGACGTGACCAGTAACGTCATGGGTATGACGACTTCTGCATCGGTTCCCGCTGGTCCCGAGAGTGCGATAGTCCGCCGCGGCACGGTCACAGACCGCCTTGTCGAGGCCAACGAGCACTACGCCTCCGCGTTCACCGACCCGGGCATGGACGCCCGGCCCGTGCTCCAGGTCGCCATCGTCGCCTGCATGGACGCACGGCTCGACCTGCACGCCGCGCTCGGTCTGGGTCTCGGCGACTGTCACACCATCCGCAACGCCGGTGGTGTCGTCACCGACGACGTGATCCGCTCGCTCACCATCAGCCAGCGCAAGCTCGGCACCCGCAGCATCGTCCTGATCCACCACACCGGCTGCGGCCTGGAGTCCCTCACCGAGGACTTCCGGACCGAGCTGGAGCTGGAGGTCGGTCAGCGGCCCGCCTGGGCGGTGGAGTCCTTCCGGGACGTCGACCAGGACGTGCGGCAGTCGATGCAGCGTGTACGCACCTCGCCGTTCCTGGTGAACACCGACGACGTGCGCGGCTTCGTCTTCGACGTGAAGACGGGTCTGCTGCGCGAGGTCGACCCCGCGTAACCCTCCGCCGCAGCTGTCGTTTCGCTGTCAATTTCGGCTCCGGGCTGCAGAAAAGGCCCTAAGCCCTGACATATCGCGGACAGTTGTCCACAGTCGAGTGACACGAATCGGTAACGGCAGCAAGAATGCGAGGGTGGGCAACACGCGGAACTTTCCACGCGTGGTGTCCGTGTTCCAGGGGTGGGCCGGTCCGCATCGCGTCGGCCCGGAAAGAACGGGCCGAGGAGGGCCGGGTGACGACCTATGACGATCGAGCGAGCCTCACTGATCTGACCGCCACTGTGGAGCGTGTCCGCAGTTCGGTGGAGGGTGTGATCGAGGGCAAGCCCGAGGTCGTACGGCTTTCGCTGACCGTGCTGCTCGCCGAGGGACATCTTCTGATCGAGGATGTTCCCGGCGTGGGCAAGACAATGCTGGCCAAGGCGCTGGCGCGGTCCATCGACTGTTCCGTCCGGCGTATCCAGTTCACGCCCGACCTGCTGCCGTCCGACATCACCGGCGTGTCGATCTGGGACCAGCAGCGCAAGGACTTCGAGTTCAAGCCCGGCGCGATCTTCGCCCAGATCGTGATCGGCGACGAGATCAACCGCGCCTCGCCGAAGACGCAGTCCGCGCTGCTGGAGTCCATGGAGGAGCGCCAGGTCACCATCGACGGCCAGACCTACGAGCTGCCGAGCCCCTTCATGGTGGTGGCCACGCAGAACCCGGTCGAGATGGAGGGCACCTATCCGCTGCCCGAGGCCCAGCGCGACCGCTTCATGGCCCGCGTCTCCGTCGGCTACCCCAGCGTGGAGGCCGAGCTGCAGATGCTGGACGTGCACGGCGGGGCCTCGCCGCTGGAGGACCTCCAGCCGGTGGCGCACGCGCACGACATCGTGAAGCTGATCGACGCGGTCCGCGGCGTCCACGTCGCCGAGCCGGTGCGGCGGTACGCGGTGGAGCTGGTCGCCGCCACGCGCACCCACCCGGACCTCAGACTCGGCGCCTCCCCGCGCGCGACGCTGCATCTGCTGCGCGCGGCGAAGGCGTCGGCGGCCCTGAGCGGCCGGGAGTACGCGCTGCCGGACGACGTGCAGGCCCTCGCCGTGGCCGTCCTGGCCCACCGCCTGCTGCCCACCGCGCAGGCCCAGCTGAACCGCCGTACCTCCGAGCAGGTCGTCCAGGAGATCCTGCAACGCACCCCGGTGCCCGCCGCGCCGCACCAGCAGAGCGGCTTCGGCGGCCTGGGCCGCGGCACTCCGTCGTACGGCCAGCAGCCGCCGCGGAGGCTCGGATGACCTCCGGTGGGACCGGGCAGGCGGAGGCGGACCGCGGCGAGAAGAGCGGGATCCGCACCGCACTGGCCGGTCTGACCACGCGTGGCCGCTCCTTCCTGGCCGCCGGCATCGCGGCCGCCGTCTGCGCCTACGTCCTCGGCCAGAGCGACCTGCTGCGCGTCGGCCTGCTGCTGGCGGTGCTCCCGCTGGTGTGCGCGACGGTGCTGTACCGCACGCGCTACCGGGTCGCGGGCAGCCGAAGGCTCTCCCCCGCGCGCGTACCCGCCGGCAGCGAGGCCCGGGTGCATCTGCGGATGGACAACGTCTCCCGGCTGCCCACCGGCCTGCTGATGCTCCAGGACCGGGTGCCCTACGTCCTCGGGCCGCGCCCGCGCTTCGTGCTGGACCGGGTGGAGGCGGGCGGCCGCCGCGAGGTGTCCTACCGCGTGCGCTCCGACCTGCGCGGCCGCTATCCGCTGGGCCCGTTGCAGCTGCGCCTGAGCGACCCGTTCGGCATGTGCGAGCTGACCCGCTCCTTCTCCACGTACGACACCCTGACGGTCATCCCGCGCGTGGAGCCGCTGCCGCCGGTCCGCTTCAGCGGGGAGGCGAAGGGGTACGGGGACGGACGGCAGCGCTCGCTCGCGCTGGCCGGCGACGACGACGTGATCCCGCGCGGGTACCGCTACGGCGACGACCTGCGCCGCGTGCACTGGCGCTCCACCGCCCGCTACGGCGAGCTGATGGTGCGCCGTGAGGAGCTGCCGCAGCGCTCCCGCTGCACGGTGCTGCTGGACACCCGGGGCCTGGCCTTCCAGGGCGCGGGCCCGGACTCGGCCTTCGAGTGGGCCGTGTCGGGCGCCGCGTCCGCGCTGGTCCACATGCTCGAACGGGGCTTCTCCGTCCGGCTGTTGACCGACACCGGCAGCTCGGTGCCCGGCGAGGGCGCCGACGGGTTCGCGGGCGCGAGCCAGGAGTCGGCGGACGCCGCCGGGCTGATGATGGACACCCTCGCGGTGATCGACCACTCGGACGGTACGGGGCTGTCACGGGCGTACGACGTGCTGCGCGGGGGCAACGAGGGGCTGCTGGTCGCCTTCTTCGGCGACCTCGACGAGGAGCAGGCGGCGGTGGCCGCCAAGATGCGCCAGCGCAGCGGGGGCGCGGTGGCCTTCGTCCTGGACAGCGGGACATGGGTGCGGGAACCGGCCGATGTGCCCGGCGCGTTGGACAGGAGCGAGGAGCGGCTGCGGATGCTGCGGGAGGCGGGCTGGACGGCCCTTGGCGTGCCGCGGGGCGCCTCGCTGGACGAGCTGTGGCGTCAGGCGGACCGAACGCGTACGGACGCGGTCGCGGCGAGCGTGGCGCGGGGCGAGGGGGGACGGGCATGAGCGGGCGGACCCGGATGGCGCTGTGCGCCGCGGCGGCCACACTGATGGCGGCCTGCGCCCTGCTGCCGCTGGTCGCCCCGGTCACCTGGCTGATTCAGGCGATCTTCCTGTTGGCGATCCAGACAGGCATGGGCATGGCGACCCGGCGTGTGCCGCTGGCCCGCCCTCTGACGGTGGTCGTGCAGGCCCTCGTCGCCCTGATGCTGCTGACCATGACCTTCGCCAACCAGCAGGCGATCATCGGAGTGATCCCCGGCCCGGAGGCCTTCCGGCACTTCGGCGACCTGTTGCAGACAGGCGCGGACGACGTCAGCCGGTACTCGATCCCGGCGCCGCTGTCGGACGGCATCCGGCTGATGCTGATCGGCGGTGTCCTGGTCATCGGCCTGGCGGTGGACACCCTCGCGGTGACCTTCCGCAGCGCCGCCCCGGCCGGGCTGCCGCTGCTGGCCCTGTACTCGGTGGCCGCTGGGCTGTCCGACGGCGGTGCGGACTGGCTGTGGTTCCTGGTCGCCGCCGCGGGCTATCTGATGCTGCTCCTGGCCGAGGGACGCGACCGGCTCTCGCAGTGGGGCCGGGTCTTCGGCGGTGTCCCACGGAGACCCGGCGGAGAGCCGACCGACGCGGTGGCACCGGTCCGCACCGGGCGGCGCATCGGCGTGGTCGCGCTGGGCATCGCCCTGGTGGTGCCGCTCGGTCTGCCCGCGATGAACGGCGGCCTGCTGGACCCCGCAGGCACGGTGGGCGCAGGCCGCGGGAGCGGTGGCATGATCAACGCGGTGAACCCGGTGGTGTCGCTGCGCAACAGTCTGAACGTGGACGAGGACCGCCAGGTCATGTCCCTGAAGACCACCACGGCCGACGTCTCGAATCTGTACCTGCGGATCGTGTCTCTGGACGACTTCGACGGCAAGGACTGGGAACCGACCCAGCGCGGCATCCAGGCCGTGCCGGACGAGTTCCCCACACCCTTCGGCCTCGGCCCCGACGTCCGGCGCGCGGAGGTGGAGACGACCATCTCGGCCGCGGGCTGGTACGGCCAGAACTGGCTGCCGATGCCGTATCCGCCCAGCGGCGTGGACATCGAGGGCAGGTGGCGGTACGAACCCCTGGGGATGACGGTCGTCGGTGATCGCCGCCAGACCACCCGCGGGGTGACGTACACCGTGCGCAGCCTCGATGTGCAGCCGACGGCGGAGCAGCTCGCAAACGCGCCGGAGCCGCCCGCCGCACTCAAGCGCGAGTTCACCGAGCTGCCCGACTCGCTGCCCGCGGTGGTCGCCCGCACTGCGCGCGAGGTCACCGGCGGCGCGACCAGCCATTACGAGCAGGCTGTGAAGCTGCAGGAGTACTTCGCCCTGACCGGCGGGTTCCAGTACAACACCAGCGTCAAGGCCGGCGAAGATCGACAGGCCATCGCCCGCTTCCTGCGCGACAAGCAGGGCTTCTGCGTCCACTTCTCCTTCGCGATGGCGGCGATGGCCCGCTCACTGGGCATACCGGCACGGGTCGCGGTGGGCTTCGCGCCCGGCACCCCGCAGGGCGACGGCTCGGTCTCGGTGGGGCTGAGGGACGCCCACGCCTGGCCGGAGCTGTACTTCGAGGGCGTGGGCTGGACTCGCTTCGAGCCGACGCCGACCCGTGGCTCGGTGCCGTCGTACACCCAGTCGGACACGCCGGGCTCCAACCTCCCGGACGTGCCACGGCCCACGCAGTCGGCCAGCACGGGACCGTCCGCGTCGCCCTCGACCAGCGAGAGCTGCGCGGGGCAGAAGCCGGAGCTGTGCGCGAGCGAGTCCCCGGCGGTCGCGCCGGCCACGGATGACGACGGCCCGAAGTGGTACGTCGCCCTGGCCTGGGTGCTCGGTGCGGCCGGGGCGCTGCTGATCCCGTTGGCGCCGATGCTGTGGCGGCTTCGGACCAGAGCGGTGCGGCTGGGAGGGCATGGCCGCACGGAGGCCGACGTGTCGCTCCACACCTTGGCGGTGTGGCAGGAACTGACGGACACGGCATGGGACTTCGGCATTCCGCCGGACGACTCCCAGACCCCCCGCAAGGCTGCCGCCCGCATCGTCCGGCTGGGCCACCTCGACCCGCCGGCCGCGACCTCGGTGCACCGGGTGGCCGACGCGGTGGAACAGGTCCTCTACGCTCCGAGCCCCCGCCCGACGGCCGGCCTCGCGGAGGATGTCCGCGGTGTCGTGTCCAACCTCCGCTCCAAGGCCGGCCGGACGGCCAAGCTGCGCGCCCTGCTGGCCCCACGGTCCAGCGTGCGGGTGGCCTGGGCGCTGTCGGACTGGTGGATCGCCCTCAGGGAGCGCGCCGCCACGGCCCGACCGACGCTGCGCAGGCCGTCCACCCCCGGTCAGCGGGGGTGACTGCGGGCTGAGGGGGGCGTGGCGTGGAGGGACGGATCCCTGCCCGCGCCCCCACTCGCCGGGTCCTCCGCTCCCCAAGGGCCCCGGTCTCCCAGGGGCCCCGGTCTCCCAGGGCCGCCACTGCTCACAGGACACGGGCATCAAAGGCTGCAGGCATACATCAGGGGGTGGCCACCCACCGGTGGTCACCCCCTGCGTCTGTATGGGAGCTGCTCGTCGAGCTAATGGCCGCCCTGTTCGTCACGGCGGCGCTGCCAGCGCTGTTCGATGCGGTCCATCATCGAGCGCTTCTGGCGTGGCTGGCGGCGGGCCTGCTGGCCGCCGGCGGGCTGTTCGCCCGGCTTGGGGGCCTTGCGCCAGCCGGTCACGGCGAGTACCGCACAGCCCAGCATGACGAGGAAGCCCACCACGCTGAGCCAGACCTGCTTGGCGACCATTCCAGCCATGAGGAGCGCGATACCTACGAGGAAGCCCGCGACCGCCTGGTAGACCCGTCGCCGGGTGTACGTACGCAGCCCGCTTCCCTCAAGCGCTGTCGCGAACTTGGGATCTTCGGCGTACAGCGCTCGCTCCATCTGCTCGAGCATTCGCTGCTCGTGCTCCGAGAGCGGCACGGAGTCCTCCTCATCGTGCAGTCGCCGGGGCGACCCGGGGGGTCCCTTCAGGATAGGCAGGGAATCGCCCCCGTGAAACCCGCCCCTCTACGCCAATTGGCCAACCGGGCTCCGCCATGGACGTCCCGGCTCGCTGAGATCTGCATTCCCCAGCGGCCGACCCGTCATGCCGGAACGGTCTCCCTCGATCATACGGCGCTGAGCGCCCGATCGGGGGGCCTGTGGCGTACTCCATGTGCAGCCAAGTCCCTGATCAACGGCGCGCACCCGAGGTCCGCTCACGGAGAGCCCGGCGGGCGGCTCAGGCCCCGGAGGTCTCCCCCGTCTCGCCGAGCACGTGGAGCTGCGTGGCGACCGAGTGGAAGGCGGACAGCTCGGCGGCCGCCTCCTCCAGCTTCAGCAGCGCCTCCAGGGCTCCGGGCTCGGTGTCCACCAGCACCCCGGGCACCAGGTCGGCGAAGACCCGTACGCCGTGCACGGCACCGACCCTGAGGCCGGCGCCCTCGACCAGCCCGGTGAGCTGCTCGGCGGTGAAACGGCGCGGCACGGGGTCGCCCTGGCCCCAGCGGCCGTCCGGGTCCTCCAGGGCCTGCTTGGCCTCCTTGAAGTGACCGGCGAGGGCCCGCGCCAGCACCGCTCCGCCCAGACCGGCGGCGAGCAGGCTGAGGACGCCCTCCGCGCGCAGGGCGGCCACCGCGTTGCGGACGCCTTCGGCGGGGTCGTCGACGTACTCGAGGACGCCGTGGCACAGCACGACGTCGTACCCGCCGCGCTCGACCACGTCGAAGAGGCCGTGGGCATCGCCCTGGACGCCCCGCACCCGGTCGGCGACCTCGGCCTCGGCAGTGCGCCGCTCCAGGGCGAAGAGCGCGTTCGGGCTGGGGTCGACGACGGTGACACGGTGGCCGAGGCGGGCGAGGGGCACCGCGAAGTTGCCGCTGCCGCCCCCGGTGTCGAGGACGTCGAGCGCCTGACGACCCGTGGCCTTGACCCGGCGGTCCAGGGCGTCCTGGAGGACTTCCCAGACCACGGCGGTACGGAGTGAGGCGCGGGGGCGCATCGGGTCCGACACTGTAGTTGACTCCTCGGCGCGGCACCGCCACTTGCACGGCGGAGCGAACGGGCTGCCTTCCCGGCCCGGGTCACGGGGATGGGAAGGCTTCAGGCGCCCTCCACCCTATTGCCTAGGACACCTCACCCGACCACCACGGTGCCGCGCGACGCCGTCCGTCTCGCGGGACGGACGGTGAGAGCCGTGAACGCGACACCGCCGGCCCCCGAGGCCCCGTCAGCCCGCGTCCGGCATGTCCTCGCGCGTGTGCCGTGAGCCGGCGGCTTCCTCCCCGTCCGCGTCCGGTCGTGGCTGCGGCAGGACCGGCTGGAGCACCAGCATCCGCTCGACGAGGCGCAGGAACATCGCCACGTCGCGTATCAGGTCGTCGGCGTCCCGACGGCTGGCCGCGCCCTGGATGCCCGCCTCCGCCCGGGCGCGGCGCCGGGCACCGGAGGCGAACAACGCGCTCCACTCGGAGAGTTCGGGCGCTATCTCGGGGAGCACTTCCCAGGCGCTCCTGATCCGGGCGCGGCGCCTGGGCGTGGGTTCGGGGCGCCCCCGGGCGGCGAGTACGGCGGCGGCGATGCGCAGGGCGGAGAGGTGGGCGGTGGCATAGCGCTCGTTCGACGTTTCCAGGACGGCGGCCTCGTCCAGTCCGGCACGGGCCTGGGCGAGCAGGTCGAGGGCGGCGGGCGGGGCCGTGGCCCGGCGGAGCACGGGGTGCACGTCGCTCGCCGGGCCGGTCAGTGAGGGGGCAGGGCCGGTGGCGCCGCGCCGACGGGCGGCTGCTGCGTGAGAGGTGGCCATGACGAACCTCCTGTCGTCTGTGTGACGGCACGCCCGATACGGGATGCCGTATGTGCCCATCGTGGGGTATGGCACTGACAATCCGTTCTGACCTGGCCTTTTGCATCGATCGCGAGTTCGGGCTAGTTTTTGCACTGACCAGTCAGTTCAAATGAGGAGGGGGCAGGGATGGGGGGAACCGTGGCCGCAGTCGGCGTCACGGCCCACGGCCTCGGGCTCGAAGGGCCCCGCGGATGGGCGTTCCGCGGGGTCTCCTTCGAGGCGGAGGCAGGCTCACTGATCACGATCGAGGGGCCGTCCGGCACCGGCCGCACCTGCCTGCTGCTCGCGCTCACGGGGCGTATGAAGCCCACGGAGGGCTCCGCCGTCGTGGGCGACGCCGGGCTGCCCAGGCGCATGGCGGCGGTCCGGCGTATCAGCGCCCTGGCCCACGTCCCGGGTGTGACCGACCTGGACCCGGCCCTGACCGTCGCCGAGCACCTGCACGAACGGGCGTTGCTGCAAAGGCGGTTCGGCGACTCGGTGCGCGGGCTGCTGCGTCCGCGGGGCGAGCGGCGGAACGAGGAACAGCGGCGGATCGACGCCGCGCTGACGGCGGCGGGCCTCGACCGGGAAGCCCTGCCCAAGGGATCCCGTACGGCCGTTCGGGATCTGGAGCGGCTGGAGGCGCTGCGGCTGTCCATCGCGCTGGCCCTGATCGGGAGCCCGCGCGTGCTCGGCGTCGACGACACCGACCTCAAGCTCTCGGACGCCGAACGGGCCGAGGTCTGGGCGCTGTTGAAGTCGATAGCCGAGGCCGGGACCACGGTCCTGGCGGTGTGCAGCGAGGCCCCCGACGGCACCGTCAAGGTGTCCACCACCCCGAAGGGCGACGCCCGGGAATCCGACGGAAAGGAGGCCGCCGATGCGCTCGCCGAGGCTGGCCGCGCTTGAGCTCCGGCGCTTCGGCCGGGGGAAGCTGCCGCGTGCCGCCCTGGTCGCGCTGCTGGTGCTGCCCCTGCTGTACGGCGCCCTGTACCTGTGGTCGTTCTGGGACCCGTACGGCCGTCTCGACCGTATCCCCGTGGCGCTCGTGAACGACGACAAGGGAGCGACCGTCGGCGACAAGAAGCTCGTCGCCGGTGACGACATCACCAAGGGGCTGCGCGAGAGCGACGTCTTCGACTGGCGGGAGGTGAGTGCCGCCGAGGCCGAGAAGGGCGTCGAGGACGGCAGCTACTACCTGTCGCTGACCATGCCGGCCGACTTCAGCAAGAGGATCGCCTCCAGCTCGGGCGACTCCCCGGAGACGGGCGCACTTCAGGTGCGTACGAACGACGCGAACAACTACATCGTCGGGCAGATCTCGCGAACGGTCTTCAGCGAGGTGCGCGAGGCCGCGTCCACGAAGGCGTCGCGGTCGTTCCTGGACAAGATCTTCGTCTCGTTCTCCGACATCCACGGCAAGACGGTCAAGGCCGCGAACGGCGCCGACAGGCTCGAAGGCGGCATCGGGAAGGCGGAGAAGGGTTCCAAGGACCTCGCCGACGGGCTGAAGGACGCCAAGAAGGGCAGCGGCAAGCTGTCCACGGGCCTGAAGAAGCTCAACCAGGGCGCGGGCGACCTGGAGAGCGGCTCACGGCAGGTCGCCGAGGGGACGCAGACGCTCGCCGACCGGGTCAACGGAGTCGACCGGAAGATCGGCCCGTTCTTCCAGGACAACGAGAAGACCATCGGGGACACCGCGAAGCTGGTCGCCGACACCTCCGGGGCGATCCGCGCCAACCTCGACGACCTGGTGGAGCACGCTCCGGGCGCCGCCAAGGGAGCCCACGCGGCTTCCGACGTACTGGACGCCGTCTACAAGGCGCGCTGCGAGGACCCCGTCCTGCCCGACCCGGCCTGCGCCGACCTGAAGAAGGCCAAGACCTCGGCAGCGGACGTGGCGACGATCGCCGACGATCTCAACACGCTGATCACCGACCACGACGGCGATCTGAAGAAGCTCGACAAGAACCTCGCCACCCTCCAGAAGCAGTCCCAGGCACTCGCCGACCGCGCGCCCCGCCTCTCCGAGGACCTCGACGACGCCGTCACCAGGATCAACAAGCTGAACCAGGGCGCCGCGAAGGTCGCCGCGGGCGCCAAGAAGCTGCACACCGGCCTGGGCACGGCCAGGACCGGTGCGGCGGACCTGGACAGCGGTGTCGGCCGGCTCAAGACCGGCGCGGTCGACCTCAACGGCGGCATCTACAAGCTCGTCGACGGCTCCGGGAAGCTTTCGGACGGGCTGCACGACGGCGCCGAGCAGATCCCCGACTACGACAAGAAGGACCGCGACCAACGCACCGAGGTCATGTCCGACCCGGTCCAGCTCGTCTCGCGGGACATGCACAAGGCCCCCAACTACGGCACCGGGTTCGCGCCGTACTTCATCCCGCTGTCCCTGTGGGTGGGCGCGATGGTGGCGTACATGGTGATTTCGCCGATGAACCGGCGCGCGCTCGCCGCGGGCGCCTCGGCCTGGCGGATCGCGCTGACCGGCTGGCTGCCCGTGGTGACGATCGGGGTGCTCCAGACCCTGGCCCTGATGTCGGTGCTGCACTGGGCGGTCGGGTTGCAGATGGTGCGCGCGGCCGGGACCGTGGGCTTCCTGTTCCTGGTGACGGCGTGCTTCGCGGCGATCGTGCAGTGGCTGAACGCGCGCTTCGGGGCGGCGGGCCGGATCCTCGTCCTCGCCTTCCTGATGCTGCAGTTGACGTCCGCGGGCGGCACGTACCCCGTGCAGACCAGCCCGGGCTTCTTCAACGCGCTCCACCCCTTCCTGCCGATGAGCTACGTGGTGGAGGCGCTCAGGAGGCTCATCACGGGCGGCGGTCTCGGACCGGTGTGGCAGGCGTGCGTGGTGCTCGTCGCCTTCACCGCGGGCGCCCTCGCGCTGACCGCGCTGTCGGCCCGTCGCCGGCAGGTGTGGACGCTCGACCGGCTGCACCCGGAGCTGACCCTGTGAGTGCGCGCGGGACAATCAGGGCCATGGAAAGCAGCAACGCCGCGTCGGGCGGCAGCACGCGCCGTGAGGCCACCCGGCAGAAGCTCTACGAGGCGGCCGTCACGCTCATCGCCGAACAGGGCTTCTCCGCCACCACCGTTGACGAGATCGCCGAGCGGGCCGGGGTGGCGAAGGGCACGGTCTACTACAACTTCGCGAGCAAGTCGGTCCTCTTCGAGGAGCTGCTGCGGCACGGAGTCGAACTCCTCACCGCCTCCCTTCGGGAGGCGGCCGAGAAGACCGCCCGGGACGGCGGCACCAAGGTGGACGCCCTGGACGCGATGATCCGCGCGGGGCTGGTCTTCATCGACCGCTACCCGTCCTTCACCCAGCTCTACGTCGCGGAACTGTGGCGCACCAACCGGGCCTGGCAGTCCACGCTGATGGTGGTCCGGCAGCAGGCCGTGGCGGTCGTCGAGGGGGTGCTGCGCGAGGGCGTGGAGAACGGCGAGTTCAGCGAGGAGATCGACATCGGGCTGACCGCCTCCGCGCTGGTCGGCATGGTCCTGGTGGCCGCGCTGGACTGGAAGTCGTTCCAGGCGGAGCGCTCCCTGGACGACGTGCACGCGGCGCTGTCGCGGCTGTTGCAGGGCCGGGTGAGCGGGCGCCGCTGAAGCGACGGTGCCACGAGACACACCGATCCACGAGACACACCGAGCCCGCACACACCGATCCTCGCGCACACACGAAAGCGCCGGTCCGGAAGTGGCCGCGTCCCCCGCGGGCCACTCTCGAACCGGCGCCTTCTCGTGCTCCCCCGTTTCCCCGTTCCCCCGTACTC
>NZ_LGUR01000119.1 GCF_001270495.1 Streptomyces viridochromogenes
CCCTGCACGAGCTGGACCCGGCGATCGCCGCCGCGCTCGACGCCGAGCTGGAGCGCCAGCAGTCCACCCTGGAGATGATCGCCTCCGAGAACTTCGCGCCGGTCGCGGTCATGGAGGCGCAGGGCTCGGTCGCCACGAACAAGTACGCCGAGGGCTACCCGGGCCGGCGCTACTACGGCGGCTGCGAGCACGTCGACGTCGCCGAGCAGATCGCCATCGACCGGGTCAAGGAGCTGTTCGGCGCCGAGTACGCCAACGTCCAGCCCCACTCCGGTGCCTCCGCCAACCAGGCCGCCCTGTTCGCGCTGGCCCAGCCCGGCGACACCATCCTCGGCCTGGACCTGGCCCACGGCGGCCACCTCACCCACGGCATG
>NZ_LGUR01000120.1 GCF_001270495.1 Streptomyces viridochromogenes
TCACCGGGCGCAGCGCGGGCAGCGTGACGTGCCACATGCGGCGCCAGCGCCCGGCGCCGTCCATGGCGGCGGCCTCGTACAGGTCGGTGCTGACCGCGGCCAGCGCCGCGAGGAACACGATGATCCCCCAGCCGGCGTCCTTCCACACGGCCTGCGCGGTGACCAGGTATTTGAAGAGGCTCGCGTCGGTCATCAGGTCGAAGCCGCTCCAGCCGTGGTCCTCGAGGGTCTGGGCGATGATGCCCGCTCCGCCGAGCATCTGCTGGAACACGGTGACCACGAGGACCCACGAGAAGAAGTGCGGCAGATACATGATCGCCTGCGCCACGGCCCGCACCCGGGGCCGGACCACGCTGTTGATGAGCAGC
>NZ_LGUR01000121.1 GCF_001270495.1 Streptomyces viridochromogenes
TCACCGGGCGCAGCGCGGGCAGCGTGACGTGCCACATGCGGCGCCAGCGCCCGGCGCCGTCCATGGCGGCGGCCTCGTACAGGTCGGTGCTGACCGCGGACAGCGCCGCGAGGAAGACGATGATCCCCCAGCCGGCGTCCTTCCAGACGGCCTGCGCGGTGACCAGGTACTTGAAGAGGTCCGCGTTGGTCATCAGGTCGAAGCCGCTCCAGCCGTGGTCCTCCAGGGTCTGGGCGATGATGCCCGCTCCGCCGAAGATCTGCTGGAAGACGGTGACCACGAGGACCCACGAGAAGAAGTGCGGCAGATACATGATCGCCTGCGCCACGGCCCGCACCCGGGGCCGGACCACGCTGTTGATGAGCAGC
>NZ_LGUR01000122.1 GCF_001270495.1 Streptomyces viridochromogenes
CGGCCCCGAACAACTCGCCGAACTCCGGACGTTGGGTGACATCGTCGGTTTCGTCACCGGACTGTCCGAGGGCCCCGCAACCGACGTGCACACGACTGTAACCAAGGCGACCGCGACCAACCCGCTCGCATCGGACCCCCCCTCGGCCCCGCCACCGGCGGGGATCGGCCGGGGTCACGCCGCGCTGCTGGACCTGCCGGTCCCGGACCGGCTCGTCGGCGCTTTCCCGCAGGGCGCGACCGCGCTCGTCGTGGACGAGGGCAGTACGGCCGCCGAGGTCACGGCGGCCCGGCTCGGCGCGGCGGGCTGGCAGGTGCGGGTGCTGCGCCTGCCGGGTGTGCCGCAGCGTGTCACCGGA
>NZ_LGUR01000123.1 GCF_001270495.1 Streptomyces viridochromogenes
CGGCCCCGAACAACTCGCCGAACTCCGGACGTTGGGTGACATCGTCGGTTTCGTCACCGGACTGTCCGAGGGCCCCGCAACCGACGTGCACACGACTGTCACCGATGCGACCGCGACCGAACCGCTCGCATCGGAGCCGCCCTCGGCCGCGGCACCGGCGGCGATCGGCCGTGGTCACGCCGCGCTGCTGGACCTGCCGGTCCCGGACCGGCTCGTCGGCGCCTACCCGCAGGGCGCGACCGCGCTCGTCGTGGACGACGGCAGTACGGCCGCCGAGGTCACGGCGGCCCGGCTCGGCGCGGCGGGCTGGCAGGTGCGGGTGCTGCGCCTGCCGGGTGTGCCGCAGCGTGTCACCGGA
>NZ_LGUR01000124.1 GCF_001270495.1 Streptomyces viridochromogenes
TGCCGTCGCACAGGCTGACGGCCCATATCGATCTCCACCCCTGGGAGGCTTCCCATGACCACCGTGACGTCCCCATTGGCAGGACGCGCCGTCGGACTGGTGCTGGTCGACGGCAGCCCACCGCCGCATGGCGCCCAGGTAGTTCCCCAGCGTCAGATGCCCCGTCGGCTTGACCCCGCTGAGGATTCTCACCGGCACCCCGGTCCCCTCCGACCAGGTACGGAACGGTCCCCGCACCGGAGTGGCAGGGGACGGAGGCAACGGCGACCTCCACCCCGCGCGCCACGGGATCCCCCACCACCCCACGGTCACCCCCTACCTGGCCCATCTCCCCCAGCGCCGCTCAAAATGAACCG
>NZ_LGUR01000125.1 GCF_001270495.1 Streptomyces viridochromogenes
GCTGGTGATGCAGCGGGTGCCGCTGCCGCGTTCGCGGACCTGCTGGAAGACGTGCTGCGGGTGCTGGGCCCCGACCACCCCGACACCCTCACCGCCCGCCACAAGCTGGCCCGGTGGCACGGGGAGGCGGGTGATGCGGCGGGTGCCGCTGCCGCGCACGCCGACGTGTTCGCCGAACATGAGCGGGTGCTGGGCCCCGACCACCCCGACACACTCGACGCCCGCGGCAGCCTGGCATTCTGGCGGGGGGAGGCTGGTGATGCAGCGGGTGCCGCTGCCGCGTTCGCGGACCTGCTGGAAGACGTGCTGCGGGTGCTGGGCCCCGACCACCCCGACACCCTCACCGCCCGC
>NZ_LGUR01000126.1 GCF_001270495.1 Streptomyces viridochromogenes
GGAAATCCTCGCCAAGACGCCGGCCATCCCCTCCGGCTGCCAGTGGGGCATCTTCCTGCGCAACCACGACGAGCTGACCCTCGAAATGGTCACCGACGAGGAACGCGACTACATGTGGGCGGAGTACGCCAAGGACCCCCGCATGCGGGCCAACATCGGCATCCGCAGGCGCCTCGCCCCGCTTCTCGACAACGACCGGCACTCGATCGAGCTGTTCACCGCCCTGCTGCTGGCCCTGCCGGGCAGCCCGATCCTCTACTACGGCGACGAGATCGGCATGGGCGACAACATCTGGCTCGGCGACCGCGACGCCGTCCGCACCCCCATGCAGTGGACCCCGGACCGC
>NZ_LGUR01000127.1 GCF_001270495.1 Streptomyces viridochromogenes
GCCAACGGTACATGCTGCATCAACCTGATGCACGCGGTACACTGGAACCCACACGAACGAGCGACCCCCTCCCTCGTAGCCAGCCCGGCCCGCGCCAGCGGGCCCCAACGGTTCTGGAGGCGCAGCCGGAAGGACCGTCAGACGGGGGAGCGCAGCGGACCCGCCCAGGAGTCCGCAGGACTCCCCAACTTCCCGACTGGAGGCCCCACTAGCCGCACCTGACACGCCCTCAGCGGGCGAGCGCGCACCGCGCGCCGCGCCGCGCAGCGGCCGGCCTCACTGGATCCCGGAGCGCAGCGAAGGGATCCGCCCACGCATCGCGTGGGCAGCGGGAGCGCAGCGACTG
>NZ_LGUR01000128.1 GCF_001270495.1 Streptomyces viridochromogenes
GCGGTCCGGGGTCCACTGCATGGGGGTGCGGACGGCGTCGCGGTCGCCGAGCCAGATGTTGTCGCCCATGCCGATCTCGTCGCCGTAGTAGAGGATCGGCGAGCCGGGGAGCGACAGCAGCAGGGCGGTGAACAGCTCGATCTGGTTGCGGTCGTTGTCCAGCAGGGGGGCCAGTCGGCGCCGGATGCCGATGTTGGCGCGCATCCGCGGGTCCTTGGCGTACTCCGACCACATGTAGTCGCGCTCTTCGTCGGTGACCATTTCGAGGGTCAGCTCGTCGTGGTTGCGCAGGAAGATGCCCCACTGGCAGCCGGAGGGGATGGCCGGCGTCTTGGCGAGGATTTCC
>NZ_LGUR01000129.1 GCF_001270495.1 Streptomyces viridochromogenes
GGACGGGGGCGGGGGTAGAGACGGGGGCGGGGGTAGAGACGCGGGCGGGGGAAAGGGACGGGGCAGGGCCCTTGGTCAGGTTGTGGATCTCCAGGGGTGACCTTCAGGCGTAACAACTCTGTGGCGGTTGCACAGAGTCCTGCCTGATGATCGAGCCCATGGATGCTGTCGTTCAGCGAGTGCGGACGTCGTGGACGAAGAGGTCGCGCGGCGGCCCTGAAGCTGCCCGGAGGAACGCCGCCCCGACGGCCTTCCCGCTGCCTGAGCGCCTGAGTTGTGCGCTGCACGAGGTTGCCATGGGGGAGTCCGATTCCTTCGAACCGCGTATGCGGGTGGGGGATCTGTCGGCCCCCGGGACAGTCCTCCGCGAGGTCGACGGGCTGCTGCGCGTGGATCCACCAGAGGTGACCATGTTCGGTATGCCTCGACGCAACCGGCGTCCGCCTGCTGTTCGTCTGGCTCCCGGCGAGTGGCTGCAGTGGCAGATCAACTACCGGTTCGTCGGCAGTTGTGGCGGGGACTGGTCCTATCGGTTGGATACGTTCAACATCCTCTACGGCCCTGCGGAGCGCGACGTGTTCCTCAGAGTGTCGACACGGCGTGTGGATGAGCGTCGTTCTCTCCGCTGAACTCCGCGGTATCTGAGCGCTCTTGGGCCCTTGCAGGCGTGAGTATGTGTACTCATGTGCGCAGTTGTCAGCATCCTGCAGGGTGCGTGCATGCGATCGATATCTCTCCCCAAGCCTGCGCTGGTGGCCGCCCTGGGCTGCGTGCTCCTTTCCGGCTGCGTACTCCTGTCCGGCTGCGGCACTCAGAACGCCACCGCCGATCAGACCCCCGCAGGCGAAGCCGTCCCGTCGGCAACCCCGCTGGGGGCTTCACCGAGCGCCGGCGATCCGGAGCTACGGTTCCTTGAGTTGATGAGACGGATCCTGCAAGGCTGCGCTCCGGACGCCCCCGACGGCAGCGGTGGCGCGCCCAAGCCCGAGGACCTGCCGGGTTACGAGGGTGAGCCCACACCGAGGTACGGGCCGGGCGAGACCCCGCCGTCTGTTCCGGGCGACGAGGCGGATACACCGGTTCCCGCCGACTCCACCGGGCCCAGGCCGGTCAAGGAAGTACCGCTGACCGGTGCCGAGAAGTGCAACGGCAGCGAGCACGCAGAGCGCGTCAGCGGGGCGTTCAAGAACACGAGGACATCCGCCTGCGAGGCGATACACCGGAAGCTGACAGATCTTGACTACCCGGCATCACGGATCCACCAGATGCCGGACCACGCGGGCGCGCCCCGCGCCAGGCTCGACTTGCGCCTGATGGGCGGCCACTTGGCCTTGGAGATCACCGGCACCGGCAACGGGGTGATCGTCGAAGCGTTCGGGGCTCCGGAGACGGAGGACGTCAAGGTGACCGATGTGAGGCGGAAGCAGCAGCTGGACGCGCCTACGTCCTGACCGGGTCGCACGGGTCGACAGCGGCAAGGGGCAACGACAAGCCCCCCACCGGCGAAGAATCCGCAGGCAGGGGGTTTGATCAGTCAGGGGTGCCCGGCTACTTCTTCTTGCCCTGGGTCTAGCCGGGGATTTTGGTGACCTGTGTTTTCCCTGTTCAGGGACGGTGGGTTTGTGTGCCTGGTGGTCGTCGTTGGTCATCTTCGGCCCCTGTTCAGCGGCCTCGGACGGCCCAGAGACGGCCCAGCGTTGCCGCGCTTGCCTGAGGGGGGGACCTCTCGATGCGTCCCCAGTCTGGCTCTGTGCCAGGTGGTGGGAGACCGCAAGCCGTGCACAGAGCAGGGGGTCTGATGTACGCGAGGGAATACGCCGCCACCCCGTAGCAGCACGGCCCGCAGTGCACGATGCTCGTGATCAGCTGCACCAAAACCCCAACCGACGAGGCAAGGCACGGTAGTAGCCTGCGGGAATCGCTCAAACTAGGACGCCGGGGGCAGCACGTGATCGTTCGGACCATCGCGCCAGAGGGTATGCCGCGCCCGACGGGAGATGAGGGCCACGTCCTCCTCGACGCGATCTGGGCGTACTTCAGCGAGCACCGTCGCTGGCCGGTTTTCGACGACATCGACCGCACGTTGTACGCGCAAGGCCTGCAGTTCGAGGAGGTCGTACAGCAGCTGTGTCCTGCACTGCTGCTCGGAGTTGCCTCCGACCTCTCGCAGTTGCCGCAGGGCTCACAGGATCTGGCCCTGACCATCGCTGGCGCTGCGAACTGCACCGGCACCGGACTGGCCATCGACCAATTCATCAAGATGGTGCAGACAGCGGCCGACATGGAGCCTGCCTGGCTGCCCGCGGACCGCGGTGATCTGCCATGGATGCAGCCCGGAGACATTGGGTGCCGCCTCCCGACGAGCCTGAGGGCCGAGATACTCCTCGCGGAGGCCGCGTTTACCGCCGCCGCGATCGGGATGCGTGAAACCTGCTTCCGTGGTGGAAGCATCAACCGGGAGCAGTTGGACTGGTCGCTCAACTTCGACCGGGGCATCCGGCCGTTCGCTGACGTGCAGCGGCTGGAGGACTACTGGCGCATTCGCGAGCAGGTGTTGGGGCCCGAGCGGACCGAGGTCGACAATCGGCCCTTCTCGATTCAGGGCGCGTCGCACAACCTGGCGGCTTGGTCGCCAGAAACGCCAGCCATCCCGGCCCCTGCCGAGGAGTCACCGAAGCCGCTGACGGTCGAGTGCGTCCTGCACCCCCTGATTGCGGAGGTCGCTGCCGAGCGGTACGCCCGAGGCTCCTACAACGACGCGGTGATGAGTGCATACAGGGCAGTGGAGTACCGCATACAGCGGCTGCTCGGCAGCCATGTGGTCGGCATGCCGCTGATGAGCGATGCGCTGGCGGGCAATCCACCGAGGATCAAGGTGACCCGGTCTACAAGCCCAGGCTCGCTGGACAGCGAGCGGAAGGGCATGCACTTCTTGTTCATGGGTGCTGTGGGCGCACTGCGCAACCCTCGGGCTCATGGTCCGGACGAGGCGGACGACCGCGACGAGGCCGACGAAATGTTGGCGTTCGCCAGCTTCCTCATGCGGCGCCTCGACATCGAGGAGGCGGAACGCCAGAAGGCCGCCGAGGTGGAGGCCCAGTCGGCGCAGTGATCACGCACCAACTCGTTAGAAGCGCGACCACCGATTTCGGAGAGTGGCTGGGTGATCTGCGGGCTGAGCTGCGACTTCGCGGACCGAGGAAGCAGGCGGCTACTCGACCGCGAGGCACCGGTGTTGACCGTGACTGACCCTGCATCTGGCACGGTTGTGGCACGAACCCCAGCCAACGGCAGTCAGCCACGACGGCGGGTGCGCCGAGCGACCAGGCGCGCGTGTGTCTCGCTGCACCCCTACGGGCCTCAGCCACGCTATCGGGCTTTTTGTCGAGCAGAGTAAGCGGCTACGGCCGGCCCGCGACGACGATCAGAGCCCTCAGCTGGGGAAGCTGCGGTCACCTGGTGCTGGTTCGGGCGCTGACCTGCGTGAACGATCGGGATGGGTCCTAACTGGGCCGGGCTGCTTTCACCGTGATTCCCCGCTGTTCCCCGCCTCATCTGGTGCGCTTATGGTGCGGCGCACGGCTCTGACGGGCTGTCCCTACGTGCAGACGTGTTGGCAGGCGCATCAAAGGTGGCGCTTGGACGCTCTGACCAGTCGGCTGATGTCGTCGCGGGTCTTCACCCTTCGCTGGTCCAGTTCGGTCCTGCTGTCTGTCTTGGGCAGGGCTGTGACGTCCGCGAGTACAGCTTCTGCCGCCTCGCTCAAGGCGTCGTCATCGGTGAGCATCTGAACTCGGAACAGGGCTTCTTGGGCGTTGGAGCGCAGGTCGTAGGCGCGGACTCGCACCACGCTGGGGTCCTCGTGTGGTGGTTGTTCGTGTTCGCAGAACCAGAGATGCACCAGGCAGCGGCGGTAGTTGATGAGTGCGCCGGCGTAGGCGGAGTAAGCATCGAGTCGCTCCTGCCGGAGCCTCTCATGGCGGGTGAACTGATGCCCCTTGTCGGTGGTGCGCTGCTGAAACGCCAGGGTGAGCCCCGAGCCGAGCAGGGTCCCCAGAACGGCTATGGCACTGGCGATGATGGTCTCCACACCCAAAGCTGATCACGTATCGCCGACTGGGCGCAGTACCCGCTCTGCGCTCCCGCCAACACGCTTTCCAACTGTGGTGGTGGGGAGCTGGGCGGTGTGCAGGGGCGTTCACCTGCGTTCATGGGCGGCTGGCGGCCGGTACGGAGACGGCTTCGAGTCTCGCCTGAACGGCCGTGAACGGGGCTGAATGAGACGGAAACTGAGACGGATGGTCACGCAGCGCTGAGGGGCCCGACCTGCCAATTTACTGGTCTGACAGCTTCGCCCATACGAGGATGCTGCCATGCGCCGCGCAGACGAAGAGGAAGAGCCCCTCAAGTTGATCCGCCGCTACGTCACGCCCGACCGGCGGTACCTCAAACTGGGCGGCAGCCTCCTCGGGATGAGCGAACGTGACCGAACCAAGTTCCTCCGGAAGCTGGGCCAGGCTGCCGGTGAGATCAGTCCTCGTGAACTGGACACGCTGCTTGACCGAGGGTGGCGTGAGCGCACGACGGCAGCCTGGCTCGTCGCCGTGGCCGGCAGATCCGAGTTCCGGGATCGTCTCGGCGAACTCCTGCTCGCCAGTGAAGGGCCCTACGCGGGGCAGGCGTACTGCGTCGCTCTGGCCGTCTTCGGAACCCGGGCTGATGCTGACCTCTTGGTCGCTTACCTCGACCGCTACCTGCGTCGCCCCGACCTCTACTACGACCAGACGGCCGCCCTCGGCGCGCTCCTGTTGCTCGACGCCAACCTCGGTGCTGACTACGCGGCCCGTTTCCTTGCACCTGAAGGACTCTGGCAGCAGTGGATCGACGGGCCGCCTAGCAAGGACCGCGAGGCCCCAGACCGCTATCGCGAATTCATCGGCGAGCTCTGCGCTTTCGCTGATGAGGCTGCCGAGTTCTGCCCCGACAGGCTGACATGAGTCCCTCGCCGAGGGTGGTCACCACCATCGCCCAGCGCGTTGTGCCCTCAGCTTGGGAAGCTGCGGTCATTTGAGGGCGGCTCGGGCGCTGACCTGGGCGAAAGCCCAGATTGCACCCTCCTTACGCTGAGCCGCTTTCACCGTGATTTCCCGCTTTTCCCCGCTCTATCTGGTGCGCTTGTGGTGCAGCGGAGGGCCAAGGGCACGAGCGTCCTTACTCAGCCACATCGTCGGTTCGCATAAGAGGCACCGTGGGTGTGCTGCTGCCCTGTTCCTGCGACGCTGGCGGCATCTCATTCTCGATGATTCTCCTTAGTTCAGCGAACTGATCGCTAGTAAGGAGCTGGGCATCGGAAATATTGATCACCCGCCCATTGCCTTCAATCGTGATGTTTGTCCTCTGGTCTCTGACAGATGCGAAGCGTGCCTCCTCGGCCTCGCGCCGTGATCGGCTGGCAATTCGCAGGGTGAAATAGGCGAACGCTGCAGCCAAGACGGAGCCAGTGGCTGCTCCCACCACGGCAATGAAATCAGTAGCTTCCATCACTCTTCCACCTCAGCGAGCACGGTGCTAGCACCTGTAGTGATTAGGGTGATCGCGAAGAACCAGAGCGAAAGTTCCGCCATGACATCGCGACGCACTTCAGGGTCATTCGC
The DNA here is from genome assembly GCF_001270495.1 of Streptomyces viridochromogenes. GTDB lineage: Bacteria > Actinomycetota > Actinomycetes > Streptomycetales > Streptomycetaceae > Streptomyces > Streptomyces viridochromogenes_A. The sequence goes on from NZ_LGUR01000129.1 coordinate 5,655, forward strand.
AGCGTTCGGAGCCACCGCGTCTGCATACAGGAATGACGTCAGAAAGAACAGGCCGATGTTCGTGAACGTCAAAATGGCATGGAGGAAACGATGTTTGTTGCTCTTCTTCATGAAGGATTGCCCAACTGCCGCCGCAGTTAGACCAGCAGACACGATATAGAGCTCACCGTGGCTAATGAGATCAGAGAACGACCGGTCTCCCTGGCGAGTAGCGTCAATTAAGTAGCCAGCCGCAATTGGGAGTACGGCGAAGATGACGCTGAAAAATGCCCAGTGAAGAACCTTCATCCAGGGGTCATGCGCGCTGGTAGTGCCGGCGGCCGTCGCTGCGCCGCTCGTCTGTGGAGTCTCACCGTCTGCGGTTGTCACAGTGATGACCGCGGACGGCTCCCCCGTAGCCGGGTGTGAGCCGCCCGTGGAAGCTTGCGCCGCCTGAGTTGGCGGTGTTGGGCTAGTCATCGATGCCCCCGCACCCTCTGGAACCTAGTCCGAACGTTTGACGCACAAGCGTCCCCCCCCCCATCTCCCTCAAGTCACCTTCAAAGGGCCCTAGTTCAGAGACTGAGGAAGGAGTCTACCCACGGGGCTGACTGCCAACGGGCATCGTTCGGGGCACATACCATCTATGTCGTCACGGTCATTACGGGCGCCTGAACATGGACGCACGCTGGGGCGAGCTTCGGTGCGTGGTGGTGGCGCGGAGATCGGCGTACAGCTTCTCGCTGGCAGGACCGTACCCGAGAGCTGGGTGACCCACGCGCCGGATCCGAATACCCAGGCTTCGATGGAGTCTCAGCTTCGGCTGCACGCCTTTCCGTACCTGGGCTCGCGTCCTCTCGGCTCCTTCCAGCCTGCTCACATACGTGACTGGGTGAGGCAGCTACAGGAGAACGGTGTCCGTGGCTCGTACGCTCGGACGATCTACTCCAACGTGCGAGCAGCTCTGAGCGCGGCCGTGGACGACGGGCACCTTCCCCGTAACCCGTGCGCTGCACGCTCGGTCCGGCCGCCCACCGTGGACAACAAGCGCGTCGTCCCGTGGACAGCGGAACGGGTCTTCGCCGTCCGGGCCGGCATGCCCGAGCGGTACCAAACCATGGTTGACCTGGGCGGCGGTTGCGGGCTTCGTCAGGGCGAGATCCTGGGCGTCGCCGTCGATGCCATCGACTTCGCGGCGAACACGCTCCACGTGGTCCAGCAGCTGAAGCTGAGCCGCAGCAAGCCCGTGTTCGCCCCGCCCAAGGGCGGCAAGCTGCGGGACGTACCGCTTCCCGGGCCGGTCGCCGATGCGCTCCGGGAGCACATGAAGCGGTTCCCGCCGGTCGAGATCACCTTGCCGTGGAAGGTGGCAGACGGGCCTCCGGTGACCAAGCGACTGATCTTCACCGGGCCGCGTGGTGGGCACGTCTGGCGGACTTCCCTCGACGGGGAGGTCTGGAAGCGTGCGCTGGCCTCGGCCGGGGTGATCCCCGAGCGCAAGCCGGGTGGGTCGTACGCCGAGTCCCGCGAGAACGGCATGCACGCCCTCCGCCACTTCTATGCCTCGGTGCTCCTGGACGCCGGGGAGAACATCAAGGCCCTCGCCGAGTACCTCGGTCACTCAGACCCGGGCCTGACGCTCCGCGTCTACGCGCACCTCATGCCGTCCAGCCAGGAGCGCACGCGAAATGCGGTCGCTCACGCATACGAAGAATTTAGGCACAGAATCTGAGCATCGCTGGTTTCCGGGGCTCTAAAAGAGAGCCTCCGATGCCGCATTCCCCACCTGGTTTGCAATCTTGCAAGCGAGCAAGATTTGGGGGTTACAACCCGGTGCAAGATTGCACATCCAGGGACAGAGAGTCTTCCTCGACAGGCAGAGTCCTCGCTGTTCAAGCCGCTGAACAAACCATCCAACTCACGGAACGCCACGACCTTCGACTTTTCTACTGTGGAAGTAGAATCCATCTCCTAGCTGCGCGTTTGTCCTGCGAAGCACAACTGTGAAAAAGTCTCGCCACATGCGAATGCCGCCCGGCCAGGGGCGGCATTCGTTTCCATTTCCGCGTTCGGAAGCCGTAACAAGAAACCGAGCACAGAAGGAGGCCTCATGGTCCCACGCCTGAGTGTCACCGTCGACATCTCCCCGCGAGACCTGCCACTCCCACTCATCGGCGTAGCCGGCGGTGCCCTCGCCCTCTGGGCCGACGCTCCCCCCGAGATCGCCCTCCCCGTTGCCCTACTGATCGTCCTCGACATCCGCGTCCACCGCTGGCGTCGCCCCACCTGACGGCCCGATCCAGCAGCTGACGGCCCAGAGACGGCCCCAGCACAGCAACAAGGCCCCTACCCGTGGAGAAACCGCAGGTAGGGGCCTTGATCAGTTCCGGTTACTTCTTCTTGCCCTGGTTCTTGACCGCCTCAATAGCCGCCGCAGCAGCCTCCGGGTCCAGGTACTTCCCTCCCGGGGTCACCGGGTTGAAGTCGGCGTCGAGCTCGTAGTAGAGCGGGATGCCCGTCGGGATGTTCAGGCCCGCGATGTCGGCGTCGGAGATGCCGTCGAGGTGCTTGACCAGGGCGCGGAGGCTGTTGCCGTGGGCGGCGACGAGGACCGTCCGGCCGGTCAGGAGGTCGGGGACGATGCCGTCGTACCAGTACGGGAGCATGCGGACGACGACGTCCTTCAGGCACTCCGTGCGGGGGCGCAGCTCCGGGGGGATGGAGGAGTAGCGCGGGTCGGACGCCTGGGAGAACTCCGAGTCGTCCTGGAGCGGGGGCGGCGGGGTGTCGTAGGAGCGGCGCCACAGCATGAACTGCTCCTCGCCGAACTCGGCGAGGGTCTGGGCCTTGTCCTTGCCCTGGAGGGCGCCGTAGTGGCGCTCGTTCAGGCGCCACGAGCGGTGGACCGGGATCCAGTGGCGGTCGGCGGACTCCAGCGCGAGCTGCGCGGTGCGGATCGCGCGCTTCTGGAGGGACGTGTGGACCACGTCGGGGAGGAGGTCGGCGTCCTTCAGGAGCTCGCCGCCGCGGACTGCCTCCTTCTCGCCCTTCTCGTTGAGGTTGACGTCCACCCAGCCGGTGAACAGGTTCTTCGCGTTCCATTCGCTCTCGCCGTGGCGGAGGAGGATCAGCTTGTACGGTGCGTCGGCCATGCGTCTGAGCGTAATCCAAGGCTTTGGCCGGGTGCGCCCCCCGCCCGAAGAGCGGACGGTTGACGGGATCTGTTAATTGAGTGGCCTCGTCGAGCTCCACGCTTGTAAGTTGCGTATGCCGCATTGGGTTCTTACATCCGTGCATGCGTCAGTGCTTACGTCCGTGCTTCATCTGCGCTTACATCCGTGGGGGATCCTCCATGCCCGTCGCCGCCCTGAGACGTGCCACCCGAGAGACCGTCTCCGGGCTCCCCCGCGAGTTCTGGTGGCTGTGGACCAGCACGCTGGTGAACCGGCTGGGGGCGTTCGTCGCCACGTTCATGGCCCTTTACCTCACCCTCGACCGTGGGTACTCCGCCACCTACGCCGGTCTCGTCGCCGCCCTCCACGGGCTCGGTGGCGTGATCTCCTCCCTCGGTGCCGGCGTCATGACCGACCGGCTCGGGCGGCGACCCACTCTGCTCGTCGCCCAGGCGTCCACCGCGGTCTCCGTCGCACTGCTCGGGTTCATGCACCACCCCGTCGCCATCGCCGCCGTCGCCTTCCTGGTGGGTGCGGCCTCCAACGCCTCCCGGCCCGCCGTGCAGGCGATGGTGGCCGACATCGTGCGGCCCGAGGACCGGGTGCGCGCGTTCTCCCTCAACTACTGGGCCATCAACCTCGGGTTCGCCGTCTCCTCCATGGCCGCCGGGTTCATCGCCGAGGTCAGTTACCTCTCCGGGTTCCTGATCGAGGCGGGGATGACGGCCGTCTGCGCGGTCGTGGTGTTCGTGAAGCTGCCGGAGTCACAGCCCCGGCACACCCGTACGGAGAAGGGCGGTGACGAGGTCCGGCTCGGGACGGTGCTGCGCGACCGGCGCTTCATGGGCGTCGTGGGGCTGTCCTTCCTCGTCGCCCTCGTCTTTCAGCAGGGGTCGGTGGGGCTGCCGGTGGCCATGGGCGAGGCCGGGTTCTCGCCCGCCGACTACGGCCTCGCCATCGCCGTCAACGGCGTACTGATCGTCGCGCTCCAGATCCCGGTCACCCGGTTCATCGAGCGCCGGGACACCCGCCGGATCCTCGTCGTCTCGGCCCTGCTCGTCGGCTACGGCTTCGGGCTCACCGCGTTCGCCGGGTCGGTCGGCGTCTTCGCGCTGACGGTGTGCGTGTGGACGCTGGGCGAGATGCTGAACGCGCCCACGCAGACCGGGCTCGTGGTGCGGCTGTCGCCCGCGCACGGTCGGGGGCGCTATCAGGGCATGAACACCATGTCCTGGTCGGTGGCGGCCCTCGTCGCGCCCCTGATGTCCGGCCTCGTCATCGACCGGTTCGGTGCGGAATGGCTGTGGGGGCTGTGTGCCGTGATCGGGACGGTGGCGGCGGTCGGGTACGGCGCCCTGATGCGCCACCTGCCGGCGCAGGAGCCCGCCGCCGACGGAACCCCGGCCGGGACGAAGCCTGAGACGACCGCGGCGAAGCCCGAGGGCAGCCCTGCCTGACGGGCCGACGGGCCGACGGGCCGACGGGCCGACGGGCTGGCGGGGCGACGGGCCTGACAGGCCGACGCGCCTGACAGGCCGACGCGCCTGACGGGCCGACGCGCCTCGCGGGGGCGCCGCCCCGTGCACCGGCCATCCGCCCGCGGCCCCGCGGCCCCGCCCCTCCCCCCTCCGCCCCCTCAGGGATGCATCCGCGCCCCCTTCATCACCTTGTCCACCGCGTTCCTCGGCCCATACACCGCGATCCCCACCAGATCCAGCCCGTCCGTCGACACGGCCCGCACCGCTGCCCGGTTGTCGCGGTCGTTGCCCGTGGTGAAGAGGTCGGAGGTGAACAGCGCGCGCGGCAGGGCGCGGGACAGCACGCGCGCGTGGGCCGTCGTCAGGGTCTCCTTCGTGCCCTCGAAGACCAGCACGGGCTGGCGGAACATCGGCAGGTAGCCGACGCCGTCCGCGTCCTCGTAGGGGTCGCCGATCACCTCGGGGAGCTGGGTGCCCAGGCCGCTGACCAGGAACGCCGTGACGTTCAGCCGTTGCCAGATCTCCAGGTCCTCGCGCAGCAGGACGGCGATCTTGGTGTCGAAACGAACAGGTGCCTCATCGCTCATGCGTCGAGACTGGCGGTCGCCGTACGACCGCGTCTTGTACGTTCTTTGCATGGCCGCCGCTCGGAACCGCCAGGAAGTCTCCGCGTGGCGCCCCTCCGTACCGGGCGTCACCGAGGTCTTCCACGCCCACTTCACCGAGTACGCCTATCCGATGCATGTGCACGAGGCGTGGACGCTGCTCATCGTGGACGACGGGGCCGTACGGTACGACCTCGACCGGCACGAGCACGGCACCCCGCACGACACCGTGTCCCTGCTGCCGCCGCACGTCCCGCACAACGGCTCCCCCGCCACCCCGCACGGCTTCCGCAAGCGTGTGCTGTATCTGGACAGCAGCCGGCTCGGCGAGGACCTGATCGGCCGGGCCGTGGACTCCCCCGACCTCCGCGACCCCGTACTGCGGCTGCGCGTCGGCCAGTTGCACACCGCTCTCGCGCACCCCGGTGACGAACTGGAGGCGGACAGCAGGCTGACCCTCATCGGGGACCGGCTGCGCGCGCATCTGCGGCCCGACGCCGTCACGGACGACATACCGCGGCGCGACCCCGCCCTCGCCCGTCGGCTGCGCGAGCTGCTCGACGAGCGCGTCGTGCGGGGCCTCGCCCTCGACGAGGCGACCGGGCTGCTGCACGCCCATCCCGCCCATCTCGTACGGTCGTTCAGCACCGCCTACGGCATCGCCCCGCACCAGTACCTGATGTCCCGCCGGGTCGATCGCGCCCGGCGGCTGCTCCTGGAAGGCCGGTCGCCGGCCGAGGTGGCCACCGCTACCGGCTTCTACGACCAGTCCCATCTCACCCGCCACTTCCGGAAGCTGGTGGGGGTGCCGCCGGGGCGCTATCGCGACAGCGCGCGCTGAGCGTCGTACGGGCCTGAATTCAGTCGGCCGGACGCTGGGTCAGATGAGCGAACGCGTCCAGGTTGCGCGTCGACTCGCCGCGCGCCACCCGCCACTCGTACTCCTTGCGGATCGCGGAGGCGAACCCGAGCTCCAGGAGGGTGTTGAAGGCGCCGTCCGCCGCCTCCAGGACCTGGCCGAGGAGGCGGTCGATCTCGTCGGGGGTGACGGCCGAGAGGGGCAGCTTGGCGGTGACGTAGATGTCGCCGAGCCGGTCGACGGCGTAACTCACGCCGTACAGCTTGAGATTGCGCTCCAGGAGCCAGCGGTGGACGCCGGGCTCGTTCTCGTCGGGGTGGCGGATGACGAAGGCGTTGAGCGAGAGGGAGTGGCGGCCGACGAGGAGGGAGACCGTCGTCGACAGCTTGCGGGTGCCGGGGAGCTTGACGACGTAGTTTCCGGGGGCGGGCGTCTCCCAGTCGAGGTCGGCGTCCTTCAGGGCTCCCTCAAGCACCTGCGCGGCGACCTGCGTCGCCTTCTGTGCGTCAGCCATGGTGGGAGCGTACGCGACGCCTGTGGGCCTGGGTCGCTGCCGTGTAGACGTCCGCCGTGGCGGCGGCCGCGGTGTCCCAGCCGAAGGACTGGGCGTGCCGGGCCGCGGCCTCGCCCATCCGCGGGGCGAGGTGCGGGTCGTCGGCGAAGGCGTGGAGCACGCGCGCGTAGTCGGCCGGATTGTGGCCCTGGACCAGGAAGCCGGTACGGCCGTCGCGGACCGCCACCGGCAGGCCGCCCACCGCCGCAGCGAGGACGGGTGTGCCGGCCGCCTGTGCCTCTATGGCCACCAGGCCGAAGGATTCGCTGTACGACGGCATGACCAGCACGGATGCCGCGCGGAACCAGTCCGCGAGCTGCTCCTGGCCGACGGGTGGGCGGAACCGTACGACATCCGCGATGCCCAGGCGGGCGGCCAGCTTCTGGAGGCCTTCGGGCTTGGCCATGCCGCTGCCGCTGGGGCCGCCGACGATCGGCACGAGGATGCGGGAGCGGAGGCGGGGGTGCTCGTCCAGCAGGACGGCTACGGCGCGCAGGAGGACGTCCGGCGCCTTCAGGGGCTGGATGCGGCCCGCGAACACGGGGATCAGCGCGTCCTGCGGGAGGCCGAGGCGGGCGCGGGCGGCGGCTCGGCCGTCGGCGGGCGAGAAGCGGGTGAGGTTGACGCCGGGGTGCACCACGGCGACCTTGTCGGGGGTGGCGGCGTAGTGGCGTACGAGTTCGTCCGCTTCTTCGGCCGTGTTGGCGATGAGGCGGTCGGCGGCCGTGACGATCTGGGTCTCGCCGATGACGCGGGCGGCGGGCTCGGGGGTGTCGCCGTCGGCGAGGTTGGCGTTCTTGACCTTGGCCATGGTGTGCATGGCGTGCACCAGGGGGGCGCCCCAGCGCTGGGCTGCCAGCCAGCCGACGTGGCCGGAGAGCCAGTAGTGGGAGTGGACCAGGTCGTAGTAACCGGGGCGGTGGCCGGCCCACGCCTGCATCACGCCGTGCGTGAAGGCGCAGAGCTGGGCGGGGAGGTCCTCCTTGTTGAGGCCCTCGTAGGGGCCGGCGTCGATGTGGCGGACCAGGACGCCGGGGGCCAGCTCGACGACGGGCGGGAGGTCGGCGGCTGTGGTGCGGGTGAAGATCTCGACCTCGATGTTGATCGCGGCGAGGCGCTGCGCGAGCTCGACGATGTAGACGTTCATGCCGCCGGCGTCGCCGGTGCCCGGCTGGTGGAGCGGTGAGGTGTGCACGGAGAGCATGGCGACGCGGCGCGGGCGGCGGTGCGGCAGGCGCAGCCGCGGGTGTGCCGCCGGAGAGCGACGCCCGAGCCTGCTGACGTACTGGCTCACGTGGCGTTCCTCCTTGCTGCGGGCATGCCGGCCGGAGGGTGCGGACGCCCTCCAAGGCGGTCCAACGCCGGAGAGAGGGGTTCCCATTCCGGGCGCGGGGGTTTTTGCCGAGGCATTACCGGGGGTCGCTCAACTGTTCGGGGTGGGGGTGCGTTGGGGGCCTGGGCGTCGGGGGTCGGGCCGGTGCGCCGGTGCGGGTGGCCGGGACGGGGTGTCGGAGCGGGCGCATACCCTCTTGTGCATGACCTCCCGCGCCTTCGCCCGACCTGTGGGCACCGTCACGCGTGGGACCACCAATCCCAATCGGCTGCGCCGGATGGACCGCTGGATCGCCCATACGCATGGTGCTGAGCTGCGGCGGGCCGCCGATCCCGTCGCGGTCGATCTCGGGTACGGCGCCGCTCCCTGGACGGCCGTGGAGTTGCTCGGTCGGCTGCGGTCCGTCGCGCCCCGGGTGCGGGTGGTCGGTGTGGAGATCGAACCGGCGCGGGTGCTGGGCGCGAAGCCGTACGAGCGGGAGGGGCTCGTGTTTCGGCATGGGGGGTTTGAGATTCCCGTGGCTGAGCGGCCGCTGCTCGTGCGGGCGGCCAATGTGCTGCGGCAGTACGAGGAGGGCGAGGTCGGCGGGGTGTGGGAGCGGCTGTGCGCGCGGCTCGCGCCGGCCGATCCGGTGGGCGGTGCCCGTGGGGGGCTGCTTGTCGAGGGGACCTGTGACGAGATCGGGCGGCGGCATGTGTGGGTCGCGCTGGGGCCGGAGGGGCCTCGTACGGTGACGTTTGCCGCTCGGTTGGGGTCGCTGGAGCGGCCGTCGGATCTGGCCGAGCGGCTGCCCAAGGCGCTTATTCATCGCAATGTTCCCGGTGAGGCGGTGCATGCCTTTCTGCGTGACTTCGACCGCGCCTGGGCGGCTGCCGCGCCCTACGCGTCGTACGGCGCCCGTCAGCGGTGGATCCGGGCGGTGCGGGCGCTTGCCGTCGACTGGCCGGTGGTGGACGGGCCGGGGCGGTGGCGGCAGGGGGAAGTGACGGTGCGGTGGGAGGCGTTGGCGCCGTCGGCCTGAGTCGGTGACCTGCGGGGAACGATCTCCGGGAGTTCTTCGTCACAAAGACGGGGAGATCGTCATGACGGGGAGGGAAAGGGGGGAAGCAGACCTCTGTCACTTTCCGCGCCGACGTGGCACGATCCCCCGGAGCTCGTAAGTTACTGACGGGACATCAGTTTGGGGGCAGTGGTATGGGTTCGGGCAAGCACGGCCTGATCGCAGCGGCCGTGACCGTCGTCTGCGCGGTCACCGTTCTGGCGGCACCAGGCACGGCGTTCGCGGCACCTTCCCCCACCCCTAGCCCGAGTGCCTCCTCGTCCACCGTGACCAACCAGGACCTTGAGGCCGTTCGCAAGAAGCTGGAGAAGCTCTACCACGCCGCGGCCGTCGCCACCGACGAGTACAACGCCGCCGAGGAGGCGGCCGAGAAGCAGTCCTCCGAGATCGTCGCGCTGGCGAAGAAGATCGTCGAAGGCCAGGAGAAACTGGCCGAGTTGAAGAAGCGCGCGGGCGCCGCGGCCGCCGCCCAGTATCGCTCCGGCGGGCTGCCCGACGAGGCCCATCTGCTGCTCAGCGACGACCCGCAGGCATTCCTCGACGGCACGGGCCGGGTACTCCAGGGGCAGCGCGCGACCAAGGGGCTGCTGGCGGAAATGACCCGCACCCAGCAGGACTTGGAGCAGTACGCCAAGGACGCCTCCGCCCAGTGGCAGAAGCTGGAGACGGGCCGCAAGGCCAAGGCCACCGCCAAGAAGAAGATCAAGAAGCAGATCGCGGCGGCCGAAAAGCTGGAGTCCCAGCTGGAGGAGGAGGAGAAGGAGCGCCTCGCCAAGCTGGAGGCGCAAGCCGCGCACAAGGCGCAGACCGCCTGGCTGGACTCGGGCATCCTGAAGGACATCAAGGGCAAGGCGTCGGAACAGGGCCGCAAGGCCGTCGAGTACGCCACCGCCCAGCTGGGCAAACCGTACGAATGGGGCGCCGAGGGCCCGGCGACCTACGACTGTTCAGGACTCACGTCACAGGCCTGGGCCAGCGCGGGGAACGGCATTCCGCGGACCTCGCAGGAGCAGTGGAAGCAGCTCAAGCGGATCGACATCGAGGACATGCGCCCCGGCGATCTCATCATCTACAACGACGACGCCAGCCATGTCGCCCTGTACGTCGGCGACGGCGCGATCATCCATGCCCCGCGACCTGGGCGGACGGTGACGGTCGCCGGGGCCGGTTCGATGCCGATCCTCGGGGTGGTTCGACCCGATGCATGAGTGTTGAGGGTGACTTGTGACGGGTGAGCCGTGACTCCCGCCACGTGACCCACCCCACGCCCTGTCGCCCCCAAACGCAGCACCGACGTGACGTTCGTCATCCCTGACCGTCCCCCGCCGTGTCCAACTGCGGTACGGAACGCGGCATATGACAGAGGCCAGCGTCGATGCGGCGTGCTCTACACCATTCCGTTGCGGCGCCGACAACCGCTATGGTCCCCGTCGGTGGATCGAGGACCCTCGTTCCCACCATGCCCTCGGGGGGAGGGAAGGAACTCAGACGATGCCCGTACCCATACCGCGGCAGAGAGCGATCCCGGCCGTGGAGAGTGGTCAGGCGCAGGCCGCGTCCCCAGGCGGCACCTCCACGGAAGAGGCCCCGCGTAAGGAAGCAACGGTCGAGAACACCGCCCACACCAACCTGACGCTGCTGCTGATCGAGGACGATCCCGGCGGCTCCGCGATCGTGCCCGAGCTGCTCGACTCGGCCGGCAAGCCGATCCGCGTGCGCACCGCCCGCAACCTCACCGAGGCCGAGCGGCTGCTCACCGACGACGTCCACTGCATCCTGGTGGACCTCGCGCTGCCCGCGCCCGGCCGGACCGACGACGAGGACGAGCTGGGCGTACTCAAGCACGTCCTGGAGCTCGCGCCCCGGCACGCCGTGCTCGCCCTCACCGCCTCCGGCGACACCGAGCGCGCCGCGGAGGCCGTGCGCGTCGGCGCCCAGGACTACCTCTTCCGGGACGAGCTGGACGGGCGGCTGCTCAGCCGGGCGATCCGGTACGCCGTGGAACGGAAACGTTCCGACACGGCCGAGCGACGACTCGCCGAGGGCCGGATGCGGGCCCAGGAGAACCGTCGTCTGGAGCGCGGTCTGCTGCCGACGCCGCTGCTGGAGGGCTCGTCGCTGCGGTTCGCCGCGCGGTATCGCCCGGGCAGGTCGCGTGCGCTGCTGGGTGGTGACTTCTACGACGTCGTCCGTACCGCGGACGGCACCGTACACGCCATGATCGGCGACGTCTGCGGCCATGGGCCCGACGAGGCGGCGCTCGGCGTGGAGCTGCGGATCGCCTGGCGCGCGCTGACGCTGGCGGGGCTGTGCGGCGATCAGCTGCTGGGCACGTTGCAGCAGGTCCTTGAGCACGAGCGGGCCGACGACGAGATCTTCGCGACGCTGTGCACGGTGGACATCGCGCCGGACGGCCGGCGCGCCGGGCTGTGCCTGGCGGGCCATCCGTCGCCGCTGCTCGCCCGGCCGGGGCGGGCGGCCCGGCTGCTGCCGTACGACAACAACGGGCCCGCGCTCGGGCTGCTGCCCGGGGCTCGGTGGCCCAGGATGCAGGTGGAGCTGGGGCCGGAGTGGTCCCTGATGCTCTACACCGACGGCCTGATCGAGGGGCGCGTCGGTGACGGTCGGGAGCGGCTCGGGCAGGACGGGATGGTGTCCATGGTCCGTCGGCAGCTGTCCGAAGGGCTGCGCGGGGAGGCGCTGCTGCGGGCCGCGGTCAATGAGGTCCGGGACCTCAATGGGGGCGAGTTGGCGGACGACGTGGCGGTGTTGTTGCTCGACCGGACGCTGTGAGCGCGACCACGCGGTGCGGGTCGCGCCGCGTAGCCAGCTGCGGGTTCGTTATGGCTGGTCACACCCACGCGGTGGAGCAGGCGGGCGAGTGCTGCGGTGGAGCCGCGAACTGACACGGCCCCGCGCCGCTGGAAGAGGGCGTTGCCCTACGGGCGCGGATCAGCGGCCGCCGTTCCAGGGGCCGTAAGGGCCGTCGCTGCTGGAGCCCTTTCTGCTGCGGCCGCCGCCCGGCAGGCCCTTGATCGCGGGGCGTACGTCCACCATGTAGACGATCGTCGCGATGAGGCCGATGATCGGCAGGAACGACAGGATGTTGAAGATCAGGTTCACCACGAAGGCGAGCCCGAGGACGATCATCCAGAACGGCTTGGTCTGCTTGTCGGCCGCGCGATAGGCGTCCTCACGGCGGATGGCCGCGTCGATCAGCGCGAAGCCGCTGAAAAGGATCAGGGCCATGCTCAGCAGCCACATGAACCCCGCGAAGCCCTGCATCAGCACAACGTCCACCACCTGGCTCGGCTCGTACCTACGCGGTCACCGTACCCGCAACCGCGGGACCGCTACCCGAACAACGGGCCGAGCACTCGTTAAGTGCCCGGCCCGTGCCTGAGGATCCCGTTTCACCCGCCCGTGTTACTTGGGCGCCGCCTGGCGTTACTTGGCGGGCGGAGTCGTCTTCTTGGCGGTGGTCTTGCGCGCGCCCGTGGCCTTCTTGGCCGGGGCCTTCTTCGCCGCGGCGGCCTCGGCGGCGGGCGCGGTCCCGGCCGGCTTGGCCTCGACCTTGTCCGCCTTGACCGCCTTGTCCTCCTTGACCTCGACCGGCTCGGCCTTCGGCTCGACGGCGATCGCGAGGTCCTCGATCTCCTCGGCCGCCTCGCCGCGCCAGGTCTTCACGGCCTGCTCGCCGTGCTCGGCGACCTTCTCGTAGGTCTCACGGGCCTTCACCGCGTACTCGGCGGCGACGCCGATGGTGCGCAGCGCGATGTCCTGGGCGCTCTCGCCGAACTTCTTCAGATCGGCGTCGAGGTTGCTGCCGAACTTCTTGAAGTCCGCGTCCAGGTTGGTGCCGAGCTTCTTGATGTCGGCGTCCAGGTTGCTGACGAGGTCGTTGACCTTGCTCTGGAAGCTCTCCTGAGCCTCCTTGGCCTTGGCACCTGCCTCCTTGGCACGGGCCGTGGCCTTCTCCTGGACGGCCTTCGGGTCGGTGTTGCGAACGGCCTCGAACCGGGCCGGCGCCTCGGCGCGCAGCTGCTCCACCAGGCCGGGCACCTTCCGGGCCTGCTGAAGGGCCAGGTCGGCGGTGCCGGCCGCGAAGTAGAGCGGGGTCGGGTCGCTGAGGGTCTTACGCAGGTCGTCGGTGATGGCCATGGTGATGGTCCTCCCGGGTTGCTTTGAGGTGAGGGTTTTGGGTCCCGCGGTCGGCCGGACGCCGTGCGCCGACGGAGGTCGTGCGTACGGTCGTGTACGGCAGCTGGTGGTCAGCCGGCCTACTGTTGCGGGTCGATCGGGTTCTCCGGGTCGGCGTCACTGCCGTCGGACGTACGGGTCGTGCGGGTCGGGCGTGTCGTGCGGGTGCTGCTGGTCTTGCGCGTACGGCGCGCGGCGGGCTTGCGGCCACCGTCGGCCGTGCCGTTCGTGCCGTTGGTGCCCTTCTTGCCGTTCGTGCGGGTCGTACGGCTGCGGCGTACGGCGGTGTCGCTTTCGTGCGCGTCCGCCGCGCCGTCGCTCTGCTCGGTGTCCACCGTTTCGTGGCCCGCCGAGACGGCCTCGGCCGCCCGCTGGAGTGCCTCGGCAGCCTCGTCCGCGTCGGGGGATATCCCGAACCCGTTCTCCTTGCGGAAGGATTCGTAGATCTGGAGCAGCACCTGCTTCTGCCGCTCGTTCAGCGTGGGATCGGCGAGTATGACGGCGCGCGTCTCCACCTCGTCCCGGTCCCGCTCGGCGTCGAGGATGCCGGCCCGCACGTACAGCGTCTCGGCGGAGATCCGCAGCGCCTTTGCGACCTGCTGCAGCACCTCCGCGCTCGGCTTGCGCAGCCCGCGCTCGATCTGGCTCAGATACGGATTGGACACCCCGGCGGCATCGGCGAGTTGCCGCAGCGACAGCTGCGCGGTGCGCCGCTGCTCGCGCAGATATTCGCCGAGATTGCCGACGTTGAGCGATGCCATGTCTCCACCTTGCCTCACCGTCGCTAACTATTGCAAGCACCCGCTTGCAAAAGTGCGCCACGCCACGTGTCCTCTGCCCCGAGCGGCAGCTCGTGTCCTGTCTCCGTGATGTCCGGGCAGTCTCGGAGATCTCCGGGAATCCGAGTTGACGTCTCAGTCATCTCCGGGCATTTGGTGGGGTGTCTCGGTCTTCTCCGGGTACGCCGCTCTGGTTGTACCTACGGTCGTTGTGGCTGGTCGGCGTCGTCCCGGAGGCCCGGATGGATGTGAGTGAGGTGGCGGCGGAGGACATCGAGCTGGAGTACGTCAGCGCGGGCGGGGTCCGTGAGCGCGGGCCGCTGGGGCGTCTGTGGTCGGTCCGGTTCGAGTCGGTACGGCCTGAGCGCCGGTTTCCGGCGTTTCGGGGTCAGGGCAACTGGTGCGGCTGGTACTGGTCGGCGACGTGTGGCGGGCATGTGGGCTACGAGTCGTGGCTGGAGCGGGACCGCTTGATGCTGCTCGACTTCGATCCGCTGGTGACGGGCATGGCATCGCAGCCCTTCCGGCTGTCCTGGATTGGGCCGGACGGGAAGCGGGTGCGGCACACGCCGGACTTCTTCGTCCGCCGCGCCGATGGCACGGCCCTGGTGGTGGATGTGCGTCCGGATGAGCGGATCGAGCCGCAGGACGCGGTGAAGTTCGCAGTGACTGCGGCGGCCTGCCAGTCCGTGGGCTGGGACTTCGCACGCGTCGGGGCTCCGGATGCGGTGCTGATGGCGAACGTGCGGTGGCTGGCCGGCTACCGGCATCCGCGGGTACACCGCCCTGAGGTCGCCGGTCGTCTGGTGGACGTGTTCGCTGACGGTTCCGGTCTGCTGGACGGGGCTCGGAGTGTGGGTGATCAGATCGCGGTGCTGCCGGTGCTGTTCCACCTGCTCTGGCGCCGGATTCTGACCGCGGACTTGGAGACCGGGCTGCTGTCGGCGGACACGCGGGTCCGGCTCGGCCTGGTCCGGGAGGGAGGCGGGGATGCCGTCGCGTCCGCGACTGCTGCGAGCGGGTGACCTGGTCCGCTTCGATGGGCGGCTGCACAGGGTCGCCGCGTTGGCGGGGACTGCGGTCCGGCTGGTCGACGAGGGCCAGTCGGCGAGCGTGGTGATGCTGGCCCACCTACTCTCCTCGGACGGCTTCGAGGTGGTCACCCCGGCCTCGGTGCGGACGGTGGTCCCACCGGCTGGAGCACTGGAAGGGCTCCCGGCCAAAGCAGTTGAGCGGGCCGAGTGGTGGCAGCGGCACCTGGTGGAGATGCTCACCGGCCGGCCACTGGACGATCCGCATGGGCCGGTGAAACCCGAGTACGACCCAGCGGTCTGGTCCCTGCGGCAGCGGGAACTGGCGAAGGCTGGGGAGCTGGCGGCGACGGGGACGGCGGTGTCGCTCACCGTGCTGCAAGACATGCGGGCCCGGTTCGAGCGGGAGGGGGTGCTGGGCCTGGTCGACCCGCGGCTGCGGAGCGTCTCGGACGGCACGGGCCGCACCGACCGGCGGGTGGTCGAGGCCTTACGGAAGGTCGTGGATGAGCAGACAGACCGGTCCACGGTTTCCGCGCAGGTGCTGCGTCGCCGAATGGAACGCCTCCTGGAAGCCGAACACGGGCCCGGAGTGGTGCAACTGCCGTCGCGGGCAACGTTCTACCGGCTGCTGAAGCCGGTCACGTCCGGGCGGCACACGCTGGGCTCGGCCCGCACCCGCCGCTCGCTGGCCAAGCAGCCGGACGGCATGTTCGGCCAGCTCACCGCGGCCCGGCCGGGCGAGGTGATGGAGATCGACTCGACTCCGCTGGATGTGTTGGTCGTTCACCACGACGGCACGGTGGACACCGTCGAACTCACCGGCATCGTCGACATCGCCACCCGCACGCTGGCCGCGGCGGTGCTGCGGCCCTCGACGAAGGCGGTGGACGCCGCACTGCTGCTGGCGCGGGCGATGACGCCGGAACCCATGCGGCCAGGCTGGTCCGACGCCCTGCGGATGTCCCGTTCGGTGCTGCCGCACGCCTCGCTCACGGCGCTCGACGAACGGCTCGCCCAGGCGGCGGCCGTTCCCGTGATCACGCCGGAGACGATCGTCTGCGACCGGGGCAAGGCCTACATCTCCGACACCTTCCGCTCGGCCTGCCAGTCTCTGGGCATCTCCTTCCAGCCAGCCCACCCCGATACCCCGACCGACAAGCCGCATGTCGAGCGAACGCTGGAATCGGTGGCCACGATGTTCGTCCAGCACCTTCCCGGCCACAAGGGACGCAGCACCGAACACCGCGGCGCCCATCCAGCCACGGAGGCAATCTGGACGATCCACCAGCTCCAAGAACTGCTGCAGGAATGGATCGTCCACTGGCAGAACCGGCCGCACGACGGGCTCCGCGATCCGCTGATGCCCGGCAAGGCCTTGAGTCCGAACGAGAAGTACGCCGCCCTGGTCGCCGCGGCCGGACACGTTCCGGTCGCCCTCAGCCCGGAGGAATACATCGAGTTGCTGCCCCGGTGTCGGCGGGCGATCAACTCCTACGGCATCCGTCTTGGCCATCGCACCTACGACAGCATCGAGTTGGACCCGTTCCGCCGCCAGCCGTCCGGCATCGGCCCGTCCAGGCGGAGCTGGGAGATCCACTACGACCCCTACGACATCTCCCGCATCTGGGTACGCGACCACGGCGGCAGCGGCTGGATCACCGCGGTCTGGCGGCACCTGCGCACCGCCCCGACTCCCATGGGCGAGTTGGCCTGGGATCACGCCCGCCGCGTCCTGGCCCGACGTGGCACGGATCCGGCGACCGAGGACGAGATCGCCCAGGCCGCCGTCGCTCTGCTGGACCGGGCCGCCGACGGCCCGGAGGACAAACCCCAGAAGCCGCCCGGCACATCGCGCCGCAGCCGCCGGGATCGCAAGGTAGCCGCCCGCACCCGGGCGACCGCCGAACCTTCCTGGCCCCGCCCTGACGAACCGGCTGAAGAGCCCGCTGCCGAGCCGGTGGAGTCGGACGAGGACGAACTCGCCGACGTGATCCCGCTGGAGATCTTCGATGCACGCAAGGAGGCCCAGAAATGGTGGTGAACGTCGAGGACTCAGCTGGGGAGGGGCCGCAGGACAGTTGGACTGATCCCTCGACACGGCTGGAGGGCTGGCGGCGTTTCGTCGAAGCCGACCCGGCCGTCCTCGATCTGCTGCCCGAACAGCAGTGGGAGGCGCTGTCGCCGCAGCTGCGTGATGCCTATGACGAGGCTCGCATCGCCTATCACTCCGAACTCCAGGTCGTGCGGACGTCCACGGTCAAGGAGATCGCCCACGAGGGGCGGTTACTGACCCTGCTCAACCAGCGTGAGCACGGCGCCCGCCGCGGGATGATCGTCTCCGGTCAGTGGACGACCGGGAAGACCACCGCGCTCAAACAACTCGGCCGCACCCACGAACTCCGTGTCCGGCAGCGTTATCCGGACAGCGACCGCATCCCGGTCGTCTACATCACCGCCCCGCCCAAGGGCTCGCCGCGAAAACTAGCCCTGGAGTTCGCCCGGTTCCTCGGACTGCCTGTGATCAGCCCGCGGCACAACACCACGGACGTCACCAGCGCCGTCTGCCAGGTGATGATCGAGGCACGAACCGACCTGGTCCTGGTCGACGAGATCCACCTGCTCAACCACGCGACCACCGCCGGCGAAGACCTTTCCGACCACCTGAAGTACTTCACCGAGCACCTGCCCGCGACATTCGTCTATGCCGGCATCAACGTCGAGAAGTCCGGGCTGTTCACCGGCCTCCGAGGCAAACAGTTGGCCGGCCGCTGCATCATGGTCCGCACCGGCGCCTTTCCCCTAACCCCGAGTGGCAGTCACTGGTCGCCTCCCTGGAGAACACCCTCCGCCTGCACCGGCACCAAGCGGGCAGTCTGGTCAAGCAGTCGAAATACCTGCATCAGCGAACCGGCGGCATGATCGGAAGTCTCTCCCATCTGATCCGGGCAGCCGCGATTTCCGCCATCCTCGACGGCAGCGAACGCATCACCAAAGCCGCCCTGCGAAGCATCCGCATCGACCACAACAGCGAATCAGACGGCCCGCCAGAGCCGCGCAGGGCAGCCTGATGAGCCCGCGGTTCGAACCCGTCGTCTTCCGCCCGCTGCCACGGCCCCTCAAGCCGTTCCCGCAGGAAACCGAGTCCTCGTTCCTGAACAGACTGGCCACGGCGAACGCGATCCCCGTTCAGCGTCTGCGGCAGCCGTCCCGCTGGCTGACCTCCCGTCTGGATCCGATCGACCAGCTCAGCGTCCTGAGCGGGCAGCCCCGCACCGTGTTCCAGTACGCCATCCCGCGCTGGGAGAACAAATCGTGGAACGTCTCGAACGGGCCTCTCGCACTCACTCCTCGTTGGGCATGCCGCCGCTGCGTCGCCCGCAGGACCGGCAACCCGCAACAGGACGTCATGGTCTGGATGTCGAAACACCACGACCAAGTCTGCATCCCCCACCGTCTCTGGATCGGCCGGGCAGTCGAAAACACCGCCCGCCAACTGGACCTCACCGACCTGCCTGAGGTCGTCCAGGCTCAGCGACGGCACTACCGGCTGCTCCGCCGCCGCGGACCAGCCACCATCGCCGCCTGCTACGAACACTGTTCCGCGTTCTGGCACAGCCTGTTCCAGCGGGGTTACCGCCTGAGCGATCGAGCCGAACGACTCCGCAGGCTGTCCCCGAACGACCGCCAGGTCCGTCCTTGGGAACCACAGCGATACGCCGCGGTCTATCCGGAGATCGTTGAGGCCATGTCGCTCTATGCGTCCCCGCACTGGCGCAGCCTCGCACTCTTCCGCGAGAGATTTGAGCTGTTCAGGGCAGAGTTCAACAGGCGTCTTCCCCAGGAGAGTGCGCTTCGCACCACGGCCAGGCAATGGTTCCTCACTGAGCTGATACGAACCGCCCTGCGCATCGAGCGATCCATAGAAGCTGCCGAACTCAAGGTGATCGTCGCCCACCATCAGCATGAGGCAAGTACGCCTTGACAATTCCAAACTGTCAAGGCGTACTTGCCTCATGGCTCTTCCAGACCTGGACGATCTCATCGCGGAAGTCGACCGGCGCTGCGACACCGCACACCGCCCCGGCGGACAAGAACAGCCCGACTGGCTCGCTCTGCTGACCGTCGCCGCCCAACTCGCAGGCCAGATGCAGGCACTGGCAGACGATTTGGTCGAGGACTACGTCGAGCACTGCCGGATGCACGGCTCCTCATGGACCGACATCGGCGCTGCCTTGGGCGTGACCCGACAGGCGGTGCAGCAGCGCTTCCACGCGCCGCACAAGCGCTACAGCCCCGACACGATGACCGACGACCTCCGACAGGCGATGGTCCACGTCAAGCAGGCAGCGGTGCACCACCGCAACAACTACATCGGAACCGAGCACCTGCTCTGGGGACTGACCGCGGAGGACAACAGCGCCACCCGGCTCCTGCAGGCCGCCGGTGTGTCGCCGGAGACGATCCACCGGTCCGTCGGCACCAGGCTGAGCATGGGCGCCTCCCAGGCAGCCGAACGCATCGCCTGGACGCCCTACTCCCGCAAGGCCATCGCCATCGCCGAGGCAAGATCCGAACAGAACGGCTCCGACCACATCGACTGCGACGACCTGCTCATCGGCCTCGCCCAGGTCGGCCGCGGAGTTGCCGCCGACGTCCTGACCGAGGCCGGCTTCGACCCGGCCGCCCTCGACGCCACCACTGCCGACGCCTGAGCCCACCACAGCCCCGGCGAGAGCACTCCGACGGACCTGCGAGACCGCGGCTCTCTGCCCGGACTTGAGTGAGACGCACCGTCGAATCCCGTCTCACTCAAGTCCGGACACCGCAGGTCAGCGCAACACGATGCCCGGACTTATCCGAGACAGGACACCCGAGCGGCAGCTCGACCTGGCCCGAACCCCTGACGTCATCCGCGCTCGGCGCCGCTACCGGCGGCTCCGACGAGCTACGGCCCGACCGTCACCGGTGTTCGCCAGGACGCCCTGGTTCTGCTGTCGGCAGACCGGCTGGATGTCATACGGCGACCTGCCACGATGGCCGCATGGGGAAGAGCATGGCGGTGCGTCGACTCGATCTCGGGTACTTCATCCGGCCTGCACCGGAGACCGGTGGCGCACAGCCACGAGTCGAACCTGTCCTTGCCTACCTGGTGCGACACGACAACGGGTTGGTCCTCTTCGATACCGGCATCGGCGAAGCAGACCCCGAAACCGAAGCGCACTACCGGCCCCGACGCCGCGCGTTACAGGACGCCCTGTCCGCGTCCGGAGTCGCCCTTGATGACATCTCCATGGTCGTGAACTGCCACCTGCACTTCGACCACTGCGGCGGCAACCCCCTCCTGGGCGGCAGGCCCATCGTGGTTCAGGACGTCGAACTGGCCACCGCTCGTCGGGGCGACCACACCTTCGACGAACTGATCGACTTCCCCGGCGCAACCTACGAGGAAGTCGCCGGCGAAAGCGAGGTCTGGCCGGGAATCTGGATCATTCCAACGCCCGGGCACACCCAAGGGCACCAGTCGCTGGTCCTCCGGCAGAACGACGGCACAGTGGTTCTCGCCGGCCAGGCACACGACTTCGCTTCCCACTTCGCGTCCGAGCAACTGGCCCGCCACGCGACACTTCACGGCGTGGAGCAGCCACTTCCTCCCTACCCGGACTGGCTGGACCGACTCGCCGACTTCGACCCACGACGCGTGCTCTTCGCCCACGACTGCTCGGTCTGGGAACCGGCGCGGACAGAAGGCCGCTGAAGCCGACGCCGGCGAGGTCACCGCCAGGGGCTGCCGTTCGGATCATGTCGGCAGCGCCGCACGCTACCCGCCCGCCCCGCAGGGCCCCTTAAGCGGGCCGAGACCGGCGTCAAGGGCCCCGCAGATGCTGCGGATCGCGTCGGACGGGTCGGGCAGGTCGATGGTCCACAACGCGACCGAGCTGCCCGTGCCGACGGCCAGGGTGTGTCCGTCCGGGCTGAACGCCACTGCCGGGTGCGAGCGGGTCGGCAAGGACATGCGGGGCCGGCCGGTCGCGAGATCCCGCAGTTCGACTCCTCTGGCGGTGCCGATGGCGAGGGTGTGTCCGTCGGGGCTGAAGGACGGCGCCGTCAGGGGCCCCGCCGCACCGGAGACACTGAAGCTGTCCAAGAGGCGACCGGTGCCCGCGTTCCACGTCTTCACGGATCTGCCGCTCGCGGTGGCCAGCGTGTGCCCGTCCGGGCTGAACGCGAGGGACAGCGGGCTCCCGGCGCCCGACCTGATGGTGCGCTGTGTGCGCCCGGTCGCGGCGTCGAGCAGCGTGACCCGGTCGTCGTCGGCCTCGATGCTCACGACGGCGAGTGTGCGGCCGTCCGGGGTGAACGCCATCGCCCTGACGGGTCGGTCGCGGCCGGTGCGGACGGTGTGCAGTGCGCCGGTGGAAAGGTGCCAGATCCGCACCGATTGCTCCCAGTCGACGACGGCGACCCGCCTCCCGTCGGGGCTGAAGACCGCCGTGTCGAGGGCGCCCAGGGCACGGCTTTGGCGAAGGCGGCCCGTGGCGAGATCCCGGACCTCGATCACCCTCGCCCACAGCCTGTGCCTGATGGCCGAGTTCTTGATGGCCGAGTTCTTCGTGGCGGCGTTGTCGACGACCCTGGCGGCCAGGGCGCGTCCCGCCGGGCCGAACCCCACGGCCCCGAGGCGGGAGCCCGGGAGCGCCAGTGTGGCTTCGTGATCGCCGGTCCTGGCATTGCAGAGCTGTACCGCCCCGCGGCCGGGCAGCTCCCCTTGGCTGACCGTGGCCACCGTGTGTCCGTCCGGGCTGAAGGCCATGTCGGTGACGGACGTGCCGGCCCGGCCCGGAAGCGTGGTCCGCGGCTGTTCCGCGGGCAGGCCGTGGACGCGGATGGCGGGGTCCCGATTGCTGCTGGTGACGAGGGTGCGGCCGCCCGCGCCGAGGGCCACGTGCATGGCGCCACGTCCCCGATGACCGGCGGTCACGGTTCCCCGCGCCGCGCCCGAGGCGGTGTCCCACAGCCGCACCCTGTCCCCCGGGCCCGGGACGGCGAGGGTCCGCCCGTCCGGGGCGAAGGCCATCCCGTTCATCCCGACGGCGACGTCCTTGATGGTGCGCCGGACGCCGCCGGTGGCCACCTCCCGCAGTTGCACCACCCCTTCGGTGGGAACCACCGCGTAGGTCCGGCCGTCAGGACTGAAGGCCGTCGCCCGGCCCTCGATCCGGCCGTCGCGGACGGTCCGGGCGCGGCCGGTGGCCATGTCCCACACCCGCAGCCGTCCGTTGAGGCCCACCGCTGCGACGGTCCGTCCGTCAGGGCCGAAGGCGACCGCCTGCGGGTCGGAGTGGCCGGTGAAGCTGCGCCGCTCGCGGCCGGTGCCCACGTCCCACACCCGTACGGCCGTCGGGGACGAGGCGGCCACCGTACGGCCGTCAGGGCTGAAGTCCATGCCGCGTACCGCGCCGTCGGGCACGGCGAGGGTTCTGGTCTTCCTGCCGGTGGCCGGATCCCACAGGCCCAGCAGTACGCCGGTGCCACCGGCGGAGGTGACAGCGAGGGTGCGTCCGTCGGGGCTGAACGCCATGACGTCGCCGACGGTGTCGCGGCCGGTGGAGAACGTACGTCGGAGCTCGCCTTCCGGCAGGTTCCAGATCCGCACGGTGCCGTCCGCGCTCTGGCCGGCGAGGGTGTGACCGTCCGGGCTGAGGGCGAGGGAGGACACGGGTTCGGTGCCGCCGGCCAGGCGCTCGCGCAGCGGCAGCGCGGCGGCGGTGTAAAGGGCGGCGGTGGCCTCACGGGTCGGGCTGGTGCGGTAGGCGCGGACGGCGAGCAGTGCGGCGCGGTCGGGATCGGAGTCCAGCAACGCGCCGGACTGGGCGGCCAGTTGGCGCGACTCGGCCAGGTGCTGGGCGGTGACCGCGCTCTGCCACTGCCGTACGGCGAGGCCGGCGGCGACGAGGGCGAGGCACAGGGCGGCGGTGACCGCGGTGAGCACCAGCCGGTACCGGCGGCGGCCCTTCCGCTCGTGGTCACGGCCCGCGTCGAGGAAGGCACGCTCCACTTCGGTCAGGTCCTCGCGCCGTGCGCCGCCGAAGTGTTCCCGCGCGACGGCGAGCCGGCTCCCCCGGTACAACGCGCCCTGTTCACGGCCCAGTTCCTGCCAGGCGTGGGCCGCCTCGGTCAGGTTCCGGTGCACACGCAGGCGTTCGCGGTCCTCCTCGATCCACCCGCGCAACCGGGGCCAGGCCGTGATCAGGGCCTCGTGGGCCAGCTCGACCGTGTCGCCGTCCAGGGTGAGCAGCCGTGCCCCGGCGAGTGCCTCCAGCACATGGGCGGTGTCCTCCCGGCCGCTGCCGGGCAGTTCCGCGCGCTCGACGGAACGGCGGGTGTCGGGGGTGCCGTCGCCGGGGGCGATCAGGCGCAGCAACACCCGGCGGGCGGCAGCCGCCTGGCCTTCGGTGAAGCGGCCGTAGACCTTCTCGGCGGTCTTGGCGATCGCGCCGTCCAGGCGTCCGGCCGCCTCGTAGCCCGCCAGGGTCAGGGTCTTGCCGCGGCGCAGACGCCAGGTCTCCAGCAACGCGTGGGACAACAGCGGCAGCCCGCCCGGCGCGTCGGCGACCTCCTCGACCAGCCGGGCGGTGAGCGCGCGTTCCACGGCCAGTCCGGCGGCCGTGGCCGGCTTGACGACGGCGTCGCGCAGTTCCGCCGGGCTCATCGCACCGGCCAGCAGGTTGGCGTCGCGCAGTCCGTCGGCCAGGTCGCGGTGCTCGGCGCAGCGGCCGTAGAAGTCGCCGCGCACCGCCAACAGCACCCGTAAGCGGCTCTCGGGCTCCCGGGCGGCCAGCAGCAGGTCGATGAAGCGGGCCCGTTCGGCGGCATCGTGGCAGAGGGTGAAGACCTCCTCGAACTGGTCGACGATCACGAGGGTGTCCGCCCCGGCGCCGCCGTCCCCGGGAACCGCGGGTGTGAGCAGGGGCGCATGGGTGCGGGCGGGGCGTTCGCCCGGGGTCAGGATCCGGATCGCGGCAGGACGCGGATCCGGCTCCCGAGCCTGCCGCAGGACGGGTATCAGGCCGGCCCGCAGCAGGGAGGACTTGCCGCTGCCGGAAGGGCCGAAGACCGCCGCGAACCGCCGGCGGCGCAGCAGGTCGACCAGGTCGGCGGTGAGCTGTTCCCGGCCGAAGAACAGGGCACTGTCACCGGTCTCGAACCGCGCCAGCCCCCGGTACGGCGGGACTGATCCGTCGTCGTTGGTGGCGCCGTCACCGGCGGACTCCGCCAGCGCCTCCTGCCACCGGGCCTCCCATTCCGCCGGGTCCCCGCCGCATGCCCGCGCATAGGCCAGGGCCACCGGCAGCGTCGGCAACCGCTCGCCGGCCGCCGCCTGCGACAGCGTGGTCACCGAGTAGCCCGCCCTCCGGGCCAGCGACCGGTAGGTGACCCCGCCCGCCTGTGCCCGCAGCTTGCGTAACTCGAACGCGAACCGCTGCACCGGCCCCGCCGCCGGATCCACCGGCCCCTCACGACGCCCCGCCACACCCTCACCCCTCCGGCCCGCCCCGGCATCAGCGCACCCCGGTCGTCGTTCGACCGGTCGTTGCCCAGCCGGTCATTGTTCGACCGCCGAAACGGTACTGCCGAACAATGCCCCGGCCGCTGAACTCGGTGAATGCAATCCCCACCCCTCGTCCCCGCCGCACGGCTGGGCTGGCTGGACGCGTTACGCGGCATCGCCGCGCTCGTCGTGGTGTTCGACCACTCGTCGTACACCTTCATGGCGGACTTCCGGCGGGAGTTGATGCCGCAGTTCAACACCAGCCGCTACGGCATCATGGTGTTCTTCCTGGTCAGCGGCTACATCATCCCCGCGTCCCTGGAGCGCCGGGGCTGCGTCCGGACGTTCTGGATCGGACGGCTCTTCCGGGTGTACCCGCTGTGGGCGGCGGTCGTCACCGTGCTCCTCGCCCTCCACCTCCTGGGCATCGCGGAGATGCGTGACTTCGGTGGGCAGAGCGCCGCCACCGTGGTCGTCGCCCACGCCACCATGCTCCAGGAGCTGCTGGGGACCCCCAATCTCCTTCTCATCCTGTGGACGCTCTCGTACGAGATGTCCTTCTACCTGCTCGTCGTCGCTCTCTTCACGGTCCGTCTGCACCAGCGGTCCGCGGTGGTCGCCGTCCTCCTGGCCGTGCTCGCCGCGGTGGGCGTGACGGCCGGGGTCGCGCTGCCGGCCTCCGCCCTGTCCGGCGTGGTCGGCACCGGCCCGCTGATCGCGGTCGCCTCGGTCGCCATGGCGGTCGCCCTCTGCTGTGCCGGCGCGAGGTCACCCGTACTCCGGTTGTTCGGGGGTGTCCTGGGCGGGGTACTGGCGCTCGTCCTGGTCCCGTTCAACGGCACGGTCCCCCTGTGGGAGGGCCTGGTGATCCTCGCCGTGATGTTCCTCGGCACCGCCGTCCACCGCGCCGAGAACGGTCAGAGCACCTGGGGGTGCGCGGCGGGCACGGCCGTCGTGGTGGTGGCCTGTGCCGTGGGGAGCGCGTACCGGTACGGCGACGGTGACCACTTCACCCGGCGCGGCTGGATCGTCGCCTTCCTGCTGGCTGTGCTCACCTTCGGCGCCGGTCTGGCGGCACGCCGCCGGCGCATACCGCGGCTGCTGACCGGACTGGGCACGATCAGCTACTCGGTCTACCTGGTGCATCCGGTGCCGCTGGCGGTGATCGACGGCACGATCGGCCGGCGGCAGCAGGACAGTCCCGCCCTCGAAGTGGCGTTCTTCACGGTGCTGCTGCCCCTGTGCGTGCTGACGTACCGCTACGTCGAAGCGCCGAGCCAGAGGTGGGGCAGCGGGTTGGCGCGCCGCACGCGGCCGCCGTGACGAGCGCCCGGGCCCCTCTGCGGCCTTGCCGAACCGGCAAACGAACTCGTCCTCCCGGGACGGACTTCCGCATGATCGGTGTCACACCGAAACGGGACCGAAGTCCTGGAGGAGGCCTATGTCACAGCACACCGCGGAGATCACCCATCGGTCGGTCTCCTCGCCTGCGGGCCGGATTCACCTCGCGGAGCAGGGATCCGGGCCACTGGTACTGCTCGTGCACGGCTTTCCGGAATCCTGGTACTCCTGGCGCCACCAGCTGCCGGTACTCGCGGCGGCTGGGTACCGCGCGGTCGCCATCGACGTCCGCGGCTACGGCCGCTCCTCCAGGCCGGCCGCGGCGGACGCGTACCGGATGCTCGACCTGGTGGAGGACAACGTCTCGGTGGTGCACGCCCTGGGCGAGGAGCCGGCGGTGGTCGTCGGCCACGACTGGGGTGCGGCCATCGCCGCGAACTCCGCGCTGCTCAGGCCGGACGTCTTCCGGGCGGTGGGACTGCTGAGCGTTCCCTACACCCCGCGCGGCGGGCCCCGGCCCAGCGACGTCTTCGCCGGGATGGGCGGGGACGAGGAGTTCTACGTCTCGTACTTCCAGGAGCCGGGCCGCGCCGAGGCGGAGATCGAACCCGACGTACGCGGCTGGCTCGCGGGCTTCTACGCGGCCCTGTCCGCCGACACCATGCCCCCGCCCGGCGCTCCCGACCCGCACTTCGTCAGCAAGGCCGGGAAGGCCGGGACCAGGGCCGGGACGCTGCGTGACCGGTTCCCCAGCGGCCGACTGCCCGCGTGGCTCAGCGAGAGGGACCTCGACGTCTACGCCGGGGAGTTCGAGCGGACCGGCGTGACCGGAGCGCTCAACCGCTACCGGAACATGGACCGCGACTGGGAGGACCTCGCCGCCTTCGACGGTGCTCCCGTCACCCAGCCGTCCCTGTTCATCGGCGGCAGCCTGGACGCGTCCACGACCTGGCTGGCCGACGCGATCAAGGCGTACCCGGTGACGTTGCCGGGCCTGGTCTCCTCCCATCTCCTCGACGGCTGCGGCCACTGGATCCAGCAAGAACGCCCCGCCGAGACCAACCGCCTGCTCACCGACTGGCTCGCCGCCCTGCCCGCCGCCTGACTCGTCGTCGCGCCCTTTCCCGGATGTCACAGAACAGGTGGGCCGGATCGTCCAAGGTTTCGGAGGTGTATCCCCGAATCGGGACGGTGAGTGTCATGCGGGTGTTCGTGGCAGGTGGGACCGGGGTCATCGGGCGGCGGCTGGTGCCTCGGCTCGTGGAGCGGGGGCATCAGGTGACGGCCACGACGACCGCCGCGGCCAAGCTGGGGCTGCTGAAGGAGCTGGGCGCGGACGGCGTCGTGATGGACGGGCTCGATGCCGGGTCGGTCGGTGAGGCGGTGGGCGCGGCCCGGCCGGACGTGATCGTGCACCAGATGACGGCGATCTCCATGCCGCACTCCGGCAAGCCCGACATCCGGCACTTCGACCGGTGGTTCGCCACGACCAACCGGCTGCGCACCGAGGGGACGGACCACCTGCTGGCCGCCGCCGAGGCGACCGGCGTCCCCCACTTCGTCGCGCAGAGCGCCGCCATCTGGAACGGCGTCCGCGAGGGCGGCTGGGTGAAGACCGAGGAGGACCCGCTGCCCGTGGAGACGGGGAAGCTGCGCGCGCTGGGCGACGCGATCCGGCACATCCAGGACGTGGTCCTCAAGGCCGACGGGACGGTCCTGCGGTACGGCGGGTTCTACGGTCCCGGCGCCACCGACGACCAGGTGGCACTCGTCCGCAAGCGGCAGTTCCCGCTGGTCGGGGGCGGCACCGGCTACTGCTCCTGGGTGCACTTGGACGACGCGGCGAGCGCCACCGTCCTGGCCGTGGAACAGCGGGCGAGGGGCGTGTTCAACATCGTCGACGACGAGCCGGCGCCGGCCAGTGAGTGGCTGCCGTATCTGGCCGCCTGCGCGGGGGCGAAGCCGCCGCTTCGGGTGCCCAGGTGGCTGGCGCGGCTGCTGGCCGGGGAGGTGGTCGTGACGATGATGACCGAGGGGCGCGGGTTCTCCAACGCCAAGGCCCGGCGGGAGCTCGGCTGGGAGCCGCGTTACCCGTCGTGGCGCCAGGGGTTCCGGGAGGAGCTGGCGCGGTCGTAGCCGTACCCCGTAGGCACCCGGGCACCCCGCAGGCACCCCGCCGATACCCACTTTTTTGTGGGTACTTGGCAGCACGCCGCCGTCGTCCGACCCTTGATGTGGGTGATCGACGAGGCGCCGGACGCGCCCGGTCACCCGGGGAGTCGTACGACGGCACCCACAACGGCACGGTGGAGCGGACGGAGGTGGCGTTTCGGTTCAGGAGACCGGCTGGGCCCCGGTCAGTCGTTCCAGGCGGCGATGGCCCCAGTCGGAGAGCGGGCCGAGAGCGTCGGCCAGGTCACGGCCGAACCCGGTCAGGGAATAGACGGTCTTCAACGGCAGCTCGTCGTACACCTCACGGTGCACCAGGCCGTCCGTCTCCATCTCGCGCAGCGCCTGGGTCAGCACCTTCTCGCTGAGGCCCGGCAGCCGGCGGCGCAGTTCCGCCGGGCGGAGCGGGCCGGACTCCAGCAGCCAGAGCAGCGACGTCTTCCACTTGCCGTCCACCACCGCGATCGCGGCGGTCACCCCGCAGACGTTCGGGTCGTGGCGCCGACGCGACATATCCCCACCCCTTTTGTCATCAATTATCTTCACTCTACAGGGAGTTGAGTCATGCCCACCTTCGACCACGAGTCCGCCGTCACCGTCCTCGGTCTCGGCCCGATGGGCCGGGCGCTGGCCGGTGCGTTCCTGGACGCGGGGCTGCGGGTCACCGTCTGGAACCGCACGCCGGGGCGGGACGGGGAGCTCCTCGGCCGCGGTGCCGCCTCGGCCGCGTCCCCGGCCGAGGCGGTCGCCGCCAGTCCGCTGACCGTCGTCTGCGTGGTGAACTACGACGCCGCCGACGCCGTCCTGCGCCAGGACGCCGTCGCCGACGCGCTCAAGGGCCGTACGGTCGCGAACCTCTGCGCCGACACTCCCTCCCGGGCCCGGGACGCGGCGGCATGGGCGGCCGCGCACGGCATCCGCTATCTGGACGGCGCGATCATGTCGATGACCACGACCATCGGGACGCCGGAAGCGGAGGTCATCTACAGCGGTCCCGAGGACCTGTACCGCGAGCACCTGCCCGTACTGGAGACACTCGGCGGCACCCACACCCACCTCGGCGAGGACTTCGGCCGGGCCGCCGCCTACGACGTCGCCCTGCTCGACATCTTCTGGACGGCCATGTCGGGCTACGCACACGCCCTGGCCATCGCGCGGGCCGAGGGCATCACCGCGCGGGAACTGCTCCCCCACGCCCAGGGCATCGGCGCGATCATGTCGCCGATCTTCGAGGCGTTCGCGGGCGACGCCGACGACGGCACCTACTCCGGCGAACTCAACCCGATCACCTCCGCCGCGTCCACCATGGCCCACGTCATCGAGACCTCCGAGTCCCACGGCATCGACGCGGGCGTGATGCGCGCGGCCGAGGGACAGGTCCGCCGGGTCATCGGGCTGGGCCACGGGACGGACGGGATCACCCGGGTGACCGAGGTCCTGGGCCGCGCCCGGCGGTGATCCGCTCGCCCTCGATCCACTCCTCCAGGACGTCGAAGTCCCGTTCGGTGAGCCCGTAGCGATGGTCGACGCGGTGGAGGAGGGCGGGCCCGGGGTGGCCGGCGGCCACCCAGGCCCGGTCGGTCTCGGAGATCTCGTCGTCCACCCAGACGAAGGGACGGCCGGCGGCCCAGGCCACCAGGGGCCGTGTCTTCCAGTGAAGGCCGCGGGGGCGACCGGGACCTGCCTGGCCGCCCCCGCCGCCCCCGTCGTCCTCGTCCGGCCAGTCCATCACGGGCAACGAGGGCAGCCCCAGCCAAGGAGCGACGCTCGTGTTCGCTTCGTCCAGCCACGTCGTGGCCCACACCAGCTCGCACCCGAGGGCCGCGAGCCGCGTGAGGCGGGGGCCGAACGCGGGGTCGATGCGGGCGAGGAGAGGGTGCTCTGCGCCCTGCGGCAGGGGGCGGGGCGGCTCGTACAGCTTGTACGGCCGACTCGCCCCGAAGGGAATCAGCGTTCCGTCGACATCGAGGAAGAGAAGCATCGGAAAAAGGATCTCCCCTGACCGGGGCGCTGCGCTACTGTCGAACACATGACTGCCGGGTCGGCCTTGTGCCGTGAGCGAGTTGGGTGTTGCCCGGCCTCTGATTGAGGCTGTGGCGGCGGGCCAGGAGCCCGCCTCTTTCTCTTCGCCTTTCCCTCCGTTCCCTCCGTACGGAATCCAGCGACAGAGAAAGAGAGAGAAATGCCCCACGACTTCAATCAGCAGGTCATCGAGGAGTTCCGCGCCAACAAGGGCCGCGTCGGCGGCTACTTCGAAGGCGCTCGGCTCCTGCTGCTCACCACCACCGGCGCCCGCACCGGCCGCCCGCACACCACCCCCGTCGGCTACCTCCCCGACGGCGGCGACCGCGTCCTGGTCATCGCCTCGGCCGCGGGCGCCCCCAAGCATCCGGCGTGGTTCCACAACCTTCTCGCGAATCCCCAGGTCACCATCGAGAGCGGCGCGTTCACCTACGAGGCGCGGGCCGTCGCCCTGGAGGGGGAGGAGCGCGACCGGGCGTTCGCGCGGGCCGTGGAGGCGGATCCGGGCTGGGCGGCGTACCAGGAGAAGACGGAGCGGGTGATTCCGGTGGTCGCCCTGCACGAGATCGCCCAGGGCGGACCCCCGAACATCAACGCCTCCTCCATGGGCGAGGCCATCAAGGTCGTCCACGACGCCTTCCGCCGTGAACTCGCCCTGATCCGCGAGGAGATGAGCAAGGGCGGCGGTACGACCCTCGGCGCCCAGCTGCGCGTCAACTGCCTGACCTTCTGCGCGGGCCTGCACAACCACCACACCGGCGAGGACATCGGCATGTTCCCCGTCCTGGCCGACCGCCACCCAGAGTTCGCGCCCGCGCTGGACCGGCTGGGCGAGGAGCACGAGCGGATCGCCGAGCTCGTCGAGGACCTGCGCCGCGTGGTGTCCGACGAGGACGCGGACCCGGCCGCCGCCCGCACCGAGGTGGAGCGCCTCACGACGGCGCTGGAGGCGCATCTGACGTACGAGGAGGAGCAGTTGATCCCGGTACTGGACGCCGTGTAACCGGCGGACGGTGGCACACGGGAGGGCGCCGCCCGCACAATCCGCTAGAACGGCAACGGCCTCCCGTGCACCACCTCCAGCCCCGCCACCGCCCGCGTCACCACCACATACAGCCGGTGCAGCCCCCGCTCCTCCGCCTCCACGATCGCCGCCGGCTCCACGGCGACGACATGGTCGTACTCCAGCCCCTTCACCACACTCGCCGGTACGACGGCCACCCGCGCCCCCAGCTCGTCCGCACCTCCCGCCTCGATCCCGGCCGCCCGCAGCGCCTCCCGCACCCGGTCCGCGTCCCCGTCCGCCGCGACGACCCCGACGGACCCCTCCCGGCCCAGCGCGTCCCGTACGGCGCCCACGACCGCAGCCGGCAGATCGCCGTCGGCCTCCCGGAACCGCAGCTCCCCGTCCCCCCGCAGCGAACGGGCGGCCGGCACCGCCACGTCCAGCCGCTCCAGCAGCCGATTGGCCAGCTCCAGCACCGCCCGGGGCACCCGGAACCCCGTGGTGAGCGCTACGACCACCGCGTCCGGCTTCCCCAGCTGCCCGAGCACCTTCTCCCAGGACCGCGCCGCCCACGGAGTCGTCCCCTGCGCCAGGTCCCCGAGGACGGTCACCGACCCGAATGCGGCCCGCCGCGCGATCGCCCGGCACTCCATCGGCGACAGGTCCTGCGCCTCGTCGACGACGACATGGCCGTACCCCTTCGGATGCTCGATGAGCCCCGCCACCTCGTCGAGCAGCACGAGATCGGCGGCCGACCAGCGCGCCGACTTCCACGACCGCGGCGGTTTCGCCCACAGCAGCGCCTTCTGCTCGTCCTCGTCCAGCAGCCCGTCGGCGGCCGCCGCCAACACCTCGGGATCGCCCAGCAGTTCGGCCACCACCTCCTCCGGCCGCACCCGCGGCCACACGGCGTCGACGTACGCGGTGACCGCCCGCGCCCGCGAGACCTTCTGCACCCACGCGTTGCTCCGCACGCCGCTGCGCCGCTCCGCCTGGTCACGGATGCGCCGCACCACCCGGGTCCGCACCCGCTCCCGCCCGACGGCATACGGCGGCTCCTCCTCCCGCGCTCCCGCCACGATCCGCGTGAGCTCGCCCACCGACACCCGCCAGCGGTACGAACCCTCGGCCACGACAAGGGAGTCGATCCCCTCCGTGGTCACCCGCGCGTACAACGCCCGCCGCAGCACCTCCGCCATCCGGACGTCGTGCTTGACGACGGCGGCCCGATCGTCGTCGACCCCGTTGACCGGATGCCGGGCGATCTCGTCCCGCAGCGTGGACTGCCGTACACCGGTCTCGCCGAGGGCCGGCAGCACCTCGGAGATATAGGAGAGGAAGGTCCGGTTGGGCCCGAGGATCAGCAGGCCGCCGCGGCGGACGCGCTGCGGGTGGGTGTAGAGCAGGTACGCGGCCCGGTGCAGGCCGACAGCGGTCTTGCCGGTGCCCGGGGCTCCCTGCACACACACGGAGAGGGTGAGATCGCCTCGTACCAGCTCGTCCTGCTCGGGCTGGATGGTGGCCGCGATGTCCCGCATGGGCCCGACGCGGGGCCGTTCGATCTCCCGCGCGACGATCTCGCTCGCCCGGGACTCGCCCCGGTCGAGGTGCTCGTCCTCCAGGCCGGCGAGATCGGCGGAGTCCCCGCGGCTGCCCGGCGCCCAGCCGAAGCGTCGCCGTACGGCCACGCCCTGCGGGTCACGGGCGCCGGCCTGGTAGAAGGCGCGGGAGACGG
Source organism: Streptomyces viridochromogenes (assembly GCF_001270495.1). Classification (GTDB taxonomy): domain Bacteria; phylum Actinomycetota; class Actinomycetes; order Streptomycetales; family Streptomycetaceae; genus Streptomyces; species Streptomyces viridochromogenes_A. The sequence goes on from NZ_LGUR01000129.1 coordinate 38,531, forward strand.
GGGCGCGCCAGTCGACGACGAGGGGCGGCTCGGCGGGGTGCTCGCTGATCCGCAGCCGCCCGATGTGCAGCGGCTGGTGTTCGCCCGCGCCGAAGTCCAGCCGCCCGAAGAACAACGGCCCTTCCGGCAACTCGTGCATCGCCTTGGCCTGGCTGCGCAGCTGGTAGCCGAGGACCTCGGCATCGGCCCCGGAGGCGGAGGCGTTCTCGCCGATGACGACCTGTTCGTCGGCGCCGTCGACCATGGCGGCGAGGGCGGTGCGGCAGCGGTCGTGGTGGGCGCGTTCCTGGACGAGGGCGTCGTGGAGAGTGCGGTGCGGGGCGGGGTCGGGTGACGTCATTCCATGGAGCGTACCGAAATAACGTTACCGAGTTAAATTTTTCACTCAGTTTCGACTCAGTGGGCGACCAGCCCCGGCAGCCCGGCCTCCAACAGCCCGAACGCCCGCTCAGCGGCCGCCACCGCGTCCTCCCGCACCTCGGCCGCCCGCTCCCCCGCCGCGATCCGCCGCCAGTTCTCCTGCGCGAGGATCCGCTGTACGGCGACGATCTGCCCCGCGGCCAGCCGTCCGTCCAGCCCGCCGCCGAGCGCCTCGGCGAGCGCGGCCTCCGAACGCTCCAGATAGCCGTACATACGGGCGACCAGCGCGGGAGTCCCGTACAGCAGCGACTGGTAGGCGAGCACCTCGGGATGGTCGTTGAGGCCCGTGACCGGGTCACACCGCTGAAGCCCGTCGAGGAAGTGCCGGCGCAGCGCCCGCACGGGCGAGGGCCCCTCCCGCACGACCCGCGCGGCCTCGTCCTCGTGATCGGCGAACCGGTACAGGACGAGGTCCTCCTTCGCCGGGAAGTACCGGAACAGCGTCGGCTTGGAGATCTCGGCCGCGGCGGCGACGTCCGCGACGGACACGGCGTCGAAGCCCTTCTCCAGGAAGAGGCGGATGGCGGTGTCCGAGACCGTCTGGTACATCCGCCGCTTCTTGCGTTCGCGCAGGCCGAGCTCGCCGGCGCCTGTCTCGCTCATGCCGGTGAGCCTATGCGCCCGCCGCATCGACCGCCGCCCGGCCGGACGGGAACCGTCGTTCGGCGCGGACGTCGTCCCCTCAGACCAGGGCGCGAGCCAGATAGGGGTTCGCCGTGGAGCGGGCCGGCATGCCGAGCGATCCCGTGGCCGCCGCCAGTGTCATCGCGTAGGAGTCGACGGCCCGGCGGACATTGGGGGCGTCCAGGCTCGCGCCGGTCACCAGCCGGTCGAGGTCCACATAGGCGGAACGCACGATCTCGATCCAGCGGTAGACCCGCCAGTCCCTGCGCCAGTCGGTGGTGTGTTCGGGGGGCATCCGCAGTTCCCAGCGACGGAACATACGGTCGCGGATCTCCGGGCGGGTGGGCGTCAGGTGCATGTGCCGGACCAGGTCGTAGAGCGGATCACCGACCACGGCCATCTCCCAGTCGATGATGGTCAGCGCCAGCGCGTCGTCGCGGCGGACCAGGTTCCACGGGTTCAGGTCGCCGTGCAGGAGGGCCGGTCTGCGCTCGCTCACCTCGTGCCGGGACAGGATCTCCCGCAGCCTGAGCGCGTCCGGCAGCCCGAGAAGCCGGGCGAGTTGCTGCGACTCCTTCGGCAACTCCGCCACCAGATGCACGAGTTGCTCGCTCAGCCAGGCGTAGTAGCGACCGTCGCCGGCCGCCGGGTCGAGCTGCTTGTAGTCCACCCACGTCAGCTGCACGAGCTGGTCGACGAGCCGGTCGGCCTCGTGCGGCAGCAGGCCGTGCACCGGATGGCCGGGCGGCTGGTCGATGTCCTGCGGCCCTTCGTAGGTGTGGATGGCGAAGGGTTCCCCCTGGTAGCTCGTACCGAGGGCGAGGAACTTCGGTGCCGCCACGCTGATCCGCGACACCTCGATGGCCCGCAGCACCGCGTGCTCGCTGAGAAAGCCGCGCTCACGCCGGCAGACGTTGGCGACCTTGCGCCGCACCACCACCGAAAAGTCGACGCCCGGAACCCTGACCACGGAATTGAGGTGCCCCGTGCCCTTGAACACCCGTCTGGCCGGTGCCGCCCCCTCCGCGAACAGGGCGTGCCGAACGGCGGACAGCGGGAACTCGGGGTGCTCCGGAACACGCAGGTCCGGATGCCAGTCCTCGCACGCCTTCATCTCGGCGGACAGGCCGACGCCTCCGTTGCGTGCGGCCCGCCACCGGAAGAGGATCCGCTGGATCTCACGCTCGTCCGGCAGGTTTCCGAGCCTGAGCGGCTCGGCCGCCGTCTCCAGCGCCCGGCGCACCGACACGACGGCCTCGTCCAGGCTCTTCTGGTCGCGCGAACCCTGCAGTGAGTTCGCGGCCCGCATCACGTCCGGGTAGACGGACTGCGCCCGCTCGAACGCGATGTAGTGACGCAGGTCCTTGGCAAGGCCGTTGACCGCCGCGGGACGGATCCGCTGCATCGCGTCCGCCCACGCGTCGATGACCTCGTCCCACTGGTGGGCCGGGTACCGCATGCGCACGAGGTGCGTCGCGAGATCGTGCAGCGGATCGCCGTAGGTCGCCAGCTCCCAGTCGACGCAGATGAGCGGTGGGTCACCGCCGTACGTCATGATCAGGTTGTCGCGGTGCAGGTCGGCGTGGAGCAGGCTGTAGGGCCGTCGGGTCAGCGCGGGTACCCGCTCCGCCAACCGGATCAGGGCGTCCTCGGGAATGCCCAGCGCCGCGAACAGCCCACCGAACTCGGCCCAGTTGGGCTGCCGGATCTGACGGTCCGCCATGATGGCCAGCGTCTGGAGAAAGGCCTGGCTGTCCGTGTCGTCATTGTTGGGCCAGCCGGCCGGAAGGGGCGGGAGCGCCCCCCTTCGCACCTGGGCCATCTGGGCGAGCAGACCGGCCAGCGCCTTGATGAGCAGGGTGTCCACGGGTTTGCCGTTGCCGCACACGCTGGAGAGCGGAACGCCCTCCACATAGCTGTGGAGAGCGAAATCGTCCCCTTTGACGAGACACTGCGGGACATGGGGCAGGGTTCCCCTGATGGCGCCGAGGATCTGCGCCTCGTCCTGCCAGGTTCTGATCACCACGGGCAGCGCCTCGGTACGCCTCATCCGCACGGTCACGGACGTACCGGCCTCACGGCCCAGCAGCCGGGCGACGTCGTCCGTCAGGGGCAGCACATAGTTCAGGTTGTGGTGCCCGCCGATCAGCTGCCCTTCGCGCCTGGCCCGTGCCAGGAACCACCGCAGGGCGACGGCAGTGGCGGCACGTTCCCCGAGGTAGGGACGGGGAAGAGGTCGTGGACCCACGGGCCGCTCCGAGTGATTCGCGCAAAACACGGAAGGTACGGCAACACTAGTTGCCGGAGGTAACAGGCACGACCGGAGTCAAGCTCAAGTAGCCAAAACGGACGATTCTGCCACTCTCGTACTGAGTCGTTCCCGAGGGCGTCCGAGAGTGGCCTGTTCGCCACCTCATACGCGCGGAACAGAGCGGTTGCTCAGGCGGTGCGCAGATGCTAGCGCACGGACCCGTGCCTCCTGGCCAGGCACCCGCCTACTCGCCGCCGTGACCGCCGCGGCCGCCACGCAGTTCGCCCTGCTGCTGGTTCAGGGCCTGCTGCCGCAGCGCCCGCAGAACCGGCTCCAGTGAGCCCACGATCGACGTGGCCCCGGCCTCGCGCAGCAGCTTCTCCTTGCGCGCATTACGCGCGTAGCCGAGGAACGGGACCCCCGCCTGCTGTGCGGCGAGGAAGTCGGAGGGGGTGTCGCCGATCATCAGCGCGGTGGAGGGCGCGGCGCCCATCGCGTTCAGGGCGCGGTTGAGGCAGTGCGGGTCGGGCTTGAGTTGGTGGAGGTCGTGGGTGCGGCCGTAGATATGGGGGGTGAAGCAGGAGACGAGGTCGCGGCTCGTCAGGTATCTGCGCACCACCCGTGGGGAGTTGTTGGTGGCGATGGCCAGACGGAGGCCCATCGCCGTCCAGGTGCGTATCAGCGGGTCGGCGTACGCGGTGGGCATCGCGGTGGCGGTCGCCCGGAGCTCCTCGTTGGTGAGACGTTCCTCCAGCTCCGCCACCAGGTCGCTGCCGGGGCGCCGGCGATCGACGGCACGCAGGACGACGTGCGGGTCGAGCGACTTGCGTTCGCGTTCGTTCAGCAGGCCGTGCAGGCCCCGGCCCGCGAGCCATTCCACCAGTTCGGTCGCCACCCGCTCCGCCGAGTGCCCCGCGAACAGCCGGCAGATCGGACCGTCGAAGTCCCAGAGGATGACCCGGGCACGCGTGATCGAATCCCGCAGTTCCGCGGCCTCGTCCTCGGAAGGGGACGCCATCGGTTCCGTCTGCCTCGCATCAGAAGTCACTAGGAGAGTGTCAGGTCCGTCGTGATGGTTTCCCAGAGGGCGTCGAACCACTTCTGGGATTCGGCCACGAACGCGGCGTCGCGCTCTCGGGCCTGCTTCTCGAAGGAGAAGAGAACGGACTTCGAGCCCAGCGCGTCGTACATGTCCAGATTCTTGCTCTCGTACTCCTCCTGACGCTCGGTGAGGACGTAGTAGCCGATCAGCGCCTCCTCACCGTTGAGCAGGTACAGCTTCACCGGCGGCGTGAACGGCAGGGCCCGGAAGGTGACATGGACGTCGATGCCGTGCGTGGAGCGTACGGCGCGCAGGTTGTGCCGCAGCACCCGCGCCTGGGCGTTGCGCATCTCCAGCCACCGTTGGTGGACCAGGTCGCCCTCGCCGCTGTCGCCCTCGCCGCTCTCGACCGGGACCGGGAAGGCGAGGTTGATGTTCCGGGACGGCAGCAGGATGCGGACGTCGATCGACTCGGGGCGAAGGGTGCCCTCATGGATCAGGCGGATGGGCTGCCCCAGGGCGAGCATCAGGCTCTCGGCCGTGAGACAGACGGCGTCGATGCGGACACGCGGCGCCGAGAACGCCTCCATGAGCCGGGGCGCCAGCCCGACCATCGTCGGCTGCGGCCCCTTCCGCGCCGCCGTCGACACGGCGATCCGCGGCGGGCTCCCCCTGCTCACGTTGGTGAGCAGACCGTCGTCCTGGAGAGTGCGCAGCGCCTGGCGTACGGTGCCGCGCTCCACGCCGAACTCCTCGGCGAGCTCGGCCTGGGTGGGCAGGCGGTCGCCCGCCTTGAGCTCACCGACACGGATCCGTTCCCGCAGAACCTCGGCGATCTCCTGGGGCGTGTGTCTCTTGCTGCCGTTCACGGTCACGTTCTCCTGGGTCACCACCAAACGCTGCAACTGCTGTCCATTTGACGGGAGTTGTCTGGAGTACGTTTACGACTAGGGGCAAGTTGAGACAACTTGATGACAGTTGGCCCGAGTTAGCCAAGTTGGCAGAAGTATTACTTCCATCCCCAGGAGCGCGCAGGCGGAAACACGCGCCCACCAGGCACCGCACGTCCGAGGCACCGCCCAGAGGTCATTCGGAGAGTGTCAGGTCGGTCGCGATCGTCCCCCACAGCGCGTTGAACCATTTCTGGGACTCCTCGGCGAAGGCCCCGTCGCGGCCGCCCCTGTTCCCCGGGAAGGGGAAGAGCATCGCCTTGTGGCCGCTGACGTCGTAGGTCTGGATCTCACCGCCCGCCGTCTCCCGCGGACGCTCACCGACCTGGTAGTAGCCGAACACCGCCTCCTCCCCGTTGAGCAGGTACAGCTTCACCGGCGTCGTGAAGGGCAGTTCCTTGTAGGTCACGCGCACGTCGCCGACCCTGTTCCCGCCCTCCCTCGTCAGCCTCTTCAGCGTGCTGCGCAGGACCCTCAACTGGCTGTCGCGCTGGTCCATCAGCTCCCGGTGGATGGCCCGCGCCCGTGCGGCGTCCCCCTCTTCGACCGGCACCGGAAAGGCGAGGGCGAGGCCGCGGGCGGGCACCAGACAGCGGAGCTGGATCGACTCGGGGCGCAGCCGGCCCTGGTGGATCAGCCGGAGCGGTCGGGCGAGCGCCAGGATCAGGGTCTCGGCGGTGAAGCAGATGACGTCGATCAGCACCTCCCGGGCCTCGAACGCCCGCTCCAGGCAGGTGTGCAGGATCGCTGTCGTCTGCTGGGGCACATCGGGCTCGGGTGCCGCCGCCTCGGCGATCCGGGGCGGGCTGCCCTTGCCCGTGTTGCTGAGCAGTCCGTCCCGCTGGAGCATGCGCAGTGCCTGCCGCACGGCGCCGCGTTCGACACCGAACTCCTCGGCGAGCTGTGCCTGGGTCGGCAGCTTGTCGCCCTTCTTCAGCTCGCCCTCGCGGATACGGCCCCGCAGGGTGTCCGCGATGTCCTCGGGCAACCCCTTGTCACTGCCGGTCACTACGTCGTTCTCCTGGGTCAGGTGCATGGCTGTGCGGTGTGCGCGGACCGGTGGGGTGGGTCGGGTCCTCCCTCAGCTCAGCTTCAGGTCCGTGGTGATGGTTTCCCACAGGGCGTCGAACCACTTCTGGGACTCCGTCACGAACGCGACATCGCGCCGGCCTGCCGCCTTCTCGAAGGAGAAGAGCAGGGACTCGGTGCCCAGGACGTCGTACACGTCCGTGGGCCCGGACCCGGACTCCAGGGACCCCTCGCGCCGGCCGATCATGTAGTAGGAGATCAGCGCCTCCACCCCGTTGAGGAGATACAGCTTCACCGGCGGTGTGAACGGCAGGGCGCGGAAGGCGACCTGGACGTCGATGCCGTGCGAGTAGCGCAGCGCCTGGAGGTTGTGCCGCAGGACCTGCCCCTGGGCGTTGCGCCGGGCCAGCCAGTCCTGGTGGACCGAATCGTCGTCGCCGTGACCCTCGACCGAGATGGGGAAGGCGAGGTTGATGTCCCGGGACGGCAGCAGGATCCGGGCCTCGATCGACTCGGGGTGCAGACGGCCCTCGTGGATCAGGCGGAGCGGTTCGCTCAGGGCCAGCATCAGGGTCTCGGCGGTCAGGCAGGCCGCGTCGATCCGCACCCGCGGGGCGGCGAACGCCTCGGCCAGCCGTGGGGCCAGCGCCACCATCGTCGGCTGGGGCTCCTCCCATGTCGGCGCCGACTCGGCGATACGCGGCGGGCTGCCCTTGCTCACATTGCTGAGGAGCCCGTCCTGCTGGAGCGCCCGCAGTGCCTGGCGGACGGCACCGCGCTCCACGCCGAACTCCTCGGCGAGCTCGGCCTGGGTGGGCAGGCGGTCCCCGGCCCTGAGCTCGCCGGTGCGGATGCGTTCCCGCAGGATGTCGGCGATCTCCTGGGACGAGGGTCCCCTGCTGCCGTTCACTGCCACGTCCTCCTGGGTCACGACCAAACGCTACAACTTCTGTCCATCTACGGGGAGTTGTCCGCAGGTTGTTTATGAGTAGGTACCAAGTGGGGACAACTTTATTAGAGTTGGCTACCAACTCGATCAAGTTGGCAGAGTCTTTGCCTTCTTGTCGCCCAACCCCCGTCGCTCCACGCCCGTCCTGTCCGGCAGCCCGAAGGGGGAAAGACCGTGCCTGCCATCGCCTTCATCTCCGCTGTCTTCGTTCTCGGCTTCGAGCAACTCGTCCAGTGGAAGTACGGCCCCATGGGCATCGTCGGCCTGCTGCTGCTCACCATCGGCATCAAGGCCAAGAGCCCGGCCCTCAGCACCATCGGGGCCCTGGTGCTCGCCGCCCTGGTCACGCGTCCCGCGCTATGACCGGCGAGTATCCGTTGTCAGACGCCGTGGGAGAGGTCAGGTCGTGAGCACCAGCTCCGAACTGATCGTCTCCCACAGTGCGTTGAACCAGAGGTGCGACTGCTCCACGAACGTCGCGTCACGCAGCCCGGCGCCCTGCTCGAAGGAGAACAGCATCGACCGGGTGCCCTCGGCGTCGTACATCTCCAGCTGCTCCTGGTCGACCTCCTCCTCGCGGCGCGTGACCGTGTAGTACGCGAAGAGCGCTTCCATGCCGTTGAGGAGGTAGAGCTTCACCGGCGGCGTGAAGGGCAGGGCGCGGAAGGTCACGTGCACGTCGATGCCGTGCGAGGAGCGCAGGGCCAGCAGGTTGTGCCGCAGTACCTGCCCCTGCGCGTTGCGATGAGCCAGCCAGCGGCGCTGCAGCCGGCCGTGCTCGGCCGGGGCGTCCACCGGGGTCGGGAAGGCCAGTTCGATGTCCCGGGACGGCAGCAGGACGCGGACGTCGACCTTGGCCGGTTTCAGTTCTCCGGCGTGGATACGGCGCAGCGGTTCGCCGATGGCGAGGGTGAGGGAGATCGACGTGAGGCACAGGGCGTCGACCTCGACGTGGGGCGCCGCGAACGCGGCCGCTACGCGTGGCGCCAGGGCCGCGGTGGTCGGCATCGGCGGGGCTCCGGGACCGGCCGGAACCAGCCCGGGTCCCGATGCCGGCCCCGCACCGAGTACCGGGCCTGGCATCGGGGCCACGGTGGCCGGGCTTCCCTTGGAGACGTTGGTGAGCAGCCGCTCCGACTGGAGGATGCGCAGCGCCTGCCGTACGGCACCGCGCTCGACGCCGAACTCGTCGGACAGCTTGGCCTGCGTGGGCATGCGCTGGCCCGGCCGCAGCACTCCGGACCTGATCCGCGCGCGCAGCTCGTCGGCCACCTCAAGGTGTGCTTTCTGTGGCCGCTGTGTCCTCTTCCGTCCATTGACGGAGGCGTGTTCCGGGTCCACGACCAGAACACTACAACTTCCCGCCATCTTCCGGCAGTTCAAGGATAGATGGTTATGAGACGCTTCCAAGTGGACATAAGTACAGTGAAGTTGGTCGCCAACTTAGGCAACATGGTCAAACTTCCTGAGGGGTTGGCCACCAGAGACGGTTCTGTCGACCATCGTCCCCAAGGAGGACGGCATGCCGCTGATCTACCTCGCCGTCGCCGCGCTCGCCATCGGATTCGAGCAGCTCGTCCAGTGGAAGTACGGGCCGATGGGCATCATCGCCTTCCTCGCCCTGTCCATCGGCATCAAGGCCAAGAACACCATGATCGGCGGCATCGGCGCGGTGATCCTCGTCATGCTGCTGGCCCAGTAGGGACCAGGTTCGGCTGATCGGGCTCCCTTCCGGAGGGGAGCCGGGAGCCCGGTCGGTCAGCACAGCCACAACTTCACATCGACAACCGAAGAGCGATCGCACAGCCACAACTGAAGAACAACCACAACCGCACAGCTCGCTACGGATGAGCAGACCTGTCGTCGACCCGAAGGAGGTTCAGAAGGTGTCCGGGCACCAAGACGCCCGGACATACGCAGCAGGGCGTCGGCCACCAGGCCGGCGCCCGCTCGCTCTTCCCGCACCCGCCCGGGCGCGCCGCGACGGCTACGTCAGCAGGTCGTCGACCACGGCCTCACCGTCCCGGTACCGCCGTGCGATCTCCCCGCTGCAGTCGTCCGCGGTCCGCTGCAGGCGTTGGCGGCGGCGGGACACCTGCTGCTCGTACCGGACGAGTCGCCCCATCGCGGTGCTGAGTTCGACGTCGGTGCGCGCCTCCAGGTCCGACAGTTCCACCTCGGCCAGCATGTCGGCCGCCAGCCGCCGGTACTCCTCGCTCTGCGGGGTGCCCAGCGTCACATGGCGGGCGGAGGAGCGGTGGCGGGCCGGGGCGTCGGTCAGGATCTCCGACAGGCGCTCCACGACGGACGCCGCGCCGGCCGGAGAGCGCCGCGCCAGCTCCGCCCGCAGGATGTCGATCCGCCCCTGCAGCAGTCGCCGTACATAACTCAGGTCCGCCTCGTCGCTCTGGGCGTCGCGGCGCAGGGTGCGCAGCTCTGGCAGGCTGAGCACGGTCAGGTCGTGCTCGGGCGGATCCGCGGGCAGTCTCGGATCCGCTCCCGGGCCCGGATCGTCCGCGGTGCGCTGTGTGGGCGGCCGGAGGCCGGCCGGCTGGCCCGCGTGGTTCAACACGACAGCCCCAGGGGGCTGCCCGGTACTCGGTGTGCTCATGTGCCTCTACCGTCCCCTCGACCGGCGTGTGGAAGCATGGTGCCATCCCAAGTGGCCGCTATGTGACCGAGTGCCCACGAACAGCCCCAGATGGGGGCTTAAGGATCAAAAAAAGAGTGCCCCGAAGAGGCCCCGAGGCAGCCTCGGACGGGGTCCGGGCAGGGCCCTTGCCCAGGCGGCGCCCCGCACACGGCATGATGGCGGCATGCGAGCTGTGGTGCAGAGGGTGGACGGCGCGAGTGTGGTCGTGGACGGGGAGACCGTCGGCGAGGTCGTGGGCGAAGGGCTGTGCGTGCTCGTCGGTGTCACGCACGAGGACACCAAGGAGAAGGCGGCCCAACTGGCCCGCAAACTCTGGTCGATCCGCATGCTGAACGACGAGAAGTCCTGCAGCGACATCGACGCCCCGCTCCTCGTCATCAGCCAGTTCACCCTCTACGGCGATGCCCGCAAGGGACGCAGGCCCACGTGGAACGCCGCCGCCCCCGGCGATGTCGCCGAGCCGCTCGTCGACGAGGTCGTCGCCCAACTCCGCGCCTTGGGGGCGACGGTGGCGACGGGCCGGTTCGGCGCCCAGATGCGGGTGGCGCTGACGAACGACGGCCCGTTCACGGTACTGCTGGAGATCTAGGGCCGCCCGGCACGGCGCAGACGCGGCCGCCTGGCTACGGCTCGACGACCACTTCCTGCGCGGCCGCCGTCTCTCCGGCCAGGAGCCTCGCGTCCACCGGCACGTTCCGCTTGACCAGCGCGAGCGCGACCGGCCCCAGCTCGTGATGGCGTACCGACGTCGTGATGAAACCGATCCTGCGGCCCTCGGGGCCCTCGTCGGCCAGCTGGATCTCCGTGCCGTGCGCGGGCAGGTGAACCTCGCTGCCGTCCAGGTGCAGGAAGACCAGCCGACGCGGCGGCTTGCCGAGGTTCTGGACCCGGGCGACCGTCTCCTGGCCGCGGTAGCAGCCCTTCTGAAGATGCACCGCGGTGCCGATCCAGCCCAGCTCGTGCGGGATCGTGCGGTGGTCGGTCTCGAAGCCGAGGCGGGGACGGTGGTGCTCGACGCGCAGCGCCTCGTACGCCAGGAGTCCGGCCGCCGGGCCCGCCTTCCCGGCGTACGACTCCAGCTCGGCGCGCGGGAGGAACAGGTCACGGCCGTACGCCGTCTCGCGTACGACGGCGCTCTCGGGCACCTCGGCGATGGACCCGGCGGGCAGGTGCACGACCGCGAACTCGGCGGTCCGGTCGGCGACTTCCACCTGGTAGAAGAACTTCATCGACTCCAGGTACGCGATCAGCGCGTCCTGGGTGCCGGGCTCGACATGGGCCCAGACCGTCGTGCCGTCGTCGACCAGGTACAGCGCGTGTTCGATGTGGCCGTGCGCGGAGAGGATCAGCGCCTCGGTGGACTCGCCCACGGGGAGGTCGCTGACGTGCTGGGTGAGCAGCAGATGCAGCCAGCTCAGCCGGTCCTGGCCGGTGACGGCGACGACTCCGCGGTGCGAGAGGTCGACGAAACCGGTGCCGTCGGCGAGGGCACGCTGCTCGCGGAACAGTTCGCCGTAGTGGGCGGCGACGCCTTCGTCCACGCCCTCGGCGGGCACGGCGCCGGGCAGGGTCAGCAGGGGGCTCTTCATATGCCTAAGCCTACGACTCGGTAGTTGAAGCCTTCAGCGAGCACTCCTTACAGCGGCCGAAGATCGCGAAGTGCTTCATGTCGGTCTCGAAGCCGAAGGTCCGGCTCAGCTTGGCCGTGAACTCGGCGGCCACCTGGACGTCCGCCTCGATGACGCTCTCGCAGTCCCGGCAGACCAGGTGGAGGTGGTGGTGGCGGTCGGCCAGGTGATACGTCGGCGCGCCGTGCCCCAGATGGGCGTGGCTGACCAGCCCGAGTTCCTCCAGGAGCTCCAGGGTCCGGTACACGGTGGAAATGTTGACCCCCGACGCCGTCTTCCTCACTTCCACGAGGATGTCGTCGGGGGTCGCGTGCTCCAGGGTGTCCACAGCTTCGAGGACAAGCTGGCGCTGCGGCGTCAGCCGGTAGCCGCGCTGCCTGAGGTCGCTCTTCCAGTCGGTGCTCACCACACTGGAAGTCTAGGACTACTTGAAGAACGCGATGCCGTCGTCCGGCATGTCGTCGGGCAGGGCCTTGGCCCAGCGCTCGACCTCCTCCGGGGTGACGACCTTCTTCAGGTGGGCCGACATGTAGGGGCGCAGCTCGACCTCGGGGGTCTGCTTCTCGCCGACCCACATCAGGTCGCTCTTGACGTAGCCGTACAGCCGCTTGCCGCCGGTGTAGGGGCCGGAGGCGGCCGTGCGCGCCACCGCGTCCGTGACCAGGTCGATCTGGGGCTTCTTGTCGGCGAGCTCGCCGTACCAGATCTCGACGACGCCGTCGTCGCGGACCATCGTCACCTCGACCTTGCGGTCGGCGTCGATCCGCCAGAAGCCGTGCTCGGACTCCAGCGGCCGCACCTTGTTGCCGTCGTTGTCGAGCACCCAGGTGTGGGACCGGTACTCCAGGAAGTCCCGGCCGTCGTGCGTGAAGGCGACCTCCTGCCCGAAGTTGCACTTCTCGGAGCTCGGGAAGTCGTGCACGCCCGCGCCCGCCCAGTTGCCGAGCAGGAAGGCGAGGGGGACGAGGTCCTTGTGGAGGTCGGACGGGATCTCGATCATGAGCAGCTCAGAAGTCTCGTACGTCGGTGATGGCGGTCAGCGCTGGCCCTGGTACAGCTTCTTCACGGTCAGCCCGGCGAAGGCGAGAACGCCGACGCAGACCAGGACCAGCAGGGCTTCGAAGAAGATCTCCACGGGGTGCTCCTCGATTGAGCGTGGGGAATGCTTTGCGTACACAGGGCCGGGCCCCAGCTTACGCGGCCGGGGCCCGGCCCTCTGTGTGAGGTACGCCCTCGCGGGCTCAGCCGAGGAGCTGGCTCTGGAGTGTCACGGTCTGCTGGAAGGGGACGGCCCGCGCGCTGCCCTTCCTGGACTGGACGATCAGGGCGATCACGTCTCCGGCCGACAGGTATGCGTGGCGGACCTGCTCGGCGCCGTACGGCTTGGCCTCGGCGTATGCGACACGGAGCGTCTCCCCGGGCCAGGGCAGTTCCGAGAAGTCCTCGTCCTGGGCGGATGCCTCGGTGCCGCGGACCCGGTAGGCAGGGCTGCCGTACACGGCGACATCGGCCATCAGCTCGTCAACGACCGCCGCGGTGTCGAACTGCAGCAGGTAGATCCGGGTGTGCGTGCCGTCCTGGGTGGTCCAGCCGCGGGCGGCGATGTGCCGCAGGCCGTGGTCGACGAGCTCCTGCCGGAACATGTCACGCTCCAGCTTGTCGGCGTACTCCGCGAGGAAGTCCTTCGTCGCCAGCCAGCCGTCGTCGCCGCGCAGCGCCTTGTCCTCCCCTGCCCCCTTGGGCGCGGGCAGGAGCAGGGCACGCAGGTCGGCGTAGTGGGTGCCGGCCTTGTTCTCCTCGGCGAAGGGCTGCGGGCTGCCGGAGGGCAGCGGCGGCTTGGTGAGCGTCGGGTACTCCCACCGCCCGTCCGACTCCGTCGCCAGCCCCGGTACGTCGGTCCGCTCCATCCGGGTGATCCCGTACGCGGTGCCCGCACCGATCGCGGCGAAGGCGACGACGGCGGAGGTCCAGCGCAGCGCTGCGCGCAGGACGCGGCGGTCCTTCCGAGCCGGGGGCTCCGCCTGGAGTGGTACGGGTGGCGGCGGTACGTCGGTCGGGGGAGCCGGGACGGTGGCGTGCTGCTGCTCGCTCATATCGCCTTCCCCGGCTCTGCGATGCGGTCGAGCTGAGTGGCGAGCAGCAACGCGGCCCCCTTGGTGTCCAGTGGCTTGATGCCGTCCGCCGTGGCGGTGACCAGGACGTCTCCGACGTAGGCGGTGCAGTACATGCTTTCGAGATCCTCGTCGGTGTCCTTGGGCGGCAGGAAGCACTTGGCGTTCTTGTGTCCCTTGACCTTCGGGCCCTCGCGGAAGATGTCCAGGGCGTCGAGGAACTCGCTCTCGAACCTCGACGTGTTCCGGACGGCCGCCGTGCTCTCCAACCGGCTCAGCACGATGCTCACGGTGTAGGTGTCCTTGGCCTCGTCCTCGTAGTAGCTGGTGCCCTCCGTGTTGTAGTAGCTGCGCATCGCCATGCCCTTGATGGGCCTTTTGTCCATCCGCTTCTCCAGCTGCCGGCGCTGGGAACGGGGCAGGTCGCGCAGAGACTCCTTGCGCAGGGCCGTGGCCTGGGCACCGCTGAGCTGCGCGTCCGAGCCGAACTCACCGAGGTCCGGGCCCCGCACCCAGCCGTCGGTGCCGTACGGCACGAGCATCCCGGCGAGCCCGGAAGCGGACGGCGCCTTCTTGTCGTCGGTCCTGTCCGCCGCAGGGAACTTCCACACGGGTGCGCCCGCGTCCCGGTCGGCGTCCCGCACGGTGACGACGGTGTGGCTGACGCCGGCGACGACCGCCCCGGCCAGGAGCAGGGAACCGGCGATCGTGGCGATGCGGCCCCGACGGAGGGGCTTCCCGGTGGGCGGAGCGGCGGGCGGCTCCATCAGGGCAACCGTGTCGGGAGCGGGCGGAGCGGCTTGCGGTGTGGTCTGCGTGGGGTCGGCGAGCGGTGCTGTCGGCCCCGTCGCGTTCTGGTTCTCGCTCACAGGCGCCCCATCTGCCGCTGGGCCAGGTCCATGATCTTCTTCTTGCTGATCGGCTTGTCGGCGTAGACCCAGATCTGCATGGCGATGTCGCCGCGCCAGGCATGTGCCTCCGCGCTGTACAGCGGGAGGTAGCCGGCCTCGGTCTCGGGCTTGTTGTGGACGTACGCCATACCCTCCCCGGTGTCAGGGATGGGCCAGCTGTCGGTGGAGTCCTCGTCCTCCGCCCAGTACTGGTCGTTGTCGGTGGTTCCCGGGGCCGAGACCCGCTCTACCTGCCGGAACTGGACCAGCCGGATCTCCACGGTGTACGAGCTGCCGACCTGCCAGCCCGTGACGGCCGCCCGGCGGAACTCGTCGCTGACGAGCTCCTCGAACATCATGTCCGGCTTGTCGTAGTTACTGGCGAACGAGGCCATGTCCTGCCAGCCGTCAGTGACCGTCAGCCACTCGGTGTCCTTCGCCCCGGCCGGCTTCTTCAGCAGCAGCTTGCGCAGGTCGCCGTCGGTCTTCACCCGGCGGTCCTGGGCAGCCGACAGCGGCTCGGGCGCCTCTCCCTCAGCCTGCTTCAGGGTCGGCTGGGAGAGCGAGGGCAGCCTGGTGGGCTCGCGCTCGGCCTGTACGAGGTAACCAGCACAGGTCCCGGCGACGAGCCCGAGCACGACGGCTCCGGCGATCAGGAGGGCCGTACGCCCACGACGCCGAGGCCGGGGCGAAGCGATCGGCTCGGCCGGTCCGGGCACCTCCGCAGGCACGGGCGCAGCCGAGGGAACCGGTATGACCGGCGCGTCAGCCGCTTCTCCTGTTTCTTCTGATACATCCAAGACGTCCCCCCACGGAACGTGAAGTGCGCATTCCGTATGCGCGCGCACAGGAGACCCATGGCCAACGCCGCAGGTTGTAAGGGAGTTGATTACGATTCGGCCATGGCGAAGAAGCTGGTGATCAAGGTGACGGCGGGGGCCGATGCCCCCGAACGCTGCTCACAGGCGTTCACGGTCGCGGCGGTGGCCGTGGCCAGCGGCGTCGACGTCTCGGTGTGGCTGACCGGTGAGTCCGCGTGGTTCGCCCTGCCGGGCCGTGCCGCCGAGTTCGAACTCCCCCACGCGGCCCCGCTCCCCGACCTGATCGACTCCATCCTCGCGACCGGCCGTCTCACCCTGTGCACCCAGTGCGCGGCCCGCCGGGACATCACGGAGAAGGACGTCATCGAGGGCGTACGGATCGCGGGCGCCCAGGTCTTCGTGCAGGAGGCACTCGGCGACGAGACGCAGGCGCTCGTCTACTGAGACAGCCGGGGCGCACAGGACCCGCACCTATCGCGGCCGCTTCTTGCCGTCCAGCTCGTCCCACCACTCGTCGGACTTCGGGTCGCCGGAGGGGTCGTCCCACCAGCGGTCCTCCGGCCCCCGCCGGTTGGCGACCATCGCGGCCAGCGGCGGGATGACCATGGCCACCACGCACATGCCCACGGCCACCGGCACCGACCACAGGCGCACGACGCCCCAGGCCAGGACGAAGAGCGTGATGCACGTCCCCATCATGGCGAAGTAGACGTGACGTCGCCGTGCGTACATGACTCCAGGGTAGGTCCGCACACGCCGAAGGGCCGTACCCCAGGCGTCCAACCCACGGGGTACGGCCCTTCGACCGATCAGGGTGTTCCTCAGACCGCGATCGCGACCTCCGCCAGGCCGCCCTGCTGGGCGACGACCGTGCGGTCGGCGGTGGCGCCGGGGACCAGGGCCCGCACGGTCCAGGTGCCCTCGGCCGCGTAGAAGCGGAACTGGCCCGTGGCGGAGGTGGGGACCTCCGCGGTGAACTCGCCGGTCGAGTCCAGCAGTCGGACGTAACCGACGACGGGCTCGCCGTCCTTCGTCACCTGGCCCTGGATCGTGGTCTCACCGGGCTTGATCGTCGAGGCGTCCGGGCCGCCGGCCTTCGCTCCACACATGTCTTTCTCCATAAGGGGTCTGACCGGAAGGAAGGCCGGTCGGTCGGGTTGCTGCGGGTCTGTTCGCTTACTGCTGCTCTTGCTGCTGCTCTTGCTGCTGGTCCTACTTGTTGGCGCCGAGCTCGATCGGAACGCCGACGAGCGAGCCGTACTCGGTCCAGGAGCCGTCGTAGTTCTTGACGTTCTCCACACCGAGCAGCTCGTGCAGGACGAACCAGGTCAGCGCGGAGCGCTCACCGATACGGCAGTAGGCGATGGTGTCCTTCGCCAGGTCGACCTGCTCCTCGGCGTAGAGCTCCTTGAGCTCCTCGTCCGACTTGAAGGTGCCGTCGTCGTTGGCGTTCTTCGACCACGGGATGTTGCGCGCCGACGGGACGTGACCCGGACGCTGCGACTGCTCCTGCGGCAGGTGGGCCGGGGCGAGCAGCTTGCCGGAGAACTCGTCGGGCGAGCGCACGTCGACCAGGTTCTGCGAGCCGATCGCGGCGACGACGTCGTCACGGAAGGCGCGGATCGACTTGTCCTGCGGCTTGGCCTTGTAGGTGGTCTCGGTGCGCTCGGGGACCTCCTCGACCAGCTCGCGGGCGTCAAGCTCCCACTTCTTGCGGCCACCGTCGAGGAGCTTGACGTTCTCGTGGCCGTAGAGCTTGAAGTACCAGTAGGCGTACGACGCGAACCAGTTGTTGTTGCCGCCGTAGAGGATCACCAGCGTGTCGTTGGCGATGCCCTTGGCCGACAGGAGCTTCTCGAAGCCCTCCTGGTCGACGAAGTCGCGGCGGACCGGGTCCTGCAGGTCCTTGGTCCAGTCGATGCGAATCGCGTTCCTGATGTGGTTCTTCTCGTAGGCGGACGTGTCTTCGTCCACCTCCACGATCGCGATACCGGGGTTGTCCAGGTTCTCCTGGACCCAGTCGGCGTCGACGAGGACGTCGCTGCGGCTCATGCTCTTTCTCCTCCGGGGCAGTTGCGGCGGGGCGTGCGAGTGTGCGGGGTGCGCGTTCAAGGCCGAGACGACGCACCTGTGCCCTGGTCAGGGCAGCGGGGAAACGCGGAAGTCGGGGCTTCCGCTCAGAAGGGGCGACAGAGCATGGCGGCAACGCGGCAGAGGTCTACTGCCCGCCGCTTCGTGAGATCCGCCTGTCGCTTCATGGGCTCGATCGTAGGGACGGACATGCGGGCATGTCACCGGTGTGTCGCATGGTGAGACGAGACTGTCCGGGATGTGAGAACGAGAGGCCGCCGAGGCCGGTACCGCACGGCTTCCGGGCGGGTGTATCGGCGGTCACACCTACGGTGCGGACGACGCCGTCTCGCCTGTTGGACGCAGGGCGTCCAACAGGGCCGTAGCCGTACTACCCCGCGAGGCGGACGTTGGAACCCTTCACCGTGATCTCGACGCCGTTCTTCGCCGCCTGGACCTTGTCGAGCTGGATGCCGCCGGGGAGACCGTCGATCTTCTGCTCGAAGTCGGTGATCGCACGGGCCCGGTTCTCGGCGATGTCGGCGCCGCCGAAGTTGGGCAGGTTGTCGGCGTGCACCTTCACGGTGTCGCCCTCGGTGGTGACCGAGCTGAGGACGTAGACCGGGTTCGGCAGCTTGGTGCCGAGGACGGTGGCCTCGACGGCGACCTTGATCTTGCCGTTGCCGCCGTCCGACAGGCCGATGACGCTGGCGGTGACGCCGGGGGCGACCTCGGTGGGCTCGGACTTGGCGGTCTTCAGCAGCTCGGCGTAGGTGATGGACGCGGTGCCGGTGGCGGTGGCCGCGGTGGCGGAGCTGTAGTCGCCGGAGAACTCGACGCCCTTCATGCTGGCGGTGAGGTCGTCGATCCGGATCGTCTTGCCGTCGGTGCCGGTGTCGGCCTCGTAGTCCTTGATGCCGACCTCGACGTCGTCCAGCGAACCGCCGGCGACCTGCGTCAGGAACGGGAAGCCCTTGATGGACACGTCCGGGGCGGCGGCGAGGTTCTCGGAGGTCTGCAGCTTGCCGGCCGCCTCGTCCTCGGCGAACCCCACGGCGAGCCGGTCGGCCAGTACGAAGAGGCCGCCCAGGATCACGACGGTTATCAGCAGTATCCGAAGGGCTCGCATGTCGTGGTGTTCCCCCACCTCAGAGTCGTCAACGACGACGAGCGTAACTCTGCGGAGAGCTTGACCCGGCGAATTGTCGATCACCTGTGACAGCGGGGCATTTCTTCGCCCCCGCCGCCCCTACCCGTCCCGTCCTCCTGGGGCTCCGCCCCAGACCCGCCCCTCAAACGCCGGAGGGGCTGAATTGTCCGGGGGCGCAGCCCACCAGAAGGGGCGCGGGGAACGGCGCGACCAGCCCCCACCGGCCTGCACCCGCCCGCACCCGAAGAACACCCGGGGTCGAAGGGGCGGAGCCCCTGGGGATGGGACGGGTAGGGGCGGCGGGGGCGAGGAAAGCCGGGCTCAGGCGAAGGCCCGTCCCAGCAGGTACACCGCCGGTGCCGCAGCCGCCAACGGCAGCGCGACGCCCGCCGTGAAGTGCACGAACCGCGACGGATAGTCGTAGCTCGCCACCCGGTGCCCGATCAGCGCACCCGCCGCGACCCCCGCCCCGAGCAGCGCCCCACCGGACCCCACCCCGGTCAGGGCACCGACCACACCCCCCGCACCCGCAGCCGCGAGCAACGCGACCACCACGGAGACCGGCGTCGGCAACGGCAGCGCACGGACCAGCACCGCGACGGCGACCGCCACCGCGCCCACACTCACCGCGTCCGCCTCGGCCGCGAGATACCCGCCCGCGATGATCGACAGCGCCGCCGAGGCCACCGTCGCCATCAACCCGTACATCCGCTCGTCCGGATCGGCGTGCGAGCGGAGCTGCAGAACCAGGGTCAGCAGCACCCAGACCCCCAGCGTGCCGAGGATCGCCGCCGGGGCACGGCCGGACGCCAGCAGCGCCACGTCCGCCGTCAGCGCCCCCGCGAAGGCCAGCGCGATGCCCTGCCGGGCGGGCCACATGCCGTTCAGCCGGAACCAGCCCGCCGCCGTCACCGCCTGGAGGGCGACCAGGGGGACGAGAAGGGCGTACGACCCGATCGCCGCCGCGCCCGAGAGCAACAGCCCCAGCAGCGCCGTCAGCCCGGCCGGCTGGATCCCCGGCTCGATGATCGGGGAACGGCCCTCGAGCCGGGCCCGCTGGGCGTCCGTGATGCGGGCGTTGCCGGCCACGGTCGCGGGACCGTACCCGGGGTCTTCACCCGACTCCGCTTCCCTTTCCGGCTCGGACCGAGGCCGGGGCGCCTGCGCCTGTGCGTGGGCCGACCGGGCCTGCGCGTGTGCTTGGGCCTGCGCCTGTGCTTGGGCCTGCGCCTGTGCTTGGGCCTGCGGCCCGCCGTACCCCGCGTACGCGCCCACGCCGGGTGTACCCGCACCCTGCGACGGCAGATAGGACGTCTCCGCCGCCGAGCCGGGAGCCACCGGCGGCTGCACGTGCGTCTCCCAGGTCTGCCCCTGCCACTGCTGCGTGTACTGCTGGGCGGCGGCCTGCTGCTCGTCGTAAGCCTGCTGCCCGGGCCACGCCTGCGGGGCCTGCTGGTGAGCAGGGTGTTGGGCGGGGTGTTGCGCGGGCTGCTGATACGGGTCGTACCCGTCGTACCCCTGATACGGCTGGTCGGTCATCGTCACCCTCCTGCGAACGGCGGGAGCACCTCGACCGTGCCGCCGTCGGCCAGCCGTACCGTCTCATGTTCGCGGGTGCCCACGGGGTCACCGTCGACGAGGAACGAGCATCGCTGCAGGACGCGCACGAGTTCACCGGGGTGTCGCTCGCGGGCGGCGTCGAGCGCCTCGGCGAGCGTGGCCGCGTCGAGCGGCTCCTCGGCGATCCCGGCCGCGGCCTTCGCGGCGGCCCAGTAGCGCACCGTGACCTTTGGCATTCCGGTTCCTCAATCGATCGGCTGTGTACCCCGTCAGGCTAGCCGCCCTGTGCGACGGCCCAGTCCCCGATGCGGGCCAGCAGCGCGTCGCCGGCCGCGTGCTCGGCGTGGCCCATGCCGGGCTCCAGCCAGAGTTCACCGTGGTCACCGGCCGCCTGGGCCAGCATGCGGGGGTGGTCGAGGGGGAAGTAGCCGTCCCGGTCGCCGTGCACGATCAGCAAGGGGGTGGGTGCGATCCGCGGGACCGCCTGCACCGGGGAGAGCGGCACCGGATCCCACTCTCGGTGGTGGATCCGCGTACGGAAGCCGTAGCGGCCCACCAGGCGGCCCTCGGGCCGGGTCACCAGCCAGTGGAGCTTCCGCATCGGAGCCGTGCCCCGGTAGTACCAGCGGGCGGGCGCGCTCACGGACACCACCGCGTCCGAGTGCGCCCCCGCGCTCCCCTCGTGGCCCTCGTGCCCCTCGTGCTCCGATCCGTCCGCGCGGTACAGCGCCGCATGCCGCAGCACCACCGAGCCGCCCATGGAGAAGCCGACGGTCACCACGCGCGCGTGCCCGAGCTCACGGGCCCAGCGCACCGCGGCCGCCAGGTCGAGCACCTCGCGGTCCCCGACCGTCGAACGGCCCCCGGACGCTCCGTGCCCGCGGAAGGAGAAGGTGACGACGGCCCCGTGCCGGGTGAGGGCCTGCGCCACCCGTCGCACATGGGGCCGGTCCACATCGCCGGTGAAGCCATGGGCGACGACGAACACCAAGTCACGGGCAGATGGACGCGAGGCGTCGTATACAACCGCACCCAGGTCGTATACGGAATCGATCGTCACGCCGTCGTCCGTGTGCAGAAACGTCCGCAAAGGTGTACGTCTGGTTGTCTCAGAGTGCGGACGAAGCGTGGATCGTGCCACATGACCTGCCGGACCGTTGCTCATGTGGGCTATTCTGCTGGGCAGAGGACTCGGGCAGCGTAGCCCCCGGGTCCTTTTGTGCTTTCGGAAGCGTTGTATACGGCGCGGGAAACCGCAGGTGTACGGGGCCTTCGGGATCGCAGAGCAGTTCCGTACCGCACACGTCCTCGCAGGGACCGAGGAGGAACCAGACGTATGAGTTCTCTGCTGCTCCTGACCAACGCCCTCCAGCCGTCGACGGAGGTGCTCCCGGCACTCGGCCTGCTGCTGCACAACGTGCGCGTGGCTCCGGCGGAAGGCCCGGCACTCGTCGACACCCCAGGTGCCGACGTCATCCTGATCGACGGCCGCCGCGACCTCCCACAGGTGCGCAGCCTGTGCCAGCTCCTGCGCTCGACCGGCCCCGGCTGCCCCCTCGTTCTCGTCGTCACCGAGGGCGGCCTCGCCGCCGTCACCGCCGACTGGGGCATCGACGACGTCCTCCTGGACACCGCCGGGCCCGCCGAGGTCGAGGCGCGGCTGCGGCTCGCGATGGGGCGTCAGCAGATCGTCAACGACGACTCCCCGATGGAGATCCGCAACGGCGACCTCTCGGTCGACGAGGCGACGTACAGCGCCAAGCTCAAGGGGCGGGTCCTCGACCTCACCTTCAAGGAGTTCGAGCTCCTCAAGTACCTCGCCCAGCACCCCGGCCGCGTCTTCACGCGCGCGCAGCTGCTCCAGGAGGTCTGGGGCTACGACTACTTCGGCGGCACCCGGACCGTCGACGTGCACGTACGACGGCTGCGCGCCAAGCTCGGCCCCGAGCACGAGTCACTCATCGGGACCGTCCGGAACGTCGGTTATCGATTCGTTACGCCCGAGAAGGTCGAGCGGGCCGCCGAGGAAGCCAAGGCCAAGGCCGACCGGGCAAAGTCGGCGGATCCGGACGAGACGGCCGCCCTGGACGGCACCGAGGTCCGTGCCGACGTCTAGCGGGCGAGTGGGCAGGGCGCCGAGGGCATTGCTTTCGCACAGGGGAGTGACCACCCGGCGCCAGGGAAGCGCCTTCACGCCCTGCCCAGAGCGGGTCCATCCGCGTAGACTCCGCGCGTGGCCAAGGTGACTCGCGATGACGTGGCGCGACTGGCAGGTACTTCGACTGCCGTCGTCAGTTACGTCATCAACAACGGACCCCGGCCGGTCGCCCCGGCCACGCGCGAGCGTGTCCTCGCCGCGATCAAGGAGCTGGGGTACCGGCCCGACCGGGTCGCCCAGGCGATGGCCTCGCGGCGCACGGACCTCATAGGCCTGATCGTGCCGGACGCCCGCCAGCCCTTCTTCGGCGAGATGGCACACGCGGTCGAGTGGGCCGCCGCCGAGCGCGGAAAGATGGTCCTCGTCGGCAACTCCGACTACGTCGGCGAGCGCGAGGTCCACTATCTGCGGGCGTTCCTCGGGATGCGCGTCTCGGGGCTGATCCTCGTCTCGCACGCCATGAACGACCTGGCCGCCGCCGAGATCGAGGCATGGGACGCCCGGGTCGTCCTGCTGCACGAGCGGCCCGAGGCCATCGACGACGTCGCCGTCGTCACCGACGACCTCGGCGGCGCCCAGCTCGCCGTACGCCACCTCCTGGAGCACGGCTACGAGTACGTCGCCTGTATGGGCGGCATAGCGGAGACCCCGGCGGTCGGCGACCCGGTCTCCGACCACGTCGAGGGCTGGCGGCGCGCCATGCAGGAGGCCGGGATCTCCACCGAGGGCCGGCTCTTCGAGGCCCTCTACAGTCGCTACGACGCCTACCACGCCGCCCTGGAGATCCTCTCCGGGCCGAACCGCCCGCCGGCGATCTTCTGCTCTACCGACGACCAGGCGATCGGCCTGCTGCGCGCGGCGCGCGAGCTGCGCATCGACGTGCCGGGGCAGCTCGCGGTCGCCGGCTTCGACGACATCAAGGAAGCGGCGCTGGCGGATCCGCCGCTGACGACGATCGCGTCCGACCGGTCGGCGATGGCGCGGGCCGCGGTCGACCTGGTCCTCGACGACGGTCTGCGGGTGGCGGGCTCGCGACGTGAGCGCCTGAAGGTGTTCCCGTCGCGCTTGGTGGTACGGCGGTCCTGCGGCTGCAAGTGAGGGCGGCCGCAAGTGAGGGCCGCCGCACAGTGCGGCTCTGAGGGCCGGCGGGCCTTTATGAAGCCCGTCTGAGAGGCCGCGGCAAGCCGCGAGAACGGCCTTTACATCGGGCATACGAGCTTCTGCCGGGCTTCTCAGGGAGCACTCAGGAAGCTCTCATGGTCGGGCGACAAGCTCATTTCCATGACCGAGAGCTTCCGCCGCAGCGGCGATTACGAGAACCCGTACCAGGGCGCCCAGCAGCACGCCTCCTCTCCCGTGAACCCCGAGTGGCCGCCCCCGCCGGCGTACGAGCCGACGGCCCAGGCCCCCGCGGGGACCGGAACCGGCGCCACTGCCGGCGAAGCCCCCACCGCTCTCCTCACCGAGCCCGTCACCCAGCCGCCGAAGGCGCGGCGCCGGCCCCGCGGCCCGGTCGCCCTGCTCGCCGCCGTGGCGATCGTCGCCGCCGCGATCGGGGGCGGCACGGCGTACGGCATACAGGAGCTGACCGGCAACGACACCGTCGCCACCACCAGCTCCACCAGCACCAACGTCATCCCCTCCAGCCAGAAGGGCACGGTCTCCGGGGTCGCCAAGGCGGTCAGCCCGAGCATCGTCGAGATCAACGCGACCTCGAACGCCGGCTCCTCCACCGGCTCCGGCGTGATCATCACCAGTGACGGCGAGATCGTCACCAACAACCACGTCGTCTCCGGCGCCTCCTCGATCAAGGTGAGCACCAGCGACGGCAAGACGTACACCGCCGAGGTCGTCGGCACCGACAGCAGCAAGGACCTCGCGCTGATCAAGCTGCGGAACGCCTCCGGGCTGACGGTGGCCACCCTCGGCGACTCCTCCGGCGTCCAGGTCGGCGACCAGGTCGTGGCGATCGGCTCCCCCGAGGGCCTGACCGGCACGGTCACCAGCGGCATCGTGTCCGCGCTCCACCGTGACGTGACCGTCTCGACGGACGAGAGCCAGGGCCGGCAGCAACAGCAGCAGGGCGGCGGCGGCTGGCCGTTCGAGTTCGGCGGTCAGGAGTTCAACGGCGACACCGGTTCGTCGACGACGACGTACAAGGCGCTCCAGACGGACGCGTCCCTGAACCCCGGCAACTCCGGCGGCGCGCTGATCGACATGAACGGCAACATCATCGGCATCAACTCCGCGATGTACTCGGCCTCCGGCTCGGGTTCGTCCGACGCGGGCAGCGTGGGCCTCGGCTTCGCCATCCCGATCAACACCGTCAAGGCCGACCTGGCGAAGCTGCGGTCGGGTTCACAGAACTAGCCGGCCCTCTGAGCCGACTCGCCGAGCTGAAGGAGTACGCCATGATCAAGCAGGTTGAGCACACCGCGACCGGCGTCGGTGCGGCCGACTTCGCCCTCGCCCTGGAGGTCGCCGGTGTCCTGCACACGCCCGCGGCCCCGTCCCGGGCACCGGAGCTGGCGACCGCGCCCCTGAACGCCGGTCGCCGGGCCGCCGCGGCCCGCGCCCGCCGCCGTACCGTACGAGGCTGAGCAAGCCGAGAAGCATGCGAGGCTGAAGGCGTTCAGCCGCTCAGCCCCTGTCCCACCGCACCCCGAGGATCCCGAGCCCATGAGCCCCGCCGATGGCGACCGTGACCCGCAGCGCATCCTGATCGTCGACGACGAGCCGGCGGTACGCGAAGCACTCCAGCGCAGCCTCGCCTTCGAGGGGTACGACACCGAGGTCGCGGTCGACGGCGCCGACGCCCTGGAGAAGGCGACCGCCTACCGGCCCGACCTGGTGGTCCTGGACATCCAGATGCCCCGCATGGACGGCCTCACCGCCGCCCGCCGTATCCGCGGCGCCGGCGACACGACGCCGATCCTCATGCTGACGGCCCGTGACACGGTCGGCGACCGCGTGACCGGGCTGGACGCCGGGGCCGACGACTACCTGGTCAAGCCCTTCGAACTGGACGAACTCTTCGCCCGGGTACGCGCCCTGCTGCGACGCAGCTCGTACGCGGCGGCGGCCGGTGCGGGCACGGTGGAGGACGACGAGGCGCTGACCTTCGCGGACCTGCGCATGGACCTCGCGACGCGGGAGGTCACGCGGGGTGGGCGGCCGGTGGAGCTGACCCGTACGGAGTTCACGCTGCTGGAGATGTTCATGGCGCATCCGCGCCAGGTGCTGACCCGTGAGCAGATCCTGAAGGCCGTGTGGGGCTTCGACTTCGAGCCGTCGTCGAACTCGCTGGACGTGTACGTCATGTACCTACGCCGCAAGACCGAGGCGGGCGGGGAGCCGCGGCTCGTGCACACGGTTCGGGGTGTGGGGTATGTGCTGCGGCAGGGTGGGGCGGAGTGAAAGGGGTTCTGCGCCGGTACCGGTCGCTGCCGATCCGCTCACGGCTGGCCCTGCTGGTAGCGGCAGCGGTGGCCTTCGCGGTGGCGGCTGTGTCGGTGACCTGCTGGTTCATCGTGCAGGGGCGGCTGTACGACCAGGTGAACGACGACCTGGGGCAGGCGCGGATGAAGCCCGGGCAGTGGGTAGAGATGCAGAACGCGCTCACCAACTGCACTCAGTCCCCGGAGGGCTCGAAACCCTTCCGGAACCTGTACTCGCAGGTCGTCAAGGCGGACGGGACCCCCTGCGTCACCGAGGACTCCATCGGCGCGGTCAAGGTCACCCAGGCCGACAAGGACGTGATCAAGAACGGGATGGCCAGCCGGGGCATCATCCGCAACGGCACGGCGGACGACGGTACGCCGCTGCGCGTGATGACCGTGCCGCAGCTCGCCCAGAACGCCGGCACAGGTGAGCAGACCTACGTCGCCATCACCATCGCGGTGTCGCTGGAGGGCACCAAGTCCACCCTCAACGACCTCGCCCTCGTCCTCCTCCTCGTCTCCGGCATCGGAGTCATCGGCGCCGGAGCCGCCGGCCTCGCCGTGGCCCGCGCCGGCCTCCGTCCAGTCGACAAACTCACCGAGGCCGTCGAACACGTCGCCCGCACCGAGGACCTGAACATCCGCATCCCGGTGGAGGACGACTCCGAGGACGAGGTGGCCCGGCTCTCCCGTTCCTTCAACTCCATGACCTCCGCCCTGGCCAGCTCCCACGAGCTCCAGCAACAGCTCATCGCCGACGCCGGCCACGAACTGCGCACCCCCCTCACCTCCCTGCGCACCAACATCGAACTGCTCACCCGCAGCGAGGAGACGGGCCGCCCGATCCCCGAGGCCGACCGCAAGGCACTGCTCGCCTCGGTGAAGGCGCAGATGACCGAACTGGCCTCCCTGATCGGCGACTTGCAGGAGCTGTCCCGTTCGGAGGGCCAGCGCGGCGAACGCGTCCAGGTGATCTCCCTGGAGGACACGGTCGAGTCGGCCCTGCGCCGGGCACGGCTGCGCGGCCCGGAGCTGACGATCAGCGCCGACCTCCAGCCCTGGTACGTGCGGGCGGAACCGGCGGCGCTGGAGCGCGCGGTGGTCAACGTCCTCGACAACGCGGTGAAGTTCAGCCCCGAGGGCGGCACGATCGAGGTCGCCCTGACCGACGGTGTCCTCACCGTCCGCGACCACGGCCCCGGCATCCCCGCCGACGAACTCCCCCACGTCTTCGACCGCTTCTGGCGCTCCCCGAGCGCGCGTGCGCTGCCGGGCTCGGGACTGGGCCTGTCGATCGTGGCCCGTACGGTCGAGCAGGCGGGCGGCCAGGTCACGCTGGCCCGCGCGGAGGGCGGCGGCACGGTGGCGACCGTACGGCTGCCGGGGGCGCCGACGCCGCCGCCCGCGGAGCCGCAGGAGTCCTAGCTACGACGACGCGACTCCGGCGCCTGGTTCTTGAGGGCGGCGAGGAAGGACGCCCAGGGGGTCGCGCCGAAGACGAGTACCCGACCGTCCGGGTTCTTGCTGTCGCGGACGGGGACGACGCCGGGGTGGCCGTCGCCGACCTCGACGCAGTCGTTGGCTCCCCCTTCGCTGTAGGACGACTTGCGTCACAGTGCCGCGCTGAGGTCGGGGGTCACGCGGGGCCACCCTTCACTCCCGGCACACCCGCCCAGGGTCGGCCGTTCGGCCGAGCGTAAGGGTGGGGAGCAGGCACAGCCCGGCCTTTCGACTGAGGCGCAGCAAGCGCGCGGGGCACGAGAGTGGTAGGCACGACGCCCGGCCCGACGTCCCTCCCCCCGGACCGGGCCGGGCGCCCCCGCACGAGCGTGGAACATGATCGCGAACGCACACGGCAGCGGCCTCGCACCCCATGTCCAGGCGGTCACGAGCTCGCGTACCGTCCGCCGGTTTTCTCAACTCGCCTACTGGTCACCGGAGTTACTCACGTGAAGCGCCGACAGGCCAAAGCCGATAAAACCCGACAGACACCCCCACCCAGCTGTCGATGTCCTGTCATCCTCACCCGATCCCGACCCTACTCGTGAGTTCTCTGCAATCTTCCTGGCTGTCAGACAGGTGCCGGCCGTACCAGTCGGCGCCGTGCACAGCGCACAGGAGTGAGCCAACCCCCATGCGACTCATTCGCAAATCGACACTCAAGAAGAGCGCCCTGAGCATCGCCTCCGCCGCCCTCGCCATATCCGGCGTGCTGGCGGGCGCCGGTTCCGCCCAGGCGGCCGGTCCCGGCGGTGCTCAGAACGTCCGGGGCGTCGACCCCGGCAACACCGACCTGATGATCGAGCGGCTCTGCAACCAGGAGGGCAGCCTGACCGGCGTCTACGGCGCCCTCAACGTCGACACCGGCGAGTTCAAGACGCAGGACGAGTACCTGAGGGACGTCTTCGGGCTGTGGAAGCCCGCCGGGCCGTGGGAGCTGTTCCGCGGCTGGTGCGGCTACGCCGAGGCCTCGACCTGGTCCATCAAGGGCGAGCCGGTCCGTACGTCCCGGTGGATCGGGAACCGGGGCTCGGCGGACGACAAGGAGACGTTCGTCAGCAGCTACGGCACCAAGACGTTCGCCAAGAAGAGCGTCGGGGGCACCATCAGCCTCTCCCTCGCCAAGAGCATCTTCTCGGGCAGCGTGGGCGGCAGCGCCGGTTACGAGTGGGGCTGGGAGAAGGAGTCCCGCTTCGAGACCCGCAGCGAGAAGACCATCCCGCCGTGCCGGCAGGTGGCCGTGACCTGGACGCCGTACCAGCGCGTGGTACGCGTGAACCCGGTCTTCTACGTCGAGGACTACCAGTGGAACAAGGGTGACGGCGACGTCACCGCCCACACCTGGCGCGGCCGGGACGCGAGCTGGAAGACGATCTACTCGTACGGCTACTACATCGACGGCGTCTCCGACAAGCTCCTGCCCAACGGCCAGCCCGACGGCCGCGAGGACAAGATCGAGCAGAAGCTCGACCCCAACACCTGCACCAAGTAGGCAACCTTTCCGTGCGGGGCGGCGACCGCTCTTCGGAGCAACCATCCCCCCGCACGGAACGGATCGCCGCATGAGCGAGCAACACAGCAAGACCCGTCACCGCAGAAGGA
Organism: Streptomyces viridochromogenes; assembly: GCF_001270495.1. Lineage (GTDB taxonomy): Bacteria > Actinomycetota > Actinomycetes > Streptomycetales > Streptomycetaceae > Streptomyces > Streptomyces viridochromogenes_A. The sequence goes on from NZ_LGUR01000129.1 coordinate 67,379, forward strand.
AGACGGCCCTGGCGGTGAGTCTCCCCCTCGCCCTCACCGCCGCCGGAACCATGGCCTACGGCACGGACTTCGGCCTCTTCGGCGAGGACGCGCAGCGCACGGCGTCCGCCGCGAGCGCCGCCGCCCCCGCCTGGGCCACCGCCACCGCCGACGGCTTCGCGTCAGTCAACTCCCTTGGCCAGAACGGCACTTACGGTGGCCGGGACGGACAGATCGTCACCGTCAGGACCCAGGCCGATCTGGAGAAGTACGCGACGGCCGCCGAGCCGTACGTCATCGTCGTCGCCGGGGTCATCAACATGAACCCGGTCGGGAAAGAGATCAAGGTCCAGTCGGACAAGACCATCGTCGGGTCCGGGACGTCCGGGCACATCGTCGGCGGTGGCTTCTTCCTCGGGTCCGGCGTGCACAACGTGATCATCCGGAACCTGACCATCCGCGACTCGTACCAGGGCGTCTGGAACGACAAGGACCACGACTTCGACGCCATCCAGATGGACGGCGCCCACCATGTGTGGATCGACCACAACGATCTGCGGCACATGGCCGACGGACTCATCGACGTCCGCAAGGACAGCACGAACGTCACCGTGTCCTGGAACAAGCTCAGCCAGAACAACAAGACCTTCGGCATCGGCTGGACTGAGAACGTCAAGACGGACATCACGGTCCACCACAACTGGTTCCGCGAGACCGAGCAGCGCAACCCGTCCACCGACAACGCGGCCCACGCGCACCTCTACAACAACTTCCTGGAGGACGTGGCGGGCAACAACATCAAGTCGTCGTACGGCAACTACTCGCGCGGCAAGACGAAGATGGTCCTGGAGAACTCCTACTTCCAGGGCATGAACAACCCCGTCACCAAGGACAGCACCGCGACGCTCGTCCAGCGCGGCAACGTCTTCTCGGGGACGAGTGGCCGTAACGAGAGCGGCGGTACGGCCTTCGACCCGAAGACGTACTACCCGTACACGCTCGACTCGGCGGCGAACGTGCCCTCGCTCCTCAAGTCCGGTGCCGGTCCCCGTAGTTCGATCGGTACGACCAGCAGCTCCACCGTGAGCACCAAGGCCGCGACGACCCTCACCGTCGCCAAGGACGGCAGCGGGCAGTACTCGACCGTGCAGGCGGCCGTGAACGCCGTACCTGCGAACAACGCCTCCCGGGTCGTGATCGCGGTCAAGCCGGGCACGTACCGCGAGCTGGTCAAGGTTCCGTCCAACAAGCCGCACGTCACCATCCAGGGGACCGGGGGGAGCCGCAAGGACACGGTGATCGTCTACAACAACGCGGCCGGGACGCCGAAACCGGGCGGCGGCACCTACGGCACCGGCGGCAGCGCCACCGTCGCCGTCGAGGCCGACGACTTCCAGGCCCGCAACCTGACCATCTCCAACGACTTCGACGAGAAGGCGAACCAGAGCCTGAGCGGCCATCAGGCCGTGGCCCTGCGCACCGCCGCCGACAGGGTGTTCCTGGACGGGATCATCACCGAGGGCGACCAGGACACCCTGCTGCTGGACACGGCCGCGAAGGACAAGCTCGGCCGGGTCTACGTCAAGAACTCCTACATCACCGGCAACGTCGACTTCATCTTCGGCCGGGCGTCGGCCGTGATCGACCGCTCGGTCATCACGCTGAAGAAGCGCTGGGACGGCACGTCGGCCGGCTATGTCACCGCCCCCAGCACGGCGGCGAACCGCAAGGGCATCCTGATCGCCAACTCGGCCGTGACCGGCGACGTCTCCGCGTCCAGCTTCTTCCTGGGCCGCCCCTGGCACGCGGGCGGTGACGCGACCCTCGACCCGCAGACGACGGTCCGCAACACGACCCTCAGCGCGGCGGTCAGGTCCACGCCCTGGACCGACATGAGCGGCTTCTCCTGGAAGGACGACCGCTTCGCCGAGTACAAGAACACCGGCCCGGGTTCCGGTTCCGCGAGCTCCAACCGCCCGCAGCTGACCGACGCCCAGGCCACCGGGCAGGAGGTCGCGGACTGGCTGGGCGACTGGACGCCGTCGGCTTCCTGACGTCCGCGTGGGCGGTGTGGGGACGGAGGCCGGCGACCCCGCGACCCTTGCCGGCCGCTGGACGGCCTTCGTCCCCAGCCCGTCGCGACGGATCGGCCCAACGGCCGAAGTGGGCGGTTTCGCGCGCCACCTGCACGAAATCGCAAGGAGAACGACCATGACTGATGCCGGACGCCCGCAGCGCAGGGCCATCCTCACCGGCGCACCCTCCGCCTGACAGGCCCGGAAGGTTTGAAAGGTTTTAAAGGTTCGGAAGTACCGGAATGTCTAGTGGACCTTGGGGGGACACCTCGTCCAACTTCCCGGGTCGCCCCATGAGTTGACCGCCGAAGGTCAAGGGCAGCGCAGGGGAACACCAAGAACAGCCAAACGCTCGATCATGAGTTCCCCCCACCCGTCCATGATTCAGCAAGGTGAACGTTTGTTAGGAGTTTCGAGCGTACGTTCCCGTCCGTGAACTCTGACAGATCCGTCGGCGCCACGCCGGCCACCGCCGCTCACAAGCGGTTCGCTCTTCCCTCGCTCGCCCGCCGCGCACTCCTGCGGGCCGGGCTGACCGGGGCAGCAGCGCTGGGTACCACCGCCGCACTCGGCACGGCATCCGCCTCCGCCTCCCCCACCGGCAGCACCACCCGTCGCCGCCCCAGCACCCCCGCGGAAGCCCTGCGTGAGCTCGCCGCGGGCAACCAGCGCTGGCGCGCCTTCCGTGAGCGGCACCCCGACGAGTCGCCCTCCGTGCGGCAGGCCCTGACCTCGGGGCAGCACCCTTTCGCCGTCGTGCTCGGCTGCATCGACTCCCGCGTCCCGCCGGAGCTGGTCTTCGACCAGGGCCTCGGTGACCTGATGACCGTGCGCTCCGCCGGCGAGGTCCTGGACGAGGCCGTACTCGGCAGCGTCGCCTACGGCGTGCTCGAACTGGACATCCCCCTGGTCGTGGTCCTCGGGCATCAGTCGTGCGGTGCCGTGAAGGCCGCGGTCGAGTCGGACGAGTCCGGCGAGCGGCTGCCGGCCCACATCCAGTACATAGCCGACCAGATAGCCCCGAACATAGACCGCGCCGAGGAGGGCGACGCCCGCATCGCCTCGACCATCGACGCCAACGTACGAGCCGTCCGCGCCCGTCTGGCCGCGGAGCCCGACCTCGCCGCGAAGGTGACCTCCGGCGCCCTGGCCATCGTGGGCGCCCGCTACGACCTGACGACCCAGCGGGTCCGGCGGGTCGTCTGACGCCCGCCAGGGCAGACCGTTCCCGGCATGCCCGGCGTCAGTGGAAGCCGAGCATGCCGGGGGAGTCGATGTCGACGGTGACCACGCCGGGCGGATAGTTCTGCTCCCGGTCGGTGAGCAGGATCGACATCCCGCCGAACTCTGCGCGCGGCAAGGCGCAATACAGGGCGTGGCAGGTGTCGGCACCGCCGTATCCGTCCCTGATCATCGTGCCGACGCTGACCGCCGCCACCGTATCCAGGGGATCGACGACGACCGAGGAGAAGGCGAGCACCCGCCGTGCAGCCTCCGCGTCCTGCGACTCCGCCTGCATGAGGCAGGCGGCGGGAATGCGGAGGAGGTCGCCCGGAGTGCGGGCCATGTTCCCGGCGAGAAGGTTCAGCGTCTTGTGCCCGTCGGCGAGGGCACGGGTGGCGCCGGTGTCGAGAATGATCACGCGGCCGCCGCCCCACGGGCCATGCGGACCTTCTCGGCAGCGATCCGGTTGATGTTGCCCAATACGTCTGGCGCCTTCTCGAACTCCTCGTCGCTGATGTCAAGGCCGATCACGTCACGCACAACTTGCCGGTCAGCCGCCACCCGCTCGGCGATCTGCGCTGCCGTGGGCTGCTCCGAGGCCAGCTGCTCGACCAGCTGCCCCAATGTCATGCCCCGCTCCTTGGCGACCTGGGCGAGCTGGTCGCGGGCCTGCCGGGACACCTGAATGGTCGTATTCTCCGCCATGCCACCACCATAGGCGCGCCACAGCGCTGGTGGCACGGTTTCTCACCCAGCTCACCCGAAGGAGTGAGACCCGCGGCGATCAAAGCCTGAGGACCAGCGTCTCCTCCGTCAGCGCCCCCACCCCCGCCAGCCGCGCGTACATCCCACCCCGCGCCACCAGCTCCGTGCGCGTCCCCGCCTCCACCAGCCGCCCGCCGTCCACGACCAGCACCCGGTCCGCGTCCGACGCCAGGCTCAGATCGTGGGTGATCATGATCGTCGTACGGCCGGACATGAGGCGCCGCAGCGGCTGTACGACCTGGCGGGCGGCCACCGAGTCGAGGCCGGCCGTCGGCTCGTCGAGGACCAGGACCGGTGCGGCGCGCAGCATCGCGCGGGCGAGGGTGATCCGCTTCAGCTGGCCGCCGGACAGGGCCGCCGTGCCGGGGGCGATGCGGGTGTCGTAGCCCTCGGGGAGCGCGGCGATGAAGTCGTGCGCCGCCGCCGTACGCGCCGCCCGCTCGATGTCCTCGTCGCTCGCGCCCGGCCGGCCGCACGCGATGTTCTCGCGGACCGTGCCCTTGAGGATCAACGTCTCCTGGGGCAGCAGCGCGACGTTCTCGCGCAGGAACTCCAGGGACAGGTCGGTGAGCGGCATGCCGTCCAGGGTGATCGCGCCCGCCGCCGCCCCGGACATGACGGAGGCGGGGCCCCGGAGCCCGAGCGCTCCGGTGACCCCGCCTCTTCCGTCGGCCTCAGCCCTTGTGCGCGACAGGGCGGCGCTTCGGCGCGCCCTTCTTCGGCGCGGCGGGGGCCTTCTGCTTCTTGGCGGCCGGGGCGCCGGTCCTGCAGTTCTTCTGCACGGGGGCGATCTTGTGGAAGCTCATGACTGTTCTCTTTCCTGAGAGTTGTTTGTATTTACCTGGGTGAATTCTTTGTCAGTTCCGGTGGCCCACGGGTCGACGCTTCGGAGTGACTTTCTTATGGGCCTTCTTCTTCGACGCCTGGGCGGGGACGGCGGACTTGCAGGCCTTCTTCACCGGGGCAATCTTGTGGAAGCTCATGAGACTCTCCTTCTTCGATGTCTTCGCTTTCGCGTCGTTCGCTTTCGACATGCAAAACGTTACGGGACGCGGAAGCCGGAAAAGCCAAATCGACTTAGACCTCGATGAATTGAGCCTGAGACAGATTTTCAGGGAGCCCCGGGAACCGAACGGGAATTCACACAGGTTTTATCTCAGGATCTGCCGGACCTATTTCCCGCCGATGGCCAGCCCGGTCCCCTCCAGCCGCACCCTGATCCCGTCCTCCTCCACCCGCACATCCCGCAACCGCACCTGCCCGCTCGGCGGTTCCGGGAGGCGGAAACCCAGGGACAGCTGGTCGGCGAGGACCGGGCGGGTGAGACGGGGGAGGGCGTCGAGGAGGGCGGGGTCGAAGCCCAGGAGCTTGAGGAGCCGGGGGTGGTCGAGGGCCAGGTCGATGAGGTTGAGCCGCATGGCCTGGTGGACGAAGCGCGGGGTGCCGGTCAGGTCGGTCAGCTTGGACTCGTTGCGCAGGGCCTCGCGGACGACCGAGTCGGGCACTCCGAGTCGCCGTACGACCGACGGAATCGACAGAAGGGCCTTCGCCTTGCGGGTCTCGTGGGCCAGGCGGGCCGCCGACTTGCGGCTCAGGTGCAGCCCCTCCGAGGTGCGGGCGCCGGGGCGGTACGTGGCCAGGTCGCCGATGTCCAGGCGCATTCCGCCGATGTGCGTGGCGATGCCGCGGTCGCCGTTCCGTACGATCCGGGCCTCGGCACGCAGGCTGAGATCGTGCCCGGCGACCGGCAGGGTGCCGCGTGCCCGGACGCGATCGTGGCCCTCCCCGGTGAACGTGACCTGGGACGCGCCGAGTTCGCGGTTCAGGTCGGCGAAGGAGAGCAGGACGTCGCCCTCCAGCCGGGGGACGTCGGCGCCGCGCACCGAGGTCGGGCCGTCGGTGTCCAGTCGTACGTCCGACGCCGTCGCCGTGACCTGGGCGAGCGAGATCCGGTCGGCGGCCACGTCGGGGACGGTCACCTTCACCGAGTCCAGTCGCTCGTCGGCGAGTTGGGTGAGGAAGGGGAAGCCGCCGATCTCGACTTCGGGGGCCGCGGACAGGTCGAGGCGCTCCTTGAGGGTGTCCGCCGCTCTGCGCTCGGCGTAGAGGAGGGCCCAGCGGTCGGCGAGGGTGAGGAAGGCGGCGAGGACGAGGAGGCCGACCACCGCCTTCATCGCGAGCGGAAGCCCCGAGAAGCGGCCTCGGCGCCGGCGGCGGCCGTTACGGCGGTGGTTGGGCGGGGCCCAGGGATCGTCCTGGGCCTCCGCCTCATCCGGTAGGCCATCCGGGTCTGCCCGTATGTCCTGCCGTATGTCCTGCCGCTCGTCCTGCCGTATGTCCTCGTGGAGGAACTCGTCCAGCGGGCCGTCGCCCATCGGGCCGTCGTCCAGTCTGCCGAGCTCCTCGTAGGGGTTTTTATAGGGATGCGTCGTTATGTGGTGGGGGGAACGCATCGGCCCATCCGACCATGCGCACACCCCCCACCCGCAACCTCTACCGGAGGTTTGCGATCTAGTTCACGCCGGTTCACCAACTACTGCTTTGAACTACTTCACGATCGTGATCCGGTTCGCCGCAGGCGGCGCGATCGGGTTGGTGGCCGAGGAGTTGGCCGTCAGGTACTCCTCCAGCGCGGTCAGGTCGTCCGAGCCGACCAGGTCGTTCGTGCCCTGGCCCAGCGTCGGGAAGCCGTCGCCGCCGCCCGCGAGGAAGCTGTTGGTGGCGACGCGGTAGGTGGCCGTCGGGTTGATCGCCTCGCCGTTCAGCTTGATCGAGTCCGTCACCACCCGGTCGGCACCCGACTTCGTCAGGTCCAGCGTGTACGTCAGACCCGCGGAGGGCTGGAGGACCTTCGGCGACGCCGCGTTGGTGCCGCTCACCTGCTCCTTGAGCACCTGGATCAGCTGCTCACCGGTGAAGTCCTGGAGGTTCACGGTGTTGGAGAACGGCTGCACCGTGAAGCCCTCGGCGTACGTCACCACACCGTCGCCCTCGCTGCCCTTGGCCGCGTAGGTCAGCGGTGCCCGGACGCCGCCCGAGTTCATCAGCGCCAGGTCCGTCTCCGGGTCCAGCTCCTTGCCGTGGGCCAGCTGCGCGTCCGCGATCAGGTCACCGATCGGGGACTCCGTCCCGGTGTTGCCGATGTCGCCGGATATGTAGCCGATCGCGCGGTTGCCGATGGGCGCCGCGAGGGTGTTCCAGCGGTCGATCAGCCTGGTCATGTCGGGCGCCTTGGGGACGTCCCGGGTGACCACGTGGTTCGCCGACTTCACGGCCGTACGGGCGATGTCGCCGGTGAAGCGGTCGTACGTCAGGGTCGTGTCGGTGTAGAGGCGGCCGAAGGAGGCGGCCGACGTGACCATGCGCGGCTTGCCCGCCGGGTCGTCGATCGTGCAGACGTACGCGGCGTGCGTGTGGCCGGTGACCAGCGCGTCGACCTGCGGCGTGATGTTCTTGGCGATGTCGACGATCGGGCCGGAGATACCGTCGCCCGCGCCGGGCGCGTCACAGTCGTAGTTGTACGACGCCGAGGCCGGGGCCCCGCCCTCGTGGATCAGGGCGACGATCGACTTCACGCCCTGGCGCTGGAGCACCTTGGCGTACTTGTTGATCGTCTCGACCTCGTCCTTGAACTTCAGGCCCTTCACGCCGTCCGCGGAGACGACACCCGGGGTGTCCTCCAGGGTCACGCCGATGAAGCCGACCTTGATGTCCTTCTTCTTCCACACCCAGTAGGGCTTGAGGATCGGCTTGCCGGTCTTCTCGTCGAGGGCGTTCGCGGCGAGGTACGGGAAGTCGGCGCCCTCGAACTCCTCGCCCTCGACGTAGCAGCCGGCCGTGGGGTGGCAGCCGCCCTTCTGCAGGCGGGCCAGTTCCCTGGCGCCCTCGTCGAACTCGTGGTTGCCGACTGAGGTGACGTCCAGGTCGAGCTTGTTCAGCGCCTCGATGGTGGGCTCGTCGTGGAAGAGCCCGGAGATGAGCGGGGAGGCGCCCACCATGTCACCACCGGCGGCGGTGATGGAGTACTTCTCGCCCTCCCGGGCCTGACGCAGATGGGTGGCCAGGTACTCCACCCCACCGGCGTCCACGGTCTTCGTCGTGCCGTCGTGCTGGATCTCCGTGACCCGCCCGGAGGAGCCGGCCGGCGGCTCCAGGTTGCCGTGCAGGTCGTTGAAGGACAGCAGCTGGACGTCCTGGTAGCGGCTGAACTGGCCGTGGCCGCCCTTGGCCGAGCTCTCCGGCGTCGCCGTGGCGGGGAGCGCCGCGGCCAGCGCGCCGACGGTGGCGAGTCCTGCGGCGGCCGCGACGAAGGCGTACGTACGGCGTCTGCGGTGGTGCTGGTGGGATGTGGCTGACATCCGCCCCCCTGTGAGTGGTGATGACCCGTAGGTCCTGAATGACCTGCGAGTCGCGAGTGACATGGCCCCGTCGGGCGGCAGCCTAGAGTCAACGCGCGTAGCGCAACAGGGGGTGCCTGGTTACACCTTGATTGCTTCTGTGCCGGGACTTTGTCCGAACGGCCCCTTACCCTCGTACGCATGACCAGCGACGACACCGCACACCCCCTCCCGACCCGTTCCATCGAGACCCGCTCCGAGCTCTCCCCGGAGCAGACCGAGGCCGTACTGGAGCTGCTCGCGGAGGCCTCCCGGAACGACGGGCAGCAGGCGGTGTCCGAGCAGGGGCGGCTTCAGCTGCGCGGCGGGGAACGCGAAGGCGTGTCGCATCTGCTGCTGACCGTGGCCGGCGAACTCGTCGGCTACGCCCAGCTGGAGGACACCGACCCGGTGGAGGCCCCGGCCGCCGAGCTGGTCGTCCACCCCGCGCACCGCGGCCACGGGCACGGCCGCGCGCTGGGCTCGGCCCTCCTCGGCGCGTCCGGCAAGCGGCTGCGGGTGTGGGCCCACGGCGGCCACTCCGCCGCCCGCCACCTCTCCCAGGTCCTCGGCCTGACCCTCTTCCGCGAACTGCGCCAGATGCGCCGCCCGTTGGCGGACCTGGCCCTGCCGGACCCGGTGCTCCCCGAGGGCGTGACGGTCCGCGCCTTCGTGCCCGGCCAGGACGACGCGGCCTGGCTCGCCGTGAACGCCGCCGCCTTCGCCCACCACCCCGAGCAGGGCTCCCTCACCCAGCGCGACCTCGACGACCGCAAGGCCGAGTCGTGGTTCGACCCGGCGGGCTTCTTCCTGGCGGAACAGGACGGCGAGCTCATCGGCTTCCACTGGACGAAGGTCCACGCGGAGGAGGGGCTCGGCGAGGTGTACGTCCTCGGGGTACGCCCGGACGCGCAGGGCGGCGGCCTGGGCAAGGCCCTGACGACGATCGGGCTGCGGCATCTGGCGGGGCAGGGGTTGCCCACGGCGATGCTCTACGTCGACGCGGACAACAAGGCGGCGGTGGCGGTGTACGAGCGGTTGGGGTTCATGACGTACGAGACGGACCTTATGTACCGCACTGAGACGTGATGCGCCGGGCTGAGACCTGGCGGCAAACCGAACATAACTCCCGTAAGGGGCGGCAGCCTTGACGCCGCCCCTTTTCTTCCACCACCCTTTCACTACTCAATTAGTGAAAGGGTGGTGGAACGGATGGTCGAGTACCGCATCGACCGGCGCTCCGGCGTCGCCACCTATGTGCAGATCGTCCAGCAGACCAAACAGGCCCTGCGCCTGGGCCTGCTGGAGCCGGGCGACAAGCTGCCCACGGCCCGCGAGGTCGTCGAGGCCACCGCCATCAACCCCAACACCGTGCTCAAGGCCTACCGCGAACTGGAACGCGAAGGGCTGGTCGAGGCACGCCGGGGGCTCGGCACGTTCGTGCGGCGCGGGCTGAACACCGCGCCGGCCGACTCGCCGCTGCGCATCGAACTGGACGCGTGGGCCGCACGGGCCCGCGAGGCCGGGCTGGACCGCGACGACGTGGACGCTCTCTTCACCTCCGTTCTGGACACGCACTTCAAGGGGGACGACTCATGACCGAGACCGCCATCGAGGCGGCCGCGCTGACCAGGAGGTTCGGGCGACGCCGCACAGCCGCGCTGGACGGCTGCGCCTTCCGGCTCCCGGCGGGCAGCGTGTGCGCCGTCGTCGGGCCGAACGGCGCGGGCAAGTCGACGCTGCTGTCCCTCGCCGCCGGACTCCTGCGGCCCACCGAGGGCGCGATCACCGTCCTCGGCCAGGCCCCGGCGGCCGTCCGCGAGCGGCTCGCGTACGTCGCCCAGAACAAGCCCCTGCACCCCCAGCTCACCGTCGCCGACACCCTGCGCTTCGGCCGCGAGCTGAACCCACGCCGCTGGGACGACCGGGTCGCCGCGCGGATCGTCGCCGAGGGCGACCTCGCCCCGGACGCGAGGATCCGCACGCTCTCCGGCGGCCAGCGCACCCGCGTCGCCCTCGCGCTCGCCCTCGGCAAGCGCCCCGAACTGCTGCTCCTGGACGAGCCGATGGCCGACCTCGACCCGCTCGCCCGGCATCAGCTGATGGCGGCGCTCATGGCCGACGCCGCCGAACACGGGACCACGGTTGTCATGTCCTCGCATGTCGTGGCCGAGCTGGAGGGCGCCTGCGACCACCTCCTGCTGCTCGGCGCCGGCCGGGTCCGCCTCGCCGGCCCGCTGGACGACGTCCTCGCCGCGCACCGGCTCGTCACCGGCCGGGCCGACGCGTCCCTGGACCCGCACACCGTCGTCGAGTCCCGTACGACAGGACGTCAGGTCACCGCTCTCGTACGGCCCGAGGGTGCCCTCGGCGACGGCTGGCAGAGCACCGCCCCGACCCTGGAGGAGCTGGTCCTGGCGCACCTGCGCACCCCCGAGGCCCCGGCCCTCCACCTCGACGACGCGCGGGAGGCCGCCGTATGACCGCCGTGACGACTATCGAGACGTCCACCGCCGCCACGCCCGCCCGGGGCCCGCGCGGCCTGCTCTGGGCGATGCTGCGGCTGCACCGCTGGGCGCTGTGGTTCTGGGTGCTGCTGGTGGCCGTCGGCGCGGGAGCGCTGCTGTGGGCGTACGGTCCGGGCGCGGACGCCGCCTGGTCCGAGTACCGCACCCTGCACTGCGACACGAACGATCCCGGCCTGGGCTGCGACGCCCTGGGCCCCGCCTACAACATGTACGACACGGCCGTCGGCATCGGCGCCGGACTCCTCGGCCTCGCTCCCTTCCTCACCGCCGCCTGGGCGGGCGCCGCGCTCATCGGACGTGAACTGGAGGGCGGTACCGCCCAGTTGGCGTGGACGCAGTCGGTCACGCCGGCCCGCTGGCTGGCCGCCAAGCTCGCCGTCCCGGCCGCCCTCCTCACCACCGGCATGCTCGTGCTCACGCTGCTGCACCGCACGCTGTGGTCGGCGGACGGTCAGCTGCGGGCGGCGATGGGCTCGCGGAGCTGGTACCAGGGCACCGCCTTCGAAGCCAATGGCATCGTCGGCATCTCCTACGCCCTCCTCGGCCTCGCGGTCGGCGTCCTGGCGGGCCTGCTCCAGCGCCGCGCCCTGCCCGCGCTCGGGCTGGCGGTCGTCGGCCTGGCGCTCATCACGACCGTGCTCGGCACCCTGCGCCCGTACCTGTGGCCGCTCGAGACGCTCACGAACAAGCACGAGTACCCGCCGTACATCGGCATGGTCGTCGACGAGGGCGCGCTCACCTCCACCGGCGCCCGCGTCGGGGACCCCATCTGCGTCGACGACACCAAGTGCCTCGCCGACCACGACATCGTCGGCTTCTACCGCGACTACCACCCGTCCTCCCACTTCTGGCCCCTCCAGCTGGTGGAGACCGGCATCGTCCTCGCCGTCGCCGCGCTGACGGTCGTGATCGCCTTCCGGCTGCTGAAGCGCCGTACCGGAGCCGCCGTATGACCACCGCGCTCTCCGCCACGGCGGCTCCGGCCGCCCGCACCCCGCGCGGGCCACGCGGCCTGGTCTGGGCCGTGCTGCGGGTGCACCGCACGGCCCTGGTCTTCGGGGGCCTCGCCCTGGCCGTCGCGACGGCCTGCCTGATCTGGATGTACGCCATCGCGGACGACGCCCGCCGGGGCAACGTCCCCTGCGCCGAACCGGCCCACGACGGCTTCCCCTCCTGCGCATCGGTCGAAGCGATCACCGTCGACAACACCTACGCCGACGGCATCGACCTGCTCACCGCGGCCCTGTCCTACGTGATCTTCCCCGTGGCCGCCTGGGCGGGCGGCGCGCTGATCGCCCGCGATCTGGAGAGCGGCACCGCGCGGCTGGCCTGGACCCAGTCGGTCACCCCGGCACGGTGGCTGGCCGCCAAGCTCGCCGTCCCGGCCGTCCTGCTCACCGCCGCCACCGGCACGGTCGCGCTGCTGGGTGTGTGGGCGCGACAGGACGACGACCCCAACCTGGTCGGGGACTGGTACTACCCGGACGTCTTCATCAGCACCGGCCCGACCGCCGTCGCGTACCCCTTGGCGGGCCTCGCCCTCGGCGCACTCACCGGCCTGCTGCTCCGCCGGGCCCTGCCCGCCACCGGCGCCGGCTTCGCGGCCGCGCTCGTCCTCTACAACGTCCTGGAGCGCACCCGCGAGAACCTCTGGCCCACGGTGACCCGTACCGAAGCGGGCGGCTTCGAGCTGCCGCGCTCGGCCTGGCAGATGAGCTGGGACGGCCCCACCCGGGCGACCCGGGCGATGTACCACCCCCAGTCCCACTTCTGGCCGCTCCAGTACGTCGAGACCGGCATCCTGCTCGCCGTGGCCGCCGCCGCGACCCTGACCGCCTTCGCGGTACTGCGCCGCCGCACTCCCTGAGACCCCGCCCGTACGTCCCTCCACGGGGGGAGGGACGTACGGCCGGACCGACGACCCGTCACCTGGACGCCCGCGAGCCGCCCCCCGCTATCCCACACGCCATGTCTCCGTAACCATTGGTTCAGACGGGCTTGCGACGCTCAGCGAATGACGCCCGCCGTGCCAGAGCCTTCACCGCCGCCCGAGGGGGCCGCTGGGAACGGGGAGCCCCGACGCCTCCCGATCACGCTCCCGCCCGCCGCTTCCGACGCGCCCGTAATGCTCGCAACGCGGAACAATGGGCACATGAGCCAGTCCTCCAACGCCCAGGCACAGGTCCAGCACCCGCAGCCCTCCGTGGGCTCCATAGCGGCGCACCGTCCGCACACGGTCTCGGCGGTCGTCTCCGATCTGGAACCCGACATCGACGCCGACCTCGACGCGTACGAGGTCACCGAGATCGAAGGTGTCCAGCTGCCCCAGGGCCGGTTCCTGGACCGGGAGCGCAGCTGGCTCGCGTTCAACGAGCGCGTCCTCGAACTCGCCGAGGACCCGAACACCCCGCTCCTCGAACGGGCTAACTTCCTGGCGATCTTCGCCAGCAACCTGGACGAGTTCTTCATGGTCCGGGTGGCCGGACTGAAGCGCCGTATCGCCACCGGTGTCGCCACCCGGTCCGCGTCCGGCCTCCAGCCCCGCGAGGTCCTGGAGATGATCTGGGCCCGCTCCCGTGAGCTGATGGCCCGGCACGCCGCCTGCTACCACGAGGACGTCGCCCCCTCCCTCGCGGAAGAGGCCATCCACCTGGTCCGCTGGAACGAGCTCACGGAAAAGGAGCAGGCCCGCCTCTTCACCCTGTTCCGGCACCAGATCTTCCCGGTCCTGACCCCGCTGGCGGTCGACCCGGCGCACCCGTTCCCGTACATCTCCGGGCTCTCCCTGAACCTGGCCGTACGGGTCCGCAACCCCGTCACCGGCACCCCGCATTTCGCCCGCGTCAAGGTGCCACCGCTGCTCTCCCGCTTCCTGGAGTCCTCCCCCGGCCGGTTCGTCCCGCTGGAGGACGTCATCGGCGCCCACCTGGAGGAGCTGTTCCCGGGCATGGAGGTGCTGGAGCACCACGCCTTCCGGGTCACCCGCAACGAGGACCTGGAGGTCGAGGAGGACGACGCCGAGAACCTCCTCCAGGCCCTGGAGAAGGAGCTCATGCGGCGCCGCTTCGGGCCGCCGGTGCGCCTGGAGGTCGAGGAGAACATCAACCAGGAGGTCCTGGACCTGCTGGTGCGCGAGCTGAAGATCAGCGAGGCCGAGGTCTACCCGCTGACCGGCCCCCTGGACCTCACGGGCCTCTTCCGCATCGCCTCCATCGACCGGCCCGAGCTGAAGTACCCGAAGTTCGTCGCGGGCACCCATCGCGATCTCGCCGAGGTCGAGTCGGCGTCCGCGCCGGACATCTTCGCCGCGCTGCGCAACCGGGACGTGCTGCTGCACCACCCGTACGACTCCTTCTCCACGTCCGTGCAGGCGTTCCTGGAGCAGGCGGCCGACGACCCGGACGTCCTCGCGATCAAGCAGACCCTGTACCGGACGTCCGGCGACTCCCCCATAGTCAACGCGCTCATCGACGCGGCCGAGGCCGGCAAGCAGGTCCTCGTGCTGGTCGAGATCAAGGCCCGCTTCGACGAGCACGCCAACATCAAGTGGGCGCGCAAGCTGGAGGAGGCCGGCTGCCATGTCGTCTACGGCCTCGTCGGCCTGAAGACCCACTGCAAGCTGTCGCTGGTGGTCCGCCAGGAGGGCGAGACGCTACGGCGCTACAGCCACGTCGGCACCGGCAACTACCACCCGAAGACGGCGCGGCTGTACGAGGACCTGGGGCTGCTGACAGCCGACCCGCAGGTCGGCGCGGACCTGTCCGACCTGTTCAACCGGCTGTCCGGCTACTCGCGCCGGGAGACGTACCGCCGGCTGCTCGTGGCCCCCAAGTCCCTGCGCGACGGCTTGATCTCGCGGATCAACAAGGAGGTCCAGCACCACCGTGCCGGGCGTCCCGCGCACGTCCGCATCAAGGCCAACTCCATCGTCGACGAGGCGCTCATCGACGCCTGCTACGCCGCGTCCCAGGCGGGCGTGCCGGTCGACATCTGGGTCCGCGGCATCTGCGCGATCCGCCCGGGCGTGACGGGACTGTCGGAGAACATCCGCGTCCGCTCGGTCCTCGGCCGCTTCCTCGAACACTCCCGGATCTTCGGCTTCGGCAACGGCGGCGAACCCGAGGTGTGGATCGGCAGCGCCGACATGATGCACCGCAATCTCGACCGTCGTATAGAAGCCCTGGTCAGGGTCGTCGACCCGGCCCACCGCGCCGCGCTCAACCGGCTCCTGGAGACCGGCATGTCCGACACCACCGCGTCCTGGCATCTGGGCCCGGACGGCGAGTGGACCCGGCACGCGACGGACGCGGAAGGCCAGCCCCTGCGCAACGTCCAGGAGATGCTCATAGACGCCCGGAGGCGCCGGCGTGGCACAGCAACACCTTGATCCGACGGACCCCACGGCCGGGGCGGTGACCGGGGACGCCCTCGCGGGCTACCTGCGCGCCCAGGCCACGGAGTTCCTCCGCGCCCTGCGCCTGCACCGGGAGACCGGTGCGGGGGCGGCGGCGGGCGGCTCGGAGGAGTCCGTCGACGCGGCCCGGGCCCTGCGCCGCTCGGCCCGCCGCATCAGCGCCAGCCTGCACACGTTCCGCCCCTTGCTGGACACCGACTGGTCGGAGGCCATCCGCCCCGAACTGGCCTGGGTGTCGGGAACGCTGGCCATGGAACACGCCTACGCGGCCCGCCTGGAGCGCCTGCTGCAGGCACTGCACCGGCTGTCGGGGGCCACCGCGCTGCCGGCGCAGGCGGGCGTCGTCGACATCGCCGACGCGACCGGCACCGCCGGCCGGATCCCCGCCCCGCAGAAGGAGGCACCCCCGGCGGGTCCCGCCACCCACCCGGCGGCCACCCCCGACCGCGGCAATCTCACCGTGGGCGCGGCCAAGTCGGGCGCGCTGCTCGACCGCCAGCTCACCCTCGCCCGGACCCGCGCGCACAGCACCGCACTCCAGGCGCTCGGCTCCTCCCGTTTCCACGCCGTGGCAGACAACATCGCCGTGCTGGCCAGCGAGGTCCCCCTCACCCCGGCCGCGGCCACCGCCGACCTGCGTCCGCTCGCGGCCGCCGCCGAGGAGCGGCTCACCGACGCGGTGGCGGGGCTGCCGCTGGTGACCGCCGGCCACCCCTACAACGCGGCGGCCCTGATCCACGGCCTGTCCCCGGACCCGGCCCCGCATCCGCAGGACGCGCCCTGGCACCAGGTCCGCCTGCTGCTGCGCCTGCACCGCTACGCCCGCGAGGTCCTGCACGGCGACAGCGACCCGGTGGACGTACGGCTGCTGGCGGCCGGCCAGTCCCTGAACCGGCACCGCGACGCGTCCGAGGCGGCGGCCGCCGCGGCCCAGGCGGCCCGCACCCCGCGGATCGCGCCGGCGACGGCGTACGCCCTCGGTGTGCTGCACGCCGACCAGCGGCACGAGGTGGAGGCGGCCCGGTTCGCGTTCCAGCAGTCCTGGCAGCGGCAGACGGTGGGCACGCCCTAGGCATCCCCACAGCGGGGCCACCCGGCAGAAGGAGGCATCTCCGGTGACACACGCGAACGACCTCACCGTCCAAGCGGCCGGCTGCGTCCTGTGGCGGCGCTCACCGAGCGACGGTGAGCTGGAGATATGCCTGATCCACCGGCCGAAATACGACGACTGGTCCCACCCCAAGGGCAAGCTGAAACGCGGCGAGGACCACCTGGCCGGTGCGCTGCGCGAGGTGGCGGAGGAGACAGGGCACTCCGCCGAGCCCGGAGCCGAGCTGCCGACCCTGCGCTATCTGGCCAACGGCCGCCCCAAGGAGGTCCGCTACTGGGCGGCCGAGGCGGGCCCCGGCACCTTCACCCCGGGGACCGAGGTGGACCGCCTGCTGTGGCTCTCCCCCGCGGCCGCCCGGAGCCGCCTGACCCAGCCGAGGGACCGCTCGCTCGTGGACGCCCTGCTGGCGTCGCTGCGCCTGGCTTAGTCCGCACCAACCCCCACAAAGCCTCGGAACGAACCCGTGTCCTCGACGTAAGCGTTCCGTGACCTCACCGCACCGTCCCCAGGGGTTCACCCCGCGTTCATTTACGGCCTTCGGCGCCTTCACCTGTTCTGCCTAATTTCAGCCTTGCACGATGACGGACCGCGCCCACGGGGGGCCGGGCCCGCATCAACCATTCTTCGCACGCCGCCGAATTCAGGACGGCGGCTCCTGGAAGGAATTCCCTCAAGTGAAGCTTCAGCGCAAGAACCGGCGGGCTCTCGCTCTCGGCGCTCTCGCCGTCTCCGGCGCCCTGGCCCTCACGGCGTGCGGCTCCGACGACACCGGCAACAGCAACGGCGGCGACACCTCCGCCAGCGCCAACGCCGGCAACATCAAGTGTGACGACGCCTCGGGCCAGCTGCTCGCCGACGGGTCCTCCGCGCAGAAGAACGCGATCGACGCCTGGGTCAAGCAGTTCACCGCTGCCTGCAACGGCGTGCAGATCAACTACAAGGGCGGCGGCTCCGGCGCCGGTGTCACCGCGTTCACCCAGGGCCAGGTCGCCTTCGCCGGTTCCGACTCTGCGCTGGACGAGGAGGAGATCACCGCCTCCAAGAAGGTCTGCACCGGCGGTCAGGGCATCGACCTGCCGATGGTCGGCGGCCCGATCGCGGTCGGTTACAACGTTCCGGGTGTCGAGAACCTGGTCCTGGACGCGCCGACCCTCGCCAAGATCTTCAACGACAAGATCAAGAACTGGAACGACCCGGCGATCGCGAAGCTGAACCCCGAGGCGAAGCTTCCCGACCTGAAGATCCAGGCCTTCCACCGCTCCGACGAGTCCGGCACCACGGACAACTTCACCAAGTACCTGATCGCCACCGCCAAGTCCGAGTGGCCCTACGAGGGCGGCAAGGCCTGGCAGGCCAAGGGCGGCCAGTCCGCCGCCGGCTCCTCCGGTGTCGCCCAGCAGGTCAAGCAGACCTCCGGCGCCATCAGCTACATGGAGCTGTCGTACGCCAAGGACGGCATCGACGCGGTCCAGATCGACACCGGTGCCTCCGCCCCGGTCGAGGCCAACGTCGCCAACGCCACCAAGATGATCGCCGCCGCCAAGCGTGTCGGCACCGGCAAGGACATGGCGCTGGAGCTGGACTACGCCACCAAGGAAGAGGGCGCCTACCCGATCACCCTGGTGACGTACGAGATCGTCTGCGACAAGGGCAACAAGTCCGAGACCCTGCCCGGCACGAAGGCGTTCCTGCGCTACATCGCCTCCGAGGACGGCCAGAAGATCCTCACCGAGAACGACTACGCCCCGATGCCCGAGGAGATCATCTCCGAGGTCCGTACCACCATCGATGGCCTGAGCTGACCTGAGTGCGGTCCGGTCCGGTGAAAACCCGGACCGGACCGCACCGTCCGGTGCACCGCCGCCCGGAGCCGTACCGCTACGGCTCCACCGAGCCGCCGCAGACCGCGAACGGCTCCGCAGACCGGAGAACCCGATGGACATATCGACACAGAAGACTCAAGCTTCTCCCCCCATCCCACAGCCCACGGACGCCGAGCAGAAGCGCGCGGCCCGTGGCGCCACCCGGCCCGGTGACCGGGTCTTTCTCGCGCTCTCCCGCGGGTCCGGCATCTTCCTGCTGGTGATCATGGCCGCCATCGCGGTCTTCCTCACCTACCGGGCGAGCCTCGCGATCAGCAAGGACGAGGCGAACTTCCTCACCGCCTTCGAGTGGAACACCGGCACGATCCCGCCGAAGTTCGGCATCGCGGTCCTGGTCTACGGCACGATCGTCTCCTCGATCATCGCCATGGTCATCGCGGTCCCGATCGCCGTCGCCATCGCGCTGTTCATCACGCACTACGCCCCGCGCAAGCTCGGCGGCCCCATCGCCTACGTGATCGACCTGCTCGCCGCGGTGCCGTCCATCGTGTACGGCCTGTGGGGCGCCCTGATCCTCGTACCGCAGATGGACGGCCTCTTCGGCTGGCTGGACAGGTACCTGGGCTGGACCGGCATCTTCTCCTGGGACGGCGGCCCCGCCCGTTCGATGCTGACCGTCGGCATCCTGCTCGCGATCATGATCCTGCCGATCATCACCAACGTGAGCCGCGAGGTCTTCCGCCAGGTCCCGCAGATGCAGGAGGAGGCGGCCCTGGCGCTCGGCGCCACCCGCTGGGAGGTCATCCGCATGTCGGTCCTCCCCTTCGGCCGCTCCGGCGTGATCTCCGCCTCGATGCTCGGCCTCGGCCGCGCCCTCGGCGAGACGATGGCCGTGGCCACCGTGCTCTCCCCCGACTTCGACATCCACGCCAGCCTGCTCAACGCGGGCGGCGGCACCTTCGCCCAGAACATCGCCAGCAAGTTCGGTGAGGCGTCCGAGTTCGGCCGTGACGCGCTGATCGCCTCCGGTCTGGTCCTGTTCGTCATCACCCTGCTGGTCAACGGCGCGGCCCGCGCGATCATCGCCCGCCGCAAGGAGTACTCGGGGGCCAACGCATGAGCAACGCCGCCATTGCCGACAAGCGCCCCAGCACGCTGCAAGGCGCCCGTCTGCCCAAGTGGTCCCCGTACGCCATCGCCGGCGGCTCCGTCGCCGTCGCGATCGGCATCGGCCTGGCCGCCGGCCTGGACAGTCGCGTCCAGTGGGGCCTGATCGCCGGCCTCCTCTTCGTCTTCGGCACGTACGTCATCGCCGCCCGCGTCGAAGGCCGTCGCCAGGCCAAGGACCGGATCGCCACCTCGCTGGTCTGGGTGGCCTTCCTGCTCGCCGTCGTCCCGCTGGTCTCCCTGATCTGGGAGACCGTGCAGCGCGGTGTGAAGGTCCTCGACGTCTACTTCCTGACCCACTCCATGGGTGTGGTCGCCGACGCCGAGCCGGGCGGCGGTATCTACCACGCCATCCTCGGCACCCTGGAGCAGGTCGGCCTCGCCACCCTGATCGCCGCGCCGGTCGGTGTCCTCACCGCGATCTACCTCGTGGAGTACGGCCGCGGGAACCTCGCCCGGTCCATCACCTTCTTCGTCGACGTCATGACGGGTATCCCGTCGATCGTCGCGGGCTTGTTCATCCTCAGCCTCATGCTCATGCTGGAGATGCAGCCCTTCGGCTTCGCCGGCTCGTTGGCGCTCGCGATCCTGATGATGCCGGTGGTGGTCCGCTCCACGGAGGAGATGCTCAAGCTCGTCCCGAACGAGCTGCGTGAGGCCTCCCTGGCGCTCGGCGTCCCCAAGTGGCGCACCATCCTGAAGGTGGTCGTACCGACCTCCATCGGCGGCATCACCACCGGCATCATGCTGGCGGTCGCCCGTATCACGGGTGAGACCGCGCCGGTGCTGCTGCTGGTGTTCGGCAACAGCTTCATCAACGCCAACCCGTTCGAGGGGGCGCAGGCGTCGCTGCCGCTGTACATCTACCAGCAGTGGGCGAACAGCGCCGGGTCGCCCGCCGCGTACGACCGTGCCTGGGCGGCATCGCTCACGCTGATCGCCTTCGTGATGCTCCTCAACCTGGTGGCCCGCGGGATCGCCCGCTGGAAGGCCCCGAAGACCGGTCGCTGACGCGGCCACAGCGACTGATCAGAATCTGGAAGTGAAGCAGACATGGCCAAGCGAATCGACGTAAGCGGGCTGACCGCCTACTACGGCTCCCACAAGGCGATCGAAGACATCTCGATGACGGTCGAGCCGCGCTCGGTGACGGCCTTCATCGGCCCGTCCGGCTGCGGCAAGTCGACGTTCCTGCGCACGCTGAACCGTATGCACGAGGTGACGTCGGGCGGCCGCGTGGAGGGCAAGGTCCTCCTGGACGACGAGGACCTGTACGGCCCCGGCATCGACCCGGTGTCGGTCCGTCGCGAGGTCGGCATGGTGTTCCAGCGCCCGAACCCCTTCCCGACGATGTCGATCTTCGACAACGTGGCGGCCGGCCTGCGCCTGAACGGCAACTACAAGAAGAGCGAGCTGCAGGACATCGTCGAGAAGTCCCTGAAGGGCGCGAACCTCTGGAACGAGGTCAAGGACCGCCTGAACAAGCCGGGCTCGGGCCTCTCCGGCGGCCAGCAGCAGCGTCTGTGCATCGCGCGCGCGATCGCGGTGGAGCCGAACGTCCTCCTCATGGACGAGCCCTGCTCGGCCCTCGACCCCATCTCCACCCTCGCCATCGAGGACCTGATCGGCGAGCTGAAGGAACGCTTCACGATCGTCATCGTGACGCACAACATGCAGCAGGCGGCACGCGTCTCGGACCGTACGGCCTTCTTCAACCTCGCCGCCGTGGGCCAGCCCGGCAAGCTGATCGAGATCGACGACACGGAGCGCATCTTCTCCAACCCGTCGGTCCAGGCCACGGAGGACTACATCTCCGGCCGCTTCGGCTGATGAACCCCTCGCGGTGCTGCATGGCGGTGCCACCGCGAGGCAGATAAAGGGCCCGCCCCCCGGCTCCCGGGGGGCGGGCCCGCACTGCTTTTCCAGCCCGTCCGGCGTCCGAGGACTGGGCCGTTACCGTCCCGATCTCCCACCAACCCACAGGGGCGACCCTTCCAGCCCGCCCGGCGTTCGAGGACAAGGCCACTACCGTCCCAAACCCCCACCCACCCGCAGAGGCAATCTCTCAGCCCGTCCGGCGTTTGAGGACGAGGCCGCAGGCCGATGGGGGTCCAGGGGGCGGAGCCCCCTGGCGGGGTGGAAGGGGCGGAGCCCCTTCAAGGGATGGGACGGGTAGGGGCGGCGGGGGCGAGGAAAACGCACCCCGCACAGCGAACGGCCGCCTACAGGAACGCCAGCTTCACAATCCCGAACGCCCCCGCCGCCACCACCGCGGCCGCAGGCATCGTGATGAACCACCCGAGGACAATGTTCTTGGCCACACCCCACCGCACGGCGTTCACCCGCTTCGTGGCCCCCACACCCATGATCGCGGACGTGATGACATGGGTCGTGGAAATCGGCGCCTTGAACAGAAACGCCGTAGTGAACATGATCGACGCCCCCGTGGTCTCCGCAGCGAACCCCTGCGGCGGATCCAGCTCGATGATCTTCCGCCCCAGCGTCCGCATGATCCGCCACCCGCCCGCGTACGTCCCCAGCGACAGCATCACGGCACACACGATCTTCACCCACACCGGAATCGGATCGCCGTAGTCCTCGACATCGGCGATGACCAGCGCCATCACCACGATGCCCATCGTCTTCTGCGCGTCCTGCAGACCATGCCCGAGCGCCATCCCGGCCGCCGACACGGTCTGCGCGATCCGGAAGCCACGCTTGGCCTTGTGCGGATTGGCCCGCCGGAAGATCCACATGATCGCGGTCATCACGAGATAGCCCGCGCACAGCCCCACGACGGGCGACACGAACATCGGGATGACGACCTTCTCCAGGACCCCGCTCCAGTACACCGTGGTCCCCCCGGCCAGCGCCGCCCCCACCATGCCGCCGAACAGCGCATGCGAGGAGGAGGAGGGCAGCCCGAAGTACCAGGTGACGAGATTCCAGGTGATCGCGCCCACCAGGGCCGCGAACAGAATCCCCATCCCCTTCGAGCCCTCGGGTGTCTGGATCAGCCCCTCACTGACGGTCTTGGCGACCCCGGACCCCAGGAAGGCACCGCCGAGGTTCATCACCGCGGCCATCGCCAGCGCGGCCCGCGGCGTCAGCGCCCGCGTCGACACGGACGTCGCGATCGCGTTCGCCGAGTCGTGGAAGCCGTTGGTGTACGTGAAGAAGAGCGCGACCCCGATGGTCGCGACCAGCGCGAAGGTGTCCATGGGCGGGTCTCAGGACTCCTTGACGGCGATGGTCTCCACCGTGTTCGCCACGTGCTCGAAGGCGTCCGCCGCTTCCTCCAGCACATCCACGATCTGCTTGAGCTTGAGGACCTCGATCGCGTCGTACTTGCCGTTGAAGAGGTGGGCGAGAAGCTTGCGGTGTATCTGGTCGGCCTGGTTCTCGAGGCGGTTGACCTCGATCCAGTACTCCGTGAGGTTGTCCATCGTGCGCAGGTTCGGCATGGCCTCGGCCGTGAGCTCCGCGGCCCGCGCCAGCACCTCGATCTGCTGCTCGACGCCCTTGGGCAGTTCCTCGACGTTGTAGAGGACGACCAGGTCGACGGCCTCCTCCATGAAGTCCATGATGTCGTCGAGGCACGATGCGAGGTTGTAGATGTCCTCGCGGTCGAACGGCGTGATGAACGAGGAGTTCAGCTGGTGGAAGATCGCGTGCGTGGCGTCGTCACCTGCGTGTTCCGCGGCCCGCATACGCTCTGCGATCTCGGCCCGGCCGGCGGTGTCCGCCCCGAGCAGTTCCATCAGGAGCTTCGAGCCCGTGACGATGTTGTCCGCGGATGCGGCGAACATGTCGTAGAAGCTCGTCTCCCGGGGGGTCAGACGAAATCGCACGTGAGGGTCCTCAAGAAGGATCGGTTTCGGTCAGGCTGATGCTAGGCGCATCATCCGGCCACGGCTAATGGGCCGTCCTCCAGTGTCGCCCATCAGGCACAGTGGTCGGCACGGGGGCTGCCCAGTGGTCCAGTCCAACGGCCGGTAGCGGTTCGGCCACAGGGCCCTATACCCAGCAAAGTTCGGTACGATATACCCAGTAGGGGTATATGAAGCGGTTTACGTCTGGAGGACGCGATGACGACCACCGAGGCCGGCGCGGGTGCGCCCTCCGCCCCTGACGAGACCGTGGAGACAAGTGTCACGGGCGCCACGGATGCCACGGACGCCACCGACGTGGTGACGGACCACGACCGGGGCATCCACGGCTACCACAAACAGAAGGACGAACACCTCAAGCGCCTGCGCCGTATCGAGGGCCAGATCCGCGGCCTGCAGCGCATGGTCGACGAGGACGTCTACTGCATCGACATACTCACGCAGGTCTCCGCCTCCACCAAGGCCCTGCAGTCCTTCGCCCTGCAACTGCTGGAGGAGCACCTCCGGCACTGCGTCGCCGACGCGGCCCTCAAGGGCGGTGCGGAGATCGACGCCAAGGTGGAGGAAGCGACGAAGGCGATCGGCCGACTGCTGCGCACCTGACGGCGACGCAACGCGGGGGCGGACTCACTCCCCCTCCGTGTCCCGCTCCTCCGCGACCCTCAGCACCTCGTCGATGCTTTCCAGACTGAGCCGGTCCTCGCGGGCGGTCGAGGCCGCGATGATGAGCTCTCCGCACAGCTCGATCTCGGCGAGGGCCACGTGGTCCTGAACTGCCGTACCGCCGACCGGAGCCACGTGCATCACCTCTTCTCTGCCGTTACCGACTTCCTAGAGTAGGGAGCGGCCTACACACCGCGCATGGCACGGACGGGCTAGTTCTTGACGCCCGTCACGCACGCATACCCCGGCTCTCACTCCTCCGCGATCTTGCCCGCGTAGATGTCGTCGCCGTCCGGCAGCCGTACGTCGACGGGGGCCCCGAAGTCGTACAGCAGGGTCGTCGAGGCCACGGCGACGGCGTCCTTCTGCTGCCCGTTGACGAAGCTGAACCGATGCCGCACCTTCCGGATCCGCCCGTCCTCATCGAGGTACACGTCGAACGGAACCTCGCTGGTGGCGAACCCTTTCGCCGCTGCCGCAAGCGCTTCCGAGTTCCCCTCGGAAGCCTCCCGCGAGGCCACCACCAGATCAGCGGTCCCCCGGTAATGCCGCACCGCCGTACCGGCGACGTCCTCCTCGCCCACGTACGTCACCGTCCGCGCCCCGCGCAGCACCTCGGCCGCGGCGAACGGATCGGTCGCGCCACCGGTGACGAGGTTCCCGTCGGAGAGCGACCGCGTGTCGACCCGCACCCACTTGTCGGCGGGCACACCGGCACCCCGGTTCTTCATGAACAGCGCCCCAGGGGCAAGCAGCTCCATGATCGGCCGCTGCGCGGTGGCCCCGGCAGGATCCTGCGGCAGCAGGACCTTCAGCCGCCCCCGCTGCTTGCGGAAGTCGTACACACCCTCGCCCCGGATGGTGACCCGGGTCCCCCCGGCGGCCATCTCCATGGACGTCCGGGCCTTGGAACTCCGGGCGCCGACCAGCGCGTCAGCGGCACGTCGAACGATCACCTCGGCATCCCCGTCACGCCCGTCCCCGACAGCGGCGCCGCTCTCCGCCACACACCCACTGCCCGCCAGACACACGCACAGGACCCCAGCCGCAACGCCCGCCCCACGCCACCGCCTGTGCTGCTGCCGCTCCGTCATCGCCTGCCTACCCCCAGCCGGTACGTCCGTCACGGGCCCCCTGTCGTTCCGGTTAACGACGAGTAGGTGCCCCTCGTCACGCACGCGGAGGCGTCGCGCTTACTTGCCTTGGGTAACGTTGTGGCCGTGGCGCAGCAGGACGGACCAACCTCCCCCGCACATCCCGACGACCCCACGGAACACCGCACGACAACCGTGGAGAAGGGCCGCTTCTGCACGGCCCACTGCACCTGCGGCTGGCGGGGCCCAGCGAGACGCGCGCGCAGCCTGGCCCGAGCGGATGCGGAGGGGCACGTGCGTCTTTGAGACGACGCCGGCATTCTCAGCCGGTCCGGCACTTGAGGACGAGGCCCTTCGGGCGGACGGGGTCCGGGCATTTCAGCCCCTCCGGCACTTGAGAACGAGGCCCTTCGGGCGGACGGGGTCCGGGCATTTCAGCCCCTCCGGCACTTGAGAACGAGGCCCTTCGGGCGGACGGGGTCCGGGCATTTCAGCCCGTCCGGCGCTTGAGGACGAGGCCCTTCGGGCCGATGGGGGTCCAGGGGGCTCCGCCCCCTGGCGGGGTCGAAGGGGCGGAGCCCCTTCAAGGATGGGACGGGTAGGGGCGGCGGGGGCGAGACTCTCCCGGCCCGCACCCGGAGAAACCGCCGCTACGTGGAACCCCGCCCTCCGCGACCCCGTCTCGTTCCACGAACCCCCTAGGAGGCGACATGGAACGGCGTACCTTCATCGGCGGCGGCACCGCAGCAGCCCTCACCGCCATGACGGCAACCGCCTGCAAGACCGGCACCGACACCACCTCGGGCACAACCACCGGCACCCGAACCACCGCCACCACCGCCACCGCCGCCTCCGCCCCCGCCAACTGGGCCGCCCTGGCCCAAGACCTCGACGGCCGGCTCATCCGCCCCGGCGACACCGACTGGAAGTCGGCCCGCCTGCTCTACAACACCCGCTTCGACTCCCTGAAGCCCGCCGCGGTCGCCTACGTCGCCCACCCCGACGACATCCGCACCACCCTCGCCTACGCCCGAGCCCACAACCTCCACGTCGCCATCCGCAACGGCGGCCACTCCTACGCCGGCTGGTCCTCCGGCAACAACCGCCTGATCATCGACGTCTCCAAGCTCAACCGCATCCGAGCCACCGGCGACACCGCCGTGGTCGGCGCCGGCTCCAAGCTCATCGACGTCTACCGAGCCCTCGCCGCCAAGGGCGTCACCATCCCCGCCGGCTCCTGCCCCAGCGTCGGGGTCTCCGGCCTCACCCTGGGCGGCGGCCACGGCGTCACCTCCCGCGCCTACGGCCTGACCTGCGACAGCCTCACCCAGGCCACCCTGATCACCGCCGACGGCAAGCAGCTCACCGCCAACGCCACCACCCACAAGGACCTCTTCTGGGCCCTGCGCGGCGCCGGCAACGGCAACTTCGGCGTCGTCACGGAACTCCAGTTCAAGACCCACCCCGCCCCCCAGGCCGTAGTGGCGTACATGACCTGGCCCTGGTCGAAGGCGGCCACGCTGATCAACGCCTGGCAGGAGTGGGGCCCGACCCAGCCCGACGAGATCTGGTCGGCGCTGACCATCTCGAACCACGCGGGCAGCACCCCGACCGTCACCCTCGCGGCGTTCTCGCTGGGCACCTACGGCGAACTCAAGAACGCGGTGGACCGCCTGGCCGACGGCCCCGGAGGCCCCGGCCCCGCGAGCAACGTCTCGATCAAACGCCGCTCGTACGAGGAGTCGATGGAGCTGTACGCCGGCTGCTCGTCCTTCGCCACGGACGCGCAGTGCCACCTCCCCGGCTCCACCCCGGGCCGCTCCCCGGAGGGCGCGCTGAGCCGCGAGACGTACACCGCGAAGTCGGACTTCTTCGACCGTAAGCTCTCAACAGCGGGCATAAAGACACTGCTGCGACAGATGGAGTCGGTCAGCGGCGGCTCCGGCAGCATCGCCCTCACGGCCCTCGGCGGAGCCGTCAACCGCGTCTCCCCCACCGCGACGGCCTTCGTGCACCGCCGCTCCCGCATGCTGGCCCAGTACATCGCCTCCTGGCGCGCCGGCACCTCGGGCTCCACGGCCCAGTCCTGGCTGACGGCGGCCCACGACGCGATGCGCCCGTACGCTTCGGGCGCCGCGTACCAGAACTACACCGACCCGACCCTGAAGAACTGGCGCAAGGCGTACTACGGGGACGCGGCGACGCGCCTGACGAAGCTGAAGAAGCAGTACGACCCGGAGGGCTTCTTCAGCTACCCGCAGGCGCTGTAGCCCTTGCCGCTGGTGGCGCGTGACCTGATGGCCCTCGCCCCTGGCCTGCCCTTGCCCCTTACTCTTCTACCCCTTGCCGTTATGACGTCGGCTAGGCGGCGAGGTCCCGCTCCTCAGCCTCCGCGGGCTCTTTCCGAGCCCCCGGAATCATGGCCTCCTGCCCACCCGCCCGGGATGTGCCCCGCGCCCTGATGAGCCACCCGCCCCTGGGCGACCGCTCGACGGCGGACATCACGGGCGTCAGCAGGGCCATCGCCAGGGGCGACAGCAGCAGGGCCACGGCGGTACCGAGCGCGAACCCGCCGACGACGTCGGTCGGATAGTGCACGCCCATGTAGATGCGGCAGAACCCTTCGAGAAGAGCGAGGCCGATCCCGACCAGCCCGAACTTCCGGTTGGCGACGAACAGCCCGACCCCGAGGGCCATGGCGATCGTCGCGTGGTCACTCACGAAGGAGTAGTCGGTCTTGCCGGTCACCAGGACTTCGAGCCCCTGGTGATCGAGAAACGGCCGGGGCCGCTCGACGAACCCCCGGATCGGCACGTTCACCAGTACCGCGATCCCGGCGGCCAGCGGCGCCCACACGAGCGCGGCGACGGACGAGGCGGCGTCCTCGTCGCCCCGGCGCCGGACGGACCACCAGCACCACACGACCAGCAGCACCATGGCGAGCACCAGCCCGTACTCACCGACGTACTCCATGACCCGGTCGAACCAGTGCGGGGCGTCCTTGGCCAGGCCATTGATGTCGAAGAGCAGGTCGACGTCGGGGTTCGACCCGGAATCTGCGAGTCCAGCCATAATGCCGCGGCCCCTTCGTCGTCTCTTAGCTCGGCGCAACTTGCGTACGCCGCTCCGCCCACCCCCGTGGTTGTAGATCCGGCTACGACACCAGGAACGCACGGCCCCTGTTGATACGTTCCACACTCCACTGAATGATCACGCAGACGTTATCGAAGAGAGACCCATCGCCGCAGCTCAGGGGGTGGGTTCACGCTCCGTCTACACCGTCGTGGGCAGCGCTTTCGCGCCATCTTCGGTCACCCGGGTGGCCCCGAAGTAGTCCGGGGTGTCGATCGGGTCGAATCGGATCACAGCACCCGTTCTCGGCGCGTCGATCATGTACCCGCCACCCACATAAATCCCGACATGCCGGATGGCCCGGGAGTTGGTGAGGTCGTCCGAGAAGAACACCAGGTCCCCGGGCAGCAACTCGTCCCGGTCCGGATGGGGCCCCGCGTTGTACTGATCGTTGGCGACCCGCGGCAACGAGATCCCGACACTGTCGTACGCGGCCTTCGTCAACCCCGAACAGTCGAACCGCCCATCGTCCGCAGCGGTACCGTCACCGCCCCAGAGGTAGAGCGTGCCGAGCTTCTTCTGGGCGTAGTAGATGGCGCCGGCGGCCTGCTTGCTGGGATCCACCCGGTTGACGGGCGCGGCGAAGCTCTGCTCCAGAGTCGTGATCGTCTTCACGTAGTTCTGGGTCTCCTTGTACGGCGGCACACCCCCGTACTTGATGACCGCGTACGCCCCGGCGTTGTAGGACGCGAGCATGTTCTTCGTCGGGTCGCCGGGCACGTCCTTCACGTACGAGGCGAGCGCACAGTCGTACGACGCGGCCGACGGAATCGCGTCATTCGGATCCCATACGTCGCGGTCACCGTCACCGTCGCCGTCGACCCCGTGCGTGGCCCATGTCCCCGGGATGAACTGCGCGATGCCCTGCGCCGCCGCCGGGCTCTGGGCCTTCGGGTTGAACCCGCTCTCCTGGTAGAGCTGGGCGGCGAGCAGGGCGGGGTTGATGGCGGGGCACAGGTTGCCCCACTTCTGCACGAGCGCCGAGTAGGCGGCCGGCACGGCCCCCTTGGCCAGGGACTTGGACGCTCCGCCCACTCCGCCCGCGAGGTTCCCGGCGACGATGTAGACCCCGACGACGAGCAGCATCACGAAGCTGAGCCCCGCCGCGAGAGCGGCGCCCGCCACGATCCATGCCTTACGCACCGTCAACCGCCCCTCGCCTGACAGGAGTCCGCCCGCGCCAGTCTAGGAGCTTCCCACGCGGAAGCCGCGGCAACCGATGCTCTCGTCATCAGTCGGGCTGCCGGGTTCCCCAGGTTCCCTCCCGCCCCGCTTCCCGATACAGCGCCGCCGCCTCCGCCCCGAACACCACGCTGAACGACACGTCCGCCGTCGCCCCACCCCCCTCGTGCCCACCGAGCACGCCCACGACCTCCCCGTCTCCGTTGACCCAGGGACTGCCGCTGGTCCCGCCGCTGAATCCCGGACACGCGATCCGCTGCTGGCTGCGGCCGTACGAGGTCGGCTCGTCGGTGCAACCGACCGGCACCCGGCGGGAGTTGGGGTAGCCGGTCACGGTCACCGCCGTGGCCCCGGTGGCCATCCCCGCGACGAACCGATTGCCGCCGACGACGTCCTCGACCCCTTCCCCGGCGCCACCCTCGCCACCCCGCCGGTCCGCCACCACCGCGAACGCCACGTCACTGTCCTCGCCCCGCCCCTTCGCCCACCCCTCCGGCAGAAACCGCCTCCCGAGCCTCCACACCCCGTACGGCGCCTCGCCGTCCCGGTACCCCGGCACGAACACGACGTCCTGCGCGCCGCCGTCCAGGCAGTGCGCCGCGGTGACGACGAGGTCGTGCTGCGGGCTGTGCACGACCGAGGCGGTACAGAAGCGCCGGCCACCCGAGAACAGGGCACCGACACGGGCGGTCTGCGCGGTGGCCGCGGCGACAACGGTGACTCCGAAGGGGCCCGAGCCGTCCTCCGCGGCCGCGGAGGAGGCAGAGGTGACGGAGGCGACGGCGAACAGGACGGCGACGGCGTGCAGGGCGGAGCGGGCGGAACGTGAGGGACGCTTCATCGGGCCCCACCCTTCCGCACGAAGGTGAGAAAATGGTCAGCCCCGCCGACCGGGATCCAGCCGTACGGGGAGACATGCCGGACGCTCACACGGTCAGTTCCGCCTGGGGCGGCACGGAGGAGACCGGGTCCTGCCGGATGTACCACTCCGTCGCCGGGATCCGCTCCCGTACGTCCGCCGGGAAGCCGGCGAGCAACCCCGGCACCGCCCCTGGCTCCACCTCGGTCCGATGGGCCAGTACGGCGGCCCACTTCTGCTCCAGCCAGGGCCGGACGTCCACGGTCGCGGTGATCCGCTCGTCCGGAACGGTGTTCATGCCCTCGCCCGAGAACCATGGGCATCGGCGGACCACCTCCGGAGACGCCCTACCCCTGAGTACGCATACTCAGGCACCAGGTCATCCGGCCCGGCAGACTGTGCCGCGACCGATCAACCGACCGACCAACCGACCGACCAACCAACTGACCGACGACCAACGCATCTTCGAAGGCATCTTCAGGGGGAACCAACGTGACAAGAACCAGCCGCGCCCTGGCCATGACGGCACTGGCGGCCTGCGGACTGACCGGCCTGGGGGCGGCGCCCGCCGCCGCGTCGACCGATGTTCTGCTGCCCCATCCCGGCCCGGAGGGCCTGGTGTGGGTGCCGGAACAGACGGGAGACGGCGGAGTCGCGTCCGGCGGCGCCTGGGACAGGCTGCCGACCGTGCTCACGGTGGCGTGCGAGGGCGGCGGCGATGTACGGGTGACGATGTCGCAGGAGACGGAGATCGCCGCTTTCTCGGTCGACTGCCCCGCCGACGGGGCCGGTGTGGGCTCCGTGACCATGGATCCCGGCGTGGTCCGTCCCGGATCCTTCTCGATCGGCGTCGACGCTTCGGCGGACAACATCCGGTGGGCGCTGACGGTGACCCAGCCGGAGTCGTAGACCCTACGATCCGGCTCAAGTCGCGCCCAGGTGACGGCCGAGCGCCACGCCCTAACACTCGGCCGCCACCACGCCCTCGACCTCAGCCTCGACCTCTCCCTCACTCTTCCCCAACGGCCAGCTCACGCCCGTCAGTTCCTCCGAAACCGTCCACAACCGCCGCGCCACCACCGCATCGCTCGCCGCCGTGGTCCGCCCCACCAGCGTCGGCGCACCCCGCATCTCACCGAGCCCGTCAGGCCCGACATAGCACGCGCCGGGCAGGTCCTGCGTCGCGGCGTACAACGTCGGCAGCGCGCCCGCCCTGTCGTCCTGGGCGAAGAACCTGTTGCCGATCTTCATGAAGCCACGCATCAACGAACTCCCCGCATGGCTCTGCAGGTTGGTGGCGGCATAGCCGGGGTGCGCGGCCAGGGCGCGGACCCGGGAGCCGGACTCCGTCAGGCGGCGCTGAAGCTCCAGCGTGAACAACAGGTTCGCCAGCTTCGACTGGGCGTACGCGCGGTTCGGGTCATAGCCGGACGTCCAGTTCAGGTCCTCGAAACGGATCCTCGCGCCGAACCAGCGGTGGGCACCGGACGACAACGTCACGACCCGGTCGGCGACGTACGGCAGAAGCAGGTTCGTCAGCGCGAAATGGCCCAGATGGTTCGTGCCGAACTGCATCTCGAAGCCGTCCGCCGTCCGCTGCTCCGGCAGCATCATCACGCCGGCGTTGTTGATCAGCAGGTCCAGCGGCCGACCCTGCCACGTGTCCGCGAACTCCCGCACGGACGACAGGTCCGCCAGATCCAGGCGCCGCACCTCCGTGCTGCCGTTCACCGTCGCGGCCGCCGCCCGGCCGCGCTCCGGGTCCCGCACGGCGAACACCACATGCGCACCCGCTCGCGCCAGCGCGTCCGCCGCCCTCAGCCCGATCCCGCTGTTGGCGCCGGTGACGACGGCTGTCCGTCCGGTGAGGTCGGGGAGGCTGGTCGCGTCCCAAGTCTGCTTGGCCATCCGGGTCATCTCCTTCTTGTCAGTCTCAGCCCTCTAGGCACTCGGCCTACGCGGCTTCTCGGCCTCCTGAGCCTCCTGAGCCATGCCTCGAATGTAGGCGTCGCCAACAATGATGTCAATGACAACAATGATGGCGGCGCCAACAAAGATGGCACCGCCAACATCAAGCTACGATGGTCCAATGCCCGAGAGCCGCCCCTACCACCACGGAGACCTGCGCGCCGCCCTGCTCGCGGCAGCGGAACGCACCCTGCGCGAGAAGGGCACCGCCGCCCTCTCACTCCGCGAACTGGCCCGCGAGGTCGGCGTCAGCCACGCCGCCCCCGGCCGGCACTTCAAGGACAAGCAGGCCCTGCTCAACGCCCTGGCCCTGGCCGGCTACGAGCGGCTCGCCCAGTCACTGAACACGGCCGACGACCCCGCCCTCCCCCTGGAGCCACGCCTCACCGCCCTCGTCAGGGCCTACCTCGCCTTCGCCATCGACAACGCCGCGCTCCTGGAGCTCATGTACGCCCGCAAGCACGAGCCGGACGCCTCGGAACAGATGGCCGCCGCGGTCGAGCAGACGGTGGGAAGCCTCGAACGGGTCCTCGCGGAAGCCCAGCAGCGGGGCGAGGTCATCGACGGTGACCCGGCGGAGCTCAACCTCGTCACGGGCGCCACCCTCCACGGCGTGGCCGGCTTCATCAGCGCCGGCTGGCTGACGCCGGAAGCCGCCCTGGCGGGCGCGGAGGGCCTGGTCCACTTTCTGCTGCACGGCTTGAAGCCGCGCTGACGGCGACACCGCAGGAGCGCGGGCCCGCAGGCCCGCGCCACGGCGATGGTCGCTCACGCCCCGAAGGCACCGCGCAGAACACTGATCGCCTGCCCGATGGCAGCCTCCGCGGCCCGAGTCTCCCGCAGCGCGTTCAGCATCACGAAGTCGTGAATGACCCCCTGATACCGCACCGCGGTGACCGGCACGCCCGCCTCCCGCAACTTGTTCGCATACGCCTCCCCCTCGTCCCGCAGCACATCGGCCTCGGCCGTGATGACCAGCGCCGGCGGAAGCCCCTGAAGCTGCTCGACGGAGGCCCGAAGCGGCGACGCGGTGATCTGCGCCCGCTCGGCCTCATCGGTCGTGTACTGATCCCAGAACCACTGCATCGCATCCCGCCGCAGGAAGTACCCCTCGGCGAACTGCCGGTACGAGCCGGTGTCGAAGGCAGCGTCGGTGACCGGATAGAAGAGCACCTGCTGGACCAGTGGAACATCCCCGCGCTGCTTGGCCATCAAGGTGAGCGCGGCACTCATGTTGCCGCCCACCGAGTCACCGGCCACCGCGATCCGCCCGGCGTCCAGGTTGTTGCCCGCCCCCTCGCTGACGACCCACCGCGCGACGGCGTAGTTCTGCTCGATGGCGACCGGATAGCGCGCCGTCACCGCGCGCTATCGCCCCCTCCTCGACGAACTCGGCCTGACCTACCCGCAGTACCTGGTCATGCTCGTCCTCTGGGAGCAGGACTCGATCTCCGTACGCGACCTGGGCACGGCCCTCCAGCTGGAGTCCAGCACCCTCTCCCCCCTGCTCAAGCGCCTCGAAGCGGGCGGCCTGCTGCGCCGCGAGCGCCGCCCCGACGACGAGCGCTCGGTCGCCATCCGCCTCACCGAGGCCGGGGCCGGACTCCGCGACCGCGCGGCCACCGTCCCGCTCGCCATCGGCGACGCCATGGGCCTGACCCCCGAACAGGACGCCCTGGCCAAGCAGCTGCTCCGCCTGATCACCACGAACGTCACCGAGAACTGAGCCCCGCGGCGCCCCACCTTCCGGCCCCGGTCAAGCCAAGGCCATCGCCCACCCATCCCCACGCCATTGATCAGCAATCC
Organism: Streptomyces viridochromogenes; assembly: GCF_001270495.1. Classification (GTDB taxonomy): domain Bacteria; phylum Actinomycetota; class Actinomycetes; order Streptomycetales; family Streptomycetaceae; genus Streptomyces; species Streptomyces viridochromogenes_A. Next base: position 101,435 of record NZ_LGUR01000129.1, read on the forward strand.
CCAACTTCCCTGAGCAATACGGAAGTCAGGATTGCGAAACTCATCTTGTTGTCACGTACTCAACAAGCGACAGTCGTCGGCGGGCCGCCGCCCCCACCGGGAACCACACCGGTGGACCCCCACCCGCATGCCTCTTCCCCCACTCCTCACCGGAGGCTGTCCGTTGCGTACGTCGACCCTCAACCCACTGACCAACCCCGGCAGATGGCGCCGCTTCACGTCCACGGCCGCCACCGCGGCCGCGACCACCGCCGCACTGCTCCTCGCAGGGCTCGCCACCGCGACCCACGCGACCGCCACCCCGCAGACCCCCGCCAGCTCCTCCGCCACCACGAAGGTCACCTGGACCGCCACCCCGTGCGCCACGCCCAAGCACAAGGGCGACCTGGCCTGCAACTCGGTCCGCGTGACCGGCGGCACCACCGCCTTCGAGAAGCAGCGGGCGGCCAGAGACGGCAACAAGGACGGCATCACCCCGAAGGCCGGTGACACCACCACCCCCTCCGGCTACGGCCCGTCCGACCTCCAGGACGCCTACGGCCTGACGTCCGCCGCCGCCTCCAACGGCGACGGCGAGACCATCGCGATCGTCGACGCGTACGACGACCCGAACGCCGAGGCCGACCTCGCCAAGTACCGATCGCAGTACGGCCTCTCCGCCTGCACCTCCTCCAACGGCTGCTTCAAGAAGGTCGGCCAGACCGGTTCCACGACCTCCCTCCCCTCCGCGGACAGCGGCTGGGCCCAGGAGATCTCCCTCGACGTCGACATGGCGAGCGCCACCTGCCCGAACTGCAACATCCTGCTGGTCGAGGCGTCCTCCGCCTCCATGGAGGATCTGGGCACCGCGGTGAACGAGGCGGTCAAGCTGGGCGCCAAGTACGTCTCCAACAGTTACGGCGGCTCGGAGTCCTCCTCCGACGCCTCGTACGACTCCGCGTACTTCAACCACCCGGGCCTCGCCATCACCGTCAGCGCCGGCGACTCGGCCTACGGCGCCGAGTACCCGGCCGCGTCCCGGTACGTCACCGCCGTGGGCGGCACGAAGCTGTCCGCCTCCTCCACCTCGCGCGGCTGGACGGAGTCCGTCTGGAAGACCAGCAGCACCGAAGGGACCGGCTCCGGCTGCTCCTCGTACGACACGAAGCCGAGCTGGCAGACCGACAGCGGCTGCGGCAAGCGCATGATCGCGGACGTCTCGGCCGTCGCGGACCCGGCGACCGGCGTCTCGGTCTACGACTCCTACGGCGTCACGGCCGGCTGGTACACCTTCGGCGGCACCAGCGCCTCCGCCCCGATCATCGCGGGCGTCTACGCCCTGGCCGGCACCCCGTCCAGCGGCTCCTACCCCGCCCGGTTCCCGTACGACGCCGCCGGTACGTCCGCCCTCAACGACGTCACCTCCGGCAACAACGGCACCTGCTCCACGTCGTACTTCTGCACCGCCCGCTCCGGCTACGACGGCCCCACCGGCTGGGGCACCCCGCAGGGCCTGGACGCCTTCACCGGCTGACCCTCCGTCACCAGCCCTGACAGCAACGGGCCACGGCACCCCGTCGTGGCCCGTTCGCCATGCCGGGATAGCCTTCACCCGCAGAACACGGGCACGACCACTCACCCGACCGGCCGTCAGAAACGGCCCCCGGCGTGAGGATGGCTAACGACGGAACCACACGACAGGTTCCGCTCAGGCCTCATTGCCCGGGGTGACCTGCCGTGATACACAGAGTGACCGTACGAGCTATTCGTACGAATCCCGCCCATCAATGACGCCAAGTCGACATACGACAGCGCCATTGTCGGCGAGAATGAGGGCTGACCTCTGCGCACCGCAGGGGACTGCGGAACTACCCGACAGGGGCGGTGACTTACATGCTCTTTGCGGCCGATAAGGGCGACATCAACACCATCATCGGCGGGATCGCTCCGGACTGGGGTCCCTTCGGCAGCCTGGGCAACGAGGCGAAGGTGATGATCGAGGTCGTGATGGCGGTGGCCATCCTGCTCTGCCTCGGTATCGCCATCTGGGGCGCGGCCAAACAGCGCATCGGCGCCACGGCACTGCGCGACACCTTCAGCGCAGAGCAGGGCAAGGGCCTGATCATCGCCGGCCTGACGGGCGTCTTCATCATCGGCTCACTGGGCACGCTGTTCACCATCGTGTACGGCATGGCCGTCTAGGCGACCCCGTCCCCGCCCGTCCACTCCGGGCACGCCCGGCCCCCTCGTCCCCCACCCACCCGTCGTGCCCACCGGCTGAGGTTGCGTTTCCCTGATGTCGAGTCACCACACCGCGCCCATGCGGGAACCAGCACGGCTACCGTCGTACTCCTACGTGTTTTTGTCCGACGTCGAGGGGGCGTACGCGGCATGAGTCTCGGAGACGAGCGGGAGCCCTCCGGCGGCTACGGAGGCACGGGTCAGACCCGCACACGGCTGCCCGAAAGCGGCGGTGACGTGTACGGGGGCGCGCGGCGGGGTGGCCGCTCGTCGTCCCGGAGCCTGGTCACCGTGGTCGGCGTGGTCGTCCTCCTCATCGCAGCGATCGCCTTCGCGAACCGTGGAGGCGACGACTCCGCGGCCCCCTCCGGGGATGAGAACCAGCCGAATTCCTCATCCACGGCAGCGAGCGGGACCCGTCCGGTGGATGGCAAGGCCGGGGGGATTCCCGGGGGGTTCGCGCGGGATGAGCAGGGGGCGCAGAGTGCGGCGGCGAACTATGCGGTGACGCTGGGTTCGACCGGCATGTTCAGCAAGGAGAGTCGGCACAGCATCGTCGACACGATTTACACGCCGACGGCAGCCGCAAAGCTCCAAGGCGCGATGGACCAGGCGTACTCACCGGACTTCCTCAGCAAGCTCGGCCTTGACGCGAGCGGTAACGCCCCGGAGGGCAGCACGTTCGTATCGCGCACTGTGCCTGTGGGCACCAAGGTCGAACAGTTCACACAAAGCAGCGCCAAGGTCTCTGTCTGGTACATGGGCCTCATCGGCATGTCGGGCCAAGGCTCGACCGACCCCGTGAGCTCAACGTGGAAGACCTGGACCTTCGAGCTGCAATGGGTCAGTGATAACTGGAAGATCACCGCGGACACCCAGAAGGATGGCCCGGCGCCGGTGCCCGGTGACGACAGAGCCGCCAGCTCCGACGAGATCAGCAAGGCCATCGAGGAGTACGGAGGGTTCACGTATGCCCGGTAACCCGCGTCGCGTACTCAAGATCACGGCACTGGTCGCGGCCGTGCAGACGGGTGCCGTTCTGCTGGCCACCCGCGCCTACGCGGCACCTACGCCTACACCCACACCGACAGCGAGCGACGATCCCTGTGACCTGCTCATCGGTCCGGCCAAGCAGTACTGCGAAAAAGACAACGGCGGAAGCTCCAGAAGCGGCGGCACCCCCTCCCTCACCGACCCCACCTCCACCCTCGACCCCCTCTCCTCCCTCGCAAAGGGCTGCGCCGAAGCCGCCGCCTGGACCGTCAACAAGCTGAGCGAGGCCGTGAAGGAGACCGCCAACGTCGACTTCACGAACGAGAAGTTCCTCCAGCAGTACGCGGTCGTCTTCGCGGCATCGACCATCCTGACCCTCCTCCTCTGGCTCCTGGCGGTCGCCAAGCGAGCCGTCCGAGGGGTCCCCCTCAGCACCGCCATCTCGGAGGCGATCGGCTTCCTCTGGCTGACGGTGCTGGCGTCGGCCTTCACGCCGCTGATCCTCTACACGGTCGTATCGGCCACCGACGGCATCACGGACGTCCTGGCGAAAACGACGGGCGACCAGACGGACACCTTCTTCGGCACCTTCTCCGGAGCCCTGGAGAAGGGCGAGGACATCGGCGGCGGCCCGATCATGCTGATCGTGGTGTCCCTGGTCTCCATCCTCGCCGCCGGCGTCCTCTGGCTGGAGCTCGTCATCCGCGCCGCCCTGCTCTACGTCGGCGCCCTCCTCGGCACCGTCGTCTACGCCGGCCTGGTCGACAAGAACCTGTGGGGCCACGTCCGCCGCTGGGCGGGCATCATGATCGCCGTCATCCTCGTGAAGCCGGTCATCGTCATAGTGCTCGGCCTGGCGGGCGCCCTGTCCGCCGACGACGGCCCGAACGCCTTCTCCGCCGTGGTCTCCGGCCTGGCCATCATCCTGCTCGCCATCTTCGCGAGCGCGATGATCTACCGCTTCGTGCCGGGCTTCGGCGACGAGCTCGCCGGCTCCCGCAACAACCGCATCATGCGGGGCGCCGAAGGCAAGGCCGCCGCTGTCATCAGCTCCCCGGCGACCCTCGTCGCCCAGGGCATCAAGACGCACAGCTCCCGCGCGGACAACCAGGGCGGCGGCCAGGGCGGCTCGGGCGCCCGCCCCTCCAACCCCGCCTCCGGCGGCGTCGCCGCGCACAGCTCGCGCTCCTCGAACGGAGGCGGCGGATCTGTCCCCTCCGCCGCACCCGCGCCCCGTTCGAGCAGCCCGGTGAACACCCCCCACGCCAGTAACACCCGCAACAGCAATCGTTCAGGAGGTGACGGGCGTTGACGACCGAGTCCCACGTGTCCCACGCGGTCACGCCCCGCCGTTCATATCTGATCGGCCGCGCCCGGCCGAACGCGATCGTCGGCCGCAACCGCGAGACCGGCGAGATCGCGCTGATCATCGGGGGCGCGTTCCTCGGCATGATGTGCGGGCTCCTCGTCCCCGTCCTGTCCCTGCGCATCGTGCTGCTGATGGGCTTCCCGCTGCTCGCGCTGGCGGCGGTCTACGTGCCGTACAAGCACCGGACCTTCTACAAGTGGTTCGAGATCAACCGCAGCTACAAGCGCACCCTCCGCCAGGGCACGGCCTACCGCTCCGGCGTCGTCGAGGCCGGCACCCGCCTCGACGGGCGCGAGATCGAGGTCGGCCCGCCGCCCGGCATCGGCCGCATCACCTGGCTGGCCGCCCCCTTCGGGCCCGACGAGATCGCCGTGCTCCTGCACGCCGACCGTCGCACGGTCACCGCCGCCATCGAGATCGAGGGCCCCGGCGTGGGCCTGCGCGACTCCGAGGACCAGGAAGCCCTCGTCGACCGCTTCGGCACCCTGCTGAAGCATGTCGCCAACGGCGACGGCTTCGTCACCCGCCTCCAGATGCTCGCCCGCACCCTCCCCGCCGACCCCGACGCCCACGCCAAGGACGTCGCTCAACGCGGCGACGAGCGGGCCCTGGGCTGGCTGCAGCAGTCGTACGACCAACTCCAGTCGATGGTGTCGACGAGCAGCGAGCAGCACCGCGCATACCTCGTCGCCTGCATGCACTTCACCCGCGAACTGGCCGCCGAGGCCCAGGCGATGGCCCGCGCGGCCCGCCCGCACGGCGGCAAGGTCGACCGGGACGCGGGTCTCGCCGTCGTCATGGCCCGCGAGCTGACCGACATCTGCTCGCGCCTCCAGGAGGCCGACATCCGCGTACGGCAGCCCCTCGGCCAGGGCCGCCTCGCCTCCCTCATCCACTCCATGTACGACCCGGACCACCCGATCGACCACATCCAGGCGATGACGAAGCGCAACGCCTGGCCGGCCGAACTGGACGCCATGGAGCCCACGTTCCTCCAGGCCAAGACCCGGGAGTCGTCCACCCGGGCGCCCTGGTGCCACGCCACCGCCTGGGTGAAGGAGTGGCCGATGACCCCGGTCGGCGTCAACTTCCTGGCGCCGCTCCTGGTCCACACCCCGGACGTCATCCGCACGGTCGCCGTCACGATGGACCTCGAACCCACCGAGGTCGCCATCGAACGCATGCTGACCGAGAAGACCAACGACGAGGCGGAGGCCAGCCGCGCCGCCAAGATGAACCGCACCGTCGACCCCCGCGACATCGCCGCCCACAACCGTCTCGACCAGCGAGGCGAAGACCTCGCGAGCGGTGCCGCCGGCGTCAACCTGGTCGGCTACATCACCGTCTCCTCCCGCTCCCCCGAGGCCCTGGCCCGGGACAAGCGGACCATCCGGGCGTCAGCCGGAAAGTCGTATCTGAAGCTGGAATGGTGCGACCGCGAGCACCACCGGGCATTCGTCAACACACTCCCCTTCGCCACCGGCATTCGGAGGTAGGACCTGATGCGGGACCCGCTGTCCGTCCTCACCGACGCCTTCACGTCCTTCCTCTTCGGGAAGGTCGAGACGACCCGGCTGCCGGTGCGCACGTCGACGGGCCAGGCCCAGGCGGTCTACCTCCCGACCGCCGCGCCGGGTCTCGGTGACTCGGGGGTGATCATCGGCCGCGAGGTGTATTCCGGCAAGGGCTACATCTACGACCCCTTCCAGCTGTACGGCCAGCAGCTCCCCGCCCCGCACTGGCTGGTCCTCGGCGAGTCCGGAAACGGCAAGTCGGCCCTGGAGAAGACCTACGTCCTACGCCAGCTCCGCTTCCGCGACCGCCAGGTCGTCGTCCTCGACGCCCAGGGCGAGGACGGCGTCGGCGAGTGGAACCTCATCGCGCAGGAGCTGGGAATAACTCCCATCCGCCTGGACCCGATGGCGGCCCTGGACATGGGGATCCGCCTCAACCCGCTCGACCCCGCGATCACGACGACGGGCCAGCTGGCCCTGCTCCGGACGATCATCGAGGTCGCGATGGGGCACGGCCTCGACGAACGCTCGGGCTTCGCCCTGAAGGTCGCGCACGCCTACGTCAACGAGACGATCGTCGAGCGCCAGCCGGTCCTCTCCGACATCGTCGAGCAGCTACGGCACCCAGAGCCGGAGTCCGCCGAGGCGATGAACGTCGCCATAGACGACGTACGGGCCTGGGGCCTGGACGTGGCACTGGTGCTGGACCGCCTGGTCGACGGTGACCTGCGCGGCATGTTCGACGGTCCGACCACGGTCGGCATCGACCTCGACGCGCCGCTCATTGTGTTCGATTTGTCCCACATCGACCGCAACTCGATCGCCATGCCGATCCTGATGGCGATCGTGGGCGTATGGCTGGAGCACACCTGGATCCGCCCCGACCGGAAGAAGCGCATCTTCCTGGTCGAGGAGGCCTGGCACATCATCAACAGCCCCTTCGTGGCCCAGCTCTTCCAGCGCCTGCTGAAGTTCGGCCGCCGCCTGGGCCTGTCCTTCGTCGCCGTCGTCCACCACCTGTCCGACGTCGTCGACGGCGCGGCGGCGAAGGAGGCCGCCGCGATCCTGAAGATGGCGTCCACCAGGACCATCTACGCCCAGAAGGCGGACGAGGCGAGAGCGACGGGCCGCGTCCTGGGCCTCCCACGCTGGGCGGTGGAGATCATCCCGTCCCTCACCCCCGGCATCGCGGTGTGGGACGTCAACGGCAACGTCCAGGTCGTCAAACACCTGGTCACCGAGACGGAACGTCCTCTGGTCTTCACCGACCGCGCGATGACCGAGTCGTCCGCCGACCACGAGCTGACCGACGACGCCCTGCGCGCCGCCGAGCTGGAGGCGGAGGAACGGGCGGCGGCCTTCGTGGAACAACACCTCGGCGACTCCGAATCGACGGTGGCATAGGGCCGGCGCAGGGCAAGGAGGCAGCGTGAGACCGGACGACCGCCGGGCACACCGGGACCACCGGGACGGCCAGGGAGGCATCCCCGACGGCCTGCTCATCGGCATACTCGCCTTCCTCCTCGGCATGACCCTGCTGGTCTGGACGGCGACGGGCCTCGCAGCCCTGTTCGCCCACGGCTCCTGGCCCTCCGGCGTCACCTTCACCCACACCCCCCTGGCCATGCGCTCCCTGATCACCCAGCCCCACGACATCCCGGGCGCGTGGCCGGAGACACCGAGCGAGCAGCTCTCCGGGTACGGCCTGTTCTGGGGGCTGTTCATCGGCCAGCTGATGGTCCTGATCGTGCTGACCGTGTTCGTGCTCGGGACAGTGGCAAGGTGGCGGGCCGTCAGGGCCGGTCGGCGCGGTGGAAAGGCAGAGGTCGCGGGAGAGCCCGGGAATGCGGAGGCGCCAGGACCGATGGCGCACGATGTCCCGGCACCGCACGTCATACCTGCGCCCAGAACGGAGCTGGCGCCGCTACCGGCACCCCAGCCACCGGCACAGGCACAGCCACAGCCACAGCCGACGGGGCATTCTGACGCCGGCCGGCCGACGGCGCTCACCGCACCCCGGGGACTCGGCGAACCGGCGTGGGACAGGCTTGTCATAGCCACAAGGGAAAGCCGCCAGGCAACCGCAACCCAGGCCGTACACGACGCGGAAGGCCCCGCCCTCGTAGTCACCTCGAACCCGGCCCTCTGGCAGGACACAAAGGACGCCCGCGCAAAACTCGGCCCAGTCCTCCTCTACGACCCCGCCCACCGCTGCGACACCCCGGCCCGCATCCACTGGACCCCCACAACAGGCTGCGAGGACAAGCAGACCGCGGTCTCCAGAGCCACCGCACTCCTGACCCCGGTCCGCCCCACCTCCCGCCTGGACCAAGCGGTCAGCGACACCGCCGAAACGCTCCTGCGAAGCTACCTCCACGCCGCGGCCATCGACGGCCGCACCATCCGCCACGTCCACCGCTGGTCCCAGGGCGGCCAGATCCAGGACGCCGTACGCATCCTCCGCACCAACCCGAAGGCCGCCCCCGGCGCGGCGGGCGAACTCGAAGCCGCCCTCACCGCCCACCCCGAACGCCGGGACATGGCACAGGAGTTGACCACCAGAGCCCTCTCGGCCCTCTCCACGGTCAACATCCGGGAGTCCTGCACTCCAAACCGAACTGATGCCCTCACCTTGGATTCCTTCGTCCATGAAGGGGGCACGCTTTATGTGGTGGGTGAATCCATCGAGGACCCCCGAACCAACCCGGGCGCCATGCCACTCCTGACGGCCCTCGCCGCAAGCGTGGTCGAGCGCGGCCGGCGCATGGCCGAACGGTCATCCTCCGGTCGCCTCGACCCACCACTGACGCTCGTCCTGGACGACGTCGCCGCCGTGGCTCCGCTTCCCCAGTTGCCGGAGCTGCTGGCCACCGGAGCAGACCGGGGCATGCCGACCCTGGCCCTGCTCCGGTCCCGGGAACAGGCCCGCTCCCGCTGGCCGCACGACGAACTCCCGGTCTAAGCGGACCAGTTACCGGCCCAGCAAGCCCTTCGCACCCTCAGGGCCGCTCGATGACGAACTCCCACTCGGACTCCTCCGACCCCGCACCGAGCGGCACGGTCACCCCACTCGGAACGAACCCCACCTTCCGATAGAACCGCTGCGCCCGCCCGTTCTCCTCGTGCACGATCAGCCGCACCCGCTCCGCACCACGCGCCCACGCCCACTGAAGGGCGGCGTCGAACAGCACCTCGGTCAGCCCGATCCCGCGCTCCTCGGGCCGCACGAACACGGCGACGACATGCCCCTGCTTCCGCTCCACCGGAAACCCGGCCCAGTCGCTCGTCCCCGGCTCCTCGACCAGCACGGTCAACGTCCCGACCCATCGCCCGTCCGGCCCTTCGGCGATGATCGTCTGCGCCTCCTCGGCGCCCTCACAGGCCCCGGCGGCCCGCTCCTGCCAGAAGGAGTCGGGCTGGGCCACGGCCTCCTCATAGGTCGTCAGAAAGGCGATCGGCGCGACCGGATCCCGCAGCGCGGCCAGCCGCAGCTCCTTCGCGGCGGCCCACTCGTCGGCACGTATCGACCGGATGACGTAGGCCCCGGGGCTCGTGGTGCTCATGGCCGCCACCGTAGTACCTGGGTACGACATCCCTCACCCGGAATACGGCCTGCGGCTCTGTGCTGCCTACCGGAAACCCCGCACGATGGACGACGTGACGGAAGAGCGAGGGACGGAACCCCTCACCCAGCACATCCACCGCATCACCCGACGCGTGCGGACCTTCGACCGACGCCACCCACTCGTGTGGGACCTGCACCTCACCGGCTTCTGGGTGACAGCGGCCCTCATCGACTACTACGGCGGCGGCTGGCTCAACGTGGCCCGCGACCACGACCACCCCGGTTGGCTCGTCCTCACCCTGAGCCTCGGCCTCTCCGTCCCCCTCCTCCTGCGACGCGCCCACCCCCGGGCCGTACTCCTCCTCATAGCCCCCTTCGCCCTGGTCAACGCCTGGACAGGCATCGCCCTCCAAGCGTTCCTGCTGCATCTCCTCGTCATCTTCCACATCGCCCTGCGCCGCCCACCGCGCCATCTGTGGTGGGCGGCAGCCCTGATGACCGCACCCATGGCCGTGATGGCCGCCCGCCACCCGCAGGGCAGCCCGGACAAGGACATCGTCCCCGTGCTGATGTCCATCGCCGTGGCGACAGCGATCGGCATCACCGTCCGCACCCGCCGCGACCACACCGAGGCCCTCGAGGACCGCGCCCGCCGCCTGGAGGTCGAACGCGACCAGCAGGCCCAGCTCGCCGCCGCGGCCGAACGCGCCCGCATCGCACGCGAGATGCACGACATCATCGGCCACAACCTCTCCGTCATCACCGGCCTGGCCGACGGCGGCCAGTACGCGGCCGCCAAGTCCCCGGAACGCGCCGCCCAGGCCCTGCACGCCATCGCCTCCACCAGCCGCCAGGCCCTGTCCGAACTACGCCGCCTGCTCGACGTCCTCCGCGACGAGGACAACCCCCGAACCCCCCAGCCGGAACTGACCCCCCAGCCCACCCTCACCGACCTCGCCCAACTCCTCGACGGCGTACGCGCCGCCGGCCTCCCCGTCCACACCACCACCCACGGCAGCCCCACCCTCCCCCCGGGCCGCCAACTCACCGTGTACCGCGTCATCCAGGAGGCCCTCACCAACACCCTCAAACACACCGGCCCGGGTACAACAGCCGCAATAGAGCTGTCGTACGAGGAGAAGGGCGCCGTGACCGTAACGGTGACCGACACCGGCAGCGGAGGCCCCGACCACCCCCTTCCGCAGCCCTCCGGCGGCCGCGGCCTGCCCGGAATGCGCGAACGAACCGCCCTGTACGGCGGCACACTTGAGGCCGGCCCACGCCCGCACCCCGAACAGGGCTGGCGCGTCCACCTGCATCTCCCGGAGGAAACCCCGCAGTGACCACCGTCCTCATCGCCGACGACCAGCCCCTCCAGCGCTTCGGCTTCCGAATGCTCCTGGAAAGCCAGGACGACATGACAGTACTGGGCGAAGCGGCCAACGGCAGCGAGGCCATCCGCCTGACTGCGGAACTCCACCCCGACGTGGTCCTGATGGACGTCCGCATGCCCGGCCTCGACGGCATCGAGGCCACCCGCCGCATCACCGCCTCCGGCGACCGCACCCGGGTCCTGATCCTCACGACCTTCGACCTCGACGAGTACGCCTACGCCGGTCTCCGCGCCGGCGCTTCCGGCTTCCTCGTCAAGGATGCCCAGCCGGAAGAGCTCCTTTCGGGCATCCGCGCGGTGTCCACCGGCGACGCGGTGGTCGCCCCGAGCCTGACCCGCCGCCTCCTCGACGCGTACGTCCACCATCTCCCGAGGCAGAACCCCACCGGGAACCCTGAACCCACGTCCCCTGACCCCCGCCTCGCGCCCCTCACCGACCGCGAACGCGAGATCCTCACGGTGATCGGCCAGGGCTGGACCAACACGGAGATAGCGACCCGCCTACACTTGGCCGAGTCGACGGTGAAGACCCACGTGGGCCGCATCCTCGCGAAGACGGGTTCACGGGATCGAATTCAGGCGGTGATTCTGGCGTACGACACCGGACTGGTGATGCCGTCCTGAAACGCGAAAAGGCCCACACCATAAGGTGTGGGCCTTTTCTAAAATTTGTTCGGCGGCGTCCTACTCTCCCACAGGGTCCCCCCTGCAGTACCATCGGCGCTGTAAGGCTTAGCTTCCGGGTTCGGAATGTAACCGGGCG
>NZ_LGUR01000130.1 GCF_001270495.1 Streptomyces viridochromogenes
CACCCGAAGTCGGCCTCGCCAACGACATGTTGCTGTACCTGTCGCTGACGGTGGCGGCAGCACTCCTCGGCGGCCTGCTGCCGGCACTGGCCTCGGCGGGGGTGGGCTCCCTGCTGCTGACCTGGTACTTCACCCCGCCCGTCCCCACCCCGACCATCCCCCACCCGAAGAACATGGTCGCCATCGCGATCTTCATCGGCGTGGCGGTCTCGGGCCCCTCGGTCGTGGACCTCCCCGCCCGCCCCACCCACCAGGCGGCCCGGCTGCGCGCCGAGTCGGAGATCCTCTCCTTCCTCGCCGGCAACGTGCTGCGCGGTGAGACCAGCCTGGAGGCGCTGCTCGA
>NZ_LGUR01000131.1 GCF_001270495.1 Streptomyces viridochromogenes
CACCCGAAGTCGGCCTCGCCAACGACATGTTGCTGTACCTGTCGCTGACGGTGGCGGCAGCACTCCTCGGCGGCCTGCTGCCGGCACTGGCCTCGGCGGTGGTGGGCTCGCTGCTGCTGAACTGGTACTTCACGCCGCCCGTCCACACGCTGACCATCGCCGACCCGAAGAACATGGTCGCCATCGCGATCTTCATCGGCGTGGCGGTCTCGGTCGCCTCGGTCGTGGACCTCGCGGCCCGCCGCACCCACCAGGCGGCCCGGCTGCGCGCCGAGTCGGAGATCCTCTCCTTCCTCGCCGGCAACGTGCTGCGCGGTGAGACCAGCCTGGAGGCGCTGCTCGA
>NZ_LGUR01000132.1 GCF_001270495.1 Streptomyces viridochromogenes
CTGATTCATGGAGGAACATCCGTGCCGTCCAACCCCCCACCGATCTTACCGATCTCACCGATCCCACCGGCTCCCCGTGCGAAGACCCGCGGAAGACTGGCTGTCGGCGCTCTGGTCACCGCGCTGTTCGGCCAGTTGCTCGCCGGGACGGCCGTGGCCGCGCCCGAGGCGGCGGCTCCCTCGGCCAAGGCCCCGTCATCCGGGCGAATAGCCTGGGGCCCCTGTGAATCGCCCTCCGACCAGGGCGCATTGGCCAACTTCGAGTGCGCCACCATCAAGGTCCCCGTCGACTGGAAGCGGCCGCACGGCGCCACCATCGATCTGGCCCTCGCCCGCCACCT
>NZ_LGUR01000133.1 GCF_001270495.1 Streptomyces viridochromogenes
GCCCCCCCACCCCCCCCCCCCGGGGCCCCCCCCCCCCCCCTCCCCCCCCCCCCCCCCCGACGGCCCCGCCGAGACCCTCGAACCCGCTGCCGGCCGACGACGCGCAGGGTGAGCCACCGGACGCCTCGGGCGGCGCGTACGCCCAGCGGATGCCCGGCGAGGCCCAGCGGACGCCCGGCGAGGGCGCGCGAACGGCCGACCCCGCCCATCCCGGCTCCGCCGCCACCTCCGGCGCGCAGCCCCTCCCGGACCTACGCGTCCCGACCTCGGAAGACAGCGCCCCCATGGCCCCGCCCCCGCCCCGGGCCTCCGCCCGCTTCCCGGACGCCCCGCCCACGGC
>NZ_LGUR01000134.1 GCF_001270495.1 Streptomyces viridochromogenes
CGCGGCGGCCTGCGTGTGGCCGATGTTGGACTTCACGGAGCCGAGCCAGAGGGGTTGTTCGGCGTCGTGGTCCTGGCCGTAGGTGGCGATCAGCGCCTGCGCCTCGATCGGGTCGCCCAGCGTCGTGCCGGTGCCATGGGCTTCGACGGCGTCCACATCCGCACCGGTCAGCCCCGCACTCGCCAACGCCCGCCGGATCACCCGCCGTTGGGAGGGACCGTTCGGCGCGGTCAGTCCGTTGGAGGCGCCGTCCTGGTTGACGGCCGAACCGCGCACCACACCCCAGATCCGCCGCCCGTTGCGCACCGCGTCCGACAGCCGCTCCAGCACCAGC
>NZ_LGUR01000135.1 GCF_001270495.1 Streptomyces viridochromogenes
CTGGCCCCCGCGGTGATCGCCGAGCTGGCGGCGCTGCACTCCGCCGACGTTGTGGAGCCGGTCCTGAGCAGCGGGGACGGCGCCCGCGGCTGAGGCGGCCGTCCACCGGGGTGGGCGCGCGGTGGCTGGGAGGGGGGCCTTTATGGGCAGCGAAGGGTAGTCCCCGACCAGCCGGACCAGCTCGTTCACCGGCAACACGAACAACCCCCCCGCCAACGCCAGCGGCATCACCGTCCTCAGCTCGGCCACCGGGGTGGTGATCGGCCTGATCGGCGGCTACTTCCGCGGGACCACGGGCTCCTGGATCCGGCCGGGGACGGGCTTCTTCCTCTCC
>NZ_LGUR01000136.1 GCF_001270495.1 Streptomyces viridochromogenes
CGCCGGGTTGGCTGGTCAGGCGGGTCGCCTCGCCTCCTACCTCCACGAACACCCCGACACCAGCCTCACCGACATCGCTCACGCCCTCGCCACCACCCGCAGCCACCTCCCCCAACGCGCCGTCATCCTCGCCACCGACCACACCCACGCCATCACCACCCTGACCGCCCTCGCCCAAGGCGAACACACCCCCGACGCCATCACCGCACAAGCCGCCCCGGTCACCGGCCGACAGGTATGGGTCTTCCCCGGCCAAGGCGCCCAATGGGCCGGCATGGGCGCCGACCTCCTCGACACCTCACCCGCATTCGCCCAGAAGATGACCGAATGC
>NZ_LGUR01000137.1 GCF_001270495.1 Streptomyces viridochromogenes
TCACGGTACTATCCGCTATCGGTCACCAGGGAATATTTAGGCTTAGCGGGTGGTCCCGCCAGATTCACACGGGATTTCTCGGGCCCCGTGCTACTTGGGAAATACGCAAGAGAGCCGCTGATGTTTCGACTACGGGGGTCTTACCCTCTACGCCGGACCTTTCGCATGTCCTTCGCCTACATCAACGGTTTCTGACTCTCCGACCGGCCGGCAGACCGATCAAGCACACTCCCACAACCCCGCATACGCAACCCCTGCCGGGTCTCACACGTATACGGTTTAGCCTCATCCAGTTTCGCTCGCCACTACTCCCGGAATCACGGTTGTT
>NZ_LGUR01000138.1 GCF_001270495.1 Streptomyces viridochromogenes
TCACGGTACTATCCGCTATCGGTCACCAGGGAATATTTAGGCTTAGCGGGTGGTCCCGCCAGATTCACACGGGATTTCTCGGGCCCCGTGCTACTTGGGTGTCTCTCAAACGAGCCGCTGATGTTTCGACTACGGGGGTCTTACCCTCTACGCCGGACCTTTCGCATGTCCTTCGCCTACATCAACGGTTTCTGACTCGTCCTGTTGCCGGCAGACAACAGAAGAGAGATCCCACAACCCCGCATACGCAACCCCTGCCGGGTCTCACACGTATACGGTTTAGCCTCATCCAGTTTCGCTCGCCACTACTCCCGGAATCACGGTTGTT
>NZ_LGUR01000139.1 GCF_001270495.1 Streptomyces viridochromogenes
CCGGTCGGCCGCGGAAAGAGGAACTCGGGAAAGTACGAGCGCACCGCGTAGGAGAACGCCTCGATCTCCCGCTTCAGCGCCGGCGACAGCTTGCGCATCGCACGCACCCAGCCGTGCTGGACGGGGTGGTGCTTGGGCTCCACCAGCACGTGAAGGCTCAGTACGGCTTCCATCGCCGGCGAGTAGGCGAACCCCACCCGCTCCGCACCACCGGCAGGCACCCGGAACACGATCGTCATGACTCGTCATCCTCGCCGTCCGGCGTCCCCGCAGGGAGCGTGCCGCGCGAGACGGTGGTCGGCGATGGTGACTGACGATGACCTGTGC